>CAVWOT010000042.1:0-116661 GCA_963756605.1 Bryobacterales bacterium | reverse complement strand
CACCGGGTTGCCTTTAGCGTCATAGGTAATCCAGGAGGTTGCTCCTGTACACTCTGGACAATCTTTCACGGACCACCGCATTGCCGCTCCTGCCGAGAACTTTAACCGCACGACCACGCCACACAACAACAGACTCCGGGGGAAACGTGGTCGGTCCCTCGGCGCGGTATCCCTTACTGCCGTCCATAATGGCGCACTTGCCGCCAGTGAGGTTGAAGGGATTAGCGATGTGTTGTTGAGAAAGAAGAGCCTCACAACTCGTCGCAGTTTTAAAATTCCCACACAGTCCACAACTTCATGACGATAGCGCCAAAAACAAAGCTGACGGTGGCAACAAGGAGGAAGGAGATCTTGGCTGTACCAGGCATCTCAGGGCTTCGTAAATCGTTGTTGGTCACGCTGCTTCGCAGCAATGAGCAGTTCTCGAAGGTCGGAGGCCAGGGCCGTAATGCGTTCCTGTTCTTCCAGGGTGAAATTGTCCAAGGTAATCGCGGCGGCGTCCTTGAACACGATGCGGTCGATGTCACGGATGCTTGCCATACCTCGGGAAAAAGAAGCGGGAATTTAAGGTCACATCGTATCATCGAACAAGCGCCGCACGGAACGCGGTTGGATTATTGTCCCTGCCCTGGTTCTTCATGTAAGCATGGATTCACTTATAGTCTGCTCGCGTTCGGCGGCAAGCTGGCTGGTGGCGATGTGACGAAGCAGGGCGGCGCGCTGCGCTTCCAAGCCCAAGCCGCTGGCTCCCTGGCGGGCGGTGGATACACGGTAGTAGGCGCTGAAATCAGGCATGGCTTAGTCCTCCACGTCGGCGGCGGTGATGGCATCGTGGGAGCTATGCCAGATGCGAAGGACGCGAACGTGCCGTTGCTCTTCCCGAATGTCGAATACGATGCGACAGACTCCTCGGCCCTTGCCGTAGAGCAGGTGACGGGCGGAAAAGCCAAGCTCCTCCGCTTCGGGTATGACCGGGCAGCGGGCAGGGTTCAGGCCGAGGGTGTCAATCACCGCGAATAAGCGTATCAGCCATTTCTCCGCGTGCATCGGTGCGGCCTCGCGGATACGTTCAAAGGCCGCGTAGGCGTCGTCTTCCGCGCGAGCCGAAAGACTAACGCGATAGGCCATATCTGGCCCGCATCTCGTCCAATACCTGAGCGGCGGGCTTCAGTTCGTCTCGCTCGGCGCTCGCCATGCCTTCCTGAATGGCCGCAATGGTTTCCATGTGGTGCAGGCGGTCAATCATCCGCTGGTAACTCTCCGCGTCCTGGACGACGATTTCCGCCTTGCCGTTGACCGTCAACACTTCCGGCGCGTGCGTTTTCTTTAGCCGGGAAACGTGCGCCTTGTGATTGCGCAAGAAGTCGGTCAAAGAGTGAATTTCTCGGGCGTCAATCATGATTCCTCCAATCATATTTTTCTCAGATAATTATATGATTTACATCTGCTCCGGTCAACTCCGCAAGCTCGGCTGCCTGAATCTTGAACACCTTCACGAAATCCGGAGACATCCTGAATTGCATCGGGATAAGTTCCACGGACGGAACTCAAGACCGGCGGCTTTCGCTCGGCCTGGGGACTTTTTTTAGCCCCTCAGGCGGACGCGCTAGAGTTGGCGGCGTGGGAGGTCAGGCGGGTTGGCGGAGTTTGTCCAGGAAATGAAAAAGCGTCACACCGACGACTGCGTTAAGCACTCCGAACAGGAGCGTGCGCTGGACATCGAAACCGATCTGGCGGCCGAGCAGGCCGCGCGCCAGCACCCAATAGAGGAACTCGTGAAAGAAGTAAAAGAAGAACGTCAGCAGAAGCCGGATCACGGAATGCTCCACGTCGATGCGCATGCCCACCGAGGCGGCGAAGTACCCGACGAGCGTTTTGACGATGCCGTACATACCGAGGGGCTGCTTGATGGAGAGAGAGTCCTGCGCCAGGCCGATGAAGGCGCCGATGAACAATCCGGCGATCTGGTTGCGGCGCATCAGGGCAAAGTAGATGGTGACCAGCAGAGGCAGTTCGAGGTAGCCCAGATACTCCAGAAATCCCAGGCGCGAGACCAGGCGCGGCACATAGACCTGGAAAAGGATGGCGGCCAGGGGTACGAGCAGGAAGACGCGCGCGCGGAAATGGGAGACCTGGTCGCGCTGGGTCCCGGCCAGGTAGCGGTCGCCGTATTCGGTCATTGGTCCTGACGCTGCGGCTTGGCGGGAGGGTTGGCCGTGGCTGGTGCGGTAGCGGGCTTTGCGGGCAACTGTCCGTTGGCGGGCTTGGCCGCGTCACCGGCAGGCGCCGTGCCGGGCGGCGGCAGTTTGATATTGAAGTCCGGCGGCTTGGTGCCCGGCGCGCCTTCGCCGAATTTATGGTTTTCGGCGGCGCCGATCTGCCGATATTTTTGCAGGAGCTTGTCGGCATCCGTACCGGCGGCGGCCTCGGGCGGTGCTCCCTGCTCTCCGCCAGGCTTGGGAGGCGACGTACCCAGATACACCGAAGCATTAGCCGGCGGCGCTTCGGGGATGGCCTGATGCACGCCTTCCAACAGGATCAATACGGCCTCGACGCCCCGTGCCAGGCCGGCCGGTTCCACCAGGATCTCCTGGTAGGGCGAACTGGGCCGCACAGAGCGCACTACGCCTACGGGAAAGCCCTTCGGAAAAATGCGGTCGTCGCCCGAGGTGTAAAAGACTTCGCCGACTTCCACTTTCTGTTCGCTGGGCACGTAATCTACTTTGCAGTTACTCTGGCCCTGGCCCTTGAGAGTCCCCACCACCTGATTCTTTTGCGAGACCACGCCCGCGGCAAACTCGGGATCGGTGATTAACATGACCTCCGAGGCCGTGGGGTAGGCGGCGATCACTTTGCCGACGATGCCGTCCGGCGTGACCACGGCCATGCCCCTTTCGACGCCGGCAACGGAGCCGCGATCGATGAAAACCACTTTGGAATTGACGCCCGCGGCGGCGGCGATCACGCGTGCGGCCAGAGTTTTGGATGGCGTGTGTTGCTGAAAAGCGATCAGGGCTTTCGCGCGGTCGGCGGTCGAGATCTCCGTCTTGAGAAACCGGTTCTCCATTTTCAGGCGGTCGACTTCAGCCTGCAGGCGGCGGTTATCCTCGCGCGCATCGTGCATCAGAATATAGTTGCCGAATACGCCGGTGGCGCCGCCGCGGGCCGTTTCAAGAACCTTGGCCAACGGTGTGACGGCGGTCACCGTCCACACGCGAAACATGCGCACGTCCTGATCGTTACGCACCTGCACCGCGATGAGCACCAGTTGCGCAAAGATGACCAGCAGCAAAATAGTGATATTGCGGTAGCGATTGAGCAGCGTTTCCATGACTGAGCCATCGCCGGGCCGGAGCTTCGAATGGAGGCCCTAATCGATCGATATCTTCCTCAGCAGTCTGAAATCGCTAAGCATTCTGCCGGTGCCTAGCACCACAGAGGCCAGCGGGTCGTCGGCGATGGAAACCGGCAGTCCGGTCTCCTCCCGAATGCGCTTGTCGAGATTCTTCAGCAGTCCGCCGCCGCCGGTGAGCACGATGCCTCGGTCGCTGATATCGGCGCTCAATTCGGGCGGCGTACGTTCAAGGGCGACGCGAATGGCGTTGACGATGGTGGCCACGCACTCACCCAGCGCTTCCCGAATTTCGCTGTCGTCGATTGTGAGTGTTTTGGGCACGCCCTCAATCAAGTTGCGTCCCTTGATCTCCATGGTCAAGGGCTTATCCAACGGAAATGCGGAGCCGATTTCCATTTTTATGGCTTCCGCCGTGCGCTCGCCGATCAGCAGATTGTACTTGCGTTTGAGGTACTGCATGACGGCGTCGTCCATCTCGTTGCCGGCCACGCGCACCGAACGCGAGTAGACGATGCCAGAGAGTGAAATAACCGCCACGTCGGTGGTGCCGCCGCCGATATCCACCACCATGTTGCCGGAGGGTTCGGTAATCGGCAGGCCGGCGCCGATGGCGGCGACCATAGCCTGCTCAACCAGGTGCACCTCGCTGGCTTTGGCGCGATAGGCGGAGTCCATTACGGCGCGCTTCTCGACTTGGGTGATCTCGCTGGGCACGCCGATAACGATGCGCGGATGCACCAGCACCTTGCGGCCGTGCGCTTTCTGAATGAAGTAATTCAGCATGCGCTCAGTGACTTTGAAATCGGCGATGACGCCGTCTTTCATGGGTTTGATGGCCACGATGTTGCCGGGTGTGCGGCCCAGCATCTCCTTGGCTTCCTTGCCCACGGCTTCGACTTCACCCGTATTTTTATTGAGTGCGACGATGGAGGGTTCGTTTACGACGATACCTTTGCCCTTGGCGAAGACCAAGGTATTGGCGGTGCCTAAGTCAATGGCGAGGTCCGATGAGAATAGACTGAATAGAGAGCGTAGATTCATTAAAGATGTATGGTTTTAGGCAGAAGGACATCGGCTCAATGCCGCGAAAACGAGCCACTTAAATGCTAGCATATTTTGTGCCCTTGGATCGCTCATTGAGCCGCCGCGCACTGCTCGCGGGCATGGCCGCGCTGACGGGTTGCGCGCACCGCAGGAGCCGCGGATTTCCGGGCTATGCGTTTGTGGCCAACGCGGGCGGCCGCACCGTGGCAGCGGTGGATCTGAACAGCTTCGTTTTGGCGAAGCAGATCGGGCTGGATGGCGCTCCGAGTGCGGTGTTGGCAAATCCGCTGCGGCCGGGCGCCTACGTGCTGATACCCGAAAGCGGCACAGTATGCGAGATTGACGCCGCGAAACTGACGGCGGTGCGCAAGACCAGCCTGAAAAACGCGGCGTTGGGTATGCGCCTGTCGGCGGACGGAAAATCGTTGTGGGTGCTGGAAGCGCGCGCATTGGCACGGCTGGAACTCGCGCGTTTGCGGGCGGCCGAGGAGGTCAAGCTGCCCGGCGCGGCTACGGACTTCGATCTTACCGGCGATGGCCGCGCGGCGGTCTGCTTCGGCGCGAGCCGGCAACTGGCGTTGGTGCGGCTCGGGACGGGAAGAGTCGAGCACCTGATCGACGCGGAGTGCGAACCCTCGCTGGTGCGATTTCAGGGCGACGGGCAGCAGGTGCTGGTGGGAAGCCGCGCGGACCGATGCCTGTTGATCTTCGACGCGGCCAGCGGGCGGATCGCGGTACGTCTGCCATTGCCGGTGGAACCTGCCAATTGCTGCTTCAATTCCGATGGTGGCCAGATGTTCCTGACGGGTCCCGGCATGGATGCAGTGGTGATCGTATATCCATACCAGACCGAAGTGGGCGAGACGATTCTGGCGGGGCACATGCCGGACGGGATGGCGGTCTGCGCGACGCCGCAGTATTTGTTTGTGGCGAACCCCGAAACGGGGAGCGTGACGGTGCTGGATATCGAGACGCGCAAGCTGGTAGCAGTACTGGTGGTGGGTCAGGATCCGCGGCGTATTCTGATCACGCCCGATAACCGGTATGCCCTGGTGCTCAACCAGCGCTCGGGGAACATGGCGGTGATCCGAATTGCGGCGTTTGCGGAGCCGCGCCGGCGTACTGATCCTGCTCCCTTATTCACTATGGTTCCGGTCGGGGTGCAGCCGGTGGCGGCGGCGGTGGTGGCGATGGGATAAGCGCGTACGGAGCGAGTACACTTAGGAGAGGAGTAACTTCGGCATGATGCCTCCTACGATTTCGACGGCGGGATTAGTGACGGGCGAGCGGCTGACGGTGGAGGAATTCCTGCGCCGCTGGGAAGAGATCCCGGAGCTGAAGAACGCCGAACTTATTGAAGGAGTGGTATACGTGCCTTCACCCGTCAGCTTCGAACACGGGCACCTTGATGCGATGGTCCACCTGTGGCTCGGCTACTATGCGCAGGCGACCCCTGGATGTCAGACCGGCAGCAATAGCACGTGGCTGATGCTGGAGAACGCACCGCAGCCCGACGCTTATCTTCGGATTTCACCATCTCATGGAGGACAATCCGGAAATGCCGGGAATATGGGCGCCGGAGCTCCCGAACTGGTGGTTGAAATCAGCTTCAGCTCCACTGAGATCGATTTTGGTCCCAAGCTCAGGCTCTATCAGAACGCCGGCGTACGGGAATACATCACCATCGAACGCTTTGGACCGCGCATAGTCTGGCGAGTGCTCGAGGACGGCACCTACACGGCGCAATCGGTTCCGACCGAAGGCATCGTGCGATCGCAAGTCTTTCCGGGATTGTGGCTGGATCTGGCGGCATTCTGGGCAGATGATGGCGCGAAGATGTTGGCCGCACTTAACGCGGGCCTGGCTTCGGAGGAGCATGGAACGTTCGTGGAGCATCTGCGGGCCAATCTAAAGCTCAGCTAAAGCTTGCGCCACAAGTTGATAGACTAGATCGATGAATCTGACGCGCAGAAGGTTCTTCTATCTTCTTTCCCTGGTTCCGGGCCTGGCACTCCGCGGCGATGAGCAGCCCGGCGAGGGCCTGCTGGTCCGCTCAGCCAACCCGGAAGATTTCGAAATGCCGCTTTCCGGTTTCGACAAGTGGCTGACCCCCGCCGAGCGTTTCTTCGTACGCACCCACATCTACAAGCCGAATGTCGAGTTGGACCAGTGGCGCTTGCGGGTGGATGGTCTGGTGGAGCGCGAGATCACCCTCGATATGTCGCAGATCGAAAAGCTTCCGCGCGTGGAACAAGTCGCCGTGCTCGAATGCGCCGGCAATGGCCGTAGCTTCTACGAACCGGGCGTCACGGGTATGCAGTGGCGCTACGGCGCCGTGGGCAACGCCCGCTGGACGGGTGTGCGCCTGGCGGATGTGCTGAAGCAGGCGGGTGTGAAACCCGGCGCCACACAAGTGCTGTTTAACGGGGCCGACGTGCCCATGGGGAAAGTACCGGATTTCGTGCGCAGCGTGCCGCTCGAAAAGGCGCTCCATCCCGATACGCTGCTGGCGTTTCAGATGAATGGGGCAGCGCTGCCGTCGTCGCACGGATTTCCGCTGCGCCTGGTTCCGGCCGGTTGGGCGGGCGATTCCTGGGTGAAGTGGGTTACCAACATCACCTTGCTCGATAAGGAGTACGACGGCTTCTTCATGAAGACGGCGTACCGGCGGCCCGTGCACACCGTAGCTCCGGGGACCGCTGTCGATCCTGCCGTTATGACGCCGGTCACCGCCATCAAGCCGAAATCCGTGATTGCCAGTCCGGTGGCGGGCGCGCGGCTGGCGGCCGGACCGGTGACCATCCGCGGCGCGGCTTGGGCCGGCGAATCGGCGGTCGCGCGCGTGGACGTCTCGACGGATAGCGGCCGGACGTGGCAGCCGGCCAAGCTGGGCGCCGACCGTGCGCGGTACGCGTGGCGCCTGTGGGAAACCACCTGGACGCCGCCTGGGGATGGCTCCTATGAGTTGATGGCCAAGACCACGGATGAAAGCGGCGGGACGCAGCCCTTTTTGGAAGACTGGAATCCGTCCGGCTATCTCTGGAATGTCGTTCCGGCAGTGCGCGTGGAGGTGGGAGGCGGCCCTTCAGGATCGCCTCCGCCACCGGCCACGGCGGAAATCCCCAAATTCCCGGAAACGGTGAAGCAAACCTGCGTGGGCTGCCACGGCGCGGACATGATTGCCGGGCAACATCTGACGCACGTGCAATGGGAGCGCGAGGTGGATAAGATGACGCGCTGGGGAGCCGCGGTCACATCGGAAAACCGTGGAGAGATTGTCGATTTTCTATCCCGGACTTTCGGCTCGCATTAAGGCAGGGCGCCTGCCCCACAAAACTAGCCGCTGATCTTCCGGAAGAGCCAGAACAGGAAGCCCGCCAGGATAATCGAGGCGGGCAGCGTCAGCACCCAGGCCATCGCCAGGTTGCGCACCGTTCCCCACTGCAGTCCGGAGTGGTTGGCCGCCATGGTTCCCGCGACACCGGACGAGAGCACATGGGTGGTGCTTACGGGCAGCCCGAACCAATCTCCCGCGCCGATGGTAACCATGGCGGTGATCTCGGCCGCCGCCCCTTGCGCGTAGGTCAGGTGGTCTTTGCCGATCTTTGATCCGACGGTCACCACGATGCGCTTCCAACCCACCATGGTCCCCAAGCCCAGCGCCAGGGCAACCGCTACTTTCACCCAGAGGGGGATGAACTTGGTGGCGTTATCGATATGCTTTTTGTAGTTGGCGAGCACGCTCATGTCGGCCGCGGCGAACTGCGGTTTGCCGGACTTCTGCATCAGCCGCAGGGCCTCGCTCACCACGTACATATCATTGCGGAAGTTGGGCGTGCGGTTGGCCGGTACGTGCTTCAGTTCCTTGTACAGGGCCATCTGGTTACCGATATCGTTGACCAGAGTACGTAGGGCCAGCATGGTGTTAGGATTGAACTCGCGCGTACGGATGTAGGCAGTCACATCATCGCGCGCATCGCCAATCACCGCGTTGGGCGAGACGTAATGGGACAGCACGTCCGCCGCCTGTGCGGAAACTGCGACGAACTCCTGCGATTGCCGCGCGGTTACCGCATGGTTCAGGGCATATGCCGTAGGCACGGTGCCTATGAGGATCAGCATGATTAGGCCCATGCCCTTCTGGCCGTCATTGGAACCATGCGCAAAGCTCACCCCGGTGCAGGTGAGCACCAGCAGGGCGCGGATCCACAGCGGCGGAGGCGCATCGCCTACGGGAGCCTGATACAGCCGCTTGTCCGGAACCAGAAACTTGGTCAGCAGCAGCAGCAGTGCCGCGAACACAAAACCGACTATAGGTGAAACCAGAAGCGTCCTTCCGATGTTCGCCGCCTGCGCCCAATCTACGCCGCTGGTTCCGGTCCTGGCCGAGATGAGTTGGTTGGTGATGCCCACGCCGATGATCGAGCCGATCAGCGTATGGGTGCTGGAATTGGGGAGCCCGAAGTACCACGTGCCCAGATTCCAGATGATCGCCGCCACCAGCAGCGCGAAAACCATGGCGAAACCCGCGCCGCTGCCCACTTGCAAAATCAACTCCACAGGCAGCAGCGAGATGATTCCGAAGGCCACCAAACCACTCGATAGCACCACTCCCAGAAAATTAAAGAATCCCGACCAGACCACGGCTATGTGCGGTTCGAGCGAATGCGTATAGATCACGGTGGCGACGGCGTTGGCCGTGTCGTGAAACCCGTTCACGAATTCGAATCCCAGGGCGGTCAGCAATGCCACGCCCAGCAGTAAGTAGGCGAATGCGCTGGCCGTGCGCACCCCCGAAATATCCGAAAGAAGATTGATGACGGCGTACGCAATGCCCGCGACCAGGATCACGCCAAAAACGAGCATGCCGGCTTTACTGGGAGACTTCTCTAACTTGGACTGTACCGCCGCGGTTGCCGCAGTAGCCATGAATTACCTCCTGGAATAACTAACGCAGGATACAACACGGCGATGCACATCGGATTACAGGGAGGTTACAGATGAGTTAAGAACTGCTGCGGCCGGTTAGTTCACCCACGGACCGCGGCCGGAATTGTGCTTCCGCATGTATACTTGAAACTTCTTCTTGGCGCGCTGCAGCTTGTAGTCGCGATACCAGCGGCGCACCTCGTACACATCCAACTTCGGGAAACGCACTTTCAGATAAAGCAGGCCAAAGAGCATCCCACCCAGGTGGGCAACATTGCTGACGCCGCTGTTGACGTTGACAGACCCCAGCAGGGCGATGGCGCCCACGATCATCACGAAAAACTTTGCCTGGATGGGAAAGATGAAAAGAAACAGAATGATCGCTTCGGGATAAAGGATACCGAAAGCCAGCAGCACTCCGTATATGGCGCCGGATGCGCCTATGGTGCTGGTGTTCCAGTTACCCAGCAATGCGTTCACGGCCACGTCGCAGACGCCCGCACCGATGCCGCACAAGAAATAATACTTCAAGAATCGCCGTGTGCCCCAGTCCTTTTCCAGCGTGGCGCCGAACATCCAAAGGGCCAGCATGTTGAAGAGCAGATGCTCGACGCCGCCGTGCAGGAATAAGTACGTGGCGAGTTGCCAGATGGCGAAATGGAAGACCACGGCGCGCGGCACCAGGGCGAAGAGGTTGAAAAACTCTCCGAAGCCGCCCTGGTGGGCCAGATAGGTGAGCAGGAACACCGCAGTGTTGCTGATAAGCAGCCATTTTACGCCGTTCGGAAAATTGGTGGCTGAAAAGAAAGTGTTGAGTCTGTACCTGGTGCTGTGGCGCATCGAAGGCCTTCAAGGTTAGGATAGCATTAGCAGGTTGCGGTGCGGACCATCTTCCACGTGGACATGGACGCGTTCTTCGTGTCCGTCGAGGAACTGTTCGATGCCTCGCTCAAGGGTAAGGCCGTGGTGGTCGGCGGCCGTCCCAACGAGCGCGGCGTCGTTTCCGCGGCGTCCTATGAAGCGCGCAAGTTCGGCGTGCATTCCGCCATGCCCCTCCGCACGGCCGCACGCCTGTGCCCGCAGGCCATCTTCGTCGACGGTCACCCCAGCCGCTACCGCGATTACTCCGCGCGCGTGCGCGAAGTGCTGAACCGCTTCTCGCCGCTGGTGGAGATGGCCTCCATTGACGAGGCGTACCTCGACATGACCGGTACCGAGCGGCTGCACGGCCCGCCTCTGGCCGCGGCGCACGCCTTGCACCAGACCATGAAGGCGGAGACCCGGCTCAACTGTTCCATCGGCATCTCGACCGCGCGCCTGGTGGCCAAAGTGTCTTCCGATCAAGCCAAGCCCAATGGCGTGCTGTGGATCGCGCCCGGCGCGGAAGCCGCCTTTCTGGCGCCGCTCGACGTGCGCAAGATTCCCGGCGTCGGCAAGGTCACGGAAAAGAATCTGCACCTGCTGTCGATCCGTAAAGTAGGCGATCTGGCGCGGCTGGACACAGGGTTCCTCGAAGAGCGTTTCGGAAAGTGGGGTCTGGCCCTGGCCGGCAAGGCGCGCGGCCTCGATGCGGGAGGCTGGTTCGACACGGAAATCGGCGCCGATGTTGATCCCAAATCGATCAGCCACGAGCACACGTACAATGAGGACACCAGCGATCTCGCGGTACTCGAATCCACCCTCGCCCGGCTTTCCGAAATGGTCGGCCGCCGTCTGCGCGAAAACGGGCTGCAAGCGCGCACCCTGCAGCTTAAGCTGCGCTATGCGGATTTCTCCACCATCACGCGGGCGCATTCGATCGAGCGCCCCACGGGCCTCGATACCGAGATTTTCGATCACATCCGCGCCTTGTTCCGCAAGAATTGGAAGCCCGGCGCGCGCGTGCGCCTGCTCGGGGTGCACGCTTCGTCGTTCGCGGATGCGCACGATCAACTGGATCTGCTCGACGAAGGTAAGCACGCGCGCTGGCAGCAGGCGCTGGCCGCCGCCGACCGCCTGCGGGACAAGTATGGCGATTCCGCGGTATCGCTGGCGGCCGGAATGAAGGGCGCCTTCCATGAACGGACTCACGAGGCGCTCCCTCAGCGGCCGAAGCCGCCGCGAGACCGTACACTGGAATAAAGTGCAAGAACCCATTCACATCATTGGCGGCGGCCTGGCGGGTGCGGAGGCCGCCTGGCAGATCGCCGAAGCCGGACTCCCGGCCGTGCTCCACGAAATGCGGCCTGTGCGCCCCACCGCGGCCCACCAGACGGACCGGCTCGCGGAACTGGTCTGCAGCAATTCGCTCAAGTCCGAGCAGGAAAATTCCGCCCCCTGGCTGCTCAAGCAGGAGCTGCGCCGCCTGGGGTCGCTCGTGTTGCGAGCTGCCGCCCAGGCGCGGGTGCCCGGCGGTCACGCTCTCACCGTCGATCGCGAGGTCTTCTCGGCGGAGGTCACGCGCGCCATCGAGTTGCATCCGCGCATCGAAGTCCGCCGGGAGGAAGTATGCGAAATTCCCGATCAGGACGCCGCCGGTGTCACCATCATCGCCACGGGACCGCTCACCAGCGATGCCTTCGCCGCGGAAATCGCACGCGTCACCGGATCCGCGCGTCTCTTCTTCTATGACAGCATCAGTCCGATCGTCGAAGCCGACTCGGTCGATCAGACCATCGCCTTCCGCGCCTCGCGCTATGACAAATCGCTCGATGGCACCGCGGATTACCTCAATTGCCCTTTCGACCGTGCGCAATACGAAGCTTTCCTCGACGCGCTGCTGGCCGCCGAAACCGTGTCTTCGCATATCGCGGAGGACGTACCCTACTTCGAAGCCTGCCTGCCTATCGAAGAGCTAGCCCGTCGCGGCCGCGATACGCTGCGCTTCGGTCCGATGAAGCCCATGGGGTTGATCGATCCGCGTACCGGCCGCCGTTCCTGGGCCACCGTGCAGCTCCGGCAGGAGAACTTGCGCGCCGATAGCTTCAACCTGGTCGGCTTCCAGAACCATCTGAAGTTCGGCGAACAAGCCCGCATCCTGCGCATGATTCCGGGATTGGAGCGCGCGGAGTTCTTGCGTTTCGGCCAGATTCACCGCAACACATACATCAACGCACCGGCACTGCTCACGCCCACGTTGCAGTTGCGCACGCGGCCCGAAATTCTATTTGCGGGGCAGATTTCCGGCGTGGAAGGTTATGTGGAAGCCATCGCCACAGGGCTCATGGCGGGCCTCCACGCGGTCGAATTCGGGTCCGGCCATCCGCCCGCGCCGTTTCCGCGCGAGACCGCGCTCGGTTCGCTTTGCCACTACATATCCGGCGCCGATGCGCGCAACTATCAGCCGGCCAACATCACTTTCGATTTGCTGCCACAGCTCGACGAAGCCGCGCGTCAGAAGCTGCGCCATGACAAGCACGCGCGCCACGCGGAAGTCTGCCGCCGCGCGCACGCGGCCCTGGAGCAACACCTGGCCTGCGCTGCACTCTGACTTGGCCAAGGCTCGCACATGTCTGAACTCGAACTCCAAATCGGACGCTACCTCGCAGAGCTGGCGCGCGCGCAAGCCTCACCGCACACGCTGGAATCCTATGGTGTCGACCTGCGCCAGTTTCTCGAATATTTCACGCCGCCCGAAAGCGAACCGCCGCCGCTCGGCCGGATCGGCGTGCTCGAGATTCGCGAATGGCTGGCGGACCTGTACAGCCGGCGGCTAACGGCTGTCTCGATCCGCCGCAAGCTGGCGGCGGTGCGTTCGCTATTCCGTTTTCTTTCACGCGAGGGACTGATTCCCATGAACCCCGCGCGCCTCGTGCGTACGCCCAAAGCTCCCAAGACCCTGCCGGATGTGATGACCGCCGAACAGGTGAATGGGCTCATCGACGCGGTAGCCGCGGATAAGTTCGAGCGCGCGCATCCCGCCCGCGACCGCGCTATTTTCGAATTCCTCTACGGCTGCGGCCTGCGCGTGAGCGAACTGGTGGGGCTGAATCTGGAAGACGTCGATCGCGCGGAGCGCTGGATTCGTGTGCGCGGCAAGGGGAAGAAGGAGCGCCAGGTGCCCTTCACTTCGCAGGCGGCCGCCGCGCTCGACCGCTACCTGCCGGAGCGCGGCGCGGAGCCCCGCCAACGCGCCATTTTCCTGAACCATCGCGGTGGGCGCCTGACCGCGCGCGGCGTGGCCGGCATCGTGAAGCTCTACGGCATACTGGTGAATGGTGACTCGTCCATTCACCCGCACAGTTTCCGCCACGCCTACGCCACGCATCTGCTGGCGGACGGCGCCGACCTGCGTGCCATACAGGAATTGCTGGGTCACGTGCGCCTTTCCACGACGCAGAAGTACACGCAGGTGTCGCTTACCGGCCTGATGGAAGTATATGACCGCGCCCACCCCAAAGCCTGAGGAGCATGCGGCGAAGGCCCGGCGGTACCGGCTGCGCATTCCCCGCCCGGCGGCGCTGGCCGTCAGCGCCTGCATGGCTTTCGCCGTCTTCGCCCTGGCGCTGATCCGCGTCCTGCCGTCTCCCCACGCGAAGTCCGATTACTTGATCATCGGCACGCTCGCGACGCTGGCGGCGCTGATCACCATCTTTGCGGGTTTGGTGATGGGGCGCCGAAAGCGCTGGTAGTTCCGGGCGGGGCGCCTTCGTCCCGCTCCAGCCAGTGTCCGCTGGCTATTTCCAATTCTCGTCGGCCGCAGTACTCGCGCAACTCGCGAAGTTGCATTTCGCACTTCTGGTCAACCGTTGACACTCGCGCGTAGATCGCCGCCTTCATTTCGCTCTCCTTCCGCCATCTGGCTGGAGACTGCCTCGCTCCCGCCGCTCATGATGCGTATTTTGAGCGGTTGGCTCGCGCTCGGGGCCGTTTTCCCCTTTTTGATGAAGTTCTCCTCTGGCCTTACGGTGTAATGTACGGTCGGCGAACTGCCCCCATCGATGTGCCCTTTTAACGGATTTGATATCGCCGGTCCGCTCTTACAATAGGTTGCGGAGCCACAGGAACGCAACACGCTTTTGTTCTTTAATTTTCCCGACCATAGCCTTTAGCCTGGGCTTTTCGGTCATGTGATACGTCCGCGCCTTACCGTCGCGCTGCACGATCCCGAACACTGGCTCTTTGCCGTAACGCGCGCTTTCGACGGTCATCGTACTTACCACCTACGTACGTTTCATCTGCCTCGACAACTCCGCCCAGCTTTTCTTCGTCCGCCGCTTCGATTAGCCCCATAGCCTTACGGATGCGATGATTCAGGTACCACGCGGTCTTGCCCGCCACTTTGATATCACGTTTCAACTGAAGAGAGCTGATTCCGTTCTTGGCATTGACCATCAGTGCCACGGCTAAAAACCACTTGTCTAGGCTGAGATGCGTGTCGTTGAAGATCGTCCCATCACCAACGGAAAACTGTTTTTTGTAATCGAGGCAAACGTAAAGAATGCGAGCGGGGATTTTCCTATCTTCAAACTCTCCGGTGTCGGGGTTTAGCTTAGTCCGCTTGCCGGGGTTCTTCACGTATTTCGAGACGCGTTTGCTATCGCAGTGAACGCATTCAGGGCCTTCCGGCCAGCGCATCTTTTCGAGGAAATCATTGCAGGCTTCCGGGGTTCCAAACTGGCGGGTAACGTCTATCAGGTTCATTTTCCGCTGCCTCTACCTGTACCCTGTCACATCCGCGTATTGTCGTCAAATAGTCAATCGCACACTGCCCGGACGCCGGCGCGGCCAGGCCGTTCACGCATCCTGCGCCACACGCCCCCGCTGAAAGCAAACGTCCTCAGACCTACGCTTAACCGAGATCGCGTAGCCCCATGCTACGCTTTCACCGGGCAGGTAGATTCAACCGCCCAAGCTCTGTGAAATTTGCATACGGATTACCATTCGAACCCAACTAGTCCTTTATTTTCACCAAAAATCCCGGCAAAAAAGCCAAGTCCCACCCGGCTCCTAAGTAACAGCCGCAAAACGGCGCGCGGGTAGTTATTCGAAGGCAATGTGGCCCCACGCGCCTTTGCGGGCTAGCCAGGTCGTCCCGGTATTCCCTCGCACAGAGGCGCGCCAATTGCTTGCATACCAGCGGAGGTTCGATTCGAGACATTTATGAAAGTGACAGCATTGCTCTTCGCGGCCCTGACCTCGTTGTGCGCGCAGGTGCCCAACCCGACGCAGCAGCCGCCGGCGCAGGGGCCGGTCGAAGCCGGTCAGCCGATGCCGATTTTCAAGGTCACCGTGGTTTCCCGGACTATTGCCGCCGTCAATTATAACCACCGCAGTGGCACGACTCACATTGCTTTTCAGGGCACTGAATTGATGCCCGCGGCGCGCGGGGAAGCCAAGGTCGACAGCCAGATGGGCGCCACTAAGGTCGATGTCCACGTGGACCACCTGACTCCGGCAAATCAGTTCGGCCCCGAGTATCTGACTTATGTGCTGTGGGCCATCACCCCGGAAGGCCGCGCCCAGAATCTCGGAGAGCTGGCGTTGAGCGGCGACCACAGCAACCTGCTGGCCACCAGTTCGCTGCAGGTGTTCGGTCTCATCGTTACCGCCGAACCGTACTTCGCCGTCACCCAACCAAGCGACGTGGTGGTGATGGAAAATTTCGTGCGCAACGATACCACCGGCACCATCCAACCGGTGGAGGCGAAGTACGAGTTGCTGAAGCGCGGGCAATATGTGCTGAACCGTGCAGCTTATGCGCCGGTGCGCATCAACCCCAAGGGGCCGCTGCAATTGGCCGAAGCGGAGAACGCGGTCGAGATCGCGCGTCTGGCGGGAGCGGACAAGTATGCTGCCGACACGTTCCAGAAGGCGCAGATCGCGCTGCAGAATGCCGAGGGTTTCATGAGCAGCCACGGGGGCAAGGCGGTAGAGACCACTGCCCGCGAAGCCGCGCAGACAGCCGAAGACGCGCGGCTGATCACGTACAAGAAGATGGAGGAGGAGCAACTGGCCAATGAACGGCGTATGAAGGAAGAGCAACTCGCCCAGCAGCGCGCCGCCGCCGAGCAGGCCCAAGCTACTGCGCAGGCCGCCCAGCAGGCCCAGCTCCAGGCGCAAGCCGCGACCGCCCAGGCAGTCCAGGAGAGAGCCGCCGCCGATGCCGCCCGCGCCGCCGCCCAGCTGCAGCAGCAACAGGCCCAAGCCGAGGCTGATCGGGCCAAGCAGGTCGCCGCTGAAGCCGACGCCCAGCGCCAGCAGGCCGAAGCCGAGCGCGCTCAGATGCGCGAACGCCTGCGCGCGCAGTTGAATGCCATTCTGGAGACGCGTGAAACCGCCCGTGGGTTGATTGTGAACATCAACGATGTGCTGTTCGATTTCAACAAATACACGCTGAAGCCCGGTGCGCGGGAAAAGATGGCCAAGGTATCGGGCATTCTGCTCGCCTATCCCGGCCTCAAGCTTCAACTCGAAGGCCACACCGACAGCGTGGGCGGCGATGATTACAATCTGAAACTGTCGCAGGCGCGCGCCGATGCCGTGCGCGATTTTCTCGCCGAGCAGGGCGTGCCCCCGGCAAACATTACATCCATCGGATTGGGCAAGGCTGATCCGGTATCATCGAACGACACCGCCGAGGGACGGCAGCAGAATCGCCGCGTGGAGCTGGTCGTATCGGGCGAAGCCATCGGCATGCAGCAGTAAGTGGCGCAAGCTTCAGCTTGCCGCGGCGAACTTCAGTTCGCCGGCGCGCGCTATTCTGGTCGATATGGGTTCCCGCCGCCGGATCGCGCTGCTGGTGAGCGCGTGTTGCCTGCTCCGCGCAACAGGTGGATCGCCACCCGCGATCCGGTTCGAACTCAAACCCATAGCCTTCCAACTCGAGCACGGCGAAGTCACCGCGCGCCATGTGCCCGCCACCATGGCAGGCGGCGTCGCGGTCTTCGACTATAATCGCGACGGGCGTCCGGACATCTTCTTCACCAACGGCGCTAACCTGGCCACGCTGAAAAAGGACGATCCGAAATATCGCAACCGGCTGTTTCGCAATGACGGCAACGGCGTCTTCACGGATGTCACCGACGCCGCCGGCCTCGCCGGCACAGGCTTCGATAGTGGCGTGGCCGTGGGCGATTACGATAACGACGGCTATCCCGACCTGTTTGTGGCCGGCGTTCATCACAACACGCTGTATCACAACAACGGCAACGGCACGTTCACTGACGTCACCGAGAAGGCCGGCATCTCGAATCTTCCTGATCCCAAGTACGGGCCCATGTGGGGTATCACAGCAGTCTGGGTGGATGTGAACAACGACGGCCTGCTCGATCTCTTCGTGGTCAACTATCTGCAATGGGATTACAAAACGGAGCCACTATGTGACTACAAGGGATTGGCCGACTATTGCTCGCCGCGCTCTTACAAGGGATTGCCCAACCAGTTATACCTGAACAAGGGCAATGGCACATTTGAAGATGTGTCGGAGAAATGGGGCATTCGTGCGCACGTCGGAAAAGGCATGGGCGTAGGCATGGCTGACTATGATCTCGACGGCCGCCCCGATCTTTTCGTCACCAACGACGGCTCATATAATTTTCTCTTCCACAATCTGGGCGGCAAATTCGAGGAGGTTGCGTTTCCCAAAGGCGTGGCTCTGCCGGAAGACGGCCAGGCGGTATCGGGCATGGGGCTGGATTTTCGCGATTTCAATAACGACGAATACCCGGACCTGGTAACCGTGGCTCTTGAGAACCAGACTTTTCCGCTGTGGAAGAACCTGGCCGGCAAGAGCTTCGAGGAAGTGACCACTCCCAGCGGTCTGCGTTCGTTGACCAGGCCGATGGCAGGCTTCGGCGCCGGACTCTATGACTTCGACAACGACGGATGGAAGGATCTCTTCGTCAGCCGCGGGGACGTGTTGTCGCGCGCGCTGCCGAATACCACTGTAGAGCAGCACAACACCGTGTTTCGCAATCCGGGCGCGCCCGGCGGCGGGCATTGGGAGGCATTGACTGCTGAAGCGGGACTGGACGCCTCGCCGGCAGCGCGCCATCGCGGCCTGGCGTTCGGCGATCTGGATGGCGACGGCCGGATCGATGTCGTGACGACCGCGCTGGCACATCCCGCCGAGATTTGGATGAATCGCAGCCCCGGCTCCGGGCACTGGCTGGATATCGCGCTCGAAGGGACAAAGAGCAACCGCGATGGCATCGGCGCCCGTATCCAGGTCATCACCAGAGGCGGCGCGCAATACAACCACATGACCACCAGCGTGGGCTATGCTTCGTCGAGTTGCGGGCCGGTGCATTTCGGGTTGGGCGCGGACGCGTCGGCCGGGTCGGTGGTTATCCATTGGCCCTCCGGCATCGTCCAGACGTTGAAAGATGTGCGCGCCGATCAGACACTCCAAGTAAAGGAGGCGCCGTAAGTATCACGCCCCGTCACCATCTCAGCACGTGGAGGGCGGGCTTTAGCCGGTGGAGGGCGGCCTTTAGCCGGCGTGGGGCTTCAGCCCCGCTGCATCGAATCTGTTGGCTGGCAGCCATAGCGCTCTGCCTGCCAGCCGCGCCGGTATCCACGCCCGCCGCATTCGATCGCGTATCCAAAGCGGCCGCCGAGGCGCGCGAGCAGAACCGCATCGCGGACGCAATCGGGTTGTATCGGCAGGCTGTCAAGCTGCGCCCGTCCTGGCCGGAGGGTTGGTGGTTCCTGGGCGAGCTTCTTTACGATCAGAACAAATATCCGGAAGCGCGGGACGCCTTACGCCGGCTGGTAGCCCTCGATCAAAAAACGGGTCCCGGATTCGCGCTGCTGGGTCTCTGCGAATTCGAAACGAAGGAGTACGCGAAGGCTCTCGATCACATTTTCCAGGCGCGCCGCCTCGGCCTGGGCGACGATCAGGACGCCGCGCGCGTAGTCTTGTTTCACCAGATGTTGCTGCTCACGCGATTCGAGCAATATGAGTCCGCGACGCAAGTGCTCACCAGGGTGCTGCAGCGCGGCGGCGCCGGTCCGGCCGTCGTGGAAGGCGCGGGCCTGGCGGGGTTGCGCCGCCCTATTTTTCCGGAAGATCTGCCGCCCGGCGACAAGGATCTGGTGGAGCGGGCCGGGCGAGCCGTCTGTGCGATGGCGCGGAAGGATGACGCGGAAGCTCGGAAGTATTTCGCCGAGCTGCTGGCTAACTACCCGAACGAACCTAATGTTCACTATCTCTACGGATCGTTCCTGACGCTGTCCGATAAGGAGGCGGGCCTGCGCGAATATCAGAAAGAACTGGAGCTGAATCCGAAACACCCGCAGGCCCTGGCCACCCTGGCCCTCGAGTACGAGATGCGCGGCGATTCCGATACCGCCGTTTCATACGCGCGGCGGGCGGTCGCGGCAGACCCTCAGTTCTTTGCCGCCCATGCTGTGCTCGGTAAACTGCTTTCCAATACAGGCCAGGTGGACGAGGGGATCAAAGAGCTGGAGATCGCCCGCCAGCAGGCCAAAGATAGCCCGCAAGTCCACTTTACATTGGCCGCGGCGTACGCCTTGGCGGGCAGAAAGGCCGATGCGGCCCGTGAGCGCGCGGAGTTCGCGCGCCTGAAAGAGTTGGCCGACGAGGCCGCCAAGTGACTGCCTCCATAATCTTATTCCTTCTCCTCGCGTCCACACTGTCCGCGCAGCAGCCCGCGGCCGGTTCCGAAGCGACCCTGCAGCACGCCATCGCCCTGCATCAGGCGGGCGATCTGGATGGCGCCATCCGCGCGTATCGCGAATACCTCACCACCGATCCCGATTCTGTGCAGGCGCGTTCCAACCTGGGCGCCGCGCTGGCCCGCGCGGGCCGCTTCGAAGAGGCCATCGGAGAGTACGGCCGCGCGCTGGCAAAGAGTCCGGATAATCCCGCCCTCCTGCTGAATTTGGGCCTGGCTTATTACAAGACGGGCCGCCTCGCCGACGCCGCCGCGCGCTTTGAGCGAGCCGCCACGCTCGCGCCTCAGTTCAAGGAGCAGGTTACGCTGCTGCTGGCCAGTTGTTATAACAGTCTCGGAAGATACAAGGAGGCCGTCGCCCTTCTGGCCCCGCTCGCCAAAGACAAGGCGGACGATCCGGGGTTCGACTACCTCTATGGCGCCGCGCTCCTCGGCGACGGCCAGAACTCCGCCGGCGCAGCCGTCATCGACCGCATTCTCAGCCACGGCGAATCGGCTGAAGCACGCCTGCTGCGAGGCACTCTAGAACTGAGCGCCCACGACCGTGATGGCGCGCAGGCTGATATCGAAAAGGCCATCGCCCTCAATCCGCGCCTTCCCGGGGCACACGCTCGTTTGGGCGAAATGCTGCTTGCCAAGGGTGACCCCGATCATGCCCGCGCCGTTTTTGCCGAGGAACTCGCGCTCGATCCCGATGAGTTTACGTCCAACCTGAAACTGGGCGTGCTGGCCAAACAGGACCAGGATTACACCGAGGCGCGCCGCTATTTCGAACGCGCGCTCCAGACGCGCCCCCACGATCCAGGCGTCCGTTATCAGATGGCCAATCTGGATCTGGCCACCGGCAATCCCGAACAGGCCCGCCAGGCCCTCGAAGCTCTGATCGCCGAATCGCCCGATTTCGCGGAAGCGCATGCCACTCTCGCCACCGTCTACTACCGGCTGGACCGCGGCGCCGACGGCGATCGCGAACGCGCCGTCTCGCAGAAGCTTATGGACGAGCGGGATGCCCTGCAGACCGGAGCCAAGCCCAGATGAGGCCGCAGTTGGCCTGGTGCGCGCTGTGTCTGGTGGGTGGCGGGTGGTGGGTTGCCCATAGTGGCGAAGTCAACGAGCCGCGCCGGCCGCATTTTACCGATATTGCTCCGAAGTCCAATTTCGCCTACCGCACGGATAACAACTTCACCGGCCGGAAGTATTTCCCGCAAACCATGTGCGGCGGCGTTGCGGCCTTCGACTTCGACAACGACGGCCGCATGGATCTTTTCTTCACCAACGGCGCCAAACTGCCCGAAATGGAGAAGTCGGATCCGCGCTTCTACAACTGCCTGCTGCGCAATCGCGGCGACGGAACCTTCGAGGATGTCACCGCACGCGCCGGCCTGCTCGGCAAAGATCTCGGATTCAGCTTCGGCGTGGCCGCCGGCGACTACGATAACGACGGCTACGAGGACCTGTTCGTCTGCAATGCGGGGCGCAACACGCTCTACCACAACAACGGCAACGGCACCTTCACCGATGTCACTGCAGCGCTCCGGTATCGGGACCAAGCCGCAGGATGTCCTGAGCGTCGCCGCCGCGTGGTTCGATTACGATAACGACGGCAAGCTGGACCTCATCGTCTCCAACTACACCGTCTGGACTCCCCAGACCGACAAGGTCTGCGCGGGCGAATGGGCAGGAGTATTATTGTCACCCGAAGGTGTATACTAACGTTGCGCACCGGCTCTATCACAACCTAGGCAACGGCCGCTTCGAAGATGTGACTGACTCTTCCGGTTTCGGCAAAGAGTTAGGCAAGGGGATGGGTATCGCCATCGCAGACTTCAATCGCGATGGCTACATGGATGTATTCGTGGCCAATGATACCGTGCGCAATTTCCTGTTCATCAACCAGAAGAATGGGACATTTAAAGAGTCCGGTTACGAATGGGGCGTGGCCTATGACGAGAGCGGCAACGCCGGCTCGTCCATGGGCGCCGACGCCAAAGACTACGACAACGACGGCTGGCCGGACCTGTTCTATAATAACCTCAAGGGGCAGATATGGGGACTGTTCCACAACATAGGCGGCAAGTACATGAGTTATGTTTCCGGTATGTCCCACTTATCGCGCTTGAGTGCGCACAGCTCCGGGTGGAGCAACGGCTTCGTAGATTATAATAACGACGGTTGGAAGGATTTGTACTCTTCCAACGGAGACATCGATAACATGGGCCAGATCTCGCGTCAGCCCGACACCATGTTCGAAAACGTGGACGGCAAGGAGTTCCGGGATGTCTCCGCCCAGTTAGGACCGGACTTCAACCATCCCGGTTTCCAGCGCGGCTCGGCCTTCGTCGACCTGAACAATGACGGCTTCGAGGATCTGGTGGTCACCTCTCTCGATGAGAAACCCCGCATCCTGATGAACTCGGCGGATAACGGGAACCATTGGCTGCTGGTGAATACCATCGGCCGCCGCAGCAATCGGGACGGCGTCGGCGCCGCGCTGAAGCTCACCACTGCATCGGGCCGCACGCTCTACAATCACGTAACTACTTCGGACGGGTTCATGTCGTCGAGCGACAAACGCGTGCACTTCGGCTTGGGAACCGAGAAGGCGATTCAGTCGCTCGAAATTCGATGGCCCAGCGGCATCGTGCAAATGGTAAGGAAGCCGAAGGCCGACCAGATTTTCACTGTTACTGAACCGCCTCGCTAGCGCCGCCGACTAGATCGGGACTAGATCGTCTTTTCCAGGCGCTCGTAGCTCATTTCCATGCCGTGCTCCATACCGGTTGCGAGCATTTGCGCACGCGTCTCGGCATTGGGCAGGGTCATGCGCATGGTCATCAGTGTGCCATCGCCATCCGGATCGAACCGCGTCTCAATGTGGTTGTCCGGCGTCGGGTCAGGTAAAAACATGCGCTCCACATGCACGATCCGCCTGTATGGCTCGAGTTCCAGATACTCGCCGGTCAGGTGGAATCCGCCTTTGCCGTTCGTCCACTCATACCGGATTTTGCCGTTTGGCCGCGCTTCGCTGATACACACGGGCATGCTCCACCCGTCGGGGCCGAGCAGCCATTTCTGGATCAGTTGGGGATCTGTGTGCGCGCGGTACACCGCCTCGGGTGGTGCGCTGAAGCGTCTCGTGACAATTACGTATCTGTCACCTTCGGTGGTAAGCGTCATTTTACTCATGGCATCTCCTTTTCACTCTCGGTTTTTAGCTCCTCCAAAACCTCGTCCAGCCGGTCGTAGTTTTTCTCCAGCGCTTTCCGCAACACGGCCAGCCATTTGTCGATCGGTTCAAGCCCGGCCTTGGCTAGCCGGCAGGGGTGCTTCGTGCCTTCCACGCGGCGGACAATCAACCCGGCGCCTTCGAGCACTTTCAGGTGCCGCGAGATCGCGGGTTGACTCATGGCGAACGGCTCAGCGAGTTGCATCACCGTCACCTCGCCTTTGGCGAGACGAGCCAGAATCGCCCGGCGGGTGGGGTCGGAGAGGGCAGCGAAGGCGGCATCGAGGTTCGGCATCTAATATAACTTGTAGTTTATATAACAACATTGTTATTGTCAAGACCCCGCGCAAAAAAAAAATAAAGTGCGAGCGCGCCATGTAATATAAGCAGACCTGATTATCGTATATAATCGAAATACGCATGGTGAAACCGCTTCGTGTTGTCGCGGGACTGGCTGTCCTGTGGGCTCTGCTGGCGCCGGCGCTCGGCCGCGCGGCGCATAAACCGCCGGCGGAGACCGCTCCCATCGTCATAGACTTCCCGGAACCGGGCTCCATCTTTCCGCCTGACATCGCCCCGCCCACTTTCCTTTGGCGGGAAACGGCCGGAGCCGCGACCGCGTGGCTGATCGAAGTGCAGTTCGGCGAACGGGGGCCGCACGTTAAAGAAAAGCCGCCGGGCGAGAAGCCGCGCATCGGCGAGATCGACACCACGCTGGTGGGCTACGTGCCGCCCACGCTAACGCCGGAACAAGAGGCCCAGCACACCTGGAAGCCCGATGCCGCGCTGTGGGAGAAAATCAAGAAGCATTCGCAGAAGCAGGCGGCCACGCTGGTAATCACCGGGTTCCTGGATGCGCGCCTGAAGCGGCCGGTGTCTAACGGACGCGTCACCTTTGTGACCTCCACGGATCCGGTGGGCGCGCCCGTCTTCTACCGCGACGTGCCTTTAATTCCGCCGGATCCCTCGGAGCGCGAGCGCGGCGTCATCCATCCGCTGTCCGATTCGGTGCTGCCCAAGATCAAGTGGCGCATCCGCAATGTGTCGGAGACCAGCAGCAAAACGGTCATGGAAAACCTGCCCACCTGCGCCAATTGCCATTCCATCTCGCGCGACGGCAAGACACTGGGCATCGACGTGGACGGCCCGCAGAACGACAAAGGGCTCTACGCGCTGATCCCGGTTAAGAAGGTCAGCTCCATCAGCAACGATTACGTGATCCGCTGGAGCGCCTATACCGAACAGGGATCGCCCAAGCGGTTTGGCTTCATGTCGCAGGTTTCGCCGGATGGACAATACGTGATCACCTCCATCGAGGTGCCCGGCACGCGGGGGCAGCGTATGACCGACAGGATCTATCAAGGCCTGTACGACTACTTCGGCTTCGGCCAGGTATTCTATCCCACGCGCGGCATACTAGCCTGGTACAGTAAGGCGAGCCAAAAGCTGCAGCCGCTGCCGGGCGCCGACGATCCCGATTATGTGCAAACGTGTGCCTTCTGGAGCCCGGACCGTAGCTTTATCGTCTTCGCCCGCGCCAAAGCACGCGATCCGTATCCGCGCGGCCAGCCATCCTCGCGATTCGCCAACGATCCGAACGAAACCCAAATCCAGTATGACCTGTATCGCGTCCCCTTCAACGACGGCGAGGGCGGCAAGCCCGAACGGATCGTGGGCGCCTCGGAAAACGGCATGAGCAACAACTTCCCGAAAGTCTCGCCGGACGGGAAGTGGATCGTGTTTGTGCAAAACAAGAATGGGCTGCTGATGCGCCCGGACAGCAAGCTGTACATTGTTTCCGCGGGGGGCGGGGAAGCGCGGCCGCTGCGCAGCAATCTGAAAACGATGAACTCGTGGCACAGCTTCTCGCCGAGCGGGCGCTGGCTGGTGTTTTCGTCCAAGACTCCGTCGCCCTACACGCGCCTCTACCTGACGCACATCGACGCGGACGGCAACAGCAGCCCGGCGATTCCCATCGAGGATGCCACGGCGGCCAATCGCGCCGTGAATATTCCGGAGTTTATGAATGTCGGGCCGGATGGGCTGGACCGCATCGACGCGCCCGCCACGGAATTCTACCGCTTGTTCAATGTGGCCACGGATCTCTCGCAGAAGCACCAGCTCGAAGCGGCGGTGGCGGCCTGGCGGCAGGCGATGGCGCTCAATCCCGAGGATCCGCGGGCGCACAACAACCTGGGCGCGGCGCTGGCGGAAACCGGAAAAACAGACGAGGCACTGGCCGAGTACCGCCGATCGCTGGAACTCAATGACCAGAGTTCGCAAGCCCACAACAACCTCGGCAGCGCTCTGGCCCAACAAGGCAAGCTCGACGAAGCTCTGGCGCAGTTCGAAAAAGCAGTAGAGCTGAACCCCGACAACGGACGTGCGCATATTAATCTGGGCGGCGCTCTATCCGAAAAAGGCCAGAGCGAAGAAGCGCTCGAGCATCTGCGCAAGGGCGCCGATCTCGAACCCAAGTTCGCAGATGGGCAAAACAACCTGGGCGCGGCGCTGGCGCGGGCCGGCGCACTGGACGAAGCTCTCCCACGCCTGGAAAATGCGGTGCAGTTGGAGCCGGATTTCCCCGGCTATCGTTACAACTTCGGACGCGTGCTGGCGGCGAAGGGCAGATACGCGGAGGCGGCCGCGCAGTTCGAAAAGGCGGCCGATCTCAGCAAGATGCGCGAGCCCGAGATTCTGGATATGCTGGCCGCCATGTATGCCGAGACCCACCGCTACCAGGAAGCCATCGCCATTGCGCGCAAGGCAATCGAAGTGGCCAACCAGCAGCGGAATGCCAGGTTGGCAGCGTCGCTAAAGTCCAGCCTGGAGCGTTACGAAAGCCTGGCCGGCAGCGGGGGCACCGCTGGGATAGGTTCCAGGCCATAACGCCGAAATTTTCAAGCGGCGGAATAAGGATCGCGCGGCCCGGGCTGCGGGCCACCCCGTCAACGAACTGACCACCGGCATCGAATGGTACAAGACGCTGCAGCGGATCAACGTTCCGCCCATGATGACCTTCCCCAGGGCCGGTATTCGCTGCTCGGTGTGGTTGCCTATAGGCGTCGCGTTCTTCACCGGCTGGCTGGCGGGCGTGCTGGGGATTGGCGGCGGCTTGATCCGTATGCCGTCACTGATCTATCTGATCGGCTGCCCCACACACGTGGCCGTGGGCACGGAGCTTTTCGAAATCGCCGTCTCGGGGCTGTACGGCGAAGCGACTTACAGTTACCAGGGACGCGTGGAATTGTGGGCCGCGTTCATCATGCTGATCGGTGCCGCGGTCGGCGCGCAGATCGGCGCGGTGGCTACCAAGTATGTGAAGGGATATGGAATTCGCACTTTCTTCGGATGCGCCGTGATCGGTTGCGACGTGTCGGTTCTGATGAAGATTATCGCCGCCAGTCATGCCGCCCTCAAATCCGTGTTGGATATCTCGGCAACCATCTTGATCCTCGGCCTGGTATCGCCACTGTCGCTGGCGATCGTGGTGAAGTTCGTGCTGGGTGTGCGCGAAGAACTGGCACAGAAGAGGAACGCAGCGGAACTGAAAGCTGCCGCACAAACCCGGCAGGCCACCTTGATCCGGGAGTCGCCTGGCGCCGGATCGGACCCCGGTGTTCTGCCGCCCGTTACGGTCGAGGCGCCTGCGGATCCTAATGAAATGGGTCCCTCGCCGGCGGCGGGCGGGCTGCTGCTTCTCGATACCGGGCAACGCCGCATCGTGATTTACGATCGCGCCATGCAGTCTTTCCGGACTATCCATTACGCACCCCTGGCGGAACGCCATATATTCGCCGAAGGAACATACTTTGATCACATTCCCCGTCTCTGACGAACTGCTGGCGATGCCCGTAGAGACCTGGCGGTCCGGCGACGTAGTCCGCTATTATTACAAGGACCCGGCGCACGCCCTGCGCCTGATGAACGTCACGCAGACGGACCTCTATAAATCCGTCAGCTAGTAAATTGTATGCGGCGCATGCTTCAGCGCTGATTCAGCGTGCGCCACGCTCCGTGATTACAATGGATAGGCATGCAACCCAAGGGGATTGCCAGCAGCCCGCTCGAAGTCCTGATTATCGAGGATTCCGCCGCCGACGCGGAGCGCGCCGCACTGGAGCTCAAGCGCGCCGGTTATGCACCGTATTACCGGCGCGTGTCCACCGCGGCGGAAGTATCGGCGGCGCTCGACGAACGCCACTGGGACTTGATCCTGTGCGCGCATAACCTGCGCGATTTCAATTACCAGGCGGCTCTGGCGCTGGTGCGTGAGAAGCGCATATCCGCGCCGGTGCTGCTGGTGTCCGCTAACGTGGTGGACGAGGCGGCCGTTTCCGCGGTGCGGGCCGGCGCGCGCGACATCATCATGAAGGACCGGCTGTCGCGCCTGGGGCACGCCGTGGAGCGTGAATTGGAAGCGGCCGGCACCCGCGTCCGGCAGCGCGCACTCGAGGAGGGCGTCCAGAGAAGCGAAAAACGCTTCCGGGCGATGATCGAGAACACCTTCGATGCCATCTGCCTGCTGGACGCGCAAGCTGTGTTGCTGTATGCCAGCCCTGCCGCCGAACGCATTCTGGGCTACGGATCGCAGGAACTATTGGGCCGCAATGCGCTCGATCTGGTGACACCCCAGGATCGCGCGATGGCCCAACGGCGTCTGGAAGAGGTGGTGGCGCTGCCGGGCCAAACCCTTTCCTTGCAGGTGCGCCTGGTGCGCAAGGACGGCGACATGATCTGGACGGAACATTCCGGCACCAACCTGCTCGCGGAAGACAGCGTAGCGGCGGTGGTGGTCAACTTCCGCGATATCACGGGCCAAAAACGCTTCGAGCGGATGCTGCTCGAGAACGAAGAGCGGGCGCAGCGCGAGCTGGCCGAACTGGAACATATCTACCACACCGCGCCCGTAGGCTTGTGCCTGATCGGCACCGATCTACGATACTTGCGCATAAACGAACGCCTGGCGGCAATGAACGGCGTACCCTCCAGCGAACATCTGGGCCGCACGGTGTGGGAAGTGATGCCGGACGCCGCGCCCTTGTTCGCGCCGCTGCTGGAGCGCATTATTGCATCCGGGCAGCCGGTGCTCGATTGGCATTTTCGGAGCGGCAAAGCGGGCGCGGGCGAGCCGCGCGATCTGCTGGCCAGCTACTACGCGGTCACCGCTGCTTCCGGCAAGGCCATCGGCGTGGCCGGGGTGGTGCAGGACATTACCGAGCTGAAGCGCGTTGAGGGCGCCCTGCGCGAGAGCGAGGAGCGCTTCCGGGCTCTGATCGAAAACAGCGCGGACGGATTCATACTTCTGGATTCGCACGGCAAACTGCTCTACAGCGGCCCCCCGGTTCTGGGCTATGAGAGCCAGGAACTGCGCTCCGGCAGCATGCTCGACCTGATTCACCCGGACGAACGGGCCCGTCTGCCGGTCGCATTTGCCGCATTCCGGGAGCGCCGTGGCGCGGTCGCCACCAGCGAGCATCGCGTGCGGCATAAAGACGGTTCCTGGCGCTGGATCGAGGCCGTCAGTAAGAACCTCCTGGACGATCCCGTCATAGCCGGAATCGTGGTGAACTACCGCGACGTGACTGAACGTAAGCGCCTGGAGGAGCAATTCCGCCAGACGCAAAAGCTCGAAAGCATCGGCGTTCTGGCCGGTGGGGTGGCCCACGATTTCAATAATCTGCTGACGGGCGTGCTGGGCAACGCCACATTGGCTCTGGATCTGCTAAGGCCGGAACACGCCGCTGCGCCGCATGTTTCGGAAGTGATCAAGGCGGCCGACAGTGCGGCCCACCTCACGCGGCAACTGCTGGCTTACTCGGGGAAGGGCCGCTTCGTTATCCAGCCGGTGAGCCTTTCGGATCTGACGCGTGAAATGACCGCCCTGGTACGCACCTCCATCCCCAGGACTGTCGAACTGCGCCTGCAGTTGGCCGACAACCTGCCGCCCGTAGAGGCAGACCGCGGTCAGTTGCAGCAGCTCATTATGAACCTGGTGATTAATGGCGCGGAGTCCATCCCGCCGGAGAAACCCGGATCGGTGTCGGTGGCTACCAGCGTGCAATCCATCGACCTTACGGCCGAGCGTGCGGCGAGCGCCGGCGGCGAGCTTGCGCCCGGCGTGTACGTGTCGCTGGAGGTGAGCGACACCGGCCGCGGCATGGATGTGGAAACCCAATCGAAAATCTTCGACCCGTTCTTTACCACCAAATTCTCCGGCCGCGGGCTGGGTCTTTCCGCGGTGTTGGGCATCGTACGGGGACACAAGGGGGCTATCAGAGTGCGCAGTGCGCCGGGCCAGGGTGCGACGTTTCAAGTGCTGCTGCCGGCCAGCGGCCGCGTAGCCGTCAAGGAGGGCCGGACGACTGGGCCTGGAGATTTGCGCGGTACGGGTACGATTCTGGTGGCCGACGACGAAGCTTTGGTGCGGCGCACCGCGAAGAGCGCCCTGGAGCGGCAAGGATACCAGGTACTGCTGGCGGAAAATGGCCGGGAAGCTATGGACCTGTTGCGGGGCAACCCGTCGGTCAACCTGGTGCTGCTGGACCTGACTATGCCGTTGCTGGGGGGAGAAGAGGCGTTGCGCGAATTGCGCAGCTTACGGCCCGATGTGAAGATTGTGCTTTCGAGCGGGTTCAACGAGGCGGAGGCGATTCAACGCTTCGCCGGGCAGCGGCTCGCCGGTTTCATCCAGAAGCCCTATAGCGCCACGCAACTGGCGGAGAAGGTGAAGACGGTGCTTCAGGCCGCGTGAATTCATTCGGTCGACGGGGGCCGCTCATTCAGAAAGAGCCAGTATAGTCCGAGCTGCCGGATGGCCTCGGCAAACTGCTGGAAGTCGACGGGCTTTTGAATATAGCTGTTGACGCCCAGGTCGTAACCGCTGGCCACGTCGTGCCGCTCATTCGATGAAGTCAGGATTACGACGGGCATGCGGTGGGTGCGCGGGTCGGCGCGAATGGCACGCAGGACCTCGAGGCCGGAAATCTTAGGCAGTTTCAAATCCAGCAGGGTCACTCCAGGCCAGACGGATACGTCGCGCCCGGCGTACTTGCCTGAACCGAAAATATAATCCAAAGCTTCCTGGCCATCCTCTGCCACGATGAGTTCATTAGCGACGTTGCTGCGGGCGAGGGCTCGTTGCGTCAGTTCAATATCGCTCGGATTATCTTCGACAAGTAGAATGGTTTTGTTGCGCATATATTACTCCAAAAATTACTCCAGGGTGAAATAAAAAGTGGCGCCCCGGTTCACGTGTGCGTCGGCCCAAATCCGTCCGCCGTGGCGGTGAATAATGCGTTGTACGGTGGCCAGACCGATGCCGGTCCCGGGAAATTCCGACGCGCGGTGCAGGCGCTGAAACGGTCCGAAAAGCGCGCGGGCATAAGTCATGTCGAACCCCGCGCCGTTGTCGCGCACGTAAAATGCAGGCTGGCCTTCCTGCTCGGTGCGGCCGAATTCGATGCGCGCGGCTGGTTGTTTGCCGGAAAACTTGACGGCGTTGCCCAGCAGGTTGGTCAACACCACTTCCAACAGCCGGGCATCGCCCTGCCCGCTCAACCCCGGTTCAATAGCGAATTCAATCTGCCGCCCGGAGCAGGTTTCGCGGAGCGTGCCGGCGATGGAATGGGCCATGGTGGTGAGATCGACGGACTCGCGTTCGAGCGGCGCCCGGGTGACGCGGGAGAGCCGCAGCAGATCGTCGATCAACTGTCCCATGCGTTGGGCTTCGGACCGCACCCGGTTCAAGTAATGCCGGGCTTCGCCGTCCAGCTTATCGCCAAAATCTTCGACGAGCGCCAGGCTCCAGCCGTCGATGCCGCGCAGCGGCGCGCGCAGATCGTGCGAGACGGAATAGGCGAAAGTTTCGAGCTCTTTGTTGGCGGCTTCCAGTTGGGCCGTGCGATCGCGCACCCGCTCCTCCAACTCGGCGTTGAGCTGCCGGACCTCCTCCTCGGCCCACTTGCGCTCGGTGATATCGGTCAGAAAAACCGAGAGACCTTCGGGCGACGGGTAGCAGCGAGCGTCGAACCATGCCTTTAGAGGCTCGGTGTAATAGCTCTCGATGTGCACCGGAGCGTTCTCCGTGACCGCCCGCCGGTAAGCAACCCCCTGGACCGTGTCGGCCAGCCCCGGCCACAACTCCCAAAGATTCTTGCCCAGCAGTTCCTCGCGTGACTTGCCGAGCATGCGGGCGGTGGCGGGGTTGACGTAAGAGTAGCGCCATTCGCAATCAAAGGTGTGGTAGCCATCGGAGACGGTTTCGAGCAGAGAAGTGATTCGGCTATGGGCTTGCTGTAATTCCTCGGCTGCGTGCTTTTGATCGGTGATGTCGCGATTAATTTCCAGGATTCCGGCCGGATTTCCCTCGGCATCGCGCAACAACACCTGGCGACTGTCGACGGTCAGACGTGTTCCATCGAGGCGAGTGTGCCCCAGCTCCCCTTCCCACCGCCCGACCCGGCCGAGAATCTCGTCGACGGTGCCAATTGAAATTCGGGCAGTCGTTTGAAGGAGCTCGTGCAAGACATTACCCCGCGCCTCTGGTTCCGTCCAGCCGTACAACTCCTGCGCGCCAGTGTTCCATCCGGTGATGACCCGGTCCCGATCCGTGGTAATGATGGCGTCGTGCGAAAGGTTGATCAAAGCGGCCTGCCGCTGGAGCGTGTCGCGCTGTACGCGCAGTTCCACCTCCGTTTGCTTTCGCTGGGAAACGTCGGTGAAGAAGAGGGCGAGCCCCTCAGGCGACGGATAACAGCGCACTTCGAACCAGGCGTTGAGCGGTTCGGGGTAGTACGCCTCGACCTGGACCGGGATGTTCTCATCGACGGCGCGGCGGTAGGCAGCCCCAAACGCTGTCTCCGGCAGGGACGGCCACAACTCCCATAAGTTCTTGCCCAGCAGTTGTTCAGGCGTCATGTGCGTGAGCCTGGCCGCCGCGGCGTTGACGTGTGTATAGCGCCATTCGCGGTCAAACACATTAAAGCCGTCGGAGATGTTGTCCAGGATGGCAGTGGTCCGGCGGTGGGCCGCCAGCAGTTCCGCCTCCGCCCGCTTGCGTTCGGTGATGTCGGTGATGATGGCCATCGCCAACCGCGACCCACCTTGCTCGACGCAACTGAGGCTGACCTCCACCGGAAATTCGCTGCCATTCTTGGAACGGGCGCAAAGATCGAGGCCCAGCCCCATCGCTCTGGTCCGAGGGTGCTCGAAATACTGCTGCAAATGCTGGTCATGCGCCCGGCGGTTGCGCTCCGGCAGCATGATCTCCAGGGGTTGGCCGAGCAGTTCGTCGCGGGTGTATCCGAACATCTCTTCGATCTCGGCGTTTACCAGAACCATACGCCCGCGCTCGTCTATGGCCACAACGCCCTGGGATGCCGAGTCCAGCAAGGCGCGAAGCCGGTTTTCGCTGGCGGCCAGAGCCTCCTGTGCCTGCTTGCGCGCGGTGATCTGCTCAGAGCAGATGATGATGCCGCCGATCTCGCCATTCTCGTTGCGCCAGGGATGGACTTCCCATTGAAGCCAGTCAACACTTCCATCGGCACGAGGGAAAGGATCTTCATCGCACTTTTCAACGGCGCCGGCCAGGCAGCGGCGGTGTATCTCCTTCCAACGGTCGGATATTTCCGGAAACACCTCGTAGTGGCTGAGCCCGATGAGATCCCGCTCGCCGAGGCGGTAGTCGGCCAGCCATCTGCGGCTGACCGCCAGAAATCGCATTTGCCGGTCGAACATGGCAATGGCAGCCGGCGCATGCTCGACAAACAGCCGCAGCCGTAGTTCGCTGGCGGCCAAGGCCGCCTGGGCTTGCTTGCGCCCGGTGATATCGCTCGCGGCGCCGAGCCACTCGACGATTTCGCCGTCCGCGTCCTGTAGAGGGATCGCACGCGAGAACGCCCACCCTAAGGTGCCGTCCACTAGCGGGACGCGGTGTTCCAGTTCGAACTTGCCCTTGGTCCGGATAGCCTGGTCGATAGCCGCCAGCACGCGCGGCCGATCGTCCGGGTGGATGTATTCCTGAAGCCAGGCGCGGTCGGGCGTTTCCGTGTCGGCGGTAAAATCCCGGTTTAGTTGGCGCATCTCGCTCCAATCCGGGTTCATGCGATACACCATGTCCGAACTGGCCATTACCTGCGCGCGGAAGCGCTTCTCGCTCTCGCGCAGCGCCTCTGCGGCCTGCTGACGTTCGGTGATGTCGCGATTGATTTCCAGGATTCCCGCGGGTTGGCCCTGGGCATCGCGCAACAGCACCTGGCGGCTCTCGACGGTCAGACGCACTCCATCGCGCCGAGTGTGCCCCAACTCTCCTTCCCACCGCCCCACCCGGCCGAGAATCTCGTTGAGCGTGCCGGTGGAAATCGAAGCGCTGGTGTGGAAGAACTCGTCCGTGACGTTGCCCAGCGCCTCGGCTTCGGTCCAGCCGTACATCTCCTGGGCGCCCGTGTTCCATCCGGTGATGATCCGGTTCTTATCCTGAACGATAATCGCGTCGTGCGAAAGGTTGATCAGCTCGGCCTGCCGGCGCAGGGCCTGCTCGGCTCGCTTTTGTTCAGTAACGTCACGCGCAATTACCACCGAGCCCACGATGGCGCCGTCCTGGGCGCGAATCGGTCCAAAGCTGTAGCTTCCGGCCCACTCCTCCCCGCTGTCCTTGCGCCGGAGCAGATATTCAGCGCTCGTAGCCGTTTCGCCCCGCAGGGCCCGCGGTACCGCCCACATGTCCAACGGGCACCCGGGTTCCATCCGGCCAGAACACGTCCAGGATTTCAGCGTACGCCGCGAAAGCTTTCGCGCACTGATCCCTATTCGCGAACCTGCAATACGCGGCGAAGGCATCGTTGAAATGGATGAATTGTCCGTCGGCATCGGAGATAAATACGGCATCGGTGGCGCTGGCCAATGCGGCTTCCAGCTTCGCCTGACTTTCCCGCAGCGCGGTCTCGGCTTGCTTACGATCGGTGATGTCCTGGGCGCAGACCAACACGGTCTTAGAGGCGCCTGGGATCTGCAACGGAACGGTGGAAGCCAGCAGGCACCTCGACTGTTCGCGCCCGTCCACGGACACGGGCACCCAATTCTCCACATCTCTGTGCGGTGTTCCGGTATGCAGCGTGTCCAACACCGCTTGGCGGATGAGGCATTCCGAGCAAACCGGACCGTATCCGCATCCGCTGGGATCTGCCAGGCTATTCAGACAGCCGATCGCCGCGCCTGGGCCCATCACCGGGCCGTCGGGGATGCCCAGACGGCCGTACTCCATACCAATGGTATTGGCCTTCCGGACGTGGAGCGCCTCATCCACTACGAGCAGCATCACGGGGGCGGAACTCTGGATGGCGGCCAATTCCAGGTTGGCGGCGTACTGGCGCTCTTCGGAGCGCTTCAAGCGTTCGAATAATAGACTGGCCACTATGCCGGTTAACGCCAGGGCCCCAATTCCCAGCCAGTGCCGGCGGTCGGCAACGCGGAAGTTGCCGGTTGGCTCCACGGCGAAGTATATCGATTCCAGGCAGCACAGGGCGGTGGTGAGCAGCCCGGGTCCGAAACCTGCAAACGCCGCTGCCAGCAGGATGAATGGCACATAAGTGATAAACGGCATGAGCGTCGGCTGATGGAGGGGTGTGCGGGCCACCTGCGCCAGTCCGGCTAAGAGCAGGGCGGCAATGTACCGGAGGACGGGCGCCGGCTTCCGCAGCAGCGGCAGGCGCATGCCAATGCTGTGGGGGGACGTGTCCGGCGTCGGGACCATGTTGAGTTGGTGGGAGATTGTTGAAAAGAATCTCTTGGCGGGTTCGGGGGGCTGCAGCGGGGCTGAAGCCCCGCGCCGGCTAAAGCCCGCCCTCCAATGCCCGCCATGCTACGTTGAAAACCATGAAGGCAACCGAGATCCTGGCTCAGATCACCGCTATCGGCATTGTCCCCGTGGTACGCACTTCGAGCGCGGAGGCCGCCATCCGGGCCATCGAAGCGATTTATCGCGGCGGAGTCCGCGCGGCCGAAATCACCATGACGGTTCCCGGCGCCGTGCGCGCCCTGGAGGCCGTGGCCGATCAGTTTGGCGACAAGATCGTGCTGGGGGCCGGCACGGTGCTGGACCCGGAGACCGCCCGTATCTGCATGCTGGCGGGCGCCGAGTTTCTGGTCACGCCCAGCCTGAAGCCGGCGACCATCGAAATGGCCAAGCGCTATTCGAAAGTCATCTGTCCCGGCGCCTTGACTCCCACCGAAGTGCTTACCGCCTGGGAAGCCGGCGCCGATATAGTCAAGATTTTTCCTTGCGGCAATGTGGGCGGGCCGAAGTACATCAAGGCGCTGAAGGGGCCGTTTCCGCAGATTGAGATGATTCCCACGGGCGGGGTGAACCTGGAGACCGCCGGCGAATTTCTGAAGGCCGGCGCCTGTGCTGTAGCCGTAGGCGGCGAACTGGTGGATGCCAAGCTGATTCAGGAAGGCCGGTACGACCGGATCGAGGAAAAGGCGCGCCAGTATCTGGCGGCGGTTGCGAAGGCGAGGGAGGAGTGAGAAGAAGACAGGAGACAGACGAAAGGAGACAGGAGACAGGAGACAGGAGACAGGAGACAGGAGACAGAATGCCTGCCACGCAACTCTTGCGCCATTCTGACTCCTGACTCCTGACTCCCGCCTTCTGCTACCATAAGGGCGAAATGGATCGCCGGGATTTTCTTAGAACTACGGCCACGGCCGCCGTGCTGGCCGGGCCTGCCGTCATCCGCGCGCGCGGCGCCAATGACAAGATCAACATCGGTTGGATCGGCGTAGGTACCCGCGGCAACGCGGGCATCGAATGGCTGAAGAAGGCCGCTCCGGATACCGTCAACCTCACCGCTATCTGCGATACTTTCCAGGGCTACCTGGCGCGCGGCAAGGACCGCGTGCAGACCATCTGGGGCAACACGCCGGCCACCTACGAGGACTACCACGATCTGCTGGCCAACAAAGACATCGATGCAGTCTTCATCATGACGCCCGAGCACCTGCATCACGACATGGCCATCGCCGCGTTGCGCGCCGGAAAGCATGTTTACCTCGAGAAACCACTCGCACACACCATCGAGGAGGGCTTCGACATCGTGCGCGAATGGAAGGCATCCGGCAAGATCGTGCAGGTGGGCACGCAGAACCGCAGTTCGTCGCTGTACAAGAAAGCCAGGGAACTGGTGCGGCAGGGCATGATCGGCGACGTGCACTTCGTGCGCGCGTTCTGGTACCGCAACACGCCGGAAAATGATCCGGCCTGGCGCTACGTGATTCCTCCGGACGCCAACGAGCAGAACACCGACTGGGCCAAGTTTTTGGGACCGGCGCCGAAGCGCCCTTGGGATCCGCACCGCTACTATCAATGGCGCCTGTACTGGGATTACTCCGGCGGCATCTCCACCGACCTTCTGGTTCACCAGACCGACATTGTGAACTTCATGCTGGACCGCACCCTGCCGCTCTCTTGCATGGCTTCGGGCGGCATCTACCGCTGGACCGCCGCAGATGACGACCGCGATACACCGGACACGTTTAGCGCCCTCTACGAATATCCGGACAAGCTGCAGATCAACTATTCCAGTTATTTCGGCAACGATGAGTACGGATACGGCGAGCAGCTATGCGGCAATGAAGGCACCATCGAGGTGCTGAACCGCATGGACCTGTACTTCCGGCCGCAGTTGCTCAAGGGCAAAGCGCCGGACCGGGTGAAGGCGCGGGCAGAGATCCACCTGAACGGCCCCAAGGACTTTGGCGAGCGCGATGGCGCTATCAACCATTTTCACAACTGGGTGGAAGCTATCCGCGGGAACGAACAGGTGATTGCGTCACCGGAGGTCGGGCAGCAGGCGGCTATTTCAGGCCACCTGGCTACGCTTTCGTTCAAGAACAACAAGAAGATTCTTTGGGACGCGCAGGGACAAAAGTACCAGTTTGTCTGAGCGGGCGGTTAGCGGCAGCCTATGCGGGCGAACTCTTGTAAGGCGTCTTTGTTGCCCATCCGGACCGCCTGTTGAAAGAGGTCGCAGGCTTGTCTCCGGTCCCGGTGTGCGCCCCGGGGGTTCGCATACATTCTGCCAAGGTCATAGGTGGCGTCCGCACTGCCGAGGTTGGACGCCCTGCGGTACCACTTTGCCGCCTCTTCGCGATCCGGCAGACCGCCGCCGAGGGCCGTTTCGTAGAATCCCCCCAAGAACAGCATAGCGTCCAGATCGCCCGCTTCGGCGGCCTTGCGATACCAATATGCCGCCCTCGAATATTTCGCGTTGCGGCCTCCTAGTCGTTTCGAATAGTTATCGCCGAGTTCCATCATGGCCAATTTGTCGCCTAACGCGGCGGCCTGAACGAGGGACTCCAGGCCCTCGTCGAATTGTCCGCGGCGCAGCGCGGACTCCCCCTCCAGACGGAGTACGAGCGGGGACTGCTTCACCTCAATAGAGACTTTCTGGTACACGGTCCCTGTAGCATTCATGGCGGTCAATTCATAGTCATTGGATTCCGCCGGCTTGACTGGCAATTGACCCGCAGCCTGCACCTTGCCGATGCCTGGCTCGATAGTCACTTCGGTTACGCCGAGCACCTTCCAACTCAGCATCGCCTTCTCGCCAGCCTGGATGGACTGCGGGTCCGCCGAGAAATCCGTTATGGTTGGAGCCGCGAGCGGCGAAGCGACCTTCGGCGGCGGATCAGGCGCGCGCGTCAGCCTCAGGTAACCCAGCCCGCCAGCCGACAAAAGCACCACCGCCGCGCCGGCCGCCAACACGTAGCGGAGGAGTTTCCCGGCCCGATGCTGCGCTTGCGGCGCTGGCGGCACGGGTGGGACGGCAACAGGTGTAGCACCCGTCAACGCCTGTTCCAGGGCGATCACGAACTCGCGGCAATTCGCATAGCGCTCCTCCGGAAGCTTGCCAAGCCCGCCGTAAAAGACCTGGTCGACGGTCGCGGGCAAATCCGAGTTCGCCGCGCAGGCGGAAGGGCGCGGCCCATACGCGATGGTGTGCGCTAGCGCCGTGAACGAATCGGCCACGAACGGCTCGGCGCCCGTCAACAGCTCGAACGCGACCACCGCCAGCGAAAATTGATCCGACCTCCCATCCAAAGGCTTGGCATCGACTTGCTCAGGGGACATGTAGTGGGGCGTACCCATCGTTACGCCGGTTTTGGTGTAGCGCTGCGAGGATGTGATCTTCGCGATGCCGAAATCGGCAACCTTGACAGTCACGCCCTTTTGCAGCATGATATTGGCCGGCTTGATATCGCGATGCACGACGCCCTTGCCGTGCGCGAAGTCCAAGGCCGCGGCGGTTTGCTGCAGGACCTGGAGCCCTTCGCGCCACTCCATCTTCGAGCACGCGGCCAGCACCTGGGACAGCGATGGCCCATCGACATACTCCATGGCGATGAAGGCCAGATCGCCTTCCTGGCCTACGTCCAGGATGACTACGATGCCCGGATGAAACAACCCGCCGGCTGAGCGCGCCTCACGAAAGAGGCGCTCGCGCAAATAGGCCGCCTCCCTGCCGTCCGCCAGCGCTTGCAGGCGGATGACCTTTACGGCGACCTCGCGCCCAATCAGCGGATCGATAGCTTTGTAAACAATGCCCATCGAGCCGCGGCCCAGTTCGGCGGTAATCATGTAGCGGCCGATGCGCTGCGGCAGGGCCGGCTCCTCTTCCAGAAAGCGGCCGGCCTCGACGTGGGCCGCCAGCAGCTGCGCCACTTGGCCAAACACTTCGGAGTCGCCGGCGCAAGCCGTTTGCAGAAACGGGATACGTTCCGGCTCCGTGTGCTCCAGGGCCTCGTCAAAGAGCTGGCGCACGCGCTGATGGATTTCCGGTGACATCGCCGGGATATTACGCTTGCGCGGCTCGGGACACCGTCTTCGGCTGCCCCTGCATGCGGCGGAACAGCCACGATCGCGCGAACTCCCAATCGCGCCGAACGGTCGCCAATGAAACGGCCAGCGCGTCGACCACTTCTTTGTCCGTGTAGCCGCCAAAGTATCGCAGCTCGATGACCTTGGCGGCGCGCGGGTCGATCGATTCGAGTTCCGCGAGCGATTCGTCCAACAGCAGGAGATCCAAACTGCGTCCGTCGGCCCCGCCTTGTACCGCGTCCAGATCGATTTGGACGGCGCCGCCGCCGCGCCGCTGCGCTCCGGCGGATCGCGCGTGATCCACCAGGATGCGGCGCATCTGCTGGCTGGCCACCGCCATGAAATGTCCGCGACTTTGGATCTCCAGAGATCCAGAGGCCGACAGCCGCACAAACGCTTCGTGGATCAACGCGGTGGTTTGCAGAGTGTGTCCCGGCCGTTCGCGGCGCATCTCGCGGGAAGCGATGCGATGCAGTTCGCCGTAGATCCGGGAGGCCGCCTGCTCGGCGGCAGCGCGATCCCCCTCTTGCATACGATTCAGCAGCAGGGTCAAATCGCCCGTATCACCTGTTTCGGCTTGTTGGCCGCCAGACACTTTCGATCAGTATATACCGTTGAACCGCCAGATGGAAGAGAAATCCGTGCCAATTCCGCGGGGTAATTGATGTTTCTTTTATTTCGGCTGAGTATTTCGACGCAAATTCCACGCCATACATATTGAGGGCGTCAAATACAAGGTTGGGGGGAAAGAACATATGCGAAATACTCATGGAATCCCGGGTTCGACGGCCGCCATGTTACTGGCGGCTTCGCTGTTGACGGCCGCTCCGCACTCGGCGGCGAAAGGCAGCTTAGTCCAGCAGTTACAAGCGGCTTACAGGCTTACGGTCATAAACAAGGACGGGAAGGTGACGCAGGCCGGCAGCGTCCTGGTGGTTAAGAAGGACGGCCTGCAGGCCAACCCCCCGAAGATGGGGTACTACGGCAACGATTACGAGGATGGGCAGATCGCCGGGGGTACGATGAGCATTGCAACCGACAAAATGAGGGACACTTTGATTTCCCATAGCCCATTGAAGCCGCCGAAGCGCGTCACGAAGCACGTGGACAGCCGGGCGGTGGCCGTGGATGAAAAGGTGTACCTGCTCAGGATGGACCTTAACCCCGCCTCCATTGATTTTTATGTCCAGTCGTGCGGCGATGCATGTAAGCCGGACGCTCCCGATCCCGCGCATCACCCCTACCTGGCGGAAATATCGTTCCATTTTAATAAGGGATATCAGAATAGCGATTTCAGCCAGGTGCAGCCTACTATCAGCGCGGTACTAACTACCTCGGACGATGCGAACGCCAGCGCCGATCAGGACGCGCAGGCGCAATCCCCGCAGCAAGAAGCGCCCGCGGACCCAGCACCGGCTCCGACTCCGGAACCCGGACCAGCCCAGGCACAGTTTGGGCCGATCGCACCCCCCGAAAAGCCGCCCGCGGAAGCTGTGCAGCTGGGGGATACCACCGACCAGGTTATCGCTAAGTTGGGGCAGCCCAGCAACACATTCAAGACGGATGCCAAGGAAATCTACATCTATAAGGATTTTAAGGTAAAGATAACATTCGAGAAAGGAAAAGTTACTGCCTTCGAGTAACTGGCAAACAGGAGGAAATCATGAGGACGCTTCAATTTCGTAACGCCGTTTCGGGCAGATGGAATCAGTTCGCCCTAGCCGCACTGCTGTGCGTGCCTTTGGCAGCATTACATGCGGATAGCCCGAAGAAGCCTACTTCGGCGCCCAAACCAGCCGCCAAACCGACCACTCCAGCCAAACCTGGGGCGTCCACAACCAAGCCCGCGGGTGCCACAACCGGGACCAGGTCTGGGCCGACGACCGGAAACAAGTCTGGCCCCACGACCGTAAACAGGACGTCGCCTACCGTTAACAAGCCAGGCGGCCCAACGGCCAAGGTAACAACCCCGCCCAAACCCGAGACTAAACCCCCGGTCACGCGGCCGATAACAAACAGCCGCGACACCGTGACCCGCACCAAGGGCGGCACCGACGTCCATCGGGACGCCGGCGGGCACGTTACCACCGTACACGCGCGCGACATGGACATCCATCACGGGCCAGGCGGCGCGCGGACCATCGTGCGTACTCGTAAGGACGGTGCGCGGGTGGTCAGCAATCGTTATGGGCACGGTTACATCGGGCATCCATACCGGTATGGCGGCCGGGATTATGAGCGGCGTACTTACTATTACAACGGCCGCGTGTATGGCCGTTTCTATCGTCCATACACTTATTGGGGAGTTCCAATGAACGTTTATGCACCGGGCTACTATTATGCACCGGCCTTCTACGGTTGGGCGTACAATCCCTGGGCAGCGCCGATCGCGTACCCGTGGGGTTGGGCCGGGAACCCGTGGTATGGATACTACGGAGTCTACTTCACGCCCTACCCGGTCTACACGAGTCCCGCGCTCTGGTTGACGGATTACTACGTGGCACAGACGCTGCAGGCGGCCTATGCGGAACGCGCGGCCGAGTTGGCCAATGCCCAGTTACAGGCTCCCGCACCGATTGCGCCGGAGGTGAAAGAGGCTATTGCAGAGGAAGTCCGGCGCCAGATCGCTTTGGAGAATTCGGAGGCCGCTGCCGGGGCGCAGGCCACACCCGATCCGGGTTCCAGCGGGATCGCGCGGATACTGACCGACAATTCCACACACGTCTTCGTGGTATCGGCGCCGTTAGATCTGCCCTCCAGCGCGGGCGGCACCTGCGGCGTCACCGAAGGCGATGTTCTGCAACTGAATCCAGGCACGCCCCCCAACTCCCCCGCGGCTGACGTGATCGTGATGGCCAGCAAGGGCCAGGACTGCCAGAAGGGAGCCAGCGTCCAGGTGGGGATCGCGGATCTGCAGGAGATGCAGAACCACATGCGGGAGACCATCGATCAAGGCTTGGGCGATCTGCAGGCCAAGCAAGGCCAGAACGGAATTCCGGCCGCGCCAAAGGCTGCGGTAGCGCCTCCGGTCGAGACGGCTTTTGCGGCCATCGCACCCCCGGACGATCCCAACGTCAAGGCTGAACTGAGCGAGACGGCGAAAGAAGGCGACCAGGCCGACCGGCAAGCGCTCAGCGAATCCGGCGGCTCCAACGCTGCGCCGGCAGCGCCCAATGCCGACGCCAAGGTTACGCTGGGCATGACCACAGACGAAGTGATCGCCATCTATGGAGAGCCTAAACAAAAGGCTGATCTGGGCGCCAAGAAGATCTACGTCTATGGAGATCTGAAAGTCATCTTTACGGGCGGGAAAGTGAGCGATGTACAGTAGAGGCTCACTCGTGCCGCAGGGCCAGCACCGGATCGACCCGCGCTGCGCGCCGCGCCGGAATTGCGCAGGCCAGCAGGGCCACCAGCAGCAGCGCCACCGGCGCTACCAGCAGGACGCCGGCATCAAGCGGGCTTACGTTGTACAGCGCGTCTTTGAGCACGCGTGTAATGGCAAGCGCGCCCGCGATGCCCACCACCGCCCCCAGACAGGCGATGGTCATGCCCTGCCGAACCACCCCAGCGAGCACCTGTCCCGCCGCTGCGCCCAAGGCCATGCGAACACCGATCTCGCGCGTACGCTGCGCCACGCCGTAGGCCAGCACACCGTACAAACCCAGCAGCGCGAGCACCAGCGCAATTCCCGCGAATGACGAGATCAGCGTCATGAGCAAGCGGCGACTGGCCAGCGAACGGCCCAGCAGTTGTTCGCCGGTGCGGAACCGGTAAGCAGGCACATCCGGGTCCACCGCGAGAACCTGTTGCTGGACCGTGCGGATCAATGCGGCCGGATCGCCCGCTGTCCGCAGCCCTCCCGTTAATACAGGCACGGGCTGTTGCGCCATGGGCAAGTACATCTGCGGCGGCGCGGGGTCCTGCAGTCCGCCGGATTTGACGCTATCCACCACGCCTACAATCTCGTATGTCTTCGGATCGCTTTCAATCCCGATGCGCCTGCCGATCGGATTCCGATGGGCGAACTTCTGGCGGGCGAACTCCTCATTGATGATGGTGACGGCCGGAGTATCCGGCCGGTCGGCGGGCGAGAAGTTTCGTCCCGCACGCAACCGCACACCAAGGGCGGTGAAATAATCCGTGGTGGCGGCTTGACCGATGCCGTACACAAAGCCGGACTGGTTATTGCCCTCGCCGGCCACCCAAAACTTAGACCACACCTGATATCCCCCGCCGCCCAGCGGCAAGGGCATACCGAGACCCACATGCTGCACGCCGGGGATCGCGGCGAGACGCGCAGTGACGGCGTCCACATAGCGCTCCACTTTGGTTTTTTGATACTTGCCGTTTTCCATCACCTTGGTATTCGGCAGCCAAAGGAAGAACGTCAGCAGATGATCGGTGCGGAAACCCGGATCCTGGTTGAGCAGATTCGCAAAGCTCTTGATCAGCAGTCCTGAACCGGTCAGCAAGACGATGGACAGCGCCACCTCCGCGGTCACCAGAGCGGCGCGGGTGAGACTCCGCCGCCGGCCACCGGTGGCACCTCGCCCGCCTTCCTGCAAACTCGCACCGGGCTGTTGGCGTCGCATTCGGAACACGGGTCCCAGACTCGCCAGCAAACCCGTCAGCATAGCGACGCCCAACGTGAAGGCAACAGACGCGGCATCCACGTGAATCTGGTCGAGCCGCGGCAAGTCCGCAGGTCCATATTCGCGCAGCGATGCGACGGCAGTGAATGCCAGCCCAATACCTGCCGCGCCGCCGGCCAGCACTAGTACGAGGGTCTCGGTAGCCAATTGCCGCGCCAGCCGGGCGCCGCTGGCACCCAACGCCGCCCGCACGGCCATCTCGCGGCTGCGTCCCGAAGCGCGCACCAACAGCAGCGTGGCGATGTTCGCGCATACGATCAGCCAGACAAAACCCACCGCACCCATCAGCACCAGCAGCTGTGGGCGGGTGTCGCCGACCATGCTTTCCTTGAGGCCGACCAGATCGACGCCCCAATCCCGGTTCGACGCCGGGTAAGCCGCGGCCAGACGCCTGCTGATCCGGTCCATTTGCACGCGGGTTTGCGCGAGCGTGGCGCCCTTCCGCAGCCGTGCCAGTGTACCCCAATAGCGGTTTTCCCGATTCATTTCGTCGCCGGTTTGCACTAGCGACGTCCATATCTCTGGATCGTCTTCGAAAACGAAGCTCGCCGGCAGAATACCAAGGACAGCCATGGGGAATCCGTTCACTTTGATCGTGCCGCCCAACAGCTTTGGATCGGCACCAAAGCGCCTGCGCCAGGTACGCTCGGTGAGCAGGGCGACGGGTGACAGACTCGGCTTGCTTTCAGCCTCGGTGAACAGGCGCCCGGCCAGCGGCGTGACCTTCAGCGCCGCCAGCACGCCGCTGGTGGCCCCGATGGCCACCACGCGCTCGGATTGGCCGCCCACCGAGAGGACCACGTTATCCTGCAGATAGACACCAACGCTTTCAAAGACGCCGCTGTCGCGCCAGTCGAGATAGTCCGGATATGATGTTGGACCGTTCTTAATCCCCAGTGGGGGATCTTTGGTAAGCGCCTTGACCAGCCGGGCCGGCTGTGGATAAGACAACGGACGCAGCAGCACGTCGTTCACCACGGTAAAAACGGCGGTGCAAGCACCGATACCCAGCGCCAGCGTGCCGATGGCCGCCACGCTGAACGCAGGCGTCTTGCGAAAGACGCGCAAGGCGTAGCGGAAGTCTTTGTACAACTCCTTGATCGAATGTGTGCGGCGCAGGTCGCGGCAATCTTCCTTCACGGTTTCCATTCCTCCAAATTCAAGGTGTGCATGCCGGCGGGCTTCGGCTTCCGACATTCCGACCCGCACCAGGTCCCTGGTTCGGCTGGCGATGTGGAAGTTCAGCTCGGCGGCTAGCTGGGTCTCGTGTTGTTTGCGTCGGAAAGACAATTTATTCCGCGGTGCGGAGGATCAATCCGATGGCCTCCGCGATGCGCTCCCATTGCGCCGTCTCGGCTTCCAGTTGCTTCCGGCCGGCTCTGGTCAGTTCGTAAAACTTGGCGTCGTGGCCGCTTTCCGATGCGCGCCATTCGGCGCACAGCCAGCCGCGCTTTTCCAGGCGATGCAGTGCCGGGTAAAGCGAGCCCTGCTGCACCTGGAGCGCTTCACGCGAAATCTGCAAAATTCGTTGGGCGATGCCATAGCCGTGGATAGGACCCAAGGCCACGATCTTCAGGATCAGCAGGTCCAGAGTGCCCTGCAATAGATCCGTCTTTTCTGGTTGCCTAGTCACTCTACATATTATACGCACGAATATGTAGAACGTCGCGGTATAGGCGGAAGAAAGTTTGAAACTTTTGTGCCTAGTGGATCGTAGTCTGAATATGGAGAATCTGCTAGCCGATATACGGCATGCCTTGCGCGTGTTCCGGAGGAGTCCCGGTTTCACCGCTATCGCAATTGCAGCCTTGGCCCTGGGCATTGGCGCCAACACCGCTATCTTTTCCGTAATCAACGTGGTTCTGCTGCGGCCGCTGCCATATCCGGATTCCGACCGCATCATGAAAGTCGGGCGCGGTTATCCCGATTACCAGGGCGATGCTTCCGCCTCCATTCCGAAGTTCTATACCTGGAAGAAAAACGATGTTTTTGAGGCCATGGCGGCCTACGACTTCGCCGGGCCGGGCATGAACATCGGCGCCGGCGATCATCCCGAACAGGTCAAGGGCATCCATGTTTCCGCGGAATTCTTCCGCGTCTTCGGCGTTTCTCCGGCGATCGGCAGGACGTTCACGGCTGACGAAGATATTCCCAACGGGCCGAAGGTCGCGGTGATCAGCAGCCAACTGTTCAGCAGGCGATTCGGCGGCGACCTGCGTTTGGTAGGCTCCCCGATGGAGATTGGCGGTGAACCGGTCACGGTGATCGGAGTCCTGCCGGCCACATTCGAATCGAACCCGCCGGCGGATATCTTTATCCCCTTGCAGGCCGACCCCAACAGCACCAACCAGGGCCACTACCTGTCCGTCGCCGGGCGATTGAAAGCGGGCGTTACATTACAAGCCGCGCGGGCGCAGATGAAGATCGCCGGCGCACGTTTTCGCCAGGCCAATCCGAAGTGGATGGACAAGAACGAAAGTGTCGCGGTGGTGCCCTTGCAGCAGGCCGAGGTAGGCGATGTGAGATTGCCCTTGCTGATCCTGCTGGGGGCAGTGGGCTTCGTGCTGCTGATCGCATGCGCGAATGTGGCCAACCTGCAACTGGCGCGGGCTTCCACCAGGCAGCGTGAAATGGCCATCCGCACGGCAATTGGGGCGAATCGCCTGCGCATCGTCCGGCAACTCCTGACGGAGAGCGTGATGCTGGCCCTGGCCGGCGGCGCCATAGGTTTTCTGATCGGCGCATGGGGCGTGCGCGCACTGCTGGCTATCGCGCCGGCGAACCTGCCGCGGATCAGCGATAGCGTGCAGTCCACGACTGCCGTCTCGGCGCTCGATTGGGGGGTGCTGGGCTTCACAGTGGCGGTGGCCTTCGCCACCGGCATCCTGTTCGGCCTGTTTCCGGCGGTGCACGTGGCCCGGCTGGACGTGAATTCGTCGCTCAAGGACACCAGCGGGCGCGCTGGGACGGGCCGCCACCAGAACCGTTCGCGCGGCGTATTGGTGGTCAGTGAAATCGCCCTGGCCGTGATCCTGCTGGTGGGCGCGGCGCTAATGATCCGCACGTTTCAGGGCCTGCGGACGGTCGATCCAGGCTTCGACGCGCACGGGGTTTTGACTTTGCAGACGTCGCTTGCCGGCGGCCGGTACGACACCACCGCCAGGGTCGACAACCTGATCCGGCAAATGACGCAGCGTCTCGAGAGCCTGCCGGGCGTGGAATCCGCCGCCGCGACCCTCCTGTTGCCCGTGGAGAGTGAAGTTGACCTTCCGTTCAATATCGTAGGCAAGCCGCCCGCCAAAGGCAATATGTATAGCGGCGATGAGCAATGGCGATCCGTATCGGCCCACTACTTCTCGGCGTTTAAAATCCCGCTCCAGCGCGGACGAGTCTTCAGCGACCGCGATGCCGGAGCCGCCGCGCGCGTAGTGATCATCAACCAGGCGATGGCGAAGAAGTACTGGCCGAAAGAAGATCCGATCGGCCGCAGCATCATTCTCGGCAAGGGACTCGGCGCGGTATTTGAAGAACCCGCGCGGGAGATCGTGGGCATAGTCGGGAATGTGCGCGAACACGGGCTGAGCGAATCCGACCAAGCCGTGATGTATGTGCCGGCCAGCCAGGTCACCGACGGGCTCACCAAGTTCGCCAACCAGGTGGTCCCGCTCAGTTGGGCTGTGCGCACGTCCATGCAACCGGGCATGCAGCCGGGCGCGCTCGCGACCGCCATCCAGCACGAATTTCTGGCCGTAGACGGGCAATTGCCGGTTTCCAAATTCCGCACGATGGAGCAGGTGATCTCGGACACCACAGCCCGCCAGAATTTCACCATGATGCTTCTGACCATTTTCGCGGGTACGGCCTTGCTGCTGGCGGCGCTGGGAATTTACGGCTTGATGTCGTACTCAGTGGAACAGCGGACGCAGGAGATCGGCATCCGCGTAGCGCTGGGCGCCACCTCCGGCGACATGCTGCGGATGGTCATCGGGCGTGGCTTGTTGCTGGCAGGCATCGGACTGGGGGTAGGATTGGCGGCCGCGTTTGGCCTGACGCGTTTGCTGGCCAGCCTGCTGTTCGGCGTGAAGCCCTACGATCCAATTGCATTTGGCGCCGTGGCGGTCACGCTGGCGGCGGTGGCCTGGGTAGCGATCTATATACCGGCGCGCCGGGCCACGCGTGTGGATCCATTGGTGGCTTTGCGGTATGAATAAGGGTGGTGGGTTGTGGGTGGTGGCTAGCACCTAGCACCCAGCACCTTTCTTCAACGCCCTTAAATTTACCAACGTCCGGCGATGCAGTCCGGCCAGCGCTGCCGGGTGGAGGCGCGTGAGCCACCACGCCAGCCGAGCATAAAAAGGGAACACGATGATCGATTCGTTGCGCTCCACGCCGTGCAGGATGGCGCGTGCGGCATCCGCGGCGGAGACCAGTTTCACCGGAAGCTTCGCCAGAAACTTCTCCTTATCGATCCGTATGCCGACGGCGTTCTCATAGATAGCGGTGTCCACAAAGCCGGGACAGACTACGCTGACGCGCACGCCGTAGGCTTCCGCCTCGGCGCGCAACGCCGTTGAGAGAGCCACCACCGCGCTTTTGGTCACGGAGTAAGGGATCAGTCCCGGCTCGCTAACCAGGCCGGCCGCGGAAGCAGTATTGACGATGTGACCAGACCCCTGGCGCAGCATTACGGCGTAGGCCGCCGTGGCGCCATAAATCACTCCCCACAAGTTGATGTCGATGGCCTGGCGCCACTGGTCGAGCGTCAGGTCGCGCACTTCGCCGCTCACGCCGATACCCGCGTTATTGAACATGTAATCCAGCCGGCCGTGCACGCGCACGGTGTCTTCTACCAGGAGCCCGACATCTTCGGCGCGGGTGACATCCAGCGGCGCCGCGGACGCCCTGCCGCCGTTGGCTTCGATTGCGGCAGCCACCGCCAGCGCGCCTTCGTGGTTAATATCGGCTACCACCGGCATAGCGCCGCGGCGGGCTAATTCCTCGCATAGCGCGCGGCCGATGCCCGAGGCGCCGCCGGTCACTATGGCGACCTGTTTGTAGAAGGCTTTCGCCATTCCGGATTATACACGGGCCTGCCCCGCGCGGATAAGTAACTATAATATTCATTGTAGGAGCCCCATGAAAATCGATCCGCAGGATGCGCTCGCCTATCACTCCTCAGCGCCTGCCGGTAAGGTGGCCGTCGTGCCGACCAAACCGTGCCTCACACAGCGCGATCTGAGCCTCGCCTATACTCCCGGTGTCGCCGTGCCTTGTCTGGAGATCGCGCGCGACCCCAGCCTCGTTTATAAATACACGGCCAAAGGTAACCTGGTGGCCGTAGTCACGAACGGCACAGCCGTGCTCGGACTGGGCAACATCGGCCCCGCTGCCGGCAAGCCCGTCATGGAGGGCAAGGCGGTCCTGTTCAAGCGCTTCGCCGATATCGATGTCTTCGATCTGGAACTTGCCACCACCAACGCCGACGAAATCGTGCGCACTTGCCAGTTGCTGGAGCCTACTTTCGGCGGCATCAATTTGGAAGATATCCGCGCACCGGAGTGTTTTTACATCGAAGAGGAATGCCGGCGCACTATGAAGATTCCCGTGTTCCACGACGATCAGCACGGCACCGCCATCATCTCCGGCGCCGCGCTGCTGAACGCGTTGGATCTGGTGGGCAAGCGCATCGATCAGGTGCGCGTAGTTTTCAATGGCGCCGGCGCCAGCGGCATCTCCTGCGCGCAGCACTATGTCAAACTGGGCGTGCGCCGCGAAAACATCGTCATGTGCGACACCAAGGGGGCCATCTACAAAGGCCGCACCGAGGGCATGAACTCCTACAAGGAACGCTTCGCGGCCGTAACCGAAGCGCGCACGCTGGCTGATGCCTTTGTGGGTGCGGATGTGTTCTTCGGGCTGTCCAGCGGCAATTGCGTGACGCCGGAAATGCTGAAGACCATGGCGCACGATCCCATCGTCTTCGCCCTGGCGAATCCGGATCCGGAAATTCCCTACGACGTGGCCGTGGCCGCCCGGCCGGATGCCATCGTGGCCACGGGGCGCTCCGATTTTCCAAACCAGGTCAACAACGTTTTAGGGTTCCCATTCATATTCCGCGGCGCACTGGACGTCCGCGCCACCACCGTGAACGATGAAATGAAGCTGGCGGCCACGCGCGCCCTGGCGGCCCTGGCGCGCCAGGATGTACCCGACGCCGTGCGCCGCGCTTATGGAGTGGAGCGCCTGGAGTTCGGCCGCGAATACATCATTCCCAAACCGTTCGATGCGCGCGTGCTGATCTGGGAGGCGGCGGCCGTGGCGCAAGCAGCCATGGAGACGGGCGTGGCGCAAATGCCCATCGACATCGACGACTATCGCGAACAACTGGAGCGCCGCCTGGGCAAGTCGCGCGAAGTGATGCGGGTGATGATCCTGAAAGCGCGCCGTCAACCCAAGCGCGTGGTTTTCCCCGAAGGCGAGGAACATAAGATCTTGCGCGCCTGCCAGATCCTGGTGGATGAAAAGATCGCGCACCCGATTCTGCTGGGCGATGAAGAGCGGATTCGGGCGGCCATGGCCGAGCTGCACGTGCAACCGAGCGGGATGCAAATCGTCGACCCCACTAAGTCCGGGCGCGTGCCCGCTTATGCCGAGGAGATGTACAGCCTGCGCCAGCGCAAGGGGATCACGCGGCACGAAGCCGGCGAAATGATTCTGCAGCGTAATATATTCGGCGCCATGATGGTTCGGCTGGGTGATGCGGACGCCCTGCTCGGCGGCATCACCCAACATTATCCGGACATGATTCGTCCCGCATTGCAAGTGATCGAGGTGCGCCATGGCATGCGTCTGGTCTCCGGCGTGTACGTGCTGATCACGCCCAAGCGGGATATCTATTTCCTGGCGGATGCCACGGTCAACATCGAGCCCACCGCTGAGGATCTGGCAGAGATTGCCGTGAATACGGCGGCCATGGCGCGGCGATTCGATGTGGAACCGCGCGTGGCCATGCTGTCGTTCTCCAATTTCGGCAGTTCGCGTCATCCGCTGGCGGAGAAGGTGCGCAGAGCCGTGGAATTGGTGCGCCTGCGTGAACCGGCGCTGATGGTGGATGGCGAGATGCAGGCGGACACCGCCGTGATGCCCGAGATCATAGACGAAACCTTCCCGTTCAGCACCCTGAAAGGCGGAGCCAACGTTCTCATTTTTCCAAATCTGGAAGCGGGCAACATCGCGTACAAGCTGCTTAGCCGCATTGCCGGCGCGGAACCCATCGGCCCCATTCTGATGGGCCTCTCGCGGCCGGTACATGTATTGCAACGCGGCGCGGAGGTCAACGATGTGGTAAACATCGCCGCGGTGGCGGTGGTAGACGCACAGGATGCGGGTGCGCCGGCCTCTTTTGGGCGGGTCGAAACCGACAACACGCACATCACCCGACATTGAACGAATAACACCACTCCCTTACGGTCGTGGAATCGGGCGCCAGATGAAAAGCCTGATCCATGACCTCGACGGTTTGCGCCTTGCTCTTGATGGCGCGCTCCGCGGCGAAGATCTCAGGCATTTCGAAGCCGCGCTTCATATAGATCTGGGCCAGATCGTGTGCCGGACCGGCCGGCGGCTGTAAGCCGGCATAGGAGCAAAACAGGAGTGTGCTTCCCGCCATGTGAACGAACACCTCGCCGAACGACCGCACACCTTCCATGGGCCGCCAGGCATACTTTTCTTCGGGAACGGCTTTGGCCAGCGCCAGGCATCTGCCTGCGGCTCCCATGAATGGATCGAGCAGATCCTTGCGCACCGGGGAGATTTTCTCCTGGGCCGGCAGGGCTGCCGCCAGCAGCGCGCCCAGCAGAATCGTGTGTATTCGCATCTCTCGCTTATATCACAGGCTCTGGGCGTGATAACCTCAGTGTTCCAGCAAAGCCTATGCGCCTATTTTGCATTCTTCTTTTCGCGGCCTCAGCCGCCGCCCAGACTCCCGAGACACCGTTGCAATCGCTGCCGTACAGCCCGAGCCTCGATTTAACGGACATGGATCGCTCGGTCAACCCTTGCGAGGACTTCTATCACTACACTTGTGGCGGCTGGTTGAAGAAGAATCCGATTCCAGCCGACCAATCGAGCTGGAGCGTCTATGCCAAGCTGACGCAGGATAATGAACGCTTCCTGTGGGGTATTCTGGAGGACACCGCCAAGCCGAATCCGGCCCGCTCGGCCGTGGAACGCGAGATTGGCGATTTCTTTGCCGCGTGCATGGATGAAGCCACGGTGGAAAAGGCCGGCGCCAGTCCATTGGCCCCGGAGCTGTCGGCTATCGGGGCGCTGAAGTCTGTGACTGATCTTCCCGAATTCCTCGCGCGCGAGCATGCCGCGCAGGATTTTGGCATGTTGTTCAGCTTCAGTTCAAGCCAGGATTACGCGGATTCCTCGCGCGAGATCGCCTTTGCGGGTGCGGGCGGGCTGGGACTGCCTGACCGCGATTATTACACCAAAACGGACGCCAAATCGGAGGAGATCCGCCAGAAATATGTCGCGCACGTGGCGCGCATGCTGGCGCTGCTGGGTGATTCGGCGGCGCAATCCGCCCAGGAAGCGCAGACGATTATGCGCATCGAAACGGCGCTGGCGAAAGCCTCGCTGACGCGTGTGGAACAGCGCGACCCGTATAATCTCTTTCACAAGATGGACCGCGCGCAGTTGCAGGCGCTGACGCCTGCGTTCAACTGGACGCCTTATCTGAAAGTCGGCGGACTGGGCGAGTTGAACGAATACAATGTCACGGAGCCAGCCTTCTTTAAGGAAGTGCAGACGCTGTTAACCGCCACGCCCATGGCCGAATGGAAAGCATATCTGCGCTGGCACCTGGTAAACAGCCGCGCGGCATATCTTTCGAAGCCGTTCGCGGATGCCAATTTCGAGTTTTATGGCAAGTATTTGCGGGGCACGCCGGAACAGCGGCCGCGCTGGAAACGCTGCGTCCAGTACGTGGATAGCGATCTGGGCGAGGCGCTGGGGCAGGTTTTCGTGGAACGCACATTCAGCGCGGATATGAAGGCGCGCACGCTGAAAATGACGAAGGAAATCGAGAAAGCGATGGAGGACGACATCAAACAGTTGCCCTGGATGAGCGAGGCTACCAAGCAGCAGGCACTGGCGAAATTACACGGAGTGACGAACAAGATCGGCTATCCGGACAAATGGCGCGACTACAGCTCGATTCGCATCGACCGCGCCGATTTCGAGGGCAACATTTACCGCGCCGATGTGTTTGAAGGACGGCGGCAATTGGCCAAGATCGGCAAGCCGGTGGACCGCGGCGAGTGGGGTATGACGCCGCCCACGGTGAACGCGTACTACAACCCGCAGATGAACGACATCAACTTTCCGGCGGGCGTGCTGCAGCCGCCGTTGTTCGATCCCAAGATGGACGATGCGCCGAATTATGGCGATACCGGGGGCACCATCGGGCATGAACTGACGCATGGCTTCGATGACGAAGGGCGGCAATTCGACGCCCACGGCAATCTGCACGACTGGTGGACGCCCGAGGACGCCAAGGAGTTTCAAAAGCGCGCCGATTGCGTGTCGGATCAATATGCGCAATACACCGTAGTGGACGACATCAAGATCAACAGCAAGCTGACGCTGGGAGAAGACGTCGCCGATCTGGGAGGAGAATTGCTGGGTTATATGGCCTGGAAGGATGCCACGCGCGATCAGCAGCTCACCCCCATCGATGGATTCACACCGGACCAGCGGTTTTTTATCGGATTTGCGCAGTGGGCCTGCGGCGACGAGCGCGCCGAGAGTAAGCGGGTGCACGCCATTACGGATCCGCACTCACCTTCCGAGTTTCGGGTCAACGGCGTGGTGGTGAATATGCCGGAATTCGCGGCGGCGTTCGCCTGCAAGGCGGGCCAGCCGATGGTGCGCAAGGATCCCTGCCGGGTGTGGTAAGTCAGGAGTGGCCGTTCGAGGCCGGCAACTCCGGTGCGGAGTACTCCCGCGCGCGCGGCCGGGTATCGACCGGTTGCGGACTCTCCAGCACGAAGCCAAACGGGCTGGTTTCGAGCTCTTCGAACTTCCGGGCGGTGACCAGCACGCGCGACTCCAGCGAGCCGACGGCCTCGTTGTACGCTTCGACCGCGCGATCCAGATTTTTGCCCAGCCGGTCCCAGTGGCCACACATATAAGCCAGGCGTTTGTAGAGTTCCTTGCCCAGCCGGCTGATCTCCGCGGCATTTTCCGCGACGTTCTCCTGGCTCCAGCCGTAGGCCACCGCGCGCAACAGGGCGATCAGGGTGGTGGGGGTCGCCAGAATGATGCGTTTTTCCGCGCCCGCCTCGATGAGTGATGCGTCGCCTTCCAGCGCGGCGCTGAAGAAATTTTCGCCGGGCAGGAACAGAACTACGAACTCGGGCGCGGGGTCGAACTGCTCCCAGTACTGCTTGCGCGTGAGCGTATTGATGTGGGCACGCACCTGGCGGGCGTGGTCCTGGAGACGCGCCCGGCGGGATTCCTCATCGGCACACTCGCTGGCCGCCAGATAGGCTTCCAGGGGCGTCTTGGCATCCACCACGATGTTCTTGCCACCCGGCAGCCGGACCAGCAAGTCCGGCCGCAACCGGCCGTCTTCGGTGGAGGCCACCGGTTGCGAATAGAAGTCGCAGTGCTCCAGCATGCCCGCCATCTCCACCACGCGCTTGAGCTGGATCTCGCCCCAACGGCCGCGGACGCTGGGCGCCCGCAGAGCGGTTGCCAGGCGGCCGGTTTCCGAGCGAAGCTGGGCTTGGGTTTCGAGCAGCGCGCGGACCTGCTCGGATAATCCGGCATAAGCGCCCGCACGGGCCGTCTCCAGTTCGTGTATCTGGCCGTCCACTTTCTCCAGCGACTCGCGGACGGGCCGCACCAGGTCGGCGATGGCTTGCTGGCGCAGTTCCAGATCGCCGCGGGCGGTCTGTTGGGTGCGCTCCAAAGCGGTTTTGGCCAAGTCGAGAAAGGCCTGGTTATTACTCTGTAAGGCCTCGGCCGAGAGCGCCTTGAAGGTGTCGGCCAGCTTCTGTTGGGCGGCATCCAGGGAGGCTTGCAATTCCTTATATTGCTGTTCTTTACTCTGGAGCCGCTCGTTCAGGACGGCGCGCTCAGGCTCCCACTCGGCCCTAGCACGCTGATAGGCCTGCTGCGCTGCGGGCCGGAGCAAGGTCCAGGCCAGGACCATGCCGATCGCCACCCCGAACAAAAAACAGGTCGCCAGCAGAATGTTTTGCATACTGCTGGAATTATCGCACGGCCGGGCCCTGGCGAACAGCCAACCAGGGGTGCGAGCGCGGCGTGTGTCAACCTTCGATAATACCGGTCAGGCGCGTTACGATGGCCTCCAGGCACTCCGATTGCTGGTGCAGATCGGTGGTGGAGGTCTCGTTCTCCTGCGCTTTCTGGGCCGCCACCTGCACCACTTGCTCCATTTGCTGGACGGCAGAAGAGATTTGTTCGATGCCGCGGGCCTGTTCGTCGGTTCCGGTGCTGACCTGCTGGATGAGCGCTTTCACCGAGTCAGAAGACTTGGTGATCAGAGCGATGGCGTTACCCACCTCCCCCAGGCGCACGCCGCCCTGCTGCGCAGTCGATATGGACTGTTCAATCAGGCTCGCCGTATCTTTCGCGGCCTGCGCACTTTTCTGGGCGAGATTCCGAACCTCGTCTGCGACCACGGCGAATCCCAATCCGGCTTCGCCGGCACGCGCGGCCTCGACGGCGGCATTCAGCGCCAGCACGTTGGTCTGGAAAGCCAGTTCATCGATCACCTTGATGATTTTGCCGATGCTGTCGCTCGACTGGGTAATTTCGCGCATCGAGACCCCCATCCCCTCTAGTTTCTGGTTGGCCTGACTTACGGCTCCGGCGGCGGCTTCCATCAGCGCGGCAGCCGATCTGGCGTTATCTGCATTCGATTGCGTCATGGAATTGATCTCTACCGTCGACGCGGATGTTTCTTCCACCGTGGCCGCTTGTTCTACCGCTCCCGCGGCAATCGATTGGCTGGCCTCCTCGAGTTGTCCAGACGCCGACCGTACCCGGGAGGCCCCCTCCATCAACTCTTGCGAGATGGTTTGCAGTGGCCGCACGATCAAACGCCGGTTCAGCAACTGGAAGCCGATCACCACGACGATTAGTACAACTGTCCCGACGATGGTGATTCGTCCCATGCTGGCCATCACTACCGCGTCTCTGGTCATCGGGGCGCGCAGGATGAAGGCACCCTTGACGTCGCCCGCCCGCAAATTATCCATCGCAAAACCGACGGCATCGCGGCCGTCATGTGTAGGGCTCGTGGCGGGATCGCCATGACAACCGAGACATCCGGCTGTGAGTCTTACCGGACGGGCAAGAATCAGCGTGCTGGTGGCGGCATCCTCAGTGAAATACTCAGGTTGGCCGGCCGCAAAGGCGCGGAAAGCCGCTGCGTATTCTTCCGTGCGATTCTTCGGGTTGCGCACAGCTACGTCCGGGCGGGATGGAGTCAAGAAGGTGAAACCGTTGGACTTGGCCACGCCCTTCACCGATTCCCAGCCCGCCACGACCGGAATGGTCTTGTAGAGGACGGCATTCTGATAATCGCTGGCCTGCAATGTGGCCATGTTGCGCGACAACGCGGCAGTATTGAATGCACCCTTATTATGCAGTTCATCCATATTCGCCATCACAGTTTCGGCTTGCTGGATGGTACTGCTCATGAGAGCCCGCAGTTCATTGACGCGGTTTCCATGCGAGATCAAGTACACGGTACCGATCGCTCCGGCTGTGGCCAAAACCACCCCACCGCTGGCGTAGAAGGTAATCTTGTTTGCGAGGTTCACTGAAGTCTCCGGCGGAAGATCTCCACCAGAGATATAATCGGCTGGCCAGCTAAGAAACTACAGCCTGAAGCGATGTTCAGTCGTCGTGCTCGTCGTGCGCGCCTTCGGCTCCGCCGCCACTTGTAACCAACGCCGTCATCTGGTCACGTGTGTAACTTGCAGGCTTAGCCTTATTCTTCTCGACGTTTCCCGCGGGCTCCACTACGAATGCCTGGACGCCCACTAGTTCGTCTTCCAGGTTGAAGGCGGGTATCGAACGCAGAGCGGGGACCTGGGCAATGCCGTGCTCATTAACGACGCACTCCATCCCGTTCGAAAGAGAAAATCGGATGCGCAGATGCTTCTTTACGGTGACCTTCCGCAGGTCGGACAATTTCATGCATCCGCTTCCTGAAAAGCTTCTTCAATACCCGCCGCCGCGTTGGCCGCAATGCGTTCCTGGCAAGATACGCAGAACTTAGCCCAGGGCACCGCATCCAGCCGCTTGGCGGAGATGGGTTCTTCACACTCGTAACAGACGCCGTAGGTGCCGTGTTCGATGCGTTGCAGGGCGGCCAGCACTTCGCGCAGAAGCTTGATCTCAAGGGTGTTTCGATTCAGGAAGATCCACTCCTCGTGGCTTTGCTGGCTCAGATCGCCCTCGTCGTGGGGGTGCTCTTCGCGAGCCAGCACCTGCGCGGCTCGCTGCGCGGACATGCCGTTGCGCACTTCCGCAGCCTTTTTCTCTAGTATCTTTCTATAAGTCTCGTATTTATTTTTCGCGCTTTTCATTCCGGTAGCCATATGGCAGAAGAGATATGACGCCGGAAGGCGGCGAAAAGTTGCACGACAGGCGCGAATCGGGTGTGGCCTTCAGCCCGTTTTTGGTGCAAACCGCGAAATTTGATATGATGCTGATAGCGGGACCGGCCTAGCGTGCCGACCCTGCCACGGCGCTTACCGTTGGCCCTTACCGGTCCAAACGATTATCGCCGAGATTCGACCAACCAACGTCAGCCGAATGATCCAGCAAAAGGATCAAATAGGATCCTCCTTTCCGCTTCCAGCGAAGGCCCGGGCCTGTACCCGGGCTTTCCTGTTTGCAGCCCCAGTGCTTCGCGCAGGAAACGGAACCACAGATGGACACAAACGCACACAGATAAAAGCACCCGGTTCACGCCGGACACCCTGGTTTTATCGGCGTGCATCTGCGTGCATCGGCGGCTAGAGTTTTTTGTTCTTGTTTTATCTGTGTTTATCTGTGTCCATCTGTGGTTCCGGCTTAGAATCCGCCGGTATCGCGGATGCCCTTCGCTTCCACGCACTCATACATCCGCCCCGCGCGCAGGTTCTTGAACTCCTCCACCTGCCCGCTCGGCCAATGCACGCACGGCGCGCTCAACGGTATCCCGCTTGCCCAGTCCGAATGTCACGGGCATCTCGGATTGCGACAGGTAGCTGGAGCCGCTCTTGACCATGCGCGATCCAGTTTCGCCGCCGCTGGTCACCCGCACTGTTGCGCCGATACCGTCGCGATTCGACTTGGTCCCCACCAGCCGAAAGCGGATCGCGCGATGGCCGTTCGACTGATCATTGCGATATAGATAAGCGGGCCCCTGGTTGGTGGTGATCAGCACATCCAGATCGCCATCCCGGTCGAAATCGCCGAAGGCCGCGCCGCGGCCCACCTTGGGGTCGGCAAAGCCGCCACCCAGCTCGCCGGCCACGTCGTGAAATCCCGCACTGCCCTTATTCAGGAACAGGTGCGGCGGCTGCGCGTACCCCGTTTCCGGCCGCGTCTCCCGTATACCCGGATCGATGTGGCCGTTCACCACCAGCAGGTCGAGCAGGCCGTCCAGGTCGGCATCGAAGAAGAAGCAGCCGAAGCCCAGGCTGCGGCGCGACTGCCTGCCCACGTCCGAGCGGGCCGCCTGGTCCACGTACAGGCCGCCGCGCGTGCCGCGGTAGAAGCCGATCATTTCGTTATCGAAATTCGTAATCGCCAGGCCGGCCACGCCGGAATTATCGTAATCGGCGACATCCACTCCCATGCCCGCGCGGGCCTTGCCATCCTCGCTGAAGGCTACGCCGGCCTTCACGGCGATGTCCTGGAACGTGCCGTCGCGTTGGTTGCGGTACAGCTTGTTGGGCTGCGTATCGTTGGCCACCATCAGGTCGATCCAGCCGTCCTGATCGTAGTCCAGCATGGCCACGCCCAGCGACTTCGAGCTGCTGTCGAAGATGCCGCTCTTGGCCGTGACATCCTCGAACGTGCCGTTGCCGCGATTGCGGAACAGCCAGCAGGTCTCGCCCCGGTACGCTTCCGGCGTGCAGTAGGATTTGTGCTTCGCATCCATGCTGCAAAACACATCCTGCGCGGGCGACCATTTCACGTAGTTGCAGACGAACAAATCGAGCAGCCCGTCGCGGTCGTAGTCGAACCACAGCGCCGAACTGCTGAAGCCCTGCCGGCTGCCCAATCCGCTATGCGCGGTGACGTCCAGAAAATGCCCCTTGCCGGTATTCTGAAACAGGCGGCTCTGTCCCACGCAGGTGACATAGATATCCGGGAAACCGTCGTTGTTGAAATCGCCCACCGCCACGCCCATGCCGTACATTTCCACGTCCAGGCCGGCCGCGCGGGTCACATCCGTGAACGTGCCGTTACGGTTGTTGCGATAAAGGCGCATGGTGCCCGGTTGCTTCGCGTGCCCCGGCCAGTCCATGCCGTTGATCAGCAGGATGTCCTGCCATCCGTCGTTGTCGTAATCCAGGAAGGCACATCCCGGGCCGAGCGTTTCGGGCAGATATTTGTCACCGAAGGCGCCGCTGTTGTGCTGGAAATGAATCCCGGCCGCGGAGGTTGCATCGGTGAAACGGAAGCCGGCGTCCGCTCCGTTACGGCCACTGGGGGAAGCGCCGACCCGCGTCAATGCCAGGGCGCCCCAGATGAACTCGCGGCGGTTCAAGGCAGTTGTACCAGCCCTTTTTTCATGGCCCATACCACCAGTTCTGTCGTGCGATGGATTCCCAGTGCCGACATCAAATTGGCCCGATGGACGGAAACCGTATTCACGCTCAGGTTCAGAATCGTGGCGATTTCCTTATTCGAATTGCCTTTGGCGATCAGCTCCAGGATCTGCTTTTCGCGCGGCGTGAGGCGTTCGTAGTCCGGATCGGGTTCGCCGCGGGGGGCCAGCACGCCGGGTCCGATCACGGTCTTTCCGGCGGCCAGGTCTTTGATGGCGCCGGCCAGATCCACATCGAGCGCCTCCTTCAGTACATAGCCACGCGCGCCGGCGTCCAGCGCATTGCGCACGTAGTTCTCCTCGGAATACATGCTCAGGATTAACACCGCGGTGTCCGGCGCGTTCTTCAGGATCTCGCGGGTGGCCTGCACGCCGTCCAACCCAGGCATGGCCATGTCCATCACGATCACGCGCGGGTGCAATTCCTGCGCCAGTTTGATGGCTTCCTGGCCGTTGGTGGCCTCGCCCACGACGCTTATGGCGGGGTCGTCTTCCAGCATGCGCCGGAAGCCCCTGCGCACCAGGCTATGATCGTCAACCAACAGTACCGGAATCTTGTCGCTCATAACTATCCGTTAACGGCACTTCCAGCCGTACCAGCGTACCGCCCTCGCCGGGACGCAGCACCTCGAAGGTGCCTTCCAGCAACTCGGCGCGTTCCCGCATGGCGGTCATACCGATGCCTCGACGGGTGCCGCCGTTGCGCGATTCCGGCATTCCGGCGCCGCGGTCCTGCACCTCCAGATGCAACCGTCCGGCCGGAAATTCCAGCCGCACCAGGGCTTCGCTTGAACCCGAATGGCGTGCCAGGTTGTTCAGCGCTTCCTGCAGCACACGGTACACGTGAATGGCTACCCGGTGGGCGATCGCTGGGCCGGCTCCCTTTTTCTCGTATCGTACCTTAATTCCAGTTTGTTTCTCGAATACCGGCAGATACCAGTCGATGGCCTTTTCCAGGCCGCCATCGTCGAGAATGCTGGGATGCATCAACTGTGAGAGGTTGCGCGTCTTTTCGAGCGTGGATTGCGCCACTTCGCGGACCTCGCGCAGGTCCTCGCAGAACGGCGAATCGGCGGGCAGGTGCTTCTCGGCGCGGCGCAGCATCGCGCCAATCGCGGTCAACACCTGGCCGAACTCGTCGTGCAGCTCGCGCGAGAGCGAGTGCAGCGTCTCCTCCTGCACGGTAATGAGTTTGCGCGCCAGATCGCTGCGATGTTCCGACACGGCGGCCAGATGATCGAACAGTCGCCGGTTGGAGTAGATCAAATAGAGCGTGGTGCAGAAGATAGCCAGCAGCACGGCAGCCAGGAAGACGTAAACATCGCGCTCCACGCCCAGGTAAATGCTCTGGATGCGGGCGGCGGCGTCCTGTTCGGCTTCGTTGTTCTGCACCAGCAGGCGTGCGACAGCGCCGGAAATAGCTCCTTGCTGCGTTTCGAGAGATCCGCGGATCGTATCGCGCGCGGCGCGCTCCTGCCCTTGCGCGGCCAGGTCGAACATACGGCCGGCGGACGTCCAGAACTGCGCCAGCAGTCCGGCCAGATAGCGCTGCCGGTTCGGATCGCGCGTGCCCGGCGCGAATTGCGCCTCGGTTTCGAGCGCGTCATCCAGATCGGCGCGCCGGTTGTCGAATGGCCTCTTATAAGCCGCTAGCGGATAAGGCTCGTCGTTATAGAGCATGTCGCGCATGGCCATGCCCAGCTCGTTCAGATCGTTCTGGATGCGCAGCAGTTGCAGCGAGTCCTTACGGTTACGATCCACCGTGCGCGTTTGCAGGTCTTCGAGGCGGCGGATCTGCCCGAGCGCGTAGAACGAGAATACGCCCACCGCCGCCAGGGTGACGGCGAGTCCCGCCAGCAGCCGGCCCGTGGGTGATTCGACAGACTTCTTCATCTCGCCAAGTCAAGCATAGCAAGGGGGCGGTAGCGGCGAGTCGGGCCCCGCGTCGGGTCCGGGCGGAGGGCTTCTGTATGGGGCGCAGGTCTAATTTACCGTAAAACTGGCCGTGGTGGCGCTCGACCCCCCGGCGGTGGTGACCATGATGGGACCGCTGGTAGCGCCGTCGGGAACCGTGGCCCACACGTAGTTCGGGCCGCTACTGTGGACGTCCGTGGCTGCGGTTCCGTTGAAGGTGACCGACGATTCCAGCAGGTTGTTGCCCCAGATCCGCACCTTCGTGCCTGGCCCTCCGGAAGCCGGGTGGAAGTTCCTGGCTTGCGGGGCGGGTACCGGCAGGCCAAGCTCCAGTTCGAATATGGTGCCCACGCCACCGAGGCCGCCGGCACCCGTGACGCCGTACAGATTGCCGTCGCTGCCCTGTATAACCCTGCAAGGGCAGATGCCTTTGTCTCCGTTCATGACCTCCACGGTGGTGTACTGAAGCGACGGCGTGAGCATGAAGATGGTTCCCACGGCGCTCTGCCCTCCCGAGCAACAGCCGTTTGTGACACCGTAGAAATTGCCGTCGCTGGCCTGCAGCATCGAGCCCGGGAAGGAACTGCGGCTGTTAGACGGGAAAGTGTAGAGCAGCGTATACTGGCCGGACAAAGTGACCCGGTAGAAGGTACCGTATCCATTGCCACCGGTAATCGTATCGCCGTAGAGACTGCCGTCACTGGCCTGGAACAGGCTGGGTTGCCAGTCGAGGTTGCTGAAGCTGCCGAACGGCAAGCCGGCTACCGTGGTGAGCACTCCCGCTGGCGTGATCTGGTAGATATACGAATTGCCCGCCGAAGGGCCGTATTGAGCATAGGACACGCCGTAGTAATTTCCGTCGGCGCCCGGAAACGGGGGGGTGAGGCAGATCTCATCAATCGGAAGTGTGTAGACTGAACTGACGTTGCCATGCAGGTCTGCAGTAACTAGATGGATGTAGCCGCTTGTATCGCCGCCACAGCCAAGCAAATTGCCGCCAGGCAGGTTGGCCGTTAGGGTTGCCCCGAGCACTTGCTGGCTATAGGTGATCACGGAGTTAGGTTGAGTGGTGTATGACTCCAGGAAATTCGTGGAGTTATTCCCCACACTGGTGTAGCCGCGGCCATTGGAGGCGGTTACCGGATAGCTGACGTACGTTCTGCTCTGGGCTAGCGCGAGCGCCGCCGACTGTTTACTCTTCGTAATCGACAGGATGGCGCGACCCGTGGCGTCCCAAAAGAATGTGTCAGGGGTCATCTGGACGATGGCGGTAGGTTCGCCGTAATCGCTGTTTGCGCCGTTGAAGAGTATGCGGAGTGTGGGGGCCGAGGCGCTTGTGGCAATTGCCGCGAGGCCGCAGATAATCGCTGCTGCAGCAGCCGCTCGAAATGCTGTTTTCATGGTTTCTCCTGTAGGAAATCTCTTCCCGACGGTCCGCGTGCTGTTGCCGCTACTGTTGGCTGGGGAACCCGTACACGATGACTCCGGAGGCGAATGTTGGGAACGAGTCACTAGAAGCGTCCGTGGGGCAGTTCACCGCGCCAGCCGTTGTACCGGCCGGAAGGATGGCGTCCGTCCCGAGAAAGACCTTCCCGTGCGCCACGGTGGGAAGGGTGAAGGAGTTGGCGCAGAAGCACTGGCAGTTACTGCAAACAGCGGGGGCGCTGTTCCAGAGCATCACAAGACCGTCTCCCGGGACCGCATTATAGCCGTAGAGCGTTCCCGGTGTGCGGATCGTATCCGCTGATTCCTTGCCGTCGTAGTTCACGTCATTGGGAATGACGGCCCAAATGACGCCGTCGCTGCTCGTGCTCGTGCTGGATGCCACCGTAAGCGACCCGCCCGGATACCCTGTACCGGATGGCAGGGGACTACTGTCGGGGCGCGGATTTATGAAATAACCGGCATAGCTAAGGCCGGTGGATATATTGCAGCCGGAGGGCGGGCCCGAGGCCGTGATAAGGTACGGCGGGTGGGCTCCCCCGAACACTTTGGTGATGACCGGGCAGTTTCCCGCGGCCACCGTGCAGCCGCACGCGACGATCTGGTCGCCAGCGATCACCTGTCTGGCGAACGAGGTGCCGCTCGGCGCCCAATGGCCGGCATCGCGGGGTGAGATCTGCAGCGCGGTCAGACGTTCGCCGCCGGCCACCTGGTCGTTTGGCCAAATGGCGAGCTCCGTGCATGTCGTCCCGCCGCAGGCCGTGCTTTCGTAGCTATACAGCGCCATGCTGGTGAGGCGGTCGCAGTCTTCGTTAAGCGGCCCTCCTGGGAAGTTCGCGGTTACATCCGGGCAGAGCAGGTTGGCCGCGGCGAAGGTAAACTGGTCGCCCGTGTCGTAAGTTTGGGCACCCCCGAGGTTGGCAGCGTTCAGCACGTGCGCATAGCCGTCCTTGCTGGAGGTAACCACTTTCCAGGGGTTGTTGTTGTCGTTAGGGTCCTTAAATAGTATCTCGCCCGGCGTCGATTGATCCCAGTCGGCGCCGTTCTCGACCAAGGCCGTCGTGGTGCAGAATGTCCAGGACGAATTGCCGCCGCTGCAAGGTCCGGTGGTGCACGGGCAGGCGCTATCTACCTGCGGAGGCTGCAGCGCCGGCGTGCAGGGAGTTCCGCCGGTGTAACTGGAAGAGAAGCCGGAGAGAATCGGACCGCAGTCTTGCGCTCCGCCCGTGGGTACGACCACGGTTCCTGACGAGTTCAAGTAGCTTCCTGTGGGCCATTGCTGTTGGCCGATGGGCGTGAAGTAGTCCACCGGGGCGAACGCCGTGTAAGCCGTGGAGCTGTCCTGCGAGGATTTGAAGTGGAGCATGCTCTGGCCAATGTTCTGAGCCGAAGCGGAGCCGCCGCCCTGGTACGGGCCGTTGCTCACGCCGGCATAGATATCGAACACGTTGGCATTTACTTCGCCGAGGGTTTCTGAGGCGGCTATGCCCCGGGTGGAAGACCATGGCGTGCCGCCATGGCCGCACTGGCTGGAACCGACCGGGAATGTGACGCCGGTCGCGTTTACTACCCCGGATGCGGAGTACCACGCCAGCCCGGCACTTTGCGAGCACCCTGGCGAGCCGGTATTGCCTGTTGGACCGAGGTTGGATGTGTTGACAACAAACGTGGGGGTTTGGAGGGTGCCACCGGTGGTTTTGAAGCGCACGATCCAGCCGTGAAGGTGCCTCAGCGGGCTCCCTTCGCCAACCTCGTTGAACGCGCCGAGAGCTACGTAGATCATTGGGTGGGAGTTCGCGTCGGGGACCAGCAGTAGCGCGGGTTTCTGATTTTGCACGATGTCATCGAACACTATCCAGTAGCCACCGCTTGGGCAGCCCGTCTGTCCCGCGCAGGAGACACAACCATCCGCGCCGCCGGTGCATGGGGAATTCAGGGGAACCGCGCTGCCCGAAAAGTTTGCAGGATTGATCGCAACGGGGGAACCTGATATATCGCTACCCGTGAGAAGGTCGATGCCATGCAGGAACCATGCGGCCTGAATGCCATTCGCCGCATTGGCGCAGGCGCTTGTGAGGTAGAGGACGGCCGGAGAGCTGGTGGTATTGCTAAAGTCGATGACGCCTGTGGAGACGCTGCCGAAGAAGGGGATGCCTCCACCGCCCGCAATAACGGGCCCGCTGCCGCCCTCGCTCCCATCACAGTCGCCATACCAGAACGCGTCGCCCGCGGTACCCTGTCCGTGCCCCGGGAATCCTTGCCGGCTCCAAATGAGGATGTAGGTGTCCGCATCCCAGGCGAACAGCGTGCCGTTCAACGTGGACGCAACCACCAAGTTGCAGGTGGCGCCGTTGTAGCACTTTGAGCCGCTCGGCGCTCCATTGATTTTTATGTTCGGCACATAGAGCGGCTGGGCGTAGACGGGATTCGAGCGGTTCTGTGGGCTGTTGAGATTGGGCACGCTGTCGACCGCCAGGATCGCGAGTTGCTGGACCGGGTTGCTACACCCGCTCACGCCGCATACCGTGCTGTTCAGCAGCGTAGTTTCGTTGTTGTTGTGGCTGTCGCGGTGGTTGTCAAAACCGCCCGTCCACCAGCACGGGTTGCCGGAGGCGGTGCAGCTTATGGTTTGCGCTTGCGCCCCTAACCGTTCGGGTGCAAACATAGTTAGCAGCGTAAGAAGCGCTGCGCCCAGGGTTGCAGACCGGGAAAGCCGTAGGGGCAGGCTATCTTGCCGAGATGGCCCTTCATCGCCAGCCCCGGGGGAGGCGTAACACTCGTGGGCTGCGGCATGTAGTTGCCTCCTTCTGGCAAGAAACGCAACGTGATTCTGGCACAGTTAGTAAGCGAAGTCAAGAAGATTCTATGTTGGACTACCGTTAATTTATGATGACAGCGGAAGGACATAACTAGCAGTTACTTCGCAGCGAGCGGCTACAGTCGTCTAACTCGCGCGGAACAACGCCGCATCTCCTCTTCTACCTGCTGCGCTGAGATCAGCTTGCGCGCCGATTCGCCGCGGTATTCGGACACTCTAGGCAGATGCTCGAACAGGCCGCGGCTGGAATAAATCAAGTAAGGCGTGGTGCCGAACATCGCCAGCAGCACAGCGGCCAAAAAAGAGGTAACCATTGCGCTCGACCCCCAGACGGCCAGATGCCTGCGTGTAGCGGTAGCCGCTTCCTCGGCCTCGTTGTTCTGCACCAGCAGGCGTGCAACGGCGCCGGAAATAGCTCCCTGCTGCGTTTCGAGAGATCCGCGGATCATATCGCGCGCGGCGTGCTCCTGCCCTTGCGCGGCCAGGTCGAACATACGGCCGGCGGACGTCCAGAACTGCGCCAGCAGTCCGGCCAGATAGCGCTGCCGGTTCGGATCGCGCGTGCCCGGTGCGAATTGCGCCTCCGTTTCGAGCGCGTCATCCAGATCGGCGCGCCGGTTGTCGAACGGTTTCTTATACGCCGCCAGCGGATAAGGCTCGTCGTTATAGAGCATGTCCCGCATGGCCATGCCCAGCTCGTTCAGATCGTTCTGGATACGCAGCAATTGCAGGGAGTCTTTACGGTTACGATCTACCGTGCGCGTTTGCAGATCTTCGAGGCGCCGGATCTGGCCGAGCGCGTAAAACGAAAATACGCCCACCGCCGCCAGGGTGACGGCGAGCCCCGCCAGCAGCCGGCCGGTGGGTGATTCGACAGACTTCTTCATCTCGCCAAGTCAAGCATAGCAAGCACTCGCGCGCGCAGGGGATGGGATGCGCTGGAATCGGCCGCAACCGTGTTAGGCCAGAATAAGTTGGGCTTGGCGCTGGGCGAGCGCGTCCACAAGCTTTTCGAGTGGCGCTGAGTACAGTATTTCGGAAGCAAGCGAGCGATTCGGCAACTGAGCAGCATGGGGATTACGCCCCTTGGCCGCTCGCGGAAAAGCCAACCGCCCGCCGGGCGCCTCCCAGCTATGATAAGCACTTGGGTCCTCCACCTGCCGAGCACTCCCGAACCGATCCCAACCGCCGCCCGCGCACAGGACTGGAGCGCCTCTGGGATGCGCGCCGCAAAATCCCCCACTGGGTGCCGCAGGTCCTGGGCTACGCGCTCTCCGCCGGATGCCTGGTCTGGGTGTTCCGCACCTACAGCATGGCCGATCTGCGCCAACTCGGCACGCTCGAGTGGAAATGGGTAGCACTTGGGGTAGCCTTCGACCTCTCCGTGTATTTTTGCCAAGCCTGGCGCTGGATCCTACTCTACCGCCCCGTGGATCGTTTGCCCTACTGGGGTACAGTGCAAGCCATCTACATAGGCTTGTTCGCGAACGAGGTGCTGCCCTTGCGCGTGGGCGAACTGATCCGCTGCTACCTGGTCGCACACTGGAACGATCAACTCATTTCGGTGGTCTTCGCCTCGGCTGCCATCGAGCGCCTGATCGACGGCTTTTGGATGGTTTTCTCGTTTGTCGTCGTGGCGCAACATCTGCGGGGCATCCCCGCGTGGTTGGACGATACGGTCAGCATCCTGGAAGGGCTGGTTGTGGCTGGAGTAGTGATGCTGGTTTATATCACCCTCCACAAAAGCGAGGCGCATGCCATGGTGAAAGAGAGCCGTTGGGCCGCTGCTTTGCGCCACGTGGTAGAGGGCCTGCACACCATGGGCAACGCGCGCACGTTGGCCCGCGTGATTCCGGCCAGCTTTCTATATCTCGTTTTGCAGGTATTGTCTTACTGGGCGCTGATGAGAGCCTTCCAGTTGGATCTCTCCCTCTGGGATGCAACGACCGTGCTGGCGATTGTACGGTTGGGCACCGTCGTCCCCAACGCCCCTGGCAATATCGGCCTCATCAACGCGGCCTGCGTGATCGCTTTGTACGATGTCTTTGGGGTCGAACGCAACGACGCGCGGGACTTTTCCATTGTGCTGTTCCTGGCCCTGACGGTGCCACTGCTCATCGTAGGCGCCATCGCCACCGCGCTCACCGGACTGAACCTCGGCGAGATCCACCACCACGCGCGCCAGCGCATGCATGCCACGGAGACGAAGCCGCCGGCCGATCTGTTGTGAGGGGGGAAAAAGAAGTCGGGAGACAGAAGACAGGAGACAGAATGAGGAAACCCGTAGCGCGGGCATTCTTCTGACTCCTGACTTCTGACTCCTGTCTCCTTGGCCCGCTTTGTCATATAATCCCGATAAGGAGATCCCATCCACCATGTCCGAATCCACCTCCGGCCTCTCCCGGAGGAAGCTCATTGAAAAGACCGGCGCCGCGATTGCCGCCGGCTTCACCATCGTGCGGCCCGAAGCCGTACGCGGCTCGCAGGCGAATTCCAAAATCGCCGTCGGCCTCATCGGCGTCGGCGGACGCGGCCAGTACGACGCTACCATCTTCAATGCCGATCCGCGCGCGCGTGTGACCGCGCTGTGCGACCTGTTCGACGACCGCATCGAAATCGGCACGCAGAAAATCCGAATCGAAAAGCCCGCCGTCTACAAGGATTATGAAAAGCTGCTGGCGGCCGCCGATCTCGACGCCGTCATCATCGCCACGCCGCCCTTCGAGCACCCCCGCATGCTGGCCGCGGCCATCGAGGCGCGCAAGCACGTCTATTGCGAAAAGCCCATGGGGGTCGATCTCGCAGGCGTCCAGACCATCATCGCCGCCGCGCGCAAAGCCGATCCCAAGAAGAATGTCTCCGTCGGATTCCAGCAGCGCTACGGTCCGGTTTACCTGGAAGCCTACAAACGCATCCGCGCCGGCCAGATCGGCGACCTGGTGAACGCGCGCGGCTTCTGGATCGGCAGCGATCCCTTTCACCGCGTGGCCTACGACGATCCTAAAATCGAGCATCTGCGCAATTGGTTCTGCTACCGCGATTACTCGGGTGACTTCATCGTCGAGCAGGATTGCCACAATTTCGACGTGCTGCACTGGTTCCTGGACGCGCGCCCCATCCGCGCCGTCGGCATGGCCGGCACGAAAGTTCGCACGTCGATGGAAATCCTCGATCATCTCTCGCTCTCGTTCGAGTTTCCCAACGGCATCCACGTGAATTACGAGGCCAACCAGATCAGCCCGCCCGGATTCGCGCGCGTGGGCGAGGAATTCACCGGCACCAAGGGCGTCATCGAGACATCTCGCGCCCGCATGGTACACCACAAGGGTCCCAAGGACACCGAGACGATGCAGTCGCCGCGCGACATTACCAACGACGCCGTGGAAGCTTTCCTCACCCGCATTCAGAACGGCGAGGTGGAGAACGTGGCCGAGCGTTCCGCTATCAGTACGCTCTGCGCCATTCTGGGCCGCACGGCCCTCTATCAAAAGCGCGAGGCAGTGTGGAAAGATGAGTTCGGAGATGTGTAGCGCGCTCCGGTTGGCCGTGTTGCTGCTGTCGCCGGCCGCTGCGCTGTTGGCGCAGCAGGCGACCTTGCACGTGATCGCGTTCGGCGCCCACCCCGACGATTGTGACCTCCGCGCCGCGGGAACCGCCGCCAAGTTCCGCGCGCTGGGGGCCGCGGTGAAATTTGTTTCCGTCACCAATGGGGATGCCGGCCATCAATCCATGGGAGGCGGCCCGCTGGCCAAGCGCCGCCGCGCGGAAGCCGAAGAGTCCGGACGCCGGCTGGGCATCACGTACGAGGTGTTGGATAACCACGACGGTGAGTTGCTGCCCACGCTCGCCGTGCGCGAGCAGATCATCCGGCGTATACGGCAATGGAACGCCGATATCGTACTCGCGCCGCGGCCCAACGATTATCATCCGGACCACCGCTACACGGGCGTGCTGGTGCAGGATGCCGCTTACATGGTGGTGGTGCCCAACGTCTGTCCCGACACGCCGCCTTTACGCAAGAATCCGGTGTTCCTCTATTACGAAGACAACTTCCAGAAGCCCGCGCCGTTCCGCCCGGATGTGGCTATCGACATCGATGACGTTTTCGCGTTGAAGGTGGCAGCGCTCGATGCGCATGTCTCGCAGGTCTATGAATGGCTGCCATGGGTGGATGGGAAGCTCGATACGGTGCCCAAAGATCCGCAGGAGCGCAAGCAGTGGCTGGCCACCAGCCGCGCGGGCCAGATCACGCCGGCCGTGCGCCGCGCGCTGGAGAAATGGTACGGCCCGGAGCGCGCCGCCCGGGTCCAGCACGCCGAAGCTTTCGAGGTCTGCGAATACGGACGCCAGCCCAGCGAGTCCGACCTGCGCCAGCTCTTCCCCATGCTCGGCCGCTGAAGTACGTGACCACAAGCTAAATCACTTTTCTCGGTCTATAATAGGATATTCGCATGTCTAAACCTTCTTTAGCGCGAATGGCCACGATCGGCGTCCCGGTGTTAGACGAGGAACATCAGAGGCTGTTTCGATCGTGCGGCGAACTGCAGCGGGCCGTGGCGGCGGGTGCGCCCTTGCGCGAGATGCAATCCATCGTGAACGCCCTGATGGGCCACATTACCGCACACTTCTCGCACGAAGAGCGACAGATGCGCAAGGCCGGATACGCTCCCTATGCCTGGCACCGGCGCCAGCATCAAGCCGCCCGGCGTAGGGCCACTCTGCTGGTACGGCGCATCGATTCCGGAGATCGGCAGGCCGCGCGCGCGCTGGGGCAATTTCTGGCCAAGTGGCTGAATGAACACATCCCGCTGGCCGATCGCCTGTTAGCCGGTTACCTCCGCAGCCACCAGCGCGAACTGGCCGCGCGCGCCTGATACGCACCACGCTAAAATCGTCACTGCGACCGCATTGTATGACCACTCGCTGCGCCTGGGCGAAGAACGAGTTTTCGATCCCCTACCACGATACGGAGTGGGGTGTGCCGGTACACGACGACCGTTTGCTTTTCGAGTTTCTGGTGCTCGAAGGCGCGCAAGCCGGGTTGAGCTGGGATACTATCTTGCGCAAGCGGGCGCGCTATCGCGAGGTGTTCGATAATTTCGATCCGGCCATAGTCGCGCGCTACGGAAAGCGCAAGGTGAATGCGCTTTTGCGCGATGCGGGCATCGTGCGCAACCGCTTGAAGATCGGCGCCGCCATTGGCAATGCACAAGCGTTTCTGGAGGTGGCCGGGGAGTTCGGCAGTTTCGATGCCTACATCTGGCAGTTCACCGGCGGCCATCCGCGCGTGAACGCCTGGCGCGCGCTGACAGACCTGCCGGCGCGTACGGCGGAATCCGACGCCATGAGCAAAGACCTGCAGCGCCGCGGTTTCCGTTTCGTGGGTTCGACCATCTGCTACGCCTTTATGCAGGCCGTGGGGATGGTTAACGACCACGCCGTGGATTGCTTCCGTTATGCGGAACTGGCGCACTCGCCTCAGTAGCCGGCACTGGCGCGCACCACCGCCAGCGGCTTCGCCAGGTCCGCGAGCAGTTCGGGCCCAACCACGGAGAGAGGCGTTGAGCCATAGCACAAGAGCCGGTCATGAAAGTCGAGCAGCGAGGCGCCCGCGCCGGCTTTCGTCCGGTATTCCGCCAGCAAGGCCTCGATCTCCGCACGGCCTGCCGTATATGCAATGAAGTAACCTGGGCCGAGGGCGATCCCGGCGATGGCTGCTTTGGCCTGCTCTGATGAGAAGCCGGTCTGGTGCGCGAAGAATTGAATCGCCTGCGCGACGCTCCAGGCGCCGCTGGCCAGCTCCGGATCGACTATGGCGCGGGCGCCGCGCACCCGTTCCCACTGCGCCGTGTAGTAGCGCCCGTCGAGATCGTCGCCGTACAGACCGAGTTGCACGAAGAGTTCTTCGCCGTAGAACGCCCAGCCTTCCATGAATTCACCGCTGCTTTGAATTTTGCGCACGAAGTCCGGGTGGCGCCGGGCGATCGATAGCTGCAGAAAGTGGCCCGGCATGGCTTCGTGCGCCGCCGTCGATAGGATGCGATCGCGGTCGAAATCCTGATTGGCATCCAGATTCTTGGCCGCTTCGGCTAGCGACGTGGGCGGCGTTATGAAGTAGAAGCCGGTGGTGCCTTTGCTGAACAACAACGGCGAAAACATGGATGCGCCCGGCGACACCGGCTGCAAAAACTTCGGCGTTTCTACAATGGCGATCTCGCCCAGCCACGCCGGCACATCCACCACGTGATGCTGCGCCACGAACTCCCGCAGTTGCGCAATTCGTGCGCGATAGTAGTCGATAAGCGCCGCGCCGCCGGGAGCCAGTCCGCCGCCACTCTCCGGCCCAATGGGAGTGCCACGCTCCGCGGCGAGTTGCTCCAGCCAGCTCTGTACGGCCCAGCCGTGCGCCAGTTCGTCGCGCGCCATGCGCTCGATATCCGCGGAGTCGAACGGCAGCAATTGCTCGTCGCGCAGCATCGCGTCGTAAGCGGCGCGCCCGATCGCATAGTTCTCGGGCCACGCGGGCGCATACGCGTCAATGTACTTCTTGGTCTCCGCGATCGCCGTCAGGGCGGCGTCACGCGCCGTGCTGAACGCCGCGAAGCGATCGGCGGCCAATTGGGCTTTTGCGGCGTCCGTCAACGGGCCGCCCAGTAAGCTCGGCGCCCCCGCAAGCTGTTCGGCGCCAGTGACTCCATAGAGGTGACCCGGGTGGGTAACCAGCGCGTTGCCTGCCGCTATGTACGCGGGCGCACCGGCCAGCCGCTTAATGATCTTCTCCCAAGCGGCTGTGACATCAGCTTGGGTGGCGCCAGCCGTGCCGGCAATCGGGAGATGCAGAAACTGCACGTAGATCGCGCCCACGATTGCCAATGACGGCCCGGATGGATCCTTCTCAAAGCTCTTGTAGACCAGGTACTGCCGCTCATAGCCGACGAGCTGCGCACGGAGCAGTTTCGCGTCGTCCACGTCCACCAGCGACGCGCCATCGAGAGGAATGGATGCAAGCTCGCTCTCCCAGCCACGGATCGTCGCCAGATCGCGACGATTTTCGGCTTCAGAAGGAGTGTCCAGCTCGCCATCGTAGTCGCTGAGGCCGAGTGCTGTCGCGGTCAGCGGGTGTTGTTTTGACCAGCCGAATGTTATCGACTGCGCCAGAGTCTGCAGCCGCTCGGTCGTCGTCGGCGCTGCGGGTGCGGCGGGAAGACTGCCCGCAGCGAGAAACACCGCCACGAAGGTACTAAATCGCATAGTTATACACTACTCCACAACCCGGAACTCAGTCCACGAACTGACGCTCCGCGGAGTCTTTCCGCCGCGATCGGTGGCGGTCGCCAGCAGGTAGTATTGGCCGGCGGGCAGAGAATTGCTCAAACGCAGTTCCCCTCCAACCGCGCGCCCGTCTTGCCCACGCGATGGCGCCACCGAAACCGGAGAGTTCAGTATCGGAGTGCGGTCCCGATAAAGCTGGACTTGCGTGTCGATCCTACCGGGAGGCAGGGCGCCGCGGCTGTCCTTCTCCGTCTCGATGCGGAAGGCAAAAGCTACGCGGTCGCCGGCGCGGAACTCCCGCAGTGCGGACGAAACGCTGTTGAAACGGGTCTCGCGCGCGGCGGAGGCATCGTCGATCAGCGGCGTGGTCAGGGCCAGGTGCTGTTTTTTCAGATCCGGAATATTGATATATTGCCCGGCCGATCCGGTGGCGCGCGAGGTACTGTCCATAATGCAGGCGCGCACCTGGTACGGCCCGGCCTCTCTCACTGGAACGTCCAGCGTGAATAGCAGTCCGGTCTTCAATATTCCCTGCAACTTTTCGTCGTTGGCATCGATGGCGATGTGGCGGCTGATCTCCGCCAGCGGACCGATGCCGTTGCCTGTGGCCAGGATCACCAGATCGAGGTATGCATAGTGACTGCCGTATAGATCCGTGCGGAAATCAATATCCCGCGGATCGATGTACAACAGGTTATGCACGATGTTCTCGCCTTTCAACGTGCGCCGGTAAAGCGCGGTCAGGCGCACGCGCAGTTCCGACTTATTGAAAAGCGATTGTACGGCCGCCAGCATCTGATCCTGGCGGGTGCGGTACTTAGGCCGCGCCGCCTCGTCCGTCTCGCCGAAGAATCCGGAACGCGAGTGCGCCCGCAGGCCGCGGCCTCTTACCGTGACTTTGATGCCATGGTAATCCGGCTGGGACGCCAGTCCTTCGCCGGTGCTGATATTATCCGGCGCCTTGAATCCGATCAGATAATAGCCCTTTTGCTCCTCCTCGATTTGCTGCAAGGCCTCGCTCAGACCATTGCTGTTTAAGGTGGCGAATCCGCCCGTATCTTCGGCGAGCCGCAGCAGGCCTTCCTGAGATAGCGGCAGCGAGCCGACCATTTCCGGCTCCAGATACGCTAGACCGCGCGCGTCCACGGTGTAGACCACGGCGCCCGACCGATTCGCCTTGTCGATCAGCCGGCGGAACAGGGTAAGCAGTCTTTCGTCCGGCGATATTTGCAGCGAGGGAAGGTTGATTCCCGGCAGGTCGATGCCGTCCGAGAAGAAGACCACTGCCTTCCTCCCACCCACGGGCCGTAACTCATCCATAAGTTGGCCCAACGTGTCTATCGCTCCAATAGTGGTACTCATCCGGTCGAAAGCGGTTGTATCCGCGTCGTTCCTGCGCTGCTGCAGGGCGGTCGCACCGTGGTCGGGTGGACCGGTGGTTCCCGTGGTCAGCAGGGACGTGAGCCGATGCATGTCCGGTCCGGTGGGCGCAAACGGGTCGATGATGCCGAGCCCAATCGGATTCCAGCGCAGATTCTCGACCGCCGCGCGGAGCACCCGCTTATCCGATGTGAACTGCTGGAACACACTGTTATTTCGTCCTGTTTCCCAAAGCGCCACCAGGTCGCCAGGCTGCATCTGCTCGTCGACGAACTTCAGCAGGGTTCGGCGCACGTAATATATGCTCTCGAACGAGAGGCTCAGATCGTCCACCACCAGCACCACGCTGCGGCGCACATCTGCGGCCTTGAGCACGTCCGCCGGATTGGTGGAGATCAGCGGCTTGCGCAGCGCCTCCGGCGTGAGGCTGGACCGGTTCACATCCGGCGCGTCCAGGCGCACGTAGGAGAAGTTCGTGATCGGTTGCGGCTTTCCATCCACCGATACCTGGAAATCGCCGGCATTCAGATTGGTGACCTGATGTCCCTTAGCGTCGGTGACCACGCTGTCAATTTGGACGATGGTAGTGCTTACGCTAAAAACCGTGGGAGGTGGCGGGGCGGGCTCCTGGGCTGGCAGCAGAAAGCGGCAAACGAGCGGCACGAGCAGCCATCGAGGCATCGTCCCTCCTTATATGATGCTCATCCAACCGGATGCTCATCCAAGTTTAGCTGTTTTGTTGCCGGATATCCCCGCCGCCCAAGCTTTGGGCGTAACGCCGAAGGTGCGGCGGAACATCTCCACGAATGCGCTGGGTTGCCGATAGCCGGTAGCGAACGCGGCTTGTTTCACCAAGCTACCCGCCGCCAGCAGCTCCACCGCTTTCATCAGGCGCGCCTGCCGCCGCCAAGTCGCGAAATCGGCACCGACTTCGCTGTGAAATACCCGCTCGATGGTGCGTACGCTGACGCCCGCCTGGGAGCACAGCTCATCGAGCGAGGGATTCTGCGCCTGGTTGGCGAGCACCGCTTGGGCTACGGCCAGCGCTCGCGAATCCCTGGGCATGGTGAGCAGCATGGGCGCCGATGCCGCGCCCGCCAGTTGGAAGAGAATCAGATCCCGCAGCGCGCAGTGCAGCCGATTGCGCACGCGCAACTCTCCGATGCGGACCGCTTCTACGATCAACTCGCGCAGCAGCGGCGTTACGTGCCAAACCGTGCAGGCGGCCGGCAACTCAGGCGCCAGGCCGCGACGCAAATAGAGTGTGCGCATGGAAACCGAGCCCGGCATCCGGATGCGATGCAGGATGCGCGCGGGAATCCAAATCGCGAACTGTGGAGGGATCAGCCAGAGGCCCTGGCCCACGGAAACCTCCATCACGCCGCGCGTGGCGTAGATCACCTGGTCCGCACCGTGGGCATGCTCCGGCACGTGGAAGTCCGGCGGATAGTCATAAGCCAGCGTGGAGATGGATGTGCCGCGCCGGGGATCGTAGCAGTCCGTGAAGCCGTGTCGCATGAGAGATATATTATGACGTACTGCGGGCTTTACGACAGCACCCCGGATGCCCCACACTAAGTCTTGTGGCGCCTCACAAGGAGGGGGATTCATGCTGGGTAAAGAGAAGATCGTAGCTTTTTTGGCGGTGCGCGACCGCGACGCCGCGCGGACGTTCTATCAGGACACACTGGGCTTGCAACTGCTCGGCGACGATCAGTTTGCGATGATATTTGATGCCAACGGGACGACGCTGCGCATCTCACCCGTCAAGGATTGGACGCCGCCTCAGTTCACCGTATTGGGCTGGGAAGTAACCGACATCGTGGCAGCCGTTAAGACCCTGCGGGAAGCCGGCGTGGAGTTCCAACGCTATCCCTGGATGAACCAACAGGACGAAATGGCCATCTGGACTTCGCCCACCGGTCCCGGCATTTCCCCCGTGCACGCCGGCGCCCGCGTGGCCTGGTTCAAAGACCCGGACGGGAATGTGTTGAGCGTCGCGCAAATGCCGTGACCTACAATTTCGCCATGTTCACCAGCGCCCGCCGGCTGGCCCACTCCGCGCCCACTTCGGTGACCACGATACGATCCCGGTCATCCATCAATTGACGGAAAATCTCCTTCAGCTCGCCTGCCGAGTAGGTGCTGCGCAGCGCCCATTGATTGTCCAGCACCTGCTTGGCATCGAGGGTGCGAAAGCGCTCCTTCAATGACCGGTAATCGCCGGACTGGAATAAATTACACGTCACAAGGTAAAGCTTGAGGGCCATCGAAAGCATTGTACTCTAAAAGCGAATAAAAGGCGAATATATTCTGGTCGAGATCCACCAAATAGCGGTGCAGATCGGCCATACCGTCTGGGCTGCAGGCTTTAATCTTCAGCCGGTTTCGGAATGGCGAATTATTTGCAATAGGAACGGGCGTAGCCGCCGACGAAGCGGCTTAACTGAGGAGGAGATATGAAAAGCAAATTTCTTGCAGTCTTATTACTGGCGGGAAGCTCGCTATTCGCCGCGCCGGCGGTATCTGTCGGCATTGGCGTAGGCGTCCCGGCTTACGCGCCGCCCCCTCCAGTGACCGCCTACGTGCCGGCATCACCCGGCCCCGGATATGCCTGGGTGGGTGGTTATTGGTATCCGCATGCGGGCCGGTGGGCGTGGCGCGGCGGGTATTGGGCACATCGCCCTTACGCGCGCGCGGCTTGGGTAGGACCGCGGTATTACGGCCATCGTTGGTACCGCGGCTACTGGCGCCGGTAGCCGGAGTCTGACGTAGCGATGGGGCAGGCTTTTGCCGAAAGCGAAGCCTGCCTTATTTGACTCCGCGGCAACGAGCCACGGCGTCCTTCCACCCGGTGAAAAGCGCGTCGCGGTGGTCAGAGTGCATGGCCGGCTCAAACCGTTGCTCAGCGCGCCAGAAGCTCTCCACTTCCGCCAGATCTTTCCAAAAGCCGGTCGCGAGACCCGCGAGGTACGCCGCACCGAGGGCGGTGGTTTCGATATCGGCCGGCCTGACAATCGGACAATCGAGAATGTCTGCCTGAAACTGCAGTAAGAAATTGTTCTGTGCCGCGCCCCCGTCTACCCGCAGTTCCAGGATCTTTGCGCCCGCGTCGGCTTGCATGGCATCCACCAAATCGCGGGTCTGATACGCGATGCTTTCAAGCGTGGCGCGAACCAGATGGGCGCGGCTGCTCGAGCGCGTCAGGCCGCAGAACATGCCCCGCGCGGCAGCGTCCCAATAAGGTGCGCCCAGACCTACAAATGCGGGGACCAGGTATACGCCGCCGGTATCCGGCACCGAGCCGGCCAGCGGCTCCGACTCACTCGCGTTCTGGATCAATCCCAACTGGTCGCGCAGCCACTGCACGGCCGCGCCAGCCACGAACACGCTGCCTTCGATGGCGAATTGCGGTTGCGCTCCCGTCGAAGCCGCGCGGGTCCCCAGCAAGCGATTGTGTGACACGGGCAAATGTTCGCCAGTGTGCATCAACGCGAAACATCCGGTGCCATATGTGTTTTTGGATAGTCCCGCGCGGAAGCAGGCCTGGCCCGCGAGCGCGGCTTGTTGATCGCCCGCGATCCCGGCGATGGGGATCTCTCCGCCGAAGTGCTCGGCCGAGATCACTCCCACCAGGCCGCTCGAAGGCGCGATGCGCGGCAGCATGGCGCGGGGCACGTCGAAGATGCGTAGCAGTTCGTCGTCCCACGCGCCGGTCTCCAGGTTCATGAGCATGGTGCGCGACGCGTTGGTGGCATCCGTGACATGCGCCGCGCCATTGGTCAGCTTCCAGATCAGCCAGGTGTCCACATTGCCGAAAAGCAGCTCGCCATCGCGCGCCTTTTCGCGCGCGCCGGGCACGTTATCGAGGATCCAGCGGATCTTGCTGCCGGAGAAATACGCATCGATGACCAGGCCGGTAATGCGCGTGATGCCTGCCGCGGCCGGACTCTCCGCCAGTTCCGCACAGTAAGACGCCGTGCGGCGGCATTGCCAAACGATGGCCGGCGCTACCGGATGTCCGGTGGCGCGCTCCCAAACCACCGTGGTCTCGCGTTGATTGGTGATTCCCGCCGCCACGATTTGGGCAGCAGCCACTCCCGCGCGATCCAGCAAAAGTCGTGCGGCGTAGAGTTGCGCGTTCCAGATCTCGTTGGCGTCCTGCTCCACCCAGCCGGGCTGCGGATAGCTGCAATCGACCGGCGCCGACTCCATGGCCACGCGGCGTCCCTGTTCGTCATAGAGGGCGGCGCGCGCGCTGGTAGTGCCTTCGTCGAGGGCGAGCACAAATGGCATGCGGCAATTATATCTTCTGGCATTCGCGCCTTATGGCGGGCCCTGTTCTTCAGCCGGTAGCACTTCCGCACCTGCACAAGGGGTGGCTTCTGTACGATAATGTTGGCTGTCATGTGCCGCAGCATCAAAGTGCTCAGGCGTCCGGATACGCCCGTCACCAATCCGGAGATCTCCGCGGCGGCGCTGCAGTTCGTGCGGAAGGTCAGCGGATTTCATAAGCCGTCGCGCGCCAACCAGGAGGCCTTCGATTCCGCCGTACACGAGGTTGCGGCGGCCACCGAGCGCCTGCTCGACGCGCTGAGCGTCACTCGTACCGCAGGGCTACCATAGGATCGACGCGGGTGGCGCGCTGCGCGGGAATCAGGCAGGCCCCCAGTGCGACCATGCCGAGCAACGCTCCCACAAGAACAAACGTCGCAGGATCGAACGGCTTCACTTCGAAGAGCAGACTACTCAGCAATCGCGATGCAGCCAGAGCTCCGGCCAGACCGGCGGCGAGACCCGCCAGAATGGGACCGAATGCGCGCGCCATCGTCAGGCGCAGGATGTTGTAACGTTGCGCGCCCAACGCCAGGCGCAGTCCGATTTCCGGCGTACGCTGGGCCACCGCGTACGAAATCACCCCGTAGACGCCGACTACTGCCAGAAGCAGGGCGACACCGGCAAACAGCAACAGAACGGCTGCCTGGAAACGGCGCTCTGCAACCGAGGCGGAAACCACTTCTTCGAGCGTCTCCACGCGCGTGACCGGCTGATCTTTGTCGATGGCCCAAACCTGCCGCTGTACGTCGCGCACAATACCGAGCGGCGCGCCGGCCGTGTGGATGGCGAAATCCGACACGGGCACCGGATACAGGCTGGTCTGCGCGGCCGGGAAGAAGACCTGCGGATGCACCTTCTCAGTCTGGCTCTCAAGGTGAACCTCGCCCACCACACCCGCGATGATTTCCCAATCGCGCGCGCCCTCACGACGGATGCGATGCCCAATGGCATCCCCATTGGGGAAAGTTTTCGCGCTAGAACCTGGTTGATGATGGCCGCCGGCGGCGCCCCTTCTTTATCGGCGGGAGTGAAACCGCGGCCTTTCAGAATGGGAATGCCGAGCGTCTCGAAATAGCGCGGGCTGACCGGCTCGAAATCAGCGTCGCGGAGGCGGTAATCCGGTTCAGAGCCGGGACCCTCGGGTGTCTGGTAGACGCTGCCCCAACCGCCACGCATGGGGCCGCAGAAGGTGAAGCCGGCGGATCGCACGCCGGGCAGGCGCGTGACGCGCTGTTCAAGTTCCTGAAAGAAGGCCAGCCGGCGCCCGCCATCCGGATAGCGCAGATCCGGCAGATTCACGCGCACCATGAGCACACGGTCGGGCTGAAATCCCAGATCGACGCCGGTCACCCGCACGAAGCTTTTCCATAACAGCGCGCCGCCTACCAGCAGCATTAAGGCCAGCGCCACTTCGGCGGCCATCAGCGCGTTGCGCCAGCGCAGCACCGCGAAACTGCCGGTGGCGCGCTCGCCGGCTTTGAGCGCTTCATTCGGCCGGATGCCGGACGCCTGCCAGGCGGGAATCGTCCCGAATAGAAAGACGGTGATGGTGGCCAGTACACCGGTGAAGCCCAGCACGCGCCAACTTAGCGCGGCGGTATCCAGACGCGGAATGTTCTTGGGAGCGAGCGCTACCAGTAAGTCGCGCGTCCATACGCCTAGCAGTAACCCCAGCACGCAACCGATGACGGCCAGTACGGCGCTTTCCACCAGCAGCTCGCACACGATGCGCCCGCGGCTCGCGCCCATGGCCAACCGGATGGCGATTTCGCGGCCGCGTCCGGCCGAGCGGACCAGCTGCAGATTGGCCACGTTGGCGCACGCGATCAACAGCACCAGGCCGACCGCGCCCAGCAGTACCAACATGGCTGTGCGCACACGGCGCACCATGTCCGCGCCCAGCGGCGCAACGCCCAGCGCGATCTTGCCGTTCGTGCCCGGATAGGCCTTGGCCAGGCGCGCGCCGATGGTTTCGATCTCGCTCTGGGCCTGCTCCAGCGACACGCCGGGTTTCAGCCGCGCGATGGCTTGATCGTAGTGCTCGCCGCGGTTGTGCAGAACGTTGGGCGGCCAGCAATCCGGCACCACGAACATCATGGACTGGCGCTCGGAAATCTCTTCGGGCGATTGGAACCCGGCGGGCAGCACGCCGATTATTTGATAGGCCTCGCCATCGAGCGTGATGGAGCGGCCGATGACCGCGTGGTCGCCGCCCAGGCGCTGTTGCCACAAGTCACGGCTGATGATCACCACATGCCGCGCGCCGTAGCGATCTTCTTCCGGCAGGAAAGTTCGGCCCACGGCCGGCTGCACGCCCAGGATGTCCAGGAAGTTGTAGCCTGCCTGAATGCCGAAGATGCGTTCGGGCGTGCCCGCGCCGGTCAAGTTCATGCCGGGCGTGCCCACGTGCGCGATGCCGGTGAAAACATGATTCTGGTTATAATCCGCCATATTGGCGGGCGCTACGCCGCCGTGTTCATCGGGATCGTTCCGCTCGTGCTCGTAGAAAGCCACCAGCCGTTCCGGATGCGGATACGGCAGCGGCCGCAGCAGCACGGCATCGATCACGCTGAAGATGGCGCTATTCACGCCGATTCCCAGGGCAAGAGTGATGATGGCCACCAGGGTAAATCCCGGTGTGCGCGCCAGAAGCCGTACGGCGGAGCGTAGCTGCTGCATTTTCGATCGCCTATTGTGTTACTTTCGCGCTCACCACGAGGATAAGCGACCCGCCGCTGCCAATATTCGACTTGCCGACGACCACGCGCTGCCCTTCGCGCACGGTGATCTCGGTGTGGATTCCGGCATTATGGTCGCCCCCCTCCACGCTCAGGTTGAGGTTGTCCAGGCGGATTAGACGTCCGTTGGGGTCATCGGTTACGGCAGATGGCTGAACCTGGAAGGTGTAGCTCATGGTCCGGGTGTCCCCGCCAGACGCGATGGTTCCCCGATCGTTCGCCATATTACCAGGTTGTGTGCGCAGCAGGACCGAATCGAGCAATCGGAAGCTTTTGTACGAAAAAATTTTCTTCAGTTCGCCGGCCACCGGTTGTAGTTCTGCGGGCAGTTCGCCGCCCCCAGACGCTTGTTCCGAGGCCACGACCAGATAGACGATCAACTCGATGTCCTTGGGTGCCGCGGCGGGCACATCCAGCCGTTTGATGGCTTCCTCGACGGAAGTCATCCCATCCGCCGGCGCGGTGACCGCGATGACGTGCATGTCCCGATCGGCATTGATGCTGTAGCCGAAGACACGCAGCACGTCGGCAACGTGGCGGGCATCGGCGTATTTCAATTCGAAGACTCGCCGCAGATGGGGCGCTTCGGGGGCCGACGCCGGCGGGGGCACCACGGCCGCAGTCTGCGCCGCCAGCACACCCGCCACGGCGAGGCCGAATAAGATTCGTTTCAATGTTTTCATGTTCAGTCTCCTTGAGTTTTTTGATCTACCAGCCAATAAATGACTATGTTCGGATTGTCGGTTACGAACTGCACCAGCAATGGCGGCCCGGGTGGCGCGGCCGGCACGCGGCGGCGATGGCGGTGAACTACGCGATGCCGGACCGGGATGATGCTCGCGGGCCGCGCAGGGGCAGCGGGGTTGGCTTCCAAATGGGCCACCGGCGCTACTGGATGGGGCTTCGGCTGGTGATGGGGCCGCAGCAGAAGCACTGCAAGAATCACCGCCGCCGCAAACGCTAGTAGCGGGACTAAAGTCCCGCGCCGGCTAAAGCCCGCCCTCCTTGCCTCCATCAACACGCGGGCGTGGACTTGGGCGACTAGCGCATCGGCGACTGGATCGTCGCGCATTTCGCTCAGCAAAACCTGGCTGGCGCGCAGGTCTTCGGCCATCGCGCGGCAATCCGGGCACCCCGCGAGATGCACTTCGAGACGCGCGATCCGTCCGACCGGCAAGTCGCCTCCGGCATACAACGCGATATCGGTTTCGAATTTCGGACAGCTCATAATCACTTCCTCATCAGGCGGCTGGTGAACTCGCGCAGCTTCAGACGCGCCGTCGAGATCTGCGAACGCACCGTATTCTCCGACGAGCCCAGAATACCGGCCACTTCCCGCGTGGATAGTCCTTCTACATCGCGCAGCACCAGCGCGGCGCGTTCTTTGCCGCCCAGGCGGCTCAGTCCGCGGCGGACGATTTCCCGTTGCTGCGCCCGTTCGGCGTCGTGATACGCACCCGGTTGCGGCGCGACGGGCTCCGGCAATTCCTCCAACGCTATCGAGCGGCGCCGCGTGCGCGCGATATCGCGGCAGACGTTCACGGTCACGCGATAGAGCCACGCGTCGTAGCCGCGCGTCTCGTCCAGATCGCCGAAGTGTTTATAGAGCCGCAGGAAAACATCCTGAGCGGCATCCTGGGCGTCTTGCGGATTATTCAGCAGCCGCAGCGCCACCCGCAATACGCGGCGCTCCGATTGCGACATGATGCGCTCGAAGGCCGCCAGGCCGCCGGTGCTCTCCCGCCGCCAGGCGGTCATGCGCAGCGCAATTCCTTCCAGCTCCATTTCTATTAGTTATTACCGCTGGGCCCGGCGAAACGTTGAGCCTATTTTGCGAAAGCGCCGGTCAATCGGTCGAGCGCGGCGGCGAGGGTCCCTTCGCCGCGCAGATAGGGCAGCCAGTATTGATCGAGTTGCGCATGCCCCGGCAGGCCGCGGGCCCAAAGCGCGTCGGCATAGGGATGATGGCCGGGCACCGCGTGCGCGGTAGCGTAACCGGCGGTATAGAAGATCAGGGAGTGAAACAGATCGCGGGGAATTTGCGCGTGCTGGCGTTCTGCCGTTTGCTGGAGTCGCGGAATCATCACATCGTCCCACTGATGCATGGCTTCGTGAAACACCGTCTCCAGGCCCTCGCTGCCCGCCGTGCCCTCGTCGGTACTCGCCATCACGATCAGACGGCCGACGGTCGAATATGCGCCGGCCCAGTTGGCGTAGGCGCACATCTGCACGGTCAGACCTTCCGCCGGCCAACTCTGCTGGTAGGCTTTCGTGATCGTGTCTGAGATCGGCCGGCCGTAGCGCTCGAGCAGCGCTTCGATCTCGCCGATGCGTGCGTGATTCGAACGCGAGTGGCGCTCCCACCAGACTTTGCGGTAGGCCGGCGCGGCATCTTCCAATGTGGCGCGCATCTCGGCCGGTATTTTCACGCCGGTGAGCGTAGGCGCATCCCCGCAAGCCGCGAGCGCATCGGTCATGTTGACGAGGTCATGGTCGAAGACGGCATCGAGCGGTGAGACGTTTTTCTGGTACCAGGCGATGGCGCGCTGCCAAGCCTCGCGCTCGTTTGCGCTGAGCGCGGCGTAGCCCTGCATATCCGCAGGGGCATTGGCGACGGCGGCGCGATGGCTGTCAGGTGTATTGTTTTGCGCGCGCCCCAACACGTATAAGAAGTGATGCAGGTTGATCCAAAAACCGCTGCCGAAGGTGAAGAGAGGCTGGCCGGCCGCGTGCGCGGGAACGGCTGCCATAAGCAAAAGGGCGGCTTTAGCGATGCGCATACTACTTTGTGACGACGGAGAAGGAGTTTCCGTGGCATCCGTTCACCTCCACGCTCACATCGGCCACGGCCGGAGCATCGGCGGGTAAGCGCCAATTCACCTGGTTGGGCCCGCGATAAAGAATCTCGGCTTGCCTCTGGCCAACCCAGACGCGTACGGCATCCGATGGGGAGCCGAGATTTGTGCCGAACAGCGAGATGACGCTGCCGCGTGCGAGTGGCGGCGGGGCAAAAGTGACGCCGTCGATAATCGCCGCGGGGCTGATGAGCGGTGGTTGTAAGCGGCGATAGGCTTCCTCGGCGATGACGGCACTGGATGGCGTTTGGAGTTGCAGGATGACGTATGCAGTGATTGCCGGGATCAGTGCAGCTGCCGAGATAAGAGCGGGGCTTAAGCCCCGCGCGGGCTGAAGCCCGCCCTCCATCAGCACGAGCAGCAGAATCGTGAGGAGGGTGATGGTGCGGCCCAACCAGACACTCCAGGAACCGCCGAATCGCAGCGTGACCGGCACGTTGGATGTTTCTTTCACCAGCAGAAACCCAATCGGGTCTCTCCCGATGGAGCCCATTGAAGCGCTCCAACCGGCATCGGAATCCACTTTCACCAGAATCGCCTGGTTCGCTCCCGTCTCGGCCTGCAGCTCGGCGCGGGCCGGCGATAGCCAGCGAATCAGGGCCGGACGCACGCCGCGTGCCCACGCCACGTAAGCTTCCAGAAAGCGCGCGTCGTTGGTCGCGCGCAAGGTCCCAAGCTGCTGCATCTGATCCAGATTTACGACCACGGCTTGCTGTTCGTCCGGCGGCGGGATCCGGTAAATAGTATCGCCCGCGCCATTGTTCCAGACCGGCGGCCATGCCGCGAAGCGTTCCGGCTGCACGAACCAGTGGAAGTGTTCCGCCGATGCGGGACCGTGCACCACCAGGTAACGCACGTCCAAAGCGCGCAGCCATAGCTCAGCGAGGTGCGCGGTGTCGGACGGCGGGCCGCAGCCCAGCGTGATCTGGCGATGCGCGGCGGGCACCAGGTAGTTGGAGACGCCTTGCGCGCTGCCTCCGGCCTGCGGGACATCGGACCAGATATTGAGCGTACCTTCCAATTCACCGGCCACCAGGACCCGCGCGGAATCCGCATGGTGCGCCAGCCAGTCGGAGATCTGAAATGCGAGCGTCGCGTGCGGATCGACGCTGCGCTGCTGTACCGTCCAGGCACCAGCCAGAAACGGCAGCGCCGGAATAGCGCTCACGGCCAGCAGCAGCACGGCCAGGGGACGGCGCCATTTCCAGGCGGCGCCCGCCAGGCACCCGATAGCCAGCACCAGGCCGACGTTGAACTCCTGAATATAGCGGTGCGGTAGCGGCAGCAGATAATTGCCCGTGGCGCTGTAAGACACGACCACGGCGCCCGAGACGGCGAGCAACGCCAGGACGAACGCGGCCGCCGCCGGGATGCGCGGCCACAAGCTGACAGCCAGAACCAACGCCGCGCCCGCCACCACCACGCTGGTGATTCCGTTCCAAGGCGTGGACGGCTGGATGTGCCGCAGCACCACCCGGTCGAGCAACTTAGTAGTGTAGATACAGTCCGGCGATACCCAGAAGGCGGCCAACCCATAACCGATGCCGGCCACTCCAAAGACGCGCAGCACGGCCTGACGGTAGCCCAGCTCCCGGGAGCGGGCCACGGCAATCGCCGCCAGCACAATCAGCAGGCCGATGATGCCCGCCCAGTTCAGCAGGAAAACGGGGGCGGATACCAGCGCGGCCAGCAGCCAACGGTCCCGCCACGCCGCAGCCACCACCAGCAGGACCAGCGCCAGGGATAAGGTATGCGCGGACTCGTTCGACGCGATGAGCGCCACGAAATTCGCGGGCCCGTAGCGATATCTGCTGGCGAATGCAGAGAAGCCCGGCAGCACGTAATAAAGCATTGTGGGCGAGAAGCTCTGCAAGGCTGCCAGGGCCGCGGCCAGCCACCGCGAACGGAAGAGCTGCAGGGCGGCAAGATAGAATGCCGCGGGCACCAGCGCGTAGCCGATGCCGCTCACCAGGTGATAAGCGCGGCCCAAGGAGTGCACGGGAAACAATAAAACGAGCAGGTGGAACAGCGGCGGGTAGAGATAGTGAAAGGGCGCGCCGCCATACTGCAGTGAATTCCAGGACCACGGGCGATCCCGGAACATACGGGACATGCCGATGTAGGTGTAGTCGTTGTTCCAAGGCTGCGAGGAAAAATCGAGGGTCAGGAAGGGTGCGATCACCAGCAGGTTGAGAGCGATCAGAACTGCAATGATGCCGCAGTCCGTGGCGAAGGCGGCCTTCGGGCTCTCAGACTTCATCGCCTCAGCCGCAGGGCGATTCCGCCGCGAAACGGCGGCGTGTGGAGCGTGCGATCGCCTCCGGCGTGCCGGAAGTTCTCCGCCCGTGCGACGACGCCGGTATCTACATCGATCCACTCGCCTGCATAACTGCCCGAGGGCAAATCGAGCGTCACCTCCGTGGGGCCGTCGCCATCGAAATAAATGGCGTACACGCGCCCCGGACTCGACAGCACGCGCGCGAAAACCCCCGCCGCATGCTTGACCGCACCCGTATCCGGCGCCAGATCCTCTAACGGAAGCCCTTGCAGAAACTCGCTGAGGACGCGCAGTTGCCTTCTCAGCGCCGAGCTGCCTCCGCCCGGACCATTCGGTTCCGTGTCGCTGCCGTCCTCGCGCCCCACGCTGAACGAATAGTCCAGACCGTTGAATACGCTGCCGCCGGACAGCATGAAGCTCCACGCCTGCCGCCGGTAGGCCGCATCATCCTGGCCCAGAAAGCCGGTTTCGTCGTAAGAGATAGCTTTCCCCAGTCCGTAATTCAACAGGACCGCCTCCGGGTAAGCGTAATGAAAGTTGACCACACTCACGCCCGGCACCAACTGCCGCACCGGGAACCGGAAGTTGCAATAATTCTGCGCGATCAAATGCCGGTTAGGCAGCGCACGCTCCTCGCTCGTAATCCAGTCCGCTACGCGCGCCTGCCACGCCAGCGAAAGTTCGTCGGCCACGTCCACCGAGTTCGGATAAACGCCGCGCGCGGGCAACTGCAGATACGGGTTCACCACATCGGCCAGCACGCCGCGATCAGACCACGGTTCGTTTTGTATTTCGAAGATCACGTTGTCGAACCCGTTCGCCTCCTGCACCAGCTTACGCGTGTAGCGCTCCTGGTGCGCCAGCAGATTGCCATTTTCGAGCGTGTGCAGCTTCTTCCAGTCGATCGCGTCCGTGCGGTTGATATTGTTCGCCGGGTTGAGCGCGCTGATGTTCCACTGCATCTCCTGATAGTGCGAGGAGAACAACGTCACTTCGACCACGATGCCGCGCGCGGCCGCGGCCGACAGGAAATCGTGGAAGCGCGTGAAGAACTCCGGGTTCCAACGGTCCAGATCGAATCTATTGCCCCCACCCGCATAGCCCGGTGTCTCGCTGCGCGCCCATGGTGCGATGAACCTTCCCGGCGCGGGCGCCAGCGTATTCCGTTTGATTCCGAACGACTGCGCCGGCACTTCCCGGTAACTGCCCCCGAACAGCCGCGTGTAGTTCATGCCGTCCGCGGCCATCGCGGCGACGTAGCGGCGAAAATCAAAATCGGCATTCATCACCGCGCCATAGTGTTCGCCGCTCGAGACCAGCGCGACAGCCTTGCCGCGATACAGAAAATAGTGTGGCTTCTTAGGATCGAGGCGGATGGGCTGCGCGAGCACTACCGACAGAACGAGAACCGGCAGAGCCAGGGCGCGAGTAGCGATGCTAGCGGTCACCAGACCGGATCTTATCACTCGTTACGCAGCACCGCAGCCGGATCGTGGCGCGCCGCCCGCCGCGCCGGTATGTACGCCGCGAGCAGCGAAACAGCCAGCAGCATCGACGATCCGAATATGTACGAAATCGGATCGATGGCGCGCACGCCAAACAAAAGTTTTGATGTCAGAGCGCCCGCCGCCATCGAGACGGCCACACCGGCGGCGATGCCCCAGACGCCCAGCCGCACGCCTTCCGAGAGCACCAGCCGCGTAATCTCGATGGGCCGCGCGCCCAGTGCCATGCGCACGGCCATCTCGCGCGTGCGCTGGGCGGCGGCATTCGAGATCACGCCGTATACGCCGATCAAAGCCAATATCACGGCAAGCATTGCAAACGTCCCGGCAAGCGAAAGGGCCGCGCGGCGCACATTCAGCGAGGCCGCGACCACTTCATGCAGCGTGCCGGTTCCCAAAATCGGCAAGCCGCGATCGACGGACCAGATGGCGCCCTGTGCAGCGCGAGCGAGGCGCATCGGCTCGGCGTTCCCCGCTGTGCGCAGCACGAAGACCGCGTTGCTGGTGGCGCCGCTCTCGGTCTGGTAGACCGGATTGTAAATCATTGGTCCTACGGGTTTGTCGAGCCCTTCGACATGTACATCGCCCACCACTCCCACCACCGTGATGTGTCGTCCGCCCCACTGATACATTTGCCCGATCGGATCGCGGCCCGGCCAGTGCGCCAGGCGCATGCTCTGATTGATCACGCCCACGGCCGGCGATTGCGGCGTGTCCAGGGCATCGGAGAACGTACGGCCGCGAAGCAGCGGAATACCCATCACGCGGAAGTAATCGCCGCTGACCAGCGCATTATCGGCCCAATGCACGTCGTCCGGCGGTGCGCCGTCCACATGAAATCCGATCTGCCGCTCATCGGCCAGCGGCACGTGAGTGGTCAGCGTGGCCGCCGCCCCGCCCGGTAAAGCGCGCAGCCGCGCGACAATCGCCTGTTCCGCGGTATGACGCCGATCGGCGGATGCGTAACGCTGGCGGTTGAACTCCGTGCGCACGATTAGCGCATGTTCCGGATCGAATCCCAGCGGCGTTTCGAGCACGCGCATCAGACTCCGGAACAACAGCGAGGCTCCGATGAGCAACGCAACCGAGAAGGCCACCTCGGCGAACACCAGCACCCGCCCTACGCGGCCCTGGCGTTTGGATCCGGCCTGGTTGCTCGACTGCTTCAGGCTGTCGCTAATGTCCGGATGGCGCGCCGTCCAGGCGGGCGCCAATCCACAAAACAGGCTCGTGACGCCGCATAGACCGAGCGTGAACAGCAGCACGCGGTAATCCAGATTGGCCGCCGCGAAGTTGACCTGGCTGGTCCACAACTCCCTGATAGCGCCGAGCAGGCCATATCCGACGGCACATCCGGCGGCGCCGCCGGCTATCGCCAGAATCGCCGTTTCGAGAAACACCTGGCGCATGAGCCGCATCGGGCTGGCGCCCAGTGCGCGGCGTATAGATATTTCGCGTTTGCGCATGGCCGCGCGCGCCAGGAGCAGATTGGCCACGTTAGCGCAGGCGATCAACAGGACGAATACCACCGCGCCGGCCAGCATATCGAGCACCAACGGCACGCGCTCGCCAAACTCGGGCGCCCACGGCTCCGCCGAGGCATCCATCACGATATTGCCGGCGTAAATATCCCGATGCTCCTGCTGAAATTCGTTGACCACGCGCCGCACGTCATCGCGCGCCTGCGCCGGGGAGACGCCGTCCCGCAGGCGGGCAATGACTGCCGTATCGAAACTGCTCGCCCAATCTTGCAGTTCATCCGGTGAGAATGACAAAGGCGTCCATAGTGCGGGCGGTTCACCAGGGCTCGCCGGCGTGGACGGAAACGTGAACCACGCGGGCATCACGCCGATGATTTCGTACGGCTGTTCGTTCAGCCGGATTACGGTTCCCGCCACATGCGGATCGGCCGCGTAGTGCCGCTGCCAATACGCGTAGCTGAGCACCGCGAACCGGCCTGTGTCAGCGGTGAATGTGCGCCCGATCAGCGGACGCACGCCCAGCGTGGGGAACAAATCGGCCGTCGCACGGCCGGCGGTAATGTGTTCCGGCGCGTCACTGTTCGTGATGTCGAAGCTGGCCGGCTGATATCCCGCCACGCTCGAGAACGCACGCGTACGATCGCGATAAGCGGCAAATTCCGGCGGCGCCGTCCCCAAGTGGCGCTGGCTCAGCCGCGGTTCGCTTTGCCAGATGCGAAAGAGCTGGCCGGCCGCCGGGTATGGCAGCGGCCGGAACAGCACCGCGTCCATGATGCTGAAGATCGCCGTGTTTGCGCCGATGCCCAGCGCCAGCGTAACGATTGCGGTGATGGCCAAGCCGGGATGCTTGCGCGTAGCGCGGAAGGCATACGCGAAATCTCGTGCCAGAACCTCGGCCGAGGTCCAGGAGGTGGTTTCGCCGTCGAGTGACAACCTTCTTTCCTTGCTGTTCTTCTTCCTCGGCATCAGGGTGCGCGCGGATCACCGCTCGCTGTGGCGCGGCGAACTGAAGTTCGCCGCAGCACGCTTAAGCGTGCGCCACGGCTTCATAGGATCGACGAACTACCCTGCATCCGGGTTAGCAACCCGGAAAGATTCTCTGGCGATTTCCCACTCCTCCCGCGTGTGCACGATGACCACCCGCACCGCCGAATCCGGCGTCGCGATATCGGTATCAGACGGCGATCGCACATTCTTGGCCGCATCGAGTTTCACGCCCAGAAATTCAAACGCCGCCACCGCCTGCGCGCGCACCTGCGGCGAATTCTCGCCCACCCCCGCGGTGAACACCAGCGCATCCAGGCCGCCGAGACTGGCCAGCATGGCGCCGATTTCGGAACGCAAACGGTGCACGTACACCTCGAACGCCAGTGCCGCGCGCGCGTCGCCGCGGGACATTGCCTCCATCACGGTGCGCATGTCGCCGGATGCGCCGGAGACGCCGCGCAACCCGGACTCCTTGTTCAGCACCCGGTCGAGCTGCTCCGCGCGAAACCCCAGATGCCGTACCAGGTGAATGAGTATTCCGGGGTCGATCGTGCCCGAACGGGTGCCCATCATCAGGCCTTCGAGCGGGGTGAAGCCCATGGTGGTGTCGATGCTTGCCCCGTTGCAGATGGCCGCCAGCGAACAACCGTTGCCCAGATGGCAGGTGATCATGCGCAGCGCTGCCAAATCCTTGCCCAGGATCGCGGCCGCCCGCCGCGACGTGTACTGGTGGCTGATGCCGTGGAACCCATAGCGCCGGATGCCCTGCGCCACCCATTCGTACGGTCCCGGATAAACATAGGCGGCCTGCGGCAGGGTGGCATGAAACGCGGTGTCGAATACGGCGACCTGCACGGCATCCGGCCCCAGGATGCGTTCCATGCACTCGATGGCTTCGAGTTCCAGGCGGTTGTGCTCAGGCGCGAAACTGGCCATCTGCGCGATGCCCTGGAGCACCTCTGGCGTGATGCGGCGGCTCTCGCGAAAAGCGCGCCCGCCGTGAACTACGCGGTGTCCGGCCACGCGGATCTCATCGCGATGGGGAAGCATCCGCATCAGCGGATCGAGCGAATCGAACGGCGCCTTCACCGGGACACTGTGAACGCTGGACTCGCCGCCCGATTTGATCTGAATCTCGGCGGTGCCCGGGTGATGTTCCCAGTCGACACGCGCCTCCCACAGCGGCTGCGGCGCGGCACTGCCTTCGTTGCCGGTTACGTCGAACAGGCTGCTCTTGAAGCTGCTGGAACCGCCATTCAATACGATGATTTTCATGGATTAGCCCTGTGGGGCAGGACCCCGGAACGGCTGGTTCCGAAATGCGAAGGGCGGGTCCTGGAGGACCCGCGCAGACCTGGAGGTCTGCCCCACATCAATACGGCCATTTCCAATCCCGTATCTCCGGCATATCATCGCCGTGCTGGGCGATGTATCTCTTATGCACGATCAGCTTATTGCGTAAATCCTGCTTGATATGCGCCGCCACATTGCGCAGGCGCGGCACGCGGTCGATCACATCCCCGGCCAGATGGAAGCGATCCAGATCGTTCAGCACCGTCATGTCAAACGGTGTAGTAGTGGTGCCTTCCTCCTTATACCCGCGCACGTGCATATTGTCGTGATTCGTGCGCCGGTAGGTGAGCCGGTGAATCAGCCACGGATATCCGTGAAAGGCGAACACCACCGGCTTGTCCGCGGTAAATAGCGAATCGAATTCGCGATCCGGCAGACCGTGCGGATGCTCGGTCGAAGGCTGCAGCGTCATCAGGTCGACCACGTTCACCACGCGAATCTTGAGATCCGGCAGATTGCGTCGCAGAAAGTCCACCGCGGCCAGCGTCTCCATAGTGGGAACGTCGCCGCAGCAACCCATCACCACATCCGGCTCCACGCCGTTGTCCGTGCTGGCCCATTCCCAGATCCCGATGCCGGTAGTGCAGTGTTCAATGGCCGCTTCCATATGGAGGTATTGCAGCGCGGGCTGCTTGCCGGCCACGATCACGTTCACGTAGTTCCGGCTGCGCAGGCAATGATCCGTGACTGACAGCAGCGTATTGGCGTCCGGCGGCAGATAAACCCGCACCACATCCGCCTTCTTATTCACCACATGATCGATGAAGCCGGGGTCCTGATGGCTGAACCCATTGTGATCCTGCCGCCAGACGTGCGATGTAAGCAGGTAATTGAGCGACGCAATCGGCCGCCGCCAGGGGATATGACGCGTGGTCTTCAGCCACTTGGCGTGCTGGTTGAACATGGAATCCACGATGTGGATGAACGCCTCATAGCACGAAAAGAAGCCATGGCGGCCGGTCAGCAGATAGCCTTCGAGCCAACCCTGGCACATGTTCTCGCTCAGCACCTCCATCACCCGGCCGTCCGGCGCGACGTGGTCGTCGTTCGGCAGAATCTCGGCGGTGGACAGGCGATTGGTCACCTCGAATAATGCGTCCAGGCGATTCGAGGAGGTCTCGTCCGGACCCATCACGCGGAAATTGGCGGCTGGCGCGTTGAGCTTCATCACGTCGCGCAGCATCCTGCCCATCACCCGCGTGGCTTCCGCCACTACCGTACCGGGTTTGGGTACATCCACCGCATAGTCGCTGAAATCCGGCATCTTCAGATCGCGCAGCAGCAATCCGCCGTTGGCATACGGATTGTCGCCCATGCGCCGCTGGCCTTTGGGCGGGAGCTCCTGCAATTCCGGAGTCAAGGTCCCGTGGTCATCGAACAACTTCTCGGGCTGGTAGCTCTTCATCCACTCTTCCAGCATTTTCAAATGGGCGGGCTTGGTGGCTAAGTCGGTAAGCGGTACCTGGTGCGCGCGGAAGGTGCCTTCGATTTGTACGCCATCCACCATCTTCGGTCCAGTCCAGCCCTTGGGCGTGCGCAGTACGATCATGGGCCAGCGGGCGCGTTTGGTGAAGCCGGCGGCGCGCGCCTCGCGCTGGATCGCCTGCATCTGAGCCAGCACTTCGTCGAGGGTGGCCGCCATCAACTGGTGCATCGTATCGGGGTCGTCGCCTTCAACGAAATGCGGCTCGTGGCCGTAGCCGTGAAACAGTTCCACCAGCTCTTCGTGCGGCAGCCGCGCCAGCACCGTGGGTCCGGCGATCTTGTATCCGTTCAGGTGCAGAATGGGCAACACAGCGCCGTCGCGCGCCGGGTTCAGGAATTTGTTGGAGTGCCAACTGGTGGCCAGCGATCCCGTTTCGGCTTCTCCGTCTCCCACCACGCAGCAGGCCAGCAGGTCCGGATTGTCGAATACCGCGCCGTAAGCGTGCAGCAGCGAGTAACCCAGTTCACCGCCCTCATTAATCGAACCGGGCGTCTCTGGTGCAGCGTGGCTGGGAATTCCGCCGGGAAACGAAAACTGCTTGAACAGCCGCCGCATGCCCTCCTCGTCGCGGCCGATGTTGGGGTAATACTCGCTATAAGTGCCCTCCAGGTAGGTGTTGGCCACCAGGCCCGGACCGCCGTGGCCCGGACCGGCGATGTAAGTCATATTCAGATCGTGCCGGCAGATCAGGCGATTGCAATGTACGTAAACGAAATTCAGTCCGGGTGTAGTGCCCCAATGGCCCAGCAGGCGCGGCTTGATGTGCTCGATCCGCAGAGGCTCGCGTAGCAACGGGTTATCGAGCAGATAAATTTGCCCCACGGACAGATAGTTCGCGGCGCGCCAGTAAGCATTCATCTTGCGGAGTTCTTCGGCAGAAAGCGGACCGGTCATGACAGACTCCTTAGTACCAGAATCGCAGAAAACTATTTCGATTGCGTTTCACCTATGAGTACTAGGACGAGAGCAGTACCGAATTACACACGGGAAAAATCCTCATTAACCAAAGAGAGGCTGTCATGACCTATTAACCCGCGATAGCATTTAATCACCGGCGCGGGTATTTAACCCCGCCTCAGAGGAGATTGCCATGAAAGCAACCGCGAAAAATCGCGGGACCGTCCTGATCGTGGACGGTGATCCGGCGGTGCTGATCCTGATACAACGCATCCTCGTGGCTGCGGACCACCATGTACTGCTCGCCGCTGAGCGAGCGGATGCCGTTCATATCGCCCGCCAAAAACATATTCGCATCGATCTGGTTTTGATGGACGAGCGCATTCCCGGAGTCTCCGGGACTGACCTGGCGGATGAAATTGCCGCCCTGCGGCCCGGTGTGCGGATGCTGTGGATGTCAGGCTTTGTGGATGATGGGTTCATCCGGATCAGATTGTTCGATGGACACACCGGACACGTTTCCCAGAAGTTGTATCGCGACGGTCTCTTGCCGGCGGTGCAACAAGCCATCGAAGGTCCGATTCCTGGCAGAAGGGTGAGGTATCTCCGCGCAAAGACACTGACGGCAGGCGCGAGGGTCTGAGGAAAGAAGTCAGGAGTCAGGAGACAGGAGTCAGAAGTTAGAAGTTAGAAGTTATTAAGTCAGGAGAAGCGTCACCTTCTGACTTCTGTCTTCTTACTTCTGTCAGCGCCTCTTCCGGCCGGCTGAGCGACGCCGTTCCCGGCCGTTCCGGCGGCGCCGGACGATCTCCCGGCCGTTCGTACCAGCGTCGTCTCTTTTCCCCGTACATCTGGGCGTCGGCGAACCGTAGCAAGGCATCTGGCGTATTTCCATCAACGGGCCCAATGGCGACACCGGTGGACGCGCATACCGAGAACCGGTGACGGTCCGAATAAATGGGCTCGCGCATCGCTTCCGCGATCTTGTGCGCGACCTGTTGGGCGTCCTCGCGGCGCGCGAGCAATGGCAGCAGGACGATAAACTCATCGCCACCGATGCGCGCCACCATGTCTCCGCGGCGCACTGCCAGCGTCATCCGCCGGGCCGCTTCCTGCAAGACCTCGTCCCCCGCGTCGTGACCGTACGTGTCATTGATTTTCTTAAAGCCGTCGAGATCTATATACAGCAGGCCCAGCAATTCCCCGCCGCGCGCCGCGCGCGCCAGCCCGGCTTCCAGAGTCTCGTATAGTTTCGTGCGATTGGGCAAGCCCGTGAGGCCGTCGTATTGCGCGCGATAAGACAACTGGTCGTGCAGCCGCCGCCGCTCCAGCGCTAACGCCGCCACGTTGCACCACAAGCCCAGTTCCGCGCCGGGCAGGTCCACCGCGCTTTTCTCCATTCGCTGAAACGCGGCAATCACACCGGCCGTGGCGCCGTCCAGGATGATGGGTGCCGCGCAGAATGCCCGGAAACGCGCTTTCGGCTGTGCCTCGATGAACGCCACCCAGGCCGGATCGACCGAGAACTGTTTGGGCTCACGGAACTCGGCACCGCATGAAATCGAGCGGATCTCAATCCGCCGCAACGCTTCCAGCCAGCTGGCCGGCATGGCGGGTACCACGCAGACGCGTGCGCCGTGCGCAGCTTCCATCAGGATGGCGCATACCGCGCCTTCGGAGTGCAGAACCACGGCTTCGGCGATGAGGTCGATGATGAGATCCACCGGCTCGTCGCGGGCGATCCGTTCCAGAATTCGTTTGCTGTCCAGATCCAGCGACTCCGCCTCGCAGGCCTTGCGCAGCGCATCGCGGGTTTTTTGATGGGCGGCTTGCAATTGGACCGTCTGCGCGCGCAGCGCGAAGGTCTGGGCGCGCACGCGCCGCCGTAGGAGCGCGGCCCAGGCCAGCGCGGCGACAATCAACAGCAGGGCCGCCGCCAGTGCCGGGACTACGCGTTCGGCGGTCACTATCGGCGGCCGCCCCACGATGACCACGTCTGCCCCGGAACGCAGTAGCAGCCGGAAGGTGCGTGGCAGGATCAGGTCATGGGATTGCTCCGTTTCCACGGAGCATATGCCGGTCAGGCGCACGCGTGTGCCCGGTTCCAGGCCCGGCTCCCCACCAGGGAGGTTCGCGTTGAAGATCGTCTCACCCGACTTGACCGCCAAAACCTGCTCGGCGGGCTGTTGCAGCCGGTCGACAAGCTTTCCCTCGATTTCGATCAGTTGCCCGTCGAAGTCGCCCTTCAAGGCTTCGTCCGCGGCCACACGCACCGGCTGGGGCGGCACGCCGGATTGCAATCGCTGGACGCGCGAACCCCCCAGCACCGGGCCGAATCCACCGATTTCCGGAAAGCCGGCCACATCCACCAGATCGCCCACCGCCAGTCCCGCCGCATCGTGGTCCTGGATCATGACCCCGCCGGTGGCATCCCGTATCCACGTGGACCCGTACCGGTTCGCGTACGTTACCGTGCCCCGGATCCGAACGCGATGGGCCATATCGTGTGTGGGCGAAACCTGCAGCAGATCGGCTATGGGAGTCGGAGCCACGGAAAACAGATCCGTCCCGGGCGGCCGGACTACACGAATGCATTCGGCCCCGGGGAGGAACATCTGGATCCCCAGCATCTGACGTTTCCGGTTGAAGAGCGCGCCGCACACACCGCGCAGCGTTACTTCCGCGTCCACCAGCCCGGCCAGTGATTCAGCGGATGCCAGCACATGCGCCTTATAAGTATTCTTGCCCCAAGCCATGGTCAGTAAGGTGTCGCCGGCGCCCTGTGCCACGCGCTGGACAGTTCCCCCCAGCTCGAGCCAATGACAGTCTTCGCGTCCCCAATTCGCGCTTCCAAAGCTCCCGATCTTGGGCTCCGGCAGACCCGGGTGCCCTAGAACTCTGACGCGAGCTTTGCCCACATCCGGCGCGAAATCGGAAGTGGTCACGCCGGTCACTTCCACCCGGTCGCCCGCCCGGAGGAATACCTTGTCTTGCTCGCTTAACTCAACAAAAATGCCATCGCTCGAATCCTGCACGAACAGAAGATGGTTGAAGGCATCGAAGTAGGTCACCACCGCGTGGAGGCAAACGGAGTACGCCCGCTGCGCCACGCTCTGCGGCAACTGGTGCACTTCGCGTGCGGTGGTTAAGGTGCTACCCGGGGCGTGCGTGCGGCTGGCCTCTCCGACATCGGCGACCGCCACTGGTATGGCCTGGTCCAAAACCGGGCGGTCATGTTCCCACACCAGAAATCCAGCCGCATCGAATATGCGCATGTTGGGGTCAAGCACGGCCTGCCGCAGACGGACCGGAATTTGTCCTCCCTCGTCCGTGACCGCCAGATCCCCATCCGTGGGCACGTAGGCTGTCCCGCGCAGGCGCACCCGGTGGGCCGGAAGTTGGTCTGGCCGGACCGCCAGAAGTGAGCGGATCTGGCTGACGGGCAAATCGGCTGGTGGTGGCGCGGCACGTGTTCTCCGGATCGCGCTGACATCGGGCACCCAGAGTGTGGGCTTGGCCGGCCCAGCGCCGCCCTCGAGGGATTCCGCCAGCACGCCGCTGGCGGTGACCTCCGCATCGATCCAGTCATCGGTCACCTGGGTAATCGACGCCGGTACCTCCGCCCAAATCGCACCTTTCGCGAGGGTGATCTCCACGGTCATCAGCCCCGGACGTTCAGAATTGATTGCCCGCACCACCCCCGGAATGGCCACGCGCTTGTATTGATACGCGGGATCCCGGAGGTGGGACTCCGCCACCGGAACGGCCGGGGTCGGCACTCCCGCTCCCAGCGTCGCCAGATGCGCTTCCACAACCGCGGGGGTAGGATTCCCCGAGGCGGCCACGCCGGCGGCCTCAACCCGCAAGCCCGCGGCTGGCGGAATCTGTTCCGGCGCCAAGCCAACCCGGATTCCGCCTGTCGAATCCTGAATAAAACAAAACCGGGAGAGACGGTCGGAGTAAGTTACGATGCCTTTGATCCGCACGGGTACGCGTAACCTGAGTTGTGACTCGGACAGGCGGCGCACCTGGCTGGCGTTGGTCAGAACAGTCCGGGAAAGATCCAGTGAACGGCCACAGCCTGCCAGCTCGAGCAGAGCCAGCAGAACCAGCAGCGCGAATCGCCGGCGCGTGGCGAGGCCCCCCCGGCCGGAACACCCGTCGGCTAGGCCATCCCCGCTAATGACTGTCCGGAACACGCAAGGCACCCATACAATTAATCGGCATATTCAGCATGATGCTATCAGATCTGTTTACTGGTTTCTTTTTAATTTCATACATCGATCGGCGTACGGTCTATACCTACAAGAGTTAGCCCGAATTAGTTAACTCCTGCCGTTTACTGCCGATTCCCGCGTGGCACTTGCCGTTGCAGTAACTTAGCGCGCCCATGATAGGTGCTTCCACCTATGGTGCATAAGTGATCCTACTCCATTATTTCAGTATGAATATCCAAGGATAAGGTGTGTTGTGTGTAAGGTCCCGTTAAGATTGTTAAAGTGATGTGTAGAGATCCTCAACAGTTTCAGGTTCGTGGCCGGACGCGCGGACCCCATTTTCCCGCCACCTCGGCCGCGACGCCGCCAACATGCTCCTGAACCCAAACCAATCCATGCCGGGGGCGGGGGTGGAAAGCACCGGCGCGATACTCGGTTTTTCCAGCCGCCGCCTGACCGGCGGGCTCATCAAGGCATCCCTGGGTGGGGGCGTGGCTTGGTTTGCTTATCAGCTTGCCAACGAAATTCAGTTCTCTCACGGCGGTTCTGCCTATTCGCCCGTCGCCACCATCGCCTTCCTGGCACTAGCCCTCACCGTGGCCGCCTTCGTGGCCATGCGCCAGGAGGCTGATCTGGCCGAGCAAACTCAAACCCAGTGCGCCCGCGAATTGGGGGCGGAAATGGAGAAAGCCGGTTTGGTGGGCGCCATCGACGAAGCTTCCGATGCGGTCATAATCACGGATAGCGAAGGCATCGTGGAATACGTCAATCCCGCTTACACCCGCATGACCGGCTACAGCGCCGGCGAAGTAATCGGCCGCGATCCCCGCCTGGAACCGTGGGGCCTGGGGCCGGCCACCAATCAGCGGGTGGACGAAACGGTGCGTGCCGGCAAAATCTGGCGTGGCGAAGCTGCCAACCGCCGCAAGGACGGCACCCCGTACGTCGAAGACATTACCGTCGCGCCGGTGCTCGGCGCGGGCGGCTCTATTCGCCGTTTCATCTCCATCCGCCGCGATGTCACCGAACGCCATGCGGCGAACGAAGCCAAAATGATTCTGGCGTCTATCGTGGAGTCTTCCGAAGACGCCATCCTGAGCAGCACGCCGGAAGGCATGATCCTAAGCTGGAATCGCGGCGCGGAACGGCTTTACGGCTACCGCGCGGAAGAGGTCGTCGGCAAGCCCGTCTCCATACTCGCCCCCACTCACCAACGGGCCAGGCTGAAATGGATCTCAGAAAGATTGCAGCGCGGCGAGAGCGTCGGCCAGATAGAAGGCGTGGCTCTGACCAAGGATGGAAAGCAGGTCAATATTTCTATTTCCGCGTGTCCCATCCGCAACGCGGAGGGAAAAATTACAGCGCGCGCCGCCATCATGCGCGATATTACCGCGCGCGTGCAGGCGCAAGAAGCCAGGGCATTATTGGCGTCCATCGTGGATTCCGCCGATGATGCCATCTTCGGCGCCGGGCTGGACGGCACCATCCTCAGTTGGAACAAGAGCGCCGAGACTATGTACGGCTACGGCACCGAAGAGATTGTCGGCCGGCAGCTCTTAGTGCTGTCGCCCCCAGTCGCTGCCGGTGAACTGGCCGGGCTTCTGGACAAGATTAGCTGCGGGCAGACCGTCTCGCAATGGGAAACCGTCACGGTGAAGCGCGACGGTTCCCTTGTGGAGGTTTCCTTGACCATGTCCCCGGTGCGAAACGCCGGCGGAAGCATCGTAGGCTCCTCCACCATCGCGCGCGACATCAGCCGCCGCCGCCGCGACCGCGAGGCCCTGGCACAGAGCGAGGCCAAGTACCGCTCGCTGGTCGCCAATCTTCCGGATGTGGTCTGGGTGGCCGACGAAACCGGGCAACCCGTCTTCGCCAGCGCGAACTGCGAGCGGATTTCCGGCTACACGCCGGAGGAGGTTTGCCAACCGGGGTTCTGGATGGGCCGTATTCACCCCGAGGACCAGGACCGCGTGGCCGCCGCGTCGCGCATACTTTTCGAAAAGGGTGAGCCCTTCGAGCCCGAATACCGTTTTCTGCGGAAAGACGGGCAGTGGATCTGGCTGCACAGCCGCGCGGTAAACGTCCTCGAGCGCGATGGCAAGCGCTATCGCGAGGGGCTCCTCTCCGACATCACCGAGCGCAAGCGCATGGAACAGAAGCTCGCGCATCAGGCTACCCACGACTTGTTGACCGGCCTTCCCAATCGCGCCGTCTTCGAAGACCGCTTCCAACAGGCGCTGGCGCGCGCCCGCCGCCATGGACGCATGGTCGGCCTGATCTATCTGGACCTGGACCGCTTCAAGCGCATCAACGATACCTTGGGGCATACCGCCGGCGACGCTCTGATCCGCCTGGCCGCCGAGCGGCTGACCAGCGGCCTGCGCGAATCCGAGACACTCGCGCGCAATGGCGGCGACCGCTTTACCCTCATACTCAGCGATATGGCCGCGCCGCAAGATGCCCTGCACGTAGCCGAACGCATCCAGGAAATTCTGGCGCCGCCTTTTTCAGTGAAAGGACATGAGGTCTTTCTCGGCGTCAGCATCGGTATCGCCATTTACCCCCGGGATGGCGCGGATCTGTCCGGCTTGCAGCGCGCGGCGGATAGCGCGCTCTGTGCGGCCAAGCGCCAGGGCAAACGCCGCATTCAATTGTCCAGTTCGGAAATCACGCATGCCGCCAACCGCCGCCTGACCATGGAGACCGAACTGCACCACGCCCTGGCACGCAACGAATTGTCGGTGCATTATCAGCCCCAGTTCGATCTGGCCACCGGCCGCATCACCGGCCTGGAGGCCCTGGTGCGCTGGGAGAATCCGAAATTCGGACGAGTCCCCGCATCGGTCCTGGTACCCATCGCCGAGGAAAGCGGCCTTATCGTGCCCATCGGCGCGCGCGTGCTGCACGAGGCCTGCCGCCAGAACAAGATCTGGCGCGATGCCGGCTATGGCCCCATTCATATGGCCGTCAATACTTCGGCGGTACAATTCGCGCGCGGCGATCTCCTCGAAACGGTGGCCGCCACGCTGGCCGAAACGGGTCTGGAGGCGCGCGAACTGGACCTGGAGGTCACCGAGAGCGTGATCATGCAGGATATTCGCGAAACCGCCCGGCAGCTCAAGGAGCTGAAGAAACTCGGCGTCAGCGTCTCCCTGGACGACTTCGGCACCGGCTACTCTTCGCTGAGCTACCTGGAAGAACTGCCGATCGACAACCTTAAAATCGACCGCCGGTTTGTGCAGCGTATGAACGGCGCGGACAACACCCGCACACTCGTCGAATCTATCGTCGGCCTGGCGCACGGCTTGGGCATGCGGGCAGTAGCCGAAGGCGTCGAAACCGCGGAGCAGCTCGCCCAGCTGAAAGCCATGGGATGCGATCGCGCGCAAAGCTTCATGCTGGCCGGACCAGCCCCCGCGGTGGGCATTCAGACGCTGTTATCGGCGCATCAAAGGTTCAACACGCACGCCCTCGTCGCGTAAGCGCTTAATTCGCCGACGCTCGTTCGTCACGCCACCGCCGTCACGCCACCGCCTGCAAAGCCACCTGCTCCGCCAGCGGGAGCTCCCGGCAGTTGCTCTCCTCCAACCGGCCCACCCACAATGTCAAATCGTCGTGCTGCGGCTGCCCGCCGGCAAAGGTCTCCACCGTCTCCAGCACCCGCTCCACAATATCGTGTGCTTTGCGATAGCTGGATGCTTGAATTGTTCCGAGCAGCCGCCGGAAACCCCACTCCTCGCCGCGGGCATTGGTAATTTCGCATAAACCGTCCGTGTACGCCACCAGCAAGTCTCCCGGCGCCAGTGACACGACGTTCTCGTGAAACGAGGACTTGCGCAGCATCCCGACTACCGGACCGGTCGCCTCCAGCGCCACCGGCCGGTATCCCGTAGCCGTCTTGCGCAGCACTACCGGCGGCTCATGTCCCGCATTGACATAGTGCAGGAAGCCGCGCGCCGGATCGTACCGGGCCACAAACATCGTTGCGTAGGAGCTGTCCGGGCACACCTCGTAGAACAGTTCGTCGATGGCGCCCGTCAACTCGGAAAGACTGCCGTACTGGTGGTGGCGCAGCGCGCGGGCCAGGCTGCGCAGCGACGAGGTGAGCAGCGCGGCTGCCAGCCCCTTTCCGGCCACATCGCCGATAGCCAGTCCCAGATTGCCTTCCGGTAGTTCGAAGTAATCCAGATAGTCGCCGCTCAAGCCGCGCGCGGGCCGCCAATCGCCGTAATAATCCAGGCCGGCGATGCGCGGCCGGGTAGTCGGAAAGGCGCGCTGTTGCGCTTCCCGTGCCAGTTCCATCTGCATCTCGAAGGCCGTAATTGGATGTTGCTGTTGTTGATAAGTGCCGATCATCATTGGGGGATTTTCTCCGTATATATCGAATGACGACCTTCCGGAGGCAAGCGGGCACTCAGTTAACAAATCTTTATCGAATGGGGTGTGCCGAGCAGTACTGTGTGCCCTTCCGAACACACTGTTGTGGCGCACGCTGCAGCGCCGTTTCAGCGGTGCCCTTGGGACCCGGCGAACTTCAGTTCGCCTCCCGCGCCGCCCGCAGCGCTAATCCCTCGGCATCCAGATCCATCCGATTGCAAAGCACCACAATCGTCAGCCCCTCCTCCCTAAACCGTTCGATCACCGTCCGGAACCCCATAGTCGAACCTGTATGCCACATCCGGGCCCGCCCCTCAAACGGATCCAGAAACCAGCCAAACCCGTAGGACACCGGCTGCCCCGGATGCAGATTGTCCTCATCCCCGGCGGCCGGCCACCGCGGCTGACTCCCATCGTTCAACTTCGCCGGAGTCAAAGCCGGGCCCATCTCCGCCTCACTCACCAATATATGACTGTCCAATGCACGGTCCCACTTAGCCAGATCTTCAAGATTCGAATAAACTCCGCCATCGCCCAGAGTCGCCGAAGTAGCGCTCTGGTCCGCCTCCACAAACCGCTCGCCGTCTTTCCTGTGTCCGTAAGCACGTCCCGGGACTGTAACCTTCCCGTTCACGAAAGCCAATGTGTGGCTCATACGCAAAGGTCGAAAGATGCGTGCATCCAAGAACTGACCAAATGGCGCGCCCGCTACCTTCGCCACCACCAACCCCAACACCACATAGCCGGAATTACTATAAGCCCACTGACTCCCCGGAGCGAACTTACCAGCCGTCTGCCGCTCGAGTAACCCCAATACTTCCGCATCTTGTATCTGACGCGTCGCGGTCCAGCTACCACTGGTCATCAGATCCTCGTAATCCGGCAGCCCGGACGTGTGAGTCAGCAGATGCCGGATGGTAATAGCGCGGCCATAAGCGGGAAACTCCGGAAACAACTTCGTCAACCGCTCGTCGTATTGCAGCTTGCCATCATGCACCAGCAACATGACAGCCATCGCCGTGAACTGCTTGGTAAACGATGCCAACCGAAAGTCCGTCCGTGCGTCGATCGGTGCCAACGTGCGTAAATCGCGCACACCATACCCGCGTTCAAAAACGACGCGTCCCTTCTTCTCCACCAGCACCGCCATGCCTGGAGTCTTAGCCCCTACCAACGGAGCAAAAATGCCGTCGATGTCCGCGGCGAACGCCACGCCCGCGCCTGCCAGCGCCAGTACAAACGCCAGCCGCCTCATAGTGCCGCCACCAACTTCGCCAGCAGCGCCGTGCGATCCGCGATCCTGTCCACCAGAATGCTCTCGTTCAGCGCGTGCGCCCCTTCTCCCACGGCACCCAGGCCGTCCAGCGTCGGTACGCCCAACGCCGCCGTAAAATTGCCGTCCGAACCGCCTCCCACAGCCGATTCCTCGAGCGTCACACCCATCTCGCGCGCCAGGGCTCGTGCCTTGCGAAAGAGTTGCGCAATCCCCGCTGACCGCTCCAAAGGCGGCCGGTTCAATCCGCCGCTGATCTCAATCGTGCACCGCTTGTCCACCGGTCGCAGCCCGCGGAACTTGCGCTCCAGCACCGCCGCATCCTTCAGCCGCGGAACCCGCATATCCACCTCGGCCCGCGCCTCCGCCGCCACCACATTCACGCGCGTGCCCCCCGATATCACGCCGGGATTCACCGTAATGCCCCGCCGCAAATCCGTAAACTCCGCAATCTTCTCAATCTGCCGCGCCAGTTCCAGCACCGCGCTGGCGCCACCCGCGAAGTCCAAGCCGGAGTGCGTCGCCTTGCCCCGCACCGTCACCGTATAATCGCCAATGCCCTTGCGCGCCGTCTTCAACTTGCCTTCGAGCCCGGTCCCCGGCTCCAGCACCAGCACGGTCTGGCTGCGCTTCGCATTCTTCTCTGTCAGCGCGCGCGAAGACTCACTGCCCACTTCTTCATCAGAATTAATCTGCATCAACACTCTGTGCGCCACCGGAATCTCCAGGTCGCGCAGAATCCGCATGGCATATATAAAGAACCCGATGCCCGCCTTCATATCCAGCACGCCCGGCCCCCAAAGCCGTCCGTCCTTCTCGCGAAAAGGCATCGTCGCCAGAGTGCCCAGCGGCCACACGGTATCCGAGTGGCCCAACACCAGAATCTGTCCTCGCTTCTTCCTTCCCGCCAGATCGAACTCACACATCCAGTGCCTTCCGAAGTGCCCGCCGGAAACCGTCTTCGCGCGTGCGAAAGACGGCGCTATATCGCCCAGCAGATCCACAAAGCGGTTCACGGCCGCAGGATCGTCGCTGGGCGATTCACATTCGACCATCTCCCGGATCAGCGCCACGATTTCCTTCTGTCGGGATTGAGCTTCAGAGAGAATAGAATCCACGGCTGTTATAATAGCGACTTCCATGCCCGTTTTGGATATCAACGAAATCCGCGACATACTGCCACACCGTTATCCCATGCTGCTGGTCGATCGCATCATCGAGTTAGAGGCGGAGCGGATCGTGGGCATCAAGTGCGTCACTCAGAATGAGCCTTTCTTTCAGGGCCATTTCCCGGGCTTCCCTGTCATGCCCGGCGTGCTCATCGTGGAAGCGCTGGCCCAGACCGCCGGCGTGCTGGTGCTCAAACAGGTCGCGGATCGCCACCGCAAACTGGTGCTGCTGGCATCCGTCACCAGCGCAAAGTTTCGCCGCCCGGTAGTCCCCGGCGACACGCTGCGTCTGGAGATGAAGCTGCTCAAGCGCAAGGCGAGTGTGGCCGTAATGGCCGGCACCGCCACCGTCGACGGGCTGGTAGTTGCCGAGGCCGAGATGATGTGCAAGCTGGCCGACAAGGACGAAGCCTCGGCGCTTTCCTGAATCGATGCCGGTTCATCCTACCGCGATCGTCTCTCGCGAGGCGCGCATTGCCCCCACGGCTGAGATTGGGCCGTACTCCATAATCGATGGCGAAATCGAGATCGGCGCGGGCACACGGCTCATGGCGCATGTCTACATGGAAGGGCCGCTGCGCATCGGTGACGACAACGTATTCTTCCCATACAGCACCGTGGGCGTCGCTTCCCAGGATTTGAAATATCGCGGCGAGCGCACCGAAACGCACATCGGAAATCGCAACAAGATCCGCGAGTTTGTGACCATCCATCGTGGCACGGAAGGCGGCGGCGCCATCACCAGCATCGGCGACGACAATCTGTTGATGGCTTACGTGCATGTGGCACACGATGTGCATTTGGGTAACCGCGTCGTATTAGCCAACGCCGTCACTCTGGGCGGGCATGTGACTGTCGGCGATTGGGTGGTGGTCGGAGCCTCCACCGGCGTGCACCAGTTCTGCCGCTTGGGCCGTCACTCCATCATCGGCGGATACAGCGTAGTGACGCAGGATGTGCTCCCGTTTTCAAACACAGTAAGCGAGCGGGGCATCAAGGTGTTCGGCGCCAACCGCACCGGCCTAGAGCGCCGCGGATTCGAGCGCGCCACGATCGAAAAACTACAGACCGCCCTCCGCCTGCTGACGCGCACCGGCCTGAATACATCCCAAGCCGTGGGGCGCATCCGCGCGGAAATTTCCGACTGCCGCGAAGTGGACGAATTGATAGCCTTCATCGCCGAATCCCAACGCGGAGTAATCAAGTGAAAAGCCGAATGCGGAGGGCGGGCTTTAGCCGGCGCGGGGATTTAGCCCCGCTCCTATGAAATACGGGCTGATTGCCGGTAATGGCCGCTTCCCCATCCTGGCCCTCGAAACCGCCCGGAGTCTGGGCCACGAAGTTGTAGTCCTGGCCATCCGCGAAGAAGCCGCGCTGGAAATCGAGCCTCTGGCCGCCAAATGCCACTGGCTGTCGCTTGGCCAACTCAGCCGGCTGATCGAGATCCTCAAAGAAGAAGGTATCGCCGAAGTAGTGATGGCCGGGCAGGTCAAACACGCCAAAATCTTTTCGTCCATCCGGCCGGACTGGCGGCTCATCAAACTCCTGGCCTCGCTGCCGTCGAGGAATACCGACGGCCTCATTGGCGGAGTCGCGCAGGTGCTAGCCGACGAAGGAATCCAGTTGCGCGATTCGACCGCGCTGCTGAAGCCGCTTCTGGCCGATTCTGGCCCTATGACTCAGCGCTCGCCCGATACTCGTGAGCGAGCCGACATCGCCTATGGCCGGAAAGTCGCCGCCGCGCTGGCCGGCTTCGACGTGGGCCAGAGCGTGGCCGTTTGCGATCGCGCCTGCGTGGCTCTCGAAGCCATGGAAGGCACCGACGCCCTGCTCCGGCGCGCGGCCGGCCTCGTCAACGGTCGTCCGCTCACGCTAGTGAAAGTTTCCAATCGCCGCCGGCATTTGCTCTTCGACGTGCCCGTCGCCGGACTCGACACTATTGCCGTCATGCGAGAAACGGGCACAACTGTGATGGCTGTCGATGCCGGCCGCACACTGCTGCTCGATCGCCGCGAGATGGTGGCGCGCGCGGATGAGGCCGGCATTGCCATCGTAGGACAGACGCCCGATGCATAGAATAGCCGTAATCGGCGCCGGACACTTCGGCCAAAACCACTGCCGCGTGGTACGCCAATCCACGCGCGCCCAACTGACTGCGGTCGTGGATATCGATCCGTCCCGCGCGGCCATCGCCGACTTCAGCGAACTGGCCGGCCAAGTCGATGGCGCCATCGTAGCCGCACCCACCTCCGCGCACGCTAAGATTGGTTGCTGGCTGCTCGAACACGGCATCGACGTACTGGTGGAGAAGCCCATCGCACCCGATCTGGAGTCGGCCGATCGCCTTATAGCAGCCGCGGCCACCCACGGCCGCATCCTCCAGGTAGGCCACCTGGAGCGCTTCAACCCAGCTGTGATCGCGCTCGAAAGCCGGGTCACCCTGCCGCTCTTCTTCGAGATTCACCGCCTGAACGTGTTCAGCCCGCGCAGCCTCGACGTGGACGTGATTCTGGATTTGATGATCCACGATATCGATATCGTCCTAAGCCTGACCGGGGCTGAGCCCGAGGAAATCCGGGCCGCCGGCGTCTCCATCCTATCCTCCAAAGTAGATATCGCGAACGTCCGCCTGCAGTTCCCGAACGGCTGCGTAACCAACCTCACCGCCAGCCGCGTCTCCACAGAGCGTGTCCGGAAACTGCGCCTGTTCCAACCGCAACAGTACTGTTCGCTCGATTATGCCCGCCAGGAACTGCTCATCTTCTCGGTGGGTGCCGATCGTCAGGTCGCTTTTGAGCCGGTTCCGGTCGCGAAGGCCGAGCCGTTGCAGTTACAATTCGACGCATTTCTGGATAGTATGGAAACCCGAAAATCACCGAAAACTTCGGGCCCGCGGGCGCGTCAAACATTACGGATAGCTTTGGCTATTCTTGATAAAATAAAGAAACATTCGGAGGTTGTCTCTAAGTCCCTGGCAAGCGGATGGAAACTTTAGTTCATTCCTCGGTGGAAGATCCGGCGGAATTGCATCTGCTAACCACTTGGCAGCAGGATAGCGGACGGTTCCGCAAGGCCGGCCTGCTCTCTGTCTCGGCGCACGCCGCGGCGATCGTAGCTTTGCTCCTGGTGCCGCGCACCCTGGTAACGCCGCCCCGGCGCGTCGAACAAGTTACTCCCTTGATTGAGCCGCTCACGGAGTTGACCCAGAAGATCCCCAATAAGGCTCCAGTCGCCAAGGAAGTCACCGTCGAGGGCTTACAGCCGCATCCCCACATTCAGGTTCCGAATTCGCCCCCTTCCACTACGCGGCCAGCCGCCAGGCTCAACAGTCCGCCGCCGCAACCGCCGCCCGCCCCGATGCCTGAGCCGCCGCAGATCCAAGCCGGCAATCGCGACTTGCAGCCGCTGCACGATTTGCCCGTAGGCCCGCCCAATGTTCAACCACCGCCGCAAATTCAGGAGCAGGAGAAACCCAAGCTGGCATTCGAGACTCCCACGGCGCCGCCGCCCTCAAACGGAGTTGGCAGGTTCCAGCGCCCCGATACGTCCGTAGCGGGTGCCATCCGCGAACTCACGCACGGCGGCGGCGGGCCAGGCAGTATGACGGTAGGGGACGACACGAGCGACGTAAGCGTCGGTGGTAGGGGCAGCGGCCTGAACCTGCCGGCGTCACCGGGCCGCCAGGCTAGTTCGCTCGAACTACTCAGCGATCCCAAGGGCGTTGACTTTCGGCCCTACCTGCTGCAGGTGCTGGCCGCCGTGCGCCGCAATTGGTTCGCGGTCTACCCGGAAAGCGCCAGCATGGGCCTGCGCGGAAAAGTGGAAACTGAATTCGTGATCGCCCGGGACGGCAGCATCCCCAAGCTGGTGATTGTGCTGCATTCCATTCCGGCCCTGGAGCGTGCGGCGGTGGCCGGTATCGACGCGTCTCACCCGTTTCCGCCGTTTCCCTCGGAGTTTACCGGCGATCGCGTCGTGCTGAAGCTGACCTTCAGCTATAACATGCCCCGCAAATAGCGGCAGGCAGCCTTAACGCAACCACAAATCGATTGGTCTCTTGACCCCCGCCGGCCGGAACGGTAGCTCGATCTTGCGACCCTGCCCCGCCGACGCATAGCCCGCATAGAGCGCTTCCATCACCACGCGCCCGTCTTCCCCGGTCGATTGCGGCTTCTCCTTGCCGCGCACGCATCGCGCGAAGTGCCGCATCTCGTGCGGCGACCCATAATTCCATAATTCGTCGAAAACCGGATAGCTCCAGCCCTTCGTGCTGGGCGCCTTCTCTACCGCGTATCCATACCCGTATTCGCTGTAAGTGGGCATCGCGTTTCCCATGTGCAGATTCGGGTAGCTGACGCCGCCTTCGCCGTAAATCTCGGTGCGGTCGTCCATGCCGCCGCGCTTGGCCCAACTATTTTCCACCAGCCCCACACCGCCGTTGGCGAACTCCAGCACGCAAATGCTATCGTCTTCACCGCGCGTCTTGGCGCCGTGGACATAGGTGCCCATGTGACAACTCACACTTTTAATGGGCGACCGGTCGTAGAACCAGTAACAGAATGCGATACCATGGCAACCCATGTCCATGAAGACGCCGCCGCCGGACCGGTCGACGTCCCAAAACCACGGGCTGTGCGGCCCGAAATGCTTCTCGCTTTGCTTAACCAGATAGACCTTGCCGAACGCGCCATGATCGGCCATTTCTTTCGCCTTGACGTATTTCGGCGTGAACAGCAGCTCTTCGGCATATAGCAGCAGCACGCCTTCGCGGCGGCACACGTCGATCATCTCGTCGGCTTCGTCGAGCGTCATCGAAAGCGGCTTCTCGCAAACCACGTGCTTGCCTGCGCGCGCGATGTCCGCCGTCATGCCGCAATGCAGCGCGTTGGGCGCGGCAATGGTCACCATCTCGATGTCCTTCTCGCGCAGCATCTCTTTGTAATCGAGAAACACGCGCGGGATGCCATATCGGTGGGCGAGTTCAGCCGCATGACCCGGCGTGGGGGAGCACACCGCCACCACCTCGGCCTCCTCCGGCATAATCTGAAACGATGCCGCGTGGATGTCACCTTGAAACTGGGACCCGATGATGCCAACTTTCACTTTGCCATTCGCCATAGAAGGAGTATTCTCGCACGGGTCGCGCTACCATGTTCCAATGCATCGGCGTGTGGCACTCGTTGTACTGGCGATCTGCATGGTTTGCCCGGCGTGGCTGGCCGGCTCCGACGAGTTGGAACAGCGCTTGCAGCGCATCTTCGACTCGCCCGCCTTTGCCGGAATATCGTTCGGCCCGGCGCGCTGGATTCGGGGCGGCGCAGGATACACCACGCTCGAAGACGCACCTGGCGCGGCCGCCGCGAAAGATATCGTCGAATACGATACCGCCAGCGGCAAGCGCGCCATACTGGTCTCGCACACGCAACTGACGCCGCCGAAGGCCGAAAAGCCGCTGACCCTGGAAGATTACCGTTGGGACAAAGACGCCAATCGCCTGCTGATCTACACGGAGTCGCGCAAGGTATGGCGCACCAATTCGCGCGGCGATTACTGGGTGCTCGACCGCGCAACAAGCGCCCTAAAGAAACTGGGCGGCGATGCGCCCGCGTCTTCGCTCAGTTTCGCCAAATTTTCTCCCGATGGCGCGCGCGCCGCCTATGTCCGCGCCAACAACTTGTATGTCGAAGACCTGGCTACCGGCGCAATCCGTGCGCTGACTTCCGATGGTTCCGATACTCTCGTAAACGGCGCTTCCGATTGGGTGTACGAAGAGGAGCTTAACGTGCGCGACGGCTTCCGCTGGGCGCCTGACGGCCGCAGCCTGGCGTTTTGGCAATTCGATCTGAGCGGCGTCGAGCAGTTCGCCATCATCAACAATACTGATTCGCTTTACCCGAAGATCGTCAACATCCCTTATCCCAAGGCGGGCACGAAGAACTCGGCCGTGCGCGTGGGCGTGATCAGCGTGGATGGCGGCCCGCCCCGCTGGATGCAAGTTCCGGGCGATCCGCGCGAACATTACATCTTTCGCGTGGACTGGGTGGAGAACGGCGGCTTGGCTATTGGCCAACTCAATCGGAAACAGAATACGGCGACGGTTTTTATCGCCGATCCGCAAACCGGCGCGGCGAAAGCTGTCTTCCGCGATCAGGATGACACGTGGGTGGACGTACCGGAAAGTGGGGGACCGGGACGCGAAACCGGTGGGTTCGATTGGCTGAATAACGGAAGGAAGTTCCTGTGGCTGAGCGAGCGTGATGGATGGCGCCGCGCCTACGCGGTCCCGCGCGATGGCGGAGATCCTGTTCCCATTACGCCCGCGGAAATGGATGTCATGGGAATCGATGCCATCGATCCGGATAGCCGTTGGATCTACTTCACGGCCGCGCAGGGGAACGCCACACAGCGTTATCTGTACCGCTCCGCCGTCGATCATCCCGGCCCGGCGGTCCGCCTGAGCCCCGCGGAGGAACCGGGGACGCATTCTTACCGCATCTCTCCGAATTGCCAATGGGCATTTCATAACTATTCGCGATTCGATCAACTGCCGGTTACGGATCTGATCAGCCTGCCCGAACACAAGCTCGCGCGCACGTTCGAAGAGAACGGAGTGTTGCGTGCCAACGTGGCGGCATCGGTGGATCCGCCGGTCGAATTTCTGCAGGTCTCACTCGCCGACGGCGCGACCCTGGATGGATGGCTGCTGAAGCCGCGGGTCTTCGACCCGTCGAAGAAGTATCCCTTGGTCGTGCACGTCTACGGAGAACCCGCGGCCGTTACTGTGGTAGACGCGTGGCTGGGCGACGGCGCTTTGTTTCACCGGGCCTTGACGGACGAAGGCTATCTGATCGCGAGCTTCGACAATCGCGGCACGCCCGCGCCCAAGGGTCGAGCCTGGCGGAAGGCCGTCTACGGTGCCGTGGGCGTGCTCTCTGCGGAGGAACAGACCGAAGCCGTGCTGGCTCTCGCCCGCCAGCGGCCGTATGTGGATCTGACCCGCGTGGGTGTGTGGGGCTGGAGCGGCGGTGGTTCGAACACCTTGAATCTGATGTTCCGGTCGCCGGACCTGTTCCGCGTCGGGGTGGCCGTCGCGCCAGTTCCGGATCAGAAGTTGTATGACACGATCTACCAGGAACGCTACATGGGATTGCCGGAAGAAAATGCGGCGGGTTACCGCAGCGGGTCGCCGATCAACTTCGCCGAAGGACTGCGGGGCAAGCTGCTGATCGTGCACGGCTCGGGCGACGATAACGTGCATTTCCAGGGCACCCAGAAGCTGTTGAACCGTCTGATTGAGCTTGGCAAGCAGTTCGATTTCATGGAGTATCCGAACCGCACCCACTCCATTTCGGAGGGGAGCGGAACGACACTGCACGTTTACAATCTGATTGCGCGCTATATTGAGGAACATCTACCGGCCGGACCGCGATAATTGCCCACCTCCGGCCCCGTCCTGCCCCTGAGTGTGACTTGTGCTAGGTTGTGAGTTGAAATGCGATTTCTTTGTGCGTCGCGAACATTATTATTTATAGTTACCGCCCTCGGCTTGTGTGCGCAAGGGCAAGACACACCCAATCGGGAGGTTCCCTCCAACGAAGTTCGAGGGATGCCTCCTAGGGCGGCACCGGGCGATTATCAGGCGCACGCCGCAGCCGGCGCGGTAACTGTGGCGGCCGAATTTCTTGGGCATTCCATACCCCGCGGCGACGAGGTTCCCCTCACCACCGAGGATTACGTCGTTATTGAGACTGCGATGTTCGGTTCGTCCGGCACGCGCCTCAAGATTTCCTCCGGAGACTTTTCGCTACGCATTTACGCAAAGAAGACGAAGCCCGTGCCCAGCCAGCCTTTCGGGATGGTCTTTCATTCGCTTAAAGACCCCGTTTGGGAGGATAAAGTGGCGGTTGAAGAGAAGGAGAAATCCTCCGGAAATGGGATCAGCACGAGTGGAAATGCGCAGACCGAAAAACCCGCGCCGCCGCGCATGCCGCTCGAAATGCAGCGCGCCATGCAACAGCGCGTGGAAAAGGTCGCATTGCCCGAGGGCGACAGGTTGCTTCCACAGGCGGGACTGATTTTTTTTCCGTACCGCGGTAAAGTTGAGAAAATCCACTCGATCGAGTTGATCTACGCCGGTCCCACGGGAACGGCTACGCTGTCACTGCAGCCTTAGTTGCACCGCTTTATTCGGAAGTACCCGTACCACGTATAGTATTCTGTAACAGAGCCGACTGTGTTCCAGCTCAAAGACTCATCCCTGCACAGCAGCGTCTTCGCATTGGCTCTGACGACCTTCGCGGTGTTGGTAGCCCTCCTGTTGCGCCCGCTGCTGGAACCGAGTTTCTTTCTTCCGTTTCTGGTGGCTGTATTTGCCAGCGCCTGGTATTACGGGCATCGCGGCGGATTCGCCGCCACCGCACTTTGCACCATAGCGCTGGGTAGCTTGCTCTTCGAGCTGCGGGAGCCCTGGTTTGTGGCCGGCCCGAACATGGCCGCCACGCTGCTCTCGTTTTTAGCCATTTCGCTCGCCATGACTGGTCTGGTCTCCGGCTTCCACAGCAGCCGCAGCATGCTTTCCGCCACGCTGTCGAGCATCGCCGATGGGGTGGTGGCTACCGACCGCGATGAGCGCATTACATTTCTCAACCCGGTCGCCGAAGCTTTGACCGGATGGCGGCGTGCCGATGCATTGGGCCGGCCCTTGGCCGACGTCCTCCAGGTGATCGAAGAAGGCAGCCGCAAGCCCGCCGGTATCCTGGCGCGGGATGCCATACGCGCGCGGGCCACCGCGCACAATGCGGGACCAGTTCTGCTGATCGCTCGCGACAAAACCGAAATCGCCATCGAACAGAGCGCCGCGCCATTATTCGACGAGCGCGGCCGGCTGCAGGGGGCGATCCTGGTATTTCGCGATATCACCAGCCGCCGTCAGCTTGAAGAGCAGCTCAGCCATGCCCGCAAGATGGACGCGGTGGGCCGCCTGGCGGGAGGCGTGGCTGGCGATTTCAATAACGTGCTCACGGTCATTACCGGATACAGCGATCTGCTCCGCATGCAGATTCCCGCGGCCAGCCCCATGCGCCGCTTCGCCGACGAGATTCTATATGCCGGCGAACGGGCCGCCACGCTCACCCGCCAGCTCCTCACCTTCAGCAGCGGTCAGGCGTCGCAGCCCAAAGTCATCGATCTGAACAGCGCCATCGCAGGGATGCAACCGATGCTGCGTCGGCTGCTGGGCGATGCGGTGGATTTGATTATCCTGCCGGGCCCGGGTCTCGGATACGTGCAGATAGACGCCGACCAGATGCACCAGGTGATCGTGAATCTGGCCACCAACGCACGTGAGGCCATGCCGAACGGCGGCAAGCTGGTGCTCGAAACATCCAACCTGGAGTTGGACGAGGCCGCCGCCAAGAAGGCGGGCTTGAAACCGGGCGCGTACGTGATGCTGGCGGTGAGCGATACGGGCTGTGGTATGGATGCGGAGACCCGTTCGCGATTGTTCGAACCTTTCTTCACCACCAAAGAACATGGGAAAGGCAGCGGATTGGGTCTCTCGATGGTTTACGGCACGGTGAAGCAGAGCGACGGAAACATTACGGTTTACAGCCAGGTAAATTGCGGCACCATTTTCGAGCTTTACCTGCCGCGCGTGGAGCCCACCGCGCCGATTCCCGCACCGCGCCGGCCGGCTGTGTCCAAAGGCTCCGAGACCATTCTGCTGGTGGATGACGAAGAGGGCGTGCGCAAGCTGGAGTCAGCCGTGCTCCACAACGGCGGCTACACGGTGATTGAAGCCGCCAACGGCCTGGCCGCGCTCACGATTTACGAGAAGAATTCGCACAAAATCGACTTAGTGGTGACCGATGTGGTAATGCCCCAAATGAATGGCTTCGAGCTGGGTCTGCGGCTGGCCGAAAAGAACCCGGATCTGAGGGTCCTGTACATATCCGGATACCGTGACAGTCCTATCGCCAGCTCGCCCGGCGATGCGCCCAAGGCATTCCTGCACAAGCCATTCACGCCCGATCTGCTGCTGGCCAAGGTGCGCGAGGTTCTGGACGAGGGTGGCGGTCTTCGCCCACCGGGTTAAGTGCCGTGGCGCCCACGGAAGTCGTGGCGCGGGCCTTCGCCCAATGCCACAACCTACAACACTCACATCACTCACGACCGGCACCGATGCGCCCTGCCCGATGCTTCAAATTTTTTTAACATTTCCCCCAATCCCCTCTTGCGCACGGCCAAGATCGTTAGTATACTTCGCTAAACAGCAGTAATCCGCGGCGCTAACGGACGTGCCGCGAGTACGGGAGTGCCAGGTGTAGCCCGCGCGGCCAGATAGCCGCGTGTAAGTCCGCTCTCAGCGTGGAGAGCGTCCGCAAAATTGTCACAGGCTAATCACCCGGCATAGAGTCGGTGTATCGCGGCCTACGTCGGCCGGTGATTTGGTGTGAGTTAACGAAAAAAGGGGATACGGGAAATGTTCTCACTACGAGCGAGGTTGAAGTGTGCCCTGGTCACTTTTTCGACCGGGCTTTCTGTCCTTTCTAGCAGCAGCAGGCACCGCGGCCGCTCAAACAGTGCAAGGCGTTGTCACCGGCACAGTGAGCGACGTATCGGGGGCGGTTGTTCCCGAACGTCGACCTGACGCTGGTCAACGACGGCACCCTCGTCGTCCAGCACGAAAAGAGCGCTGAACGAGTGGCGAGTACCGGTTCGGACTGGTTCCGCCCGGCACTTACACGCTGACCACCAAAGCCAGGGTTTCACCACCAGGAAATTAAGAACATCATCGTGGACGCCAGCACCACCGTGCCTGTCAACGTCAGCACTTGTCGGTAGCTACTGCACAGACACTGGTCGAGGTGAGCGCGCAGGAGAGCATCGTCCAGACGGCCAGTTCGGACCTCTCCACCACCATCGACCAGAGGTTCATTGAAGTCATGCCGCTGCTGACGCGCAACGTCTTCGACTTGGCCTTTGCCGCTCCAGCGGTCACGCAGGGCATGAACTTTAATGCGGCCTCCGGCGGCTCCCGCGAATCCGGCACCACCAATATGCTGAACGGCGCGGACAACAACGACAACTTCAGCGAAGGCAGCTATAACATTCACACCGCCGCTCGAATCCGTCGCCGAGTTCACCGTGCTAACCAACAATATGAGCGCGCAGTATGGACACGCCTCCGGGGCCTTGGTGAGCACTATCCAGAAGTCCGGAACCAACAGCTTCCACGGAGTGGCCTACGAGTTCAATCGAAACACCGACTTCAACGCCTCCGACTTCTTCGCCAACCGCGCTGGC
>CAVWOT010000041.1:0-56718 GCA_963756605.1 Bryobacterales bacterium | reverse complement strand
CGCTACACCCATCGCGTCGCCATCTCGAATCATCGGCTGATCTCCCTCGACGATGACCCAGTCGCGTTCCGCTGGAAGGATTATGCGCACGGCAACAAAAAACGCAAGATGACTCTTCGTGCCAATGAATTCCTACGGCGGTTCTTTCTGCATGTCCTGCCGCACGGTTTCGTGCGGATTCGCTTCTTCGGATTCCTTGCCAACCGGAGCCGAGCGAAACTACTGCCACTTTGCCGCAAACTATTGGAGATGCCCTCCCAGGAGCCCGCATCTGCCGTTCCGGTTGCGGATGCTCGGCCACCAGCGGGTTGGAAATGCCCTTGCTGCTCCGGGCCGATGCTGATGATCGGTACCCTCACCGTTCAGCAACTGCACTTGATCGCCTCCCAGCAGAACACGTTTGATACTTCCTAGCGATAATCCCTTGCCGGCGATATTCCATATCATTCCGTCGAGCGCACTATTTGTGTGTTTACTTAGATCAACGATGCCGAAAATGTCTGCGAGTCACAGACCAACGGCCGGTGGCAATCGACCTCAGCCCGCAAACCAGCCACAAATCTGCCTACCATTATCCCGGGTATGCGTCTAGCCCTGACGCAGAAGTACCAAAACACCATTCAATACCCATAGCCTGCCGCATCCGCCGCAAACGTCAGCGGCTTCCTGCAAACGACCGTATCGAAACTGCCCCGGCGTCTCAGCTTTTGTCTGCTGAATCGGCGTCGACCCGCGCCGGGGCAGTCCCGATACGGTCCTAGCGTTTGGGGGGAGTGGCTGAGCGCATACGAGCGCGGATTGGGTGAACACTAATCATTGCATGCGAGCGATCCTGACTGAGGTCGGACAATTGCGAGACCAATCTTCCTATAGTCGGCTCACAACCCGTCCTTGCTCATGACCTGGAATTTTCGTGTGCCGCCTCGTTAACCTTCGTCAGTTGGAATGGGTCGGCGAGAGGGTCCCTTTGACGAGGACTCGGATCCAGGCGGCTCACGGAACGGTTCCACCGAAATGCGCTTGTAACACACTTCCAGCACGTCCAGGTATTCTGTACCGCCCGGCGCTTGGAGTACAACGCGGTCGCCCGCTGCCGACTTCAGCAACGCGCGACCCAGAGGCGACACCCAACTGATGTGGTTACGGTCGAGATCGACTTCGTCGGTGCCCACGATGCTCACCACTCGCTCCACTCCCACGGCATTGGCATAGCGCACGGTCGCGCCGAAGAATGCTCTCGTGGCCGCTTGCCCCGTTCTCGGAGTTTCCGGGTCGACCACTTCCGCTGCTTCGATTCGCTTCCTGAGAAAGCGAATGCGGCCATCAATCTGGCGCAGCCGCCGCTTGCCGTACTGATAGTCGGCGTTTTCACTGCGATCCCCGTTACTGGCCGCCCACGCCACTACCTCCGTTACCGCCCGGCGTTCCCTGCTAAGCAGAAACCGGTGCTCATCTTGGAGGCGCTGCAGCCCGCTCGGCGTTATGTAGTTCTTGCCTTGCGTAACGGGTTCGTCCGCTTTTGGTTTTCTCGTAAACCCTTTTCGCATCTCGTTGTCCTTCCAGCGCAAATCCAGTGGGTGCTGCCACGCTCTCAGGAAAGGCTACACGTTGTCGGATCGATTCTACTTGAATTGGCACAACACACGAAAAGAGCTTGCCGATCGCGCTGTGTCGCTATCCATACGGCGGCTTCTGGGCCACCCTCATTTGATTCCCGCAGTGAACCTACTGATGCAATGGGGATCGAGACGGCAAAGCTGCCTCAAGATTGATTTGTTCTCAGGTAATGGGGTGGTGGAATTTGAGATATTGGGCGTGCAGGGAATATCCCCCATCGCCGGGGAGGCCGGGGAGATTTTCAAGAGGCTGGCCGGTTAAACCGTACAGAGGATCGCCTACCAGGGGATGGCCGATGGATGCCAGATGGATTCTGATTTGATGAGGGCGGCCCGAATTGAGTCTTACCTCAAATGTTGTGGTGCTGATGGTGCGTGAGATCACCTTTGCCAATGACTTTGACGGTTTGCCACTTGGGTTGGCGGCCCACACGGAACCGATAAGCGGGTGCGGTACGAGGCCGATGGGTGTGAGGATTTCGTAGGCGTCGTGCTGTGCAATGTTTTGACCCAGCGCCCTGTAGATTTTTTGAATTTTAGGTGTGTTCGAGTTTGCGAAAAGATCAGAGGCCGCCTGCGGTGTTTTGGCGAAGAGGACGATGCCGGTGGTGGCTCGGCCCAACCGGTGGACAGGGTTTGCGTTGGGAGTTCGCTTTTGCACCAAGCGCAGGAGGGTGTTTTCCATGAAGCCGCCGCCGGGGAGGGTGGGCAGCCCGCTGGGTTTGTTGACGGCCAACAGATGGGGGTCTTCAAACAGGACTTCGAAGTGCCCACGAATAGTGATGAAAACCATGTGCGGCAGGCTCCCCGCCTGCGGCCGCCTCTCACGCCGCCCGAACGGGGTCTCAATAAGTTACGGTGGGTTTTCGACCGTGCGCGGGACGTCCACGTCCCGCCCTCCGGCTACCTGGTGATTCCGACTTGCGTCAGCAGCCACGCGTATTCGAATGCCTGGTCCTTCATGCGATCGTACCTGCCCGAGGCGCCGCCATGTCCGGCGGGCTCCATTTTGATCTTCAATAGCAGCGGCGTATCATTGGTCTTCAACGCGCGCATTCGTGCTACATACTTGGCTGGTTCCCAATACATCACCTGGCTGTCGTTGAAACTGGTCGTCACTAAGATGGCCGGATAAGCGCGTCTCTCGAGATTGTCATAAGGGCTGTAGGTCTTCATATAGTCATACGCCTCTTTCTCGTTGGGGTTGCCCCACTCCAGGTACTCGCCCACGGTCAGCGGCAGAGACGCATCCATCATGGTATTCATGACATCCACGAAGGGCACGGCGGCGTGCACCGCGTGAAATAGATCCGGGCGCATGTTGACCACTGCGCCCATCAGCAGGCCGCCGGCGCTGCCGCCCTCGATCACCAGGCGCTCCTTTGACGTCCACTTTTCCGCGATCAGAAATTCGGCGCAATCGATGAAATCCCAGAAGGTGTTTTTCTTCTTCATCAGCATGCCGTCCTCGCGCCACTGCTCACCCATCTCATTGCCGCCCCGGATGTGGGCGATGGCATACGCCATCCCTCTGTCGAGCAGGCTCAAGCGATTGCTGGAAAAGCTGGGCGGCGTGCCGATTCCGTAAGAGCCGTAAGCGTACAGGAACAGCGGCGCGTGTCCGTCGCGCACGAAGCCCTTGCGGTAGACGATGGAGATGGGCACTTTGACGCCATCGCGCGCGGTAGCCCACAGCCGCTCGCAGGTGTATTGTGTGGGATCGTAGCCTCCCAGCACGTCCTGGCGCTTCAGCAGCGCGGACTGGCTGCTGTGCACGTCGTAATCGAACACGCTAGGCGGCGTGATGAAGCTTTGGTAGTTATAGCGATAAGTGTGCGAGGTGAACTCAGGCGTGCCGCCGGGTGATGCTGCGTAGACTGGTTCGGGAAACGGAATGGCCGTCCATTTGGCGCTGTGGAAGTCATACACGCGCAAGTGGTCGAGCGCGCGCGACCGTTCCACCGAGACGGCGAAATCCTGGAATAGATCCAGGTGCTCGAGCAGCACGTCATCCCGCTGCGCGATGAAAACCTTCCAGTTCTTGGGCGCCGGATCGTTTTCGGCCGCGGTCATGATGGCGAAGTTACGCCCATCCTTATTCGTGCGTATGTAGAAGAGATTTTCGCGGTGATCGACATAGTAACGATGCTTCTTTTCGCGTGGCAGGAAGACCGTAAAATCGCCCTGCGGATGGTCCGCCCGCAGGCAGCGGTACTCGGTGGTGTCCTTACTATCGATTCCGAGAAGCAGGTATTTCTGGTCGCGGGTTTTCTGTATGCGGATATCGTAGAGTTCATCCTTCTCGTCGTAGAGCGGCTCGAATTGAGTGGCGCCCAACACATGCCGCCACAGTTTGTCGGACCTCTTGGTCACGGCGTCCTCGGTGGTCAGGAAGAGTGTTTTGTTGTCCGCCGCCCAAGCAACGGCGGTCACACGCGCGGTGGTGTCGGGCAGCGTCTCGCCCGAGCGCAGATCTTTTACTTGCAGCCCATACTGGCGGAAGCCGGTGTAATCGATGGTGTAGGCGAGCATGTTCTGATCGTCACTGACCACAAAAGCTCCGAGACCCACGAACTTGTGGGATTTCGCCAGTTCGTTCGGATCGAGCAGGATTTCCTCGGGCGCCTCCATGCTGCCCTTGCGGCGGCATTGGATAGGATACTGCTGGCCCTCGACGGTGCGCGAATAATACAGGTAATCGCCGCGGCGAAAGGGCACGGAGAGGTCGGTCTGTTTTACGTGGCCGAGCATCTCTTTGTAGAGCGCATCCTGGAACGGCGCGAGGTTGCCGGTCATGGCCGCCGTGTAGGCGTTCTCGGCTTCCAGATAAGCAACCACCTTGGGGTTGGACTTCTCGCGCAACCAGTAATAATTGTCCACCACGGTAGCGTCATGGCGCACTTCGCGATGATCGACCGTGGGAGCGACGGGCGGCGTGGGATCGGCGGCGCTGACAATCAACGTGGAGAGAAGGAACAACGGAAGCGCCAGTTGGATGATGTGGTGGACTTGGGTGGGATACATGCAGCCGATTATATCGCGGAGGGCGCCGCTTGCTCCGCGCGACGCGTTGGGATAGTCTGATTCCTGGGTATTGCCGCTGTCCGTCCGGTAAAAGTCGATTCACCGCGATCCGTCTAAGCCAGCGCTGGTAGACTGCGCGCGGCGAATTTTATACGTTCTAACCCCAAACAATTCTTTCCAAAGGAGATATGGAATGCAGGAGTGTTTCGACTTGACGGCCATCGGCGCGACCCCCACTTTAGTTGCCGCCTTTCGGCCATATGAATTGCGCGGCCTGCTGTTGGGACGCGTGTCCGTGGTGCACGGCGATCGATACAGGATTTATACGGCGCGCGGGGAGATGGCCGCTGAAGCCATCGGAGCGCTGCTCTATCGCGCAGAGCGGTCCGCATGGCCCGCGGTGGGCGACTGGGTCGCGGCGCAAACGGTCGGGGCCGAAGAAAGCATGATCCACGCGGTGCTGCCGCGGCATACGATGTTCTCGCGCCGTGCCGCCGGGAGCCGCGAAGAGGAGCAGGTGATCGCCGCCAACATCGATCTGGCGCTGGTCGTCTGCGGCCTCGATCAGGATTTCAACGTGCGCCGTATCGAGCGCTACCTCACGCTGGCGCACGCGAGCGGCGTGGACGCAGCCATCGTGCTGAACAAATCCGATCTGTGTGCGGACCTGGACGCGCACCTGAGAGAAGCCGCGCGCGTGGCAGGGCGTTCCAAGGTGCTGGCTATCGCCGCTCGCCGGGCAGGCGACATCGACCCGGTACTGCGGCTGCTGCGCCCGGGGCTCACAGTGGTGCTGCTGGGTTCCTCCGGCGCTGGAAAATCGACGCTGGTGAATCGGCTCCTGGGCCAGGAACGGCAAAGCGTCCAGGCAGTGCGGGAATGTGACAGCCGCGGCCGGCACACGACCACCTATCGGGAACTGCTGCCATTGCCGCAAGGCGGCGCGCTCATCGACACGCCCGGAATGCGCGAGCTGCAATTGTGGGCGGACCAGGACAGCCTGGATTCCGCCTTCATGGAAATCGCGGCGTTCGCAGCGCAGTGCCGTTTCCGCGATTGCAGCCACGTGGTGGAAGAAGGCTGTGCGGTCCGGGCAGCGGTTGAAACAGGGGAGCTGGATGCGTGCCGCTGGGAAAGCTATCGCAAGCTGCGCGCCGAAATCGCCTGGCACACGCGCCAGACCGACGTGCAGGCCGCACAGGCCCAGAAGAAAAAATGGAAAGCGATCCACAAAGCTATGCGGGTGGATCACAAGCGCGGCTGAGTCTTTCCTAAGAGAAGAGGCGGGCTGGGCGCCTGCCCCACAGCGCGGCTCTGGTGCGAAGATCTTTACGCCTGCGAAAAGCCGGCGGGCCGCTCGCCCATTTTATAGGCAATGTAGGTCAGCACGCCGGCCATTTCGTCCAGTGCGCGCCGGGCCTGCCTGGCGGATGCGTTGCGCGTCAAACGAAACCACAGATGCATAATCCGGTAGTCCAGCATCAGCAGGTGATGCGCCGCCGGGCGAGGCTCCATATCGCTCGCATGGTTCAACAGAAAGCAAAGCATCCGGTAATCTTTATCGAGAGCGCGGTGCAGGCGATCGAGTGGAATGTCCACGGCGGGTTGCCGCAGGGCTTCCCGAATCTCCAAGACACTCAACTGCGAGATTACAGTACCATGCTCCCCGACCTGTTCTTCGTTCAGCAGGAGGAGGATCGTGTAGCGCAACCAGTACGCGAACAACGCAACCGAAAATGTGAGAATCAGTATTGTCTCAACCATCAGTCCTGCGACCCGGCGTAATAGGAAACCGCTGAGTAATTATATCACCCACGAATCCCAGGTGCAACGATTTTTAATAAGATTTCTAGTACGCCCGTTACTAGACATATTTATTTATTTTTGGCGCTCCGGCCATTCGTACGTAAACAATTGAAACTTAAAGGTTAAGTGCTCTGAGGTATTCCCGGAACGGCCCACCCAAGTCATGTCGCCGGAGGGCAAATTCGACCGTGGCCTTAAGAAATCCGAGCTTATCGCCCGCATCGTAGCGGGTACCTTCGAACCGGTACGCATAGATAGGCCGCGTCCGCAGCAGGTGGCGCAGCGCATCGGTCAACTGGATCTCCGCTCCGGAGCCAGGCTCCACCGTTTGCAAGGATTGAAAAATCTCTGGAATCAGAACGTACCGGCCGATGATGGCGAGGTTAGAGGGGGCCTCCGAGGGCTTAGGTTTTTCCACCAGGTCGCGGACGCGATATACCCGGTCGCGCGAGCCGTTGTGGGAGATCGGCTCGGCGTCGATCGCACCGTACGACGAAATTTGCTCGGGCGCAACCTCCATCACCGCCACGACAGGCGAGCAGAAGAACTCGTACACGTCCAACAGTTGGCGCAGGCAGGGCGTTTCGGCGTCGATCACATCATCGGCCAACACAACGGCAAAGGGCTCTTCTCCCACCAGTTCCATAGCGCGCAAGACAGCGTGCCCCAACCCCAGGGCCTCCTTCTGCCGTGTGTACGACACGTTGATCATGTCGGAGACGCTGCGCACGATCGAAAGCAGGTCTTTCTTGCCGCGGGATTCGAGCAGGTTTTCCAACTCGAAGCTGACGTCGAAATGATCCTCGATGGCGCTCTTGCCGCGGCCGGTGACTATGATAATGTTCTGAATTCCGGAATGCAGCGCTTCTTCGACGCCGTATTGAATGAGAGGTTTGTCCACCAGCGGCAGCATTTCCTTGGGCTGTGCCTTGGTGGCAGGGAGGAAGCGGGTGCCCAGACCCGCAGCCGGAAACACGGCTTTACGAACTTTCGAAGCCATTCCTTACAGTTTGCGTTTTCAGGGCCGGAATAGCAACTGGCTAAAAGTTAAGGAACGCACTTGCCGCATGCGCGAGGCCGGCTATATCGCCGTCTATATCGAGGGAAGCCAGGGGCGCGCCGAAGTGGTGGCCGCGACCTGGCGCGGATCTTTCGCCGTCTTGCACTCTGGTACACTGAAGCTTGTCAGCGATTCGCTGACACTGACATACAGATGTAATACTTCTGCCTGCCTGAGCGATGCTTGTGATCGCGTCACTCGTAAAAATCGTATCAATACACACTTACTGTTCAATAGTGCAGTGGATGTACTAACTACTTCAATGGCAGACTAATGACAATGGACCCGGCTATGGTAGCCCAACATTAACGGAGATTGACATGCGCTTACGACTTGGTTTACTTGGCTGGTTTTTGCTCCCCCTGATGCCCGTGGCGGCGCAGCACAATGTGCTGACGATTCACAATGACCTGGCTCGCACGGGACAATATCTCACCGAAGCTATTCTAACCCCATCCAACGTAAATTCGACCACGTTTGGCAAGCGGTTTCAGATTACCTTGGACGGCGTGGTAGATGCAGAACCACTCTATGTGTCGAGTGTTCCGATCCCTAACCAGGGAACCCACAACGTTCTGATCGTGGCCACGGAAAATGACAGCCTATACGCGCTGGACGCGGATAACGGGTCGCAACTATGGAAATCGGCGCTGCTCGGCAGCAACGAGACGCCTTCCGACGACCGCGGCTGCGACCAGGTGACGCCGCAAATCGGCATCACCTCGACGCCAGCGATCGGACTGAATCCCGGCGCGCCGGGAGGCGCCATTTTTGCAGTGGCAATGAGCAAAGACTCATCTGGGAATTACCATCAACGATTGCACAAAATAAATCTGGCCACGGGAGGACCGCTCGCAACCGCGGTGGATATTAAAGCCAAGTATCCGGGTACCGGAGAAGGCAGCGAAGGCGGTTACGTACAGTTCGACCCTGCGCAGTATAAAGAACGCGCGGGACTACTGCTGCTGGGCAACACCGTATTTTTGTCGTGGGCCTCGCATTGCGATGATCCGCCATACACTGGTTGGATTATGGCTTACCGTCCCCAGACTCTTAAGCAGATCAATGTGATTAACGTGACCCCCAATGGCGGAGGGGGAGCGATCTGGGGAGCCGGCGCCGGTTTGGCGGCGGATCTCAGCGGGCACGTCTATTTTCTGGACGCTAACGGCCAATTTGACACGACGCTCAATGCGCAAGGCTTTCCCAGCGGCGGCGACTACGGCAACGCCTTCATAAAGATTTCGACTACGAGGGGCAAACTTAGCGTGACGGATTATTTCACCATGTATAATACGACCAGCGAATCCGATGCGGATGTCGACTTAGGATCGGGCGGGGCGCTACTGTTACCGGACATGACCGACGCCAACGGCAAGGTACTGCATCTGGCGATCGGCGCGGGTAAGGATGGCAACATCTACCTGGTGAACCGCGACAACATGGGTAAATTCAATCCGAATAATGACAGCGCTATTTATCAGGAGCTGGGCGGTGCATTACCCGGCGGTATTTGGTCCATGCCGGCTTATTACAACGGGCAAGTGTACTTCGGGGCAGTGGGCGGCCCCATACGCGCGTTCCAATTCACGAAGGCGGTGCTTTCGTCAACTCCCGCATCATCGACCAGCGAGAGCTATCCGTATCCCGGATCCTCGCCGAGTATTTCGGCGAATGGCTCGAATAACGCGATTCTGTGGGCGGTCGAAAGCAGCGGAAACGCGATCCTGCACGCCTATGCGGCTGGTAACCTGGCCCAGGAGTTATACAATTCGAACCAGGCGGCTAATGGACGCGACAACTTTGGCAACGGCAACAAGTTCATGGTACCGATGATTGCCAATGGGAAAGTCTATGTCGGTACACCCAATGGTGTGGCGGCTTTTGGGTTACTCAGCCAGTAAGTTTGGGGCGGGCATTCGCGGCCGCCTGAAATTACCTGTTTACGACACAACGTAAGGGCTGCGATACACCGGCCGCGACATCATGGCGTTGGCCTCGGCATCCCCCGTGAAGCTATCGGAAGCTGTATCGTAATTCAGCTTGCGCCCTAACCGGTAGCTGATGTTGGCCATGTGCACCAGGTCAGCCGAAGTGACTCCCACTGACACATCCGCGTTCAGATCGGCGGGATTCCTGCTTTTTACCGCTTTCAGGAAGTTGGCCATGTGCGGAATAGTCTCGTCGATCTCCGACTCGGTATGCTTCATGGCCTCGCCCGGCTCGCTTTTGTCGCCCAGAAAAATCTGGAATCCGTGTTCATCCACCGCCATGTAACCCTTGCTGCCGAAGAAGGTCACGCCGATGAAATTCGGACCTGACGCCGGAATGCCGGGCTCGCCGCCCGTGTTCAAGCCGCGCACCTCGAAGACCAGTTCGGCATCGCCGTAATCGAATGTGGCGATCTGGGTGTTGGGTGTTTCCTGGTCGTCTTGGTAAACGTATTTGCCGCCGGTCGAGACCGCGCCCTTAGGCAGATCGCGGCCCAGGCCGCGCCGCGCCAGGTCCATTTCATGGATGCCCTGGTTTCCTATGTCGCCGTTGCCGGTATCCCAGAACCAGTGCCAGTTGTACTGATAGCGATTCTTGGTGTATTCCCGCATGGGTGCAGGTCCCAGAAACAGGTCCCAATTGAGCCCGGCAGGGGACGGTTCCGTGGGCGTATGGCCGATTGACGGGCGGCGCTTGAAGCAGATACCGCGCGCCATATACACCTGCCCTATGGCGCCCGAGTGCAGCAAATCCATGGCACGCTGCTTGTGCACGATGGTACGGCCCTGCATCCCGATTTGCACGATGCGATTGTTTTTGCGCGCCGCCGCCACCATGGCGCGCCCTTCGAAAATGTTGTAGCAGGCCGGCTTCTCGCAATACACGTCCTTGCCCGCCTGGCAGGCCCAGATGGTGGCCAGCGCGTGCCAGTGATTGGGTGTGGCGATGGACACCGCGTCCACATCTTTGTCGTCAAACAGATTGCGCAGGTCCTGATGCACGTGCGGCTGGCTGCCCTGCAACTTCCCGACAATCTGCGCGGCGCGCTCGGTCTGCGCCTGGTTTACATCGCAGATGGCCACCACGCGCGCGTCCGGCAGCTTGCTGTAATACTTCAGGTGGTCGCGGCCGCGGCCGCCCAGACCGATCACGCCAATGCCGACTTTGTCGCTGGCCGCCCGCGCGCTCATGGCCGCCAGACCGGCGCCCATCAGAAAGGTTCTGCGTTCCATAATGCCTCCTGTTTAAGACAATCGTATATCATGAGAGCAGTGCAAATGGTATTGAACGGCATTGAGACGGAATCGCCGATCCGCATACAGCCTGCGCGGCGCATGAACGATGACGAATACTACGCCTTCTGTGCGGCGAATCCGGACCTCCGGATCGAACGGACGGCGGAAGGAGAAATCGTCATTATGCCGCCCACGGGATTCGAAAGTTCGGACCAGCGTGCTGATTTGACGATGCAATTGCGTGCTTGGTCCAAAACGGATGGCAGGGGACGGGCAGCGGATTCCAATGCGGAATACATTCTGCCCAATGGCGCAGCGCGCTCTCCGGACGCTTCGTGGGTTCTGCGATCGCGGCTGGCCAAGCTGTCGCCGGAACAAAAGAAGAAATTTCCGCCTCTGTGTCCGGATTTTGTGGTGGAATTGCGTTCTCCTACAGACCGGCTGGCGAAGCTGCAGGCCAAGATGCGGGAGTGGATGGACAACGGCGCCAGGCTGGGCTGGTTGATTGATCCCCAGACGCGCACGGTCTACATCTACCGACCCGGGAAAGCGACGGAACGGTTGGTGAATCCGGACCAGGTCAAGGGCGACGCTCCGGTCGCGGGTTTTGTGCTGAAGTTGGCGGATATCTGGAATCCGGGTCTCTGAGCGGCAGCAAAGAGCGGTGCCACTAGCGGTCTCCGTTGCCGTTGCCATCCTCGATAAACGCACGCAACCGGTGGCTGCGGCTGGGATGCCGCAGCTTGCGCAACGCCTTGGCCTCGATCTGCCGGATCCTTTCCCGTGTCACCGCGAAATTCTGCCCGACCTCTTCGAGTGTGTGTTCGCTGCCGTCTTCCAGCCCGAAGCGCATCTTTACGATCTTTTCCTCGCGCGGGGAGAGCGTTTTCAGCACCTGGGCAGTCTGCTCGCGCAGGTTGAGATTAATCACCGCGTCGGAAGGCGACAGCCCCGCCGTGTCCACCAGGAAGTCTCCCAGGTGCGATTCTTCCTCTTCTCCCACGGGCGTCTCGAGCGATATGGGCTCCTGCGCGACGCGCAACACCTTGCGCACTTTCGACACGGGCAGTTCCATGCGGCGGGCCAGTTCCTCGGTGGTCGGCTCGCGCCCCAATTCCTGAATCAACTGGCGCGAGGCCCGGATCAGCTTGTTGATGGTCTCGATCATGTGCACCGGAATGCGGATGGTGCGGGCCTGGTCCGCAATGGCGCGTGTGATGGCCTGCCGCACCCACCAGGTGGCATAGGTCGAGAACTTATAGCCGCGGCGGTACTCGAACTTGTCCACCGCCCGCATCAGACCGATGTTGCCCTCCTGGATCAAATCCAGGAATTGCAACCCGCGATTGGTGTAGCGCTTGGCGATGCTTACCACCAGGCGCAGATTGGCTTCGATTAATTCGCGCTTGGCGGTTTCGGCCTCATGATCCGCCCCGGTGATGACGGCCAGAGTACGCCGCAACTCCCCCGCCGAGGAGCCGTATCGTTCTTCGATCTGCTGCAGCCGCTGCGCACAAGCGCGCTGTTCCCGGCGCAGCTCCTTGATGCCCTCCGCGCGGACTGGCGATGTCTCGATGCGGCGCTGTATGCGCGCAATCTCCCGCTCCACTGGCGTCAGTTCTTCCACCGCCGCCCGGATCTGCGCGGCGAAGCGACGCAGGATAACCCCTTGAAATCGCACCGTCCGGATGCGCCGCGATACCCGCACCCGGGCGCGCTGCGTTTCCCAAAGCAGGTGCGCATGCTGCCTGGGTTTCAGCGCGCGCGGAATCGCGTTTAGCTTCTGCCGCAACTGTTGGAATTTCCGGAAATGCCGGCCGGCGTCTTCGGCCATTGAAATAAACTCCTGGCCGCTTTCCTCAGTCACCTCATCGATGATGAGGGGGTCCGCCGCCAGCACCACTTCGCGCGCTGGGGTGGTGCCCCGCTGCACCTCGTCGGCCAAGTCCAGGATCTCCTGGATCACCAGCGGCGAGCGCGATAGCGCCTTCATCACCGTATGCTGGCCGCGTTCGATGCGCCGGGCGATCTCTGTCTCGCCCTCGCGCGACAGCAGGGGCACGGTCCCCATCTCGCGCAGATAGGTGCGGACCGGATCGTTGATTTTCTCGCCGCCTGCCGGGACCACGTCCAAGTCCAGCAGATCGTCGGCTTCGCCCAACTTCTGATCGAATTCAAGCTTGGGTTCTTCGAGGACCTCGATGCCTGCGCCATCGAAGTCTGCCAACAGGTTGCCGAGTTCGCTGGCGCTGCCGAGATCGGCAGGCAGGGCGTCGCTTAGGTCATCGTAGGCGACGTAGCCTTTTTCCTTGCCGTTCTCTACCAACTCCTGCAACCGATCGAGTTTATCTTCCGGTGCCACTCGAGCGCCCTACCATTAGCGAGACTATTCCCCACATTGTACACCCCCCGTTGATGCGGAACACGGCTATCCGGCTTTCTCCAGGCCGTGCAATTCCTCGGCGAGCCGCAAAGCCTCGTGCAGATTGCCGGACCGCTCCGCTTCTTTCACCCGCGCCTTCAATGCCGCCACTTGGGATTTCAAGCTGGAGCGCTGCAAACTTCGCAGACACTCCTCTCCTAGTGATAGTGTAATGGCAACGCCTTCCGTTTCATCCTGCAGCACCGCGGACGCTAATAATTCCTGATCGCCTTCCTCCAGCCGCGCATTCAGCTCTTCGTAATTCACCGGCCCACCCCCCGCATGTAAGACGAACAGCGCCTGGAAAACGCGCCGCGTGGCAAATTGCTCGAGCGCGGGCAGCTGCTCCAGTTCCGGAATGAGTTGTCGGCGTGCTTCGGCATCTGAAACCAGCAAGTTCAGTAGAATCTTTTCATTGGCGCGCAGCGGCTCGCGCACGGACACGACCTTCTTCTCGCGCCGGTCCTGCACCGCTTTGCGGAAATTCTCCAGCACCAGCCCCGCATCCACACCCAAATACCCGGCCACATCGTTGGCCACCGCCACTCGCTCAATCTTATCCGGCAGCCGCTGAATGGCCGGGAGCAGGAATTGAAATCCCGCCACACGCCCCTCCGCGGTGTGCAAATCGAACTTCGCGCGCGCCCGATCCGCCAACCAGTAAAAATAGGTTGGCGCCTGATCTACTTTAGCGCGGTATGCATCCGGACCACGCTCTAAACAGTACTCGTCCGGATCAAGCCCGTCTTCCAATTCCATGATCCGCACACGCATGCCCTCGTCCAGCAACAGCTTGATGGAGCGCTCCGCCGCATCCGCTCCGGCCGCATCCGGATCGAAATTCACTACGATCTTCTGCGCATGATTCCGCAGCACCCGTACCTGCTGCTCCCCAAGCGCCGTTCCGCAACTGGCCACCACCTCGCGCACGCCCGCCGCGAAGACACCGATGGCGTCCATGTACCCTTCCACCAGCACCGCCCGTTCCGCCCGCCGGATGGCGTCTTTGGCTCGGTGCATGTTGTAGAGCACAGCGCTCTTCTTATATATCGGCGAGTCGGCCGAGTTTAAGTACTTGGCGTGATCGTCGGGATCAAGCGCGCGCCCGCCAAACGCAATCACCTTCCCGGACTCGCTGTGGATCGGAAACATCAGCCGGTGGCGGAACCGGTCGTAAAAACTGCCGTCTTCCCGCTGTCCCAGGAGGCCGGAATTCTCCATCTGCTCGGGCGTGAACCCCTGCTTCTCAAGCAACCGCAGCAGCACGCGGCCGGACCGCTCGGCGTACCCCAGCCCGAACTGCGCGCTCACTTCCGGCGAAACGCCGCGCTTTTCCAGATAACGGCGCGCCTCAATCCCCGCCGGCGAAGCGAGCTGTTGAAGAAACGCCTCCTGGGCCAGTTCCTGCATCTGAAACGCCGCGGCGCGCAGGCGCGTGTCCGCGTCCGCGTACTCCGCGCGCTTGGGCATCGGAATGCCGTTGCGCTCCGCCAGCAGCTTCACAGCTTCGGGAAAGCTGACGTGCTCAAATTCCATGACGAACTTCAGCACGTCGCCTTTTGCCCCGCAACCGAAGCAAAAGTAGAACTGATGTCCGGCATGCACGGAAAAAGACGGGGTCTTCTCGTTGTGGAACGGGCACAGACCCGTGTAGCGCGACGCGCCCGATTTCTTCAGACGCACGTATTCGCCGATCACCTTGACGATATCGACGGAGGATTTCAGCTGCTCCTTGAAGTCCATGAAGGGCGTGCATGCTTATTATCTCCAAACGCGCAGGCGAGAACCAGCCCTATCGCGGACGCCAGGGTCACCCACGCGGACCACCACAGGATTCCCGGATCGAAGCGCATCTTCACCAGGTGCTTGCCGGCGGGAACGGGCACGCCGCGAAACGCGACATTGGTGAGAACGAGTGTTTGGGGGTGGTTGTCGATCCAGGCGTGCCAGCCCAGGTAGGCCGCCTCGGAGGTTACCAGAAATGCGGGTAACGGAGCGTCTGTCTCTACTGTAAATTCGCGCGCCGTGTACGACAGCACGCGCACCGCGCCCGCGGGAACGGTGGCTGGGCCATGGAGCAGGGTATTGGGAATGGGTCCTTCCACCACAGCTTCAGCGTTTGCATCGAACCCGCCCTTGCGGATCAGCGCCAGAGCCTGCTGCATGTCCGCGGCGTGCCATAACCCGTTGACCAGATGGAAACGCGGCAGGACCATGGGATTCTCATAGATCTGGGTGCCCGGCAGTTCGCCGATCTTCCGCAGCAATCCCTCCATGCCGGCGCGCCGCGGGAGTTCGTGCGCCGACAGCACATAACGGACGCTCATTAATTGGAACGCCTGGTTGTTAGGATCGCTTACTTCATAAAAGCGGCCCCAGAGCGCGCCTTCGCAGAACAACAACCGCACCTGCATCATCCTGACCAGCGCGAATGGATCGTTGCCGTTGGCGGACGGAAATTCGAATAGCGGCCCATGCGTGATCAAGTCCGGGTATCCGTTGATGGAATCCATGCGCCACGGCGGCACACTCTGATTCGCCAGCTGCCGCAATGCGCCCGGAATCTGCGAAACACCGGCATAGTGATCGTAGCCGATGCCCGGATCGATGCGCTGATCCACCGTATTGAACGGGCGCCCTGAACTGACGGCGATCAGGTCCGCCGCCACGATCGCGACCGCGCCCGCCTGCAGCCAGTGCGCCCGCCGCGCGAGGACCAGTTCCGCCCCCATCCCCGCCAGCAGCGCCAGCCCAAGCGTGAAGGCGCACAGCGCAAACTCCGCGTACAGCGAATTCTTCAGTGCATCCGGCAGGGATATGAAGATCGCTTTCCCCACCGGCGTCGAGTCGCCCAGCATCCACAGCGCCGCGCATAGCGTGAGCCACGCGGCCGGTGCCGCGTACCGGTTCCGGCGATACGCTACCGCCAATGCCGCGCACAGCAGCGCGGGAATGCCGCAGTAAGTATAAAGAAAGGTCACTTCCCAGGGATGTTTCCACGTGCCGCCGGCGAACTGAAAGAGCCCGTAATGATTGGGGAGTACCAGTGAGACCAAAGCCTGCAACGGCATGCCGCCGCCAGTCTTCAGATACTGGCTGCGATATTGCGCCACGCTCAGCCGCGACAGCTGCAGTGTGGGAAAGAATTGTATGGCGGCCAGCAGCACTGCCCACACGGCGGCAACCGCGGTATCGACCAGCACCAGCGGCGATGCGCGGCGCAACACGGCCAGGATGGCGGCTAGCAGCAGGCACGAAATGAAGACTACCGCCGTGGTTGCCGGGAATCCGGCCAATACCGACATGGCCAGCGCGCCCGCCAGTCCGGCCAACCATCGCCAGCGGAAGCGCTCGCCCAATGCGATCACCGACAGCCAGGCCAGCGGCAGCCATGCCGCCGCATCGATGGCGCCCAAGTGCTCCGCCTGCGACGCGGTGTAAGCTCCCAACTGATAGACGGTCGCGCCGATCACCGCGGCCGCGCGACCCACCTCCAGCCGGCGCAGCAGCCAGTAGGTGAACGCACCAGCCAGAAATACGTGCGCGCCCATTTGCAGTTCGAGCCAATACAAAAGGTGCCCGCCGCCGGTCCAGTTGCTGAACAGGATCGCGGTCAACGCCGGGGGATAGAAAAGCTGCGCCGTGAGGTTCGCATAGAAGGGCATGCCGCAGTAAGTGTACGGGTCCCATAGCGGCAACTCGCCGCGCGCGAACGACCGCGCGATAAACCAGGCCTGCGAGAGGTGATAGGCGCGGAAGTCCCACGGAATGGCGTAATGGCCGTAGAAGAGAACGCGCCGGAAAAATGCCAGCACCTCGGCCAGCAGGATGAGGAGAGGCCATGCCTTCCGGAACATACGCATCGCGAAATCCGAGCATAGCAGGAGGGCCAGGCCATACTCGCGAAATGACCGACCCCTGGGAGATATACTTTTAGCTGCAAGCGCCGGTCAACCTGATGCGCATCGCGATCATATCCGATATCCACGGAAACAGGACCGCATTCGAAGCGGTGCTGGCGGACCTTCGGTTGACATCTCCCGACCTGGTCCTGCATGGCGGCGATCTCGCCCACGGCGGCGCCGGCCCCGCCGCGATTGTCGATCGCATACGCGATCTGGGCTGGCAGGGCGTGCTGGGCAATACGGACGAACTGCTTTTCAAGCCCGAATCGCTGCAAGGTTTCGCGCGCGAATCGCCGAACTTCCAACCTTTGTCCGCGGCGATCGAGGAGATGGCCGCCGCGGATCGTGAAGCGCTCGGCGAGGAGCGGCTCGGATGGCTGAGAGGTCTGCCGCGCGTGCACATCGAAGGCCAGATGGCGCTGGTGCACGCCAGCCCCGCCACTACCTGGCGCGCGCCTACTGCGGAAGCAAGCGATGTCGAATTGGAGGCGGTGTACGCGCCGCTCGGCCGGCCGCTGGCCGTTTACGGGCATATCCATCGCGCCTTTATCCGCAAAATGGCGGCCATGACTGTGGCGAACACTGGTAGCGTGAGTCTCTCTTTCGATGGCGATCCGCGCGCTGCTTATCTTTTGCTGGACGATTACGTGCCGGCTATACGGCGTGTAGAATACGACGTGGATTCCGAGGTGAAGGCGCTCTCCGCCAGCGGGTTGCCGCACGCCGGCTGGATCGCGCGGATACTGGTCAGCGCCGCGCCTCAGATGCCGTAGCGTTGCCAATACCTAACCGGCGCGGCCAGTTCCTTTAGCATATTTGATCGCCAGCGAGTGATACAGGGGCCGCGGCAAAGCACGCATCAGGAAAACCAGCAGGCGATAGCGCCAGCCTGGAATCACGATCAACTGATCGCGGTCGAGGGCGCGCAACGATGCGTCCACCACCTCGTCGGCGGACATCCACATCCAGTCCGGAAGAGTCTTGCGGTCAAAGTGCATGGTGTCGTGGAATTCGGAGAGCGTAAAGCCGGGACACAATGCCTGTACCCGCACGGGTGAGCCGACGCTTTTCAGTTCCATGTAGATGCCTTCGGTGAAACTGGTCATCCAGGTTTTGGTCGCGGAGTAACTGACGCTGCCGGGGTTTTGTCCAAATCCTGAAACCGACGAGACGTTAATAATGTTGCCGCGGCCACGGGCAATCATCCCCTGGAGCGCGGCATGCATCAGCCGCATCGGAGCGAGAACGTGCAGGCGGTGCATCTGGTCCTGGCCTTCCAGGGGAGCGGAGAAGAAACGTCCGGTGATTCCGAATCCGGCGTTATTGACCAGGTATTCCAAGTTCGGCGCGGCGGCGATGCGCTCTTCGACAGCTTTCAAATCCGCACTGCATGTAAGATCCGCCGGCAGAACTTCAGCCTCCACGGAATGCGCGGCCTGGATGTCGCAAGCCTGCTCCTCCAACCGGTCTTTGCGGCGCGCCACCAGCACCAGGTCACAACCGCGCGCGGCCAGGTGACGCGCGAACGTAGCGCCGATGCCGCTCGAAGCTCCGGTGATCAGTGCCAGAGGGCGTGAAGGGGGCATGCCGATCCGCGGTCAATCATAACACTCGAGGACAGGCCAGCACACTCGTTGCCTATTACGGCTTACGGAAAGTCAGAACAAAAAGCTCACGGTCCCAGATCTCGCGCACAGTTACCTCCAGCATGCCTGGCGGAAGCAGATCCACCGGGGCCACAATGGTCCGCGGGCGATTCTTGAAGAAGGCGCCGCCCACCATCTTGTCTTCGTTGCGCCTGGCCAGCTCCTCGGTTTCATCCACCACGACCAACCGGGTGCCCGGCTTGGCCACGCGAACCATTTCCCGGAGCGCCGCGCCAGGATCGCTGAAGAAGTTAATGCCGCCCATATGGAAGACAGAGTCGAATGCGGAATCTGGAAAAGGCAGATGCTCGGCTAGCCCTTGGCAAAGCTGGAACCTCAGCTTGAGGTGACGGGCGCGCCGGCGGCACCGGGCCAGCATGCCCGCCGAGAGGTCCAGGCCATGGAAATCGAGATTCGGATTCAAGTAGCGCCAGTTCGTTCCGGTGCCCACCGAGACCTCCAGGAAACTGGCTCCGTCATGGAGTTCCAGAAGGTCGAGGTACGCTTTGCGGCGCGTAGCTTCGGCGCCGCTCTTCCACCAGGCGTAGAGGCGTGTGGCGGCATCGTACAGCGGAGCGAAGCGGTCGTACAGCCGCTGATAACGGGCGTTGGGGCCTTCCACTGCGCCCGCAGTCAGGAAAACAGGTATCTCATGGCGGGCCGGGTATAAGAACCCGGTTCGGGGATTCTTGAAACCGCCGGTCTCTGGGATCAAAGGGCCTTGATCGATCGGGTCTTGATAAGAAATGTCGGAAGGCATAATTGCCCGCTGATAATTGTAAAGGCACGCGCGCTTTAGCGCGGGGTGCCCATCGCGCCCGGTCTCGGCCTGCTACGCCACCACGCCATGCTGAGACACCAAACCCCCGCAGCCGCGTACCCGCCCAACACGTCGCTCGGATAATGTACACCCAGATAGATCCGCGAGAAGCCGATGGCGCCAGTCGTCGCGGCGGCTGCCGCATAATAAACGATGCGCAGGGTGCGCGGGGTGGTACGCGCCGCGGCAATTGCCGCCAGCGAGCCGAAAAAGACGCACGATTCCAGCGCGTGGCCGCTCGGAAAGCTGTAGCTGTCCGGCGTCGCGAGCCCAAAGAAGGGAACCGGCCGCGTGCGGTGAAACAGGAGCTTGAGTAGCTGATCGAGGATCTCCGCGCCTACCACCACGATAGCGAACAGTAACGCCGTGCGCGACCGGCCGTTCCGCACCAACTGGAAGATGATGAGCGCGCCCAGGGATATCAGAACCGCGGGCTGCCCGATCTGGCTAAGACCGCGCATCAGAGCGGTGGCCGCGGGTGCCGCGTGCGCATGCACCAGCAGGCGGATGGGATCGTCGAACCACGGTTTTCCGCCGCCGCGCACGGCGACCGAAAGCCACACCAGCAGCAACAGCGCGCCGGCCCATCCGGCGAAAAACAGGATACGCGACGCCCTTTCCGCCGCGCTCATTCCACAATTTCGCCAGTGCGCATATATTCTTCGACCGAAACGAGCGTCGTGGCCATGGGCCTATTGTCGCATGCGGTAAACTGGTGAGTCGCTAACTGGAGCCAACATGCGGAGACGTTTCGCCATCCTGTCCATTTTCGTTTTCCTGGGAGCCCTGGCGCTATTTGTCTCGCGCACCGATGCCAAACCCGAGACCATCGAGAAGATCGCACCCGGCGTATGGTTCCGCGAGGGCGACCTGACGAACCTGGGCCACTGCAACAACACCGTGATCGAGATGAAGGACTACCTGATCGTGGTGGATGCTAATTTTCCGAGCGGCGCGCGCGCCACCATGGCCGATGTGAAGCGGGTTTCGTCGAAACCGGTCAAGTACGTCTTCGACACGCACCATCACGGCGATCATTCTTATGGCAACGCGGTGTGGACCGAAGCGGGCGCTACCACGCTGGCATACCAGGGTGTCGCCGAAGAAATGCGGCGCTACGAGCCGGCTCGCTGGCAACAGACCGCCAAACAGCGAAAGGACGTAGCCGATATGCATCGTCCCAGCGTGGAGCCGCCCAAGCAAACCTTCGACGACAAGCTGTTCGTTCTGGACGACGGTACCCGGCGCGTGGAGTTCCATTTCTTCGGCTGGGCGCATACCCGCGGCGACGGCTTCGTCTACCTGCCCAAAGAACAGATCCTGTGCACGGGTGACGCAGTGGTCAACGGCCCCTACAACTACACGGCCGACGGCAACATCGGCAACTGGCCGGAAGTCGTGCGCGCGGCTGAAACGCTGCAGGTGAAGACAGTTCTGCCGGGGCACGGCGGCCTGGGAGGTCCGGAGGTGATGGCGGGGCAGGCTCAGTTCATGGTGGAACTGCGTAAAGCGGTACAGTCGGCGGTGGACCAGGGCAATAAGCCTGAGGATCTGGCCAACCTCCAATTGCCGGACGGCGTTAAGAACTGGGTCGGCGATGGTTTGAAAGCGCAGGCGAAGGATGCCTACGAAGAGATCACTCAGGGCAAGCCGCACGGAGAAATTTTGGGCGGCAAATAATTCGGGGGCAGGTGTTGAACTGACAGTACTTTCTTCACTTGAGTAGCGGATTGCCTAAATCACCGGATTCAGGTGATAATAGTATTGACCCGTTGTTTTACCCCGCAAACGGGATGGCGCATTCCTTGGGTGCTGTTCAACCCCAGGATTTGAGGAGGCGACTGCGTGAAGCGTGCCGGATCCGATGAGGCCCTGCGATGTTCTTTTTGTCACAAAAGCCAGGATGTAGTTGGGAAGCTCATCTCATCCCCCAGTGATTACCCGCGAGCCTACATTTGCGATGAATGCATCGCGGTGTGCAACTCAATTTTGGACGACGATAAGGTCGACCAGCCCTCCGGGATTCCGCACAAAATCCCGAAGCCGTTGGAAGTAAAGGAACATCTGGATCAGTACGTGATCGGCCAGGAAGCCACCAAAAAGAAACTGGCGGTGGCCGTTTACAATCACTGCAAGCGTATTCATATGAACCGGATGAGGAACTCCGACGTGGAGCTTTCCAAATCCAACATTCTGCTGATCGGCCCCACCGGAACCGGCAAGACCCTGATGGCGCAGACGTTGGCGCGGATCCTGGATGTGCCGTTCGCCATCGTGGACGCGACCACGTTAACCGAAGCCGGTTATGTGGGTGAGGATGTCGAGAATATTATCCTGAAGTTGCTACAAGCGGCGGATGGAGACGTCCAAAGGTGCCAGCAAGGCATCATATATATCGACGAGATTGATAAAATCTGCCGCAAGGACGAAAACCCCTCCATCACCCGTGACGTTTCAGGCGAGGGCGTGCAGCAGGCGTTATTGAAGATCCTGGAGGGCACCATCGCCAACGTGCCGCCGCAGGGCGGGCGCAAGCATCCGCACCAGGAATTCACGCCCGTCGACACCACCAACATCCTGTTCATCTGCGGCGGGGCTTTCGTGGGGCTGGAAAAGGTGATTGGGAGGCGCGTGGGCAAGAAATCCATGGGTTTCCTGCCAGAGGAAGAGAAAAGCAGCAAAACGATTGGCATCACGGGCCATCGCGATCTGAACCTGCTGGCGCAGGCGCAGCCGCAGGATTTGATCAAGTTCGGGTTCATCCCGGAGTTCATCGGCAGGTTGCCGGTGAATGCGGTTCTTGAGGATCTCGATAAGGATTCGCTGGTGCAGATTCTGACCAGGCCCAAGAACGCCATCGTCCGGCAATATCAGAAACTATTTGAATTTGAGAATGTGCGGCTGAAGTTCAGCGACGACGCTCTGGAAGCGATCGCCGATTTGGCCCTGGAACGGAAAGTGGGAGCGCGCGGCCTGCGCATGATCCTGGAAGACTTGATGTTGGATCTGATGTATTACCTCCCCTCTTACAAGAAGGTCAGGGAGTTCCTGGTCACCAAAGAGATGGTGCTTTCCCAGAAAATCAGCCTTACAATATTAGAAAAGGCCGGCTAAGCCAGCCAACGCGTTTTTGCGCCAAAGCCCGCCCGCCCGGCCACGGGGTGCCGGTAGAACCCTTTTTCGGAGAAACATGCTTACTTTAAAGGAAAAATCCGATACAAAACGTTTGCCGATGATGCCGATTCGGGATGTGGTGATCTTCCCGTACATGATGACCCCGTTCGTGGTGGGTCGCGAATCCAGTGTGCGCGCGCTCGAAGAGGCCATGGCAGGCGACAAAAAAATCTTCCTGGCCACGCAGCACGATGCCTCCATTGACGAACCCAAGCCTAACGAGATTTACAGCGTGGGCACGGTGGTTAATATCGTGCAGAGCCTGAAGCTGCCGGACGGAAATATCAAAGTGTTGGTGGAAGGGGTGGAGCGGGCCAAGGTTTTCTCCATCACCGACGACGAAGGGTTTTTCAGGGCCGTGGTACGCACCTTCAACTTCAAGGTGGAAGCCGGTCCGCAACTGGATGCGCTCACCAGCCGGGTGACCACGCTATTTGAGCAGTACGTCAAGCTGAGCCAGAATCTGAACTACGAAACCATGATCGCCGCCATCCGCGTGGACGACGCCGGCAAGCTGGCGGATACGGTGGGGGCCAATCTCCAGTTGACTATTGAAGAAAAGCAGGAACTGCTGGAGATCTTCGATCCCGTCGACCGCTTGACCCGCGTGGCCGAGATGCTGGACATCGAGATCGAAAAGCTGAACGTGGACCGCACCATTCAGGGCCGCGTGAAGCGGCAGATGGAGAAGGCGCAGAAAGAGTATTACCTCAACGAGAAGATCAAAGCGATTCAGAAAGAACTCGGCCGCGGCGAAAAGAGCGAAATCGACGAGCTGAAAAAGCGCATCGAGACGGCCGGCATGACCAAAGACGCGCAGGAAAAGGCGGCGGCGGAGCTGAAGCGGCTGGAGAACATGCCGCCCATGTCCGCCGAGTCCACCGTGTCGCGCAACTACCTGGACTGGCTGCTGGCTGTGCCGTGGAAGAAGAAGTCCAAAGAAATTCGCGATCTGAAGTTCGCCGAACAGGTGCTCGAATCGGACCACTACGGGCTGGAAAAAATAAAAGAACGCATTTTGGAGTTCCTGGCGGTGCGCCGCCTGGTGAAGAACCCCAAAGGTTCGATCCTCTGCTTTGTGGGACCTCCCGGAGTGGGCAAGACTTCGCTGGGGATGTCCATCGCCAAGGCGACCGGCCGCAAATTCGTGCGTATGTCGCTCGGCGGCGTGCGGGATGAGGCCGAGATTCGCGGTCACCGCCGCACTTACATTGGCGCTCTTCCCGGCCAGATTATCCAGATGATGAAGAAGGCCGGCACGCGCAATCCAGTGTTCATGCTGGATGAAGTGGAAAAGATGTCCATGGATTTCCGCGGCGATCCTTCCGCCGCTCTGCTCGAAGTTTTGGACCCCGAGCAGAATTTTATGTTTGTTGACCACTATCTCGATGTGGAGTATGATCTGAGTCAGGTCTTCTTCATCGCGACGGCTAACGTGCTGCACACGGTTCCGCCCGCCTTGCAGGACCGGATGGAAGTCATCCGGCTTTCCGGCTACACCGAATATGAAAAACTGGAGATCGCCAAGCGTTTCCTGGTCAAAAAGCAGATGGAGCAGACTGGGTTGACGAGCAACGAGATCGAGTTCGCCGATGATGGGCTGCAGGGGCTGATCCAATACTATACGCGCGAGGCCGGTGTGCGGAACCTGGAGCGCGAAATCGGCAACGTTTGCCGGAAACTGGCGCGCAAAGTGGTGAACAACCAAAGCGCCAAGGACAAAGATAAGAAGCGCGGCGAGAAAACCGTGATCACCGGCGCCAGCCTCCCCGATCTGCTGGGGCCACAGCGGTTCCGCGACCTGCAGGCAGAGAAGAAGAACGAGATCGGCGCCGCGGTGGGTTTGGCGTGGACCGAAGTCGGCGGCCAGATCCTGACTACGGAAGCCACCCTGATGGAAGGCAAAGGCAAGCTGACCATCACCGGAAAACTGGGCGAAGTGATGCAGGAGTCCGCGCAGGCGGCCATGAGTTATATTCGATCCAGGGCGCATCAGTTCGGGTTGCCGCGGGATTTTTACCGGAATCTGGATGTGCACATACACCTCCCCGAGGGCGCCATCCCCAAGGATGGACCTTCAGCCGGGATCACCATGGCCACCACGATTTGCAGCGCGCTGACCAGAATTCCGGTGCGCGGCGATGTGGCTATGACGGGCGAAATCACGCTGCGCGGCAAGGTGTTGGGTATCGGCGGGTTGAAGGAGAAGCTGCTGGCGGCACATCGCCACGGGATCAATGAAGCCATCGTGCCGATGGATAATCAGAAGGATCTGCCCGAGATTCCGGAAAATATTCGCAACGAAATGAAGATCCATTTCGTCGAGTCGATGGACGAGGTTCTCAAGATCGCATTGGAGCGGGAGATTGTGGCGTTACCCATGCCGGCCACACCGGGCGTGGACGTCGCCGCCCAACCGGAAGAAGTCGTCGCCCACTAGGTTGGTTGGAGGGCGGGTTTTAGCCCGCGCGGGGCTTCAGCCCCGCTACAGTTTGGTAATCGACAGCACTTTTGTAACATCTTCGGCCAAACCGGAACAGTTCCCAGCTGACGGCTTGCCTGAGATAGCGTTTTTAGGGAGAAGTAACGTCGGAAAGTCCAGCCTGATTAACGCCTTGGTCGGGCGTAAAGGGCTGGCTTTCACTAGTAGCACTCCGGGTCGCACGCAAACGCTCAATTTTTACCGCATCAAGGGATCGATGTATTTTGTCGATCTTCCCGGCTATGGTTACACCCGGGTTTCCAAAGACTTGGCTGAGCGGTGGCGGGACCTGATCGAGAGCTACTTAGTAAACAGACGGACTTTGGATCTATCTTTTCTGGTCCTGGACGCTCGCAGGGGCTGGATGGATCCGGATTTGCAACTCAAGGAATGGCTCGAGCTTCACAACCGGCGGTACCAGGTGATCGCCACAAAGACAGATAAGTTAAATCAATCAGAACAGTGGCAGGGCTTGGCGGGTATCCGCAAGGAGCACGTCGAACCGCTGCCGTTCTCGGCCTCCACTGGCCGGGGAGTGAGGGAAATTTGGCAAGTGATAACGAAAACACTCCAGACGCGGTAAATACCACCACACCGCCCGCAGAACAGGACAAGCCGTCCGAGCGCCCGCCCGAACGGTCTGCCCGCGAAAATGGGCCTGCCCGTGAAACCACCGGGCCTGCCCGCGACCAAACCCGCGAACAAAATAACAGCGCGCCGCTGGACGGCGCTCCGGCCGCGACCGAGCAGCGGCCGCAGCCGGCAGGCGATCGCCCCGAACCGATGCAAGGCGGCGGCCACCATGGCCACCGGCGCAACAAACCGCCAGCCCAGGCGAAAAACGGCTCTCCCACGCTCGACCTGGTGGAATTGAAAGACATGAGCATCCAAAGGCTCAACCAGGTGGCCAAGGATATGAATGTGGCCGGTGCCGCCGGACTGCGCAAGCAGGAGCTGATCTTCAAAATCCTGCAGACGCAAGCTGAGAAGAGCGGCCTGATTTTCTCCGAAGGCGTGCTCGAATGCCTGCCGGACGGTTTCGGCTTTCTACGCGCCCCCGAGTACAACTACCTGCCCGGCCCCGATGACGTGTATGTCTCGCCCTCGCAGATTCGCCGCTTCGATCTGCGCACCGGCGACACCATCTCCGGCCAGATCCGGCCGCCCAAAGAAGGCGAGCGCTACTTCGCGTTGATCAAAGTCGACGCCATCAACTTCGAGCCACCCGAGGAAGCCCGCAACAAGATCTTCTTCGACAACCTGACCCCGCTGTATCCTAATGCGCGTATCAAGCTCGAAACCGTGCGCGACAACTTTTCCGGCCGCGTGATGGATCTGCTGACACCCATCGGCAAAGGGCAGCGCGGCCTGATCGTATCCCCGCCGCGCACCGGCAAAACGATGCTGCTGCAATCGATCGCCAACTCCGTTACCACCAACCATCCCGAAGTGACCCTCATCGTGCTGCTGATCGACGAGCGGCCTGAGGAAGTCACCGACATGCAGCGTTCCGTGCGCGGCGAAGTCATCAGTTCCACCTTTGACGAGCCCGCTACGCGCCACGTGCAGGTGGCCGAAATGGTCATCGAAAAAGCCAAGCGCCTGGTGGAGCACAAGAAGGATGTAGTGATCCTGCTCGATTCCATCACCCGCCTGGCGCGCGCCTACAACACCATCGTGCCGCCTTCCGGCAAGGTGCTCTCCGGCGGCGTCGATTCCAATGCCCTGCAACGCCCCAAGCGTTTCTTCGGCGCGGCGCGCAATATCGAAGAAGGCGGTTCGCTCACCATCATCGCGACTTCGTTGATCGATACCGGCAGCCGCATGGACGACGTGATCTTCGAAGAGTTCAAAGGCACCGGCAACCTGGAAATCCACCTGGAACGCAAGCTGGTCGACAAGCGCGTCTTCCCCGCTATCGACATCAACAAGAGCGGTACGCGCAAGGAAGAGCTGCTGCTGCCCAAGGAAGAATTAAACCGCGTGTGGATTCTGCGCAAGGTGTTGAATCCCCTGTCGCCGGTGGAGACCATGGAACTGTTGCTCGACAAGCTGAGCAAGACCCGGAGCAACGCGGAGTTCTTGAATTCGATGAGCGGGTAGGGACGTTCCGGCACTTCGCCCCCATCTTGACATTCGCTCCCATATTTGGGAATGTTGGCCCATGAAGGTCTACGGCGAAGCGGTGCTTTCCAAGTTCGCCGGGAGCCACGCCGCGGCTCGTAAACCATTACAACGATTCCCGGAAATTGCGCGCGAGGCCGACTGGCCGCACTTCCCGGCCCTCAAGCAGACTTTTCCAGCGACGGACCTCGGGCGAAAGACCGGGAAGGCGGTTTTCAACATCGGCGGAAACAAATACCGTGTGATCGCCGTCGTGAACTTTGAGAAGCAAGCTCTTCTCGGTCGAGGAAGTGCTGACCCACGAGAAATACAACCGGGAGAATCTGTGATGCCAACCGTTGCCTACGAACAACTTCTCGCCGAGGCGGCACCTGCCCGCATCCAAGGCGACGAGCAGTACGATATGATCCGTTCGCGCTTCGGCGACCTGCTCGGCAAACACCGCCGGACCGCGGCCGAAGAGAAGTTGATGGACTTGCTTGGGGTCCTGATTGAAGATTACGACCGCCGCCACTCGCTGCCGCCCGAGGAGTCCACGCCCGCCGACCGGCTGCAGTTCCTGATGGCAAACTCGGGGAAGACGGCGGCCGACCTGCTTCCGGTCTTCGGCCAGCGAAGTCACGTGAATGAGGCCGTGAACGGCAAGCGGAAGATCAGCGCCGAGCAGGCTCGAAAACTGGCCAAGCTGTTCAGCGTGCAGCCGGGACTCTTCATCTAGAGCGCCGGTCGGCCGCTTGCCCGCGGACCGAGCCCACGTGTCCGACGAATGCTGCAACAATGGCTTCAAGTGTACCTGGATCGAAGGAGGCCGTCACAATCATGAGGTTGCTGACCACGCCGGCAGTGCTCACGAGGTCGCTCCGGCGCGCAAAATGCGCAGATACCGGCACTAGTATAGCGTTTCATTAAAACATATCCATATCTTATTGCTCCGTGCTATGCTGACCTTATGGCACGAGCATCCACACGTTCGAGGCTCGTTCTCACCATCGAAGAGAAGAGTCGTCTCGATCGACTTCGCCAGTCCAAAACTGCCGCTTTCCGGGATGTCCAACGAGCACAGATCCTTTGGCGGTACCATGCCGGCGAGACAGTGAGTCAGATCGCCCGAGACTTGAAGATGACACGCAAGAGCGTTCTGAAGTGGATTGACAAGACTCTCCAGATCGGCGCTGAGGTGGGCATGAAGGATACGCCACATAAGCCGCGAGAGGCGGTCATTACCGATGATGCCAAGGCTTGGGTGGTGAGTCTGGCGTGTAGCAAACCGAAGGAGTGCGGCTATGCGGCGGAGCTGTGGACCAGATTTGCGCTGGCTCGTCACGTAAGCAAGCATGCGGTTCAGGCGGGCTATCCCGCCTTGGCCAGGGCCGCCAAGGCCACGGTGCAACGCATCCTGGATGCGCAGACGCTACGTCCACACAAGGTCACCTACTATCTGGAGCGCCGCGATCCCAACTTTCTGCTCAAAATGAAAGACGTGTTGCTAGTGTATCAAGAAGTCGCACTGCAAAACGAGGCTGCCTTAAACGGCGCTCCGCAGCCCCTGGTGATCACGGTCTCTGTGGATGAAAAGCCCGGCGTACAGGCAATCGGCAACACGACGCCGGACTTGCCGCCGGTGGCCCGCAAGTATCCCACGGTCTCCCGTGATCATGAGTATATCCGCTCTGGCACTTGGTCCATCCTGGCTGCGTTGGACTTGCATGATGGGCATGTTACGGCGCGGGTCGAGGAGCGGCACAGGAGTGTGGAGTGCATCGCGTTGCTTCGGGATCTGGACGGCTACTATTCGCCGGATAGCACGATTCGGCTGATCTTGGACAACCACTCAGCGCATATCTCGAAGGAGACGCGCGCGTATCTGGCAACGCGTCCCAACCGGTTTAAATACGTGCTGACGCCCACGCATGGCTCCTGGCTAAACATCGTAGAAACGCTGTTTGGCAAAATGACGCGGACGTTCCTGCGACAGATTCGAGTGGGATCCAAGAGAGAGCTAAAGGAACGTATCCTTCTCGGAATTGCCGAAATCAATGAGATGCCCGTCGTCCATCGCTGGAAGGCGTTCGAAGCGCTGGAGGCCACGGCCGAGGCGGTCTGATTAAATGGATATACTTTAGTGAAACGCTATACTAGATGGTGCGTTGCGTGGGCTTCTCGGAAATCTCCGCTATGCAACGAGCTGCTGAAGAGGCCGGATGGCCAAGCGTGGGGCTAGGCCGGGACGCGCAACACGCCGAATCCGCCGGCCATCCGTTGTATTTTCTGGGAAATACTTCTTCAACCCATCAGCCTCTTGTATGAAGGAGGCGAACTCGGTAATAGCGTCGCCCAGGCGCTCGTCAAAGCGTAGGATCTCACCTTCGGACAGCACAGGTCCGAACCAGAGTTTGCGGTCGTCCTTCGCCTTAACGCCGGGAATAGCATCGGGCCGAGGGCGGACCACAAGTCGGTTGCGTCGTCTAGCAGCCCGTGTCTAAACCGGCCGATTTTCGGCTGGCAGTAAAACCAGCCCGCCGCCTTCTGATTGGCAACAACCGAGGTCGTGTGGTCGAAAGTACGTCGACTCCGGCACAAAGAGGTCTTGAATGGTGTTTATAACAGCCAAAATCATCAAAATGACCTCGGCAGCTCGGTCATGAGCCGCTCTTGGCTTGCCTGAGCCATTCCTGGATCGCAGCAGCAGCGCGAGGTTGCATGCGGCGGCTTGAATCAGGAACTTCTTGTGTACGTTCTCCAGGCCCCGTACGTACAGCCGGTCCAGTCCGCTGGCGTCGAACTGATGCGCGAAGTTCCTCTCGATCCGCTCGCCCCGTTGCCGCTGCAGCCGTTTGCCTCGTTCGCCCTGAACGCGCCGCCGATTGCCATGCACCGCTTGCTTCTCCGCCGGATGCGTCCCGTGATTCCGCTCCACCCGCCCTTTGGCTTGCGGCGAGTTGGCGGCGATGATGCAGATTCCCAGCCGCGCACACATGCGCCCAAATTGCGTCACCGGCACTTCACCCCGCAGCAGTTCCTTCTCCGTCGCCTCCCGCACCGCCGGCACGCCATACTTCTCAATCCACGCCCGCAGCACGCCCGCCGCCGCCCAGATGGTTTCCTGCGCACCCAGCCGCGCTAGCGTGGTCCCCGTGGCATCGTCCACCAGGTTCATGAGGCAGCCTTCCGGTCCGCGCTGTTCAAACCACTTATGGAAGCTGCCGTCCATCTGTACCAGCTCCCCAAAATGCTTCCGCGCCTCCCGCCGCTCCCGGTGCTCCTTCCGTTGCCGCGCGCGGCTCCACAGCCCCTCGGCCAGCATCCACCGCCGCCAGGTCGCCGCATGCACCTCGACGTGGTCTTCGCTGGCCAGATGTTCACTGGCCAGTGTCGGCCCGAATCTTTTCCCGATCACGCCACTGTACTTCTTCCGCAGCAACCGGATTACCTGCGCGCGAAACTTCTTCGGCTTCGCGCGATTCGATCCTCTCCCAGCGCTGCGGTGCTTTACTCCTTTCGCCCCTTCCTTTTCGTATCGCTGCCAGATCCGCTTCACCTGCCGGTAGCTCAGGCTCAGCATCTTGGCCGCATCCACTAACTTCAACTCTTCACTCGCTACGCGGGCCATCACACCCACCCGCCGCAGCTCTCGCTTGCTCATCCATGTCCTTCCCAGCTAAAACCTCCTCAGGAGATCTTTAGCTTAGGGGACATTTCTAACGAGGCCATAAGGGGACATTATCAAAGTGGAGCGACACATGTTTTAGGACTTTAGACACGAAACTTGCTGCGCCCTCCAGTGTGCCTAGGCGCCGTTGGCACATCCAGTTACAAGTGAGCCGCGTGCATTGAATGACGGTGTAATTGGTGCATTCCGGGTGGGCCGGATGCAGCCACACATAAGCACCTGTCCCCTCCGTTGTGCGGCGGCTCCGCCTGCGCGGGCGGAGTTCAACGTTACGCCACCTTTCCCTGCACGTTTTTGAATTCGTACGTCGAACCTTCCAATTCTGTTTCCGAATACTCAGCGGCGGAACGAGTTACACAATACGCCGCAACGGAGTATTCTGGTTTGCAAACCTCGCCAAGGAAGTTGTGGGAGGAGAAATTGCGTACCTCTCCTCCGCTGGTCCTCCGCTGATGCAGCGGTTCCCGCCACGAGTCCCAGAAAACATGAGTCAAAAGTGAACTTCCGGCAAACTCTTCCGCGGGCATAAATGCGGCGGTGGTACATGTACGCCATTGCACGCATTCGGGAGATGCTTCGAGAATTCCAGAGAACGTGTGCCCAGCGATTCAGTTTGCCTGCGCGTTGGGTCGATCACCCAAATCAAGGTGTACCGCTGAAGAGAGCCGCGTGGCCATGGCTTCGAGCTCAAGGTGTACCGCTGAATGACACTTTCGCTCGATTACTGCTCTCCTGGTATTCTCGTAAGGCTTCTTTCAGTTTTCCTTCATCGCGATATACATTACCCAGATTGAGGTGATTCATCGCCACGACTGAGCCATCACCCAATTCAGCGCCAATCTGGATTGCTTCTTTGGCATATTCCATGGCCTCGGGCAATCGCTTTGCACGCCTGAAACGCCTGACCATTACGTTACAAAGCCAGGCGCGCTCTCTCTGGCCGCGACCGATGTTCTGTGGTTCCCTGAATTCCTTCAGCAACCGTTCCAGTTCCTCCTCACGTCCAGTCGCGGCTGACGATGCCGTTGCCAGGTTTCGCCTGGCCAGGGAGATGCTGTAGCTGTCGCCCACCTCGCGAAAGGCCGCTTCAGCGTTACGAGACTCAGCTTCGGCCTCACTGATTTTGTCCGCCCGCAGAAGCAAGACCGTTATCTCAAGTGTGATGCGTTGGTGGCGCTGCTGATGGCCGGAGCCGGTACCGCCGCGTCGCCGGTGCGTATCTTGATCGCCTACCACCCCCAGACGGGCAACACCGCTGAAGTTGGCTGCCGCCGTACTGGAAGGCAACGATTCGACCACGCGGTGGTCACCATCGGCGGAATCGAGTTGGCAGAGAACATCAAAGAGGGCCAGTTCAAGACCGGCAAGCTCGGTGGCAACAGGGCCACGATGTCAGAACCATGGAACGCGGCTCTCGCCGCTTGAGCCCAGCGCGAACAAATAATGCCGCAAAGCCGGGCAGTTTCGTCCCTGATCCTGATTTTGCACCAGAGCCGTCTTGCGAGAGGCGGCCTATTCTTCTTGCAAGATGGCTACGGGATCGACATGAGCAGCGCGCCGGGCAGGCGCCAGACAGGCACACACCCCGACACAGAGCAGTAAGCCGAATGCCAATGCCGCTGGCGCACACGGAGTAGGTTCGAAATCTGTAATCGCAGTACGGAGATATGAAGAAGCTATGGTTCCGGCAATTGCCCCGAGAGCCAGCCCCGCTCCAATCTGTTTCGCGGCGTTTTTCAGGATATCGAGCGCAACGGCTCGCGGCGATGCGCCCAACGCCGCCTTGATTCCCAGGTCCCGTTTTCGACTGGCGACCGAGAGCGAAACAACTGAGTATATACCGCAGCTGGCGACCAGGATTGCGAGCAATGTCATCGTGCCAGCGATCTTCAAGTCCAACTCCTGACCTTCGACTAGCTTGCGGATCGTGTCCGTAAGAGGACCGACATCGGTGACTACTTGTTCGGGCGAGATTTCACGAAGAATGCTTCGCGCCTCGGAAGCGAACGCTGCTTCGTCATGTGTCGGAAGGAAGAAATGAATCTCCAGGAATTGACGCATCTCTGAAACCAAGCCGTCTGGCACTTGCGAAAAGGGTACGTAGACCATGGGTTCGGATGGTGAGCTTGGACCCGCCTGCTTAGTATCGGCCACTACTCCTACGATGCGCATCGCTCCCCTATTGGATCCCAAGCTTAGCTCGATGTGCTGGTCCAGCGCTTGTCCATGCAAATATCGAGACTGGAAAGCATCATTGACGATAGCTATCGGCTCGGTCGCGTTTTGGTCAAGATCCGCAAAGGTGCGCCCTCTCAGCAACGGGATACTCAAGGCGTTGAAGTAACCGGGTGTCACAGCCCGATATTGAATTGCCAGTTGCAGTCCGTCCGGAAGACGAACCGGAACGGCGAATGGTTCGCCAATCGGCGTATTCCATGACGCGGCACTCTTCCCGCCGGAATGAATTCCGAGGCGGCCCACAACTTCGTCGGCGAACGTTCGTACCGCCGCTCCGTCGGGATATTGCTCCGGCGACGGCGCGACTGCAAAGGTCAAAACATGCGCGGTTTGCAATCCGAGATCCGCATGGAGGAAACGGATGAGCGAGGTTGCAAGGGCGGTCGAGACCTGAAGCAGTCCAGCGGCGAGCGCGATCTGTCCGATTACCAGTACCTGTGCCGCAATTCGAGAACCCCTGCTCCAACTGACGCGCTGTCCAGCCAATAAATCTCGTGCAATCTTTCGCTCTCCCGCGCCGCGCGCCGCCAAGAACCCGCTGAAGACCGGCAAGAAGGATCCCAGCGCGAACGCGAGCCCCCGCGTCCGGTTACTAAGCCACAGTCCCCGGCCGGCATTCATCCAGTTCTGGGGGATATACGAGGCGATCACCCGGAAGGCATTCTCCGCCAATATGAGCCCGAAGACAACGCCGGCGATGCCGATCAAGAGACCCTCGGCCAGCGCCGGCGACGCAAGCCGCGGAGTATTTGCGCCGAGCGCACGTCGGATCACCCGGTCCCGGTGTGTCAGCATCGAACGCAAAGATAGAAGGTTTGTAACATTGGCGCCAACCAGTGCCAGCAAGCACATACCGAATGCAAAGAACATTAATGCCATTGATCGTCCCAGCCCAGCGAGCCCGGCCCACAGAGGACTCGCCACAAAGGCAACCGGGCGCTCCATTTTCATCCCAAGCTCCGCCCTGCGGGAATTGATACGGTTATTTACAGCGAGCGACGCACGATCCACGGACACACCGAACGCTAGCCTTGCAGTCACAATCAGATGATTTCCGTAATCCCTGCTATTAGGGGGTAGCCCGAGAGGAGTCAGTACGTCCAGGGGTTCGAGAAATTGAAAATTGCGAGGCAGCACACCGACGATCGCGCGTGCCTTCCCGTCCAACTTGATCCAACGCCGCAGGATATCCTGGTCGCGCCCGAACTGTTTTGCCCACAGGCGATCGCTGATGATAGCCGTGTTGTCACTGCCGGGGCGGTCCTCTTCTTCTGAGAAATTTCGCCCAACTGCCAGATGGACTCCCAACGTCTCGAGAAACGAACGGCTTACCGGTCGGCTTGGCGCCAGGATGGGATCACCGGCGCTCTTCAGGTTAGACAAGCGCCAAAACGACACAGCCCCTATGTGCCCTAACTCCGGAAGCCCCGACAAGGCCTGGTACTGTTGAGGTGAAACCGTAGTCAGGTAGGGTGTGGAGGTGGGAGGGCCGATGACCACCAAGCGCGATGGATCCGTGTAGCAGGGCGGAGTCAGCACGAAGTCATCAACCAGGGCGAAGGTCACACTGCACGCGGCGATCCCAATGCAAAGGATAGCGGCGCAAAGGACCAGAAATGTGGGACGGCGAAGAGCAGCACGCCAGGCGGCTTTCGATTCCCACAACAGCGTCTCAAATATTCGCATATACATTCGCCTCTCTCATTTCAGAAAAATTCCGCAAAGGAAACGCCGTTCTCAGAACGCCATTTTCGAGTCGAACAGCCTGATCGCAAGCCGCGATTGTCTCAGGTCGGTGTGCCACAACGATGCGTGTCATCGGAAGTTGCTTGACCAGGCCGAGAATCAGTTCTTCGGTATTTGTGTCGAGATGGCTGGTCGCCTCGTCGAGGAAGAGAATCTGAGGCTGTTTATACAGCGCCCGAGCCAGAAGCAGCCTCTGTTTCTGCCCTCCTGACAGGCTCGCGCCGGCATCCGTGATCACCGTGTTATAGCCCATGGGCATGCCCTGAATGTCAACCTCAATCTGTGCCATCCGGGCAACTGAATGCACCCGGTCGAAATCAACCGGCGCGTCGAAGAACGAGATATTCTCGGCGATCGTTCCCATAAGCAGGTCATCGCCCTGATTAACCGATGCGATCAGGCGCCGGTACGACGGCAGGGCATCGGCGATACCCGTTCCATTGACGGTTATCGAGCCCCTCGTCGGCTTCAATAGTCCTTGCAGGATCCTCAGGAGAGTGGATTTTCCAGATCCCGACGCGCCCGTGATGGCGATGGTCGTCCGGCCAATTACTGAACCGGAGACGCCCTTGAGAATCCATGGCTCGTCGTCTGAGTAGCGAAACCAGATGTCGTCAAATTCAATCTCCAGCAATTCGTTATTGATTCTTACGTTCTCCCCTGCACCTTCCGGCTCGGGTTCCGCCAAAGCGATGTCAGACAAGCGGTCCAGATGGATCTCCACGGTCTTCGCCTCCACATACCTATCGAGCAAGCTCATGGCTCTGGCCGCCAGCAATTCACGATACGCGACATAGCTCACAAGCATGCCCAGCGACATCGCATGCAGGGCCAAGAGCCGCGCCGCGCACCAAATCACGAACAGGCGCTCCACACCGAAAAATACCGAGTTACTGAGTCTGAATAGCGCTTGAATGCGCTCGGTGCGTACGTGGTGGTTCTGGCTCCGCGTAACCAGATTAGCCCATTGCGCCAGGCGTAGCCCTTCGGCGCTGAAAAGCTTGATGCTTTCGAGCGAACGAATGGTTTCGAGAAAATATCCCTGCTGGCGGGCATGCAGGGTTTCCTGGGCGCGCATCGAGTCGCGCAGCCGCTCCATCAAGAAGCACCGTACCAAAAGCGCACATCCGATGGCGATGGTTGAGGCCACCGCCAACCGGACGTTGAAGACAAACATCATCGTCAATAGTCCGAACGACATCAGTCCGTCGAGGAGCATCTCTAGAAACCCACTGGTGATACAACGTTGGATGTATGAGATTCCCTCGAACCGGCCAGCGATATCGCTTAGGTAACGCCGCTCAAAGAAACTCAATGGGAGCCGCAGAGCATGTGCAAACACGTCCGTAAGCCAAGCAAGGTGAACCCTCGCTCCTAAGCCCAGCAAAGCGATTGATCTCAATAAGCCAGCGGCGGCTTGGGCTATCAAGATGCCCGCGAACACAAGCACCAGGACACCACGCATCGCAGTGTCTCCCGCCCCGACTACCCAGTCCACGGTCCATTGCAAATAGAACGGGGAGAGGATCTGCAACACTTCGAGCAGGATCGCAAGCGACAGAATCGCCGTAATCTCAGCTCGTCTCTTACGGGCCTTCGCGAAGAACGACCGCCATGTGACCCGTCCGGAGAGGCCGGTTGGACGCGCTGTTTCGACCAGTTCGAACTCCACGGCAATTCCCGTAAACATACGGGAAAACTCGCTGGCGCCGACAACCCTCCTGCCAACAGCCGGATCATGAATCACGTATTTGCCGCCCTTTATCGCGACCAACACAACGTAGTGCAAGAGGCCCCAGTGTAGAAGGCACGGCAACTGCAATTGCGCCGTGTATTCGAATTCTACCCGCAACGGCCTAGCCAGCAAGCCTATGCAACTTGCGATGTCGATCAGACGCCGCAAGGTCACCCCACGAGGTGACGTTGAGAAGGCATCACGCAATGAGCGTACATCGCAGGGCCGGTTATGAGCCGACAAGATCATGGCCAGACAGGCCAGACCGCATTCGGTTGCTTCGGACTGCCAAATAACCGGGACTTTCTTTCGATAGCAAATGTCCCGCCAGGCCGTTCTCAATTGAAAAGACATGGCCAAATCCATTCGTAAAGGTGTCGCCGCTCGTTTGGAATACGTACCAGAAAGCGGCCGCCAGTCTCTCTGCGACAGACCCCGGGGATTTCCAGGTGGATCCGGTAGAGGTAACGGCCGGGTCCCGCGGACGCCGTGATGGAAATAATTCGCGCGCGGCCCGCCTCGCTCACTTTACCTGGAACTTGCACCTCAATCCGCAAATCCTGACCGGCGTGCAATACCCCTGCAGATACGGCGGCTGTGACTGTCTCCTGGCGCGCGCCGCTGATCACACCGACGAGCGTTGTATGTCGAGTGTAGGAGCCAAGAATAAGAATCGCCAACAATGACCCAAGCATGATTACTCCTGCCACCGCTAGAAGGATCTGGGGGATCGCAGCCAGTTCTGAAACTTCTCCCAGCCAACGTTCGGTGTATCCATCCAAGGCTTCCTGTCGGATGAGTTGGTTTAGCATATGTCCGCAATGAAGATGCCGGAGCTGCAACCAGAGTCAGGTGCCCTCCCAGGCAAGCAAGGGCACCTGCACAGGTCACTTCGGATCGGTGTCACAGTCGCCCGGACGGCCGGGACCATCCATGGTGATTGTCCCCGCGGACACTCTGTTCAGTTCCTCTGGGTGCAGCTCGCGGGCCAGTTTTCGGGCTATCGATCGCGTCTTTGTGATTATCTCGATGTGTTCTCGTCGAGACATACTTCGTCCCTCCTTTGAGTTTTAAAGTGGGCTCCCAACCAACGGCACGACCGCGCGGGAGCCCTTTATTCGCGGCCGATCCTGCGGCAGACGCCTCCAGGATCAGAGGCGTCCGCCGACTCACTCCTAGCGCTCCTACTTCGGCTCCAGGTCGCAGTCATCACAACGGCCACAGGAGCAGGAAGTTGTTCCCGCTGCGATTCCGTCCAGTTCCTCCGGGCGGAGCTCGCGCGCCAGTTGGCGGGCGATCGAGCGAATCTCGCTCGTAGTGGTGTTCTCGTGTCGATACATTGTTGTCCCTCCTTTCGGCTCTGGATTTGACCAAGACCGCGAATGAGCCTATGGTTCACGGCCGTTCCTGGCGGATAGCGTTGCATTGCTATTCCAAATACTGAAATGACGCAATCGCGGCTTTGGCCGTCAATTCCTGGCGGAATGAGGCATAAGCTTCGGACTCAATGAATGTGTGGAACGAGTGCGCCGGCCAGCGAGCCGGATCGAAACGAAACTCGGATCGAGGTTCCAGTGAAAACGCAGCAAACATCGATAACATTGGCAACTGCGGCAGCCGCTCCTCCAACCAGAGAAACTGTCCCATTTCATTGATCTCCAGGAAAACCATCGAACCGTCCGGCCGCTCGACAAAGTCATAGCTGCCGTGTAGCAATCCCATTTGCGACGACAACTGCATGCAACGATCCAGAAAGTGTGAATCCATTTCCATTGGCTCCATGACAGATTCGAACTTCATATCCGATCGGTAGTCCACCGACCCTAGCGAACTCTGTTGAGACCAGATACGAACAGCCTGGTAAGTGCTTCCAAAAAAAGTAACCCGGACATCAGATTTCTTTGGAAGCTGCTCCTGATAGATGGCAGGACATGAGGTGAAGGCCATGTCATTGTTTAAAAGATCTGCGGTCAGCCGCGCTGTGAAGGAAGCACTCACTTTCCCATCCGCCTGACTCTGCCAAAAGGCCGGTGTGAAGAACTTACAAACTACATTTCCCCAGTGTTCCCTATGGAATCGCCGAATTTCGTCGGGATCATTCGATATCAGTGTCTCCGGAATCGGAAAACCAACCTTGCGCGCGGCGATTAACTGCTGCGGCTTGTGGTTAACTGTTTGCCGTCTATCCAGGGGATTGATCCAAACCGACTCAGGGGAAAAGATAGACCGAAGCCCTTCGGCGCTGCGTCGCGCCTGGACAATCGCCATCTGAACATCCGCGCCCGCTAGACCGGGAGAAATGCACTCGGGCGGAGCAAGCCGTCGTATCCAAATGGAATGATAGGGTTGTGACAGGCCGGCTATCTGAAATGAGGGCGGCGATGATGAATCGAAAATGCGGACTGAAGTGCGCTGTCCGTCTGGAAATTCTGAGATGGACCACCGATCACAGCGGATGCCGGCTCGACTCAGAGCCCAAATCAGAGCGTGGCCATGAACGTCATCACGCTCCGTGATAATTAGAACGCTCGTTTGCATTTTGCATGTCTCCTTAGACTCTTGAACCACAAATGAATGTGTGACTTCCGTGGCGCCAGGCCAGCGTGCAGCGGCAGATCCTCGACGCGGCGCGGAGCGTGTCCGGATAAGGGTGTGCGGCAATGAGCCACATCTCGACCTACGAGACAGGTGTTGGAACGGCCGCGTCAAATGGTTGGCAGCGATAACATGATCGGCGTTCCCGAAGGCAAAACACGAGCCTTGTTCGATCTCACCGTCGCGCGCCGATGTGAGAATTCTGTGCATCATCCCTTTAATCCAGGTTTCTCGGGCGGCCTGTCTATGAGTGAATCAAGACGCAGAGTCGTTTCAACAAGACCTGGGAATTTTGCGATGGCCCGTAGTTGCCTGGGGCACCGAAGTTGTACAGCGCCCTCTTTGTCCACGTGGTTCCCGTCGTGGGCGGCGCGAGCCAAAATACCTCTCCAACACTAGCGCTACCGCCGTGAATCAGCGTGCCGTAAAGGGAGGATTTGTAGACTTCGAAGCCTTCGGTTGGTTTGCTACCATCGTTACCCCCCTGGAAGTTGTAAATAACGCTTTCCTGAGCTTGAAGGGGAAGGGCGGCCAGCATCATCAACACGCCGCAAATTGCACGACCGCACGTCAAACCGGTTCTCTCCGTCATATGTGTTCTCCTCTGGGTCTGCCGGCCGGAGAGATCTTTATCCGGCCGCTCATTCACACATACGCGAGCCAGAGGGAAATTTTTCGCTCCTTGCGCGAATTTTTGGAGCGCTGCCCGATAGGTGGGCGCCAGTTCCTTCCACAACTCCTGCCGACCGTCCGCATTCACGCGCATGATCCGCGCCGGCATCTGTCCGGAACGGTAGGCCATTCCTGCAGCGGTGGACGGTGCGATCAGGCGGGACACCCTTGCTCCCGATCACGGCGGATCGATGTATCTGGGGCCTGCGGCGAGCCGCTGCCCGTCGCATGTGCCGCCCGGGAGTGCGAGCCGCTGGAATTGGCTCTGGTGGAAGGCCAGGCGGAGAGCCGCCGGTGGCGCGAGCAGGTGGAACGTTATCACTATCTGGGATACCGTGAGCCTGTTGATGGTTATTATTTTGCTCGCCGGCGACCTCCTGGGCATGTCGTTGGCGACCGACAACGTGCGGCCGTCGCCGATGCCAATGGCTGGCGAATCGGCCGATTGACGATTGCGGGTGTCTTTATGGGAGCTTGCGAGCTGGTATTCTGCACTGCCGTCCTGGCCATCGGCAAATTCCGCCTGGGCTTAGGAATCGATGCTCTCAGAACGGTGGCATTTGTGGCCATCGTCTTCGGTAATCAGGCAACCAATTACACCAATCGAGAGCGCCAGCGCCTGGGGTCGGCCCGTCCCAGCCGGTGGCTCATCGGGTCGTCCGTAGCCGATGTGTCGATCGCGGCAACACTGGCGATCTGCGGCATCGCCATGACGTGAAGGCCATGTCATTGTTTAAAAGATCTGCGGTCAGCCGCGCTGTGAAGGAAGCACTCACTTTCCCATCCGCCTGACTCTGCCAAAAGGCCGGTGTGAAGAACTTACAAACTACATTTCCCCAGTGTTCCCTGTGGAATCACCGAATTTCGTCGGGATCATTCGATATCAGTGTCTCCGGAATCGGAAAACCAACCTTGCGCGCGGCAATTAACTGCTGCGGCTTGTGGTTAACTGTTTGCCGTCTATCCAGGGGATTGATCCAAACCGACTCAGGGGAAAAGATAGACCGAAGCCCTTCGGCGCTGCGTCGCGCCTGGACAATCGCCATCTGAACATCCGCGCCCGCTAGACCGGGAGAAATGCACTCGGGCGGAGCAAGCCGTCGTATCCAAATGGAATGATAGGGTTGTGACAGGCCGGCTATCTGAAATGAGGGCGGCGATGATGAATCGAAAATGCGGACTGAAGTGCGCTGCCCGTCTGGAAATTCTGAGATGGACCACCGATCACAGCGGATGCCGGCTCGACCCAGAGCCCAAATCAGAGCGTGGCCATGAACGTCATCACGCTCCGTGATAATTAGAACGCTCGTTTGCATTTTGCATGTCTCCTTAGACTCTTGAACCACAAATGAATGTGTGACTTCCGTGGCGCCAGGCCAGCGTGCAGCCGCAGATCCTCGACGCGACGCGGAGTGTGTCCGGATAAGGCTGTGCGGCATGAGACACATCTCGAGCTACGAGACAGGTGTTGGAACGGCCGCGTCAAATGATTGGCAGCTAGAACATGATTCGCGTTCCCAAAGGCAAAACGCGAGCCTTGTTTGATCTCACCGTCGCGTGCCGATTTAAGTATTCTGTGCATCAACCCTTTGATCCAGGCCTCTCGGGTGGCCTGTTCTATGAGTGAATGAAGACGCAGAATCGTTTCAACAATACCTGGGATTTTGCGATGGCCCGTTGGCCCTTCTCGGGCGGACCGCGGGTCGCCACACATTTGGGCGACGTTAGGCTTTTTGGGCGCGCGGATGGCCACCGGTGGCGCAATTTGGGCTTGGAGCCACCCCATTCGTCCCGCCTGCTAACAGGCCGGGATCAGGCATTTCTCCTCCCACAACTTCCTTGGCGAGGTTCGCAAACCAGAATACTCCGTTGCGGCGTATCTGCGGCTACACTCAGGTGGCGGCGGTCAGCGCATCGAATCTGAAGCTGATTGCAATCTCGGCGGGCGGATCCCAGCTCTACGTGCCCGGCCAGACAAATTATCAGGGGACGGACATCTTCACACTGAATGTCGCCACGCAAGCCCTGATGACCGCAGCCAGTGAGGCAAATGGTTTCCCCGTCCGGCTAGACGGTCATGTCGAGGCCGGCGTTAGTTACCGCTCGAATCTTTGTAAGTGAGGTAGAGGATACTTGTTTTGGGTTCGCCGTGATAGACACAGGCGCTGGCGCCAGCGGAACAGTAAGCGCCTGTTGCGCTGTTATTTTTCCGGTACTCAGATTTACAACAGAGAGGAGATAAGTGTTCGAAGAGATGGCCAGAAACGCGGCGCTGTCGCGCGCGTTCATGATTGGAAAGCTGGAGTTTGTTAATTGGGTTGCTGTTGACTGCAGTCACTAGCGTGCCCGTGGCCGGGTTGATGACTCTCAGGTTTCCGGCAGCCGTGCCGCCGCTTGGGATCACAGTGGGTACCGCACTCGGAGCCTAGTAGCCCGTCGAGCTGAAAATCCCCAGTTTTATTCGGTAATGCTATCTCGACGCGTCCCTGAACGGCCGAGTCAATTGTCGTCGCGCATGATCGTGAGTGGGTTTACCATCAACGCGCGCCGCGCTGGAAGCACGCTAGCAATTCCAACCGCCCCCGCCAGCACCAGCGGCGCGGCCAGCCACACCCACAAAGCCGGAGAACTCCCGACCGGTGTGATGCCGGCCAATAATCGCGATAACACCAGCGATCCGAACATGCCTGCCGCGGCGCCCGCGCACGCCAGCCGCCCTCCCTCTCCCAGCATCTGGCCGATCACGCGCCAGCGCTGCGCTCCCAACGCGATCCGCACCGCTAACTCGCGCCGGCGCTGTCGCGCGGCGTCGCTCAACGCGCCAAACAGCCCGAGAACGCTGAGCACCAGCCCGGTTGTAACGGATGCGCCCATAATCGCCGCCGCAATGCGCAATGGCGCCAGCGCCGTCTGCTTCAGGTGTGTCTCGAGCGTCTTTACCACGGCCGGAGTCCCGCCGCTCCCCGGCACGGATTCAATCCGGCGGCGCAACCCGGCTAGCACCTGATCATTCACTTCTCTTGCGCGGGCGATCAGCGTCATGCGAAATACAGCGTCCTGCCGCATCGGAAAATAAATCGCCGGCTCCGCGCGTCGCTCGAAGGTTCCAAGCGGCGAAGAATGCACCACCCCGATAATGCCGGTCCGGCGTCCCCGATCGTCGATGACCGCGGCGCCCACCGCCTGTCCGCCGAAGTACAGGTCGGCGGCTTCCTGGTTGATGACGGCGACGCGGCACCCGCCGCGCGTGGGTTGGTCAAATCCCTGGCCCGCGGCCGGCGATAGTCCCATCGCGCGAAAGTAGCTCGCCGACACCACATTCGCGTCCAGTTCGGCGCTGACCCGTTGCGCCGCGATGGGCGCGCGAAAACGGGCCGACGCGATGCGATCCAGCGGCGGCGCCGTCCCCTCTGCGTGACTGAAGTAGTGGTTGAAGTAGATCGTGGGCCGGCTCCGCTTCGTAGCCTGCTCCGCCTTGTGCATGCCTGCGTGCATGGCTACCACGCCGATGATCTCCACCGGCATACCTGCCATGTCCTCGACCGTTCGCCCGGCAGTCGACTCGCCGAACAGCTCTTCGGCCGCCGCTTCGTTGACGATTGCGACCCGGCACGCTCCATCTGCGACGCCGAACATGCGGCCCGCTTTGGGCGGCAGGACGAAAAGATTCAGCGAGCCGGTGGTGAACGACGCCACGTCCATCTGCACCTCCCGCATGGGCAACTGCCGCGGCTCGATGCGTAAGGACTGCCACTCCGGTTGACTGCCCGGCAGCCGCCCGGCCCACGCCATCGCGGAGACACCGGCCATCGACTCAACCGCCCGCTGCACGCGTTCGAAATACCCGATGTCCACGCCGACGTCGAAATGCGCCTGCACGGTGGCCAGGATCGTGTGGCCCAGGCGATGGCCGGCGCCCGTTTGTAGCGCGGTGCGCAGACCCTCGAACAGGAACGCCGTGGAAATCGCCAGCACGCAGCAGCTCGCCATTTGGCCCACCACCAGGCCGGCGCGCAGGCGCCGGACAGCCTTCGACGGCCCGGCGCTTTCCCGCCGCAGCACCGTCGCCGGGCGATCGTAAGGAATCGCCATTGCCGGCAGAAGACCGCACCCGATGGTGATCCCCACACACGCGCTGGACGCCAGTATGATGCCGGCCAGATCCGGCGCGAATACCAGCCGCGCGGCATCCTGTTCGAACAGCAGCACCGGAATCACACGCGACGTCCATACGGCCAGCAGCATGCCCAACGCTCCGCCGGCAACGGAGATCACGATGCTGTCCGAGAGCAGTTCTACGGCGAGTTGGCCGCGGCTGGCGCCCAGCGCCACGCGCAGAGAGATCTCGTGTGAGCGGGCGAAGGCGCGTCCCAACAGAAAGCAGGCCACGTTGGCGCAGGCGATGAGGAAGACCGCGCCTGCCGCGAAGCCCAGCAGCGTTCCAATACGTGCGAGGCCGCTCGCCATTTCCGGCATCATTCCGGTGTAAGAAAGCACGCGCACCTCTCCGGAGCCGCCGCCAGGGCCAACAGCGGTCTGCGCCTGGCTGCGCGAAACGTTGCCGCGCAAGCGCCCTACCACCCACAGATTCCGGCTGGTCTGATCGGTCCCTCGCAGGTCTTCCTCCCGCAGCGGTATCCAGAGGTCCACGGCACGGTCGCGATATACCCCATCCAGCCAGTCCGGCGCCACACCAGTCACGCGCGCGCCCGCGCCGCCGATACGAATCGAGTCGCCGCGCACGTCGGCCTTGGCGCCGAACTCGTTCTGCCACATGCGATGGCTGATGACCACCCCACCATCCAGCGGGAGATCCAGCAGACCCGCCAGACCGGACGTGATCGCGGCCGTCGCCACGGTGTCCGCCTGGCCGGCTGACTCGATAGCGCGGGGCGATACGCGCGCGGCGCCGATCCATTCGAACACATCGCGGCGGCTTTTGAGCGGCAGATACTCCTGATAGGAGAGCGGCCCCGCTTCGCCCTGCCCCACGCGACCGAATACCGAAACCACGCGCTCAACGGATGTGAGCGCCGCAGCCGGTTTGGTCAGGCCCGCAACGAATCCGTGGATGCAAACATTGCTGCCAATACCGAGCGCAATGGTGAATAACAGCGCCAGCGCTATTCCTGGCGTTCGCATGAAACTTCTCGCCGAGTATCGAAGTTCGTTCAGGATGCGAAACAAACCAATCTGGCCTGCAATCGGAAAGCCCCTGTCGCCGCACCCATTTTCATCTGCTTTGCACAAGATTCCGGATGACCCGCGTTCGATTCCGCGCCAGCCACGTCCGGATGCGGACACCCGCGCCGAACCACCGGCCAGACTGCCAAACCATCCTTACCGCCGCGAATCTGGCGTGCAGTTGCCGATCAACCGGGCCGGTCAGGGCGGCCGGCGCGAAGGTTTGGGGTGTAAGATCGTTCCAGGATAAATTCGCGCCGGCATCCCCCATGCGGTGACTTTCGAAACAACGGTCATCGTTGATTCATGGGCCTTACCGGAAAGGAGCGCATCGATGAAACGAATCGCTAGTTGGTCGGGCGAACTGAACCGCGGTAAACGGGCGTACGCCGTTTTTGTACTGTGCGCGGCGGCGACGACCCTCCCTGCGCAGACTTTCACGACACTGTTCAGATTCGATTTCACGGACGGCAGTGATACCATGGCAGGGCTAATCCAGGCCACCGATGGGTGCTTGTACGGAACAACGGGCTGGGGCGGGACCAACAACGCTGGCACGGTCTTCAAAATTACGACAAACGGCACGCTCACGACGCTTTACAGCTTCTGCTCCCAAAGCGGGTGCCCGGACGGCAGTGGTCCCTCGGCTGATCCAGGCCACTGATGGGGACTTCTATGGAACAACGGCTGGCGGGGCCAATGATAACTGCCCGTTTGTCGGCTGTGGAACAGTCTTCAAGATCACCCCAACGGGCGCGCTGACCACGCTACACAGCTTTATGGGATATCCGATGGATGGTGCAAACCCCCAAGGGGGGCTGGTCCAGGCCGCCAATGGGGACCTCTACGGAACAACGTCCAGCGGCGGGGCCAACGGCCAAGGCGGAGGGAAGGGGGGAACGGTCTTCAAAATGGCCCCGAGCGGCACACTGACGACGCTATACAACTTCTGCTCCCAAAGCGATTGCACGGACGGCCAGAACCCTCTCGCGGGGCTCCTCCAGGCCGCTAGTGGGGATTTCTACGGGACAACCGCGTTCGGGGGGACCGAAGGCTCGGGCACAGTCTTCAAATTCAGGCCGGACGGTACACTGACGACCCTATATAGGGTAAAAACTTACTTGACAAATCACGCAAGAACGGGTACTATTGATTCATGGAAGCCGTACTCGACACTCTCCAACAGGCTATCGAATACTTTTCCGACAAGAACAATTGCCGCGAGTACATCGTAGCGCGTCGCTGGGCCGATGGCGTCGAATGCCCGCGCTGTGGCTCCAAGAACGTTGCATACCTTGCGAAGTATGACCGCTGGCAGTGCAGTGCGCGCCACGATAACCGCCAGTTCACCGCAAAGACCGGGACCATTTTCGAGGACTCCCCGCTCCCGCTGGCAAAGTGGCTAATGGCCATGTGGCAGGTAGTGAACTGCAAAAACGGCGTGAGTTCCTACGAAGTCCACCGCGCCATCGGTGTTACCCAGAAGACCGCATGGTTCATGGATCATCGCATCCGCCACGCTCTGAGCATGGGAACCATCAACAAGCTGTCCGGTCAGATCGAAGCGGACGAAACCTTCATCGGCGGCAAGGCGCGGAACATGCACAAGGAGCGCCGGACGAAGTTGACCGGCACGGGCGGCAAAGACAAGACCGCCGTCATGGGCATTCTCGAACGCGGTCCGAAGACCACTGGCAGCAAAGTACGCGTCAAGGTTGTGGACAACACGAAGAAAAAGACGCTGCAAGCGGAAATCCGCGACCACGTGTTAGCCGGGTCCGCGATCTTCACCGATGCGCTCCTTTCGTACGAAGGGCTTGATGAATATCAGCATGAAGTGGTAGACCACGCGGTAGAATATGCACGCGGCGAAGTCCATACCAACGGGCTCGAAAACTTCTGGAGCCTCTTGAAGCGCGGCCTGAAGGGCACGTACGTCAGCGTCGAACCCTTCCATCTTTTCCGGTATCTTGACGAACAGGCATTTCGATACAACCACCGGAAGGGCTTGAACGATGGCCAACGGTTCGATATCGCCGTGCGGCGAATCGTGGGTAAGCGTCTGACTTGGGATCGATTGACGGGAAAGGACGCGGCCATTTCACCAGCCCTGTTATGAAGCGCAAGCGGCAAGGACGCGGCAAATTGGCAATCCCGGCCGGGACCCGCAACGGTGTATGATTGTTCTGGAAAAAGCGAAAGCCCTGACTGCGAATCAGGGCTTCTGAAAACTTGTGGAATTGAACCGCTCAGCAATCGGCGCTGCGAACGCCATGCGTGGGCCTTACGTGCGTAGTGTATCACGGAGGCGACCATGATCGGCATTCAGCTAGCGGGAAAGAACAACAGAATTTCTGCGAGCGTTTTCGCTCGAAGCCTGAACAACTTCCTTGACCTACTCAAAGACGTTGATAGCTTTATATCGAAGCAGGCTAAAGGAACGGTGCGTTGGGACCTTATTTCCCTGAGAAAGAATAGCCCAGCGGAGGTGGAACTTGCCGGGGTATCCAAGATCAAAGAAATGGACTACACCCAAGCGATTCAGGAATCCGTGCTGGATGGGCTTGAGCAATTGACGCAACGTCCAGAGCAACCGCAGTTCTATTCCTTTTCCGCTCTTCGTAAGGCGCAGCGGATGGCCCAGCAGTCGAAGTACCTGAACTGGATAACGGTTTTTGCTGGTGACCGCCGGGCCGTGCTTACCGACAGAGTCTCTGCAAATGTTGATTATCTCATCGCCACCGGCAGCAAGAGCCTGGGATCTGTTCGGGGCAGCCTCGACGCGATCAGCGTTCATGCGGGCAATGAGTTCCGGGTGTGGACTCCGAAATGGAAGCGCCCTATTGTTTGCCACTTTGACAGATCGATGCTTCCTGACGTGAAGGCCCATCTCCAGCAGCACGTCGAGGTAATTGGGGAACTCCACCGAAACCAAAAGGGCGAGCCGGTGATCATGAAAGTCGAGCAATTCGTCCCGCTCGAACCAGTCGGCACTTTACCGAGGGTTGAGGATATGCGTGGCATGCTTCGTGATCTCTACGGGGGTAAATCTCTAAAGATGTATTTGGAAGAATTACGTAATGGATAAGCCGCGCATCTATTGGGACACATCGATCTTCCTATGCTTCTTGAACAGAGATGAGCAAGAGCGCGGCAAAATTTGCGAAGACATCTTGCAACATGCCGCCATGGACGAACTGCTTATAGTGACCTCGACCTACACAATTGTTGAGGTGATACGCCCAAAGAAGCGCTCCATACCAAACAGCCGCCCGCTGACCCCACAGCAAATCGAAAAAATCAAAGGCATGTTCAGGTGGCCATTCATACAGACTATCGAACTTGATGACAGGACCGCCCTCTACGCATCTGATCTTGCGCGCGAGCACAATCTAGCTCCAGCCGATGCCGTCCATGCGGCATCTGCGATCCTTTGGAAGGCCACAATCCTTCACGCATGGGACCGCGATTTTACCCGCATATCTCAGCAGATTCCAGTTGAGGAGCCGAAATTTATATCAACGCAAGCGACGCTTCCCGGCATGGATCGCGGGCGTATTAGTCCCTCTGTGGATGATCTAGAATGAAAGACCCGTCATGAAATTGCCCACACCAGTCAATCTCCCCGAAGGCGGCACACCCGCCGAACGCCTGGACATGGCATTCCGCAAAGTGCTCGCCGTACCGAAGGAAGCGATTCTGAAGGAAGAATCCCGCGCGAAGCGGGAGCGTGAGAAAAAGCGGGCCGCGCGGAAGACACGCTGATAAACGGATTTGGAGTGCTGGGGAGCGCCCGCTCTGGAACGCTCCCCTTTAGGGGTTACGTTACCAGATGATCCGTGAATCGGGGAGCCACGCGGCTAGGCAATCTTCAAAGTTAGGTGTATCCAACGGGCTCGAAAACTTCTGGAGCCTCTTGAAGCGCGGCCTGAAGGGCACGTACGTCAGCGTCGAACCCTTCCATCTTTTCCGGTATCTTGACGAACAGGCATTTCGATACAACCACCGGAAGGGCTTGAACGATGGCCAACGGTTCGATATCGCCGTGCGGCGAATCGTGGGTAAGCGTCTGACTTGGGATCGATTGACGGGAAAGGACGCGGCCATTTCACCAGCCCTGTTATGAAGCGCAAGCGGCAAGGACGCGGCAAATTGGCAATCCCGGCCGGGACCCGCAACGGTGTATGATTGTTCTGGAAAAAGCGAAAGCCCTGACTGCGAATCAGGGCTTCTGAAAACTTGTGGAATTGAACCGCTCAGCAATCGGCGCTGCGAACGCCATGCGTGGGCCTTACGTGCGTAGTGTATCACGGAGGCGACCATGATCGGCATTCAGCTAGCGGGAAAGAACAACAGAATTTCTGCGAGCGTTTTCGCTCGAAGCCTGAACAACTTCCTTGACCTACTCAAAGACGTTGATAGCTTTATATCGAAGCAGGCTAAAGGAACGGTGCGTTGGGACCTTATTTCCCTGAGAAAGAATAGCCCAGCGGAGGTGGAACTTGCCGGGGTATCCAAGATCAAAGAAATGGACTACACCCAAGCGATTCAGGAATCCGTGCTGGATGGGCTTGAGCAATTGACGCAACGTCCAGAGCAACCGCAGTTCTATTCCTTTTCCGCTCTTCGTAAGGCGCAGCGGATGGCCCAGCAGTCGAAGTACCTGAACTGGATAACGGTTTTTGCTGGTGACCGCCGGGCCGTGCTTACCGACAGAGTCTCTGCAAATGTTGATTATCTCATCGCCACCGGCAGCAAGAGCCTGGGATCTGTTCGGGGCAGCCTCGACGCGATCAGCGTTCATGCGGGCAATGAGTTCCGGGTGTGGACTCCGAAATGGAAGCGCCCTATTGTTTGCCACTTTGACAGATCGATGCTTCCTGACGTGAAGGCCCATCTCCAGCAGCACGTCGAGGTAATTGGGGAACTCCACCGAAACCAAAAGGGCGAGCCGGTGATCATGAAAGTCGAGCAATTCGTCCCGCTCGAACCAGTCGGCACTTTACCGAGGGTTGAGGATATGCGTGGCATGCTTAGGCAGCCTTAGCCTTTACCTTCCGTACTGTCTTACTTTCCCCAAAAGGCTCCAGTAAAATAGCTACACAACGCATCCATCGATCTCTCTCACTGGCAATCCCGCCGTTCTGCTCTGCCACCACCACGGCCAGATAACAGAACTGCTCCCGGGCTACTTCTTCAAGCGTGGCTTCCCGTACTGGCTCCGGAGCCTGCATGCCTGGAACAATCGACACGCGCTACCCTACGGCGCACGGACCTCGCCAAAACATCATCCTCATACTGCTAGTCGAATTCCAGACTAAGTGAAAAGATCCGAAGAAACAGCAGCCAATAATGCGCCCGATCCTGTAGACCGACAGCGGGCCGACGACAGCGGGACGCCGCCGGACCAACGTCAGTATCAGCTTAAGTGGCCACAGGCGGAGGTCGACAGACTCGCAAATCGCATCCAAGCCAACTACCGGAACGCCATAGCGGATCATAATCGGCGGATTGCGCGCTGGACCGAATATATAAGGCGCTGGCTCGGCTCCGTGGACCTGCCGAACGAAGGCGAAGAGTCCGCCTCGAACGTGCCCGTTCCCTACGTCCGTTGGAACATATTAACCAAGTGGGCCAAGGAAATGGATGCGCTTTTCGGGGATGATGCGGAGATCGAAGCCGTGCCGGTAGGACCGAGTAACTATGCGCGCGATAAAAAGATAGGTGCGTATGTAACATGGCGGGTCTTCAATTCCATGAAGCTGCTCTCGCCCTTCTGCGTTTTCGTATTGCGCAAAATCCTGTTCGGCCGATCGGTAGCCTACTCGCCGTGGAAGCGCGACACGTACGACGTCAAGGGCAAAGAAGTGGTCGACTACGAAGGGCCGGACTTCCAGCCCCTTTGGCCGGACGACTTCATCGTGCCGGCGGAAGAAGTCACCACCCTGCATGATTTCTCGTTCTGCATCCGGCGGTACCGCGTCACTCCGGACCAGCTCTTACAGGGCGAAGAAGAAGGCCGCTACCAGAACATCACCAAGAACTGGAACCAGATATTGAATCTGGCGCAGCACGGCATCCAGCGGGAATTCGAAGGCGAAGAAATCAAGCGCGAAGCCAACGAAGCCGAAGGCGTGTTGTACGAGCGGCCCATGAGCAGCGGCGAGTGGGTCATGATCCTCGAATGGTACGGCCACTGGCGACCGCTCAAAAAAGGCGTGGGCAAGAAGGGCGGCGGATCGAGTAAGGACGCATCCGAGTGGGACTGGGATAAGCGCGAGATGCGCCAGAAGGATTTCGTCATCCGGTACCTGTGGGATTTACGGCTGGTCATCGGGATTCAATCGCTCGACGACTTGTATCCCTCGATGAAGAACAAGCGGCCCTTCGTCGAAACGAGCATGTTCAAGGACGGCCGGTATTGGTCCGCCGGGCTGCCCGAGATGCTGATCGACCTCGAAGACGAGCTGCGCGTCAATCACAACCAGGCGACCGAAGCCGGGCAGATGTCCATGAACCCGACGATATTCTATCGGCCAGCCGCCGGCGTCACGCCCGAGACCATCAAACTGGAGCCCGGCATCTGCATCCCGAGCGACAATCCAGCCACTGATTTCTTCCAACTGAAGATCCAGGCCAACATGGAAATCGCGCAATGGAAAGAACAGTGCGTGCTGGCCTATGGCGAGAAGCTCACGGGCATGAGCGACCTGCAGATGGGCCGGCAGTCCGATCGTCCCAACGCGCCCCGTACGGCAAAGCAAACCGTCACGCTGCTCGAAGAGGGCAACGTCAGAATCTCGCTCGACAACAAAGTGCTGCGCGAGGACATGAGCGGCGTGCTCCTGCACTTCTGGTTGCTTGAACACGAATTCTCGCAGCCCGACACGTTCTTCCGGGTGACCGAAGACGACGCGGACGGATTGTTCGAAGTGAACGACGGCGGCTCGATTCTCACCAGCGAGGACCGCGACGGCCGCTACGACTTCAAGCTGATCTTCGCCAACTCGGTTTACTCGCGCGAAGCCAAGAAAGAGCAATCGCTGGCCCGGTATCAGTTGGATCTGCAGAACCCGCTGATCGCACAGAATCCGCTGGCGCTATGGCAGGTGACCAAGGACGCGCACGAAGCGCTGGGCGATCCCAACTTCGCGGATATGGTGCCGAAGCCAGGCCAGCCGGACTTGCCGGTAGATCCGAAGGAAGAATGGCTGCGGTTGCTGCACGGCGAAGACATCCACGTGAACCCGATGGACAACGACCAACTGCACTTGATCCGGCACTACAAGGATCTGCAATCGGCGGAGAAAGACAAGTCGGGCGCCATCAAAGAGCCGGAAGCGATTCGCAACATGCTGCTGCACTATCACGATCACATTTTGCAGCTCCAACAGAAGAAGATGCAGCAGGCTATGATCGAGCAGGCCGTCAACGCGGCGCGGCAGATTGCCGGCGGCGGCGGACCGCTCGCGTTGCCACATGGATTATTCGGCGGCGGCGGTGGCCCGCAGAAGCCAGGGATGCAGCCTAGCCAGCCGGCGGGGAATCCGGAGGCCTCGGGGCCGGATCTGTATCCTGGGAATCTGGGGATTCAGGCGGGTGGTGGGTAGCGGACGGTGGTGGGTGGTAGGGCGCGTCAGTAGCGGCACTCAAGCTGGGTTCTAGGTTGCTGGGTGCTGGACGCGCGAAGGGATTTTGCGGATTAAAACAGTAGCCGGTTTCAAAAACCTCTTTGGCGACCACGTAATACTTGCCGTCGACTTCCACGAGCTTCCCGCCGTGCAGGAGCGATAGTATCGCGGGGCCGTTGTCCTTCAGGAGAATCTCCATCTCGGCGTCCATCTGCGTCATTTCGAGCTGGCGCATACCTTCGAGCAGGCTATCTATTGTCAGCGCTTTAGTATGTGGCATAGAGTTCCAGCCGGATCATGACATAGCCCAAACCTCGGACCGATGCCTGCTTGCGCTGGCAAGGGACGCGCACGCTGATCGGGTCGTCAGGCCTGCCGGCGGCGCTCACCATGAGCGTGAAGGGGCACTCGTCGCACGACACGAACCAGTATCCACATTCAGGCGCGGGATACGGCAGGATTGCCGTGCAGCTCGGCGCACCTAGTGAAGATCCGTCGATGGCGACGCCTGCGGGATACGCTGGATTCGGCGCGCATTGCGCCTTGCCGCGGCCCGAGGGCTGAAACTCGATGCGGGGTTCCTTCATACATGCCACCAGGTCAGCATCAGGTAAAGACTCACGCGGCCCACGCGCTCGACGACTCGGTGTCCATCCTGCGGTAAACGGACCGCGCGCGATCTGGCACTCGATCATCAATTTGATGGTAGCCTCCTCGTCCGGCTGCAGCGGGCCGTTGATCTTCGTCCACTCGCCGGCGCGCTCGATGCGGTCGGTGATATCGTCCATCCCATCGATGAGCGTCCAGCCTTCCACAATCGCTCTGAATTCGGAGCGCATCAGGTTTCAGGAGCTTGCAAAAGGATGCCACCGCAATCCGGTTGTGGGCACCCGAACCCTGTACCGCCGCCTGCACACGGGATGGCATCACCCAGTGGACAGCGCTGACCGCATAACGGGCAAATCATCATAACATCGAAAATCGACTTTAGCGGCGCGCGCATCGCCCCACCACCCACCACCCACAACCCACCACCGTCACTCGTCGAAGTATAACCCATGGACACCCCCACCCCGCACTTCCACGAACTGCTGAACAAGCGCAACGCAACCGATCACTCCGGCGCACATCCCGGATTCCAGAACGTGCAACGATCCATCGCGAAGAAGGAAGGCGTATCGGAGGAAGCCGCCGGCCGCATTCTGGGTGCGCGATCGCGCGGCGCCAGCGCGGCAGCGAAGAAACGAAACCCGCGATTGAATCGGGTAAAGTAAGACGAATGACCGATCTGGAATACATCTGGTTGGAACGCCGCGGCCGGAATGCCGAGGGCGAAAAGTTCTCAACCGAGATCCTGGTGCACGGCAGTGGACGTATCCTGGCGCGCGTATCACTCCCTCTCGGGGACGAGTATCACCACCGCGTGTTCTTCTACGTTTCCGTATCTAAGAAGGCACTCGCCAAGCCGGATGACTGCCACGATTTCATCGACCTGGGTTCCGCCAAACGCTTCGCCGAAGCAATCCTGCGCGGGCTGCCCGATCCACTCAATCCCCCGACCGCGCGGAAACGCAAGAAAGCTCCGTCGAAGATCACCTCAGATGCAAGCTAAAGTCACCCGCGTCCCGGACGGCATCGACCGCGACCTGTTCCGCAAGATGACGGACTCGCCCCAGTTCAAGCTGTTCCTGGCCCGTGTGGCGGCCGAGATGAAGCGCTCAGCCGAAGATTGCGAACGGCTCAACGATCCCATGGAACTGCACCGGGCACAGGGAAAAGTGCAGGCTTACAGATTCATCGAATCACTGCCCGAGATCATTCTGAAGGGCATGACCAGAACGTGACCCTGTGCGAAGTAGTCAGCGAGGTACAGTCGATGACCCCGCCGCTTTAACCGAGCTGTACCGCATGTGCCGCCGCAAGCGCTATTACTTCTGGCGTCACCTGCACGACCAGGACAGCGACGACCGCGCGCACGACCTGTTTATCACGATCGTGAAAGCGGTGCGCGCCGATATGATTCAGCAGCCCGAGCACCTGCCGGGTTATCTCATGACCATTGCCCGCCGCATGGTCTCGTCCGTAATCCGGGACCGCACCGGCTACTATTTCCTCTCGCTCGGAGAACTGGAACGGCCGCCCACGATCCCTCGCACAATCCCGAGATGACGGCGTACACCATCGAACGCGCGGAAATAGCCCGGCGAGGCCGCGCGCCATGGCCGCCAAGGACCGCGAGATTCTGACCCGTTTCTATGTGTGGGACCAGGCGCAGACCGACATCTGCAAAACCATGCAACTGACCGCGACCCAATTCCGCCTGCGCAAGACCCGCGCCAAGTCCCGGCTCGCCAAGGCAGCGCTGTACGGCCAGACGCGCCGTAAGCTCATCGCGTCGAACTCTCCAGCATGAACTGGTTGAACCTTTTGACACTCATATTGCAGGCAGCCGAAACCGACTTGCCCCTGATCGAGCAGATTATCGACGGCGTGCATACGGCCACGCCAGCCAACTGCGGACCCTCAACATCACGGATAACTCCGCCCTCAAGCCGCTCTGAAGTGGATCGCGCCATTCAATTGCTGCTGGAGGCGGCCAACACGCTGCGGGCGCTCGATCCGCAAGCCGGATCCGCACCGGGCCCGGATGCGCCGGAGTCCGAGCGGGCTTATGAAGCGCTGCACCTGGTCGAGGATGCGCTGGGCTGGCTGACTCCTCCGTCCGCCTGATTTCACCTTGCGCAGTCGAATTCTCCAGCATGAACAAACTTGTTTTTCTGGCCCTGTCCTTCGCCGCGCTGGCCGGCGCGCAGCCGGTATGTTCTCCGTTTCAATCCTGTAACTGTCTCTCGCGCATGAACGGGCAATTTATGACCTGCCCGCCCGTTGCCGCCCCGGTGCCGCCGCCGCCGGCTTATCCGCCGCTGGTCGAGGCGCCCTTTTATGCGGAGTTGGTCGGCCCGAACGGCGCGATCGAGGATGTCAACTTGTGCCCGCCGGCCGCCTGCCAGGTGACGCTCAAGTCCGACGCCGCCACGCTCATGGCACTCCTGCAGCCGATCGTCTCCGCGCCAGGCGGTGTCTCCCGGCGCAATTCTCACGCTGGTCGAGGGATTCGGCAACGATCAGAATCCCGGCCAGGCCACCGGCGGATTCGGCTATGTGCCGGGCAACCCGGAGGATCTGCGCAGGATTTGGTATATCTACACCACGGCAGGGCAATCGGTCATAGGGTCTCCGGTGGAATGGATGATCGAGACCGAAGATAAGCAGGGCGTGGGACGTCCCGGTAACTGGGCGTGGACCGCGCCGTATCCCCAGTTTGAGACCTGGAAGACTTTCGTCTGGATGCCCAAGTAGTCGAATTCCCGAACAGATTCCAGGGAACCCGCAGCGCTCACAACGCCGTCCTGCAAGAGTACTCAGCGGGACGGTGGCTGCGTTGGGGACGGTTGTGGGTGGTTGGTTGTGGGTTGTAGGGCGCGGTGTCGATACCAACGGCAAGAACTTACGCAACGGCGCGCGCCCGTTTCCTCGTCCGTTCTTCAGTCTGCGAAATGCGGCCAGGGAGCAGATACGGGCGCGCTACCCCTCCTGTCGAATTCCCCGGCATGCCCTTCAAATCCCGCGCGCAACAGCGTTTCATGGAATCCGAATCTCTTCCCCTCTCACCGAAAGTCAGAAGCGCGAGTAAAGTGCTACCGACTTCTCGAAGCTACCGGGGCATAAGCCGAAGCCGCGCGGGCATGGACGCGCTTCAACTAACGTGGTGCGGCAGAGCCGGGGGAAGATGCGATGAAGACCTGGACGAAGTGGCTCCTCATCCTGGCTGTGATTCTCTCCGGTGCCTGGGTTCTCTGGTGGGTTGTGCAGGTTGCTGTTGTGGGTCGTATGGTTATTGGTGGTGGCTTTTAGAGCCTGCTGATATTCTGGCGAGCCTC
>CAVWOT010000040.1:0-106495 GCA_963756605.1 Bryobacterales bacterium | reverse complement strand
AAAGGAGATCGGTATAGACGAAACGCGTCTTGGCAGGATTCTTGACCGCTGTATAAGCGCTGCGCACCGTATAGCCGGCGCCTTCCAACTCGGAGAACGCATATCTTACCCAATCGCGCTTAGTCTTCCAGGTGGCCACAGGAGCAAATGACTGTCCCATCACCTTCATCTCTTTAAAGATGGTTGTGTTATAGGGAACTTCCATCTGGTAGATGGTGACACTGTCCGGATCGAGCTCGATGGTCTTACGCACGCAGGCGCGCCAGTTCTCATCGGTTTCACCCACCATGCCGGCGATCAGGTCGATATTGATCTGCGGGAAGCCTATCGATCGCGCAAAATGGTATGCCGGCCCAATCTCCTTAGATGTATGTGCGCGGCCATTGATCTTCAGAATTTCATCGTCGAAGTTCTCGATCCCCAAGCTGAGGCGGGTCACTCCCAGATCTCTGATCACTTGCAGCTTGCCTTCGGTCAAAGTTCCCGGCTCGCACTCGAAGGCCACCTCCTCGGCTTCATCCCATGGCAGCAGGTGTTTCATGCGCTCTACGAGGCTCGAAAGCTGGCGTGAGGAGATATAGGATGGCGTGCCGCCGCCGAAGTAAATGAACTTCGGCTTGCGTCCCCCGATGAACGGTTTAGCGGTGTAGAGAGTCAGCTCCTTTATGGCTGTGTCCAGATAGCCTTCTACCTCCGCGGCATTCTTGTCGGTATAAACCTTGAAGTAACAAAAATGACAACGTTTGCGGCAAAAAGGGATGTGCAGGTAGATCCCCAGCGGCGTGTCCGGCGCCGGCGGATGGTTTAACGCGGCAAAGACTTCGCCTACGTGCGCTGGACTCCAGAATGAATAAGGAGGGTAGTTTGAGACGAAATAGCTACCGCCTGTGGTTTGTTCGGTCTCGGTGTCAGTCAGCATCCCATTCACTTCAGTATAGCGTGGTCTCAGAAGAGCAGCTTTAGTCCCAATTGCAGCCTGCGCGGATTGCCCGCCGATAAGATCTGGCCAAACGTGGGCGACCCGATAAAATTATCGGGCAGACTAAAATTCGTGTGATTCACTACATTAAACATCTCCGCACGGAACTGCAGCGTAGCGCGCTCCCGAATCGCCGTATTCTTAACCAGCGATAGATCCACGGTAGCCATGCCCGGCCCCGTCACCGTGTTGCGGCCGGAGTTCCCGAAGCTGCCGTAAGGCGGAATCGCGAAAGCCGAGGTATTGAACCATTCGTTGGCGCTGGGGTTCGCCAGATGCGGGCTGCCTACCACGTTCGGCCTGTCGTTCGCGCCAAAACCCAAACTATCGATGCCGGTATTGCTGTTGTCGTCATCCGCCAGCAGGGAGACGGTGAAAGGCTCGCCCGTTTGGAACTGCAGAATGCCGTAAGTCTGCCAGCCTTTGAGCCAGCGGGAACGCTTGCCGAACGGCAGATCGTATCCGTAACTGGCCACGAAACGCTGGCGGACGTCGAAGTTCGAAAGCCCGCGTTCGGCGTGCAGGTCGTAACTATCCTGCGGAAAATTCGGATCGCCGGCGCTCGAAAAGAAGCTGGAGGCGTTGTCGATCGATTTCGCGAACGTGTAAGATGCCAGCAGCGACAAACCGAAATCCAGTCGTTGTTCGTAGCGCGCCTGCAGGCTATGGTAGATGGAATTGCGGTTGGATTCGAGCAAATCGATGTCGGCGAAATCAGGCAACGGACGCACGAAATTCGGATTGGTCGAGGGCGGCGGCTGGTTGATGTCCCGCGCCCCGATCAGATCTGTACCCTTCGAGCCCACGTAACCGATCTCGAACATGCGGCTGCCGCCCAGAGAGCGCTCGATGTTGAAGTTCCACTGCTGCATATAAGGCGTGCGCAGGTCGCGCTGAAAGGCCAGCGCGGAAGTGGGCGTGGGATAAGGAAAGTCACTGGGGAACGGGTCCGATAGCAGCAGCGGAGCGGTCGGGCCGAGTGGGTAATAAGTGCTGAAATTGAAATACGGAGGGCTGAAATACAGGCCTTCGCTGGGAGCCAGCGACGATTGATCGAAGTAAATACCGTAGCCGGCGCGCAGCACGGTGCGCGACGAACTGCCCGGCGACCAGGCCACGCCAAAGCGCGGCGCGAAATTATTGCGATCCGGCAGATACCCCCCGCGCGGCATGCCGTCCGTGCCCACGGGCACCAGCGTTTGGGTGGTCTCGTCGAACAGGTTCGCGTGATTCTGTGCGTCCACGCCGGGTGAGTTGAATTCGTAGCGCAGCCCCAGGTTCAGGGTCAGATTCGGGCGCACGCGCCAGGTGTCGTTGGCGAAAAAATTGTAGCTGTGCGTCCGCAGATGCTCCGGGTTATCGAGAGTGGCGACACCGGAATCGGTCGGCAGACCCAGCAGCAACTCCTCCAGGGCGTTGCCGAGCAGCAATCCTGTAAAGTCGATAAAGCCGCGCGATTCCACGTCGCGATACGCGTTTTGCTGTGTGATGCGGTAGTCCACACCGAACTTCGCTTGATGCCGGCCGTGCACCCACGTCAGGTTATCGTTCAACTGATACACGTTGGTGGTGCCATGCTGCGGATTGTTGGATTCATCCCCGAGCGGCGAGAATCCGGTAACCGTAATGGAAGTCAGTCCGAAATCGCGCGGGTTGGTCGAAATCGTCGGCAAGCCCACTTCGCCGTTGATGTTTTGCCCGATATCCTGCTGATAGACGCCCAGTGAGACGCGGTCGAATCCGGCACGGAATTCATTCAACAGCGCCGGCGTGAAAGCGTGAGTCTCGGCCGTCAGGATATTCTGATCGCGACTGGGAACGTTATCGCCGTATCCGGGCACCAGCGGGAAACTGGGACCGGTGAACGGCTCAAACAGGCTGCTGTTGGCGAAACTGTAGCGGAAGGTCAATTGGGAGGAAGGCGACAGCTTGTGATCGACGCGCACATCGAACTGGTCGTCGCCCAGGCGCCCCACCGGTGAGGATACATAATTCTGGTTCAGCACGTCGCGGTTAGGGGTGGGATAAAGCGCGGCGATCGCCACGCCGGTGGGGTCCAGATAATAGCTGGGAATCTGGTTGTTCGGGAATGGCGTGCCGGTAGTGGGATCGATCGCCGGCAGGCTGCTTTGCGAAAAGTCGCCGGCGCGTTCGGCCGGCGTCGGCACGTTGGTGACCTGCGTGATGCCGGTGTTGTCGCGGGTGCCCTGATAGTCCATGAAGAAGAAGGTGCGGTCCTTGGCGATCGGTCCGCCCAGAGTGCCGCCGAACTGGTTGCGCTGGTCCTGCGGCGCGGGCGCATCCGATGGCGCGAAATAGTTACGCGCATCGAAAACGGCGTTGCGGAAAAATTCGTAGGCCGTGCCATGAAACTGATTGGTGCCGGAGCGCAACACCACGCTGATTTGTCCGCCGCCGTTGCGGCCGAACGAAGCGTCGTAGGTGCTGGACAGGACTTCAAATTCGCGCACAGCATCCACCTGCGGCGTCACCGCCACGCCATTCAGCTTGGGATCGCCGTCATAGATGCCGTCCAGCAGGAAATCGTTGGCATCCTCGCGCGCGCCGTTAATGTTGATGGAGAACGAACCCCGCACCGAGGCCGCGGAGCCTTCCGCCGGTGGAACCACTCCTGGTATCAGCAGGCTGAGCGCGAAGAAATCGCGGCCATCCAGCGGTAGGTCTTGAATCTGCCGGGTGTCGATGATGCCGCCGACGGTGGCGGAGTCGGTGCGCAGCAGGCTGCGTACGGAATTGACGGTGACTGTGTCAGCCGGGGGATGGCTCAGCGCCACGTCCACGCGGATCTCCTGATTCATGTCTAGGATCAAATCCTGGAAGTAGCTGCTGAAACCTGGCGCCTTTACCTCGAGGCGATAGGTGCCGGGATCGAGCAGGGTTATCAGGAAATCACCCTGCTTCCTGGCCACGACTGTACGCTTCCTGTTGGTGTCGCGCTCCGTCAACGTCACCGTGGCGCCCGAGAGCGGTTTTTTGCCGGCATCGGTGATCTCCCCGCCAATAGAGCCGCGCGTGGATTGCGCGCTTAGGGATACAGCCGTTAACAGTATGGAGATCAGGAGTGTTTTCACTTGTGCCTCGGAGAAGCGTCGCCGTGCGATATCTATCTAATATACCCGTAGTTTGGATAGACGGGCGGACGCGCCCAACGTTTGGATTGGAGGGCAGGCTTTAACCCATGCTTTAGCCGGCGCGGGGCTTCAGCCCAGTTGCCCCATTCAGTACACGCGAACCGAAACCACCCGTCCCAACGCACCCACGCGGTCCGGCTGATCGTGGTCCAGCCGCGCGCGCCGGCCGCCAAATTCCGACTCCGCAAATACCTCAACTCCGCGCGCGCGGCCGAAAAATTTCACCGAGGCGAACCGTTCGATCAGCGGATCAGGCAGGCAGCGCACCTCTTCCCCCACACGCACGCAAAACGCCCGTCCGCGATATCCCGGCTCGCGATAAAAGCACACACCATCGCCCTCCAGTCCCCAGCGATGCTGGCGCTCATCGAATCGGCCATAATAGCGCTCCCAGCGGCGCTCATGATCCCAATCATCGGCATCGGGGAAGGCGTCCCGGCGGCTCAGATCGGCCAGGCGTCGGAAAACGAATTGTTGATTGGCTTCCCCGTTAACGGCATACGTCTGGACCCGGACGCCATCGCGTGTGGCGCCGTTCGGTATATCCAAAGTCTTGCCCAGCCGGTTGGTGATCAGGGCGTTGCCATTCCTGCCGGGCGTAATGCGCCACTGTTGGGCGGGGCTTCCGGTGAATGGCATGCCGCGCACGGGCGTACTGTTGCCGGGACCGATAGCCTCCAGCGCCGCGCCATTCATGGCGTTGCGCAGATACCAGAATTCGGGATCGGAGGGGACCACGTCCCACTGCTGGTTGTCCGTGTTGCGCGCGGAATACTGAATGACGCTGGTCTGGTCGTTGCGATCCAGATCGATGACTTTGCCGGATCTGACGTTGGAGATCTCGTAGCGGCCGGGTCCGCTGAATCCGCCGCCTTGCGCCCGCGCCGCCGGTGAGAGCCCAGCCGCTGCGCCAAGCGCCAGAGCTGCCATGATTTGAAATTGCATTTTTCGAATCGTCATGTTCTTTCTGTGGCCCAGCATAACGCGCTACACTGGTGCGCGGACGGCGAGGAAACGTGAACTATACCTACCTGGAAATGGCCAAGATGATTGACCATTCTCTGCTGAATCCCACGCTGACAGTGGAGGATCTGGAACGCGGTATCCAACTGGCGCTGGCATACGATGTGGCCAGCGTGTGCATAGTGCCGTATTATTTGCAGCGTTGCGCGGAGGCTTTGCGCGGCAGCGCCGTCAATGCCAGCACCACCATCGGCTTTCCCCATGGTGGACACACCACCGCGATCAAAGTGGCCGAGGCGCGGCAGGCGCTGGCCGATGGATGCCAGGAACTCGACATGGTGGTGAACATCAGCAAGGTCCTCAGCGGCGATTGGGGCTACGTGCAGTCGGATGTGTGTGCGGTGATCGAGGCAGCGCACGCGGCCGGGCAGAAGGTGAAAGTGATCTTCGAGAATTGCTACCTGAATGATACGCAGAAAATCCGGCTATGCGAGATCTGCGGGGAGCTGCGCGCCGATTGGGTGAAGACCTCTACCGGATATGGCACAGGCGGAGCCACCCTGGAAGATCTGGCGTTGATGCGCCGGCACTCGCCGGAATACGTGCAAGTGAAAGCGGCGGGAGGTGTACGGGATCTGGACGCGCTGCTCCAAGTGCGAGCTTTGGGCGTCACGCGAGTGGGCGCAACGCGCACGGCGGCTATGCTCGACGAATGCAAGCGCAGGCTGGCCTTGGAGGGCGGGCTTTAGCCGGCGCGGCGCTTCAGCGCCGCTGCATCGAAGCTGTTCCCCGGTCATGGTGATGTTCTCAAGCCGCCTCTCTTCTGCCAAGAGAGTTGGGTTTCGAGCGAAGGCCAAGTGCGACGGGGCTCAAGCCCCGGGCCGGCTGAAGCCTGGCTGAAGCCCGCCCTCCTCACACCGCGCTGCGCCGCTGCTCCCGCGCCGCCATCTGCGCAAGTTCATCGCAGCGGTTATTGTCGGCATGCGAAGCGTGGCCTTTGGTCCACTCCCATGCGGTCTTGTGCCGCGCCACGGCCGCGTCCAACTCCTCCCAAAGATCCCGGTTGACGACCGGCTTCTTCTGACTAGTCATCCAGTTCCGCCGCTTCCAGTTAGGCACCCACGAGGTAATGCCGTTCTTCAAATACTCGGAATCCGTAATCACTTCCACCTCGCACGGCTCCTTCAGCGCCTTCAGTCCCTCAATGGCCGCCGTCAGCTCCATGCGATTGTTGGTGGTGTGCGGAGAGTACCCGTACAATTCGCGCTGGTGCTGATTGAACCGCAGGATGCAGGCCCAGCCGCCCCGTCCGGGATTGCCCAAACACGAACCATCCGTGATGATCTTGACTTTCTTCACCGGACTCAGGCGGCTACGACCTCGCGGCTGAAGAACTCATCCACTAACTCCAGGATACGGCCGGCCTCGCTCTCATGATAGATCGCCGCGCGCAATTGCGCCCCATTCCGCACACCATGCGTGAAGTAGGTGGCGAATTGTTTCATCTTGCCTACTCTGTCCGGTTCGTCGCGCTCGATCAGCATGGCATAGTAAGTGCGCATCATCTCGTAGCGATCCTGTTGGCTGGGCTGGTCGTAAGTGCCGGCAACCAGATATTGTTCGATCTGCCGAAAGATCCACGGGTTCGACGACGCCGCGCGCCCGATCATGACCGCGTCGCAATGGGTCTCTGCTACCATGCGCACCGCATCTTCCGGCGAGTTGATGTCCCCGTTGCCGACAACCGGGATGCGGACGGCGGCCTTCACTTCCGCGATGCGCGTCCAATCGGCCAGTCCGCTGTATCCCTGTTCGCGCGTGCGCGGATGCAGTGCTAAGGCCGCCACGCCGCAATCTTCGGCCAACCGCGCCATTTGGACCGCCACCAGTTCCCGATCGTTCCAGCCCGCGCGGAACTTGATTGTAAGCGGAATGGATATCGCTGCCCGTACTTGTTTGAGCAACTGCTCCACGAGCGGCAGATCGCGCAGCAGGCCCGATCCGCCATTGCATTTCACCACCTTGTTTACCGGGCAGCCGAAGTTCAGATCCACAATGTCGAAGCCCAGGTCCTGGCACACCCGCGCGGCGTCCGCCATAATCGCCGGATCGGCGCCAAATAGCTGCGCGGTAATGGGCCGCTCTACCGGATCGAAGCTCAGATACTTCACCAGCGTGCGCGTCGGCTTGCGGGCGCGCAGCGAGGCACTCACGCCATGCGAACTGGTGAATTCGGTCATCAGCAGGCCGCATCCGCCCAGATTGCGAATGAAGCGGCGGAACACCGTATCGGTCACGCCGGCCATGGGCGCCAGCACGGTGGCCGGAGCCACGCGCACCGGCCCGATCGCGAATTCGGTTGGGAAGTGGAACATCGCCTGGAATCTTCATTCTACCCGGCGTTACACTGGAAACGTAAGCGCGAGCCGGTCCGTCCGACTCAAGTGAGGGTACGCGACCACATGAAACCGTTTCAGATTGGGCTTCTGGTCTTGGTTGGGGCATTGGGTGGCGCCCTCATCATGAAGTTCACCCAAAGGCCGAAACCGGCCGCGGCTCCCCTCGTCGCCGCCGCGCCCGCGGCTGCACCGGTTCCGTCCGCCCCGCCGCCGACCGCTGTGCCTGCCCCAGCAGCGGCTCCGGAGAACACGCCACCCGCGACCGTGTCTGCGCCGGCACCTGCGGACAAGCCTGAACAGGCACCGCCTCCCCGGCCCATGCACCATGTCAAGCCGGCCCGTCCGGCCCCGCCCGTGACGGTGGCGCAGAATGTGCCGCCCGCGCAGCTCGATCCACCCGCGGCCCCATCGCCGCTGCCCGCCCAGGAACCTGTCGCGCCCCCGATTTCGAGTGAGCCCGAGCCCGCATCCATCCCCGCGGCCGCCCAACCCGTCGAACCCTCCGCCCCCCCGCCGGCGCCGTCAGTTACCTTGCCGGCCGGCATGACGTTGCCCATCCGCTTGGGCGAGAAGTTGTCGAGCGAAAACAACCAGGCCGGCGACACCTTCACCGGCACCCTGGATGCCCCACTATCCGCCGGTGGATTCGTGATCGCGGAAAAAGGCGCGCATGTGGAAGGCCGCGTCGTAGATGCGCAGAAATCCGGTCACGCCAAAGGTAAGGCGGAGCTCTCGCTGGAACTCACCAAGCTACATACTTCCGACGGCCAACACGTCGCCATCAAGACCGAGACGCTGCGCAAGCAAGGCGAGACGATGGCCACCCAAGACCAGGTGGGAATTGTAGCCGCCGCGGCTGGTGTTGGCGCGATCATCGGGGCCATCGCCGGAGGCGGCAAGGGCGCTGCGATTGGAGCGGGCGCGGGCGGCGCTGCCGGCGGCGGCGGAGTCTTGGCTACCCGCGACAAAGCCGTGACGCTGCCGACCGAATCCAAACTCTCCTTCCGCCTGAGCGCGCCGATTACTCTTACAGAACAGCCCAATAGATAGACGTTAGCGAACTTTGTAGGGCGGACTGCGCAACTGCTAAAATCAAGATAACCGCAGCCGCCATGACTACCCCTGAGGATCGCCGCGAAGCCCTGCTCAATGCGCTCGACAGCCGCATACTGGTTATCGATGGCGCGATGGGCACCATGCTGCAACAGCAGCACCTGACGGCCGCGGATTTCGGCGGACCCGCGCTCGAAGGCTGCAACGAAATCCTGGTCAAAACGCGGCCCGATGTGGTGCTCGGTATCCACCGCGCGTATCTGGAGGCAGGCGCCGATATCATCGAGACCAATTCGTTCAATGGAACCAAAAGCGACCTGGTGGATTATGGCGTCGACGGTGAATCTTACGAACTGATGGCGGCGGCCGCCCGCCTCGCGCGCCAGGCCGCCGACGAGTTCTCCACCGCGGAAAAGCCGCGCTTCGTGGCCGGCTCCATGGGGCCGACGCGCAAGAGCATCACCATCAGCCGCACCATCGCCTTCGACCATTTGCAGCAGGACTATTACGATCTGGCCAAGCCGCTGATCGATGGCGGAGCGGACATCCTGCTGCTCGAAACCTGCCAGGACACGCGCAACATCAAGGCTGGTTTATTGGCCATCCGGCGCCTGGCGCGCGAACTCGGCCGCCGCATCCCGGTGATGGTTTCGGGCACCATCGAAACCATGGGGACCATGCTGGCGGGGCAGACCGCCGATGCGCTATACGCGTCAATCTCGCACGCCGACTTGATCGCGGCCGGCCTAAACTGCGGCACCGGTCCCGAATTCATGACGGATCATTTGCGCACACTCAGTGAGATGGCCGCCACGCGCGTTTCGTGTTATCCCAACGCCGGCCTGCCCAACGTCGAGGGTGAGTACAACGAAACTCCGCAGTCCTTTGCCGCGCAGCTCGAACGATTCGTCGAAAACGGCTGGCTCAATCTGTTAGGTGGATGCTGCGGCACCACCGCGGCGCACATCCGTATGGTTGCGCAGATGGCCGAAGGCAAGAAGCCGCGCGCGCTGAAGCCGTCGGCGCACCGGGCGTATTACTCCGGCATCGACTTAGTCGAGGCCGAGGACAGTAATCGTCCCTTGATTGTGGGCGAGCGCACTAATGTGATCGGCTCGCGCCTCTTCAAGAACATGATGGCGGAAGAGAAGTGGGAAGAGGCCACTGAAATTGGCCGCCGCCAGGTGAAAAACGGCGCGCACATCGTAGATGTTTGCCTCCAGAGCACCGACCGCGACGAGATCAAAGACATCCCGCCGTTCTACGAGAAACTGATTCGGAAGGTCAAAGCTCCCGTGATGATCGACACCACCGATCCGCGCGCGATCGAGTTGGCACTAAGTTACTGCCAGGGTAAATCGATTATCAATTCCATCAACCTGGAGGATGGCGAAGAAAAATTCGAGCGTACTTGTCCCATCGCCAAAGCCTATGGCGCGGCGCTGATTGTGGGCTGCATCGATGAAGATAAGCAGCAGGCGCAGGCCTTTACGCGGGAGCGCAAGCTGGCTGTAGCCCGCCGGTCCGTCGAGTTACTGGCTGAAAAGTACGGCATCGCGCCGGAAGATATTATCATCGATCCGCTGGTATTTCCGTGCGCTACCGGCGACGCCAATTACATCGGCGGCGCGGTCGAGACGATTGAAGCCGTACGCCTCGTTAAGGAAAACATTCCTTATGTGAAGACGGTGCTGGGCATTTCCAACGTCTCTTTCGGACTGCCCGCCGCCGCGCGCGAAGTAGTGAACTCGGTCTTCCTTTATTACTGCACCAAGGCTGGGCTGGATCTGGCCATCGTGAACGCCGAGAAGCTGGAGCGATTCGCATCTATCCCGGAAGACGAACGCCGACTGGCAGAGAGCCTGCTCTTCAACACGCCGCCAGCGGAGGGCCCCGAGGAACTGCGGATCGCGCCGGAAGATTGGCGCCAGCAAACCCTCGACCAGCGCGCGGCCATCAACCAGTTCCACATCGCCGCCGTCAGCGACCATTTCCGCAAAACCGGCGCGCGCACCAAGGTCCGCCCGGAAGATTTGCCGCTCGACCAGCGCCTGGCGAATTACATCATCGAAGGCACTAAGGACGGCCTGGTCGCCGATCTCGAGCGCAAGCGCGCGGAAGGCGCCACACCGCTCGAAATCATTAATGGTCCGCTGATGACCGGCATGGCGGAAGTAGGGCGATTGTTCAATAACAACGAGCTGATTGTGGCCGAGGTGCTCCAGTCGGCTGAAGCCATGAAGGCCGCTGTCACGCACCTCGAGCAGTTCATGGAGAAGGCGGATTCCGCGGCCCGCGGCAAAATCGTGCTGGCCACCGTAAAGGGCGACGTGCATGATATCGGCAAGAACCTGGTCGAGATCATCCTGAATAACAACGGTTACAACGTGATTAACCTGGGCATCAAGGTGTCGCCCGATATGCTCATCCGCGCTTTTCAGGAGCACGCGCCAGATGCTATTGGGCTTTCCGGCCTGCTGGTGAAAAGCGCGCAGCAGATGGTCACTACCGCCGGCGACCTGAAAGATGCCGGCATTCGCGTGCCCCTGTTAGTGGGCGGCGCGGCGCTGTCAGACCGCTTCACGCGCACGCGCATCGCCCCGGCCTATGGCGAAGCCGTCTGCTACGCCAAAGACGCCATGACCGGCCTGGACCTGATGAACCGTCTGATGGATCCCGCCGCGCGCGGGGTCACTATGCTCGATCACACTTATGTCGAGGCCCCCCCGCCGGTCCAGCCCGCGGAAGAAGCGACCGTGCGTGTCACCGAAACACGGAGCCGCAAAGTGCGCCCGGATATTCCCATTCCGGCTGTACCATCTCTCGAACGCAAAGTGCGCGACGTGCCGCACCTGGCCGAAGTCTGGAGTTACATCAACCCGCATATGCTCTACGGCAAGCATCTGGGCTATAAGGGTAACTTTGAGAGGAACCTCGTGGAGCACGAGCCTAAGGCAGTCGAACTCTTCCATAACATGGAGGAGCTGAAGCACGAAGCCGCGCAATTCATGCGTGTAAGAGCTGTCTGGCAGTTCTTCGAGGCGGAGCGCGACGGCAATGCCCTCCACTTATTCGCTCCCGGCGCGCCGTCCCCGCTCCACACGTTCCGTTTCGGCCGCCAGCACCGCGATGAAGGTCTGTGTCTCAGCGACTACATCCTCGACGCGGAAGATGGTAAGCGCGATCACCTGGCTATATTCGTAGTAACCGCGGGCGCGGGCATTCGCGATAAAGCTGAGGAGTGGAAACAAGCCGGCTTATACTTCAAGTCACATGGCTTGCAGTCGCTGGCCATCGAGACCGCTGAAGGCTGCGCCGAGTGGCTGCACCGCCGCATCCGCGAAGATTGGGGCTTTCCCGATCCGCCTACCATGAGCATGCAGGAGCGCTTCACCTCGCGGTACCGCGGCAAGCGCTATAGCTTCGGTTACGCCGCGTGTCCCAACCTGGACGACCAGCAAGGTATCTGGAAGCTGCTGCGGCCGGATGATATCGGTGTGCGGCTGACCGAAGGTATGATGATGGATCCGGAAGCCAGCGTAAGTGCGCTGGTGTTTCATCACCCGGATTGCGCATACTTCACGGCGAGCGAAGAGACCGAAGCAGTATTGGCGTAGCTTATTGTCTGTTAGCAACGGCAGCGCCGCACTTGAGCCATAATAGAGGAGAGATTTTCCATGGCCACAATCACTACCATCTCCGGTGCTCAGTTCGATGCTATGCCCTTCGAGGAGGGCCGCCAGTGGGAACTGGTCAACGGGGAACTGATTTCCATGCCGAGTCCGACGCCTCGCCATCAAGATATCGTATTCCGGATCCAGGTGGCAATTCAGCAATATCTCGAGGCAGGCACGATCGAGGGCCTTGCTTACCAGGATGTCGAATTTGCATTATCCGACAACGATCGCGTCCGCCCGGATCTGTGCATTTTGTTGGCCGGGAACGCGCGCCGTCTGGATCCCGATAAGATCCCTGTACCCGGCGCTCCCGACATCGCCATCGAAGTCATCTCGCCCAGCGAACGCGCCTGGGAAAGCCATGACAAGGTCCGCGCCTATCTGCATAGCGGCACTACCGAAGTCTGGCAGGTTTTTCCAAAATCCCGCACCGTGCAAATCCATCGCGGCGAGACGGCCCGGTCCCTGGAATGGAACCAGCCGATCGAGACGGATCTCCTTCCCGGGCTTGCCCTCCGGCTCGCATCGCTCTTCGCCTGAATTTCACCCGGGTGGGGGCAAGCCCCCGTCAGCTTTCGGTTTTCAGCCGGCAGCAGCACCAAACGAATCCGGAGTTGCCGCGTCTGCTGACGTATGCGAACACTGCTTCAGATCTCTATAGCTCTTTCTCTGTCCGGATCGCTGTCCGCCCAGTTTCCCGGGTTGACCCTTCCGCCCAGCGGCAACAATCAGAAAGCCTCGGTGACCCAGTTCATCGGTCCCGTGAAAGTTAGCATCGATTACTCCAGCCCCGCCGTGCACGGCCCCAATGGCAAAGACCGGCGCGGCGAAATCTGGGGCAAACTGGTCCCCTACGGCATGACCGACCTTGGTTTCCGGGGCGGCAAGCCGAGCCCGTGGCGCGCCGGCGCGAACGAGAATACTGTTTTCACCGTCTCCGATCCCATCGCCATCGAAGGCCAGCCGCTGGCGGCCGGCAAATACGGATTGCACTTGATCGCCGGTCCCGACGAATGGACCATCATCTTCTCCAGGAACTCCTCGGCCTGGGGCAGCTTCTTCTACGATGACAGCCAGGACGCGCTGCGCGTGAAGGTAAAACCGGCCAAGCACGAATACCGTGAGTGGCTGACTTACGAGTTCACTACCCGGCGCCCATCGGAAGCCACTGCCGAACTGCAGTGGGAAGATCTCGCCGTGCCTTTCCAGATCAAAGTGGACAATATCAACGAGATCTATGTTACTAAGTTGCGCCAGGAGCTTACGGGCGGGGCGGGCTTCAATCCGCAGGCATACGACGCAGCCGCGCAGTTTTGCGTCCAGGCCGGTACGAATCTGGAAGACGCACTCAAGTGGGCGGACCTGGCCATCAGCATGCCTTTCTCAGGTTTGACTAACTACAATACGCTCAGCACCAAGGCTCTCGTCTTATCGAAACTGGGTCGGGATTCCGAGGCCCACGACATCATGTTGACCGCCCTGCATCACCCCAGTGCAACCAGTCTTGATATCCACCAGTATGGCCGCCAGTTACTTACCGAAAAGAAGAATCAGGAGGCCCTGGAAATCTTCAAGCTGAATGCCGAGCGCAATGGCGAGGCCTGGCCCGTAAACGTCGGCTTGGCGCGCGGTTACATGGCCGTCGGCGATTACAAAAAGGCTGCGGAGTACGCCCACAAAGCGCTCACACAGGCCCCCGACCCGGTGAACAAGCAGAACCTGGATGCCATGGCTAAGTCTCTCGACGAAGGAAAGCCCTTCGACAACTGAGGCGCATCGGGCTCAGTCACCAGCTTTCTCCCCCACCGGAGGCAGCAGCGCGCGTATCGTCTCCAGCGTATCCGCGTCCTTCGCCTGCTTATCGGTCCGCCATCGCGCCATGCGCGGAAAACGCACCGCAATCCCGGACCGGTGCCGCGGCGAGCGCTGGATGCCTTCGAACGCCAGCTCAAACACCAATTCTGGTTTCACCGCGCGTACCGGCCCGAATTTCTCCATCGTATTCGCGCGCACGAATGCATCCACGTGTCGAATCTCATCGTCGGTGAGTCCCGAGTACGCCTTCGCAAACGGCACCAGTTCGTCGCCGTCCCACACGCCAAATGTGTAATCCGTGAATAGACTGGCGCGCCGGCCATTCCCTGGTTGCGCGTAGATCAGCACCGCATCCACCGAATACGGTTCGATCTTCCACTTCCACCAGTCGCCGCGGCGGCGCCCCACGCGATACGGCGATCCCAGCCGCTTCAGCATGAATCCCTCCACTTTGCGCGCGCGGGCTTCCTGACGGCGCGCGGCCAATTCCTCCCACGTATCCGCCCGCACTATCGGCGAAACCATCAACGCGGATTCAAGCGGCGCAATTCCCTCCAGGCACGCGCGCCGGAATTCCAGCGGTCGCTCACGGATATCCTCGCCGTTCAACTCCAGCAGATCGTAAGCCACCATCACTACCGGCGCTTCGCTCAGGATGCGCGGCCCCAGCACTTTTCGGCCAGTGCGCCGCTGCATCTGCGCGAATGGCAGCGGCTCGCTGTTTTTCCAGGGCAGTATTTCGCCGTCCACCACCACGCCGTCCGGCAGCACCGCGCCCACTCCTTCCAACTCCGGGAAGCGGTCCGTCATTAATTCCTCTCCGCGCGACCATACAAAGGTGCGCCCCTTGCGCCGGATCAACTGCGCGCGAATGCCGTCCCATTTCCATTCCACCTGCCACTCGCGAATGTCGCCCAGGTCCTCTACCGGACCTTCCACCGGATAAGCGAGAAAAAACGGATACGGGCGGCTGATGTCCGCATTGGCCGTATCGGAGGCTACCAACTGCGACCAAAACTCGCCCGTCGGTTGCCAATCGCCCATCAGGCGATGCGATACGGAGGCGGCATCCAACCCGCTGACCGCCGCCACCGCGCGCACCACCAGGCTCTGCGATACGCCCACGCGAAACTCGCCGGTAATAATCTTGTTCCAGGCGAAGCGCTGCCGTTCGTCCATCTCGCGCCACGCCGAAACCAGCGCCGCGCGGCGTGTCTCATCATCCGCATCGCGCAACGGCAGCAGCCGTCCTTCAATCCAGTAGTGCAGCGGCAAGTCGCTCGAAGCCTGCGCGGGCGGCAGCAGCAGCGCGATGGTTTCGGCGAAGTCGCCTACCGCGTGGTAGCATTCGCCGAACAGCCAGTCGGGGATGCCGGATTCCTCCGTCGCCCACTGCGCCAGCTTCCGCGATTCCAGCAGCCGTTTCGGACGGCGTCCGATCAGGAACGTAGCCGCCCATGCGGCATCCGCCGGCGGCACGCGCGCGAAGTAACGAGTCAGCGCCTCCACCTTTTCGTTGGTCTTGGTGGTCTCATCCAGGGCCGCATACAAATCGGCGAACGCCTTCATGGCTCGGCCTCCGCGGGTTCCCCGCCGGTCTCGTCCTGCTCGCCTTCGAAGCGTGTCTCGATGGCCTGCGCCTCCAGACCCTGCTGTTTCAGCCATTCGACGACTGGCGCGCGATACCCGTGCGTCACCCAAACGCGCGTCGCCCCGGATGCGCGAATCGCGGACAGGATGCCCGCCCAGTCGGCATGATCGGACAGCACGAAACCCCGATCGAGCGATCGCCGCCGGCGCGCGCCGCGGATACGCATCCAGCCCGAGACGAATCCGGTGGAAAGCTGGCCGAACCGGCGCATCCACGATGTGCCGTTGGCCGATGGCGGCGCCACAATCAGCGCGCGGCTCCAGTCCGTGTCCGCGGGCGCCGCAGCCGCGTGTGTGGTGAGCGCCAGCGCAATACCGGCCTCGCGATAAAGCCGGCAGAAGTTCTCCACCGCGCCGTGTGTATAAATGCGGCCGCCCTCGGCGTCCAACCCCGCCAACACCCGCTGCGCCTTGCCCAGACTGTAAGCGAACAGCACACTGGCCTTCCCTGCCTGCTGGTTCGCGGTCCACCAGTTGTTAATTTCGGCAAGCACCTCAGCCTCTGCCGGCCAACGGTAAATCGGTAATCCAAACGTAGATTCGCTTACAAATGTGTGGCACGCGACAGGCTCAAACGCCGCACAAGTCGGATCGGGTTCCAGCTTGTAATCACCCGAGACTGCCCAGATTTCGCCGCCGGATTCGAGGCGCACCTGCGCGGAACCGAGGATATGGCCGGCCGGATGCAACGAGACGCGCACGCCGGCGAAACTAACAACTTCGCCGTATTCTACTGCCTGGATAGCCGCCTCATCGCCCACGCGCCCCCGCAACAGCGCTGCCCCGCGCCGCGCGGTCAAGTACGCGCCCGATCCTGGCCATGCATGATCGGCATGCGCGTGCGTGATGATCGCGCGTTCCACCGGTCGCCATGGATCGATGTAGAAATCCCCGCGCGCGCAATACAGTCCGTTGGCGTTGACCTCGAGAATAATTTCAGTATAGAGGAGTTGGGCACGCACCCTGCCTGAGACGGCCTCGCAGGCCGCCACCCCGCCTTGCTCGAACGCCAACCGCGTTACACTGGCGTTAATGACAGCATTCAAAATGCTGCTCGTGCTGTCTGTAGGTCCCTTCGTGGTGGCCGCGCCAGGACCGCTCCCCGCGCGGGAAACACTCGAATACACCATCGAATGGCGCCTCGTCACCGCCGGAAAAGCGCACCTCGCGTGGACCCCTACCCCACACCATTCCGCTCTCGGCTGGCAGGCCGACCTGCATCTCGAGTCCACCGGCCTGGTCTCCAAGCTCTTCAAAGTGAATAACGATTACATCTCGAATCTGGAAGCGGACCTCTGTTCTTCCGGCTCTTACCTCAAAGCCGAGGAGGGCAGTCGCCACAAAGAAACTCGCGTCACCTTCGACCGCGAAACGCACAAGGCCGAGTACCTCGAAAAGGATCTGGACAAGAACACTGTCGTGAACACGCACGATATCGATATTCCCGCGTGCGTGCACGATGTGTTGGGCGGACTGTACGCCCTCCGCACCTTGAACCTGCAACCCGGCCAAACCACCCAGTTGCCCGTCAGCGACGGCAAGCGCAGCGTGCTGGCCCGCGTCGAGGCGCAACAGCGCGAGGATATCAAAACGCCTGCCGGCGCCTTCAAAACCATCCGCTACGAGGCGTTCCTGTTCAACGACGTGCTCTACCGCCGCTACGGTCACCTATACGTCTGGCTGACCGACGACGCACGCAGGCTGCCCGTGCAGATACGCGTGCGCCTGCAACTCACCATCGGCACTATCACCCTGCAACTGGAGAAGGAAGAAAAAACATGAAGTGGCTTGCCTGTTTTTGGGCAGCGGTGGCCATGGCGTGGGGCCAAAGCGGTAGCGCCTTGCTTTCCAATCGGGACGCGCTGCAACTGGAACGGCGCACCGTGCAATTGATGGAATCCACCGGCCTGGCCGTGCCGGGCTTGACGCGCGCCGGGGCGCCTGCCCTCGAGGATGCCCGCCAGGCGCTCGCCAACCTGGAAGCGGCTCCCCAAAACGCCGGAAATACATTCAATTTCCTGAGCGTGGCGCGCGCCTACCTGGCCATTGCCGACACCGTCTCCAAGCCTTATCCCTTCGCTGAAGAAGGCCGCCGGCAATTCGGCGAGTTGCGCGACAATGTGGATCGCCTCGACTCGCACTTCCGCGCACTGCTGGACATGAAGGAAGCCCAGCTGCACAATCCGGATCCCGATAACCTGAAGCGCTACGCGGAAGCTAACGAAAAGCTGGGCGCCCCCTCGCCGCAGAAGCCGCGCGTGGTATTTCTGGGCGACTCCATCACCGACGGCTGGCGCCTCAACGAGTATTACGGCAGTGATCGCGACTTCGTGAATCGCGGCATCAGTGGCCAGATCACCGACCAGATGCTCGACCGCATGAAAGCCGACGTCATCGATCTGAAACCGCGCCTGGTGCTGGTGCTGGGCGGTATTAACGACCTCGGCCGCAGCGTGGCCGTCAGTACCATCGAAAACAATTTGTCCATGATCGCGGACCTGGCCGAGGCGCATCAGATCGAGCCCTTGTTCGCCTCACTGCTGCCGGTCAGTGATTACCACAAGGACGTAAATCCGCAATACGCCCGCACGGCGCACCTGGAGCCGTCCAAAATTCTGGAGGTGAACGGCTGGCTGCGCGGCTTCTGCGAGCAGCGCCATTTCCGCTACGTGGATTACTATACGGCTTTGGTGGACAAAGCCGGATTCATGCCGGCCGATGCCTCCGATGATGGCTTGCATCCCAATGCTAAGGGATACCGGATCATGGCTCCCATCGCCCTGGCCGCCATCGATAGCAGCGCCAACGCCGATGTGAAGCCCACCAAGAAAAAAGCCGGAATCCGCGCATGGCTCGAAAAGGAACACAAATGAAAAAGGCCGCGTGGCTGCTAATGGCCGTCTGCTGCGCCGCGCTCGCCGCGCCGCCCGCCAAGATTGTGCTGGTGGCGGGCAAGCCCAGCCACGGACCCGGAGAGCATGAGTTCAACGCGGGCACCCTGCTGCTGGCCAAGTGCCTGCGCCAGAACCCCGGGGTGAACGCCATCGTGGTAAAAGGCGGCTGGCCCGCCGACGATTCTTTTTTCGAAGGAGCCAGCTCCATCGTGCTCTACATGGATGGCGGCGAAAACCACCCGCTGCTGACCGGCGATCGTCTCGCCTCGTTCGGTAAGCTGATGAAGCGCGGAGTCGGCTTGGCGTGCCTGCATTACGCCGTCGAAGTGCCCGGCGACCACGGTGGCATGGAGCTACTGGACTGGATCGGCGGCTTCTACCGCCGTCCCTACTCGCAGAATCCGGTGAGCGATGTGGAACTGACCCAGACCGCGCCCGCCCACCCCATCTCGCGCGGTTGGGACACCTTTCGCAGCCAAGACGAATGGTATTACCGCATTGTTTTCCGTCAGGATGACAAGCGCATGACGCCCATCCTGACCGCCATGCTGCCCAAGGATAAACCCGAGCAGGAGACGGTCGCTTGGGCTGTTGAGCGAGCCGACGGCGGGCGCGGCTTCGGCTTCACCGGCGGACACTATCACCGCAACTGGGGCCTCGAAGATCAACGCCGCCTGGTCGTGAACGCTATCCTGTGGACCGCCAAGGTGGACATTCCGGCCGCGGGCGCAAAGTGCGACATCGCGCCCGAAGATCTCGAGACCAATCTGGATCCCAAATAACCGCCTCTGTAATCGACCCGCTACCGCTACCGACCCGCGACCGCTACCGACCCGCGACCGTGAGGGTTGAGCCGCGTTCGCGACCAGCTAGAATAATTGGCTGATGGATGGTGCATTGCTTCTGGTGCGCCTGTTCTTGGCTGCCACCTTCGCCGTGGCGGGGATTACGAAACTGGCCGACCCCGCCGGAACCCGCCAATCCGTGCTGGATTTCGGCGCGCCCGCAACTTTCGCTGTAACCCTGGCGCGGCTGCTTCCCCTTACCGAACTGGTGTGCGCCATCGCGCTCCTGCCCGCTCGATCGGCAGTCTGGGGCGCGGCCGGAACCCTTGCGCTGCTGGTCTTATTCATTGTGGTTATCGGCCTCAGCGTGGCCCGCGGCCGCCGGCCTGCCTGCCATTGTTTTGGCCAACTGCATTCCACTCCCGTAAGCTGGGCCACACTGGTGCGCAACATGGTTCTCGCGGCACTGGCCGGCGCAATCATCCTGCAAGCCCGCCAGTCGGCATCTCCCAGCTACATCGGCTGGTTAACCGGATTGGACCGTTTCGCAGCCGTCGTGCTGGCGTTCTCGGTGGCACTCGCGGCACTGGTGGCGTCGTCGATCTGGGCGCTCTTGCACCTGCTCCGGCAGAACGGCCGGCTCCTGATGCGCCTCGAAGTAGTGGAAGAGAAACTCGGCGTGCATCCTCCAGCGCCTGAGCCCGGCCTCCCCATCGACACTCCCGCGCCTCCCTTCCAACTGCCCGCGCTCGACGGCACCATGGTCACCCTCGACGCCTTGCGCCAAGCCGATGGAACTCTCCTGCTCATTTTCACCGAGCCGGGCTGCGGCGCCTGCGATGCTCTGCTGCCCGATGTGGCCGAATGGCAGCAGGCCCACGCGGACCGCCTGTCCATCGTGCTCATCAGCCGCGGCGACTTGGAGAAGAATCGAACTATCGCCGCCCAGCACCACCTGCGCCACGTTCTGCTGCAATCCGCCAACGAGACCGCTCGCGCCTATCGCGCCGAGGGAACTCCGGTCGCCGTGCTTATTCGGAACGGCCGCATCGCCAGCCATATCGCTTCGGGTGCGGATGCCATCAAGTCCCTGGTCGCCAAGGCTGCTATCCCGCCGCCTTTGGCCAAAGGCGCCCTGGTTCCCGCCGCCGCCCTTCGGGACTTGAACGGCGCAACCGTCGACCTGCGCGCGCTGCGTGGCCGCCGCCACCTGCTGCTGTTCTGGAATCCCGACTGCGGCTTTTGCCAGCAGATGCTCGGAGACATCCAGGCGTGGGAGCGTGCCGCCCCCCAGGAAGCGCCGCGGCTGCTGGTAGTCTCCACTGGTACGGCGGAAGCCAACCTGGCCCAGGGCTTTCGCGCGCCCGTCTTATTGGATCACGACTTCCACACTGGCAGCTTGTTCGGGGCCCCGGGCACGCCCGCCGCCGTCTTGCTCGACGAAGAAGCCCGCGTGGCTTCCGCGGTGAGTGCGGGCGCCGAAGAAGTCCTCAGACTGGCGCGCGCTTAGTTACCGTTATGCGGTCATTCTGACTTCTGTCTCCTGACTTCTGTCTTCCATATCCCGCAGGGATATCAAGGGCGCAGCCCTTGGCCAGTTAGTCCAACCCGAGTCGCGCTCAGATCGCGGATCGCGGCACGGCAGCACCCGGTTTCCAGAACTCTTCCCATTCGTCTACCGGCATGGGCTTGCCCAGCAGAAAGCCCTGCACCCGATCGCATCCGAGCGCCCGCACCACTGCCAACTCACCTTCGGTTTCGACGCCCTCCGCCGTGGCCGTCAACTTCAATCCGTGCGCCAGGCCCACGATTGCCTGCACCAGCGGTTGCATGGCCGCGCTCTGGTCGATACCCTTCACAAAGCACTTATCGATTTTCAAATCGTCGATCGGCAGGCGCTGGAGATAGCTGAGCGACGAGTAACCCGTACCGAAATCGTCGATCGAAATCCGCACGCCCAATCGCCGCAGTTCCGCTATCTGGCGCGCCGTGTCGGTGGCGTCCACCATGAGCACTCCTTCCGTAAGTTCCAACTCCAGATAAGCAGCCTCCATTTCGTGCGCCGCTAAGGCCTGTGCCACCGTTTCCGGCAGATTTGAGCGCAAGAACTGCGTGGCCGATATGTTTACGGCGATCTGGACCGGCGGATACCCCGCCCGCCGCCACGCCTGGTGCTGCCGGCAGGCCTCCCGCAACACCCACAAACTGAGTGGTATGATCAACCCGCTCTCTTCGGCCACCGGTATAAACCGGTTCGGCGGGACCAAACCCCATTTCGGATGTTGCCACCGCACCAGCGCTTCGACGCCGCGCAACTGTCCGGACGGTAATTGAAACTGCGGCTGATAGTATAGTTTCAGCTCGCCTCGTTCCAACGCGCGGTGCAGCTGATTCTCGATTTCCAGCCGCTCGCTCGAAGCGCTGTTCATCTCGCGCGCAAACCGCTGAAATCGGTTTCTGCCCCGGCTCTTGGCCGCGTACATGGCCACGTCGGCGTGTTTCTGCAATGTTGCAGGATCGCCTCCATCGTCTGGAAACACGCTCAGGCCCACGCTCGCGCTGGCGTACAGTTCGTGCCCCCGCAAATGGAACGGATCCCGCATCGATTCCAGGATGCGCTCGCCAACCACTTCCGCGTCGCGAACGGTCTCAATCCCGCTGAGTACCGCCACGAATTCATCGCCGCCCGTCCGCGCCAGCGTGTCCGATTCGCGCACGGTTCGCGCCAGCCGCTTGCCCGCTTCTTTCAGCAGCATGTCCCCTACGTCGTGCCCCAGAGTATCGTTGATAACCTTGAAGCGGTCCAGATCCACGTAGAGCACCGCCACCAATTTCCCCTGCCGGCGCGCCAGGCCGATGGCTTGCTTCAAGCGATCCTCCAGCAACGCGCGGTTCGGCAGACCCGTCAGCGGATCGTGGTGCGCCTGGTGCGCCAGCCGGTCTGTGAGGATGCGGTGTTCCAGTGCGATGGATGCCAGCCGCGCCTTGGAGTCCAGCAGAACCTTTTCGGGTTCGCGGACCTCCCACGGTGCGGGATGGCAAATCCGGAGCATCCCCAGCAACCGGCCGTCGCCGGCCCGGATGGGAACTTCCAGCTGTCCTGGACAGTCCGCCATCGCCGCGCTGCGCTCCACCGCGCCTGGTACCCCGGCGCCATCCGTCAACAGAATATGCGCGGCGGCCCCAGGATAGTAATCTTCGATCATTCCCTCTATCCGGCGCAATATGCTATCTAACGGCTGGTTTTGGGCCACCATCTCGAGAACCTCCCGCCGGTGCCGCTCCAACTGCTCCACCCGCTGGCGTTGGCTGATATCCCGCGCGATGCACAACACGCCCATCGGCACGCCGTTCCGGAGTTGCAGCCGCCCGCTCACCTCGATGGCTATCCGGTGTCCATCGTGTGCGGTGACCTCGGTCTCGAGCGGCGGTGTGTTCTCACCGCGGCGCTGCGCCGCCATGGCCCGCTGGATCGCATCGAGCGATTCGGGCGGCACCACGCGCCGCAGATTCATCGTCAGCAGTTCGCGCCGGCTATACCCGGAGATTCGTTCGCCAATGCGGTTGATGGAAGTGAGATTCCCTTCCAGATCGATGGTGAAAATCGCCTCGCTGGCATCCTCGATCAAGTTGCGGTAGCGCAGCTCGCTCTCGCGCAAGGCCGTCTCCGCCCCTTTCTGCTCCGTGATATCCCGGAAGCTGATGACCAGCGCACGCACGCCCGGCTCCTCAATCAGGTTGGATGCCCAACTATCGCACCACCGCCAGCTTCCATCGGCATGCCGCAGCCGCAATTGCGCCCGCAGCCGGGTGCCCGGTTCCTTTAGTAACTCTTCATGCATCATGCGCATGTAGGCGAGATCGTCGGGATGCAGCCATGCAAACAGTTTGCACCCCTGCCGTTGCTCCGCTGAAACACCCAGCAGTTCGGAGATACCGGGTGTGTCGTAGAGAATGACTCCCTCCGGATCGATCAGCGTCACCACGTCGTTGCTGTTTTGCACCAGCGCCCGAAAACGATTCTCGCTTTCGATCAAAGCCTGTTGCGCACGCTTCTGTTCGGTTATATCGCGCACAATGACGGAACCGCCGATCGCATTTCCCTCCACATCCCGAATGGGCGACACTGTCACGCTGACCGGAAATACCTGGCCGTTCTTGCGCCTGTGTTCTGATTCGATCGATCGCAGAAGCTGCCCGCTGAGCGCCGACGTCAGGTTCTGTGCGGCCAAATCGCGCCGTCCGGGCGAGGCCAAATCCACCCCTGGTTTGCCCACGATTTCCGCGGCGAGATACCCGTACAGCTTCTGCGCCGCCGCGTTCCAGCTGCGGATTACCAATTGCGCGTCTAACCAGAATATTGCGCTGCTCGAATACTCCACAATAGCGGCCAGGCGCGCCAGGCCCTCTTCTGCCTGCTTCGCCTTAGTGATATCGCGCAGCGCCCCGATCCATCGGCCATCGCGCTCCGCCGCGCCGTAGTCCAGATAATGCCGCACCACGCCTGCCGAATCTACCAGCCGATACTCTTCCCGCCATTCCCCCTCCTTCCGCTGCCGGCGCTCGATCGCCGCCAGAATCCGCTCGCGATCCTCCGGGTGTATCGCGCGCTCCCAGTTTGCCGCTGGCCCCAGGTCGGTCAAAAATTGGTCCGCATTGAAGACTTGCGCCGCGCCGGTTTTCACGTCCACATCGTAAACGCAGATCTCCGCGCACTTGGCGGCGATGCGAAAGCGTTCTTCCGATATGCGTAACGCCGCCTCCATGCGCTTGCGCTCCGTGATGTCTTCCTTCAGTCCCAGGTAGCCCACGGGCTTCCCAGTCTCGTCCCGGATCGGAGAAATCGATGCGGACTCCCAGTACAGGTCTCCGTTCTTTTTTCGATTGTGAAATTCTCCCCGCCACTCTCCCGTCTGAATGGTCTTCCACAGCTCCCGATACTCTTCCGCACGCGTCTCCCCTGATTTCAGCAGCCGCGGATTCTTTCCCAACACTTCCTCAAACGTATAACCCGTTAGAGCGGTGAACTTGGGGTTCACGTATTCTATGTTCCCGTTCAAGTCAGTGATAATCACACTGGCCGGGCTTTGCTCCACCGCGTTGAAAAGCCCAATGGATTTGTCTCCGGTGTACTTGCGCTCCGTAATGTCGACCGCCACACTTATGTAACCGCAAAAGCCGCCCTGTGGATCGAACTGCGGCGCGCTTTGGTCCAGTATCCAGCGGTACTCTCCATCGGCCCGCCGCATTCTGTATTGCGCTTCAACGGGCTCACGCGATTCGCATGCCACCCGAATCGCGGCCAGCTGCGCCTCCTGATCATCCGGGTGCAGCAACTTACTCCACCCGCCGGCGAGCGCCTGCTGCGCATGACAGCCCGTGAATTCGAGCCAACTTTTGTTGAAAAACGTAACGCGTCCGTCGGCTCCCCACATCCGAATCAGTCCGGGTAGAGAATTGCCGACCTGCCGCAGAAGCGCATCCCACTCGCACGCTGCAGGATGGCCATTCGTCCGCGGGAGCAAACGAGATTGCACCGAGACCCCGGGAAAAACCTCTCCGAGTGAAAAGCTCACACCTTCCTAATCGTCAAATCGGCACCGGAGTTTAGATCCCGGCTTCAGCCGAAGCCCTGCCCTGTTAGGAATTCTCCTCTATCACCTTTCGAATCGCCCGATTATTTACTCTCTTTTTCCTCTATAGGTAGAACTAAAGTCCCACACCTAAACTAAAGTTTCTAACCAGGTCCGGTACTATATCACGCAATTTTTCAAATAAGTAGTTGACCTTAGTTCGAGAAAAAACTAGATTACTTAGAGTGGAACAAAGACGCACCCGCCGGTTTACCATCCAGTTGCCGATTTCCATCACCCGGAATGGGCCGGAACGCATCACCCAAGTGGGGCTCACCCGAAACATCAGTTCGGGTGGGGTGCTGTTCACGACCGAGAAGGAACCGGGCGTCGGAGCCTCCATCGAATACATCATCACCCTCAGCGGAAACTCGGAGCAAGGTGTGAATTTGCGTTGTATTGGTAAGGTCGTGCGCGCTGATCCATCGCCTGCCGGCGAATCGGCTTACGATGTCGCCGCCACCTTGGAACGCTACGAGTTCGTCCGCCCCGAGGAATAGTCGAGGCCTGCTCCAGCTTCGCCTTCCGAAGCGGCTCCCTTCGTTGGGGAGTAGTTGCCATCCAGCGCCGATTCGTGTAACTTAGCAAAGAAAAGGCGAAACTAGATGGACCTGACCTTAGCGGCTCCCAAATCACCTACCCTCGAGGCGGCCCTCACCCGCTTCCATCATGCGGCGATCCGCCACGAACCGGCCACCAGTGGCGCCTATCAGGATCTGCCCGGCTCCGTGAATCCCGTTTTGCGCCGCGCGCTGGCTGAACGCGGCATCGCGCAGCTCTATTCCCATCAGGCCGAGGCTTTCCACCTGGTGGAACAGGGCCAAAATACCGCAATTGTGACGCCCACCGCCAGCGGCAAAACCCTTTGCTATAACCTGCCCATCCTGAATGCGCTGCTCGCCGATTCCGGCGCCCGCGCCATGTATCTTTTCCCCACCAAAGCCTTGGCCGAAGATCAGCTCCATGAACTCGAAACCGCCATCGGCCGCATGGGCTCCGAACTCCGCGCGTTCACCTACGATGGCGACACGCCCCAGGATGCCCGCAAAGCCATCCGCCAGCGCGCCAACATCGTGCTCACCAATCCCGACATGCTGCACTCCGGCGTCCTCCCGCACCACACCCGCTGGGCCAAGCTGTTCGAGAACCTGCGCTATGTGGTCATCGACGAGCTGCACTACTACCGCGGCGTATACGGCAGCCACCTGGCGAACCTGTTGCGCCGCCTCAAACGCATCTGCGAATTCTACGGATCGGCACCCATCTTCATCTGCTGCTCGGCTACCATCGCCAATCCGCGCGAGCTGGCCGAAGCGCTTACCGGATTGCCTTTCCGTATTGTGGATTCGAATGGCGCACCTCGAGGCGAGAAGTTCTTCGTCTTTTACAATCCGCCGGTAGTCAACCGCCAGTTGGGAATCCGTCGCAGCTACATAGGCGAAGCGCGCCGCATCGCGCTCGAATTCATCGAGCACCACTTACAGACGTTGGTCTTCGCCAATAACCGCCTCGCCACCGAAATCCTGGTGACTTACTTGAAAGATGCGATCATGCAGAAAGCCCGCGGCCCGTTGGCTTCCGATTCCGTGCGCGGCTATCGCGGCGGATACCTCCCGCGCGAGCGCCGCGAAATCGAACGCAAGCTGCGCGACGGGGAAATCCGCGCCGTGGTAGCCACCAACGCGCTCGAGCTGGGCATCGACATCGGCTCGCTGGATGCCGTCGTCATGGCCGGCTACCCCGGCACCATCGCCTCCACCTGGCAGCGCGCCGGACGCGCCGGACGCCGCCAAAGCGCCTCGGCCGCCGTGCTGGTCGCCTCCAGCGCTCCGCTCGATCAGTACATCGTCGAGCATCCCGATTACTTCTTCGGCCGCTCCCCCGAGCACGCCTACATCAACCCCGATAACCTCGAAATCCTGCTCGCGCATCTCAAATGCGCCGCCTTCGAGCTGCCCATTCACGATGGCGAAAAATTCGGTGCGCACGATATCGCCGAGCCGTGCCGCTTCCTCGAAGAAACCGGCTTCCTGCACCACTCCGCCGGCGCCTGGCACTGGACTTCGGATTCCTACCCCGCCGATGCCACCAGCCTGCGCTCCATATCGAGCGATAACTTCGTGGTCGTGGATATTACCGGCGAACCGCAGGTGATCGCCGAGGTCGCTTTCACCGCGGCGCTCACCACGCTCCACGAAAAAGCCATCTACCTGCATGAAGCCCGCCAGTATCACGTCGAGCGCTTCGATTACAAAGAGCGCAAAGCCTACGTGCGTCGCGTCCAATGCGATTACTACACCGACGCCATCGACTACACCCAGGTGCAGACACTCGCAGAATTTGAAAGCGAGCCGTTCGCCGCCGCGCGCAAGGCCTACGGCGATGTGCGCGTGAACCGCCAGATCGTAGGCTTCAAGAAGATCAAGTTCTACACCAACGAGAACGTGGGCGCGGGTAATCTCTCTATGCCCGAACAGGAAATGCACACCACCTCTTTCTGGCTGCACTTCCCCGCCGAATTCATGGCCCGCTTCCCGGATCTTACCGCCGACGAAAAGCGCAGCGGCCTCGCCGGCCTGGGCCACGCGCTGCGCACCGTCGCCGCGCTTCTGCTCATGTGCGATCCCCGCGACTTAGGCGTGGCCTTCAGCGAAGAGCCCCATCTATATCTCTACGATTGCTACCCCGGCGGGGTCGGCCAAAGCGCCCCGCTCTATCGCATGGCGGAACACCTCGTGCGACTGACCTCCGGGTTGTTGGCCGCCTGCGATTGCGAAGCCGGCTGCCCCTCCTGCGTAGGCGCACCAGGCGAAGTCGGCGAGCGCGGCAAAGAAGCCGCCAAGCGCATCGCCCGGGAACTCGAACGCCCGCTTTAGCATTTGATATACTAACTACCCCTAGCGTCGTTCGCCAAAGGGGTAGCCGATGTTACAAGCGATTTACAAACTGATCCGTCTTACCCCGTTAATTGCCCCTGCCCTACTGGGCGCCGCCACCCCGCCGCCTGTCTCCTTCAACGCCCCTTTGGCCATGCCCCTGCCCGGTGCGGCCCAAGTGGTTACCGGCGATTTCAACCACGACGGCAAAGAAGATATCGCCGTGCTCTCCTTGCTCAACGGCAACCACAACCACTCCGTCGTCACCATCCTGCTCGGCCAGGGCAGCGGCGCCTTCCAGCAAACCGCACAGTACCCTGTCCCGAACGATTTCTATTCCATCGTGGCCGCCGACTTCAACCGCGACGGCAACCTGGACCTGGTCGTCTCCGATTCCGGCGCTCCGCCCGTGATCCTGTTCGGCAATGGCGACGGCACCTTCCAGCCTTTTCAGTCCCTCTCCGCCTACCAGCTATGGCTCGCCGTCGGTGATATCAATGGCGATGGCAACTTGGACTTGGTCGGCGCCAACGGCACTAACATCACCATCTCCCTGGGCAACGGCGACGGCACATTTCAACAGCCGCCCATCACCGTCAAAGTCGGTATTGAACCGGTCTTCGTGGTCATCCGCGATTTCAACGGCGATGGCAATGCCGATCTGGCCGTGGCCGACAAAAAATCCACGGTAGTCTGGATCCTGCTGGGCAACGGCGACGGTACCTTTCGGCCACCCGTCAGTTTTCCCTCCGTGCCGAACGGCATCACGTTGATCGCCGCCGACTTCAATAACGACGGCCATATCGACTTGGCCGAAGCCGGCAACTCCGGTGCGAGTTTACAGATCTCCGTCCTGCTGGGTAAGGGCGAGGGTACCTTCTCTTCCGGCTCCACTTACAATGTACCTTCGGTGGCTGCGGCAGGCTTGGCTGCCGCGGATTTCAATGGCGACGGTAATGCCGACTTAGCCAGCTTCGGCGGTATAGATAATACGGCTATCCTCATCCTGCGCGGAAATGGCGACGGCACCTTTCAAGCCCCTCTCGATTACTACGGAGGCCCATCCCCCGGCGTCATCGCTGTGGGTCACTTCCAATCGCAGGCTTCGCCCGATGTGGTCGTCACCAGCAGCGCGAATCCCAACGCCGGCATGGTCCTGGTTTTCCTGAATGACGGCCACGGCAATCTCTCCAGCACCGTGGATCTCAGCGCCACAACGGCTGTGGAGCTCAGCTCGAATGTCCCGCCCGCCATCGGCGACTTCAATCGCGACGGCCACCTCGACATAGCCCTCGCCGCCCCGTCCGACTCAGTAGAGGTGCTGCTCGGCAACGGCAACGGTACGTTCCAGCCACCTGTCACTTACTCCGTCCCGCTAAGTGCCACCGTGCTCCAGGCCGGCGACTTTAACAACGATGGCAGCCTCGATCTTGCCGTCGGTGGAGAACAAAAGCCGGGCGTCTCGATACTTCTGGGAAACGGCGATGGAACTTTCCGCCAAAGTGATACCTTGCACCTCGATAAATATCCGAAACACTTCGCCCAGGGAGATTTCAATGGCGATGGCAACCTCGACCTGGCTGCCGTCCTTCACGGCGACGGCGATTGCTGCCCCATTCTCGCCATCTTACTCGGCGATGGCGATGGCACCTTCCAGCCGCCCGTCTACTCGGTAGATGGTGATGGCGCCGGACCCATCGTGGTAGCTGACTTTGATGCCGATGGTATCCTCGACCTGGCTCTGAGTGACACGGATAACGGGCTCCAGATTCTGCTAGGCAATGGTGACGGCACGTTTCGGGATGGCTCGTCTTACCAGATCGAGGGCAATGTCCTGGTGGGAAGCGACTTCAATGGCGACGGCAAACCCGATCTGGCATTTGTCACTAAAAGTGCCGGTACTGTATCCATTATGCTAGGCAACGGCGACGGGACTTTCCAACCACCAGTCGCCTATACCGCCGGTTACTCTCCAGCCTTTGCCGCCGCCGCGGATTTCAATGGCGATGGCATACCGGACCTCGCCATCAACCTGACCGACAGTGCCGCCGTCGCCATCCTTCTAGGCAACGGCGACGGAACTTTCCAATCGCCCATCGATTTTGGCGCGGCTAGAGGCGCGCTAACCGTGGGCGATTTCACCGGCCGCGGCCGGCTGAGCCTGCTGGTCGGCGACCAACTTCTCCTGGAGGGCAGGCCTTAGCGCCGCCTTCAAACCGCAGTGCCAGCCCAGCCGCGGCGTCATAATAAACCTATGCCCGCCTTTCCCGCATTTATGAAAAGCCCCGCCAACCGCATCGCCGCCGCGGGACAAGCCACCCCCGGCGTCGAAGGCTATGTCTTCGACGGGGCCGACGGCAGCCAGATGGCCTTCTGGACCTGCACGCAAACCGCGGCGTCCGCCGCCCACACGCATGAGTACGACGAGTACATGGTCGTCGTCCAAGGATGCTACACCCTGATCATCAACACAGACCTTATCCCCTTAAACGCCGGAGACGAATACTTCATCCCCAGAGGAACCGAGCATAGCGGCGAGGTCCTGGCCGGAACCCGCACCATCCACGCCTTCGGAGGTCACCGCGCCGACCGCGTGCCCATCTCTTGAGCCCCAGCTGCCCGAAAACCAACCCTTGCGTGCATTCTGACCCATATTTCTGGCAGGCCCGCTTTTTCTAGAACCCGAGCAGGATTCCTTAGCCCGGATTTCACTGTCATTCTCCCGGCGGCGGCTCCGATCACCACGGCGCTGCGCTGAGCAGGTTTCTCGCAAGATTGCTCCGTGCCTTCGGCATTGTACTGGTTTATTTTCGTGAAGCTAACCGCCTGGGTCGGCCTGGGATTGTTCATCATGCTGGCCCCACGGCGTTTTGGCAATTTGGTCAACGAGAGTTTTGGCATCTTGCCCGCTGTAGGCCCTGGTGACTGGGGCAAGAAGCTGTTTCTGCGGCTGGTGGCGCTCGGGTTGTTGGCCTTCGCAGCCCGCTTTCTCTGGGGAATACGGCAGCTTTTGCGGCCCGCTTGACGGTTCTACGCCGTTACTTAGAGTGGTGCCGCCCACGCCCGTGAATTCGACATTGTCGGTACCGGTACTTGAGTATCAGGCTTAGGACCAGGGCCGCAGTTTCCATCCATCGTCATAGCGTAACACCAAGTGCCGACCCCGCAGTGGCGACCCTAAGTGAAACGCCTTGTGCTAGTACAACCGGGCATCGGCGATTGTCATTTAGGGAAGTAGCATAAGGTGGCACAGAGAAAACACGATGAGATGTTTGTTCATCACGGCGTTTGTTTTGGGTGGCGTGCCGGCGTTCGCCAGCAAGATGACCAGCCTCATGGTGATTCTGCTTTTGGTCCCCTGTGGCAGGCTTCTAACTGATGTTTTGAGTGGGCTAAGGGCGAGACGTTTTGACGATCTCCAACCTGCCCGGTATCGGTCGGAGGCGGTGAACAATGCGCGATCCACATTTCAAAGTCGTACCAGCCGAAAGCCTCGAGTTCGAAGAGCGAAATGAATACGCTCAATAAGTTAGACCTGCATTCAATGCGCCAGAGCACCAGGGCGACTCAAAGAGCCGACCCGTTTCCAACCCCCGCCGCAACCTCGCGACGGCCCAAACCATCTATGTAAAAGATCACAAATGCTTAAAGCCTCCCCCGGTAGGACCGCTGTTCTCGCCGTAGCTCTAGTTTTGATCGCCCCGCTCCTGGCAGACTCCGCCGCCGATCTCGATCATGCCCAGAAGCTTTATCAACTCACCGATTACGAGAACGCCCTCAAAATCCTCGAAGCTATTGAGCCCAAAGACGGCCCCGTCTATGCCTGGATCGGCCGCAGCCGTTACATGCAGGGCGAGTACAAAAAGGCCTCCGAGAACCTCGAAAAAGCTGTCGCTGCCGAACCGGCCAATTCCGATTTCGAACTCTGGCTGGGCCGCGCCTTCGGCCGCCGCGCGGAAACTGCCAGCCCCTTTACCGCGCCCGCCAGCGCCAATAAAGCCCGCCAGCACTTCGAAAAGGCGGTCCAGCTCAACCCCGGCAACAAAGAGGCGCTCAGCGATCTCTTTGAATACTACCTGGAAGCGCCCGGTTTTATGGGTGGAGGTCTGGATAAAGCCGCCGCTACCGCCAGTCAAATCTCCGCCGTCGATCCCGTCGAAGGCCATTGGGCCCAGGCGCGCCTGGCCGAAAAGCGGAAAGAGTTCTCCAGCGCCGAGCAACACCTGCAGCGCGCCGCCGATATGGCCCCCCAACAGGTCGCCCGCCTCGTCGATCTGGCCCGCTTCCTCGCCCGCCAGGGCCGTTATCAGGAAAGCGATCAGAGCTTCCGCCAAGCCGAAAAAATCGCTCCCAACAGCCCGCAAGTGCTCTACGCGCGCGCCGATACTTACATCGCCCAAGGCCGCAATCTGGCCGACGCCCGCAAGCTGCTCAAGCGCTATCTGGCCGCCCAATTAACCCCCGACGATCCGCCTCGCGCCGACGCCGAAAAGCTCCTGAAGAAAGCGTCCGGCGGCTAAGCATGTTTCTGGGTGAAGCCCTCGATTTCAGCATCAAGGCGCTCAAAGCGAATCCCGCCCGCTCCTTCCTCACCGCGCTGGGCATGGTCATCGGCACCGCCTCCGTAATCCTGGTGATCACCATCTCGCTCACCAGCCGCGATTACATCCTGGAACAGATCGAAGGCGTCGGCTCCAACATGATCTTCGCCTACTACGAAGCCGGGACTCAGAACGCCACCCAGGCCGATGCCGATTTCGTGAAGATGGCCGACGTGGACGCCGTGCGCGAGCGCCTGGCCGGCCGTATCGTCGCCGCCACCGGCATCGCCAACAGCTTCGACCACATGCTGATCGGCGGCAAGGAACACGATGTGCGCGTCAACGGCTCCGATCCCGATTACCAGGTCGTGCGCAACCTCGTGGTCACCTCCGGCCGCTTCCTGGATGCCAGCGACGTGGGCCTTCGCCAAAAGGTCGCCTTGCTCACCGATAAGCTAGCCGAGCGGCTGTACGGCACCCACGCTGGCGCCGTCGGGCAGATCATTAAGGTACACGGATTGCAGTTCACCGTGGTCGGCACCTTCAAGGAACGCGTCGAAAGCTTCGGCCAATCGGAACTGTCGCAGGATACCATCCTGATTCCGTTTACCGTGCTGCGCTACTTCACGCCCGTCGAGCGCGTCGACCCCATGTATGTCGAGGTGCGTTCCCCGCAGGATGTCGAAGCCGTCACGGCCTCCGTCAAGCAGATTCTGGAGGCGCGCCACCGGCCCGGCGCGAACTATCACGTCGAAAATCTCACCGCGATTCTGGATGCCGCCAAAAGCATCGCCCTGGTCCTGAGCCTGGTGCTCGTGCTGGTCTCGGCCATCGCTCTGGCGATTTCCGGCATCGGCATCATGAACATCATGCTCGTGACGGTCACCGAGCGCACCCGCGAGATCGGCCTGCGTATGGCCGTAGGCGCCTCCCGCCGCGAAATCCTGGCGCAATTTCTTACCGAGGCCGTGTTGGTGAGCCTGTCCGGCGGCAGCATCGGTATCCTGGTGGGCGTCGCCATCCCTTTGGCCGTACAGGCTTTTGTCGACAACGTACATATCCCGATTTCCGTTATATCCATCGCCGTCGCCTTCAGCGTCTCTATGATGGTGGGGTTGGTTTTTGGACTGCTGCCGGCCAACCGCGCGGCGAAGCTCAACCCTACCGAAGCCCTGCGCTATGAATGAGCTGCATTGTATACCGTGCTACTATAAACGGGAATCCGTTCAGGTCGTGATCCGTTTGGGCCCGCTGTGACGAACAGATCCCTCTTACAAACGAACCGGGTCGCGACCCAACGCGCCCCAAAACTGAGAAGGAGCGAAAGCACACAGATGAAGATTGCGGTGTTGGGAGGCGATGGTTATTGCGGCTGGGCCACTGCGTTGTATTTGTCGGCCAAGGGACATGAAATCGCCATCGTCGACAATTTCTCCCGCCGCCAATGGGATCATGAGCTCGGCGTGGAGACTCTTACGCCCATCCGCCCGTTGGCCGAGAGACTGAAAGTCTGGCAGCAGCACACTGGACGCACCATCCAGTCATTCGTCGGCGACGTGACCGATTACGATTTTCTGTCCTCCACCATCCGCGCCTTTGAACCCGAAGCTGTTGTGCATTTCGCCGAACAGCGCGCCGCGCCCTACTCCATGATCGACCGGCAACACGCGGTCTTCACCCAGGTCAACAACGTGGTTGGCACGCTCAACCTGCTGTTCGCCATCCGCGAGTATCAGCCCGAATGCCACCTGGTCAAGCTGGGCACCATGGGCGAGTACGGCACGCCCAATATCGATATCGAGGAAGGCTACATCTCGATCGAGCACAACGGACGCCGCGATGTTCTGCCTTACCCCAAGCAGCCCGGCTCCTTCTATCACCTCTCCAAGGTGCACGACAGCCACAACATCATGTTCTGCTGCCGCATCTGGGGATTGCGCGCCACGGACCTCAACCAGGGGGTGGTTTACGGAACTATCACCGATGAAGTGTCCATCGACGAGGCACTCATCAATCGGTTCGATTACGATGAGGTCTTCGGCACGGTGCTCAACCGGTTTTGCGTGCAGGCCGCCGTGGGATATCCGCTGACCGTCTATGGCAAGGGCGGCCAGACGCGGGGCTATCTGGATTTGCGCGATACCGTGCGCTGCGTGGAGCTAGCCTGCCTGACCCCCGCCCGCCCCGGCGAATGCCGCGTCTTCAACCAATTCACCGAGCAGTTCAAAGTCAGCGAGCTCGCCCGCCTGGTGCAGGTGGCCGCCAAGAAGATGGGCCTCGCCGTGGCGATCGACCATCTGCCGGCCCCGCGCGTCGAGGCCGAAGAACATTATTACAACGCCCGGCACTCCAAGCTGATCGATCTCGGCCTGCAGCCGCATCTTCTGTCCGAGTCGCTGCTCGACTCGCTCATGAACATCGCCATGAAATACCGCGACCGTATCGACGAGGCTTTTTTCCCGCCGCAGGTGAACTGGCGGAATACGCGCAACGAGCGCAAGTCCAGCCTGCGCGTAGCCACTTTTTCATAGCCGCCTACCGGGCCGCGACAGTGAGGGAGCGGTCTTCGGAATATGCGGCACCGGTTGTACGCGCCACACGCCGGTAGCGTGGCCGCTTCATGGGTGCGATTTTTCTTCGTGGGGCGCACGCATACCGTACCTCGTTCGCCCAAGCGATAGCCCAAAGCCGCCCGCACGTCCGGCAAGTATAGTGACCGTGGCGCGGCCAAATCGTCTGGTCATGAAAAGTCCGGCACCACCAGCCCGTCATTTGCTGCCAAAGATCCTGCACGGCTCTACGATTCGCAACATCCCTGCCACTGTTGAATACCAGACCATCGGCGGGCTGGAATCTGAAATTCCCGGTTCGGACGCAGCGGCCGAATCGAAAATCGGTGCTATAATAGGGCATTCGTCATATTGATTTGCCACGCGGAATCCACAGTTGTCTCAATGCGTCGCTTTAGCCACGAGTTAGCTTAGAAACGCCGATCAAAATACCGGATACCTGACGCATGAAATTTATCGTTCCCGGCTTAGGCCTGTTCCTGGTGTGCTTTGTTGCGGGCGCTCAAGTCGCACCATCGACACCTGATACTGACACTGATACTGATACTGACGGCCAATGGACGCTATTACCTCCTCCCGGCCCGTCTCTCCCTCCGTCGTCCTTCGCTCCCGCCCTTCAGGCGGCCATGCCCTTGCCGGTCGATCCCCATGCCCTCATTCGCGCCGCCTCGCGCAAGCATCGCGTATCCGCTGCGTTCATCAGCAGCATCGTGGCGGCCGAGTCCAATTTCGATCCTTCGGCGATTTCCCCGAAAGGGGCCATCGGATTTATGCAACTCATGCCCGAAACCGCCCTGCGGTTCGGCGCCGATCCCACCGTTCCGGAACAGAATGTCGATGCGGGCACTCACTATCTGCGCGTCCTCATCGACAAATATCACAGGTATCGCAACTGGCTGACGCGAGTCATTGCCGCATACAATGCCGGCCCGGGAGTGGTGGATCGCTACCACGGCGTACCGCCCTACCCCGAGACGCGGATCTACGTGGCCCGCGTGCTGGCATTCATGAAAAAGTTCCAGCACCTGCCCGCATAGGCCACTTCTTATAGCGGCAAGTTGGTCAGCACCACCTTGCCCCCGCTCTCCGCAACCACATGCAGCGCCGCGCTCCCTACCAGTTTCTGAAACCGGGGCACGGCGCTTTCGCTGGCCACGACGTAACAACGCGCCGAAGCCAGCCACATGCCCTTCCACTGCGCGTCGTTGATGAACACATCCGGCGCACCCGGCGCATACGATCCGTAAACCAGGTTATTGAATCGTCCATTCAGCAGCAGCGCCGTGCGGCCAGTGTAGAAGAACACCGAAGCAAAAGTGTAGTAATGGTGATCGACAATCAGCTTGCCCTCCGGCGCCCGCCGCAGCGCCTCCGCCAGCGGACGCGACGATAGATACGGATCGAACACCACCATCGCCAGCCGTGCGGCCTGGAAGAACAACACCATCATCAAAGCCGCCGCCAGGAATGCGCGCCGCCCGGTCGCGCGCAGCGTGCCGATGGCGCCCGCCGCAAACGCGATGGCTGCCAGCGCCAAAGGCCAGCGCAGGTAAGCGAACGACGCCACCGTCAGATCTTCCATGTGGCTCAGTGACAGCGTGTAAGTGCCCGGCCGCTGCGAAAGTGCCGCCGAGATGTCGCCCGGCGCGGGAACGTTGCGCACTACCAGCCAGATCGCGATCAGCACCACCGCGGCGCATCCAGCCACCGCCGCAATCACGCGCGTGCCCCGCCGCACCCAATCGCCGCCCGCTGCCATCGCCGTTCCCAGCAGCAGCGCCAACGCCGGATAGCAGGGCATCGTGTAATATTCCTGCGTGGTTGAAAAAGTGAAGAACACCAGCATGAAACCGGTCCAGCAAAGCGCCAGCAAGCGCGTGCGACCCTCCCGGTCGATGGGCTTGAAAGACAGCTTCGCCACCGCCGGAAAATAGACGCTCCAGGGAAACAGCCACAGCAGATGAAACAGCCAGAAGTACACGCGCGGCACGGTGTTGTAATCGCGCGGATAGCGCAGGTTCAGGAACCGCAGCACCTGCTCGTTCATGAAATAGAACCACAGAAATCCGTGATACTCTCCCGGCACGCTGCGCAAGCTGAAAGAGAAGTACGGCGGATTGCGCAGCGTGGCCAGCACGTGCCACGGCGCGGCAATCAGCAATACGATCAGCACTCCGCTGAACGGATCGAGGCGCTTCCACGTCTGGCGCAAGAATAGTTGCTTCGTCAGGAACAAATAAATGATCCCTGCCGCCACCGGGAACAACACGCCAACGGTGCTCTTCAGCATCAAACCCAAACCCAGGCTGGCCGCCAGCACAATCGCCCAAAACCGCGGATGCTTTTCTTCTTCGTCGAGCGCGCGCAGAAACGCCCACATCGCCAGCGCCACGCTCAGCGTCAGCATTACGTCGGGAATCAATACACGGGTGAACAGAAATAGCCCGATCGAGGTAGCCAGCACCAGGCCCGCGTAAAACCCGGCCCGCCTTCCAAATGCCCAGACGCCGAACGCCGCGGTGAGCCAGCAGAGTCCCATGGCAGAGAGCGCCACCGGAATGCGCGCCGCCCAATCGTGTACGCCGAAGATCGCGAAACTGACCGCCATCGTCCAGTTGATGAGCGGCGACTTCTCCAGATACTTCACGCCATCCAGGCGCGCCGTCACCCAATCGCCCGACGTCAACATGTTGCGCGCGATCTGCGCCTCCACCGCGTCTGCATCGTCCATCAGCGATGGCGGTGAAACGATCGAGATCAGATAGATGGCGCCGGCGAATAGCAGGACGGCTAGATAGATGTAGAGAGGCCGGCCGGTTGCTGGTCGAACTCCCTTGCCGGAGCCGTCCGTATGTGCCATCTCCTCATCCACAAAAACAGGATCATCAGTCCCCATAGGTGATAACCAACATTGGCGCGCCGTTCGAGATGCCGGCGCATGGCCGCCTCAATCGCCGCGCCCCGAAACACTTCCGCATGTTCCGACGCGCCGGCCGACAGCGTCTCGCGCATCAGCTCGCGCAAAGGACCGCGCAGCCAGTGGTGCGCCGGGATATCGAAGCCGGTCTTCTTCCGCTGCAGAATCGCGGGCGGCAGCTTGCCCTTCATCAAATCTTTCAAGATCACTTTCTGGCGCGCGCCGCGGATCTTGAAATGTGCCGGCAGGGTTGCGGCGAACTCCACGATGCGGTGGTCCAGAAATGGCGGCCGCACTTCAATCGAATGCGCCATGCTCATCCGGTCCACCTTCATCAGAATATCGTCCGGCAGATAGTAGCGTTGATCGAACCAAAGATACGCCGCCAAGTCCTCTCCCGCCGCGCTGAGTTCCGCCATGATCGCGGTCAGAGCGCCGGCCTCCGGAACCGAAAGCAGCGCGCGTTTCTCGCCGCTGGAAAATGTCCCGTTCCAATACACGTGTGCGCGCGCGGCGTCCATCCGGCAGCCTTCCAGAAAGCGCTTCAACATGTATTCGAAGCTGATCTTATCGTCCGAGACCGGCCAGCGCCGCGCCGCCGCGAGTCCCAGCCCCAACCAGCTCGCCGGCAATCGCTGCATCATTCGCCGATAACCATCGGCGCGGTAAGTCAGATATCCGCCGAACAGTTCATCGGCGCCCTCACCGCTCAGCGCCACCGTGACATTCTGCCGCGTCATCTTAGACAGATACCAGACCGGCAGCGCACCGGCATCGGCATTCGGTTCATCGAAGTAATGCGCAAACTCCTCGATGGCGTCCACCAGGCCCACCTCGGGGTTCACATCAAACTCGCGATGATCGGTGTCATACTGCGTGGCCGCCGCGCGGATATAGGCGGTCTCATCGAAGCTGCGGCCACGGAATGAAATTGAAAACGTCTTGATCCGGTTGCGTGAAGCGGTCGCCGCATAGTGCAGCACGGTCGACGAATCGATGCCGCCGCTCAGCCAGACACCCAGCGGCACATCCGCCAGCAGATGCTCGCTGACCGATTCCCGCAGCAGTTTGTCCAACTCTTCCGCAGCCGTCTCCAGGTCCCAATGGCGCGCGGGCCCATTCGGCAGACGCCAATAAGCTTCCATATGGACGACGCCGTTCGACCACTCCAGCCAATATCCTGGACGCAGCTTCTCGATGCCATCTACCAGCGTCCAAGGCGCCGGCACATAGTTCAATGACAGGTAACAATCAAGCCCTTGCAGGCTCAGCCGCCGCTCGAACTCCGGATGCACGAAGATGGTCTTCAGCTCCGAGCCGAAGAACAGATCCGCACCGTGGCGCGCAACATACAGCGGCTTGATGCCCACCCGGTCGCGCGCCAGCACCAGGCGCCTCCGTGATTCGGTCCACAGTGCGATGGCGAACATGCCGCGCAACCGCGAGAAACAATCGGTGTCCCATTCGAGAAACGCAGCCAGCACCGTTTCCGTGTCCGTGCGTGTTTGGAACCTGTGCCCAAGCCGCTCCAATTCCGCTCGCAGTTCCGCGTGGTTATAGATTTCGCCGTTGAAGGCGATCACCGTGTCGCGATTCTCCGAGAAGATGGGCTGATCGCCGCTATCGAGGTCGATGATCTTGAGCCGCGCGGCGCCTAGCGCAATGGACTGCGATTCGAAGACGCCCTGCTGATCCGGCCCGCGATGAATGATGGATTGAACGGCGCTCCGGATACGTTCGGGGCCCGGATGGAATTTGAACTTAGTGAACCCGGCGACGCCGCACAAGCCACTAATGTAGCATATAGACTGTGATAGCTCTTTTCCTGGCGGTGGCGGCAATCCCCTTCATCTATTACCTGATTGCGTTATACAGCGCCTGGACCTACTTCCGCCGCGCACCTCGCACCGAAGCCACGCGCGGCGCGCCTTTCACCCCGCCGGTGAGTAACCTGAAGCCCATCCATGGTCTCGATCCCGGCGCATATGAGAACTTCGCCAGTTTTTGCCGGCAGGACTATCCGGACTACGAATTGATCTTCTGCGTGGATGGCCGCCAGGACCCCGTCCTGCCGGTGATCGAAAAATTGATCCGCGATTTTCCGGAGCGGTCGATCCGCGTGCTGTATGGTTCGGGCCGCATCGCCACTAACGATAAAGTGGCCAAACTGGCGCGGATGGCGAGCGAGGCCGCGCACGAGGTCGTAGTCATCAGCGACAGCGACGTGCGCGTCCAGCCCGGTTACTTGCGCAGCGTCGTCGCGCCGCTGGCCGATCCCAAGGTCGGCGCAGTGACTTGCTTCTACGTCCCCGCCGACGAGCGGACCTTTGCCGACAGTCTGCAGGCCATGGGCATGTTCTCAGATTTCTATGCCGGCATCCTGGTGGCCTGGCAGTTAGACGGAGTCAAGTTTGCCCTGGGGCCCACCATTGCCACCACGCGCGCGCGCCTGGCCGAATTCGGCGGATATGAGTCACTCGAGAATCGCCCGGCCGACGATTTGCTAGTCGGGCGCCTGATCGCCGAGCAAGGCCATCAGGTCGAACTATTACGCTACACCGTGCTGGCCGTTGCCGATTATGAATCGATGCGCGACCTGATCCACAAGCGCCTGCGCTGGATTGTGGTGATGCGGCATATGCGCCCCTGGGGCCACCTCGGCCTGCTCCTGACGCAGGGCTTGCCATGGTCCCTCGCCGCGATTGCCGTCCATCCGACAGCCGCAGTGGCGGCGGCTTATCTGGGTACTTACTTCACGCTGAGGTGTGCCATGACCTGGATGATCGGCGCATGGGGCTTGAAGCAGCCCGGCTTGTGGCGGAAGATGCCCGCCATCCCGGCCTGGGATCTACTGGCCTTCTGCATCTGGCTCGCGAGTTTCGGGCGCAAAAGCATTCGCTGGCGTGGCAGCGACTATCTGCTGCGCGACGGCCGGCTGGTGCCGGTGGCTACCACGGAAGAGTGAGCTGACCCGTGGGGCAGGCGTCCACGCCTGCGCGGGACGTCCACGTCCCGCCCCATTTTCACGGCGTGTGGCATAATAGCGCGCAGAGGGTCGGATGTCCTTCCGGGTCATCTTAAGTATCGCAATGGCCGTATTCGCAGCCAGCCAGATCTACTGGTATCTGCGCGCGCGCGCGCTGATAAAGCGAGCCGCGAAAAGCCGGCGCACGCGCATTCTGGTTAACGTAGCCATTCTGGCTGCCTACCTGGCGCTATTCCTTCTCAATGTAGTCTTCTCACCCCACACGAGTCCCACGCATTTGACCCGGTATGACGCGTTGATTGCCGCGCCTTTTGCCTGCTGGGTAGTTTGTTCGCTGGTCGGGTTTTTCGTCGCTATCCTGATGTGGCCCGTCCGCCGCGCGGCCCGATCCAAAATCGCGTTGCGCTCGCCGGGCAGGCGCCAATTTCTCGAAAGCACCGCGACCGCGGTGGTCGCCGCGCCGTTCGTGGCCGGCGCATACGGCTTATTCTACGGCCGGCTGAATCTCCAAACCACGCAGCAGCGCATCCGCTTGGCGCGGCTTCCCAAAGCCTTCACCGGATTCCGTATCGCCCAGCTTTCCGATATCCACATCGGTCCGTTCATGAGCGAGCAGGAAATCCGCAAGTACGTGCGCATCACCAACGAACTGAAGCCGGACTTGATCGCGCTCACCGGCGACTTCGTCACCTGGGACCCTTCCACGCAGCATGCCGTGGTGACCGCGCTGACCGGCCTGCACGCGCCGTTCGGCATCTTCGGCTGCCTCGGCAACCACGAAGCCTGGTCTCATACCGAGGATTCCATCACGCGCATGTTTCAACAAGTGGGCATTCGAATCCTGCGCCAGGAGCGTGTGCCAATCTCCGTGCAAGCAGAATCGTTCAACCTGATCGGCGTCGATTTCGAAACCCGCCGCCACATGGTGCCTGGCCATGAGAACTTTGTTCGCGTGTATCTCGAAGACGTCGAGAAGCTGGTCTCGCGGGAGACAGCGAACATTCTGATGAGCCACAACCCGGACACGTTCGATCGCGCGGCGGAGTTAGGCATCGGACTGAGCCTCGCCGGGCACACGCACGGCGGCCAGGTAGCCCTGGAATTCGTCAGTCCCGAGATTGCGCCCAGCCGGCTGGTGACCCCCTACGTGGAAGGCTGGTTCCAAAAGCCAGGCGGACAGCTCTATGTGAATCGCGGCATTGGGACCATCGGGGTGCCCATCCGTATCGGCGCGCCGCCGGAGATCACCGTGTACGAGCTGGTCAGTGAGGCTTAATCGGCGCAGAGTCCTTTTCCTCGTACTGTTCTTCGTGATGGCGGCGGCGGCAATTTTGCTCGCCATCCGGCTACTAGCCGGCCCCTTTCACTCCGCGCTGGTCTCCGTAAACTCTCCCGTAAACGCCGCGGCCGTGGTCGCGGTCACGTTCGTGCTGTTGATTCTGATCAGGGCGCAGCGTGCGGCCGCCAGCAGCCATCCCGCCGGACGTCTCTGGTTGGATCTAACGGTTCTCGCCGGGGCCACGGCAGTGGCATTTTCGCCCAACCTGCGATCGCCATTTGTATACGACGACTATGGCCACCTCGTGCAAATGTCAGGCACCACCTGGCGTACTCTGATCAGCCTTTTCAGACCAGCCCCCGGCGGGCACGCACTCTTCTTTCGCCCGATAGGATTCGCCTTTTACTGGCTCGACTACCATTGGGCAGGCAACCATGTCGTGCGCTGGCATGTATGGAACCTGGTCGCGCACGCTGCCAATAGCCTCCTCGTGTATCTGCTGCTGCGCCGCTGCGGGTTCGCCCGTGTTGGGGCGTGCTCGGCCGCGCTGCTCTTCGCCGTGCACGGGTCACGCGCGGAAACCGTCGCCTGGGTGGACGCGCGCTTCGACCTGCAGGCCGCCTTCCTCGCCTTGTGCGGGCTGCTGGCGGCCATGGAATATGCCCGCACCGGACGCCGTTTCTGGTTTCTTCCATTGACCGTTTGCACTGCGCTCGCGGTATACACGAAGGAATCGGCATTCTGTCTGCCCTTCCTTCCGCTCGCACTGTTGCCGCTTGTGCCTCGGGCGGAATGGCGGCGCGCCGCTGCGGTCTGCCTGACGCTACTCTGCATTTGCGCCATTCTCTTCGCATACCGTTGGTGGGCGATCGGCGGTATCGGGGGATATGACGCCGTCTGGCCCTTGCGGCCGCTGCACTCGCTGGAAGCACTAATGTTTCGGCACTGGGCTTTCCTGCTCTTCCCCGTCAACTGGTCCACGCCACTCGAGTGGTGGCTGCGCGCCGCCGGGGTCGCCTTCATCGCCATGCTGACGATCTACGCGGCCCGCTCGCGCGCCTCGCGGGCGGGTCTGTGGGCGGGTTTGGCGTTCATATTCGCCGCGGTGATTCCGGTCCAACAGCTCCTGATGTTCCAGCCGGATTTTGCCGGCGCCCGCGTACTCTACCTGCCCGTGGCCGGACTCGCTATTCTATGGGCAGCCGTCCTGCAGCAGGCCGCCCGCAGCAAACTCGCCCCGGCGATGGCCCCCGTCCTAATCGCCTTCAATCTCGCGGCGCTCGAACACAATCTGCGTCCGTGGCGTACCACTCCGGAAACGGCGGCTGCGGTTTGCCGCGTGCTGGGGCAAGAGTTGGCGAAAGATGCGCGACCCGTTTTCGTCAGCGGTTTGCCCAATCGGCTCGATGGCGCGTACTTTTTGTCAAACGGATTCCCGGAATGCGTGCAGATGAATTCGGGTCAGCCGGCCGCGCGCGTACACCTGGCGCCAGTTGCCGGCCGCCGCTTCGTCTGGAACCGCGAGCAAGTCCGGCTGGAAGAGAAAGAGTAGGGCATGCCTGACGCGCCGCTGGAATTTCCCTACCTTTTCGTATACGGCACGTTGCGCGCCGCGGCCGCCACGGAATGGTCGAGATTCCTGCAGTCCCAATCCGATTTCGTAGATAGCGGCCGCACTCCTGGCTGGCTGTTCCAACTGGGTGGTTATCCAGGTATGACAGTCCGTGAAGATCACGATGCCTGGGTCCGCGGTGAGGTCTATCTCTTGCACGATCCCGCGGCGACATTGCCGCGACTGGACGCCTACGAAGGCTGCGAGTTTGTGCGGCAAGTTGTGCGCGTCACCTTAGACAACGGCCGCGCGATCAGCGCGTGGGCCTACATCTACCGTCGCGAAACGCAAGGCAAAGTACGTATCGCCTCAGGCGACTACTTAGAGTAGGTGGGGCAGGACTCCAGTCCTGCGGCGGGTCTCCAGACCCGCCATCTGTCACCGTCCAGCTCCGCGCAGCACCTTCCCCGCCAGCGCATTCGTCATCTTGCCTTCTTCTACCACCGGCACGCCGTTCACCAGAACGAATTGCATGCCCTCCGATAGCTGATTCGGATTCTCAAACGTAGCGATGTCCCGAATCTTCTCCGGATCGAAAACCACCACATCCGCCCACATGCCCTCTTTCAAAACGCCGCGATCCACCAGCCGCATGCGCTGCGCGGGCAGGGCACTGAATTTGCGAATGGCATCGGGCAATGTCAGCTTCTTCTCCTCCCGCACATACTTGCGCAGGATGCGCGGGAACGTGCCGTAAGCCCGCGGATGCGGATGCTCCTTCCCCAGTAGCCCATCGGGCGCGGTTCCCTGCGAGTCGTTGCAAATCGAAACCCACGGCTGCTGCAACGCCAGCGCGATATCCGGCTCCGACATCATGAAAATCGCCACGTTGGTAAAAGCCTGGTCTTCAATCAGCAGATCGAAGATGGTGTCGAAAGGATCTTTGCCCCAGATCTTAGCGATCTCCGCGATGGTCTTACCCTGCAAGGGAAGCAGTTTGGGATTCGCCACCGCACCTACCAGGAAAGACTCCGGTCCGGTCACTTCCTGCCATTCGTTTTCCCAATTGCCGCCCGGCGTCTCCATCTCCTTGCGAATGCGCGCGCGCATGGCCGGATCTTTCAACCGCTCGATGAGTTTCGCATCGCCGCCATCATGCGCCCACGGCGGGATAATTGCCGAAAACGTGTTGAAGCCCGCGGGATAGGCATACGTATCCGCGGTAATGTCCACGCCGGAATCGCGCGCCTGTTGTATGTGTGCGATCACTTCCGGCATGCGTCCCCAGTTGGCTTTGCCGGCGGTCTTCAGATGCCAGATCTCCACCGGAATATGCGCCTCGCGCCCGATGCGGATGGCTTCATCGAGCGCCGGGATGATGGCGTCGGCTTCGCTCCGCATGTGCGTGGCATAAATGCCGCCGAAGTTGGCCGCCTCCGCCGCCAGCGCGATCAGCTCTTCGGTCTTCGCATAAGGGGCGGGCGCGTATTGCAGCGACGTCGATACGCCCACCGCGCCATCGCGCATGGCGTCCCGCACCAGGGTCTTCATACGCTCCAGTTCCGCCGCGTTGGGCGCGCGGTCGTCATCGCCCACGACCATGCGGCGCACCTGTGTCGCGCCCACATAACTGGCCAGGTTGATGCCCATGCCCTGCTTCTCGAGGCGCGCGAAGTAGTCGCGAAACGTGTGCCAATCGGGGCGAATTCCGTAATGCTCGTATCCCACGCGATCGGCCTCGAGCATGGCGTCGCTGACCGGCGCCACCGACGAACCTTCGCCGGTGATTTCGGTGGTGATGCCCTGATAGATTTTCGAAGGTAGATGCGGATTCACCAGGATAGTCAACTCGGACTGGCCAAGCATGTCGATGAATCCCGGCGCGACCACCATGCCGCGCGCATCGAGGCGGCGCTTGGCCGTTGCGCCGGCCAGGTTGCCGATGGCGGCGATTTTTCCCTGCCGGATGCCGATGTCTCCGGAGTACCAGGGCGAGCCGGTGCCGTCGACAATCCGGCCGTGTTGGATCACCAGGTCATAAGGGCTGGCGGCAAAGAGAAAGAAGGCAAGCAGCAGCACCCTGCGAGTGTATCACCTCGCCAGTTCCAGATCCTTGCAGCGTATGCGGCTTCTGGAGGGCGGGCTTCAGCCGGCGCGGGGCTTGAGCCCCGCAGCAGCGAAGTTCTAGGTTGCCGCGGGGGGCTATCACCTACGCATACTCCCAACGCCGCGCGAACCGCCGTGCCACGAAAAACAACACCAGGCCCGCGCCAATCAGAACGGACACCTGCGGCGCCAGGTGCAGGATGGGTTCATCGCGCCAGAAGACCTTAGTGTAGCCGTCGATGGCCCAGGCGTTCAACGTCAGCAGTCCCACCTTCTGCATCGCTTCCGGCATGAAGTAGCGCGGGAACATGCTGCCGCCGATCGCCGACATGGTCAGAATGATCAGCGTGGCGATCGCGCCCGCCTGCGCGCGCGTATGCGAGACGCTGGCCAGCAGCATGCCAAACGATGCTACCGCGAAGGAAGTGGCCGCGGTCATCACGATGAACCCGGGAATGTGCGTGAACAGATCCAAGTGGAAGACGGCCGCGCCCCACAGAAACATGAGCGTGAGTTGGGCCGACGCCAGTAGGGCGCTATAGGCCATTTTGCCGGCCAGCAGCGTAGTCATGCTCACGCGCGCGCTTAAGATCCGGTCGAGTGCGCCGCTTTCCGCCTCGTCCAGCAGGCTGCCGCCCGCCGCGCTGGCAGTGAACAGCAGGAACATCACGCCGATCCCGGCCGCATAAAACGAAATCATGGAGTTCTGTTTTTTCTCGCCCACTACATCGCGCACTTCGAGCGGCACCATTCCCGTAGCCTGAGCATTATCCTTTCGTGGGCCACTCTGCGCAGCGGCGCTGGGTATCCGCGAGATCGAAGCGTCGATGCGCGCGCGCTGCTCCGGCGTAAGCCCGCCGCTGGCCTGCTCCAGATACTGCATACCCATCCTGGCCATGCTGTCCGGCATGGACGTCATCACCGTCTTTTGCAGCATTCCCGCCACCACCTGGGCAGCTACAGGATCGGAACTATCGTGTAGCAGCCGGATGGGAGCGCTATCGCTGCCCGGACCGAAGTCTATGGGATGCGCGCCGAATCCTTTGGGAATGATCAGCGCCGCGGGAGCCTTACCCTGTTTCACCGCGGTTTCGGCGGTCGCCGCCGTGTAATCTGCTGGAACAGGTTCGCCCTTTTTCGTTTTGGCATGGGTGCGGGCGTCGAGCGATGGCTCCTGCAGCAAAGCGCCCACCAGGCGCTCAGACGCGGCGCTGCGGTCTTCGTCCACTACCAGCACGCTGACGCGCGGCGTGCTGCCGCCGCCCATGCCGCCGAAGATTACGCCGAAGATGCTGAAGAATGCGATCGGCAGGACGAACGACAGGATCAGCGCGCCCCGGTCGCGCCGCAGCGAGCGAAAGGCGTTGTGTACAATAGCGGCGATCATTGGCGTAGATCCCTTCCGGTCAGTTGCAGAAACACAGATTCCAGATTCGGGCGGCGCAGTACCACGTCGATCACTTCCAGTCCGTCGCGGGACGAAGCATCGAGCAGCGCGGCGATATCCGTAGTTTGCGCCACGGTGAAATGCGCAACATCCATATCCAGCGTGCCGCCATGCGCCGCCGCCCACGCCGCGGCATTTTCGACGTTGGCGGCAAAACGCATCAGCACGTCGCTGCGGCGGCCGAAAGTCCGCTCCACCAGTTCTTCCTTGGCGCCCTGCGCGATCACTCGGCCGTGATCGATGATGGCGATGGTGTCGCAGAGGCGCTCAGCTTCCTCCATGTAGTGCGTGGTGTAGATGATCGTGGCGCCCTGGCCGCGCAGTTCCGAGACCATATCGAATATCCGGTTGCGCGATTGCGGATCGACGCCCACGGTAGGCTCGTCGAGCAGCACAATGCGCGGGCGATGGACCAGTCCGGCGGCCATGTTCAGACGACGACGCATGCCTCCGGAGAGCGTCTTCACCGTGGCTCCGGCCCGGTCGGCCAGCGCGGCCCATTCCAGGCACCAGGCAATGCCGTCGCGTAGAGCTTTGCCGCGCAGCCCCTGGTAGCGCCCGAAGGCTTCCAGGTTTTCCCGGCAGGTGAGCAGCGGATAGAGCGCCAGTTCCTGGGGCACCCATCCCAGTTCCGCGCGCGCCGCCGCGGATCCGGCCGGATGACCGAAAACCAGGATGCTGCCTGAATCGGGCAAGACGCGCCCGGCGATGCTGCGGATCAGCGTGGATTTCCCGGCGCCATTCGGTCCGATCAGCCCCAGGCAAGCGCGCTCTTTGACTTCTAACGAGACGCCCGCCACGGCGGTCAGATCGCCAAAGCGCTTGATGACGGAGTCGATGTGCAGAGGAGTGGCCGGGGCGGGAGCCATCTCACAATCATACGCGGCCACAAGTTAGAATGTTCAGAGCTGTGGGGCAGACCTCCCGTCTACGGCAGGTCTGCAGCGGGTCTCCAGACCCGCCCGAACCGCCGTCCTGCGCACCTGCTATCCTGGTGTGCTGGAATCGATGATCATTTCCAGCGTCCAATCCTTCCTGTTGTCCTATCCGTTCCCCGAACCGGTGCGGCTGCCGTTCTATGGCGGCGAGCGGACCATCCTCAAACGCGACGCCATGCTGATCCGCATCGCATCCGACGGCGGCCTGGTGGGATATGCGCCGGGGCCGGGCAGCCCGCATGTCCAGGAGATCATCGAAAACGTGGTGGCGCCGTTTCTCGAAGGCCGCACGCTGGCCGATCCGGACGCGCTGCGTATCCAGTTCATAGATCGGACTGCGCCGGATGCCGCCGCCCTTAAGGCATACTGCGCCGTGGAAGTGGGCCTTTTCGACCTTTGCGCCAAGTCTGCCGGCCTGCCGCTTTCCGAGTTGCTCGGCGGCCGCGTGCGCAGCGTCATTCGACTATATGGCAGCGCCGGGATGTATATGCCGCCCGAACGGTACGCAGCCGAGGCGGCGGCCATCGCGGACCTGGGTTTTCGCGCCTACAAAATGCGTCCGGGGGGCGGCCCCGACGCGGACCTGGAGACCGTGCGGCAAATGCGCCGCGCCGTCGGCCCCGACTTCGATCTGATGGTGGATGCGCACACCTGGTGGCGCATGGGCGATCGCAGCTACAGCTTCGAAACCGTCGCGCGGTTGGCGCGCGAAATGGCCGATTACCATGTGGCGTGGCTTGAAGAGCCGCTGCCGCCCGACGATCATGAGGCCTACTTGCGGCTGAAGGAGAAAGACTATCTGCCGCTTGCCAGCGGCGAGCATGAGCCGAGCGAAGAGCGCTATCAGGATCTGATCCTGCGGGGATCTGTCGATTACGTGCAGATGGACGTCTGTTGCCAGGGTGGATTCGCCATGGGCCGGCGCCTGCTCAGCGGCATCGCCCGCGCCGGGCTGGGATTCGCCTTCCATAGCTGGGGTACCGCGCTGGAGGTGATCGCCGCCGCGCATCTCGGCATCTGCTGGCCCGAGACCGTCGTGGAATGGCTGGAGTATCCTTGTTACTCCGTACCGGCCCGCGGCCATGCGCGGGCGCGCGAGGGGATGTATCCTTTTCCACTGGCAGCCGAAATCCTGAAAGAGCCGCTTGAAATCGATCACGGCGATCTGGTCGTGCCGCACGCGCCGGGATTGGGTGTCGAGGTCGATGAGACCGTTATGGAGCGCTATCCATGGATACCCGGCCCATGGTCGTACTTTCGCACCGACTCGCCGGCCGAGACGCGTGCGGTCACCTCCGACCACTCCGTGCAGTGGGAGCGGCGCTCGGCGGGCTAAGCGATGCACAAGAGCCGCTACCGCTACTACGATCTTCTGGTCCACACTTTCGTCGTGATCCTGCTGATCTCCAACCTGGTGGGACAGAAGATCACCGCCGTGGGTCCTTTCCGTTTCAGCGGCGCGATGTTATTTTTCCCGATCACCTATATCTTTGGCGACATCTTCACCGAAGTCTATGGATACGGTGCTTCGCGGCGCGCCATTTGGGTCGGCTTCTTCGCGTCGGCATTGCTCGCAGTCATGGGATTGGTCACCGTGTGGCTGCCGCCGGCCTCCGGTTGGGATGGCCAGGCCGCCTTCGCCCGGGTCTTCAACTTCGTGCCGCGCATCATCGCTTCGAGCCTCGCGGCCTTCTGGTGCGGCGAGTTCGCCAACTCCTTCGTGATGGCAAAAATGAAGATGGTGACCAAGGGGCGCTATCTTTGGACGCGCACGGTCGGATCAACGGTCGCCGGACAGGCAGTAGATACACTGGTAGTGACCGTGCTTACTTTCGGAGGCAGCCTCAGTGTGGGGTTGATCGCCAATTTGGTACTGTCGGGCTATTTAGCCAAGGTGCTGTACGAGGTCGCCGCCACGCCGCTAACGTACTGGATCGTGAATACCCTGAAGCGGCGTGAAGGCGTGGACGTGTTCGATTGGAACACGGATTTCAATCCGTTTCACGCGAAGGATGAGTTACCACAGCCTGTTCTCGAAAGCAGCGCCGCACGATCCGATTAGGCTCCGTGCGGGGCTTCCGCCCCGCCTTGCGGCGAACGTAACAATGTGTTAAATATATGTTCAAGTCGGACAAAACTTGATCCAACTAAACTCGCGCCGCTTCCGTCGTAAGCGAACCCGCGGGTCAAGTCCAATCTGCCAATAAGGAAGGCTTCCAGTGGAATCTGCGAACCGTAAACTCATCCGCCCGTCCCTGAACGAGATTAAGGAGCAGATTGCCCCGCCGCGCCGGCCGCAGAAAAAGCCCGTGCCACCCGATCAGACCAACGCCGAAAACTTTTACTACGTAAAACAGATGCAGTCAAAGACTCCGATGGTCTTCGTGCTTAAGGACGGTGAAACTCTGCACGGTGTCATCGAGTGGTATGACAAATGTTGTCTGAAGGTCAATCGCACCGGCGAACCGAATGTGCTGCTGTATAAGCCGAATATCAAGTACATGTACAAGGCGTAGCCAGCCTGGTACTACCGCGTTCGATTCCGCATAGCCAGACGTATTTCCCGTCTCTCGCCGGCATCCCGGTAGCGCCGCTGTTGTTCTTCCGTTTCCGGAATAGCGGGCGGAATCGCCATAGGCTTCCCGTCTTCATCCAGCGCCACGAAGGTCAAGTAGGCGGAGCAGGTATGTTGTTTGCGGCCGGTCATCAGATCCTCCACCATCACTTTTACGCCGACTTCCATGGATGTGCGAAAAACCCGGTTCACCTGCGAATGCAGCACCATCAACTGCCCGATGTGAATCGGATGCAAGAAATTCATGTGGTCGAACGAGGCGGTCACCACCGGCCGGCGCGCGTGGCGCATGGCGGCCATGGCGCCGGCCACATCCACCAGGTGCATGACTTTTCCGCCCAGCACGTTGCCCAGGCCGTTCGCGTCGGTAGGCAGAGCCAGTTCCGCATACTCGGAGATGGAATCGGCCACCGGCTTTCCTGGAGGAAAATGCGAGCCGCTCATGGTTACTTACCGTTATGCGGCGCGAAGTCCTGTGAATTCAGCACGAGGCCGGTCATTCTGACTTCTGACTCCTGACTTCTGTCTTCCATATCCCGCAGGGATATCAAGGGCTCAGCCCTTGGCTAGTTCGTGGCAGTCGCGCTTGCGGCGCAAGTAACTCGCCACGTAAGCCTGTGCCTGCTGGGTCAGGCGGGCATCCGGATGTCCCGCGACAAAACCGGCCGTGGCGCGCGAATATTCGAGCGGACCATGCGCGACCGGCAAATGCTCCTTCTCCATTACCCATTGGATGCCGATCAGGCCGTCGCGGTCCTGCGCGATGCTGAAGCGCACCGCGTCAGGCGCATCCGCCGGGACGCGCCCGCACTTCCCCCGGGCATAGCCGAAATTGCAATGCTGCTGCAACGTGCGCGGATCGGGCCGCCATTCGGCCTCCAGTGTGGCCAGGCAAACGCCGGACCAGGCATCGCCCAGCGGCATGGGCGGCGCCTTTTTCCCGGTGGCCTGCGGCATGCGCTCGACCGGGAAGAAACAAGGACATGCCATTGGCAGGTATGGTAACACAGGGGTATGAGCAACCGGCTGGAAGTGCTGAAGAGCATGGTAGCGCAGAACCCCAACGACAGTTTCTCGCGCTACGGTTTGGCGATGGAGTACGTCAACGCGGGTGACCTGGAGGGGGCCATCCAGGAATATCGCACGCTGCTGTCCGCCAATCCGAACTACTCGGCCGCCTATTATCACGGCGGGCAAACACTGGAGAAGCTAGGCCGCCGCGAAGATGCGCGCGCTCTCTACCGGCGGGGAATTGAGGCGACCACACGCATTGGGGATCTGCACACCCGCAGCGAGATTCAGACCGCCCTGGATCTCTTGGGCTAGCCGTGGGCGCCCGTGGCGCGCGCGGACCAGATTTCCTGCCCTGGAGTTCTCCCACCGCCTTGAAATGCAGTGAAGGATGTTGCGGGTCGGCTTTGAGCAATGAAAACTGCTTGTCGGCGCGCCGGCGGATTTCCTCCGGCAGTCCGGCGTATTCCTGCCGGAACTCCGTGCCAGCGCGATGCCGCATCATCTGGCGCTAAAGCGGCTGGACACGACCGGTCTCTTCGTCGTCCAACGCGCGACGAATGAGTTTGTCCAGACGACCGGCCGCAAGGTCCGACTGGATGCGGGCATCGATGGGCAGCGGACGGTGCCGGTCAAGCCATTGATACAATTCGTCCAGTTCCTCCGGCGTGAGCGTTTCTATGACGCGCTCTACCTCTTGGACCGTACTCGAACTCATGGAACTCCCCGCTTCCTACAGAGAGACTAGCATGGCCGGACAACGACTTCAACCGAGGATAAACGTAAGCGATCGGTAACGGGCTGGCACGCTAAACAGGTCGCGCCTTACGCCACCCGGTCCATCTCCAGAAACTCGCGCACGTGCGGATGACTCGACTTCCCCAAGTCCGCCGGCGGGCCGAAGAAAATCACGCGCCCTTCAAACAGAAACACCACCTGATCGGCCACTTTATACATCAGGTCCAGATCGTGCGTCACTACAATGGAAGTCAACCCGAGCTGCTTCTTCAGCCGCAACATCAAATCGCTCAGGTGATCGGACATGATCGGATCCACCATGGTGGTCGGCTCGTCGTAGAGCACGCACTGGGGCTGCGCGGCCAGCGCGCGTGCGATGGCCACCGCCCGCTTGTAACCCATCGACAGATCCGCCGGATACGCATCCCGGGCTTCGGCAATGTCCACCATGCCCAACAACCCGTTGACTACATCTTCCTTGTTGCGCTCGTTGTAGTCCTCGCGCAGTTCTAGGGAAAACAGCACGTTTTCGGCGACGGTCAGGGAATCGAAAAGCGCCCCGGACTGGAACACCATGGTCACTTTTTTGCGAATGCGGCGCAATTCCGGTTCGGCGAAATCCGTGATGTCTTCGTGCGCCACAATCACGCGCCCGCTGTCCGGCTTCAGGAAGCCCATGATGTGTGAAAGCGTCACGGACTTGCCTACGCCGCTGCGGCCGATGATGGCCACTGTCTGCCCGGCGTCTACATGAAAGTTGGAATCGACTAAAACGGGCTTATCGAACGTCTTATAAACGTGCCGGAATTCGATGTAATGCGGGTATTGGTCAGTGGGGGTCTCAGTGGGAGTCATGGTAGCAGGCCCACTCCTCGGGGGTGTTGAGATTCTCGAAACAAGCCCCATCCGCAACGGCGAAGTGCGCGACCTCCAGGCCGGCCAGCCCTTCGGTAGCCTTTCGTACGCCCGCGTCCAGCGCGCGCCGGACTGTTGCCAGGCATCGGCGATGGTAAACGGCGCACAGCGGTTCGAGACGCCCGGAAGGACCCGCCGGAACCAGCGCGTCGGCATTGTACCGTTCGGCGGCCTCCAGCAGGCCGCGCAGAAATTCGGCGGATATGGCAGGCATGTCGCACGCCAGCACCAGGTTCCAGTCGGCGCCTGTATAGCTCAATGCAGACTCGATGCCGCCCAGCGGTCCAGCGCCAGGCCGGCGGTCCGGAAGCACCAGATAACCCAAATGGCCATATTTGAGCGGATCTCCGATCAGCATGACCGATCCGGCCGCGGCTGTCGCGGCTGCCGCCACATGGGTTGCCAGAGTGCCGCCGCGGAACGGCAGCAACGCTTTATCCCGGCCCATCCGGGAGCTCATACCCCCCGTCAGCACGTACCCGGCCCTACTCACAAGGAAATGATACCATTGAGGGTAATAGCCACTTGGGCGCGCGACGGTCGATTCTTGCTATAGGGTTGAAACAATACCGTGCGAAAATGTTTTATAATCGCTTGCATGTGCGGCTTCCCGGCTGCGGTCTTCCAAGGCGCGGACGCGCCAGTGGTGTCCGTCGTGCGGCCCGACCCGAATACGGGACGGCTGGTGCGCACGGTCGTCCGGCAGCGCCCGGCTGCCAGTCCGCTCGCCGTACCGTCGGCGGCCATGGCAGAAACCGTCGATCGGATCGCCCGTGAGAACCAGCTTTCTTCGCGCCTGGTCCATTCCGTCATCCAGGTGGAAAGCAATTACGACCCGAACGCCGTCTCGCCCAAGGGAGCGCTGGGCCTGATGCAACTGATTCCAGCAACGGCCCGCCGCTTCGGTGTTTCGGATGTTTTCGATCCGGAAGACAACATAGAAGGCGGTACACGCTACCTGAAATATCTGCTGGGCTTGTACAAGGGCGATGAGTCCCTGGCGCTGGCCGCCTACAATGCCGGAGAAGGCGCTGTTTCGCGATACGGCGGCATCCCGCCTTTTCCTGAAACAGTGGGCTATGTCGCCAAAGTTCGCCGACGCCTGGCCAGTGCGCCCGATGAAACCGGAGCGGCCTCCGCCGCCGTCCAAACAGACGGCGCCCAGTCGGCAGATGCCGTGCCTCTTTACAATCCGATTCGCGAAGTGAGGGATGCCAACGGCAGGGTCTACTATACGTCGCAGTGAAGGCTTTGATGAAGCGCGCGCTCATTCCGCTGCTCGCCCTGCTGGCCGCCGGCCAGTCCGGGCCCGTTCGCGGGGAGGACTTGCGCGAAGTGACGGCCGTACGCTCGTGGACGCTGCCCGAAGTCACCCGCGTCATCATCGAGGTGGATGGCGAATTCGAATTTCGCGCCGAGCGCGCCCATAATCCGGAACGCATCTTCTTCGATTTGAAGGACTCCCGGCCGCGCATCAACGGCCGGCGCTTCTATTCCACCGTGATCAACGACAAGCTGGTGAAGAGGGTGCGGGTGGCTGAGCCGGAGTCTGGTGTGACGCGGGTGGTGCTCGATCTGGAAGGCGCCACGGAATACTCCGCTACGCAACTCTCCAATCCCGACCGTCTGGTGGTAGAACTGCGGCCGAAGGGCAGCGTTTCGCCGGCCGCGCCTCCTCCTGTGGCGCCGGCCCCGCTGCCGTCGCCGCCGGTTGTGACGCCGGCGGCGGCCAGCGGCCTGGCACCGCTCACTAATGCCGCGGGACCCGTTCCCGATAACAGCTCTGTAGCAACTGTCGTCGCCGCAAACCGGCCCGCGCCCGAATCCATGCCTCTGGCGAATACCAGCCGTACCGCCGAATACGCCGGATCCGGGCGCGCGGCCAAGCTGCCCAACGACGGCTCGGGATCCCTCACGCGCGCACTGGGGCTGAAGATCCGGCGCGTGGTATTAGATCCGGGCCACGGCGGCCATGACGACGGTACCTCGGGACCCAACGGACTTCTGGAGAAGGATCTGGTCCTGGATGTGGCGCTCCGGCTGGGCAAGCTGATTGAATCGCGCATGGGCAGCGAGGTCCTCTACACGCGCTCCGATGATACGTTCATTCCGCTCGAACGCCGCACCGCCATCGCCAATGAGCAGAAGGCCGACCTGTTCCTGTCGATCCATGCGAATTCCTCGCCTTACCCGCGCATCGGGGGAGTGGAGAGCTATTACCTGAACTTCACCAACGCCAAGGATGCACTGGCCGTGGCCAGCCGCGAAAACGCTTCCTCCGATAAATCGGTGTTCGAGCTGCGCGACCTGATCCAGAAGATTACTTTGCAGGACAAAGCAGAGGAGTCCAAGCAATTCGCGGCCAGCGTACAAGCGGCGCTGTTTCCGTTCGCCGCGCACTACGATCCGGGTATCAAGAATCGGGGCGTCAAGAAGGCGCCATTCGTGGTGTTGATCGGCGCATCCATGCCGTCCGTCTTGGCGGAAATCGGATTCCTGAGCAATGTCCGCGAAGAGTCCCTGCTGAAGAAATCCGACCATCGCCAGAAACTGGCGGAAGCTCTATATCGCGGCGTCTTCCGTTACGCGCAGAGCTTGAGTCACTTCGAAGTGGCCCAAGCGGTGGACAAAGTATCTACCAAGTAAGCACAACCACCAGCCACGGCGAGCGAAGCTCGCCCTGCCGCTTGTTACACTGATACGGCATGGAAGGCGGTTCCCCAGAAGCCGAAAGCCAAAGTACGAAAGGCCCCCGCTGTCCCGGATGCGGCTGGACCGACGTGCGCCGTTCTATGCCGCATGGCTTGCTCGATGGCTTGCTGAAGATCGTGGGGCTGTTACCGTATCGCTGCCGGAGTTGCGGCCATCGCTTCTATCGCACGCAGCATAGTTCGCCGGAACCCGCCGAGTAACCGCAGCCTCACTGCGCGGCCGGCCGGATCTCCGCAATCAGGGCGTCCACCTGCCGCATCACCTGCCCGCTGGGCGTAATGTGTATGCCGCACTCTTTCTCGCCCTCTTGCTCCCACCACCAACGGCCGGCCCGCTCATCTTCGCAATCGAATGTGGCGCGCGTGCACGGACCGCAGCCGATGCTCGAAAAACCTTTGGCGTAGAGTGGATGAACCGGGACATCGTGCCGCCGGATGTAATCCGCCACATCCTGCCTGCTCCAATCCGCGAGCGGACTGATCTTGACCGTACCATCGCGGCTCTCGACTTTGGCGATGTTGGCGCGCGATTCCATCTGCGAACGGCGCAGCCCCACCACCCAGGCGCTCAAGGTGGCCAGCTTCCGCTCGAGCGGCCGCACTTTGCGTATATGGCAGCAGAGCTTCCGCAAGGCGATCTCACGGTAGAACAGGTTGGGACCGTGCGTCGAGATCATGGTTTCCACCTCGGCCGCTTCCGGGAACACAATCTCCACCGGGATACCGTAGCGCTGGCGCACGGTCTCCATCATCTGGTGGGTTTCCTCTGGCAGGCGCCCGGTGTCGATGGTGAAGACGCGAACTTTGGGATTGATGCGGGTGGCCAGGTCGATCACCACCATGCCTTCTTTCTGAAAGCTGGTGGAGATAGCGAGCGAATCACCATAGGTCGGGAGGGCCCAGGAAAGGACCTCTTCGGCTGTGGCAGACTCAAGATCGGGCAAATGTACCAATCTCTATCAAGATATATCAGATTGCCCGAGAAGTCAAGCGAGAGCCTAGGATTTGGCTATGCCGGAATTAAGGAACGGACATATCGCTAGACTGATCTATCAGATAGAGTTTGTTTGTAATTTTTCCGGCGAAGAGTGGAGTGAGCCCTTTGGATTGAAACTTCCGGAGCTTCATTCGGGAGAGCCGGCTTAGCGCTCCCGGCCCTCCACTTCGGAGCTAGTGCGAAGCCCGGGGTCAGTTCTCAGTCTTGCCCCGGTTTCGAGCATATCTCAAAATCCGCCCGACGCCAGTCCTCAGCTCAACGCTTGGAATATCCCGCCGCAGAACAACGGGGAATATCGGTGGACGGATCTGCCTGATAAAGGTTGCTTTCGGGTTTCTGGCGAATAGTGGAGTGAGCGGGCTTCGGGAGTGAAACTTCCGGAGCTTCAATCGGGAGAGCCGGGTTAGTGGCCCGGCCCTCCACTTCGGAGCTAGAAAGGAGGAACTGCTTTATGTTCCTTCTGCTGCTTGACGTCCGGCTCCTTTTGTGGGCCGGTTCAAGACGCTGGTGATCTGGCTAAAACGCCGGAAAAACTAGCGCGAAGCCCGGGGTCAGATCGCAACTGGCCCCGGTTTCCAGCATATCGCAAAAACCGTCCGGCGCCAATAGCCCTGTGCGCTCAAAAAACATGGACTAACCTTCCACTTTGCCTGCCACGATGATGGAAATCGCCAGATCGCCGACCTTCTCGTCCAGCACCCAATCGTGGTCGTTCTGCTTGCCAAAATTGGGGAACTTGTCGCTGGCTGAACTCCATATGCTCAACACCGCCGGATGCGGCGTACCGGACACTTTCGTGCTCAATCCCACCAGCGCATCAAAGCCGGGCTTTGCGCTAGGATCGGTGTCGTCGCTCGGCCGCACCAGCAGCGCGAAATCCCGCTGCGGCGCGACACCCTGATGATCGCCATTCACCGGATACTGGCTGTAGCGCATCGTGTACGTTCCGGGCTTCAGCGATTGCCCACGGCGATCCTGCGCCGGCCCTGTGAAGCGGATCACGCCCAGCAGCGTGCCTTGGGGAATAGACAGCGTGATGGCGTCGTCGGTCGATTTGGGTCCCATTGGTACTTTTGTACTGAGCCATACCTCACAGTAGACGGCGCCGCCGGCTCCCAGGACCTTGACGCCTTGCTGCTGGACTGCCGCCCCAAAGGCCGGCGCGACATCGGCGGGCGGTGCGCCGCCAGGCGCCATCGTATACTGTGCGAGGGCCGCACTAGCGGAGAAAGCCATCAGCGAAACGAGTTTCTTCATATGGCATTAGACGGCAGGATCCAGCACGCCGATGCAGCGGGCAGCCAGGAAATCGCCGCGAAAAGATTTGGAGCGGGAGACCGGATTCGAACCGGCGACATCGACCTTGGCAAGGTCGCACTCTACCAACTGAGTTACTCCCGCCCGAGAGGAAGTACCATTATCGTGAACTGCTGGCGCTCCTGTCAAACGATCTGTAACCATAACGAAACGAAGGCGCTATTTTCTTGGTCGAACACGCACCCGGTATGCTAGACTCAGGTTCGGTCGGTGGCCCACCCTATCGGCACTCCCCTCAAAGGCAAGCGCGTCTTATGAATCCGTGGGATCGCATCAAGAAAGAATTAGAAGCCAAACTGAGCCCCGAGAGCTATCAGAATTGGATCAGCCGGATCGACTACATGGGGACAGACGGTTCCACGCTGGTGCTTGGCGTACCTGATGAAAGCACCAGGAAATGGATGGAAACGGAGTACGCTTCCGAAGTACTGGCTGTGGCCCAGCAACTCCGGTTGCCGATTGCGCGTGTAGACTATCTGCAGCCGCCATCACGGGAAGCGGGCGATTACGAGACACCGCCGGCGAGTTCGTTGAACCCCAAATTCACGTTCGACAGCTTCGTGGTGGGAGCCTGCAATCAGTTCGCGCATGCCGCCGCACGTTCGGTAGCTACCAATCCCTCTCGCAGCTACAACCCATTATTCATTTACGGCGGCGTAGGGATGGGCAAAACGCACCTCATGCACGCCATCGGCCGCGCCCTGATGAACAATCACACATCAATGCGCATCATCTACACCTCGAGCGAGCGCTTCATGAACGACATGATTACCTGCATCCGGCTGGACCGCATGCCCGAGTTCCACGATCGCTACCGGTCAGCCGACGTGCTCCTGGTGGACGATATTCAGTTGATCGGAAACAAGGATCGCACGCAGGAGGAATTCTTTCACACGTTCAATGAATTGCACGACCATCAGAAGCAGATCGTGATCTCCAGCGACTCGCCGCCCAAAGAAATCCCCGGCTTGATAGACCGGCTTCGGTCGCGGTTCGAATGGGGTTTGATGGCCGATATCCAGCCGCCCGATCTGGAAACAAAAATGGCGATCCTGGATAAGAAAGCCGAAGTGGAAGGAGTGGCGCTGCCGGAAGACGTCCGTACCTTCATGGCCACGAAGACCAAGTCCAACGTGCGCGAGTTGGAAGGCGCGCTGGTTAAGCTGATTGCGTATTCTTCGCTCACGGGCTCAGCTATCAACCTGGCGATGGCGCAGCAGGTGTTGCGTCACCTGATCTACACGCAGGACCGCAAAATCACCATCGACTCCATTCAAAAAGGAGTCGCAGACCGCTACGGCATCCGCCAAAGCCAGCTCAAGGAAAAGAGCAACACGAAGAAAATCGTGGTGCCGCGGCAGGTGGCCATGTACCTAGTAAAAGAGCTGACGTCGGCCTCGCTACCCGAGATCGGGCGGGCCTTTGGAGGCAAGCATCATACCACCGTACTGCATTCGGTCAAGAAAATCGACAAGCAGCGGCACACAGATCCGGAATTGAACAGAATCATCCACGCTCTAATCGATTCACTACAATGAGCTTACCTATCTTTTGCACAACGGGGTTTGAGAATTGACGTGTGCAATCTGTGCAAAAGCTCCGCGGATCCCGGGTTCTACACCTTTTCACGCGCGAAATCCGCAGGGTGACATTGGCCAAAACCACTATAATTTAGTATAATTTAGGAAGCCTTCCCCAATTTTCACAGGGCCTATGAATTCTGCTCTTATAGTAGATCTGAATAGACCGGGAGAATAGGAGCTAAAAGACCACATGGAGTTCACTGTCAGCAAAGCAGACCTTGTTCGCGAATTGAGCCTCTCTCAGGGTGTGGTCGAAAAGAAGACCACGATTCCGATCCTTTCCAATGTCCTGTTGGAGGCTACTGGCGACCGGATTGTCCTCACCGCAACCGATCTGGAGTTAGGTATTCGCTGTTCTTGTCCGGCGAGGGTGAAGAAAGAGGGATCGGGTACTATTCCGGCGCGCAAATTATTGGATTACGTGCGGCTATTACCGGAAGCGGATTTGAACGTTAAGTTCTTGGAGAATCATTGGGCCAGCCTGACATGCGGCCGGTCGCGTACGCGTATTGCGGGCATGTCGCGCGAAAGCTTTCCGGAACTGCCCCAAATGCCGGAAACCATCGCGGAGATTCCGGTGAAGATGCTGGCCTCCATGATTTCGCGCACTGCGTTCGCCATCTCCCTGGAGGAGTCGCGCTTCACGCTGAACGGTGCGTTAATGCTGTTGAAAACGGATTCTACGACCATGGTGGCGACAGATGGCCATCGTCTGGCTTACGTCGAGATCGAGTCTCCCGCGGCCAGCACTGGTAAGAATTTCCGTGCCCTGGTGCCCAAGAAGGCCATGGCCGAAATCGTGAAACTGGCTGACGAAAGCGGTGCCGACAGCAAACTGCTGTTTGCGGGCGATGAGAACCACTTGTTCTTCCAGTTTGGCGAGCGGCTTCTGATCACACGCAAACTGACCGGCAATTTCCCGGATTACGACAAGGTTTTGCCGAAAGAGAATCTGCATCTGGCCAAGTTAAACCGCGACGAGATCCGCTCCGCCATCGAGCGCGTTTCACAGTTTGCCGATGAACGGTCTCGCGCTATTCGTGTGCAGTTCACGGCTGGCGAGGTCAAAATCTTTTCGTCGTCCGTGGAGACCGGAGAAAGCGAAGAGAGCGTACCCAGCGAGTACGCCGGCCCGGATATGGAGATCGGGTTTAACGCACAGTATCTGCTCGATTTCTTGCGTGCCACAAATCAGGAGTCGGTGGCATTCGAGTTGAAGGACCAGAAGAGCGCGGGCGAATTACGGCCGGTCAGCGATGGGACTCAGGATCATTACCGCTATGTGGTAATGCCTATGCGAATTTGAACGTGCGGGTCTGAAGAGTTATGAACCTTTGGGATCGAATTAAGCAGGAACTGAAAGCCAGACTCGATCCCGCGGATTACCAGAAGTGGATCAGCCGCACGAGCTTTGCGCGGCTGGCAAACGGCACACTTTTTGTCCATGTTGCAGATGAGGCGGCCAGAAAGTGGATCGAGACGGAATGCGCGCTAAGCATACAGGCGATCGCGAAGCAGGTGGATTTGGCGATTGAGCGCGTGGAGTACGAATTAAATCCAATGGCAACGACTTTCAACGATAGCAGCAACGCAGAAATTTACGATTCCTCGAGTATCAAGGTGTTGGAAGGCCTCGAGGCTGTACGCCTTCGGCCGGCTATGTATATCGGCTCAACCGGCGAAATGGGTCTGCATCACCTGGTCTACGAGGTCGTGGACAATTCCGTAGACGAGGCGTTGGCCGGCTATTGCACGCAAGTGGACGTGACCATCCACGTAGATAATTCCGTTACGGTGATCGACAACGGCCGCGGCATTCCGGTAGACATGCATGAGGAGGGCGTCTCCGCCGCCGAGGTGGTGATGACTAAGCTGCACGCCGGCGGCAAATTCGATTCCAAGAGCTATAAGGTGTCCGGCGGATTGCACGGGGTCGGCGTGAGCTGCGTGAATGCACTGTCTGAGGCGTTGGAGTTGGAGATCTGGCGGGAAGGGCATACCTGGCAACAGGAGTACGCTTTTGGGCGTCCGAAAAGTCCGCTGGCGAAAACGGGTAAAGCCGGCCGGAAGACTGGCACGCGTGTGACGTTCCGGCCCGATTCGACGATCATGACGGAGACCACGTTCAATTACGACACGCTGGCGCAGCGGCTGCGCGAGTTGGCGTTCCTGAACAAGGGTCTTAAAATCACCCTCACCGATGAGCGTGTGGATCCGGTGAAGAGCCACGAGTTTCTGTATAGCGGCGGCATCGCGGAATTCATCAGGCATTTGAACAAGGGCAAGTCTGTACTGCACGACAAGCCTATTCACTTCGAGGCCGACCGCGAGTTGCCGAATAACGCGGGTACGCTGGCGATGGAAGTCGCGCTGCAATACAACGACGGCTATTCGGAGAGCCTTTTCAGCTTTGCCAACAACATCAACACGGTGGATGGCGGCACGCATCTGACCGGCTTTCGCACCGCGCTTACACGCACGATTAACGCATCCGGGCAGCAAGCCGGGTTGTTCAAAGACGTGAAGGAGAACCTGAGCGGCGATGATGTCCGCGAAGGGTTGACGGCGGTAGTGAGCGTCAAGATCCCGCAGCCGCAGTTTGAAGGGCAGACCAAGGGAAAGCTGAACAGCGATATCGCCGGCTACATGACGCAGTTTGTGAACGACAAGCTGGGCGAGTATTTCGATAAGAATCCGGCGGTGATGCGCAAGATCGTGGGCAAGGCCATCGACGCGGCCCGCGCGCGCGAGGCTGCCCGCAAAGCCCGCGACCTGACCCGCCGCAAGGGGGCGCTCGATTCGGGTGGGCTGCCAGGCAAATTAGCCGATTGCCAGGAGCGGGACCCCGAGCGCTGCGAGTTGTTCCTGGTGGAGGGTGAGTCGGCCGGCGGCACCGCCAAGCAGGGCCGCGACCGGCGCTTCCAGGCCATCCTGCCGCTGAAGGGCAAGATCCTGAACGTGGAGAAGGCGCGCTACGACAAGATGCTGGGCCACGAGGAAATCCGGGCCATGATTACGGCGCTCGGCACTGGCATCGGCAAAGACGATTTCGACGCCACCAAGATCCGCTACGGCAAGATCATTATCATGACCGATGCCGACGTGGATGGCTCGCACATCCGCACGCTGCTGCTCACGTTTTTCTTCCGGCACATGAATGAGCTGATCAATCGCGGCCGCATCTTCATCGCGCAGCCGCCGCTTTACCGCATCAAGAAAGGCAAGGCCGAGAAGTACATCAAGGATGAAAAGGAATTTACGCGCGAGATCATGCGCCGCGCCACGGAAAATTTGAGCGTGGAGATCGGCTCGAACGGCACCGGCGCCAAATCCACACTCGAAGGCGGCGAACTGCGCGCGTTTCTCATGAGCCTGGATGAGTACGAGCAAATGTTCCAGAAAGTGGAACGGCGGCTGCGGGACGCGCGGGTGGTGGCGGTGCTGGGCAATGCGGAGTTGCGCGCCGACCACAAGGCGGATTTCCAGGACAAGGAAAACATGGAGCTTCTGGCAGCGGCCGTGAAGGCCGCACTGGTACCCGCGGAGCTTGTGGCGGACGAAGAGCACTCGGCCTGGACCGTGATGTTCCGCGACTCCACCAAGGCGGAGCGCCACATCGGTGTGAACCTGGCGTCGCAGCCGGAGTACAAGAAATTCCGCTCGCTGGCGCGGCAGATCGCCAAGTACAACCATCCGCCGTTCGTGGTGGTGCGCGGCGAGCATCGCGACTCGCAGGCGGACGCGAACATCCTGCTCGAGTTCGTGAAGGCGGAAGGCAAGCGCGACGCCTCGGTGCAGCGTTACAAGGGGCTGGGCGAAATGAATGCCGAGCAACTCGCCGAGACCACTATGAATCCGGAGAAGCGCACGCTATTGGCGGTCCGCCTGGAGGATGCGGTGGAGAGCGAAGAGATTTTCTCCACACTAATGGGCGAGGATGTGGAGAGCCGGCGGAAGTTTATCGAGGATAACGCGCTGGATGTGAAGAACCTAGACGTGTGAAGGATTCGGGCTAGCTGTCGCTCTTCTTGTCCGACCGTGACCCGAAGATGTACCCCAGGATGCTGGTAAATACCGGCAGCAGCACTTTCACCACGATTGAGTCGAAAAGGGTGGTAAAGGGCTCCAGCGCAATCTGCTGAAGGGTCTTATAGTTCTCAAGCATTGCCTTGACTGCTGCCGGATCCGCGCCGGGTTGGAGTGCTGGGAGCTTGGGTGCGTAGAAGATCCACTTACCGACGAGCGCCAGGATAACTACTGCGCTGACTCCTCCGACGCATCCCGCGAGGATGAGGCCCGTGCGCTGGAGGAACGTTCCCCCGGTGACCGGCTTATCCGCCCCTGCGGCCTTCAGGATATCGCTTGCGGAGATTATCTGCTCGTCTGGCATTCCCTATGGAAGCACCACTTCCTTCCGGAGTTTATCGTCGTCGGTAATAACAATTTTCGCGTCTTTGTTAGCCTTCTGCTGCTTCTTCAAGTAGCTGTAACTGGCCACTGCGCGGCGAATGACGTCGGCCTTCGTCGTGGCGTCAGTCGTTTCTATGAGATCAGAGAGGGTCTTGTCGAATTCCTTATCGAAGTCAATGGTATACCTTGGCATACCTGAATTATACTGCATTTCTACTGCAAATAGCTAGGGCCGTGCATCGCGACCAACATGCGCGGCGGCGGGTTCGGCTAGCCTAGCTTTCCGAATGTCCTCTTAATCTCGAATCCTACGCGGCTGACGCTCTTTTTAAGCGTATTCATGTTTTGATCGAGGTCCGTCAGGGCGTCGAATAATGAAAGCTGGACGGGTTCGGGCTTTCGCCCTTTAATCCCGCCCTCCATGTCGCTGACTGAGAATTCGCACCATGAGGGCTGCCCCTTCGGGTCCTCAACCCGAATCTGCCAATTCCACTTCAGCAGGGCCATCAAAAGCACATCGGAGGCCGGGACCGATCCACTCGCATACTGATCCATGGCTTGGCGCCGTACACCCAGTTGCTCGGCGACCTCCGCGAGCGACCCTTGTCCCGACTTTACGCCAATAACAAGCTCGGCGAACTTGCGCTGAATCGCTTCGCGGATGCGAAGTCGGTACTGGTATGCATTGGTGGGAGGCCGCATGTCCGGAGCCCTGAAGACAGTAGGTATTGTAGCTTGCAAATTGTCACATATGCAAGTATACTTGCAATAATGGTGCAAGTATACTTGCAAGACAACTTGACGGGAGGCAGCCTTGGGCCGCGCCCGCGCAGGTTTATCCATGCGACGCGAAATGCGACCAAGCGATTGCACTGGGCATGCGCTACAATCGCCTTTTGCCGGCGACGCCACGTCGAGCCACCGGTCGGAGATCGCGAATCGACAGGGTGAAGGAAAATCTTCGGACGGAGCGGCACCAATGCCTACTGATCTCCAGAGTCGGACGCAATATCTCGCTTTGGCGGAGTTCTGCCAGTCAGTCATTTCCTCGCTTTCCGATTACGCTGATGGGAAGGGAGATCTCCCGGTCACCGAACTGGAGCGCACGAGGACGGCTCTTGAATCGGTGAAATCGGGAGACCCCTACAAGTTTGGACAACGGGCCGCGGCAGCGCTCGGCAGCTACGAGCAAGTGAGGACACTCGAAGAAGTTTGGAAGCCACAGCAGATCGATGATGCTCTCGACCTGACAATCGACTTGTTGCACATCGGAGGCGGCGCAAAAGCTGGAGCGTCTGTTAAGGCGCAAAACCTAATTGATCTATTCTTTAAGCTTCAAGCAAGGGCTCTTTGGAATTTCGAGCAGCCCAAGCGAACGTCGCCGCCGGACGTTGGGGAGCTATGCAGAGCCCTCAGGACCGCCTAATTCAAGAGGCCGCCTCACTTTTCCGTCTGGTTGAATCAATAGATCGATTTGTAGCCGAGCACGAAGGCATTTATTCGTATGCGGAGGCAACCCAAAGCCTCTTTTTGCACGTCCATACCCAGCCGAGCAAACCCGAAAATAGGCTTCCGAGATAATTGAAAAACATGCTGCGAGAGGAGAGCCCGAGCTGCGCTACCAAAGGGAGTTGATCATACAAAGGGATCGCTGGCGGACCCTACACACCTACATAAAGCCAGCGACCGACGCGCACCGCCTCACTCTACCCGCTCCGTTGATTCAGATGGCGACTGACGATCTGCGACGGGTTCCAGGGCTGGAGAGCGTGGACGTTGTGGTGCTGCTTACGCCAGTTCTTATGTACTTCCACAATACGTCTCAGTCGAATCTTCCGCCGAACGTGGCGTTTGTGGAGGTCCCATACTCTCAGGGCCCGGGCTTTTTTGCGAATCTCATGGTCTACCACGAGCTCGGTCACTACGTCTTTGAGAAGCTCGGAGGCACGGATGATCGCAGGCCGGCGTTCACCACGCTGCTGGCCACCATGGATCGCGCATTTGGTGAGAAGTTCGGCGATAACATTAAGACACCGGGCACCCGTACGTGGGCGAAACAGGTCTTGGAAGCCTGGACCGAGGAGGTCTTCTGTGACCTGTTTGCACTTCGAAATCTTGGCCCGGCATTCTCGTTCGCACTAATAGATTTTCTTTCCTTGCTTGGCCTAATGGGGGAAGACGTTGAGGGCAAATTTGACGAGAAACACCCAGCCCCAGCGCTGCGGCTCCGCGAGCAACAGAGGTGCCTGCAGAAGGCCGGGTGGTGGACGTCGGTCGAAAACCTGCCATCAGGGCACGTGGCACTGATGGTGCGGCTTGGCAAGAGTGCCCCGGAATACTCTTTGAGTTCCAGGACACCGTTATCCCCGCATTTATTGAAGCCTTCCTATCCATCGTTCCGCTTATTCACGAACTGGCGGCGGACCTCACGCCGCATGGCAAAGCTGCAGCAGCGGACTTCGCCCAGCACGCCGAAAAAATCGATGAGTGCTTGCTGCACGGTGTCGTACCGTCGAGTCTCTTGACTGAGGATAGTGCTTCGTCGCCGACTCCGGTGTCTATGATCAACGCTGCTTACTGCTTTCATCTGACGAGTCTGCCCGAACTGATGGATAGACTTGATGGCCAACGGGCAGACGACCTTCAACAGCGTATGAAGTGGGCTGAGAAACTTGAGGCGTGGACGGTCAAAGGGGTCGAAGATAGTCAGCTTCTGTCGGCGAGCGCAAGAAGCCGCACCCATGGCAAATCAACTTCGTGACCAAAAGGATGAAACTCGGCCGTGCGGGGTCTTTGCACGGGAAGAGATACTGGATCGGATGGCGTTGCCGGTCAGTAACGTTAGGAGCTTGGTAATCACTCCACTGTTCGATAGAGACAAGGCCATGGACGCTGACTCCGTAGACCTGCGTCTAGGCGCCTACTTCCTTCTTCCGAGGTCGCTCCCGGAGGCGTATTTCAGCCCCGACCGGAGGACCGCGACCTCGCTGCATGTGAAAGTTCATGTGCCTTTGGGCCAATACTTGGTGGTTCCCGCTCACCAGACGGTTTTGGGGTCCACGCTGGAGTTCATTAAACTGCCTTACGATGCGTCTGGAGAGATTCTGACCAAGTCGTCCGTAGCACGGACGTTCATTGTAGTGGAAACGGCGCCTTGGATTCATCCGGAATACCGCGGCTGCCTCACGCTTGAAATCGCCAACGTGTCGAACACGCCGGTACTGCTCTATCCGGGGAGACCGATAGGCCAATTGATCTTGCTCCACGTCGCGCGGGTTCTCGAACCGAACCGGAAAATTGATAGTACGTATTTCGGGCCGATCCACCCAGAGGCACCGCCATTCAAGAACCCGGAGGACGATCTGCGCCAGATCGGTGTGCGCCGGACGGCAGTGATTCGCAAAGGGATCGTGAATGAGGACGGGGGATTTGAGGCGGAGAGATGAATCGACGCGGGCCAGGTCCTGCTTCACTACATAAGGAGTGACAAAGGGGTGCAACGGGGCGATGGGCAATGAATGCCGAGCAACTTGCCGAGACCACCTGGAGGATGCGGTGGAGAGCGAAGAGATTTTCTCCACGCTGGTGGGCGAGGATGTGGAGAGCCGGCGGAAGTTCATCGAGGATAACGCGCTGGATGTAAAGAACCTGGACGTCTAGCCCGGCGCCGCTGGATCGAGAGAAGGCCTGGGGAGCGATCTGGGGCGAGTCGCAGCAGTTGCGCCAACCGCTGGAACCGTCCGCATTGGCCTCCTATCACCCAGCGGTTCCCGGCCGGGAAACCGCGAAACTAAACTAAACTGAGCCGCTCCGTCAGTATTTTTGAAGCCCCTTGACACCTGGATACCCGGTTTGTAATATATATTGCTATGGCATATATGGGTCAGGCAATCTTCGATCGGGAGCTGAAGAAGGGCAGCGCCGAGTTGCTGATCCTCTCGCTCCTCGAGACCCGGGCGCGGCACGGTTATGAGATCAGCAAGCTGATTGAGGAACGCTCCGGCGGCACCCTGCGATTCCATGTGGCGTCTCTGTATCCCCTGCTGTACCGGCTGGAAAAGCGCGGCTGGATACAAGGACGGTGGGTGGAAAAAGCGGGACAGCGGCGACGCAGATATTACCGCCTCACCGCCGAGGGAAGCGAGGTTCTTGCGGCGCAGAAACGCGGCTGGGCGAGTTTCGTGGAAGCCATCCAGCGCATCACCAGACCCGAACATGCGTGAGTGGAAGAAGGAAGTCGAACGGCGGCTGGCCGGCCTGCGGCTGACTCCTGCTCGCGAGGCGGAGATCGTCGAAGAACTCGCGCAGCACTTGGTGGACCGCTACCAGGAACTCCAAGCGGATGGCGTCGGGGAAGCCGAAGCTCGACGCATGGTACTCGAGGAAATCAGCGAGGAGAAACTCCTGGCCGGCCAGCTGCGCGACGTGGAAGAACTGAGTCGTGCGGCGCCCGTCGTGCTGGGAACCAGGAAAAGGAACAACATCGTGATCGGCTTATGGCAGGACATACGATATGGCATACGGGCGCTGTCCAAGAGTCCCGGCTTCACGGCCGTGGCGGTGGCCGCCCTGACCCTCGGCATAGGCGCCAACACGGCGGTCTTCAGCGTATTGAACGGCGTGCTGCTGAATCCGCTTCCCTATCCCGCACCGGACCGTTTGGTCTGGATGTGGCCCGCGGATGCGCGCACAGGCCAGGCGTTCGGCGGCGCGATCTCACCGCCGGACTTTGTCGATTACCGCAAACAGAATACGGTCTTCGAGAACCTATCCGCGTTTGCGCAAATCGATCTTACGCTGACCGGCACCGGCGAGGCCGAACGCCTGAATGCCGCCGGCGTCTCAGCCGGTTTCTTCGAAACGCTCGGCGTGAAGCCGTCCGTAGGACGCGCGTTTCTGTCGGCCGATGAACAAACGGGCTGGCCGCAGGCCGCCATTCTGAGCGACGCACTGTGGCGGCGACGGTTCGGCGGCGATCCTTCCGCGATCGGAAAGACGATCAATCTGGATGGCAAGGGGATGACCATTGTGGGCGTCATGCCGCCGGGATTCAATTTCCCGAAGGACGCTCAGCTCTGGGAGCCGCTTCCTCTGGGCTACGCGGAGATGCGCGTGCGCCGCTTCCATTTTCTGCGCGTCATCGGACGCTTGCGGCCGGGCGTCACGATCGATCGGGCCGAGGCGCAGATGAAATCCATATGCGCTAATCTGGCGCGCTTGTATCCGGATTCCAATGCCCTATACAGTGCGCACCTGGAGGGCCTTCTCGACCGGTTGGTCGGGGACCTGCGGCCCACCCTTAAAGTGTTGCTCATCGCGGTAGGCTTCGTACTGCTGATTGCCTGCGCCAACGTCGCGCATCTGCTGCTGGCGCGCGCCGCGGCGCGACAGAGAGAGATCGCCATCCGCAGCGGCCTGGGTGCCAGCGCGGGCCGGATCTTGCGCCAGTTGTTGACCGAAAGCGTCCTGCTCTCGGCGCTCGGCGGCGCCCTCGGCGTTCTGCTCGCCTGGTGGGGATTAAAGGCTCTGGTTGCCCTGCATCCGGCGAACGTCGCCCGGCTGGACGAAGTGCATCTGGGTGGCCGGGTTCTGGCATTCACGGCGGCGCTATCCCTCGCAACCAGTGTGCTGTTCGGACTGCTGCCGGCGCTGCGGGCGTCCCGGCCGCATCTGGCCGAGGTGTTGAATGAGGGCGGACGCGCGGGCTCGGCGGGCCGGGCGCATCGCCGCTTCCACAATGTCCTGGTGATCGCCGAGGTGGCCACAGCGGTGGTGCTGCTGTTTGGCGGCGGGCTCATGATCCGCAGCTTCCAAAGGCTGGCCAGAGTGAACCCCGGCTTCAACCCAGCCGCGTTGTGGACCGCACGAATCCAGTTGCCGCGGTCGCCAGACAAGTACGACCCGAATGGGATGACTGCCTTCTTCGGCGCGTTGTTGGAACATGTCAAAGCCCTGCCTGGCGTCGAATCCGCGGCCCTGATCACGGAACTGCCGTTGAGCGGCCAAAACAACGATACGTGGTTCACCATCGAGGGGCGGCCTCCGATCGCTCCGAGCGATCGCCCCGACGTCGACCTGCGCAACGTCAGCGCCGATTACTTTCAAACCATGGGCATCCCGCTGATCAAAGGCCGCTACTTCACGCCAAACGACCGCAGCGGCAGCCCCAACGTGGTGATTATCAGCCGGTCGCTGGCAGATAAGTTTTTTCCAAATCAGGACCCCCTCGGGCAACACCTGAACATCGATCTCGGGCTGCCATTCCGCTGCGAGATCGTGGGCGTAGTGGGAGATGTTCTTCACCGTTCGCTGGCCGGGAGCAGCCAGCCGACCAACTATATTCCGTATCTGCAGCGGCCGCCAGGACGCGCGAACATCGTGGTGCGGGGACGAACCGACGCGATCGCGTTGGCGTGCGCGGTCAGACAGCAGGTGCGGGCGCTGAACGGCGACGTGCCTGTCTTTGAAATCCACGCCATGGACGGTCTGATTTCCGACTCCGTAGGGCAGCCGCGCTTCCGCACGCTGCTGCTGGTCGTATTCGCAGCGGTGGCGCTAATCCTGGCGGCCGCCGGAATCTACGGCGTAATGTCGTACTCGGTGACCCTGCGCACGCATGAGTTGGGCATTCGGGTGGCCCTGGGCGCCGGGCGAAGGGAATTGACGCAACTGGTCGTTGGGCACGGGATGTTGCTGGCGCTCACGGGTATAGTGATCGGTTTGGCGGCGGCCGCCGGACTGGCTCGACTGATCGCCAATATGCTATTCGAGGTGCGTCCCACCGACCCGGTCAGTTTCGCCGCTGTGCCGGTGATCCTTCTCGCGGTGGCGTTTCTCGCCAATTACATTCCGGCGCGACGTGCGGCGCGGGTGGACGCCATCGTGGCGCTCCGGCACGAATAGGTGTTCGATGACGTGCGGCCGTACCAGCCTGCCCTGGTCTATTCCCCGGCCGCGCGAGCCGTCCCAGCTGCCCGATTGGATGCCGTATGCGTGACTGCGGCGAACCGCCGCCGCTGCCCCTTCGTCAGGTGGTGCTTTACCGCTACCAGCGCACGCGGCCTGGGAGCCGGAGCTGGCCGATACGCCACAGGAATGAGCAGCCGTTCGCCGGCAGCGGGAGATGCCTGTTTCAGCCCGTTCGCAGAGACGATGCTAGCCGGCGCCATGCCGTAATGCTTCCCGATGGAGGCCAGCGTTTCGCCGCTCGCCACCGTATGCATGCGCCAGGAAGCGCGCCGGTCGGCCGGGATCATCTGCAGCGATGCCGACAGCGACGAGCCGGTTCCCTTGGGAACATGCAGCACGTAACCAGCCGGCGCCACACCCTTCAGCAGCGCGGGATTCAGATCCTGCAACTCCGGCATGGGCGCGTCGGTGAGATCCGCTACCAGGCCCAGGTGCGTCGGCGCGTCCACTTCGATGGTGTCGAATTCCAGCGGCGTTTCCGGAACCACGCCTTCCAGTCCGTAACCGGCTGCATTCTTCTCCATGATGGTCATGGCCAGAATGATCGGTACGTAATTGACGGTTTGCTCGGGCAAAGCGTGCCGGTTGCGCAGCTCCCAAAAGTCCGCATACCCGGTGCGTTCCACCGCGCGCGCCACGGCCACTGGACCGCAATTATAAGCGGCCATGGCCAGGTACCAATCGCCGAACATATTGTAAAGATCGTGCAGATGCCGCGCCGAGGCGCGCGTGGCCTTTTCCGGATCGAAACGGTCGTCGGTATAGGCCGTGCGCATCAACCCGTATTGCTGGCCGCGCCAGGCCACGAACTGCCACATGCCGCCGGCGGCCTTGCTCGAAATAGCGCGCGGGAAAAATCCCGATTCCGCCTGCGCCAGGTGGATTAATTCTTGCGGAATACCCTCTTCGGCCAGGATTCGCTCGATCAGCGGGCGATAGCGGCCGGCGCGCTCGAGGCCGGCGATCAGCGTCCTTCTCCCGCGCCCGGAGAAATAATTGATGTAGCCCGCCACGGCATCGTTCACCGCAAGCGGGAGCTGGGAAGCCGTCGCCTGTAACTGCTCCTTCACTTTGTCCTTCAGCTTCGGATCTACAGGAAAGGTCATCTGCAGGAGGTCTTCGAGCGGCGCTTTCTCGAACCGCGCTTGATCGACATTCGCGCCGGCGCCCAACCCCGCCAAATCGAAGCGATGGACCGCATCCACCATCTCGTCTAGGCGGGCTTCGAGCGCACGCCGGTCAGACGGATTGCCATCGGAAGCCTGTAGCATCAGGTCGACGGCTTTGTCGAACTCTTGACGCGCCTGTCGAAAATCGTTTGCCTGGTAGGCGCGCTTGCCTCGTTCGAAAGCCCGATCGGCGCGCTGCATGAGCAGATCGCCTTCGGGTGGGGCCAGCGGCGTTCGGGCCACCAGGACGGCAGGCGCCTCACCCAGATAGGGATTCGGCTCAAGCGGAGGCGGCTCGTCCGCCTCCACGCCCGCCGTGGCCGCGGGTGCGGGAGGCAGGAAAGCAGTCTGGAACTTCGACTGCTGGTTGTATCCGCAGCCGCTGATGCCCAAGGCCACGGAGGAGCCCAGAACACAAAGAAGTCGCCGAGTTCGATTGGTCACTAAAACAATCCTTCGAACGGATTACAAGCTGGCCGGAACCTTGTAGCCAAAACGAAACCTAGAATCTAGCGCATTGCCCGCCCGGGGTCAACCGGGTCTCCCGGTATATCCCGGAAGCGCACGTGTATCGAAACGATACATCTGCGAGGCCTACTAACCCTCACTATCGGCGTTCGCTCTGGCTAACTTGATAGTCTAGCATCCCGCCGTGGGCGGTTGGGGGGGCCCCAAAATGGTACTAACTGGTATCCACGTCGCCGCGCGCTAAGGAATCGTATTGATCAGCACCGTGATGTTGTTCGACCCGGAATTGGCGACCACAAGGTCGGGCTTCCGATCGCCGTTGAGATCGCCTACCGCGATCCAGTGCGGGTCTGTTCCGGTGGCGAAGCCCATGGGCGTGTTGGCGAAGAAGCCGCCGCCGATACCCGGGAAAATCCACGCGAAGTCGCTGGCCGCGCTCGTCACCACGAGGTCGAGCCATCCATCTCCGTTGAAGTCGCCGGCAGTCAGGAAGGTTGGCTCGTTCGGCACGAAATAGTCCACACCTTTCTGGAACGTCCCATCGCCATTCCCCAGAAAAACCGTGACAGTGTTGGTTCTGGATTGGAGCACGGCCAGGTCCAGCTTGCCGTCGCGATTGAAGTCTTCGACCGCTATGGAAACCGGAACACTACCCACCTCGCGAGACCACGACGGGCGCTCAAAGGAGCCATCGCCATTGCCTAACATTTACCGCAACCGCGCCGATGCGTTCGTTGTTGTTAGCGATCACCAGGTCCAGCTTCCCATCACCATTGAAATCGCCAACGGCTACGAGCTGTGGTTGAATTCCCACGTGGTAGGCGACCGGCGGCTGAAAGGTTCCGTCGCCGTTACCGAGCAGGACGCAAACGTCGAGCCCGGTAGCCACGGCCAAATCCGGGTTGCCATCATTATTAAAGTCGCCGGCCGCGACTGAGAACGGGGTTCCTCCGGCGGCATAGCTTACGGGGTCAGCAAAGGTGCCATTGCCCTTGCCGAGGAGGACAGATAGGGTATCGGCGTCCAGATTCCCCACGACCAGATCCAGAGTGCCGTCATGATTGAAGTCCGCCGCCGCTAGCGAAGTCGGGTCGCTTCCGGCTGGACTTATCATGGGGGCGTTAAACTTCCCGGTACCGGTGCCCAGCAATACCGAGACTGTTCCGGCCTGGACATCGTTCGCAACGGCGATGTCCAGGATGCCGTCGCCGTTGAAATCGCCGGTGACCACCGAATCCACCCCTTGTCCCGACGGGTAGTTCACCGGCTGCTCGAAAGCGCCTTTCCCGTTGCCCAGCAGAATCTCCACACCGCCGCTGGCGAGATCCACGTGTCCATCGCCGTTGAAATCGGCGGCGGCCAATCCCCAACCGGCTGCGGGGTAGTCGACCGGTGGCTGGAAGGTTCCATTGCCATTGCCGAGCAGGATCGAAACAATGTTCGCATCGATACCGTTGACGAAGGCCAGGTCGGGTATGCCGTCGCCATTGAGGTCGGCAGCAATCACGGAGTTTGGCTTCGCCGCCGATGCGCACGTCACGGCCTTCTGAAAAGTGCCGTCCCCGTTTCCTAAGAGCAGCGTTACGTCGCCGGCATAGATTCCGTCGGCGACGACCAAGTCCAGTTTTCCGTCGCTATTGACGTCGGCCACGGCCAGAGAATCGGGGAAGCTTCCGCCGGTGTAGTACGCGACCGGGTTCTGGAAGGTTCCGTCGCCGTTTCCGAGCAGGATGAAGACCGTGCCCGGAATATGCTCGCCGTCGCTGACCACCGCCAGATCCGGCTTGCCGTCGGCATTGAAATCGGCGGATGCCACCACCCACGGCGCCAATCCCGCGTGCTGGACAAGTTGTGGCTGAAAAGTGCCGTCTCCGTTACCAAGCAGGATAGAGATCGTGTTGCTGCCGGTATTGGTGACGGCCAGGTCCAGATTGCCGTCACGGTTGAAGTCGGCCACGGCTACACCAAACGGCCCCGCGCCTGCCGGGTACTCGACCGCCGGCTGGAAAGTGCCGTCGCCGTTCCCGAGCAAAATAAAAACCGCGTCGGACTGCCAGGCAGTGAGAGCCAGATCCAGCTTCCCATCCCTATTGAAATCGGCAACGGCTACCCTCTCGGTTTGGCTGCCGGCGGTGTAACTTGGGCCGATCTGGAAATCGCCTCGGCCGTTACCCAACAGGATGGTCACCACACCGGGGAGGCCTCCTTCGAGCACCACCAAATCGGGGATTCCGTCCCCATTGAGATCTGCTGCCGCTGCGACAGATCCGTGAACGTCGTACACTTTCGGGGAATCGAATGAAAGCGGGGGCCGCGCACTGGGCGTTGCGCCAGGTATTGCGCGCACAAGCGAGATGGCAGCCCAACAGATGACAGCGGCTCGGCGGCGATTTCTTGCCCGCATGGATACCCTCCTTGGCAGCCTGGGAGGCCGCCGCAGGCCAAGGGCCTGCCCCACCAGAAGTATGACTCGCGGTTGACGTGCCGATCGTAAATGTTTGTAAAGCGAGGCTACTCTTCTTCTTCCTCTTCTCCCGTCTTAGCCGCCTTCGCCGCGGCAATGATCTTGTCCGCCTGCAGCGCGGGCACGTAATCGTAATGATCGAACTCCATGGTGAAAGTCCCGCGGCCCTGCGTCATGGACGTCAAATCGTTCTGATAGTTCAACATTTCCGCCATGGGAACCTGGGCGCGCACGAATTGCGTGTTGCCCTTGGTATCCATGCCGGAGATGCGGCCGCGGCGGCTGTTCAAATCGCCCATCAGGTCGCCCGCGTATTCCACCGGCGCCTGGATCTCCACATTCATGATGGGCTCGAGCAGCGTTGGCCTGGCTTCTTGCATGGCATTCTTGAAAGCCTTGCGCGCCGCCAGCTTGAAAGCCAGTTCCGACGAATCGACGTCGTGGTAGGAGCCGTCGTAGAGCACCACGCGGAAATCCACCATCGGAAATCCGGCCAGGAATCCGCCCTCGGCCGCTTCCAGAATGCCCTTCTCCACCGCCGGGATGTAGTTCTTCGGGATGGAGCCGCCGAAGATCTCGTTCACGAATTCGAATTTCGCGCCGCGCGCCAGCGGCTCCATCCTGATCCAGCAATCCCCGAACTGGCCGTGCCCACCGGTCTGCTTCTTGTGGCGGCCCTGCACGTCAGCGCGCCCGCGGATCGTCTCGCGATATGGAATTTTGGGCGCTTTCAGGAGCACTTCCACGCCGTAACGCTTTTTCAACCGGCTGGCGATCACCTCCACGTGCTGCTGGCCGCTGCCGCCTAACAGGAACTCCTTGGTCTGCGGATCGCGGTAGAAGCGCAGCGATTGGTCCTCCTCAAGCAGGCGGTGCACCGCATTGCCCATCCGGTCCTCATCCTGCCGCGACTTGGCCTCGATGGCGAACGCGATAGACGGTTCCGGAAGCTGCACCGGCGGATAGGTAAACGCGACGCCTTTATCGGCCAGGGTATCGCCAGTCAGGGTATCCTTGAGTTTCGCCACTGCGCCGATATCGCCGGCGTGCACTTCGGTGACCGGCGTGATCGTTTTACCCACGGGCACGCCGATATGCGCCAACCGCTCGGCCGTACCCTTCTGCACATTATTCAGGTAGACATCGTTCTTCACCACCCCGGAATACACTTTGAAATAGGTGATGCGGCCGGCGAACGGATCGGCTGTGGTCTTGAAAACGAACGCCGAACACGGCCCTTGATCGGTGATCTTGCGCAGGACCTCTTCGCCGTTGGTCGTGGCGATTACCTGACGCTCGGTCGGCGCGGGCAGGTGATCGGCCACGAAGTTGAGGATCAGATCGGTACCGATATTGTGCAGCGCCGAGCAGCACATCACCGGAAAAAGGCGCATCTCCTTCACACCGCTTTGTAAGCCGTCGAGGATGTGTTCGACCGGCAGCGTGCCCTTCTCAAAAAACTCTTCCAGGAGGGCATCATTACCCTCGGCTACCAGTTCCACCAATGCCTCGTGGGCAGTCTGGGCGGCGTCCGCCAGATCCGCCGGAATATCGCTCTCCTTCCCCTTCCCGTCGCCATCCGGCGTGTAGGTATAGGCTTTCATGCGGACCAGGTCCACCACGCCCTTAAAGTCGCGCTCGCTGCCGATGGGTATCTGCACCGGTATAACAGTGCGGCCGAAGGCTTCCTGCACGCTCGCCAGTGCGCGCTCGAACGAGGAGCGCTCGCGGTCGAGCTTGTTAATGATCACCGCGCGCGGCTGTTTGTAGGCGTCGGCGTAGCTCCAGACCTTTTCGGTCTGCACCTCGACGCCGGCCACGCCATCCACCACCACCAGTGCGGCATCCGCCGCCACCAGTGCGGCGCGCGTATCATTTATAAAGATGTTGTAACCGGGCGTATCGAGAATGTTGAGCTTGGCCTTCTTCCACTCGGCCACGGCGATGGCGGTAGAAATGCTCACCTTGCGCTGGACTTCTTCCTCGTCAAAATCCGTGATCGTGTTGCCTTCATCCACCCGCAACAACCTGTTGGTGGCCCCAGCCGTGAAAAGCAACCCGGCGGTGAGCGTCGTCTTACCGGAATCGCCGTGGCCCACCGCACCAACGTTCCGGATGTCCTTGCCCTCGTAGATCTTCACAAAAAGCTCCAGTTTGAAACCGGATGGTAACACGGGCGAGCTTGGCCGGCGGGGGGAAGGGCCAACTGCCGACTCTGCGTGATGACAACCTGTAAAAAGAGTGTTAAACCCCAAACGGGATACTTCCGTCGCGGCCCCTCCCGGTGCGATACTCGTGCGCACGGGCCAATCAGCGGTCCATAAGTGGAGGAGAATGGAACACCTTATTCGAGCCTGTAACTGCATCGCGACTGCGGCGATCATCGGACTTACAATTGCCGCTCCGTCCCCGGCCGCCACGCGCAAGGTGCTGTACGCTTTCAAGGGCAGCCCGGACGGCGCATCGCCACAGGCCAACTTGATCATGGATGCGCACGGAAATCTGTACGGGACGACATACGGAGGTGGCACAGGCACGGGTTGCGTCGGGGGTTGCGGCACGGTCTTCGAGTTGGTCCGCAATTCCACGGGCGGCTACACCGAGCGCATTCTGCACAGCTTTCAAGGCCCCCTGATAGACGGACAGCAGCCGCAGGCCCCGCTGATCTTCGACGCGCAGGGTAATCTTTACGGCACCACTCTCTCCGGCGGCCAAACCGCTACGGCCGCCTCCGGCACGGTGTTCAAGCTGGCGCCGAACGCCGACGGAACCTGGACTGAAACCGTCCTGCACAACTTCAACGATGCGCTCGTGGGCGGCACGGATGGAGGCGAACCGCAGGCCGGCCTGACCTTTGACGCGGCCGGCAATCTTTTAGGCACCACCGCCGGAGGAGGCACCGGTATCGGATGTCCTACCGGGAACGGCGGGACCGGCTGCGGCATCGTCTTTGAATTAGTACACACGGAAAGCGGCGCCTGGGAGGAGAAGATTCTGCATAACTTCACCAACGATCATGCGGACGGTTTTATTCCCATGTCCAACCTGATCACGGATGGCATGGGGCATTTCTACGGGACCACGTTTTACGGCGGCGACGCCGGCGGTGGCACTGTGTTTCGCCTCAGGGAGACGGCCAGCGGTTGGGAGGAGAACGTGCTGTATAGCTTCAAGTGCCATGCGGACGGTTGCTCTCCATATTCCGGCTTGGTGTTCGATGCCGCAGGCGATCTTTATGGGACCACGGTGGGCGGCGGTGGCAGCCCGCAGCGCGGCGTCGTCTACAAGCTGACTCACAACCCAACGGGCGGGTGGACAGAAAGCGTATTGCACACGTTCGCGGGAACTGCGGACGGCGCTTTTCCGTACGGCAATCCCATCCTGGACGGCTCGGGAAACTTGTACGGCACCACCTTGGACGGCGGCGACGCGGGCTGCGAGTTCTCGAGCGGTTGTGGCACAGTCTACAAGTTGATCCCCGGCGCGGGCGGGATTTTCACGGAATCCATTCTGTCCGGGTTTGGCGATGGCGGCGCCGGAAGCGGCCCACTGACCGGTCTGTTGATGGACGGCAGCGGCAATCTCTTTGGCACGGCGGCTTATAGCGGTCCGCATGGCGCCGGCGTAGTGTTCGAGATCGTTCCTTAGCTGGGCCGCGCGGGCATGGTGACGGCCGCGTCCAGCCGCGCACCTAACGCCTCGAAGCCGGGCTGGGGGCCGCGCCATTCTAATTCGTCCACGTTCTCGAACAGCGGGATGTCGGTCCGCAAGGTGGCCAGTGTCCGGAACAGGAGCGCGCGTTCGCGTTCGGCGGCCAGCGTCTGGGCCAGCGTACCGGCATTCGCGGCGTTCACGCTCCACTGGCGCCAGTCCGCGGGGATCGCTTCGATGTGTCCGAATTTGGCGAGCACCGCGGCCGTAGACTTCGCTCCCCAACCGGGCAAGCCCGGATAGCCATCGGCGGCGTCGCCCACCAGCGCCAGGTAATCCGGGATGGAGTCCGGCCCGACGCCGAACTTCTGCACGATAGCAGCCTCGTCGAAGATCACCCGCGTGCGGCGATTCAACTGCACCACGCGGGTGCCGCGCACGCATTGGGCGAGATCTTTATCGGGCGTGCAAATAATGATGCGGGCGGCGCGCGGGTCGTGAGCCGAGATGGCTGCCGCCGCTGCCAGGGCGTCATCCGCCTCGAACTCCACCATGGGCCACACCGTGATGCCGGCGGCCGAGAGCACCTCCTCCAACAACAGGAACTGCGCCAGCAGATCGGCGGCCACGCCCTCGCTGGTCTTGTAGCCTGGCCACAATGCGTTGCGAAAGGACTCGATGACGTGATCGGTGGCCACGCCGATGTGCGTCGCGCCGCCGTGAATCATCCCCATGACGGATTTCAGGACGCCGCGCACGGCAGCCACCTCGCGCCCGTCCGCTTCGCGCGCGGAGGGCAGTGCGAAGTAGTGCCGGAACAGCTCGTATGTCCCGTCGACCAGATGAACTTCCAGAATGCCGCTCCCACACCAAACTTAGCCGATTGGCGGCTTCGCTTTCAAGCCCGGGTCCCCGGCAGCCGCGTCACTCGCGGCCGTTGATTTCAACGAAAGGAAAAAACCGGAGTTCCTGAAATTCCTTCGGTAGCGGCAGCAGCCTTCCAGCTATCTTGCTTTGCGAGGCCCAGTCCACAAGATCGCGGTATTGCCGAAAATGCGTAATATTACCGAGCCAGACGTCGCCGTCCGAGCTGGAGACCTTGACCATATTGGCGAGGTCGCACGGTCCCAGGCACCCGCAGATGCTGAGTTGAATGTTTTTCAGGAGGCCGCGTTTTCTCCATTCCTGCTTTGACCAATCGACGGGCATCTCTGGGTTGCCGCGGTCAACATCCGCAACAGCATCCGTGGCATACCAGGACGTGCCCGATGACCATGCGTTTGGTCAGGAGCGGGTATTCCGACGTCTTCGGCATGCAATGTCAGCGATAGCAGCACCGTCGGAGCCAGTCCCCTCCTGCCGGCCAAGAGCATCGCTAGACCTCACACTTTTCATCGCCTTCGTACGGTTGAACGACGGCGCTCCGCTTGATTTCTTCCACCCGCTCGCGGGCTTCCTTCACGAACCCAGTGAAACGGAGTGCCAACTCCCGAATGCGCTCCGGTTGGCGCCGCGCAATTGCCTCGGTCGGGATTAGTTCCGTTCCGACACCGATCGCAGTAGCCCCCGATACGATGAACTTGGCGGCCGTCTGCTGATTGACGCCTCCCGCGGCAATCAGCGGAATTTGCGGCAGCGCGGTGTGCAGGGCCTTGATATAGCTGCAGCCGCCTACCTGCGCACACGGAAAGACTTTAACGAAGTCAGCCCCAGCTCTCCACGCCGCGGCAACCTCGGTCGGCGTCAGCGCGCCCGGCAAGACTGCCACATTTTCCTTCACTGCGAATTGCAGAACTTCAACATAGAATTCGGGCGCGGTCAAGAAGCTGGCGCCGGCGTCCAGACAACGGCGCGCAGTGGCCGTGTCGAGGACGGTTCCGGCGCCCACCACCGTATTTGCATTGTGCTTGGCAAGGTGCGAGATCAGGTCCACCGCTCCGGGTACCGTCATAGTGATCTCCACGATCGGTATGCCGCCGCGCGTGACCGCCTCCGCCGCGAAATGGGCGTCCGCGCCGGATGACACCCGAATGGCGGGGATGATGGCTATTTCTTTGATGAGCGCGCAAACATCGTCTTTTTTCATCTCGCTCCGTCCCTCGTTACACAGCCTCTTCGGTCTCAGCCACTGGAAGGCGATCGCCGCCCCGAGCAAACCAGGCGTAGAGGGTTGGCAATAAAAAGATGCTCAGTACCAGGTCGGAGATCAGACCGCCAACTATGACGATCGCAAAAGGACGCTGGGAATCCGATCCGATGCCATGCGAGACAGCAGCAGGAAGCAGCCCCAGTGTTGCAACCAACATGGTCATGACAATCGGCCGAAAACGCAAAACGGCGCCTTCCACGGCAGCCTCTTGAATCGTATATCCGCGGGACCGAAGCTGATTGATATATTCCAGCATAATCACGCCGGTCTGCACCGACACACCGAAGAGTGCCAGGAAACCTACTCCCGACGAGACGCTGAAGTTAGTATGCGTGATGAGCAGTGCCAGCAGCCCTCCGATGCGGGCCATCGCGACGTTGGTAAGGATCAGAAGCGCCCACTTCACCGATTGGAACATGGTGTAGAGGATGGCGAAAATCAAGACGATCGTAACTGGCAGGATAATCAACAACCGCCGCTCCGATCGCTTCTGGCTTTCGTATTCGCCCGCCCAGTCGATGGTGTATCCCGTGGGCAGCTTTACAGCGGCGCCGACTTTCTTGATGGCTTCTTCCACTGTGCTGCCCAAGTCTCTGCCGCGCACGCTGTACTTCACGGCGATGTACCTGGAGTTAGCTTCGCGGTAGATCTCCGAACCGCCGTCCGAAACTTTTACGTTGGTCAACTGCGCCAGCGAGACACGTTCGCCGGACGGCGCTAACAATCGGATCCTCTCAATCGCCTCCCTGGTATCGCGATATTGGGGCAGATAGCGCAGGACGAGATCGTATCGTTGTTCGCCAATGAGGACCTGGTTGAGGGCATTGCCTCCAACCGCGGTCTGAATAGCATCTTGTACATCCGATACATTGAGGCCGTACCGGGCCGCCTGATCGCGGTCCACGGCGAAGTCCAGATTCGGTTGGCCGAGTACTCTAAACAGGCCCAGGTCTTCTATCCCCCGGATGCCCCGCAGGACGTCAACAATCTGATCGCCAGTTGCTTCCAGCAATTTAAGATCGTCCCCGTAGATCTTGACGGCCAGAGCACCCTTTACGCCGCTCACGGCTTCCTCCAGATTGTCGGAGATAGGTTGTGAGAACCCCCAGACCGCGCCTGGAATCTTCTCCAGTTCGCGGTCCATGGCGGCGATCAACCGCTCCTTATCCTGATGAAAGACCGGGCGCCATTGCTCCTTGGGCAGAAGGTCGACGAAGTACTCGGTGTTGAAGAAGCCGGTGGTGTCCGTGCCGTCATCCGGGCGGCCCACTTGGGTAACAACCTGAGGGACTTCCGGAAAGGAACACAGCACCTGGCGGGCCCGATCGATGACCGCCGTCCCTTCGGTCGGTCCGCTGCTGGGGGCCAGCGTACCGCGTACCCAAATGGCGCCCTCGTCAAGGTGCGGCAGAAATTCCGAGCCGATCACTCCGCTGAACGCCAGGTAAATGGCTGCCGCAAGCGAAACCACCGCTAATCCAACCGTCGGCCAGCGTGTGCGCACCGACCAGGCGACCATTCGTCTATACCGGGACGTGAGAAATTCCATCACCGGATTGCGCCATTGACGGGCATTCTTCCGAAAAAAGAAGCTGGCTAATGCCGGTGCTACCAGCATGGAGAAGATGAGCGCGCCAAGCAAGGCGAACGCTACCGTCCAGGACATCGGCTTAAACAGTTTTCCTTCCACCCGTTGCAGCGTGAAGATGGGAAGGTATGCCGTGATGATGATGGCAATGGCATAGAATACCGGCCGCTGCACTTCGTGCGCGGCGGCCCGGATCTTTTCCATGGACGTCCGCGGATCTCCGGGACGGTTCATGTGGCGGACAATGTTCTCTACCATGACTACGGCTCCATCCACAACCATGCCGAAATCCAGGGCGCCCAAGGAAAGCAAGTTGGCTGAGATATGCCGCAGGTCCAGACAAATGGAAGCGAAGAGTAATGAAAAGGGGATGGTTATCGCGACAATCAGAGCGCCGCGGGCATTACCCAGGAAGAGGAAAAGCACGATCACGACCAGGATCATGCCATCTAGCAGGTTGTGCAGCACCGTGTGCGTGGTGTAGTGGACCAAGTCGTCGCGGTCCAGATATGGCACGATCTTTACGCCCGGAGGCAGGATATGACCGTTGAGCCGCTGAACCATCTCATGAATCCCGTCCAGGGTGGCCGCCGTACCCGCGCTCTTGCGCATGAATACGATACCTTCCACCACGTCGTTATCGTCTAAGACTACGCCGTCCTTCCGATGTATGGCTTTCCCGATTTGTCCCAGGCGGATTTTCGGACCTTGCGTAACCACCGCGATGTCTTTCACGCGGACCGCGGTGCCGCTTTGCGTCTTGAGCACCGTCTTTTCGATGTCTTTCACGTTGGCGACCAGCCCCACTGCCCGGACATTCACCTGCTGTGCACCTTGCTCAATAAAGCTTCCGCCGGCGTTCGCGTTGGCGTTGGAGAGTTGCTGCTCGATTTGCGCCAGACTCAGTCCGTATGAAATCAGCTTGTCAGGGTCGACCCGAACCTGGTACTCGCGGGTAATGCCGCCAAACGACGAGTCGTCGACCACATCGGGCGCCGACCGTATGTACTTGGAGGCCACCCAGTCTTGCAGAGTCTTCAGTTCCATCACGTCGTATGCAGGATTTGTGGACTCGATGGTGTACCAGTAGATCGATCCGATCGGGCTGAAATCGGGGCCAATCTGCGCGCTCACATTTGGGGGCAAGGTGACCGCGGAAAGACGTTCGAGCACCTTTTGCCGGTCCCAATCGTTGTCGGAATCGTCGTCGAAGATCAGGTTGACGACCGAGAGCCCCGCCAGCGACGCCGACCGCACATGCAGCAGGTGCGGGAGGCCGTTCACCTGGATTTCGATTGGTACGGTGATCTGTTGCTCGACTTCCTCCGCGGCACGGCCTGGCCATTGGGTGATCACCTGGACCCAGGTGTTGGCGACATCGGGATAAGCTTCTACGGGAAGAGCCTTGAAAGCGACGAAGCCCGCGACAAAAAGTAGCGCCGCGAGCGCCAGCACGATGAAGCGATTGTTCAGCGCCGTGTCAACGATGGAGCGAATCATTTACTGTTGCACCGTGTTCTGGAATTCGAGCGCATTAGCGACGACTTGTTGACCGGGCGCGATGCCCGATACGACTTCCTGCATGTCGCCGGGAAGCATGTCGCCGCCGACCACTTCCACGCGCCGGAAATGTTTGTCGTCCACCGGTACATAAACCCAATCGCGATCGTGCAGATGCAGAATCGCAAGAGCCGGAACGGCGGCCCGTACTTCTTTCTGCGGACCGTGGAAGGTGGCGGTCACGAACATGCCTGGACGCATCAGACCGGGATTTTCAACTTCAATACGCACCTTGGCGGTCCGAATGTTCGGATCGAGAACCGGACCGATGTTGCTAATAGTCCCTTTAATCACGCGATTTGGGTAGGCAGTCAACCGAATATCCGCGTGCTCGCCCAGACGCACGTTGTTGAGATCGTTTTCGAACACGTCGCACACAATCCAGACATGCGTGAGGTCGGAGATGGTAAACGGGCTAGGTGAGGCCAAACCCTGTACGCCCGCGGCATTAGTAACCTGTTGGTCGCTGATCACGCCGGATACCGGCGCTTTGATTTCCACGACTGGGGAAGGATGATCCGGATCGACTCCCAGCACGCGAAGATGTTCGAGAGTAGTCTTGATGGTCACCATGGCTTTGGTTTCGGTGGACTCCGCGATTTCCAGGTCTCTCAGGGCGATGGCGCCTCGGTCGTAAAGGAGTTTGGACCGGTCGAATTGCTTGCGCGCTAGTCCTTCGTCGGCAATTGCCTGCTGATAGTCAGCATACGCTCCGGATATGTCGGCGCTTTGCACTTTCATGAGAAGCTGGCCCTTCGTGACGGAATCGCCGAGGCGGGCGTTAATCTCTACCACGCGGCCGGAAGCCAGTGAAATGACGGGAACGTTCCTCGAAACGTCCGGATTGACGGTGCCAGTCACGTTCAACTCCGTCGTGGCGGTGTGAGCCACCGATGCCGCCAATGGGAAGCGCTCAGGGTGCTCCACCGCAAACACATTGCGATCCTCTACGCGCTGGAGCTTGAGCGGCGGCGGCGCTTCCGCCTTCTGGTCGCTTTCGGGCGCTTTGCAGCCGCCTGCCAGCAGGGCCCACACCAAGCCCGAAATCGCGATCGCGAACCGGGGACACTTCATTGGATTACCTCGCGCCCTACGGCAAGATTCATTTGCGCGGCGCTGGTCAAATAAGCGCCAATCAGATTCAAGTAATTCACCCGGACGCTCCTGTAGTCCTGCTGCGCCTGCAGAAAATCGAGTAAAGACGCGCCGCCGTTCCGGTAGGAGAACAAAACTGTGTCGCGCACTTGAGTGGCTCGCTGCAGATAATTTGCTTTATACGTTTTCAGCAGCGTGAGATTGCTGTTGATAGCGGCGTAAGCCGAATCGACATCGCTGAACACCTGAGCCTCGGTTGCATCGCGTAGCCGTTGGCTGCGCGCGATGTCCAGTTCGGTTCGCGCCTTCTCCCCTTGATTCCGATCGAAGACGCGCAGTGGAATCGATACGCTGACCCCCACATAGACCGGGATAGGTGGGTTGCGCGCGAAATCGACACTGAAGGTCGGGTCGGTCGATCCGTTGGCCCATGCCAGGCGATTGTCCGTTTTGGCTTTGTCTATCGATTGCGTGGCTGCCTTTAGATCCGGCCGGGCATCCATTGCGCTCTTGCGAAACTCTTCTAGCGAGGATATCCGATCCGGAGATTCGTAAGGTCCGGTGACATCGAATTGCTCCACCGGTGTGCGATCGTTCAGCAGCATCAGGAGCTGAATCTTGGCCGTCCGCAAGTTTACAGCGGCCGTCTCGAAATCGGTCTCGTATTGCACGCGCTGCAATTCCAGGCGATCGAGATCCACCTGCGCAATGTCACCGAGCGCCTTGCGGTCGCGACTGACTTTGAGCACCTGGTCGTAATAGGACAGGTTCTCTTGTGCCAGCGCCAGAATCGCCTTTTGCTGCAGGGTCTGTACAAAGGCGCCGCGCAGATTGAAAAGAAGGCTTCGCTCCTGGTCGGCTAACTGCGAGTCCGCGATGGCCGTGGCTTGCCGGGCGCTGTCCCTGCGCAGTTCGCGCTTGTGCTGGCGCTCGTGAAGATAGTCGAGCGCGCCGGACGGCAACGCATATCGGAAGGGGGCGTAGGAGTTTCCGCCCGATCCATCCAGCGGGGGCTGTTTTGTGAACGGATCGATCTGGTCGAGCACGCCGGTCGCGTTGGGATTGGGGCGGAGGTATGCGGTAACCTCATCGGCCTTGGATTCATCAATGCCGATCCGGCCCGCGACCAGCGTTGGATTATTCGTTTCAAACTTCTGGCGAAGCTCTGCCCAAGTGAGCGTTTGCTGGGCAAAGCCGCTCTTGCCTAGAACGGCGGCCAGGAACATCCCAGTACACCACCGTGCGCAGACTTTAGTCGACCGGCACGGGTACTTGCGGGTTTTCAGCATCACGATTACAATTCCATTACGATTTAGTGACGTTGACAGCTATACCGACCGGGGTATAGTATCATGGACAAGAAGGGTTGTCCAGTTGGCACACGTTATTCGCGACAAGAAAAAGCTGTTGAACCGGATTCACCGCATCAAAGGGCAGGTGGACGCTGTCGAAAGGTCGCTTGAGGAAGGCGCCGATTGCTCGGATATTCTGCACACGGTCGCCGCATGCCGCGGCGCCATAGACGGGTTGATGGCTGAGATCATTGAGGGCCACATCCGATTTCACGTGGTCGATCCGGACGATCGCCCGACCACCGAACGCGCCAAGGCGACCCAAGAGTTGATCGATGTCATCAAGATGTACATGAAATAAGCACTCACGCCGGAGGGGGTATGTCAGAAGCTCAGACGCACTATGGCGAGCACGCGCCGCAGCAAGGTGCACACATTGAATGGATCGAACTGGGACGAATCGGCTTTGTCGGACTGGCCATCGGCGTAACCTGGCTGCGGCTCTGGCAGCCGCTGCCGCACTTCGATATCGCCGGCTTCGCGGCTGTCCTGATCGGCGGCTACCCCATATTCCACGAAGCGCTCGCCGATCTTCTATCGCGGCGCATGACCATGGAACTCTCCATGACCATTGCGCTCGTTTCCGCCCTGGCTATTGGAGAAGTGTTCACGGCGCTGGTGATTGTGTTCTTCGTCCTGATCGCCGAGGTGCTGGAGGAATTGACGGTCGGCCGCGGCCGCCGGGCCATTCAGGATCTCTTGCATCTCCTGCCCCAGGAGGTCGAAGTTCGCCGCCCGAATGGCGTACAATCCGCCAGCTTGGCCGAACTGCGCACCGGTGATGTGGTCCTGGTCAGGCCCGGCGGCCGCGTACCGGTGGATGGCGTGGTAGTGGGCGGCCACTCGTTCATCGATCAGGCAACCGTTACCGGTGAGTCCATGCCGGTCGAAAAGATTCCAGGCGCGAATGTTTACGCGGGCACGGTGAACCAATCCGGAGTACTCGAGATTCAGACTGAAACGGTAGGTGCGGACACGGCGTTTGGGAAGATCATCGAGGCAGTCGAACAGGCCGAGCGTTCGCGTGCCCCGGTGCAGAAAACGGCTGACCGGCTGGCGGGCTACCTGGTCTATTTTGCCCTGATTTGCGCTGCGTTCACCTTCCTGCTCACGCACAACGCCCGCTCCACGATTTCGGTGGTGATCGTGGCAGGCGCGTGCGGCATTGCCGCCGGCACACCGTTGGCCATCCTGGGCGCCATCGGCCGCGCAGCCCGGCAGGGCACCATCGTGAAGGGCGGGTTGTACATGGAGATGCTCGGCAAGGTAGATACGGTGGTTCTGGACAAGACCGGGACGCTCACGCTGGGAACTCCGAAGGTCGTATCCATCGACGCGGCGGACGGAATCGGTCGCGAACGTTTGTTGCATGTTGCCGCCAGCGCGGAACGCTACTCCGAACATCCTCTGGCGCGCGCCATTCTGGCGGCAGCCAACGGAGCCGCGCTCGGACTGGCAGATCCGGAACAATTTTCATACACACCCGGTAAAGGAATCGCCTGCCTCGTGGACGGAAAAGAGACTGCCGTCGGAACCAGGGCATTTCTACTGGAGCATGGCGTAGAAGCTTCGGCGTCTTCCGTGGACCACGACTTCTCGAGCGAAATACTCGTGGCTCAGGGCGGCGTGCATTTAGGGAGCCTGCGCATCGCGGATGTTCTGCGGCCGGAAGCCGTCGCAGCTGTGCGGGCGCTGCGGGAAATGTCCATCCGGACGGTCCTGCTCACGGGGGATACGGCTGCCATCGGACGCGCTATCGGACAGCAGCTGCGCGTGGATGAGGTGGAGGCGGAGCTTCTCCCTCAGCAGAAGCTTGAGCGCGTTAGAAGTTTGCGCCGTAGCGGGAAGACGGTCGCGATGGTCGGCGACGGGATCAACGATGCCCCCGCGCTGATGGAAGCCAACGTCGGAATCGCGATGGGCTCCGGCACCGAGATCGCCCGCGAAAGCGCCAACGTGCTCTTGCTGGGCAACGACCTGCTGAAGGTGGTCGAAGTCATCCGGCTTGCCCGCCGGTGCCACCGCATCATCATGACGAACTTCGCCGGTACCCTGGGCGTAGATACGGTGGGAGTCGCGCTGGCGGCCTTCGGATTTCTGAACCCGGTCCTGGCGGCGCTGATCCACGTGACCTCGGAGATGGTGTTCATTCTCAATTCCGCCCGCTTGCTGTCGCGCGGCTCCAGAGCGCCGGACGGCGCCGCGTCTTGTCCCGCGATAGGGCAGACATTCAGCCTTCCCGGACAGATGGAGAGTTAAAAGTGCAATCCGATCGTCGCGGTAATCGCCCGTGGCGAAACATAGTGGGTGCCGCTGAACGTGGAAAGGAAGTTATAGAGCGCTTCCTTGTTCGCCAGATTGACCACCGTCAAACGGGCGCTCCACCTGTATTTTTCGGTATGGAACAGGTTATCGTCTCCCACTGCGGTGTCGAAGAGATTGCGTTGTGTGATCCGCTGCGGGTTGTGATCGTTATTCTGGGTGCCCGGAGCGGGAATGGATACCAGCGTGGAACCGTACATGCTCGCCGGGCAGAGACCATTCGGACTGATGGGAGTGGTCGGGGTAGCACGTACGCTGCCGCAGTAGAGGCCGCCTTCGAACTGTTGGTCGGGCGTGAGGTTCGAGACGTCCACTATGGAGTCGGTTCCATTCGGTCCGTTGGGGCAAGCTTCGCCTCCGGCGCATGGCACAGGACCAGCCACCAGACCGCTGTCAAAGCGCCAATTGAGAGCAAGCCACGGCAGCTTCTGCTTGGGCTGGTATTGCACATGCCCGGTCGCGTTATGGATTTCGTCATGATCGATGCGGAATACGCCGAACCCAACGGGGGTGGCGCCAACTCCGGCGACTTGCGGGCTGAAAAAGCGGGCCGCCACGCTGGACGTCACCATAAAAGCCGTCAATCCATGGAAGTTGGGCATCGAGAGGCGGAGGGCATATCCGGGAATTTTGGATTTAGTCCACTCGATCGGGTAAGTGATCGGCGTGTTCGCCAACACGCTGAAGTCGAAGGCATTGTGGGTGTACTTCCAGATGTATTCGCCGTCGAAAACCAGGTACTTGCCAAACGCTTGCTCGAGGCCGGCATGAAATTCATTGCGGAGGCCGGGAGTCAGCGGCGATGTCGTCACACAAGCGCCGCCGGGAACCAGATTCTGAAAAGCGGTGACCACCGGGTCGGTGCAGCCGAGGCTCGCCAGCACCAGGTTCTCATTGAAAGGACTCTCCAGAGTGCGGGCATAGGAAACCCGCAGAACCGTGCTGCTGGGCTTGATATTGTAGGCGATACCAAGCCGCGGTTCCGGTTGCCAGGCTTGGGAGATGCCATTGTATTGGTCGAAGCGCAAACCGAGATTGAAGGTCCACTGTTGGATATTGATCGTGTCCTGGGCGTAGAAAGCGAATTCCCTGATGTCGGCGTGGCCGAAATATCCATACTCCTGGCTGGTGCTGTTCGGGCAGCCGTCGGAAGCGGGCAAAGGTGCGATCCTGGTCAGATCGTAACAGGCAAGTAGCGGATTAAATGCCGGGACGGGATCGCCGTTGGCGAAGAATCCCTGGCCGGTGTTCGCCACCAGCCCTCCCGTGCAATAAGACTGGTTGGTCAGCAGAGGGTTCGTGTCGGGAGTGAGGTCGGCATTCAGGCAAGGGGCGTTCCCCGTCGGATCGACCAAGCCGAAGGTGTCCTTTTCCGTGATAAAAGTTTGCTCATATTGAGCGCCGATCTTGAGGTTGTGAATGCCATGCACATAAGACACGCTGCTGCGGACACCTGTATTGGTAAGCCGGCGATTCTGAGCCACACTCGCGCTCTGACCGGTACCCGCGAAACCGGGGTCGGCGGTCAAGTCGGCGAACGGGTCGGCGCTCGGATAATAGTTGTATTGATCCTGCCGCGCAAAAACGCCGAACGTGAACACGGTATTTGGATTGAGCACACGAGTCCAGGCCGGCGCAACGTTAAACGATCTGATCTTCGACCGCTGATCCGCGGAGCCAACCGGCAAACCATTGGGGCCGAGCCCACCGTTATCCACCAGCTCTCCGTTCCAGGCGAAAGCGGTCTGGGCGTCGTAAGAATTGGGAGTCTGGAACCAGGACCGGCTGAAGCCGAGGTTGATGTTGATCGAGTCCTCGCTGGAGGGCTTGAAGTCGACGCGGTCGAACACGTTCTCCTCGTTGCCGTGATCGTGGAAAACCTGGTACTCCGGACCGTCCAGGAAACGCCCCGAGTTGAGACCGTTGGCGGAGATGAAGTTTCCCCAGTTCGCTCCACCGTATTGAAAATCGAACCCGCCATTACCGGTGCCAAAGGTGCCATAGGATGCCGTAGCATCGCCGTGCGGCTGTGTGGCGCCCAGGCCGGAGCGGGTGGTCACCACCACCACCAGGCTGGTCTTTCCCCCATATTCGGCGGGCGGCGCGCCTTCAATGACTTCCATCGACTGGACGGAGTCGACGGGCAACTGATTGGAGAAGACCTTGCTCACCTGGTCGGTAATCGGCTGGCCGTCGATCGAAAAAGAGTTCGAGGCGTGATCGCCGAATCCATGGAAAAGGCCGTTGGAATCGGCCGAAACCCCTGGAGAAGCGAGCGTCACCAGAGAACTCAGAGACGAAGACTGGCTTTCGAGAGGCAGCTTGTCAAAAAGATCACGGTCCACATCCGTGTGGGTGGTGGGAGTGCTCTCAACCAAATCCGCGCCGGCCTCCACGGTGACCGTCTGCGTCGCCTTGCCGAGGGTCAAGCTGATCTTCACCTCCATGGGCACGGCCGACCTTACGTTGATGTCCTCGCTGGCGACCTGAAACCCGGTAGCCGTGGCCGCTGCGGACAGATGGTAGTTATTGTACGGAAGGTTATCGAACTCGAACTTGCCTTGGCTATCGGTGGTGGTGCTGCGACTGTAGTGCGAGACGGGGTTCTCAATCGTGACGGCGGCGCCGGCGATGACCGCTCCCGAAGGATCGAGCACCGATCCGTGAATCGTTCCGCTATTGGATTGAGCGAAACACGACACTGCGCAACCAAGCGATAGCGAAAGGCAGAAGTATATGCGAATTGGGCCAGCGAGAGTTTTCAGCATGTTTTCCAAATGCTACAACTCAGCAACCCGTCCAACCTAGTGAATTTCGACAGCCGGGCTACAACCTCGATGCGCGGGCGTGAACTGGCGGTAAGCGGACTAGGACTGTCTATCACCAATGCAACAGGTCACGAACACTGCGCGCCTGTCTCTTGCTAGCCACGAACTCCTGACCGTTGGCCAAGGTTATCAGCCATCTCTGGCTGCTAAGTGCGCTCATTTTCCGGACGTGATCGACATTTACCAGCGCGTTCCGGTGAATCCGCCGGAAGCCGCTATCCTTCAGCCGCTGTTCCAGGACCTTGAGCGTTTGGGTTGCCTCGTAGTTCCGGTTGGACGTGATAATCCGGACGAGGTCGCCGTCGGCCTGGAATGCGTGGATCTCATCGGTATTCAGTAAGAAGAATTCCGGACCGGTGCGTCCGACGATTCTCCTTTTTCGCAGTCCCGCGGCGGGGTCGGCGATTTCCTGAAGCTTGGCGAACCTCTCCATGCTTTCCCGGCCACTGATACGCTTGACCCGCTCCAGGGCCTCCGCCAGGCGCGCATGGCCGACGGGCTTTAGCAGGTAGTCGATGGCGCCTGCGTCAAAAGCCTGCAGCGCGAATTTGTCGTACGCCGTGACGATCACGATTACCGGCACGCGCTTTTCGCCCTTTAGATTTCGTATGACTTCCAGTCCGCCCATGACTGGCATCTGCAGATCCAGCAGGACGAGATCGGGCTGGTCAGCAGCAATCTTCGCCAAGGCCGTGGGACCGTCGTCCGCCTCTCCCACGATCTCCACGTCTGCGATGGACTCCAGTTCTTCGCGCAGGACTTTGCGGGCTACCGGCTCGTCATCCACAATTAAAGTCTTCAAGCTCATGTTGGAGCCCTGGGCTGAGATTTCTGGTGGTTCTTTTCAGCATTTTTTAGCACGGGCGCCTAAAAACGACTAGGGTTTTCGGATGAGTGGATCATTTAAGTGGATACGCGATCTGGAATGTCTGCTGAGCGGACAAGGCAGTCAACCTTACGGTAGCCGCTACTGTGGTGGGGAAGCGGCCTGGCAGAGGAGTATCCGCTTATCCGTTAACATAGATCACTCTCCCAAAGAAGTAGCCCGCCTGCCGGATATTCCTTCGACTTAGCAGTCAATAGGCGTAAAGTTGTGGCGTGCGGGGTCCGGGCAGGGGGAAACGGAAACTCTCAGTTTCGCTAAGAGAGGAAGTCCGCACGCTGCTGCTAATCAGTGCCAGCGTCACTATACTTGTGGCAGGAGCAATATTTGCCATTTCCGCCACGAGCTGCCCCGATCTTTCCGATCTCGTGCCAATCCGGAACTCGGCGGAGAATTATTTCATTCTCAACTGGTCGGCTTTACTGCGCGAACATCCGCATGCCTTGAGTGCCGGCTCCTCGCTGTTCTTTGGAGCTCCGGTTCAAGCTCTCGGCTATATGGTCGAAGGCGATCACGCTCCGGCCAACGGAGAGTGGGTTCGGGATTTCGTGCTGCTTCCCGATTGCGGAAACGTGTTGCACCCGGCGCACCGATTCGGCGACCAAATGGTCGCAGTCCATCTCGCAGCCGGCGCCCACGTCCAATTTTCGGGCAGAGCGCTGGTCTGGGTGCGAGGAACATTGCGAATCTTTGGTGGTGATCCAGCCGGTTCCAAGCCACTTTATGCTCTTGAACAAGCACGCGTCGAACCGGCCCAAAGAGGGGAGATCGGCCGACATTTCAGGTGACAAGAGAGCCCGCCCGCCTTGCAAATTACCGCCCGGAGGTAACATAGCCGAATGGAGAGCGCCTGCCTGTTTTGCCGCATCGTGGCGGGTGAACTTCCGGCCGCGGTGGTTTTCGCGGATGCATCGACGCTGGCATTTCTCGATCATCGGCCGCTGTTTCCAGGCCACTGTCTGCTGGTGCCCAGGACTCACTACGAGACACTGGCGGATTTGCCGGACGATTTGGTCGCGCCTTTCTTCGGTAACGCCAGATTCCTGGCGGGCGCGGTGGAGCAGGCCATGGAAAGCGACGGCTCTTTCGTGGCCATCAACAACCGGGTGAGCCAGAGCGTACCGCACCTGCACGTACATATCGTGCCGCGCCGGAAAAAGGACGGACTCCGCGGCTTTTTCTGGCCGCGGGGAAAATACGAAAGCGCGGCGGAACTGGAACGCGTGCGGGATACGCTGCGCGCCGCCATCGCACGCGCGCGGTCCGCGCCCAGTCCGAACGCGCCACGTTAGAATCCGGATATGGAATACGTCAATCTGGGTAAAGCCGGCGTGCAGGTTTCGCGCATCTGCCTGGGCGCCATGACCTACGGATCGAAACGCTGGCGCGAATGGGTGCTGGAGGAAGAAGAGAGCCGTCCGTTCATTCGCCGCGCGCTGGAGTTGGGCATCAACTTCTTCGACACCGCCGATATGTATTCGCTGGGCGTGAGCGAGGAGATTCTAGGCCGCGCACTCAAGGATATCGGGCCGTCCCGCGATCGGGTGGTGATCGCCACGAAGGTGTTCAATCCCATGGGCGACGATCCGAACCAGCGCGGGCTTTCACGCAAGCATATCCGGCATGCCATCGATGACAGCTTACGTCGGCTGGGGACCGACTATGTGGACCTTTACCAGATTCATCGCCTGGATTATGCGACCCCGATGGAGGAGATCCTGGAGGCGCTCGATGACGTGGTTAAGCAGGGCAAGGCGCTGTACATCGGAGCGTCGTCGATGTTCGCCTGGCAGTTCGCCAAGATGCTGTACCAGGCCGATGAACTGGGCCTGACGCGCTTCGCCACCATGCAGAATCATTACAACTTGATCTATCGCGAAGAAGAGCGGGAAATGATGCCGCTGTGCCGCGCGGAAGGAATCGGGGTAATTCCGTGGAGTCCGCTGGCGCGCGGATTTCTGGCCGGCAACCGGAGCAAGCAAGATTTCGGCGAAACCGTGCGCTCGAAGACCGACGAGTATGCGCACGGGATGTATTATCAGCCGTCTGACTTCGCGGTGGCGGATCGCGTGGGCGAGGTGGCCCGCGCGCGCGGCGTGGCCAATGCACAAGTAGCGTTGGCGTGGATCCTGGCGCAGCCCGGCGTGACCGCGCCGATTGTGGGCGCCAGCAAGATGCAGCATCTGGAGGATGCCGTCGCCGCGCTGAGCATCAAGCTGGATGAGGCGGAATTGAAGGCGCTGGCGGAGCCATATCAGCCGCATCGGGTGCTGGGGCATTCGTGATGATTGGCGTAATTCCGGTCGAGGCGTATACTGAGTTTATGGCGGTTGTGCCCACAATTCCGCTCGTCTCGCCCGACGAGTATCTCACTTCCGGTTATCATCCCGACATGGAGTATGTCGATGGTGCCCTGGTGGAGCGTGGCTTGCCAACTATTGCGCATAGCCTCTTGCAGGTTCTCCTGGCCGTCTATTTGGACGGATACCGCAAGCGGTTCCGATTCGCGGCACTTTCGGAGGCCCGCACGCGGATCATCGAGCGTGCGCGCTATCGCATTCCTGATGTGATCCTGTGTCCAGTGCCGCTGCCACCCGGCACGGTGGTGACCTCGATCCCCTGGGTCGTCATCGAGATTCTGTCGCCAGACGACAGACTGTCCGAACAATTGGCGCGATTTCGCGACTACAAACAGATCGGCGTCCTCCATATGGTGCTGCTGGATCCGGAAGAACGCAGGGCCTACCGTTTCGAGAACCGCGCCCTGATCGAGGCGCCATTAACCTCGCTGGACCTGCCGTCCGGTTCTCTTCCGTTCGACACCGAGGACCTCTTTCGGCAGCTCGTCGAACGACGTAACGAAGGCGCCACGCTATCATAAGGTAGGTGCCGGGCGTTTACGTTTCCTATCCGTTCTGCGCGCAGAAGTGTACCTACTGCAATTTTGCATCGGGCGTGTTTCCCCGCGGAACCGAGGGGCGCTATATAGACGCGTTGCGCAGCGAAATCGCGCGGCACCGGTGGGCATGGCGCCCGGAAACGGTTTATCTGGGCGGCGGCACTCCCAGCGCGATGGAACCCGCGGCGCTGGAGTCTGTGCTGGCATTGATTCCGGGATGCCCCTGGCTGGAGGCCACGCTTGAAACCGCTCCCGGCACGGTCACGCCGGAACGTGCGCGCGGCTGGGCGGATTCCGGTATCAACCGCGTAAGCCTGGGCGTACAGTCGTTCGTGCAAACTGAAATCGCGCGCACGGGACGCAAGCACACCGCCCAAATCGTTGCGGCGGAAATCGATCTGCTGCGCTCCGCGGGCATCGCCAGAATCAACATTGATTTGATCGCTGGTCTTTCAGGACAAACCGAGTCAAGCTGGCGTGAATCGCTCGACTGGATCGCGCGCCTGGCCCCCGATCACGTCTCGGTCTATATGCTGGAAGTGGATGAGGACAGCCGGCTGGGACGCGAGATCCTCGCCGGGGGCACGCGCTACGGTGCGGCCGACAGGCCATCGAGCGATCTCACCGCCGATCTGTATGAGATGGCCGTCGAACAGCTCGCCACGCTGGGCCTGGCGCGGTACGAGATCTCGAATTTCGCGATTCCAGGCCACGAATCGCGCCACAATATGAAATACTGGTTGCTGGAGTCTTACGCCGGCTTTGGCACTGACGCCCATTCCTTCGATGGCCGGCTCCGTTGGCAAAATCCCGAATCCGTAAATGAATACCTCGGCGCCTGGCAGCCGGTGAGCGTCGAGAGCAATCCTTTGGAGGAGCGCTTTTTCGTGGGCCTGCGTCTGGCCCAGGGGATTCGCCCCGAGCCGCGCGAGTGGAAACATTTTAGCGAGCCCATCCGCCGTTTCATCGAGCAAGGTCTGCTCGAATCTGAGGGCGGCGTGCTGCGCCTGACCAGCCGCGGCGTGATGCTCTCCAACGAAGTCTTTCAGGAGTTTGTGACATGATTGATCTGCGCAGCGACACAGTCACCAAGCCCACACCGGAGATGCGGCGGGCCATGCTGGAAGCCGAGGTGGGCGACGACGTTTACGGCGAGGATCCCACCCTAAATCTTCTGGAGCGGCGCGCCGCCGAAATTGCGGGCAAAGAGGCCGCCCTGTTTGTGCCTACGGGGACGATGGGCAACACCATCGCGGTGAAGCTGCACACGCACCATGGCGAGGAGGTCATCTGCGACGTGCGCGCGCACGTGCTCGAATACGAGCTTTCCATGATGGCATGGTTTTCCGGTTGCATCGGGCGGCCGATTCAGACCAGCGACGGCATCATGAGCTGGGAGCAGATTGCGCGCGAAATCCGCCCGCTGGGGCCGCACCGCGCACGCACCGCGCTGATCGAGATCGAGAACACGAACAATATCGCCGGCGGCACGGTCTATCCGTTGGCGCTCGTTGACGAGATTTGCGATCGGGCGCACGAACGCGGCCTGAAAGTTCACATGGACGGCGCGCGCGTCTTCAATGCTGCTGAAGCTTTGGGCAAGCCGGTGCGCGAGATCGTGGCCAAGGTGGATACGGTGATGTTTTGCCTGTCGAAAGCGCTGGGCGCGCCGGTAGGTTCGATGCTGGCGGGCACGGCGGACGATATCGCGCAGGGACGCCTCTATCGCAAACGCCTGGGAGGCGGCATGCGCCAGGCGGGCGTGCTGGCGGCGGCGGGACTGATCGCGCTGGAACAGAGCCCGCGCCACCTGGTGGAAGATCATCGCAATGCCCGCCTGATGGCCAGGGGCCTGGCTCAGATTCCCGGCATTCGCATCGACCCGACCAAGGTGCAGACCAATATTGTGATCTTCGACGTGAGCGGCACGGGATTGCCGGCAGAGGAAATCAGCGCGCGATTAAAAGAACGAGGCGTGCTCATCGATCCGATCAATGCGACGGTGATGCGGCTGGTCACGCACTATGACGTGGACCGGGAGGGCTGCGAGATGGCCTTGGCCGCGCTGGCGGAGGTGGCGGCGGGGGTGGTGAGTACGGCAATCACCAGATAGGCAGGCGCTGCCACCCAATGGGCGGCGCGCGTTGCCGCCGTGCTAAACTGACGGTGTTATGGCAATCCCCAATGTCAAGCGATTCCGGCCCTTCTGCCCGGAATGCGGTGAAAACTTCACTGTCATGGCTGTGCTCCCGAAAGACGCCAGCGTGGAAAAGTATTTGGCCGATGTTGTGGCCCGCCACGATCACAAGGCGTATAAGGAAGCCAAGGTCCTGCATTTCAAGGTGCGCGTCGGCCAGCAGAAGCAGAAGAAGGCCAAGTAAGATCTCTTCAGGTGCGGGCCTGCAAATTGCGCATGGCCCGCAATCCTTCCTGCGCCACTTCCGGATCCGGATCGTGGCTCAACTTTTCCAACTGGGGCACATCACTCGCGTCGCCGCTGCGCGCCATCACGCGCGCCAGGTAGATTTTCTCATCCCGCGTACCTTGCAATAGCGGTCCATACAGCGATTTGCGCACGGCCGGATCGCGCGCCAGTTCCACCAGGAACGGGTAAGCCTCGCCATGATAAGAAGCGCTGTTGAGCGTGTCGATCAGGAACTGGAGCGGGCTGAATTCGGAGATCTCCGTTTTGCCCAACATCACCTGCGCGAAAGCCAACGAGAGCCGCGGCGATGTCTTGGTCTCGTCCTGCCAGGCTTTCTCTAGCATGGGCAAATCCGCCGAATTCTTCAAGCGCGCATAGCCCTCCGCGGCGGCCGCACGCAGCTTCTCGTCCTTGTCGGTGAGATAGCGCGCGTAAATTTCGCGGCTGCCGGGGTCAGGCAGCATCGCAATGGCGGTGAGCGCCGCACGGCGCACCTTAGTGTCACTGGCGCGGTTGAGCACGTCCACCAGGTCAGGCAGCGCGGACTTGTTCAGCAGCAGACCGGTGGTCTCGATAGCCGCCACCTGCACTTTCGGATCGAGGTCGCGCAGCAGGAACGCGATGCTTCCCGCCGCCTCGGGATCGCGGATCTTCTGCAGTGCCACCAGCGATTCGTAAATCACGGCCGTATCCTTCGAATGCATGGCCGCTACCAAATCTGGTATGGCGGCCTTGCCCCGCAGGATACCTACCGCGCGCGCGCCATTGGCCCGTGCTTCCGGGCTCGCGCCATTCCGCGCCAATGCTCCCAGCGCCGCAATCACGTCCGCGCGCGGCGTGATGTACGGATCGATCACCTGGTCATTGGTATCCGTGAAGTGTCCTTTGATGCTCGTGCCGGCGCGGCGCAACGACGAAGCGAAGCCGGTTTTCAAGTAACCGGGCAAATAAAAATTCACCAGTCCGTCGGTGGCGCGGATCTGGACTTCGGGATCGGTATCACGAGTGGCGCGAATCAATGGATCGAGGCTGTGCTGCGTGCCTATATCCGAAATCTGTTTGACCGCCTCCAGCCGGATTTCGAAACTCGGGTTGGCCAGCAGCTCCGCCAGTTTAGGAATCGAATCGGCGCCGCCCTTGGCCATCTCGCGGACGTCCTTGGGACGGAGCCCGGCGTCCTGAGCTGGGGCCAGAGAGAATGAGAGGCAAAGCAGAAGAGGGACGGACGGATGAAAGGCCATGCCTCTAATGTAGCAATCAGCGCACGAACTCGACCTCGACGCGCCGCGGAATGAGGCCCGCCTCATAGCCCAGATCGAGCAACTTCTGCACTGCCGCGGGCACCACATCGCCTGCATCCAGCGTGTAGTGATTCACGTACATGCCGACAAACTTCTCCGCCAGGCTGGTTTCCATGTCCCGCGCGAATTGCAGCGCATAGCTAAGCGCCTCGTCGCGATTATCCAGCGCGTACTGAATGCTCTCGCGCATCAGGCGGCAGCACTCGCTTTGGATTTCACCCGGCAACGTGCGCAGCAGAACGTTGCCTCCCAGCGGGAGCGGCAATCCATACTTGCCCTTCCACCACCGGCCCAAGTCGAGCACGCGATGAAAACCTTCGCGATCATAGGTCAATTGTCCTTCATGAATGATCAGGCCGGCCTCCACGGAGCGATCGCGCACCGCGTTCATGATTTTATCGAAGGGCGTGACTACTGCTTCGAAGTCCGGCTGGAATAATTTCAATGCGAGGTACGCGGTGGTGAGCTTGCCAGGCACTGCGATGCGCTTGCCCACTAATTCTTCCACTTCGATGGGCCGTGCCGCTACGAGCATGGGACCGTATCCGTCGCCAATGCTGGAGCCGCTGGCCATCAACACATATTTATCGGACACGTAAGGATATGCGTGATAAGAAATGGCTGAGAGATCGTACAGGCCCTCGACGGCCTTGCGATTGAGTGATTCGATGTCTTCCAGGATATGGCGGAAGGTTACCTGGGTCGAGCGGACCTTCTTGGTGGCAAGCGCATAGAACATGAACGCATCATCGGAATCCGGACTGTGGGCAGCCACGATTTCCCGGGGAGGAGGTTTCATATCGGAGGAGGATTGTACATCTCAGTTTACACGGGATGCACGGGAAAGGGGGAAGGAAAACTTACGTCAAGAAAAACACAAAGGGCGGTCCGTCCCCGGGCGTAAGCTGAAAGTCTGGTTACCAGCCATCCGATTTGCGCAAGAGCGCAACGCTTGAGTTGCAAGCGATTCCGGCTGTTCGAGAATCCTTCGTACTGCTGCCTACTACCCGGGGAGACGACCGCCCCCATTCTGGCCCGGTTCTATTAGCACCTCCTTGCCGACGTGCGCCGGCCACTCGGTGTACTCTGACATCGGAATCATTCACCGGCTGATTCCATATCCAGTGTCACTCCAAACGGCGTGCTTGTCAAGAGGTCTGCAGTACCTGGATAATCGAAATGTGTTCGACCGCTGGCTCTCCCACAAACCACAGCCGCTGACCGGCGCGCCCGCCGTACGCCGTCAGAAGACTTATTCCGGACAAAGCGGTTATGTTTATCAGTATTACTATAATGGCCATCGTTCCTATCAACGCAACGGCCAGAGCGGCACAGAGTACGTCTTTGATGTTTCCGCGGACCGCAAGACGTCCATCACCGTCTCGGTTCTCATCAGCGAAGCTGCGCTGGAGGACTGGCAGAGCCGCCACGCCCGCGCGCTGCACTCGAGCGAGCAATACGCCATCGCCAAAATAGCGCTATTCCAGGCTTTCGATGAACGCCCCAATCCCACCGCTATGAGCGCCGCCGTGCATGTGCGCGCGGCGGACGTGGAGGCGATTTTGCATATGCTCGACATTGAATAGCAGCGAATAGCAGCACGGGCGCCCACGCCCAACTCATGCGCCGACGTGCCGTCCCGCTAAGCGTCCGGTAAGCACGCACCCGCCTAAAAAAGTGCCTTCCAGCGAGCCTTTGCCGTGCATGCCTCCGCCGCCGAAGCCGGCGGCCTCGCCCACGGCGTACAAGCCGGGAATCGGCTGCCCGTCGGACGAACGCAATACACGGCACTGCAGATCCGTCTGAATGCCGCCCAGGCTCTTGCGGCTCAAAATGAATTCACGAATCGCAATCAGCGGCCGTGCATGGGGATCGAGAATCCTCTGGAACTTGCATGTGCGGACGCGGTCACCACGATACTGGCGCGCATTCGCGATACGCCGCAGTTGCTCGTCGTTGAAATAGGCGGGCCCGCGCTGGATCATGTTGTCCCACGCGCGCACGGCGGCCTCCATCCGCGCGCGGTCGATCCGCAGGCCGTAAAGGCTCTGGCGATCCATCTTATCGATCAGTTCATCGAGGCCATCCGCCACCACGATGTCATCCGGGCAGTCACGGATCAGGCGGTTCACCAGGTCCTTATTGCCGAACAGCAGGCTGACGGCTAGGCCGAGCTTCTTTTTGTAGCGGAAGGCGGTCATGTAGTCGCAGCCGGAAACCGCCAGTTCTTTGATGGCAATTTTCCAGTTCATCACCTGCCACGAATACTTGCCCGGCTGCGCCAGAACGCTGGCTACCAGGTGGCGCGTGTCGCCATACACCGGCATGGGGCCGGGATGCATAATGCGCTCGCCGCGCGCGTTTAACCACAGCGCTGAGCGCGGCGGTACCAGGCTTAAGCCATCGAGGGGCCGGCGCTTAGCGGGGTGATGCACGCCGGCGGCGTAGTGCCAATGCAGATCGAGATGCGTTACGGCGCCCCCCAACTGCGCCACTTCACCGTGCAGCATGCCGTCGCCGTAACGATGCGCGCCATTCAGCAGTTCCGCGGGTGGTTCGCCCCACGGCTGATACCAATGCGCGCGTACGCAACTGAGATCGCCTCCACACACGCCGCCGGACGCGATGACGACGTGCTCGGCGGCAACACGGAATTCGCGGCCGTCGCCCATGTTGCGTCCGCGCACGCCCTGGGCGCATCCGCCTGCGATTTCTATTGCGGAGACCTCTGTATCGAAAAGAACTTCCAGATTGGCGCGCCGCGGGTGGGACTCCAGCGCGTCCAAGAGGCGGTGGACGATCTCGTAGCCGGTTCCCCAGACGATGTGCCATCGCGGGACGGAATTTCCCGGTCCATGCAGGCCGCGCTCGGGCCAGTTGACCAGCGGCAGAAATTCGATCTTCTTCCGATCCAGGAATTCAAAGATGTATTCGCGTGAATTTTCGCAGTAGAAGCGGCCCCAGGTGCGAGGCCATTCGTCATCCGGACCGTAATCGGCCACGCTTTGCCAGTCGCTCCAGGCCAGTTCAGTCGAATCGTGTATGCGCAACCGGCGCTGGTGCGGCGTGCCGATCAGATGCACGCCGCCAAACGACTCTTTGGCGAGGCCGCCGAAGTTTTCGCGCCGGTCCTTATCGATCAGCAGGACCCGCCGGCCGCGCTCGAGCAGTTCGTAAGCGGCGACAATGCCTGCGAGTCCGCCGCCGGCGATGACGATTTCGGTTTCGTGCCTGCTCACTCCGTTCATCGAGAAATGCTCAGTATAGCCGGAGCGCGGCGCAGTTGTTCGATAATCGGAGTATGGAAGAGCGCGAGCTGATCCGGCGGTGGGTGGAGACCTGGAAGGAAGCCGGCCCCCAAATCGCAGCCATTCGGCAGCGGGAGATCCGGGGGGCCGACAATCTGCACACCCTGGCGCTGCTGGAGAGCGCTTTCAATCAGGCGTTGCGGACTGCGCCGCTCAGGCCATCGTCAGGGATGGTTGAGATGCAGCAATGGTTCGCGAAGCTGCCCCGATGATGGATCTCTTCGCGGCCGCTAAACAATTGCAGGATTTCTGCGATGGCCAACGCTGGCGCTCCTGCTTCATCGGCGGGCTGGCGGTACAAAGGTGGGGCGAACCGCGCGTCACGCTGGATGTGGATCTCACCGTGATGGCAGGTTTTGGTGCCGAACAAAAGTATATAGGCGCGCTGCTCACCGCTTACCCGGCTCGCATTAAAGACGCTGCTGAGTTTGCGCGCCGCCACCGAGTCCTTTTGCTTAAGACACCAGATGGAGTTGGCATCGATGTCTCACTCGGCGCTCTCCCGTTCGAAGAACTCGTTGTCAGCCGCGCCACGTTGTTTTCGTTTGGTCCGGAAATCGAGATCCGAACCTGCTCGGCCGAGGACCTGATCGTGTTCAAGCTATTCGCATCGCGTCCACTCGACATCCGGGACGCTGAGAGCGTGGCCGTCCGGTGCAGAGACCGGCTCGACTGGCGGTATATCGAGGATCAGCTTCGCCCGCTTGCGGAAGTGAAGGGCGACCCGGCGATAATTTCCACGCTCGCTCGCTTGCGCGAGCTTTCGGCATCGCGGCTACAGCGGGGCTGAAGCCCGCCTTCCAATGCAGTTGGGCTAGGTGCCTTCCGACCAGCTCGACAAATAGTGTTCCTGCTGCGGCGTCAGCCGGTCGATTTTGACGCCCATGGATTCCAGCTTCATGCGCGCCACCTGCTTGTCCAACTCTTCCGGTACCGAGTAGACCTTCTTTTCAAGCTGGCTGTGATTCTTCACCATGTACTCGGCCGAGAGCGCCTGGTTGGCGAAGCTCATATCCATTACCGAAGCTGGGTGGCCTTCCGCGGCCGAGAGATTAATCAGGCGGCCGTCAGCCAGCACGTTCAGACGGCGCCCATCGCGGAAGGAATATTCTTCCACGAATTCGCGGGTCTGGCGGTGCGATGAGGTGATCTTGCCCAGCGCCTCCAGGTCGATCTCCACATTGAAGTGCCCCGAGTTGCAGAGGATGGCGCCGTTCTTCATGCGCTCGAAGTGATCGCGCGCAATCACGTGCTTGTTGCCCGTGACGGTCACGAAGATGTCGCCAATCACGGCGGCTTCCGACATGGACATGACGCGATAGCCGTCCATGACCGCTTCGATGGCCTTGGTAGGATCCACTTCGGTAACAATGACGTTGGCGCCCAAGCCGCGCGCGCGCATGGCGACGCCGCGGCCGCACCAGCCGTAGCCGGCCACCACCAGGTTCAGCCCGGCCAGCAGGATATTGGTCGCGCGGATGATGCCGTCGATGGTGCTCTGTCCTGTGCCGTAGCGATTGTCAAACAGGTGTTTGGTAAGCGCGTCGTTCACGGCCACGATCGGGTACTTCAGTACACCGTCCTTAGCCATCGCGCGCAGCCGTATGACTCCGGTGGTGGTTTCTTCTGTGCCGCCCACGATGTTGACGGCCATGTCCTGCCGCTTGCTGTGCAGCAGCGACACCAGGTCGGCGCCATCATCCATGGTGATGTGCGGCGAGTGCTCGGCCGCGGCATTCAGATGCTGGTAGTAAACCTCATTGTTCTCGCCCTTGATGGCGTAGACGGGAATGCTGTAATCGCGCACCAGCGTGGCGGCGACGTCATCCTGCGTGGACAACGGATTGGAGGCGCACAACACCACGGAGGCGCCGCCGTCCCGCAGCGTGATCATCAGGTTGGCGGTCTCGCTGGTGACGTGCAGGCAGGCGGCTACGCGCATGCCGGCCAGCGGCTGCGTTTTGATGAACTGCTTGCGGATGGTCTGCAGCACCGGCATGGATTGAAACGCCCACTCCGTGCGTCTCTTCCCCACGTCCGCCAGCGAACTATCCTTGATGTCACAGGCTACTTGCGTTTGCGTATCGGTTGGCATGAATTCCTCTGTTCAATGTGCCGTGCCGTTAGCGGGCGGCAGCTTGGGCTACGGCTTCTTCGCGCAGCCCTTCCACTTTATCGGTGGCTTCCCAGGAAAAGCTCTCTTCGGTGCGGCCGAAATGTCCGAAGGCCGCCGTACAGCGGTAGATGGGCCGCCGCAGTTTCAGGTGATCGATAATGCCCCGCGGCGTCAGCGGGAAATGCGCGCGAATCAGCTCCGTGATTCTCTCTTCGGGAATGATTCCCGTGCCGAACGTATTCGCCATGACGGAGACCGGTTCGGCTACGCCGATGGCATAAGCCAATTGCACTTCGCAGCGGCTGGCCAAACCCGCCGCGACGACGTTTTTGGCGATGTAGCGCGCCATGTAGCATGCCGAGCGGTCCACCTTGGTGGGGTCCTTGCCGGAGAATGCGCCGCCTCCGTGCCGCCCCATCCCGCCGTAGGTATCCACGATAATCTTGCGCCCGGTAAGGCCCGTGTCGCCATGCGGCCCGCCGATTACGAAGCGTCCGGTGGGATTGATGTGATAACGGGTGCTTGAATCTATCATGTCCGCAGGCACTACCGGGTCGATGATGTGCTTCTTTACTTCGGCGCGGAGGGTCTCGATCGAAACCTTGTCGCCGTGCTGCGTGGAAACCACCACGGCATCGATGCGCTTGGGAGCGCCGTCCACGTACTCGACGCTAACCTGGCTCTTGCCATCCGGCCGCAGGAAATCCAGAAGCCCGGCGCGCCGCACCTCAGAAAGCTGCCGCACGAGTTTGTGCGCCAGCATGATGGGCAGCGGCATGAGTTCATCGGTTTCGTTGCAGGCGTATCCGAACATCATGCCCTGGTCGCCGGCGCCGCCCGTATCCACACCCATCGCAATATCCGGCGACTGGGACTGGATCGCGTTCAGCACACCGCAGGTATTACAATCGAAGCCCCATAGCGCATCGGCGTATCCGATGTGCTCGATGGTGCGCCGCACCACGCGCGGCACGTCCACGTAGCACGTGGTGGTGATCTCGCCCGCGACTACGCAGATCCCGGTGGTGACCAGCACTTCGCAGGCGACCCGCCCGAGCGGATCTTCCGCCATCACTGCATCCAATACCGCGTCCGAAATCTGGTCGGCGATCTTGTCCGGATGACCTTCTGTTACCGATTCCGATGTGAATATCTGTCTTTGCATGCCCGTCCCGCCCGTTGGAAGAATCCTTGTTTTGGGTTAACTGGAATAAAGCCGAAAAAGAACTGACGATCCAGTGTAACGGAGAGCGAGGGTGAGGTCAATTGCCCGGCCTGGTACTTTGGGACCCCCGCTGCCTACGTATGGGAAGTGCGGTACCGGCTGAAGGGAGATAGTACACGGCGTGGCAATTGCGGTGCCTGGCGCGGGCGGGCTGCGCGGACAGGCCACGGGAAGGGGCAGTGTAGGCTAGAATGAGAGGAGCCGGATTACCAGTCGGGGCGTAGCGCAGCCCGGTAGCGCACCTGCCTTGGGCG
>CAVWOT010000039.1:0-170070 GCA_963756605.1 Bryobacterales bacterium | reverse complement strand
TAGAGAGGCGACCCACGACTGGTTCTGAGCTTTCATTGATGCCCTTTCGCAACATATCGTCCTCTGGGACCACGGGGAACCGTTCGGCTGCCTATACCCAGTGCTTCACCGAAAACGCTGGCCTTCAACTCCAGTTAACAGTTTCGGTATTCCCGTTATCCTCACACTCCGATTCTGGTGAGGGAGATTGCTTTCGAGGCTTGACTACGGTTCGCTTGCGCTACGACCTGCTGGTTTGCTTGCCCTCCTTGTCGGAGCAGACCGGATTCGCACCCAGCCTACGAGGACTTTTACCTCCGGGCTTCCGATGGGTTGGTCACCCGCGCCATCGCCGGATATCACTAATAGCGCCAACTGGGAAACTTGCGCTGGCGGGACTTCCACCCGCAAGACCATCAAATAGGTTCACTGCACTAACTAGCCAATCGGTGCCGACTTCTACCCTTGTTCGTGTTTTCGAGCTTCTGCAGCAATCTTGCTGAGGCGATTGGCGAGGCGGCCGAGGAGACGACGTTGGCGTCCGTGAGGAAGCAAGCGGCGAAACATTTCCAGAACGTGGCAAGCGACACATGCAGGGCATCGAGCAGACTCGCGAGACTGGCCTGGTGAGAGGCGGAGAAGACCAGTAGTCGTGAAGTGGGCACCAGATGGCGGGGCGAGCCAGAAGGAACTCGCGCTCTAAGTCCAGGAGCAAGACTTCCACATAGGGGAGGCTCATCTCAGGTTTGAGGTGTCCGAGCAATTTCATTACGGCGGGCAAGCTGACTCCCGCACGAATCATCTCTGTACCATAAGATTGTCGGCGGCACAATCCGCTTGGTGATCCCAACTGAGGCGGCGATATCTCGCCAGAAATTGCGGAGGCTGCGGAGGAGCGCGTTGCGGCTACTCGGGCGAGCCATGAGAAAGCCGCCAGCCGGGAGGGGATCTGCGGCGCTCGCTATCCAGTCCTTCGAAGAACCCGATCATCATGACGCGGAAATACTGGCCCGGAGGCAGGGATGGACGTCCGAGTCTGTTGGGATAGAAACCGGCACAGGCAGTTTCGCAGAATGAGTCGAACCGGGCCTACTCGAGAACCTCGTTGAGCCGCGAGTAGAAGGGGTGGCCCGGTGCCGTGGGCAACTCGCCGCCATACCAAAATTTCCTCTGTCTCTCTCGCATCTTCCGGCTGCCCATCGCCATCGTTCGATTGTATTGCCAAAACATTATCACCACAACATGTTTCAGGAATTGAGACAGGGCCTGCTAGCGTCATACGGAATGAACGTATGCCGATTTTTTCGTTTGAAAATCGAGTACGATGGATTCGACGACTTTCCCCTCAAAACTGACGCCGCTACCGCCATTGCGGAAGCCGCTTGCATCCCATGTCATCCAAGGATTGTGGCTTTCAACCGTTTTGTCGTTCACTTCCGTCATTGCCCGGCGGATGACAGCCAGCGTTCCAGACGGTTCGCGTGCGTGCGGCTGGAGCGGTGTTCGGAGCCATCGGAAAGCCGGACGATGAATTCCCGATTCTCGATCGAGCGCAGCTCCACGATATTCGCCGACTGCACGATTCGGGAACGATGGATGCGAAGGAACTTCGCCGGGTTGAGCCTCTGCTCGAGCGAAGCCATGGTTTCACGCAGCAGATAAGCGCGGCCGTGCGCGTGAAGCTCCGCATAATCCCCGGCAGCTCCAATCCACGCCACATCGTCCGCTTGAACAATCTGTATGCGAGGTCCGGTCTGCACCGTAAAACGGGAGACGAATTTTTCCTGCGTCTGATCGAGCATCTGCAGAACTCGTTCAGCCATCTTCGTCTTCAACGATAAATCGACCAGCTTTCGGGCCCGGCCGATGGCGGCCGCAAAGCGCTCGTCGTCCACCGGCTTCAGCAGGTAGTCCAAGGCGTTAACCTCGAATGCGCGCAGTGCGTGCTGTTCATATGCGGTCAGAAAGATTACGTTCGGGAGCTTCTCCCTGGGGACCGCGCGCAAAACCTCGAAACCATCCATTCCAGGCATCTGCACATCGAGGAAGACCAGGTCGGGAGAAAGGTCGAGTATTTTCTCGACCGCGGATATGCCATCCCCGCATTGTCCGACGATCTCGATATCCTTGAACTTCTTCAGCCTGAGAACGACCCCACGGCGAGCCAACGGCTCATCATCCACGATCAGCGTTAACACGGCGATACCTCTTGCGGTTTGATCTTCCGGACCGGTAGTTCCACGGTGACAACACAGCCACCTGACTCCGGCCACTCCAGCAAAAACTGATGATCGTTGCCGTACAGTGTCTGCAGCCGCTCCGAGATGTTGCGTTTGCCGATTCCATTGTCGCCTTCTCCCTGTTTGCGAAGGCCTGTCCCCGAATTTCTGACGATAATTCGTAATCGCCCTTCGTGCAGTTCGCTCTCTATGGTGATTCTCCCACCCTCGGCGACACACGCCACACCATGGCGCACCGCGTTCTCGACTAGCGGTTGAAGTAACATGCCCGGTACCATGGCATCCAGCGTCTCTGGAGATATGGTTAACTCCACCTGCAACCGGTCCCCCAGCCGAGTTTTCTCGATTGCGATGTATTGTTCCGTAAAGGCCATCTCTTCTGAAAGGGACACCTCCAGGGCGGCTTGGTCGTTCAGGCTGGTGCGCAGGAAATCCCCGATTTGCGACAACATCCTGGTAGCCGCGGAAGCTTCGCCATCCAGAACCAGCGTTGAAACGGCGTTCAGAGAGTTGAATAGAAAGTGCGGATTCAACTGGTAGCGCAACGCTTGCAAGCGGGCTTCCCGAACCTCGGCTTCGGCACGTAACAGACGTTCCCTTTCCTGCGACGATGAATTCCATTGCTTGATGCTGAAATACAGACTGGACCAACTGAAAAGCAAGAAAGGGAAATCGGCCGAATTCACGGCCAGGTTCACGGCGTTCATGTTGTGAATGCCCTTCTCGGACAGTTCAAACACGAACGCGACCGCCGCTCCGATTGTGACGGACACGACAAAAGCCCGCAATTCAAACGCGACCCAGGAAGGGTAACGCCGCAGCAGCCAACGGCAAACAGGATGTAATACACAAGTACCGAGGAACAGTAAACCCGCCACCTCCGTGTTTTCGCGCAGCGCTCCCGAGCGCTTCAAAATGTCGGGCAGCGATCCCAACAGGCTCCATGCATAGAAACAGATCCACCCCAGGGTTTGTAGCTGCCAAAATGACATGAGCCGCAAGGGTTTATGAAGCACCATCATAATTTTAGCCCAGTTGCAGCGTCCTCGCGCCCAATCTACCGATCAAAACCGTCAATTCGCCGTATCGGACTATCGCCCTGAGGATCAGCGCGCCAAACTGATCCGTCAGGTGTTACTCTACGTATGGAGGTGCGGCTATCTCGCGGATGGGTGGCTCGTTACTGCGGCAATGAGAGACTCGAACATGTCAACTCGCGCGATGAGAACCGACCGTCGAGGTAAAACCTCGATTCAATCCGCTCTGCTGGCGGCGATCCTGGTGGCCGGGTGCCAGGGGGATTCCGTTTCGGAACGATATTCCCGGATGGCTGCAGTTGAGCAATATCTAATGGCGGATTCCGGCGCTGAGATCGCCATGGCCCGAAGCGCGGCTCCGCAAGCAATCGCGCAAGATGCAAATGTTCTTATTCTCGACCGAGGTGGATATAAAACCGCAGTCGAGGGCAAGAATGGCTTCACCTGCCTTGTCGAACGATCGTGGATGTCTCCATTCGACAGGCCCGAATTTTGGAACCCTAAGATACGCGGGCCCATCTGCTATAACCCGGAGGCGGTAAGAACGGTTCTTCCTTATACGCTGAATAGGACAAAATTGGTCTTAGCCGGGTTATCCAGGGCGCAGATGCATAAAATCATAGAGGCTGGCGTTGTAAAGAAAGAACTCCGGGCACCAGAAGCCGGCGCGATGTCTTACATGCTATCGAAGATGGGATATCTCGGCGACTCGGCGGGTCAATGGCATCCTCATTTGATGTTCCATGTTCCCAAAACAGGCGAGGCCAGTTGGGGCGCGAACCTTGCCGGTTCACCAGTGCTGTTCAATGACGAATCTCGCGACGTGCCGGAGCCCGAGACCATTTTTATGGTCCCGGTCGCATATTGGTCGGATGGCAGTGCTGCGCCGCATATGGCAAGTCACTAAGAGCTGGATCCGCAACTCGATTCGTACCGTGCGAATCATTGCACTAACAATTCAATTGATGACAGCCCCAACGTGTACCATAGCTTAAGCTCGTGCCAAAGCGCGCCGCCTTACATATTCCGAAGCATACCTGACCGCCCGCGCCGCGCACGTCAGTTTGTGATCCACTTCCTTTCGCAGGGTTGATACAAGAACGGTTCGGCGGCTAAGACCGGCAACCCGTCGCATCGTTCAATCGGCCTGAGGATCAGTCCCACCAAGCGACGCTCTTGAGCGCTACTCTACTACCCATATGAATACCAACAACGCCAGTCTCGTGGCGCGGCGCTTCAGGACAGTAATACCGGCTATGTTCGTCGGGGTCCTACTGGGTGTAACTACAGTGTCCGGCCATGCACAATCCCTAACTACCGGCGGTGTATCCGGCAACATCACGGATGCTACCGGCGCCGTAGTTCCCAACTCAGCCGTCACACTAACCGATCTCGATAACGGTTCCGTCCAAGCCGCGTCATCCAATGCCGCGGGCGAATTCCGGTTTTCGCTTCTCAAACCGGGCCGTTACATGGTGTCGGCGACCGCCCCCGGCTTCGAAAAGGTCGAACGGCCCATCGAGGTCTCGGTCGGAAATGTGGTCACGGCCAGTCTGGTTCTTCAGGTGGGAAAAGCCGTCACCGTCGTTGAGGTCTCAACTGCCAGCCCGCTCGTCAACGAGGACCCGGCCCAAATCACCACCTTTTCGCAGCAGCAGATGGAGCTATTGCCGAGCGGCGGCGGCGATTTAACCAACATCGCCTTCACCGCGCCCGGCGCCCTGCTCAATGTCGCGCCTCCCGGAATGAGCGGTTTCGGTAATTTCACCATAAACGGGCTACCCGGCACTTCAAACCTGTTCACTACCAACGGCGAGAACAACATGGACCCGTATTTCAATATCAACAATTCGGGCGCATCCAACCTCACGCTTGGTTCGAATGAAGTCCAGGAAGTAACCATCACGACGAACCCCTACAGCGGTCAGTACGGTCAGCTATCCGGAGCTCAGGTGTCTTATGTAACCAAATCTGGCACCAACCAGTTCCACGGCAATGCCAGTTATTACTGGAACGGACGGTTCCTGAACGCGAACGACACGTTCAATAATGCGCAGGGGGCGCCGACGCCCTTCGCCAACGCGAATCAGTGGTCGGATTCCATCGGCGGTCCCATCATCAAGGACAAGACGTTCTTCTTCATCGATAACGAAGGGCTGCGGTTCCTGCTCCCGGACACCGATGTCCTTACCGTTCCGAGTCCGCAATTTGCGAGCGCGGTGCTGGCTAACGTCACGGCCTTGCAGCCTAACGAGGCCTCCACTTACCAAAAGCTGTTCAACCTTTACGGAAGCGTGCCTGGCTATAGCGGCGCGAGCGCCCTCACGAATACTACGGCATGCAACAGTCTGAGCCTGCCCGGTTTCGATCCTGCTACGCAGCCCTGCGCCCTGCAGTTCCGCTCGAATCCGTCAGCTTTGGCTTCCGAATGGATTCTCGCGGGTCGCGTGGATCATCGATTCAGCGACAACGATCAGGCTTACTTCCGGTACAAACAGGACCGCGGCACTCAGCCGAGCGCGATTGATCCGGTCAGTCCAAACTTCGACGCGATTTCAAAGCAGCCTTCGTGGGACACCCAGTTAGACGAGACGCACATCCTTGGTCCACGTGCGACGAATTCTTTCATGGCAACGCTGAGTTACTATCGGGCTCAGTTCACGCAGGATACTGCTCTGGATATGAGCACCTTCCCGTACGGCATCCTCACTTCCGGTTCGGTTCCGTTTACGGGCTTCAATGGGATCTACGAGTTCCCCCAAGGCCGCAACATCACTCAATACCAGTTCATCGACGATTTCAGCTACACCTTCGGGAGTCATACTCTGAAATTCGGCGAAAACTTCCGGCGTTACGACGTCAGCGACCATAACTTCTCTTTCAACGGACCCGGCGTGTACTTCGGTTACGTGGAAAGCGGCTTGCAGGAATTCGCCGACGGCCTCGCTTATCAGTACCGCCAATCGTCCAATCAAACAAATGACGTGCCCATCGCACTGTGGGGGTTGGGTATATACGCGCAAGACGAGTGGAGAGTTCGCCCGAACTTTAAGTTGACCATCGCACTCCGGGGCGAGCACAACTCCAATCCGGTTTGTCAGACCGACTGTTTTTCCGAGTTCAAAGCTCCGTTTGCCAGCCTCGCTTCCACGGTTGCCGGCAACGGCAATGTCCCTTATAGCGCCGATATTGTTACCGGGCTGCATTACGCATACCCTGGCGTCGATCGAATCGATTGGTCGCCCCGCCTAGGTTTCTCCTATTCCCCGGGTAAGTCGGGCAAGACCATCATCAGCGGCGGCGCCGGCATATTTTACGACAATGTCGCCGCGGGTCTGGTTGACACCCTGCTTTCCAATCCGCCCTCGTCGGTCGCCATCCGTGTGCGCCCCGCCGGCGGTGTGGCGCCGTTTGATCCCGCGGGCGGCGCCGCAACATTCAGGGCTTCTGCACAGGCTTTCAATATGAATGAGAGCTTTAATCAAATCTCCTCCACGTTGCAGGGTCTCGGATCGATATTTGAGGCGCCTTCGTTCAACTACTTCAATGGGACGCTTCATTCTCCCGTCTACCAGGAGTGGAACTTGCAGATCCAGCGCGATCTTGGTGGATCCTATGCCCTGATTCTGGCTTATAACGGGAACCACGGTATCAAGATTCCGTATTCAAATACCTGGGGCAACGCGTATGACCCGGAAGCCTACGGGCTTCCTGGAGCGCTTTACCCGACCGTCGGCGCGATCCCGCAAGGTGCCCCGCCGAATCCGAGTTACGGCACAGTGAGTGAGGTCCAGAGCGGGGCCGTTTCTAATTACAACGGGGCAACCGTTACCGTCCGGAAACGCCTTTCGCGCGGGCTGACGTTCGACCTGAATTACACTTGGGCCCACAATCTCGACGAAACTTCCAACGGCGGCATTTTCCCCATCAACACCAATACTGCCATCGGGACGCAGATCAGTCCGTACGGGTTGCGGCAGGGAAATTACGGCAACTCCGATTACGACATCCGGCACAGCTTGACTGGGGACTGGGTATATACGCCTAAGTATCGTTTCGGGAACCACCTGGTAGACTCCGTGTTTGGAGGCTGGCAGTGGTCCGGCAAGATTTTCCTGCGCTCGGGTCTGCCGTTCACCGTTACCGATAATAATTGGAGCGGAGCCATCACCAATACAGACGCGCCGATCCTCGCTTATCCAACCGCCCCTTACCAGTCTAACTGCGGCGCAGCGGCAGTCAACACGCCTTGCTTGAACGCTGGTAGTTTTGTTCAAAGCGCCTCGGGTGCGTTCACGGGTTACCCCGGAATTTCGCCGGAGAACCGCAATCAGTTCCGCGGTCCTGGCTACTTCGACATTGATATGCAGCTCTACAAGACCTTCAAGCTTACCGAACGCGTGACATTCGGTCTGGGCGCCCAGGCCTTCAATGTCCTCAACCACCCAAATTACGCCGTTCCCGACAGCGGCTTCGGTGATCCAACATTTGGAAGTATCCTGCAAATGGCTGGAACCCCGACTAGCCCCTACGGTAACTTCCTGGGCTTTGATTCTGCGCCGCGCCTACTCCAGGTCACCGGAAAGATCACTTTCTAGTCGATCTAAAAACCACCGATGGACAACAGGGGAGGCGAAAGGCTCCCCTGTTTCGTTACCGTGGCTTATTTGGCAGTTCCAAGGAATCGTGAAAATGGTTGTGCAGACGATCGACTCCTTTGTTCAGCGCAAACCCGAACAGTACCTTGATGGAGTCGAAAGCAGGTCCGGATGTGGGCGACTAGCGCCGGTCCCATGACCTGTCCCTGCTCGTCGGACCGGACGTACAGAGTTCCTGCACTTGGCTTTCCGACTGTTTTCATCGCCGACGCGGAAGCCAGCCTCTCCTGGAGTTTTTCCTCCGAGACCGTCCGTGCACTCCGCGATCCGTGCCACGCTCTCGAAATCTCGCGCTCTACTCCCGATGCGGCATTGTTGGCGCCCGCCAGCTCACAAGCATGGTTCAAAGAACTTCGTGAACGTACCTTACGCTAGAGTTACCATCCAGCAGACTTCCGGGTCTCATTCCCCTTCGATACGGTTATCCCTGAACTGCGCCTATCTTATTCCGCATCGTCAGATGCACCGCCATACACCCCCGTTTTATTCCACTAGAATGGCAGATATCTGGGGTGGAATCTTCTCATGTCGGCAGGCCTCCGCTCGCCACCCATTGCCGACTGGCATTACTGGGTGGCGCAGGGCTACTGTTTCTGACTTACGCACGGCTACCGAAAGTTCACAGATGAACCGGCGCCGGTGACAATGCCTGTGACGGACATTACGGGAGCACCTGCCGGCTACCGTCACACGCCACGGCGGCAGTATGAATCAATTTCGCACACGATGGTGATCAGGCGGTCGTTGCCGACCCGATGCATGTGCCCGGTAGAAGGCAGGATGCCCGGCCCCACCTGTGTTGACTGCCTTCGGGTCATGGATCCGAACGCGAGCATATCGAAAAGCGGGAAATATCGCCATTGTGGATCGGCACCAGTCAATAGGTATGGGACCTGGCCCTAAGGTGGAAGCTGATGCCTTCAAAAACCGGTCACAGCCAGGGCGAGAAGTGACAGGCCTTGATGTGGTGACGTTCCGCCCCGCACAAGCTCATCCCCAAGATTCCGGTCTTGGCCGGACCCAGCTACGAAGCCAGAGCGGGGATTTGCAATGAGGGCGTGACACGCTGGCAGCGGCGAGGGCCAGCAGCAAATCGAGCGCCTTGATAAGGTATGATTCTGGGAGGTAAAGGTACAACCCTCACTTGGCAAACGAAGCCCATCAGAGGTTCAACGCAGCGCTGGAGGCCCTGATCGAAAATGTAAAGCGCGATCGTTCCGTTCTCGCGGGAATCCTATGTGGCAGCTTGGCGCACGACACGGTCTGGGATAAATCCGATATTGACCTGGTGCTGGTGACGATCGATGATAAGAAGACCGCCGATGACGGCCTTGCACTTTACGCGGACGGCGTCAATGTGCATGCACTGTTGGTGCCGCGGGCCGATTTCCGCAAGATCGTGGAAGGTTCCATCCGCAATGGCTTCCAGCACTCGTTTCTCGCTAAAGGCCGTCTACTCTACACCCATGACGAAACGATCGCCGATCTTTGTGCGCAGTTGCACGCCATCGGCGATCGCGATATCCAAGTCCAGCTATTAAACGCAGCCGGTGGCGCCCTACCGGCCGTGTACAAGGCGCACAAGTGGTACCGCACGCGCGGCGATCTGGAATACACCGCGCTCTGGATCTTATACGCCGCCACCCCCTTGGCAAAGATCGAGGTGTTGAGCGCACATATGCTTGCCGATCGGGAAGTAATCCCGCAGGCGATGAAGTTGAATCCGGGTTTCTTCAAAATCATCTATTCGGATCTTCTGAACGCGAAGAAAACCGCGCAAAACGTACGGTCGGCACTGGCGGAGATCGACGCCTATCTGGCCAGCCGCGCTCCGAAGTTGTTCGCTCCGGTGATCGACTACCTGCGCGAAATTGGAGAGGCACGCTCCGCGACCGAGATCGAAGACCACTTCAAGCGCAACTTTGGCATTGGCGGGGTAACGGGGGCATGTGAGTACCTGGCTGACCAGGGGCTGATCGGCAAGACGGCCCTGCCCGTGCGCTTGACCAGAAAGAGCAATGTCGACGTGGAGGAGTTGGCGTTTTTCAGCTCCAGTAAGGCGCCCGATGTCTGGTAAGTCAGTTGCGTCCCGGCCCAAGCCCGCCGCCCGAACGACCATCGCGATTCAAGGCGCGCGAGTGCATAACTTGAAGAATGTGTCGCTCGAGTTGCCGCGAGACAGGCTCATTGTGGTAACCGGGCTGTCGGGGTCGGGCAAATCGAGCCTGGCGTTCGACACAATCTATGCAGAAGGACAGCGGCGCTATTTGGAATCGCTGTCGAGCTTCGCGAAGCGTTTCGTCTCGCAAGTTGCCAAGCCCGACGTAGACTTCGTATTCGGGCTCTCGCCGGTAATCTCGATTGAGCAGAAGACCATCGGCAGCAATCCGCGCTCCACGGTCGGCACCATGACCGACATTGCGAGCTATCTGAATCTCCTGTTCGCGACCATCGCCGAGCCGCACTGCCCTCGTACCGGGGAGCGCGTTTTCAGCCGCAGTGCGAATCAGATTCTGGAAGCCATTCTTTCGCTGCCGGATGGCGCCGAGGTCGAGCTGCGTGCGCCTCTATTCAAGGTATACGGCGAAGAACTGAACTTCGTCTTCACAGAGGTCCGCAAGAAGGGCTGCCGGCAGATCGTGATCGACGGCCGGCGCATGGACATCTCGGATGAACTCTCACTCGACGAAGACGATGTACACGACATGGACGCGGTAGTGGACCGCTTTGTGGTTGGCCGCAAGCACGAGAAAGCCATCAAGGCCGGGATCGCCGCCACGTTGCTGGTGGGCGATGGCCTACTTCAGGTAGAGATTCTCAAGGGCGCAACGAAAGCGGAGGCGGAGCGCTTCTATTCTGGTCTGTGCAGCCCCACGCATCATTTCGTGTACGGCGAGATCGGGCCCGAATACTTCATGTTCAACAACCCGGAGAGCGCGTGCCGTACCTGCGGCGGGCTTGGCATCCACAAAATCACGCATCCGGAACTATTGGTGCCCGATCCGGAGCGGAGCCTCCGCGGCGGCTGCTTCGTGCGCGAGGCATACAAATATAACCCGGACACTTGGGATGGCCGCATTATGTACAGCCTGGCGAAGGCGTTGCGGTTTTCGCTGGATACGCCCTGGGCGAAACTGCCGGAATCGGTGCGCCATACGATCCTCTACGGTCTTGACGGGAAGAAACTCGCGACTTCCGTGCCGCCGGACGCCAAGATCAAACGCGACGAGTTCGAGGGCCACGAGGTCGGCTTTCACGGAATCGCGCGACGGATCGAGCGGCACTACCGGCGGTATCGCCAGCGCGGCGAGGCCAGTTCGGGGATGGAGGCCTGGCTGGATAAGGTCATGGTGGAGCGCACGTGCCCGGATTGCAAGGGCGCGCGCCTTCGCGCCATCCGGCTGCTGTTCACCATAGCGGGCAAGACCATCCACGACGTGGGCGGCCTCCACTTCGATGAACTGCACCGTTTCCTCGGAACCCTCAAACCATCAGGCCGAGGGAGCGATGCGGGCCGGCAGGTATTGACCGAAATCCGCGGCCGCCTGGATCTGCTCTTAGGGATTGGCCTGGATTACTTGAATCTCAATCGCCGCTCCGGAACGCTTTCCGGCGGCGAATCGCAGCGCATCCGCCTTTCGACGCAAATTGGCTCGGGCTTGATGGGCATGCTGTACGTGCTCGACGAGCCGAGCATAGGACTTCACCCCAAAGACAACGTGAAGATGATCGCCACGCTGGAAGGCTTGCGCGACATCGGCAACACCGTGATCGTTGTCGAACACGACGAAGACACCATTCGCGCCGCCGATCACATCATCGAAATGGGACCAGGGCCGGGCGTGCACGGCGGGCGGATCGTGGTGCAAGGGACGCTCGCCGACGTAATAGCCTCGAAGGCGTCGCCGACCGGCCAGTTCTTCTCTGGTAAACGTTCGATCTCGACACCCAGGCAGCGCCGGAACGGCGACGGCAAGGAGCTGATCCTGCGTGGCGCGCGCGAGAACAATTTGAAAGGAATTGACGTCCGCATCCCGCTCGGTAAGCTGGTTGCAGTCACTGGCGCATCAGGTTCGGGCAAGAGCACGCTCATTAATGAGATTTTGTATAAGGCCCTCTGGAAGCGGCTGGTGGACACCCGGACATTGCCGGGCGATCACGACTGCATTGACGGCGCCGGCCAGGTGCATAAGGTGGTCAACATTGACCAATCGCCGATCGGTCGCAACAGCCGCTCGAATCCCGCGACGTACATTGGTTTCTACGATACGATCCGAGAACTTTTTGCGCGCGCACCGTTATCCATAGATCGTGGCTACAAATCGGGACGCTTCAGCTTCAACGTCAAGGGCGGCCGTTGCGAAGAGTGCCAGGGCGAAGGAGTGATCACGACGCAGCTCTATTTCATGCCGGACGTCGAGGTAACCTGTGGTGTGTGTAAGGGCGCCCGTTTTGGCAGTGAAACGCTGGACGTCACATTGCGCGGGAAGACCATCACGGATGTTCTCAACATGTCCGTCGAGGAGGCTGTGACATTTTTCGCGGAGGAGCCTGCCGTGAGCAAGAAGGTCGAGGTGCTGAGCGACCTGGGCCTCGGGTACCTGACGCTGGGCCAATCCGCCACCACACTCTCCGGCGGCGAAGCGCAGCGTATCAAAATCGCCGCGGAGCTTTCCAAGCTGCAGCGCTCCAAGCACACATTGTACATTCTCGATGAACCGACGACGGGATTGCACCTGGCGGATGTCGAGCGGCTCCTGGCGTGCCTGAACCGGCTGGTGGACGCGGGCCATACAGTGTTGGTTGTCGAGCACCATTTAGACGTCATCAAGACCGTAGACCACGTAATCGATCTCGGTCCAGACGGCGGGCATGCGGGCGGCGAGGTTGTGGTGACGGGCACTCCTGAGGAGGTCGCCGCCTGCCGGGCTTCGCACACCGGCCGGTTTCTAAAGAGACGGCTAGCCGACACTCACTAACCCTTCCGCTGGCTGCCAGCCGATCGTACCGGATGACTGCATACATCGCCAGCTATGCCGTTGACCGGGGAATTAGTTACTACTAATGCGCCGCCGTAGCCCACAAAGCGCTGACTCACTCAGCTTGGTGCGAACATTGAACTCCTCGCCAAACGACAGACGACGAAAAGTGGGCGCTGAACCGGCGGAGGGACAGCGGTCGACATACCCGGCGCCAAGAGCCCTGGATATCGCCAGGCATGCTAATATCATCACGGTGGCCAACAAAGTAACAACGGAGCAGAAGAGCATCCCCGTGGCGGTGCTGGTAGTGGCGCTCGTGGTCATTTTGGGCGCGGGCTTCTTCTTATACCTCGATCGGGCTTCGCGGCAACCGGCGCCTTCTCCCGCGCCACTCACCGCCGAGGCCAAGGCCTACGTGCACAGCCTGCAATTGATGGACGTCGATATGCAGAAGCACGAGAGCTACATGAAGCAGGCGGTGGTCGAAATCACCGGCAAGATCGGGAACAACGGCGGCCGCAACCTGCGGGTAGTCGAAATCAACTGCGTGTTCTACGATCCTTACGGCCAGTTAGTGCTGCGCCAGCGGGTGCCCATTGTGAGCCAGAAGATCGGCGGGTTGGCGCCCGGCGAGATCAAGAATTTCCGGCTGGCATTCGATAACATTCCCGATAGCTGGAATCAAGCGTTGCCGCAATTGGTGATCGCCGAGATTGTTTTCGGCTGAGGGCCGCATGGCGTCAGTCGCTGCCGTAGGCCTGCGTGCGCATTCCGGATGGGCGGCGGCTGTGGCATTAGTTCAAGCCAGGGTTCAAGCCAGCTCTGGACCGGCCGGCGCGCCGGTAGTGGCCGTCCGGCGCCGTATCGAAATGAAAGAGCGCGGCGCGAGGGGCCCATCGCAGCCATACCACGCCGCCGTGGGACTGGATTTCGATGAGGCCAGGCAGATGCTCGCGGGGAGCGCGGCGCGCGCGGCGGGACTGGCGGCCATAGCATTGCGGGAGATGGCCGGGAATCTGCGCGAGTTTGGGCATGAAGTGATCGGCTGCGGCTTGCTATTAGGATCCGGAAAGCCTTTGCCGCCGCTCGAAAGGATCCTCGCCTCGCATCCGCTGCTGCATACCGCTGAAGGCGAACTGTTCCGCGAAGCCTTACGCGCGGCCAGCCGCGAGTGCGGGTTACCCGTCACGGAGATAAGAGAGCGGGAATTGTTCGCCCGGGCGGCCGCCGACTTGCGACTGCCGGCGGCTCAGGTTGAGCGGGAAGTGGCTGCCATGGCAAAAGCGATTGGACCACCCTGGCGCCAGGATGAGAAGTTCGCCGCGGCTGCGGCTTGGATAGTATTGGGGCGCCGCTAGGCCGTGGCCAGCGATTCGCGGCGGCCGCGATGGTAGTCCGCGAGTTGTGCGTTGGCGGCAATAATCGTTCGTAACGCGTCCGCGACACGCTGCAACTCGCGGCCTGGGACCACGGTGTACAATTCGTCATCGCCCAAGTCCGTGTAGACACGATTACCGATGCACCCCGAACTGGTGACCACCCCCTGCGCCAGTGCCGCAGGGAGCGCCATGCAGGTGGGACGCGGCAGCAACGGCGCGTTCGCCATGACACCTGCGCGGAGGGCAGCCTCGCTCAGCTGCATGAGTCGCGCCGGACGACCCGCGAAGACTACCACATCGGGATCTACGGGCGTGTCCCCGAGCGGCGCATAGACGATGGCGCCAGGCTCCTCGGGCAGGCGTGGGATGCCGGCCACTTCTTCCATCTTCACGTACCCGAGCGTGGCCATGAGTGACAAAGTCTGCTCCAGTTCGGGCGCGCGATCGGGCGGCAGCGCGATGTTATGCGTGTAGCTGCCGATGGGGCAGTTGTAGTGGTCGCCGGGGATCGTGTAAAAGGTTCGCCCGTCCGCCGCCAGGCGCCAGAAACTGCAGCCGGACGGCATGGCACCCTCAAACTTCGCAATGCCGGCGGGAGGCGCCTTCAGGAAAGCTACGGCTACTGGACGGCGCGTGAGTCCCAGTGCCTCGGTGAGCTGCAGTGCGATGCCGCGGTAATCGGTCATTTACTCAGTATATCGTTGCCGGCATTTCCCCTTGACCTGTCTATAGCTGTAGGGTTGACACTGGGAACTGGAACATGTGGACGGTTTCCAAACTCGCCGCGCGCTGCGGGCTGAGCCGCGGCACGCTGCTCTATTACGAATCGATCGGGCTGTTGAAGCCGCCCGTCCGCAGCGCTGCCAATTACCGGCGTTACGGCGAGCGGGAGCTGCTGCGCCTGCAGCAGATCTGCGCTTACCGGCACGCCGGACTGACGCTGGATGATATTCGCGCGATTCTGGAGCGTCGTGAGAGCGATGCCTCCGCGGTATTAAAACGGCGGTTATTGGCGCTGGACGGTGAGATAGAGATGCGGCGCGCCCACCAACGCGCCATTCTAAAGCTACTCAAGAACGACTCTATGGGAGGTAAGAAGATGATCACAAAAGAGAAGTGGGTTTCGATTATGAAGGCCTCGGGGCTCTCCGAGAGAGAGATGCACCGCTGGCATGTTGAATTCGAAAGAGCCGCGCCGGCGGAACATCAGGAATTCCTGGAATTCCTGCACATTCCGGCGGCGGAGATTCACACCATCCGGGACTCGAGCGCCCGCGGTGGACCGGACGCATAACCCACGTGGGGTACTGATTGGGGTTGTAGCGGGCTTCGTTCTTGGCGGGGGCCGTCGCCGACGGGCTGGCGGTCCTCCCGTTCTTTTCTCCATTGGCGCGTATTGCTTGGGGCTGGGACCGGCTGGCCCTAAACCGATCGAAGGCGATTCGTTGGGCTGCTGACGTGGTGGTGATCTGAGTCTGGTGCTGACCGAGATCTTCGGATTATCTGTGGGCGAGTTGCAGCTGGGGCGTATCGCGCCAGTGCTCTCCTTGCAGACTGCATTGCTCGTAATGTTCGCCGCCGGGTATCATTCTATATTCCAACTATATTCCAAACGATTCAGACGCCTCCATTGTGCTTCGGCATCTACCAGTGGGCTGAGAGGTAAGAGGCGCCCGCCTTCTCCGAGCCGCAGGGCGAGAAGTGAAAAGTCAAGATGCCATAGAACGAGGCGCTGTGTCCGTTCTGCGTCGCCGGTCGAAAGATCCATTGAGTCGCGGCTTCGAGTGCAGATGGAGTGCAGATGGAATGACGAGCGGGGGTCCACCGAGCGCGCGCGCACAAGCGACGTTTCCCGGATTCGTTCACCAGAATACCCACGCGCACATAACCTTCGAGGCGCAATTGTCGTCCGTACGGAGGGAATCGCGGGGAGACACAGCCTAAGGTCCGGCCCAGGAGGTCGTAGGTGTTGAGAACCCGTGGCGCGCCGGCATTGGTGACGAGCAATGCTGTCCTGACAGGGCACGCATTGAAAAGTAATGCACGTTCGGCCTCGCCGGCCGCCAACGCGTCGGACCAGAGCACACTCGCGAGCATCGCGCATCGGAAGGTCATCGTCACAAGGTCTTCGACACCGGCGCGCCGCGGATGATTCCGTGCCCGATGATGCGCTGCACCATCGGCACAGGTGCGCTAGTAGCTCAAGCCATAGCCATACGCGAACAGCGGATCGTAGTTAGCATCGCCCCGATGTACGCCGGCCTGCGCCATCGAGCGCGGCCACGAGAAACTCAGCTTGCCCGTCGGTTTGTAATCGCCGAACAGAACGTCCGCTACACCATCTCCCTCCGTGCCCGGCAGCCAGGCGGCGACAAACGCATCGGCCTTGTCTAGCACGTTGCCGACCACCATAGGCCGGCCGGAAACCAGGACGACGACCACCGGAATGCCGGCCGATTTCATATTATCGACAGCGGCCACATCTTCCGGCGCCAGGTTCAAGTCGCGACGGTCGCCGTTTGTCTCGGCGTAGGGCTTCTCGCCGATCACCACCAGTCCCACGTCCGCACCTTCCGCGCCCTTTCCATCCACGGCGAATGTCACTTTGGTCTGCTGCGAAGCGGCCTTCCGGACGGCCTGCAGAATGGTAGTACCGCCGGGCGTCACCTCGCCGCTGCCGCCCTGCCAGGTGATGGTCCAGCCGCCGCACTGGTTGCCGAGGTCGTCCGCATTCTTCCCGGCAACGTGAATGCGCCGCGCGGTCTTTGCCAGCGGCAGCGCTCCATGTTCGTTCTTCAGCAGCACGAGCGACTCGCGCACGGCGTCGCGCGCGACGGCGCGGTGCTCCGGCGATCCGAACTGCTTCCACAGTTTCCGGTCGGCAAGCTGGGAATGGTTCTTGTCCATCAGGCCCATAGCGATTTTCACGCGCAGGATGCGACGCACGGCGTCGTCGATGCGCTCCATGGGCACCGTCCCGTCGCCGGCCGCTTCCTCCAGCCGGGCGATGAACTCCTGGTAGCGCTCCGGCACCATCACCATATCCATGCCGGCGTTAATCGACATGGCGATCTTGTGCTTGTAATCGCCTGGTAGCGCGTCGATAGCGCCGTAATCTGAAATCAGGAAGCCTTCGAAGCCCAATTCGTCTTTCAGAATTTCCGTGAGCAGCCGCCGGCTGCCCGAGCACTTCAAACCGTTCCAACTGCTATAAGACGGCATGATGGAACCCACGCCGGCGCGAATGGCGGTGATGTAGCCTTGCAGATGGATGGCGCGCAGAGTCTGTTCGTCCACCCGCGTGTCACCCTGATCGAGCAAATGCGGTCCAATCTTGCTGCTGCCGTAAGCGGTGCCGCCGTCGCCTACGTAGTGCTTAGCGCAGGCCAGAATCGATAGCGGGTCGGACAGATCGTCACCCTGCAAGCCGCGCACCGCCGCTGCACCCAGCTGCGTCACGCCGTCCGGCTCGTCGGCGTAGCCTTCGTAGGTGCGGCCCCAGCGGATGTCGCGCGGCACTGCGACACATGGCGCGAAGCCCCAGTTAATGCCGGTGGCGCGCACCTCGAGTGCCGTGATGCGTGCGATCTTTTCGATCAGCGCCGGATTGCGGGTCGCGCCAAGTCCGATGTTATGCGGAAACACGACCGCGCCGAGAACATTGTTGTGACCGTGCACGGCGTCGACGCCATACAGCAGAGGTATCGCCAGGCGCGTTTCGAGCGAGCGCTTCATATACCGGTCGATCAGGTTGGTCCAAGCCTCGAGGCTATTGCCGTCCTTGGGGTCCGAATCGCCGCCGCTCAACACCGATCCCAGATAGTATTTCGCGACATCCTCGTCGGACTTGAGAAAGAGCTGGTCAGGCTGGGTCATCTGCCCTACCTTCTCGTCGAGGGTCATTTTGGCCAGTAGCGCGTTCACCTGGAGGTCGAACGATGAAAGCTTGCGCGGGCCGGATTGCGACGTGGCGATCAGGCATCCCAGAGCGGCGAGGCATAGTATGGCGGCGATTCGGATGTGGAGCATAAGAGCGGATCATAGCATCGCGCTGCATTTTTTGGCTAAGAAGAGGGCGGCCTACGAGGCCGCAGGCACGGGTGCCTGCCCGACAGTATTAGTGGGATGGCTCGTGAATCGTCAGATACCGGTCTGTCGGCACATTGCTCGGGTGCTGCTGGATGCCGGATGACCAGGCGATTTCGATCGACTGAATCATCGACGCACGCCCCAAGCCGAAATGCACGATCGGGTCACTGGAGGACGCGTGACCTACTGCAGTTGTGGCGCGTTTCCACGGTGCGGCGTAGGCAGGTTGCAATATGCACCATCGCTCCGCGGCCATCGCGATGCGAATGGGTTTCCCACCAGGTGAAGTCCGTGAACGGCCCTGGGCGAAATTTTTTCCACCAAATAACGGCTTTTCTGAAGCTTGTGGCGACTACGTCGATCTTGCCATCGCGATTGAAATCGCCGAAAGCCGTGCCCCGATGAAAGGCCTCGCCGGCCAGGGGTTCGGGAGCAAATTTGCGATCGCCCTGGTTTCGGAACACCAGATTGGGGCTGCCGCGACTTGCGGCCGGAGTCTAACTCTGCGTTATCCGAGACATGGCCGCCCGCCACGAAAAGGTCCTTATATACATCGTTGTCGAGATCGTACGTGCCGTGGAGTAACCCCCGAATGGCCGGCGCGCGCGCGCCAGACGGCTCAGCGAGGTCATGTTAGCGAATTTGCCGCCGCCGACGTTCCGGTGCCGAAGATCAAATTTCCATTCGTCGTTATAAGCCACGCGGGCATCCAGCGCCATGTCGCGGGATGCCCTCGTTATGAAACAGGAAGTTCGGCATGTTGTCGTTGGTTACGAAAATATCCAAGGGTCCGTCGCCATCCGCATCGCCGGCCACGGCGCTCATGTCCTTACCGCGATAGAGGCCGATGTTGAATTCTTTTGAAACATCGCGAAGCCGGCCGCCACCTTCGTCGTGGTAGAGCAGATTGGTCATGGGCCCATAAGCGCGCGGATGGCAATATTGACGCATGCCGGCCGGCAAAATGCGCCGCACGCAGCGTTCAACGGCCCGTTCCCAGGCCAGGTACCGCACCACGAAGAGGTCGAGCAAGCCATCGTTGTCGTAATCCAACAGAGCGCCGCCATCGACCAGCCCAGTTCGCGGGCCAGCCCGGCACGGCCAGTGACGTCTTCGAAAGTGTCGTCGCCGCGATTGTGATAGAGCTTGTTCGATCGCAAACCCGTCACGAATAGATCGGCGTGTCCGTCGTTGTCTTAGTCGCCCACCGCGACACCCATCGAATATCCTCCCCCGCCACGCCGGCGCACAGGGTGACATCCGTGAAGGTGCATCGTGGTTATTGTGGAACAGCGGTTGCAGTCAGGTACCCCCCGCAGAGCGGGTGGCTTGATGAGTTGGACCGCCTCAAAGGCGGTTGGTCGTGGGTTTAAGCAGTCGCGCTAAAGCGCGCCTCCGCTGACGTTTCAGAACTGCCCGCTGATTCCATCCGCGCTTTCTTGTTCGCGGATGTATTGGCGGACCTGCCCCAACTCAAATCCGACCGTGGAAACGGCGTACCCACGGGCCCAGAAGTGCTCGCCCGTAAAGTTCCGTTCCTTACTGCACAGCCGGGCCACCGCGATGGCACTCTTGCCCTTCAGAAACCCGATCACCGAAGCCACCGGGTGTTTGGGCGGAATCGCGATGCACATGTGCACATGGTCCGGCATCAGGTGCCCCTCGATGATCTGGCACTCCTTCTGCTTTGCCAAGGCATGAAAAATTGGCCCCAACTGCCGCCGCGTCTGGCCGAAGAGCGCCTTGCGCCGCCGCTTGGGCACGAAAACGACATGGTACTTGCAGTCCCACTTGGAGTGGGATAGGGCTTTGGTAAAGATCCGACATGCAATCCTCCTCTCGTTGGTCATCAAGCCACTTGAGGAGGATCATACTCCCTGAACGGTCAAACCTGTTCAAGTCTCACTGGTCGAACCAGTGGCTTACCATTTTCAGTTATGGTATCGTGCCCGGATAAACGTTAGAAGGCGCGCTTTCAACGCCGCCGGCGACCGCCGTGACGTAGTACCAATAGGTGTCGCCGGATACGAGGTTGTTGGTATCTGTGTACGTGCATTGTACGGGAGTTCCGCTGCAGGTACCCACGTTTGTCGCCAGAGCGGGTGAATATGGCATGGTCGGCTGGTTGGTGCTCGAAGTGGCCGGCGCGCTCCGGTAAACGTTGTAAGTAGCGCCCGAAGTTGAGCTGGGGGACCATGTCAATGTGACACTATGCGGTGCGGAAGTAACTCCGGTTCCCGTTAGAGTCTCGTTCAGCGGGTTAAGTGCGTTGGATACAAAAGCAATACTGCCGTTGGAACTTGCAGCGGACGTCGGACTAAAAATCACCCTGAAACTGGTGTTTTGCCCTACGGGTATTGTCAGCGGCAGCTTCAGTCCGCTGATGCTGAACCCGGTGCCGGAAACATTTGCCTGGGTAATTGTGGTGCCGGAAAGGCCACTTCCCGACAGTGTCACGGTTTGCGTGCTGTTACCGCCTACGTTCACGTTTCCGAAGTTGACGCTGCCAGGCCCGCCAATTATTGGAAGAATGCATCCGCCTCCCATGGCGTTGGCCAATACCGCTTGCACATATGCCAGTGTGCAAAAACCTTGCGGGGCCTGACAGGCAGGGGCGTTGGATAAACCCATCGCCTCAATGGTGGCATCGTGCACGTCTTGAATATCGACGACGCCGTCCGCGTTGAGATCACATGGACTTGGCGTGCCGACGGCCTTGAACGAAACCGTGCTGCTGCCGTAAGTGCCGGAATTGTTCTGAGTCCACTGCGCCGAGTATGTTCCAGCAGACGAGGTGATGTAGTGCGCCCACCCGTTTTCGAGCAGGTTCGAGTCACTCATGAACGGATTGCCGGAGGCAGTGGCGCTTGCATTGTAAGCCACGTCCGCGATCGAGACAATCACTTCATTCGGCGCCGTGATGGTAACGCGAGCGCCAATGGGTGTCGCCGAACCGGCTTGGCTATTGAGCGTCGCTGTCTGATCCAGCGGTGAATTGGGATCGGCTCCCGAAAACTCCCAGATCACGACGCCGCCGGTATCGACCGCGCTGGGCGTGACCGTAATGGAAGTCGCGCCGGCCTTCGAATTCTTCGCGTACCAAATATCGTTCCAGTTCGTTTCGTTCGTGTCGATTGAGCGAGCCGCACCGGCTTCCACGTAGGTATTGCCCGCGTTATCCATCACGCTGCTCATCGTGTTCGTCATATCCTCGCCGTCAGACTGCCAGGCGACGACGATAAGATCGCCGTTCTTGGTGGCGGATATGGAACAACTCGTTCCCGGAAAAGTACCCCGGCCGCACGATACTACCTGCACCAGACTAACCTGTCCCCATGCCGCGGAGCCCGTAACGAACAGGCAGGCTGTCTGCAGGGTAAGGATAAACTTGCGTGCAAAACCTCCCCGGCCCGGCAGACCCCCACTCGACAAGAGCTCTACAGCCCTCCCCGGACCGTCAATCTCGGTCGAGGGTTTAATACCCAAACGCGTCGAGTCAGGGCGCCGCCATAAAACCGGGCGCCCCACACGAAGATGGCTAACCACACCTCCGAACACAGCTGGCCGCGACAGTTGGATCCGTCTCTTCCGCACAAAGAGTCGCATGTAGTTTGTTTTCAAGATATCGGATTGCAATGGCTGTCACAAGTTTCTTAGTTAGGGAAAAAACGCCGGTTTGGCTCACGGCGATACGGTGTCTGACAACCGGACGTCGGCAGCGTGGGCATCCCGATGCACCCCACGGTCGCGGTCGTCCTGACGCGTTCGAAAGGCTCCGAAAGATCGAGCTTGCGCTACCGTACCTGCGAAGGTTTTTCAACATCTCTTACATTTGTGTTTGATCTCAGGTTCGTCTGGTCGCGTTCACGACGACGGCTAGGCCGGCCGTTTCTGCTTCGTCTTGGGTGCCCCGTGAATTCCCGAGTATGCACTTCAACATTTTGTAACTTTAGCTGGCGTTTTTCGATTAGAACCATACGTAAAAGCTCCACGTCTCACGTGTACCCCGTACGAAGTTCTTACATGCGTGGAATACAGCATCCGGAACACTAGCCGGGTTTATCGCGCCCACTAGTAAACAAAGGGCAACAGAAACCGGAGCTCGTCGGCACCCCCAAAAAGATCAAAGATTAGCCCCCTTAAGACGGTATTATATCCCCCAGTTTGGGGGGGCGACCTGCCTGCGATGCCAAGTGTAAAAAATACCCCTTTTCGACTCCGCGCAAACTGGTTCCGATCATGCCATGTGGTCACTTTTCGCCCAAACTCGAAGGCTCAGACTCTTGGCACCTCATTTGCTCGGGCTATTCCTCACAATTTAAGGAATTCCCGTAAGCTACCTGGCTATCGCGGAACTGTGTTCGCGCCACATGTCTGTGATCAGCCAAGGCGAGGGGGAGCATGCGCCGCTTCCGCGTAATTGAACGAAAAGGGGACGGATTATCTTAAATGACGAAACACAACATCGCAGTCTTGCTAGCACCTCCCACGCGAAGTTGCGCACGCTGTGGAGCGCGCTTTTGCGCTTTTGGTAGAGAGTACAGTTGCCCGGGCTGCCGAAAATCCACAGCAGCGCCCGGGCCAATTAAGGATGCCGACCTGTCGTTCCGCGAGCAGCAAATTGTTTCGCTGGTCCGCCTGGCGAAGACCAACAAAGAAATCGCCTATGAACTATGCCTGGCTGAAGGCACGGTAAAGGAATATCTGTACCGCATATTCCGGAAACTGGCGGTAACCAACCGGACGGAACTGGCGCTACGCTCTTCGCATGAAGTCTTGGCGCGCAACGCCTGGCCCGGCCACGCCCCGCAATGTCTTGAGCAAACCGGTTGACCAGACCGCAGAGACCATCCCGCGGAAATCGGACCCAGTAGTCCCCTCTCACGGGTTCGTGCCGCACACACCTGCGACGCAAAGAAACCGTACGTAGCGGGCGGCTCCTTTCCCGTCGTTGGCCCGAAGTCCGCAGATCGGGCTGAAGAGCCAGCATACCAACAACTGACAGTCTGTGCCCGATTCGTGTCTTTAGATCGTGTCTTTAGATCGTGTCTTTAGATCGTGTCTTTAGACATGGAGTCGCACATAAAGTTCGACGACATTGAACGAGGTTGAGGTGTGCGCTTTTGCGCCTCCTATGCCTGGCTGTCCAGGCGGCGCTCGTTAACTGACTTTAGACGAATGAAAAGCTTTCTGCGAGGACTAAGTGAGACGTCAACATTCAGCCAACATGTGTCACCGTAAGCTGAGTCGCGTAGCCTGTATCGCTGCATTCTTCCTTGCCGGTCTGCCGGCCTTCAGTCAATCGGATTCGTTGGCCCTGTCATCGGGAGTGACTACTGCGGGCGGTTCCGTATTACTCGAGCTTTCGTTGAATGCTCCGTCCGGCAGCCAGCCGGCCAGCGTGGAATGGACTTTCGCTTTTACGCCGTCTGCAATCGTCAGTATTTCGGCCGGCGCCGGTGCGGCCGCCATGGCTGCCGCCAAGTCCCTTTCCTGCGCGGGAAACTCGGGTACGTACACATGTTTTCTGACCGGGCTCAGTTCCAATGGCCTGAACGCTAATCTCATTCAGAACGGCGTCGTAGCCGTCCTCGCAGTGAAGACAGCGCGAGGCATTTCCTCGACCTTCATCAATGTGACCAATCCACTGGGCAGTACGCCCGCAGGCGGCGCGATACAAATGGTAACCACCGGAGGCACGGTCAGCACCAGTACGCAGCAGAGTGTCACTTCATTGAACTGCAATCCGAGCACACTGACTTCGGGTGCGTCCACTACCTGTACGGTCCGCTTGAGCGAGGCCGGTTTCTCCGCGACTACCGTCGCCCTGTCGGACAACAACGGCCTGCTCACTATACCTATATCCGTGACCGTAGGGTCGGGAACCACCTCCGCGAACTTCACGGCGACCGCGGGGATCTTCGCCACGAACCAAAGCGCTACGGTCAGCGCCACCTTAAATGGGACGCTCGAATCCACCACCTTGAGCTTGGTCCAGGCAACAGTTTCTGCCTTGATCTGCACTCCGACTAGCGTGAACTCCGGCGACGCCGCCACCTGTACGGTGACCCTGAACGAAATTGCGCCTTCCGGCGGGATCAACGTGGGAGTCTCCACTGATAATTCGGCGCTATCGGTGCCGTCATCGGTTACCGTGCCGGCCGGCAGCGCGTTCACCACGTTTAGCGCGGCGGCGGGCGCAGTGACCCAGACCGAGGCGGCCAGCGTCACCGCGACCCTGAATGGGAGTTCCCAGAGCGCTTCCCTGAGCCTAGTCCCTAACTTGCTGGTCTCCACTCTGAACTGCAACCCCAGCACACTGAACCCGAACACTTCGAGCATTTGCACGCTAATGCTGAATCACGCCGCGCCACCCTCTGGGAGTAAAGTGACGTTATCCGATAATAGTTCCCAGCTCTTCGTACCGGGCTTCGTATCAGTCGCCGCGGGCGCCGCCACAGCCAGCTTTACCGTCACCAGCGGAACCATTTCAACCGGCCAGAATGTGAACATCACCGCGACTCTGAACAATCGCCAGCAGAGCGCCGGTTTGACCTTGGTCACCGAGTTACTAGTGGCCGCACTGACTTGTAATCCTCTTACGATCGTGGCCGGCTCTAGCAGCACTTGTACGGTCACCTTGAATGAGCCGGCACCCGCGGGAGGCAGTATCGTCACGGTGTCTGGCGATAATTCAGTGCTGACGATGCCCGCCACACTGAGGGTGCCCGCCGGCGCCACCTCCGCCAGCTTCGCCGCGGCCGCCGACACGTTGCTACCAGACCTTACCGTGGTTCTCACCACCACGTTGAATGGCGTGTCCAAAACGGCACCTTTAGCGATCGCGTCCGCCGCGGGGATATCTGATCTCAGTTGTAAATCCAAGTCCCTAAGCCCCGGCAGCGCCAGCACCTGTACCGTGAGCCTGAACCGCGCCATGGATCAGGCGGAGAGAGTGCAATTGAGCGCCAGCAGCACCGTACTGAGTGTTCCATCTTCCGTGACGGTGGAGGCCGAGGCAAGTTCCGTCACATTCACTGCTACTGCCGGCAGCGTCAGCTCCGGCGAAAGCGCTACCATCACGGCGAGCTTAAATTCAACTAGTGGCACTGCCACTTTAAATGTGAGCCCGGCGCTGGTTTCGACGCTCACGTGCAATCCCACCAGCCTCAATGCCGGATCAACCAGCACCTGCACTGTCAAGCTTCTCGTCCCGGCGCCCGCCGGAGGTGTTACGGTCGCGGTTTCGAGCGACAATCCGGCTCTTACGGTGCCCGCCTTCCTTACGATTCCTTCCTCATCCTCGATAGGTACTTTTCCAGTTGTAGCCGCCTCGGCTGCAACAACTACCGGCGGGCAATCCGCCGTAAACATTACTGCCGCGCTACAGGGCGACTCTCGCTCGGCGCCATTTACCGTCACTATATGCCCGTGTTCGCTCTTCACCGCGACAGAGCAACCGTCCAATCCCGATGCCGGCGTGACTCAGGCCGCCGAAGTAGGCCTCGCGTTCGTGTCCGATGTTTCCGGCTACATCACCGGCGTGCGGTTCTTCAAGGCCTTCAGCAACACGGGAACCCATGTTGGAAATCTGTGGTCGGCCGCGGGGGACCTCCTGTCGACCGTAACCTTCACCGGTGAGACGAAATCAGGCTGGCAGTTGGCTTACTTCCCGTCACCGGTCGCGGTGGCAGCTAACACGCCGTATGTCATTTCGTACAACACCCCGAACGGACACTATGCGGCCGATGACGGATTCTTCACGAGTGGTCTGAGCAACCTTCCATTACACACCTTGGCGGATGGCGGAAGCGGGACCAACGGAGTTTACAGGTACGGCGCCAGCGGATTTCCCGCGACCGGTGCTGCGGCCACGAACTTCTGGGTCGATCCGGTCTTCAACACCTCTCCGGTCATCGGCGCTGTCACCCCGCTTTCGCTGTGGACCTTGGAGGCGGCTCCGAAGACAGCCGCTGCGTCCGCCTCTCGGGCCGCGCAACTGGGTCTGACGTTCATCTCCGACGTCGCTGGTTACGCCACCGGCTTACGCTTTTACAAGAGTTCCAGCAACGTTGGCCAGCACCAAGGATTCCTGTGGACCAGCAAGGGAACGTTGCTGGCTTCGGTCACCTTCACGAACGAGTCAGCCTCGGGATGGCAGCAGGCCAGCTTTGCCTCACCCGTTCCCATTTCCGCCTATACTCCCTATGTCATTTCGTATTGGGCTCCCCAAGGACACTACGCCGAGGATGACGGATATTTTGCGACTTCGGGTTTCACCAATCAGACGCTGTACGCGCCTCCGGATGGTCAAAATGGACCCAGCGGCGTTCTGGCCACCAACCGGGGGTTTCCGGCCAGTTCGGCCGGAGGTAGCAACTACTGGGTCGATATAGTTTTCACCACCGCCATTGAATAGCCACACGGCCGCCGCCGCGGATTGCACATAGTGCCCCAGGCGGCGCGTCTTTCCGGTTTCGATCCGCGGACACTATAACTCAATCAGCAAGACACTATCCATAGTTAGCGCTCAGAGTGCAAATTTGATCTGGCATCGACCAAAGGTAATTAGACGTTGGTATGGTTTTGCCTCGTAAGTAATAACTCATGCCAACGTCGTCTCGCTATCTTAACTAAACACAACGTTGAGTACCGAAGGGAGGCCGACTACGATCTAGACACAATGTATTCCCGAATACTGAGGTATGCAACCGGCGTTACTGCATTCTTCATTTCAGGCGCGGCGGCGTTCTGTCAATCGGATTCACTGGCCTTATCGTCGGGTGTGACCACTGCCGGCGGCACCGTCTCCCTAAATCTTTCGTTGACTTCTCCGTCCGGCAGCGAGGCTGGCATGGAATGGACGTTTACTTATTCATCGTCCGCCATCACGAACATCTCAGCCCTTGCCGGCGCGGCCGCTACGTCTGCAAACAAATCGCTCGCATGCGCAGGCGGCACTGGCTCCTACACGTGCTTTCTGACCGGACTGACCTCTGGTGGACTGAACGCGAATGTCATTGGGAGCGGTGTCGTAGCGGTGCTCACGGTAACGCTTGCGGCCGGCACCTCCTCCACCAACATCGGCATCACCAACGCGCTGGGCAGTTCGGCATCAGGAGGTGCAATACAAGTCGTCGGAACGGGCGGTACCGTCAGCATCGGCGTGCCCCTGAGTCTCACCTCGCTAAGTTGCAACCCGGGCACGCTAACATCAGGCGCCTCTGCCAGCTGTACGGTGACCGTAAACCAGGCTGCCTCCGCAAACACGCTTGTCACGTTGTCAAATAACAACACTTTACTTACAGTACCGGCGTCAGTTACAGTATCCTCGGGAACCAGTTCCGTCACCTTCCTGGCCACTGCGGGTACTCTCCCATCGAACCAGACCGCCACCATCACCGCCAGCTTGAATGGAACACTGCAGGCCACCACGATAACCCTGGTAGATCCGGCGATCGTTTCCAGCCTGGGCTGTAATCCGGCGAGTGTCAATTCTAACTCGTCCACCACCTGCACCGTCACTCTGAATCAAGCCGCACCAAGCGGCGGCAGCACTGTGGGACTCTCCAGCAACAATAGCGCGCTGCCGGTGGCCGCCTCGGTCACTGTACCTTCCGGCAGCACTTCGACGACTTTTAGCGCGACTGTTGGTACGATCACGACCAACCAGACAGCCACTATCACGGCGATTTTGAATGGTGCGTCCCAGAGCACGACGGTGAATCTGGTTTCTTCGACTTTGGTCTCCTCCCTGGCCTGTAATCCGACAAGCGTCAACTCCGGCGCGAGCACCACCTGCACTGTTACCTTGAGTCAAGCCGCGCCCAGCGGCGGCAGCACCGTGGGACTCTCCAGCAACAATACCGCCCTACTGGCAGGCGCATCAGTCACAGTGCCCGCCAGCGGCAAGTCCGCCACTTTCAGCGCGACGGCCGGCACGATTACGACGAACCAGACGGCTACCATCACCGCAACCTTGAACGGCTCATCTCAAAGCACCACGGTGAACCTGGTGGCCCCGACTCTGGTCTCCTCCCTGGCCTGCAACCCGACGAGCGTCAACTCCGGTGGGAGCACCACCTGCACTGTCACCTTGAGGCAAGCCGCACCCAGCGGCGGCAGCACGGTCGGGCTGTCCAGCAACAATACCGCGCTGCCGGTGGCCGGCTCGGTCACGGTGCCTGCCGGCGGTACCTCCGCCACTTTCAGCGCAACGGTCGCCACGATCACGACGAACCAATCCGCCACCATCACCGCGACCTTGAACGGTTCGTCTCAAAGCGCCACGGTGAACCTGGTGGCCCCGACCCTGGTCTCCTCCCTGGCCTGCAACCCGACGAGCGTCAACTCCGGTGGGAGCACCACCTGCACTGTCACCTTGAGGCAAGCCGCACCCAGCGGCGGCAGCACGGTCGGGCTGTCCAGCAACAATACCGCGCTGCCGGTGGCCGCTTCGGTCACGGTGCCTGCCAGCGGTACCTCCGCCACTTTCAGCGCAACGGTCGCCACGATCACGACGAACCAATCCGCCACCATCACCGCGACCTTGAACGGTTCGTCTCAAAGCACCACGGTGAACCTGGTGGCCCCGACTCTGGTCTCCTCCCTCGCCTGCAGCCCGACAAGCGTCAACTCCGGTGGGAGCACCACCTGCACTGTCACCTTGAGTCAAGCCGCGCCCAGCGGCGGCAGCACGGTCGGGCTGTCTAGCAACAATACAGCCCTACCGGTAGGCGCGTCAGTCACTGTGCCCGCCAGCAGTACTTCCGCCACGTTCAGCGCAACGGTCGCCACGATCACGACGAACCAATCCGCCACCATCACCGCGACCTTGAACGGTTCGTCTCAAAGCACCACGGTGAACCTGGTGGCCCCGACTCTGGTCTCCTCCCTGGCCTGCAACCCGACGAGCGTCAACTCCGGTGCGAGCACCACCTGCACTGTCACCTTGAGGCAAGCCGCACCCAGCGGCGGCAGCACGGTCGGGCTGTCCAGCAACAATACCGCGCTGCCGGTGGCCGGCTCGGTCACGGTGCCTGCCGGCGGTACCTCCGCCACTTTCAGCGCAACGGTCGCCACGATCACGACGAACCAATCCGCCACCATCACCGCGACCTTGAACGGTTCGTCTCAAAGCGCCACGGTGAACCTGGTGGCCCCGACCCTGGTCTCCTCCCTGGCCTGCAACCCGACGAGCGTCAACTCCGGTGGGAGCACCACCTGCACTGTCACCTTGAGGCAAGCCGCACCCAGCGGCGGCAGCACGGTCGGGCTGTCCAGCAACAATACCGCGCTGCCGGTGGCCGCTTCGGTCACGGTGCCTGCCAGCGGTACCTCCGCCACTTTCAGCGCAACGGTCGCCACGATCACGACGAACCAATCCGCCACCATCACCGCGACCTTGAACGGTTCGTCTCAAAGCGCCACGGTGAACCTGGTGGCCCCGACCCTGGTCTCCTCCCTGGCCTGCAACCCGACAAGCGTCAACTCCGGTGCGAGCACCACCTGCACCGTCACCTTGAGTCAAGCCGCGCCCAGCGGCGGCAGCACGGTCGGGCTGTCTAGCAACAATACAGCCCTACCGGTAGGCGCGTCAGTCACTGTGCCCGCCAGCAGTACTTCCGCCACATTCAGCGCAACGGTCGCCACGATCACGACGAACCAATCCGCCACCATCACCGCGACCTTGAACGGTTCGTCTCAAAGCGCCACGGTGAACCTGGTGGCCCCGACCCTGGTCTCCTCCCTGGCCTGCAACCCGACAAGCGTCAACTCCGGTGCGAGCACCACCTGCACCGTCACCTTGAGTCAAGCCGCGCCCAGCGGCGGCAGCACGGTCGGGCTGTCTAGCAACAATACAGCCCTACCGGTAGGCGCGTCAGTCACTGTGCCCGCCAGCAGTACTTCCGCAACATTCAGTGCGACGGTCGCCACGATTACGACGAACCAATCCGCCACCATCACCGCGACGTTGAACGGTTCGTCTCAAAGCACCACGGTGAACCTGGTGGCCCCGACTCTGGTCTCCTCCCTGGCCTGCAACCCGACAAGCGTCAACTCCGGTGCGAGCACCACCTGCACCGTCACCTTGAGTCAAGCCGCGCCCAGCGGCGGCAGCACGGTCGGGCTGTCTAGCAACAATACTGCCCTACCGGTAGGCGCGTCAGTCACTGTGCCCGCCAGCAGTACTTCCGCAACATTCAGTGCGACGGTCGCCACGATTACGACGAACCAATCCGCCACCATCACCGCGACGTTGAACGGCTCTTCCCAATCCGCCAGCTTAAGCTTGGTTGCGCAAATATTGGTCTCCGGCGTCGTATGTAGTCCCAGCAGCATTAGTGCGAACGCTTCGAGTACTTGCACGGTCACTTTGAGTCAGGCCGCTCCGCCCGCCGGCATTAATGCGACGGTAACCGACAACAGCTCACAGCTAACCGTTCCAGCCTCCGTGGCGGTTGTGGCTGGCTCGACTTCCGGGACCTTCACTGCTACTACGGGGAACATCACGTCAGGCCAAACCGTAACCGTGACTGCCAGTCTAAATGGCGCGTCCCAGACCGCCTCCATCACCTTGGCGGTTCCCATACAGGTTTCGGCGTTAACTTGTAACGCGGCCACGATTAGTCCCACCACTGATACTACCTGTACGGTGACCTTGAGTCAGGCGGCGGGGTCCGGCGGCAGCGTGGTTACACTGTCGGCCAACAATTCGGCGGTCGACATACCGGCCACCTTGACGGTACCCGCCGGAACCACCTCCGCCAGTTTCACCACGACGGTGGGTACGCTCTCTGCGAACGCCAACGTTACGCTGACGGCCACTTTGAACGGCTCCTCACAGACTGCATTCCTGGCGCTAGTACCTACAGCGTCGGTGACCTCCGTCAGTTGCAACCCCACCGCGCTGCTTCCGGCCGGCGCGGGCACCTGCACTGTAGTCCTGAATCGGGGGGTATACCAGGCGCGAAAAGTCCAGCTGAGAGCTAGCAGCGGTCTGCTGAGTATCCCGCCCTCTGTGACGGTAGCCGCGGGGGCCAACTCCATCACCTTTACAGCCACCGCTGGCAGCTTTACCACCAACCAAAGCGTCACCGTAACGGCCAGCCTGAATACGCAAGAATGGGACAGTTCCGCAACCTTTACTTTGAGCCTCAGTCCAGTGCTGCTCTCGACCCTGGCGTGCAATCCCACGAGCCTGAATGCCGGCTCCAGCAGCACGTGTACGGTGAGCCTCTCGAGCGCAGCGCCCGCTGGCGGCGTGGCCATAGCCGTTACGAGCGAGACGCCTACCCTGGCCGTGCCGTCGGTGGTGACCATCCCAGCCGCATCCTCCACAGCCACTTTTTCCGTGACGGCTGCCGCGGCGACGGCAGTTCCCGGTGGCCAATCCAACGTGGTCGTCACGGCTGCGCTGAATGGCGGGTCCCAATCCATACCCTTCATCGTGACGATTTGCCCATGCTCGCTATTCTCTGCAACTGCCCAGCCAACCAATCCTGATTCCGGCGCGAGTCAGGCCACGACGGTGGGGTTGCGGTTCACCTCGGCGGTTTCGGGCTACGTAACTGGGCTACGATTCTACAAGGCTTCTAGTAATACCGGAACCCACGTAGGAAATCTCTGGTCGACCAAGGGCAGCCTCCTGGCGACCGTGACTTTCACGAACGAAACCAGCAGCGGTTGGCAGTTGGCTTACTTTCCATCCCCAGTCGCGGTGGCGGCGAACACTCCGTACATTATTTCTTACAGCGCTCCGAACGGGCACTACGCGGCCGATAACGGCGTCTTCACGAATGGTCTCAGCAACCTGCCCCTGAGCGCACTAGCTGACGGTGCCAACGGGCCCAATGGCGTTTACCAATCCGGGTCTGGCGGATTCCCCGCTGCGGGCGCTTCGGCCACTAATTTCTGGGTCGATGCGGTCTTCAACACGTCGGCCGTGGTCGGCACGGCCACTCCGGTTTCGCTATGGTCGGCCGGCGCCGCTCCCAAGACTCCGGCCGCCCCAACATCGCAAGCCGCGCAATTGGGCACGACCTTCATATCCAGCACTACCGGCTATGCCACTGGCTTACGGTATTACAGGAGTTCCACGAACGTTGGCCCACATCAGGGGTATCTCTGGAGTAGCACCGGCATGCTGCTGGCTTCCGTCACCTTCACGAACGAATCTGCTTCCGGATGGCAGCAGGCCAACTTTGCGACACCCGTCGCGATTTCTGCCTACACCCCGTATATCGTTTCCTACTGGGCTCCCCAAGGACAGTACGCTGCTGACACCGGATATTTTGCGACGGCAGGCCTAACCAATCAGATGCTGTACGCACCACCGGATGGCCAATATGGCCCCAACGGTGTCTCGGCCGCCAATCAGGCATTTCCGGCCAGTTCGTCCAGTGCGAGCAATTTTTGGGTCGACGTGGTTTTCAGCGTCGCGATTCAGTAGCCCCGCTCCCCGGGGAATAGCCAATAAGAGGGAGAATTCCGGCCCGGTCTAGCACTTAATAGGCATGATAGACATGAATAAAGTTAATACTGCGGTAGTCCCGGAGGATGCACGGACACCTCGCAGTTGTGCTCGTTGCGGCAGCGGCTTTTATTCATCCGGAAAAGAGTACACTTGTCCCGCCTGCCGCAGGCCCAAGACCCGTCTCGTCCGCGACACCAGCGCGCTCTCCTTTCGGGAACGTCAGATCATAGCGCTCATCGCCGAAGCCAAAGCCAATAAGGAGATCGCCTATCACTTGTGCCTCACGGAAGGTACCGTGAAAGAGTACCTCTATCACATCTTCCGCAAATTGAATGTCACCAGCCGGACCGAACTGGCGTTGCGCTCCCTGCGCGACAGCTCTCTGGATCAATCGGCGGCCTAACCGGCGCCGCCCCGCAATATACTCGGACTCCGCATTCGCAACACCCGTTATCCGTTTTTTTTCTGTTTAGCACTCCGCAGGTAAATCCCTCCCCCCGGCAACGTAAAACCTAGACGCCGCGACAGCGGCGCACCATCATAGCTGCCCACATCCCGCCAAGGACTCCCCATCGTATTGCATCCCTGCCCGCCCGTCAGAATGTAGGTCACGGTCAGACCTTGTCGGGCCACCGCCGCTAGCAGCCCGTGGCAGTGGCAGTCGCAGGCACGGACCGTATTCACGACGCGAAATTTGAGGGATGGTCTAACCTTCAACTGGGCGCCAGCTTCGCGTTGTAGCGCCTCTATGCGCGCCGCTCCTTGAGCCGCGTTCGGCCCTTCCGCGGGGAGTGACTATTACCACGGACTGCAAATCCAGTCTAGGGCCCGTCTGGAGCCCATTTCAGGTCCGCCGCCAATAACAACCTTAAGTATATTTAAGGTAAACAGGTCCTTAATAATAACTTCTTTCTCTGCGATTGCACGGCTCTAATTACGACGATCTATTCAAACATATGATGCAGATCTCAATTAGATACTCTCTCATTGCTATATTGGCGGTTCTTTGTTGTACACCGGTATTCTCGCAGACTGACTCGCTCGCTCTTTCATCCGCTGTGGTCCCCCCGGGCGGCACCGCGACACTGAGTCTTTCACTAAATGCTTCCGGAAGCCAGGTAGCTGGCCTCCAGTGGGCTATCGTCTATCCACCCTCCGCCGTGGTTGCTATCACCGCGAGCGCGGGCAGCGCCGCCACCAGCGCGCTCAAGTCTCTCAAGTGCGCCGGAAGCTCCGGCACTTATAGTTGTTTCTTAACCGGACTCAATGCCGGCGGCCTGAATGAGAATCTCATTCCGAACGGCGTTGTAGCATCTGTGTCAGTTACTATTTCGTCCACGGCCGCCTCCGTTTCACTCGGAATTACAAATGCGATGGGAGCCACACAATCGGGCGGTGCAGTGGCCATCACCGCGACCGGCGGCACCATCACAGCCTTGCCGCTAGGCGTTTCTGCCGTGACGTGCAACCCAGCTACTCTGGCTTCGGGCGCTTCGACCACCTGCACAGTCAGCCTGAGCCAGGCTCCCGCCGGCGCTGCGCTTGTGACTCTCGCCGATAACAACTCGCTGCTCACCATACCAGCCTCGGTGACGGTGGCCGCCGGCACGAGTTCAGCCGCATTTACCGCCACGGCCGGCACCTTCACCACCGGTCAGTCCGTCACGATTACCGCCGCGCTGAATGGCACCACCCAGGCGGTGACTTTGACCCTGGTGGCCCGCACGCTGGTTTCCACCCTGGCATGCAATCCCGCCAGCGTCAACTCCGGAGCTAGCACTACATGCACAGTCTCCTTGAGTCAGGCCGCCGGCGCGGGCGGCAGCTCCGTAACCCTATCCTCAAATAACGCCGCGCTCAGCGTCCCGGCAACCGTTACGGTTCCGGCCGGCAGCACGGCCGCCAACTTCACGGCGAGCGCGGGATCGGTCACCACTACCCAGTCCGCCAGTATCACGGCAGCTCTGAACGGCTCCGCGCAGACAGCTACCTTAACCATCGTTGCGCAGCAGACCGTCTCGGCGCTGGCGTGCAATACCACAGCCCTGGATGCCGGCGCCGCCACCAATTGTATGGTCACGCTTTCGTCCCCGGCTCCCACCGGCGGCACCGCCGTATCGCTTTCTTCCAACAGTCCGGCACTGACCGTGCCCGCCTCGGTGAATGTCGCGGCTGCGTCATCCACGGCAACCTTTGTGGCCACCGCTGCCACCGAGCCGCCCAACGGCGGATCCACGGAGACGGTTTCCGTAACGGCAACCCTGGACAGCGTATCCCGGAATGTGGCATTCACGTTGACCCTCTGCCCCTGTTCTTTGTGGCCCTCTACCGCACAGCCTCTGAATCCCGCTTCCAACAACAAGCAGGCCATCGAGGTGGGCATGCAGTTCACCTCCGGCGTGGCAGGATTCGTTACCGGCGTGCGATTCTACAAGTCGGCGACGAACAAGGGTACGCACCTGGGCAACCTGTGGACCGCCACCGGCACGCACCTGGCGGAAGTGCAGTTCAACAATGAAACGGCGTCGGGTTGGCAAATCGCCTACTTCTCCTCTGCGGTGGCGATCACCGCCAACACCACTTACGTGATTTCGTATCACGCTCCGCAAGGAAACACCGCCGCGGATAATGGCGCTTTCACCACTGCCGTAAGCAACCTCCCGCTCGAAGCTCTGGCTGATGGCCAGAACGGACCTAATGGCCGATACCTGCTCGGCGGCAGCGGGTTTCCCACGACCGAAGCGTCCGCGACTAACTACTGGGTCGATGTAATCTTCAACACATCTCCCACGGTTGGCACAGCCGCCCCGGCTTCGGTTTGGGCGCCCACCGCGGTTCCCAACAATCCCGGAATATCTTCGGGACAGCCGGCGCAACTAGGCTTGAGATTCCAGTCCGAAGTTCCTGGTTATATCACTGGCGTGCGCTTCTACAAGGGCACTAAGAATCTCGGAACCCATACCGCTTATCTGTGGAGTGCCAGCGGCACCCAGTTGGCCGCGGTGCAATTCACCAACGAGTCGGCTTCCGGCTGGCAGCAGGCAAACTTCGCCACGCCGGTCGCGATCGCCGCGAATACGACTTACGTGGTTTCATACCTGTCGACCAAGGGACACTACGCCGACGACGCGGGATACTTTGCCACGACGGGCGTGACCAACCAAATGCTGTATGCGCCGCCAGACGGCCAATATGGTCCGAATGGCGCCTACGCCTCCAGCGACACTTTCCCAGCCACCTCTTCCGGCAATTCGAGCAATTACTGGGTGGACCTGGTTTTCACTACGGCCATAGAGTAGAGGTCTTGCAGGGCCGCCGGCTGGGAGCCTGCGGCCCCACCCCCCAACTTACTTCCGCGTCCCAGCGTCGGGCATCCAAGCCCGGCGCTTCGCTTTTGTGTGCCGCGCATGTTTGACAGCTCGGGGGTGAAAGTCCCCTCTACAACCTGATGGAGGTGAAGTAGTAGCGAAGCGCAAGCGCGTTCCGGCGACGGAGGGTCTGAAAGAAGCGCGGAGCAAACGTACGAGCCGATGTACAAGAACCGGATCTGAGGCATGCGGTGCCGGGCGAGCGGGCAAATGACTGCGAAGCCCATATCCATCAAGGGCACTGGTTGTAAATCCGGCGGTTGCGTGCGGAAGGCAGTCGAGCTTACTTCGGGAGATCTGTGTTTGTCCCGGGGTGCCCTCTGGGCCCGGGACTGAGGGTGAAGCGATTCATCCTGACGGGGCGGCAGAAGTCAGCAGCGGGCGTAGTAGTCCGGCAACGGACGAAGGCCCAAACGGTCCTCCGTAAGGAGGGTAATGGGAGCGGTGAGTAAGCAGCGCGACTCTTGGGCGACAAGCGGCAGAAGAACCAGCTAGTGTTGGCCTTCCTGGAGGAGGGTAGGAGCGAAGCTCCGACGGCCTCCGTGAAAGGGACCGAATCGTCTGCGGGAAAGCGCGGGATGGAAAGCCCGGCCATCGCCGAACAGTTGATGGAGGAAGTCTGCGGGCGGGAAAACTGCAAGCAGGCATTGAAGCGAGTCAAGGCCAACAAAGGAAGTGCTGGCGTGGATGGGATGACCGTCCAGCAGTTGCCAGAGTACCTGAAGCAGCATGGGCCAGCCATTCGGGAACAGATGTTGAGCGGGGCCTATAAGCCGCGACCGGTGAGGCCGGTGGAAATCCCCAAGCCGGATGGAGGGGTGCGCAAGCTGTACGTACGGTGGTGTAACAGGGAAAGCGGGCGACCGCTTACCTATGTTTATTTGGGCTATCCGGTAGAGGGTATATAAATATCTGTGTAAACTTTCTCCGCATCCAATAAGGAGAACGGAATGGAAATCAAAAAGGAACTGATCGACGAGCTTCTGAAGAATTATCAAAAGCCGGAGGACGTAATCGGCGAGAATGGCCTGCTGAAGCAACTGACCAAAGCGTTGTTGGAGCGCGCGATGGACGCGGAGTTGACGCATCATCTGGGATACGAGAAGAGTGATCCGGCGGCTACCACAGTGGGAATTCGCGGAACGGCACCACCCCCAAAACGCTGAAGGGGGACTTTGGCGAGTTGGTTATGAGAGGGATTTCCGGCCAGTTCCGGAGTTCGACAGTACCAAGGAATTGGCCTGCGGCGGCAAGGAAGTTGATCTCCCCTTTCCCGTTTCCCCCTCCGGGGGAAAGCCGGGGCAGGAGGGTGTCCCCCCACGCCGGAAGCACGCCGCCCGCCAGCCAAAAACGCTGGCCAGCGTCGCTGCTGCTGGCCCCCCCCACAAGAGGGCTGCCGCCCCCTTGTGCATCCCCTGCTGGCTTGGCCGGTCAATAGGGGTTCTGGTATATGATGACGGCACATTAACAGCTCAGCCTGGCGGCCGGCGCGCGCGCCCGATGAACCTGAAACGCTAAAGCGGAAATGACGTTTACACAAAAAACTTGACACTGCCATTTGGAAATGGCAATCGCCTGGCCGAGCGAGGGTCCCGGCTTCTGCATAAAGTCCTTCATCCAGACCTTCTGTCCACCGGTATGCGCGCCTTTCTTGCGCACAGAGGCCACCCGGGCGCGACGGCCCGGCCCGTCGGCTTGGCCCGCTGGCAGACCTGGCAGTGCAGGTACTTATCGCGGAAGCGGATGGCCACCGTCCCATCGCGGCGCTGTTCCACGCGCACCATAGCACCCCGTAAGCCAGTAGAGATATCAGCGCGCTCTATACCATATGTCTTTCCCACGAACTGAATGGTGTAATCGTTTTTCACTTGGCGGCGCTCCACATGGCTCAGGATCGCCGCCAGATCCTGATGCTTCTCCAAGGGCCGGTGGGCCTCATCGTTACTGGCCGGCGTCACCGTGCGGGTTTTGTTCCACCACGGCGCCTTTGGCCTGCGGAGAGTGCGCCGGCGTCCAGACAATGTTCAGTTCTCCCAACGCCCGGCCAATTTGCGTCGGCGGCAGCGGCTCCCCATCTTTCCCCTCCCGCTGCTCCTGGCGTTTCGTTTTGTGTGCCGTCACGAACAGCCCCGCCTTGTCCGTGTAACACCCCAACATGCGCCCATGCCGCAAACAACCACCGCTCCAGCATCCCCATGTTTTCCGCCGTCGAATCGCTGTCCACAAACCGGGCCAGCGCCCGGCTGGTGGCGTCGTCAATCATCCCAATCAAGTACAGCCGCTCCCCCCGCCCTTCCAACCACTCATGATCGCTGGTGTCCCACTGCACCAACTCCCCAAACCGGCTCCGCCGCGGCCTCCATTCGTGAACGCGTTCTATCTTCTGCTTGCCCGGCTTCCACAACCCGGCCTCCGTCATCCACGCCCGCACTGTCTCCCGGCTCGCCACGATCCCATGCCGACTCCCCAGGCACTCGCTAGCTAACGTGGGGCCGAATCCTGCATACTCCTCTCCTGAGAGAATCTTGATCGCCTTCTGCTGGATCTTCTCCGCGATCCGCCGCTTCGACGGCGCTCCGCGTAGACCGTGGATCACCGCCTTGTCGCCATGCTTCTTCAATGCGTACAGCAACCGTTTCACTTGCCGTACGTTCAACCCTAGCTTCCCGGCGGCTTCCCGTTGCTTGATCAGTTTCTTCTGGGCCTTCCGCAGCGTTACCAGCCGGTCCCCATCAGCTTGCGTCATGAATCGTTGTCCTTCTTGCATTCCCCCAGCTTGGGACTGTCAAGAGGACATTTCTACTTTCCTCAAAGGGGACATTATCATTTTGCGGTGACACCGCAGATATCGCGCTTGCCATCACGTTGCTATTTGCCCTATACTTGCCTTTTACGATGTCTTTTCCCGCCAGCTCGTTTAGTTTCCGATTCTGGTTTCCCCGGAATCGGTAGAGTGGCGTTGGACTCAGGCGTCGATATTTTGAAACCAACCCGCTCGCGAGAGTGGGTTTTTTATTTTGCAGCCATTTTGTAACTAAGGAGCCAGCAGCCATGATTATTTCGATGCGGCCGCATGCCACGCGCGAAGAGATCCGGCATGTGTGCGAACGGATTGAAGAGTTCGGATATAAGGTCCATTCCATCGAGGGCGAGGAACGCGTGGTAATCGGCGTAGTGGGGGTGGGCGATGTGACGGCCTGCCTGGAATCGCTCGAAGCCACTCCCGGAGTCGAACGCGCGGTGCGCATCTCGGCGCCTTACAAATTCGTCAGCCGCGAGTTCAAGCCGGACCACACGATCCTGCGCGTCAACGGCGTGGAAATCGGCGGCGACGAGTTCGTGGTGACAGCGGGGCCGTGCTCGGTGGAATCCGAGCGGCAGATTATGGAGACAGCCGAAGGTGTGGCTGCGGCCGGCGCGCGCATGCTGCGCGGCGGCGCTTTCAAGCCGCGCACGTCGCCCTACGATTTTCAGGGCATGGAATTGGAAGGTCTGAAGCTGCTGCGCAAGGCGAAGCAGGCCACCGGACTCGCCATCGTCACCGAAGTGATGAGCGATAGCGATGTGGCCATGGTCGCTGAATACGCCGACGTCATGCAAGTGGGCGCACGCAACATGCAAAACTTCGCCCTATTGAAATCGCTGGGCGGCTGCGGTCGCCCCGTGCTGTTGAAGCGGGGCATGAGTTCGACCATCAAGGAACTGCTGATGTCCGCCGAGTACGTGGTGGCGCACGGCAATGCTAACGTACTGCTGTGCGAGCGCGGCATCCGCACCTTCGAGACCGCCACGCGCAACACTTTCGACATCTCGGCCGTTCCCGTGCTGAACGAGTTGACCCACCTGCCGGTGATCCTGGACCCCAGCCACGCCGCCGGCAAGCGCAGCCTGGTGCCGGCCCTGGCCCGCGCGGGCGTGGCCATCGGCGCGGACGGACTGATCGTGGAGGTGCATCCCAATCCGGAAAAGGCCGTCAGCGACGGGGCGCAATCGCTCACCCTCGAAGGCTTCCGCACCATGATGCGTCAGCTGCGCGCCTATCTCGATTTGTGGAAGCTGGCGCGGCTGGCCGAAACCGCCGCGGCTGTGTGATACTGCCTTCGTGAACTACAAGAAACGGGCCGCGCTGCTGATCATCATCGTCGCGTCGCTCTGCGCCGTGACGGTTTGGGGCGTGGCGCGACTCCGCTATCATTCGCTGCGCACGACTTCCGATTGGCTGGCGCGTCTGCCCACGCGGGACGCCGTGGTTTTCTATGTAGATTTCGCCGCCTTGCGCCGCGGCGGCGTGCTCGAAATGCTGGCCGGATCCAAAGTCGCCGAGGAGCCTGAATACAAGGTCTTCGTGATGAAGACCGAATTCGATTACACCCGCGACCTGGATGCCGTGCTGGCCTGCTTCACCCCGCAGGGCAAATTCCTGGTAGTGAAGGGGCGCTTCGATTGGTCGAGCTTGGCTTCCTACGCGCGTGAGGAAGGCGGGAGCTGCCGCGACGCGCTCTGCCGGATGAGCGGAAGTACGCCCGAGCGTAAGATCTCGTTCTTTCCATTGCGGCCGAACCTGATGGGCTTGGCCGTGGCGCCCGATCAATCGGCGGCTATCGATCTGGAGTCCACCGCAGCGCGGCAGCGGACGCTCGAGATACCGGACGCGCCGGTGTGGATTTCGATTCCGCCGGAATGGCTGAAGTCCGGCGGCGATTTGCCACCCGGCACGCGCATGTTTGCGCACACACTCGAAGACGCCGAGGCGTTGACCTTAGCGCTCGCGCCCTCCGGCAACCGCTTCGAAGCGCGCCTGAACGTAGAGTGCCGTTCCGGCCAGCAAGCCGCGGCCCTCGCCTCGCAACTCGCCGGCATTACCGCGATGCTGCGCGACATGATCGCCCGCGAGCATCAATCGCCCAATCCGCACGACCTGAGCGGCGTGCTGACCTCCGGAGTGTTCAACCATGTGGGCACGCGCGTCCTGGGAACGTGGCCTATCGAGCGCAGCTTCGTCCAAGGCCTTCTGGAGGGCGGGCTTTAGCCGGCGCGGGGATTTATCCCCGCTCCGGAGTTACTGCACCGTGAAGCCTGCCGCCGTGGTGCTGATTCCGCCCGCTGTGGTGACTGTGGCCCAGACGTAGTTCGGGCCGCTGCTGTGCACATCAAAGTCCGCCACCCGTTGAAACTCACTGATGCTTCCAGCAGATTGTCGCCCCAGATCGTCCGTTGTTCCGGAGGCAGGCGGAGGTTCCTGTCTTGCGGGGCGAGCACCGGCAGGCCCAGCTCCAATTCGGATATAGTGCCGATACCGCCGAGTCCGCCATCGACCACGGCGCCATACAGGTTTCCCGCTGCCTTGAATCAAGCCGCGCCAGCACAGCCCCTTCTCCCGATCCATGGTCTCCAGAGCCGTGTACTGCATCGTTGGCGTGAGCATGAATAAGGTCCCCACGCTGCTGGGCCCCGCCGAGCAGCAGCCGTTGGCGATGCCGTAGAAATTGCCATCGCTGGCCTCGAACCTATCGCCTGGGAAGGAGCTGTGGCTCTTCGACGGGAGCAGCGTGTACTGGCCAGCGAGGGTGACCCTATAGAATGTGCCATGCCCGTTGCCGCCTGTGAGCGTATCGCTATACAGATTACCGTCACTTGCCTGAAAGACGCTGGGGACCCCGCCGTTGTTGTCAAAACCGGCAAATGGGAGATCGACGAGTTTGGTGAGCGATCCGGCGGGAGTGATGCGATAGATATCGGACGCGCCCTGGGCTGGGCCATACCGCGCATATAAGACTCCATGGTAGTTTCCGTCCGAGCCGTAGAGTGGCGGCGTCTCGCAGATCTCGTTCGCCGGGAATTTGTAACCGAAGTGACATTGCCCTGCAGGTCGGCCGTAATGAAGTGCTCCTAGCCGCCGCTATCGCTGCCGCATCCGAGAAGGCGGCCGTTTTGGCAGGTTTGCCGTAAGGACGGCCGATGGTCTACTGCGGGTAGGTGATTGCGGTATTCGGCTGGCTGGTGCATGAGATCAGGTAGTGAGTCGTGTTAGTCCCGGCGCCGGTGTAACCGCGGCCGTTGGAGGCAGTCATGGGGAGACGGCCGCCGCTCAGGGACACCACCAGCACGGCCGTTTGTTTGCTCTTGGTGATCGATAGAGCAGCAGAGGGCCGCTGCCGGCGCGCTGGCTGGATGCAGTTTTTTCATCATGTTTCCCCCGAAATACCGTCGGATTCTGGGCGCAATTGGATCGGCTCGTTCGCGTCGAACACTGGTGCGGGGCCAGGTGCAGGTGAATCTTCTCACGAAAGAGGGCCGTTGGCAAGACCTCAAAATTACGAATGCCGATCCGCCGATATGCGACAATGCCATCAAAAGGTAGACCGCCGTGCCTGACTGGCTCAGCATACACGAGCCCGTGCTCGTCAACACCATCGGCCATTGCGCCGGCGCCGTGATCTTTGGCACGCTGCTCTACTTCCTTCTGGTGGACGGACGGCGCGCCATAGAAGGCCGCAGCATCCTGCCCGCCGCCGCCGCCGCGCTTGCCATGCTGTGGAATCTCGGCTCGTTGTTCGCATTGGCGGTAGGTCCAAACGGGGGAATGGCAGCCGGCGCCCTGGTTGCCTTCAGTTTCTCGGTGCTGAGTCTCCTGCCCGCCGTGCTGCTGCACATATGCCTGCAATCGCGGCGGCGCGCCTTGTGGACCAGCGGCTATCTGCTGAGCGCTGCGGCCGTCGCGCTGCATATCGCCGATTGGCTCACCGGCATACCAGGCCTGCATTATGCCGCGCTGTTGCTGGTGACCATCGGCTTCTCGGCGCTCACCATCCTTTCCGTGATCCTTGAATGGCGCCACGCCAACCGCGCGGCCGGATCGCGGCTGGCCGGCGGAATGGCCCTGTTTCTGCTCGCGATTTCGTTCACGCATTTCGGAGCTGCCCATACCGGAGCTACCCATACCCAGATGGCTTGGTCGCGCGAAGCCGCCCTGCATCACGCCGGCCTGCCGCTGGCTTTGCTGGTTCTGTTGCAGGACTATCGCTTTCTTCTGCTGGACGCTTTTCTCCGCTTTATTGTGAATGCCACGCTGGCCGCGGCCGCGCTGCTGGCGTGCATCAGAATCCTGCAGGCGCCGGCCTTCACGGCGCAACTGGACCGCCCCTTCGCTGCCGGGGTGCTGTTCGTTTCCGCCGGCCTGCTGTTGACGCTCTTCGTCTGGACCCACAACCGCCTGCAGGCCCTGCTGACGCGCGCCATTTTCCTACGTTCCAACGTGGATGAAGCGCTGCGCGAACTCCAGGAACTGTCCCTGGCGTCCGGGGCGGAATCCGATTATCTGCGCTGCGCCGCCGAAGCCATCGCGCGCTTCCTGCATGCCGCACGGTTCGACTTGACGGAGCAGAATCCAGCCCCGGACCGCCCCCTCCTGTCGCCGCTGGCGGTGCTCGACGGGACGTGCAGCGCTGCCCCGCCCTGGGTACAAGCTGTCGTGCCCATGCGCTTCGCCCGCGGCGATGCCGTTTACCTCCTGCTCGGTCCGCGCGACGGCGGCCGCCGCTATCTCAGCGAGGATCTGCAGGTGCTGGCACGCCTCAGTGGCGCGGTGACCGATCATGTAGAACGGCTGCGCAATGCCCAGATGCAAAACCTGGTGTCTCAAGCCGAACTGCGGGCTTTACAGGCGCAAATCAATCCACATTTCCTGTTTAATTCGCTCAACACGCTCTATGGAACAATTGAGCGCGGCAACACCGGCGCCCGCCGCATGGTCCTGGATCTAGCGGACGTCTATCGCTATCTGCTCCGCTCCGAGCGCGCCCTGGTCGAGATCGAAGAGGAATTACGAATCGTGCGCGCGTATCTGGAAATCGAGCAGATGCGGCTGGGGCCGAAACTCAGCACGAAAGTGGATGCGGATGCCTCCTTGTTGCGGGTATCCATTCCACCGTTGTCCATTCAACCGCTGGTTGAAAATGCCGTCCGGCACGGCGTTGCGCCGCGTACGGGCGCCGGGTTCGTGCACTTGACAGTGCGCGCCAGCGGGCAGGATGTCTCCGTGGAAGTAACCAACTCCGGAGAATGCGATCTGCGCGCGCTCGATCAATCACCCGGAATCGGCTTGGCCAACGTTCGCCGCCGTCTGGCGCTGTGCTATGGCGCAGGCTCCCGGTTTGATATCCGCACCGGCGACGGCGTTACTACGGTCGCGTTTGCGTTACCCGCCAGAATCGCGCCCGCCGTAGCCGCCGCGGTTTGAGCGGCCGTCCGGAGATGACTTTGACGACTCTGATTGTCGACGACGAACCCGTCGCGCGCCGCGTGCTGCGCGAGGAATTGGAGTCCATCCCCGGTATCGAAATCCTCGGCGAGGCCGACAGCGGCGCCTCCGCGCTCGATCAGATTGCGGCCCTCCAGCCCGATCTGGTCCTGCTCGATCTGCAGATGCCTGCCATGGGCGGTTTCGAGGTCATCCGGAGGATCCGCCGCGGCACGCACATGCCGGTGATTGTGATCGTCACGGCTTATGACCGGTACGCTCTGGAAGCCTTCGAAGCCGGCGCGATCGATTACCTGTTGAAGCCCGTCGGTCAGGAGCGTCTTTTGCAGGCGGTCGAACGCGCCAGGCGCCTGAATGGCCACGATGCAGTCGAACGCCTGGCCCAGCTTCAAGAGATCGCCAGTCCTGCGGACTCCGGCCAGCGCATTAAGAAAATCGTGGGCAAGTCCGGCGTGGAGTATTTTCTGCTCAACGCAGACGAGATCTATTCGTTTCATGCCGAAGGCGACCTGGTGTGGATCGCCACCGCGCGCCGCAAGTATCTGGCCACGCAAACGCTGAAAGTCCTGGAGGAGCGCCTGCGCAGCAGTAACTTTCACCGCATTCACCGGAATGCGCTCGTCAATATAGATCATGTCCGAAAGATGAGCGCCCTCAGCAGCCAGCGCTGGCTCATCACGCTGCGTAACGAGCAGGAATTCATCGCCAGCAAACGCCAGGCCCGTGGGATACGACTGTTGATGCACTGACGTTTTGACTCAATTACGCGCCGCGAGCGGGTGGCTTGGGCTTGTGGATCGCTTTCCGCATGGCAGCATGAAAAAAAGGACCGCCCGCCGCCGCGATTACCAGCGCGGCCACAAATAGGGCCAGCGCCTCGAAACTGGCGCGACCTTCGCGTTCCCAGTAAACATCGCGCAGATTCAGCCACAGCGCGAACTCGTCGAGCGTGAGCGCCGCAGCGACGCCGTATACCATGGACATCGTGCGGCCCGCCCAGGTGCGGGAGCCGCCGGCGCCCGTGCCCGCCTCCAGCAGCCATCCGTACCCGGTAAGCAGCAGCAGCAGAATGCCCCAGACCAGGTGATGAATATGACGGCCGCGCATTTGAATATCGTGGAACGGGCCGATCTGGTTATGAATGAGCAGTGTAAGCGTCCGCACTACGGCCAGCGCGACAAAGAAGCCCAGGAAGGCCCAGAAAAGCCGTTCGCGGCGAGTCTGCGGGAATTTCTCGCTGTAGATGTCCGCCAGGTGCCGTGCGCCTACCAGCCGGCTGATGCCGAAAAGCGTCAGCCCAATCAGCAGCGGGCCCAGCCATAGGCTGTAATGGAGCTGGGGCACGGTAGCGATTAATGGAATCATACTTGGGGCTGGGCCGGCGGTCCTATCCCGGCCGGCGCGCGGACACACTTAGCCCGTTAGGGGCGGTTCCCCCTCCCTATTCGTCGTCTTCTTCAACTGTCACGGGTTCAAGGTCTTCAGCTTCGAAGATCTGGCGGCAATCCAGGCATTCCAGGTATTCCACGCCATCCCGCCTGGCGATGATTTCGGTACGGTTGTGCTCGCACGCATGCTGCATAAAGCAAGACTTACGATTTATTCTAATGATCCCTAACGCCGTGTCAAGGGGCTTGTCACTTATTTTTTGCGATCTTAACGCCCGTTAGCGCTTACTCCGGACTTTTCCGTGCCCTGAGCTACAATTTAGGGGTGCCGTTCCCCATTCACCGCATGCGCCGGCTCCGCGCCAGCGAGGCGATCCGCAGTCTGGTAAGGGAAACCCGTCTGGACCCCGCCGAGTTCATCCTACCCCTGTTTGCTTGCCCCGGCGAGGGCGTCCGCCGCGAAATCAGCGCTATGCCCGGCAATTTCCAGCTTTCGGTGGATGAAATCGTGCGCGAATCGGCCCAGGTGCACTCCCTTGGAATCGGCGGCGTCATCCTGTTCGGCTTGCCCGAGACCAAGGACGAAGTTGCCTCCGGCGCCTATGCCGACGACGGCATCGTGCAGCGTGCCGTCCGTGCCATCCGGCGCGAGGTACCGCGCCTGCTGATCATGACCGATGTTTGCAATTGCGAATACACCAGCCATGGGCATTGCGGCAAGATCGTCAATGGCGAGGTGGATAATGACCAGACGCTCGAATGGCTGGCCGCCGCCGCGGTTTCGCACGCGCGCGCCGGCGCGGACATCGTGGCTCCCTCGGATATGATGGACGGACGCGTGGCCGCTATCCGCCACGAACTCGACGCCAACGGCTTCTCCCACATTCCCATCCTTTCCTACGCAGCCAAGTTCGCCTCGGTCTTTTACGGCCCGTTTCGGGAAGCCGCCGAATCCGCGCCGCAGTTCGGCGACCGCCGCAGCTACCAGATGGATCCCGCCAACGGCCGCGAAGCCATGCGCGAAATCGAACTGGACCTGGAAGAAGGCGCCGACATGATCATGGTGAAGCCCGCCATGCCTTATCTCGACCTGGTCCGGGAGGCGCGCCAACGCTTCGACGTGCCGGTGGCCGCCTACCAGGTGAGCGGCGAGTTCTCCATGATCGAGGCCGCCGCCCGTAACGGCTGGATCGACCACGATCGCGCCATGATCGAGAGCCTCACGTGCATCCGGCGTGCCGGCGCGCAGATCATCTTGACCTACTTCGCCAAGCCGGCCGCGCACCTGCTCTCCTGAAACCTGTATTCACAAACCTTTGGAGGGCGGGCTTTAGCCGGCGCGGGGCTTCAGCCCGTTGCAGCATCGTTCGCGGACTCCGCGCCCGCCCCAAGCGCCATCGGCTATACTGAACATGGAATCCAACGCATCCCGGCTTCCGCCGCGGTGAACTTTTTCCGCGGCCGCAACGTATTCCTTTGAGAGTGCCAATCCAAAATATGACCGCTCAAATCGCAAGTATCCACGCCGATCAGATTAAAGCGCTGCTGGCCGAAAGAGGCTACGACGTAACCGAGCCCACGCCGGGCGTCCTGCGAGTACAGGACCTCCACAGCGGTGTGGCCGTCCAGGCCGTGCTCCAAGGCGACGTCCTGTACCTGTCGCTCACCTGCACGGTAGTGCCCGAATCCGCCATCACTCCGCCCGTGATGCGCAGCATGCTCGATGCGCATAACGGCATCTCTACTTCGTATTTCCAGCTCTACGATGCCGGCCAGGGCCAGACCGCCATCACGCTCAACAACTTCTGCAAGCTCGAAGACCTGGGCCCCGAGGACCAGGACGACATACTCTCCTGCGTGCATTTCCTGCTGGTGGATGTCCTCGAAGCCCGCCGGATTCTGAGTAGCTTGGTGTAACTGGAGACAAATCAGACATGGGATTTCTATCTGACATTTTCAATCGCGCCGGCCGCGTCGCCCGCGGTCAGGCTAACGAAGGAATGGGCGCCGTCGAGGATGCCACGTTCGACGCCACCGTCCGCCAGACCGTGGCGGACATGAAGACCGAATTGAACAAAGCCGTGCAGGCATCCGCCGTGGCCATGAGCAACTACAACCGGCTGGACGCCGAATATCAGAAGTACGTGCGCCAGTCGCAGGAGTGGAAAGACCGCGCAGGCGTGGCCCTGGACGCCAATAACGAAGACCTGGCGCGCAAAGCGCTGGCCAAGAAAGCCGAGTGCGACCAACAGGTCACATCCATGCAGACGTCCGTCGAACAGGCGCAGAAGGCCAGTGACACGCTCAAGCAGCAGGTGGGCGAGTTGAAGCGCAAGATCGACGAGGCCGAGCGTACCGCCACCACCCTCGTCGCGCGCAAGAACGCCGCCCAGGCGCAGCGCAAAGTTGCCGAGGCCTTGGCCGGCGTGGGCAACGCCGATAACGCTTTCGCGGCTCTGAACCGCTTTGAGGAAACCGTGTCCAAAGAAGAAGCCACCGCGCAGGCGTTTCAATCAACTGTCGTCGGCGGGCAAAGACGACGACCTGGAGAAGCAGTTCGCCGCCTTGGGATCCCACGGCGTGGACGCCGAACTCGAAGACCTGAAGCGCGAGCGCCAGCAATTGAAAGCGCCCAGCATCCCGAAGTCGCTGGCTGGACCCAGCGGCAGCGCCGAGGGGCAAACCAGCGGCCGGTAGCCGCGCACCTATGGGTCCGATCACTCTCACGCTGGTAATTGTCCTCGGAGCTTTGCTCTTCATGGTTTTGAAAAAACTATTTCAACGGCCGCCCGTGGCCGCGGCCCCGGCTACGCCCCAACCGGATCTCGCCAGCCTCACCGTGGCCGACGCGAAGCGTGGGCGACAATATCTCCATACCCGGCGCCGGCGATAACTACAGTGACGTGAATTTCACGGTGGACCACCAGCAATCGCTATGAGGCCGGCGAAAGACAGTGGTTCGACGTCAGCGGCAAGCACGGCGAGCGCCGCGTCACGGTGGAAGTGCGCGATAAGGACGACGATCTGGATGTGCGCGGCTTCCTCGACGGCAAGAAACTCACGCTCGAAGATCTGGGCCTCTCCGAAGACGATCTCGCGCAGATGGACCAGCGCCAGAACACCGCCGACAATTTCGAGTTCGACGGCAAGAATTGGTATTACCTGCTTAGCAAGGAAGTCGGCGTTTTTCACGACGGCCAAGCCCAAGGCACGGGCTTCTACGGTTGGGAGTTTATGGAAGAAACCGGCCAGCGGTATCATGTCGATCCGCAAGCGCGAGGGCGAACCGTTCAGCGCCAGCGTGGCCGTGAAATTGAACCCCGCGGACATAACCGTCCTCCGCGGGTAGTGAAGCTCGCCGCGTGACCGAGCCGCGTTACCGAGCCGCGTTACCGCGCCGCGTTACCGAGCCGCGACCGTGAGGGAGCGGCCCGGGTGAGGAGGGCGGGCTTTGCCGGCGCGGGGCTTCAGCCCCGCTGTCTTTTCGCAGTCAAGGAGCAAATCATGAGCCGCCGAGGGCTCGAAATCTTAGCCGTAATTCTTGCCTTTCTGATTGTCATCGTCCTGTTCGCGGGCTTCGACAATCTGCCGCGCAAGCTGCGCGCGGATATCGCCGCGGAAGAGCAGCAGCTTCCACAAACCCAAAAGCAGTTCCAAACCACCCAGGACGAAGTCACCAGCGATCTCACCTCCGACCCCGAGCTATTCCGCGCGCACGACATGAACACGGCCTTCCCGGAGCGCTTCCGCATCGCATCCGGCGAACTGCAGGGCGCCCAGCGCGATGCTGCCGCGCTCGACAAGTTCCTCAAGGCCAATCGCCGCCAGGATGCGCTCCAGGCCGAAAAGCTGCTCGCCGAAGAACGCAGTTCTGCGCACTGCCGCCCTCAATGAAGCCGCGGCCGTCGAGACCGAGGCGGCCCACTGGGTGGACATGAAACGCAATCTGCCCACCGAGTTGCGGCAGATGGAAGCCGACCATCAGACGCTACAGCATTGGGACTTCGCGCCCGTCACCGCCGCCGTGACCCGCGCCGAAGCCGACTGGCCGCCGAAGAAATCCGATCTCGATACGCGTCTCACTGCCCTGCGCGCGATTCCCACCGACGCTGAGCAATCCTGGCAATCCAGCGACGCCATGCGCCGCAAAGCCGAGGCCAACGACCTGGCCGGTCTCGATTACGCCGGCCTGCTCGGCTCCGCCGAAACACTGCATACCGATGTCACCACTCTGCCCGCCCGCACACAGGAGCTCCAGTCTCTCACCGGGCAGTTGTATACCTCCTGGGACAAGATCCTGGTGGATCTGCGCGACCGTAAATCCGGTGGCGCGCGCGATTACGAGGAAGAGGTCCGCACCGTTAAAACGACCTTCCCGGATGCCGCGGGCAAAGATGGAACGACCACGTCCAATGAATCCTGGGTCGAAGTTGCACGCGACACTTACCGGGCCCGCGAAGACAACATCGGCATGTCTATCGAGCACAAGCCGGTGGGCAAGTACGACAACGAAGTGGACGAGGTGGCTGAACCAGCCGGCTTCGCCTACATGGCGCCGGTCGGCGAGCGCAACCAGTATGGTTACTGGGATCACTCCGGCGGCGGCAACTTCTGGATTTGGTACGGGCAATACGCGCTGTTGCGCGATCTGCTCTGGGGTCACAGCTACCGGCCCATTCCGGGCTACGAATGGGAATCCTACCGCACCGCGCGCTCCAGCGGCCAAACCTACTACGGGCGCGATGAAGGCGCGGGAGTCCCTAAATACGGCACACACGGCACCTTTACCCAGCAGCATTATGCGGACAGCCGGTATGTGCGCAGCTCGGGCGGATACAGCGGCTCGAAATACGCGAGTGGCAGTCTGCGCCAGGGCGAAAGCGGCGCCGGACATTCGTTCGGGTCGGGATCGAAACCCAGCCCGGGATTCAAGCCTAAAAGCTCACCCGGTTTCCATCCCAGCTTTCGGCCACCCTCCGGGGGGCGCTCCTTCGGCCGCCGCCACTAGCGCGCCATTAGCCCGCCATTTATTAGCAATGGATGGCGGGCTTAGCCCCGCCATGTGTTGTAATAGCATTGCCCGCGCATAGCAATGCCCAAGAAGCACAAATCCCCCACGCTGCAGAAAAGCGCAGCCGTGAAATCCGCACCGTTCCAGCCGGCGCCGCGCCCTCACCAATGGCAGAGTTATCTGCCTGGCATCCTGATCCTCGCCGTGCTGCTGTGTTACTGGACCCCGCTCACCTCTCCCAATGCTTCCATCCAATGGGACGCCGCCGACGAGTTTCAACCCGGCCAACAATACCTCTCCGAAGAACTTCACGCCGGTCGTTTACCATTCTGGACGCCGTACATCTTTGCCGGCTTTCCTTTTCTGGCGGACCCGCAACTGGGCGCGTGGTACCCCCTGAACTGGCCGTTTCTCTTGATCGGTCCAAGCCCGGGCGTGTTTGAAACCGAGAACCCGCTGCACGCTTTACTGGCTGGTGTCGGCGCTTATCTGCTGGCGAAGAGACTCTTCAAGAACGCGCCCGCCGCAGTGTTTGCGGGCCTTTCTTACGGGCTGTCCGGATTCTTTACGGCGCACAGTTCGCACACCTCGATGTTCCAGACCGCGGCCTGGCTGCCATGGCTGCTTCTCTTGTTCTCGCGCGGCCTGGAAAGTGATGCCTGGCGAAACGGCGCATGGGCCTCTCTGATCGCCGGCATGCTCATTCTCGCCGGTCACTTCCAGACTGCCTTATACTGTTTCGCGGCTCTGGCCCTGTTCGCGCTGGCGCATCTGTCAGCCGAACCGCGCAAGTGGCGCCGCGCCGTGGTGCTGGTGGCAGTGATCCCACTAGCGGGCGCCTGCCTTTCCGCTGTCGCCGTGCTTCCTGGCTTGGAATTCGCGCTGCACTCCACTCGTACGACCGTTTCCGCAGTCAGCCATACCGAAGGATTCCTAAGTGCCGGGTCACTGATCACACTGATTTACCCGAATTACTATGGAGTGACATCCGGAAGTTACTCCGGCCCGGCGGATATCACGCAGTATTATTTCTACGCTGGTGTGCTCCTGCTGCCGCTAACGGTTCTGGGGCTCCGGAATCCAATGGCGCGACGGATCGGCGCAAGCCTGATTCTCCCCTGTCTATGGTATGCCGCCGGAGGCGCTCTGGGCCTCTATTACCTGGTGGCGTGGCTCCCTGGTTTCCGCAGCATTCGCGCGCCGGTCCATATTTGGTTCGTGGTGAACCTGGGCCTTTCGCTGTTAGCCGCGGCGGGATTCGCTTGGGTAACTGCACGCTGGCGTTACCAATGGCTGCCGCTAGCGCTGCTCGCCCTCACCGCAGTGGACTTGTGGTATTGGAATTTCGACACTAACCCGTTGGCTTACGCGCGGACCAGTTATGAAGAGGCTTACGGCGCGGGCGAAAAACTGTTTGAGCGTGCCGTGGCAGAACCCCTGCCTCCTTTGAGCCGCTTCGATGGTCCCGATGGCATTCCTACCTTCGGCCCTCTCGATCACCCGCTGCTGGCCAGGGCCGAGACCACTTATGGGTATAATCCGTTGATGCTGACGCGCTACGCCGAGTACCGCGCGTCTATGCAAACGAACCCTAAACTGAAGAACGGACTGAACGTCCTGCGGATGCTGGACGTCGGACGCGGCGCCGCGGTTCCCAATCCCGACGGATTACCGCGAGTGACCGTCCCCCAGAAGCTCGTCGCCGAATCCTCAGACCGAGCCGAGCGCGAGCAACTCTCCACGCTCGACCCCGGCGCGCAGGCGCTGGTTCCCGCCCCGCTGGCCGCCGTTCCACAGGATACGCACGCCACGGCCCGGGTGGTCAGTCATTCGTCATCCCAATACCGAATCCATTACCGCAGCGCCGCCGAGACGCTGCTCCGCGTATCCGCCGCATTTTTCCCGGGTTGGACCGCACACATTGATGGCCAGCCGCGCGCGGTCTATCCGGTTGATCATGCGCTGATCGGGGTGGCGGTCCCGCCGGGTGAAAAAGACCTCATTCTGGAATACCACTCCAACTACTTCACCGCAGGCCTGACCGCAAGCCTGTTCGCGCTGCTGGCCGCCGCGCTGGTGATTGGAAAAACAACCCGCATTCACCACCGGCTTGCCACCCACGGAGCCTTATGACATACTCTGCTTTACGCCCGCTTCTGATACTTAGCATAGCTGCTGCGATGACTACGAACGCTTCCTCAGGCAACGACGCTGGCGCAACCACCGGCCGCCGCGAGTTCGGCAAGACACCTTCCGGGGAGACCGTCGAACTATATACTCTGAAAAACGCGAAAGGCATGGAGGCCGATATCTCCACTTACGGTGGCGTGATTGTGTCTTTAAAAGTGCCGGATCGCGCCGGTGCTTTGGGAGATGTGGTCCTCGGCTTCGACGACTTCCAGGGTTATCTGCTGCCGCCGCCGTATTTCGGCGCACTCATCGGCCGTTACGGCAACCGCATCGGGCATGCGCGCTTTACGCTGGATGGGGTCGTGTACACACTGGCGAAGAACGATGGCGATAACTCGCTACACGGCGGCAAGCGCGGGTTCGACAAGGTACTTTGGCACGCCCGGCCCCTCAATCGTCAATCGCTTGAGCTGACCTATCTAAGTAAAGATGGTGAGGAGGGCTACCCGGGTAATTTGTCCGTGACCGTGGTTTACACGGTGACCGATCACAATGAGCTGAAGATCGACTACACTGCCAAAACCGACAAAGACACCGTCCTGAACTTGACGAACCATTCGTATTTCAACTTAGCCGGCCAGGGACAAGGAGATATTCTCGCCCACCAGCTGACTCTGAACGCCGATCGCTACACGCCCGTAGACAAAGGGCTCATCCCCACGGGCGAACTGCGCAGTGTCGCTGGAACGCCTTTCGATTTCCGCCAGCCGCATGCAATCGGCGAGCGCATCGGCTCCGGCGACGAACAGATCAAGCTGGGCGGCGGCTACGACCACAACTTCATCCTGAATCGCAGCAGCGGCGGGCTTTCCCTTGCCGCTAAAGTCACGGAGCCGGCCTCCGGCCGCATCATGGAGGTCTTCACCACCGAGCCGGCCATACAGTTCTACACCGGTAACTTCCTGGATGGCACGATCCACGGCAAAGGCGGCAAAGTGTATGGACGCCGCTCCGCCCTTTGCCTGGAGACACAACATTACCCTGACTCACCTAACCATCCGAGTTTTCCGTCGACTGAACTGAGGCCCGGCGAAACCTATCACACCACCACCGTCTACCGGTTCGCCGTGGAGGGCGGGCTTTAGCCGACTTTAACCTGGGTGGGGGCTTCAGCCCTGCTGCCCATAATAAGCACTCACTCCATGCTTCCGAAGGAAATGCTTATCCAAATGCGCGGGATGTAACTCTTCCGCCGCATCCGACAACGTAACACTGTAGTAAGCCATCTCCGCGACATACTCCAGAATCACCGCATTATGCGCGGCATCGGCAGCCGATAACCCCCAGCAAAACGGGCCATGCCCGGCGACGAGCACCGCTGGAACTTCCAATGGATCGCAGCCGGCAAAGTGCGCCGTAATCACATCTCCCGTGTTGGCCTCGTAAGCAGACTCAATCTCCGCCGGCGACATCGCCCGTGTTATTGGCACCGGCCCGCGAAAGTAGTCCGCATGGGTAGTGCCCAGGCACGGGATGGGCCTCCGCGCCTGCGCCCACGAGGTGGCATACCGCGAGTGCGTATGCACCACGCCGCCGATTCCCTTGAAAGCCCGGTACAGGGCCACGTGCGTCGGCAGATCGGACGACGGCCGCAGCGTCCCTTCCACAATGCGACCGTCGAGATCCGCGATCACCAGATCCTCCGGCCGCATCCCTTCGTACGGAACGCCGCTCGGCTTGATCGCCACCAGCCCCTCGGCCCGCGCGATCCCACTAGCATTGCCGAACGTATACAGCACCAAGCCTCGGCGAACTAACTCCAGGTTGGCTTCGAGTACCTGCTCACGAAGTTCTTTCAGCATGTTATCCCAAGGTAAGTTCTAACTTAGTAACCGACGCCGGCCCAAATACTCGTGTCAGCTTCGGCCCGCGTGCGCGCAGTTCCTCGGCGCGCGGTTCCACGGCCTTCGGATTCTCGAAGGTGTTGTGCGCGTGCGCATCGGCGGCGGCAAGTGTGACCGCCCGGGCCGCGGTTATACCCATCCCCCGTAGTCCAATGTCCACCTGGCGCGGCTGGTCCAGGCTGGGATTCGTGATGGTCAAGGTCAACACCTTCTCGTGCAGCGATGCCGAGCAGGAGAGCCCCGGCAACGACCCGGTTCCGGTAGCCCGCGCATACGAGATCGCCGGCGCCGACACGGACGTGCGCAACGACTGCGCCTTTTGATGCGCCCGGTACATATCGAAGACGTGGTAGGTAGGCGTCAGACAAAACTGATCCTCGTGCGCAAAGAAAAGGGATTGCAAACAGTTCACCAGTTGCGCCACCGCCGCCATGCCGATCTTGTCTGCGTGCCGGTTGAAGGTATCGAGCGTCATCCCCGCCAGCACCGCATCGCGCATGGTGCTCTGCTGCCCCAGCAGCGCCTCGGCAAAGGGCTCCGTGCCCGGCGCGTACCAGGCGCCCCACTCATCCACTACCAGCTTCACGCGATGCGACCGGTCGGTCTCGCCCATGGCGGCCCATTGGCTGGTGATGAACGTCTCCATCTGGTTCGCTTCGCGCAGGATCTCGTAATACTGCGCCGCATCGAACCGCAGCGCGCTGCCCTTCCCCGCCATCCAATCCGAGGTCCGCCCGCCGCTCGCGTTCCATGCGTAATGGTGCATCGACCAACCCCACATGCGCCCCAATCCGCCCTTTCGCGCCACCTTGCTGAAGAATCCCCGGGTCCAGTCCAGATCGTTGCCGTTCGGCCCGGAGCCCACAAACGCCAGCGGCATGCCATATCCAGGTACCCACGCGATGTAACGCAGAAACTCCGTCGCGTAGTCGGCGGGCGTGAACGACCCGCCGCAGCCCCACGCCTCATTGCCCACGCCCCAATAGCGCACGTTCAACGGCTCCCGTTCTCCATCAGCCGCGCGCTGGTCCGCGAGAGTAGTGCTGCCCGCCGGGGAGTTGCAATACTCCACCCACCGATCGAAATCCTGTGCGGTCGATCCGCGCAAATTAGAGGCGAAGTAGGGCTGCGCGCCGACCGCCTTACAGAACTGGGCGAACTCGATAGTGCCCAATTGGTTTGGATCGTAGATCTGCGGACCCGTGCGTCGCGCATTCTTGGGCCATTCGTCCGCGGCCGCCCAGAAGTTGGTCCGCCGGGGACGTTTGTCCCGTGGGCCGATGCCATCGCGCCAATCGTAGCTATCGGCGAAACACCCGCCCGGCCAGCGAATGACTGGTGGGTTGATACGCCGCAAAGCGTCCACCAACTGCTTACGTAGGCCACCAACGTTTGGGACAGCCGAATCCGCGCCCACCCAGATGCCGTCATAGATCACGCCGCCCAGGTTCTCCACGAAGTGCCCGTAGATCTCCGGCGCGATCGTCGCGATGGGCTCGCCGATCACCACGTCGATCGAACTGTCGCTGGCGGCGGATCGCAATGCGCCGGCGCAAGCTACACCCGCCGCGGCCGTGCGAAAAAACTCCCGTCTGCTGCTATTCATGATTTTGAACTCCGCACTTGCGCGGCTAACCTGCGCAGCGACGGCAGCACCTCTCCCATCGCCGCCCCGCCGGAATCGGGTTTCCCTAAAGCGAAATACAATTTGCGGTACAGCGCGTAGAGTTCCTCGTACGTACTCCGATCCCCCACATCGGGTTCGATCGTGCGATAACTCGGACACAGCGCCTGTTGGGCCGCCGCGATGCTCTCGAAAGCGCCCGCCGCCATGAACGCCATGATCGCCGATCCCAGGCTGGTGACGTCGCCCTCGGGCACCAGCACCGGCTTGTTCAACACGTTGGCATACACGCGGTTCAGCGTTTCGTTCTTTTGCGGAATGCCGCCGCCGTTGATCACGCGATGGATCTCGACACCATGCTCGGCCATGCGCTCCAAAATCACGCGCGTGTGGAACGCGGTCCCTTCGATGGCCGCAAATAATTCGTCCTGCGCGGTATGCGTCAGGTTCCAACCGAGCGTCACGCCGCCCAGCTCCGCGTTCACCAGCACGGTGCGGTCGCCGTTGTCCCACGTCAGGCGCAATAGGCCGGTCTGGCCGCCGCGATAATGCTCCAATCCGCGCGAAAGCTCCGCCACGTTCGTACCCGCGCGCCGCGCGATGGCATCGAAAATATCGCCCGTGGCCGAAAGGCCCGCCTCAATCCCGTAATACTCCGGATGGATGGATCCCTTCACCACGCCGCACACGCCCGGGATTAAATCCACCCGCTTGGCGATTGCCATGATGCAGGTCGATGTGCCCACCACGTTCACCACATCGCCCTCGCGCACGCCGGCACCGAGCGCATCCCAATGCGCATCGAATGCGCCTATCGGTATCGGGAGGCCGGCCCGCACTCCCAGCTTTGCGGCCCACTCGGCGGAGAGATGGCCCGCGATCTGATCGGAGGTCGCATAGCGGCCATCCAGTCTGGCGCGCATGCCCGCCAGCAGCGGATCGACTTGCGCCAGGAACTCTTCCGCGGGTAACCCGCCCAACTCCGCATTCCACATCCACTTGTGGCCCATAGCGCAAACGCTGCGCGGCGCCAGGTGCGCGTCCGTAATGCCGCACAGCACCGCCGCCACCATGTCGCAATGCTCCAACGCTGTCACCATCTGCGCCCGCTTCCCGGGATTGCCGCGCAGCCAGTGCAGCAGCTTCGAAAATCCCCACTCGGACGAGTACACGCCGCCGCACCACTCGAGCGCTTCCAGTTTCGCCCGGCGACCGGCGGCAGTGATCTCGGCAGCCTCGCCTTTGGCCCGATGGTCGCACCAGAGATAATAATCGTCCAGCGGCTGCAGCCCCTCGCCGACCGGAATCACGCTCGAACCGGTAGTGTCCAGCGCCAGCGCCGCCAGATCCCCGCCGTCCACGCCTGCTGCCGCAAGCGCCCGCCGCATCGATGCACAAAGCGCTTCCATGTGATCCCGGTGCGACTGGGTGGCGTAGTCCGGATCGTCCCTCTTGCGCGCCAGCGGATACTCGGCGGTGGCTGAGCCCAAGCGCCCCTTCACGCTATCGAAAATCGATACCCTGACGCTCAGGGTTCCAAAATCAACTCCGGCAACGATCACACTGAAACTCCTGGTTTTCGAAGATGCCCATTGTAATACGCGTGCAACCGCCGGTTTCGGACCGCCCCATCAAGCTGGCCCCGGCTGGCGGGCATCCCGTTTGATCCAATGATATGCGGCGACGGAATTCATCCAGAAGTATTTCTGCGCGGCGGCCGAACCCTTCCCATGAAAGTACTCCTCCACGATCTTCAGCACCTGCGGGTAAGTGCCCCAAGTATCGCTGTTAGGCCAGTCACTCCCATAAATGAGCCGGTCGGCACCGAAGATATCCCACAGTTCATCGAGTCTGCTGCGATAGAAAGCCGGATCGAGTGGCACACGCCCGTCCACGCGCCGCAGCACTCCGGAAACTTTCACATATATCTGCGGACGTGTAACCAGCTCCCGCAAATTGGCGGCTGCCGGATCCAGTTGCGGAAGGTGATCCATGATGACGCGCAGGCTCGGGACACGATCGGTCAGGCGCACCACATCCGTCACTAACGCGGGTGTGGGATTAGCGGTATCGAGCACCAGGCCGGCCCCCGCCAGTGCCTGTAGCCCGGCGATAAATTCCGGGTTCTGCACAGCCGTGCCCAGATCGCGGCCCCATAGGTTTCCATACCGGATGCCTCTAAATAGCGGGTTGCGAGCGAAACGCTCCAATTGCGCGTGGAACTTCGGCTGGCCGGGTTCCAGGTCGCCAATAGTCCCGACCATGATCGTATCTTTGGCAGCCACATCCAGGACCCATTGATTGTCTTCCAGCCAAGGGCTGCATTCTATCTCGATCGCGCCCACGATACCCAGACCTTGTGTAACCTGACGGTATCTGCCGGGCATAGCCGGTTTGTAGAGTGCCGTGTCTTGTTTGTCGGGCCACGGCACACCCTGCGCACGGGTCGTATCGAATAGGTGAATATGCGTATCGATGATCGGTACTGAAACGGCCCCTGCCAGCTTATCCCGAATGGCCAGGGGAGCAGCCATGCCTAGAAACCTTCTGCGGTCCACCTTGGTATTGTATCGCCCCGACGCTATTCCGCATGAGTTATTTTGCCCGGAGTAACCGGAATGTTTTCGACAACGCCGAATAACTGTAGGTATAATCAAGCGATACCTCAATTACACAAACAGGACACAGAACTACTCGAAGCTGCGTTAATCGGTTTCCAGCAGAAACGGGACCAGGTACAGCAGAAGATAGCGGACCTACGCAGCCAGATTGGAGGGAATTCGGCGATCCAGCCGGGCTCCACCGCCGCCGTGCAGCAAGGGTCCGGCGCCAGGAAACGCACCATGAGCCCAGCCGCCCGTAAGCGCATTGCTTTGGCTCAAAAGAAACGCTGGGCGGCTTTCAAGGCCGGGCACCGCAGCCAACCGGCCGCATCCAAGCCGAAGAAGCGTGTCATCAGCGCGGCTGGGCGGGCGCGCATCGTAGCGGCTACCAAGAAACGCTGGGCCGCCTACCGGAAAGCTCAAGAGGCTAAGAAGGCGAGTTAGTTCCGGGCTGACCAGATACTGAATGGCCGGCCCGCGCGGCGCATTGTCTGTTGGATTCAACACCAATCCCGTGGTGTCCCAGTGCGCATCTGTGCTCCAGACCGGCACCCCGCTATACTAACTCTGTGCGGGCATGGAAGATCTTCCCATACCTCCTGCGGCGAAGTATTGAGGCGGCAGCCGACGACAACTGCTTCAGTATCGCCAAAGGCGCCGCTTACTCCGCGTTGTTATCCTTCTTCCCGGTGCTCACCTCGGCGGCCGCCATACTTGTGGAAACGCGCGCTGACTTCATGTCAGATGCCCTCAAAGGCTTCCTTTCCCAAATACTGCCACCCGGAACCGAGGAATTGGTCATGCACCAGTTCCAGGTCCGCGGCGCGCGCCCGTGGCTGGTGCTGGTGGTGGCCGCCTGGGTGTCCCTATGGGCGGCTTCCAGCGTGTTCAAGAGCCTTATGGAAGGCTTTCAAGCGGCTTATCGCGTGCCCCAAAGCCGCAGTTTCCTGCAAAACACGGGCGTGGCCATCATGCTGGTGCTGCTGTCGGCCGTGCCGCTGGTAGCGGCTTCCGCCCTGCTCCTCTTCGGCTCGCAGGTGGAGCATGTCGTCCTGGGCTGGATGAAGGTGGATCCGTTGTGGAACCCATGGGCATGGGTCTGGGAATGGCTGAGCCACCTGGCACGCTACGCAGTCGCGTTCGCCACCACGATTCTAGTCACCATGCTGCTCTATTATTTCGGACCGAGGCGCGCCCAGCGCTTTACGGCGCTCTTTCCCGGCGCGGCTGTGGCCACCGTGCTCTGGATGCTGGCTACCAACGGCTTCGGCTGGTATGTCCGGCACATGGCACACTATAACGTGATGTACGGAAGTATCGGCGCCGGAATTGCCTTACTGGTTTGGATGTATCTGGTAGCTGCCATTGCGTTGCTGGGCTGTGAATTCAATGCGGAGTATGAGCGCCTGAGTAACTAACTCCGGCTGCGGCGTGGCGCACGCCCGCACAGTTGTTTAGAAATAACGGAACTGGTCTAAAAAATGAAAATACCGAATCATCACCACCTGCCGCGTTGCACGCGCCGTAAGTTGTTTTCCACCTGGATACCCGGCGCTATACTTGCCGGCCGCGCCTTCCCGCAGGATGCGCCCGGCATGGCCGAGCGCTTCCGCCAAATGTCGGCGGATTATGAGCGCAAAGGTCTGGCCGAGCCGTTCAAAGGCATCACCGCCAATGGCACGGTCGAGACTGGCCCGTTCGGCATTCAAGCCACCGGTGTCCCGACTGCGCCAGTCCGCACCGCCGCCGAGCGTTTCCTGGCCAGCCTCACCGCCGAACAACGCGCCCGCACCATGTTCGCCGTGGACGATCCCGAATGGCGCAAGTGGATGAACCAGCATTTCTATGCGCGCCAGGGCGTCAGCTTCAAGGAGATGACCGATGCGCAACGCCACGCCGCGTTCGGCCTGCTGGAGGCCTCCCTGAGCCCGCGCGGCTTGCACCTGACGCGCGATATCATGCGGCTCAACGAAACGCTCGCCGAACTGACCAATGACCACGAATTTCTCGGTGAATGGCTTTATTTCATCACCGTGATGGGTAAGCCGTCCGCCAACGAGCCTTGGGGCTTTCAACTGGACGGGCACCACGGCATCATCAATTATTTCGTGCTGGGAGATCAGGTGGTGATGACGCCTTTTTTCGCCGGTTCCGAGCCAGTCACAGCCACGTCCGGCAAGTACGCGGGCATCTCCATATTGCAGGACGAGCAGAACCGGGGTCTCGACATGTTGCTGGCGCTCGACAGCGCGCAGCGCGACAAGGCCATCCTGAACCCCCACAAGACCGCCAATTACAACCTGACCGAAGCCTTCAAGGACAATGTGGTGCTTGACTATGCGGGCGCCCTCGCCGCCGGCTTTTCAGAGCCCGCGCGCCGCCGGCTTCTGGATCTCGTCGACTTGTACGTCGGCAACATGGACGAAGGGCATGCGCGCATCAAGATGGACGAGGTGAAGCGTCATATCGACCGTACTTGTTTCGCTTGGATCGGCGGCTCGGATTCGTCAGCCGTCTACTATTATCGGATTCATAGCCCGGTGATCCTCATCGAATTCGATCATCAGCGCCCCGCCAACCTGGCGCGCTTCGCCAAGGACCCCAATCTGCCAACGCGCCAACACATCCACTGCGTAGTGCGCACTCCCAACGGTAATGATTATGGCAAAGACCTCCTGCGGCAGCACTACCAGTCACACGCGCACGCCGCCGTGGGGCAGGCTCTCAGCCCAAGAGACCGCCCTGGTAGGGGCTAATTCCGGATAACTCCGGTCTACAACCGGAGCTAGAATGAATGTTCCGGCGAATCTCCCGTCTATAATGACTTCCCCTAACCAGCCGCCCATCGGCGCGACTGTCGACCATTACCGCATCCTCTCCAAGCTGGGTGAAGGCGGCATGGGTGTGGTCTACGAGGCTGAGGACCTCACCTTAGGCCGCCGCGCTGCTCTCAAGTTCTGCTCCAGCGGCCGCGACGACCCGAAAGTGCGCGCCGATCTCCTCAAGGAGGCCCGCGCAGCCTCTTCGCTCTCCCATCCCAACATCGCCACCGTGTACGAATTCGTCGAAAACCCCGGCGGCGATCCGTTCATCGCCATGGAGCTGGTGTCCGGTACGAACCTGCGGGATGTCCTGGCCAACCGGCATTTGTCTGTCGCGGAGACCCTGAACATCGCCACGGGCGTCGCCGCGGCGCTGGCGGAAGCGCATCGTCATGGCATCATCCATCGCGACATTAAGCCCGGCAACATTCACCTCACGCCTGCCGGCGACGCCCGCGTGCTCGACTTTGGCATCGCCCGCACACCCGCTCCGCGCACCCCCGGTACGGAAACCGCCGACGCCCCCACGCGCACGCTGGAGGGTTTCATCGGCACGCCGCTCTACATGTCGCCCGAACAAGCCTCCGGCGAAATGCTCGATGCGCGCTCAGACCTGTTCTCCCTCGGCGCAGTCATCTACGAGTGCCTGGCGGGCAAGACCCCATTCGCCGGCGACACGCTCACGTCCATCATGGCGCGCTTGTTGACTACGGACCCGCCACCGCCTTCGCGGGTGAATCCGCGTTCGCCGGCGCAGCTGGATCGCATCGTTCTAAAGTTGCTGGCGAAAGACCGGCGCGCGCGATACCAATCCGCGGATGAACTGCTGGCCGACCTGCGCGCCCGAACGGGCCGCGCATCCTTACTGCCCTTGCGCTGGCCCTCGCGCCGCGTCCTGGTAACCGCGCTCGCCGGATGGCGGTCGCGGCCGGAGTCGGCGCGCCGGCTTGGTGGTGGCTGGCGAAGCGCCACCACGACCCGGCGCCGGCCGCGCTTTCCTGGTATCGCGATGGCATCGCCGAGCTGCATTACGGCAGTTACCACCGCGCCAGCAAAGCGCTCCAGCGTGCCGTCGAGATCGACCCTTCGTACGCCATGGCGCACGCCTACCTGGCCGAGGCCTGGTACGAGCTCGACTACCTGGAACGCGCCAAAGACGAATTGCTGAAGGCCATGGCGCCGCGCGGTTCGATGCCGGATATGGAGGCGCTGCACCTTGACGCCATCCGACAGACCGTCACCGGCGAGTTCAAGGCCGCAGCCGAGAAATTCCAACAGGTGTCCGCGCTGGCTGCGCCGGACGAGCGCGCCGGAGCGTTGCTCGATCTGGGCCGCGCACAGGAGCGCAGCCAGGAAACCAAGCCCGCTATGGCTACTTATGCCGAAGCCGTTCGACTGGATGCGCAGAACGCCGCCGCGTGGCTCCGCTTGGGAGCGCTCCAAGCCCGCACCGGCGCGCGGCAGGACGCCGGCCGCTCGCTCGATCGCGCCGAAAACCTGTTTCAAGCGGCCTCCAATGTGGAAGGCGTCACTGAGTGTCTCTACGTGCGCGCCCGATTCGCCGGTACGCCGGCCCAGGCCCGCCAACTGATTGGCAAAGCCCTCGACGCCGCCCGCGTCACAGGTAACGACCAGCAGCAAATCAAGCTTCTGCTGTTGTCCAGCGGCTACTATCTGGATGCCGGCCAGACTGCCGCCGCCCTCGACGACGCTAATCGCGCCATTGAGATTGCTCACGCCGCCGGCATCGAAAATCTGGTCTCGCGCGGACTCATCGATCTTGGCAATGCGCTGTTCGTGAAGGGCCGCACGGCGGAAGCCTTGCGCACCATGCAGGAAGCCCTCGATATTGCGCGCCGCAATCGGGAGAAGCGCTCCGAAGCGCGCGCCCTGGTGAACTTGGGCAGCATCCGTATTCAAACCGGCGACGCACTCGAGGGCTGGCGCGACGTGCAGAGTGCGCTGGCTTACTACAGCCAAGGCAGTTTCCGGAACGAGGCGGCCATCGCTCTAATTCTGCTGGGCCGCGCCGCGCGCGATAAGGGCGATTACGACGGGGCGCGCCGCGCCTTTGCCGAGACCCTGACCACCATGCAGCCGGCCGGACCGTCGCTGCCCCTGGCCCTCGCGCAGGAGGGGCTGGCCTCGCTTGAAGCGCTCCAGGACCGTTGGCCGCAGGCGCTCGGCGCGTTCGATGATGCCCGGCGCACCTTCGACGCCATTGGCAATTCGTCCGGCACGGCTATCAATGAACTGAACGTGGCCCTGATGCACGCCCAGCTCGGCCATAAAGGCAGCAGCCCGGCGGCCACGCCGCAGGCCGGCAGCACCAATTCGGTCACCGCCCTCCAAATCATTTTGATGCAGGAACGTTTCGCCGAAGCCCGCGCGAAAGCCGAGGCACTGCTGGCCAGCGCCGATGCCGGCGACCGGGAAACGCGCCGCGGCGCCAGCCTCGTGCTGGGCTTGGCCCTCGCCCGCTCCGGCGCCGCCGCGCGTGGCCTCCAGGCTTGCCGCCAAGCGTTCGATTTGGCGCACGCGGCCGGCAACCCCGCGGCGGAAGCGGACGCAATGCTCGCGGCAGCGGAAGCCGCCCTGGACGCTGGCGACCGGGCCGCGGCAGCCGGATACGCCGGCCGCGCGCGTGCCTTCTTCGAAACATCCAGGAAACCGGAGTCGCTGTGGCGTGCAGACCTATTGCTGCTGCGGTCCGGCGCGCCAGACCACGCCATCATCGCCGAGGCCGCCGCCGCGCTTGCGGAACTACAAGCCTCCTGGCCCGCCGCAGATTTTCAATCGTACCTGGACCGCCCCGTAATCCGGCGCATGCACGCGGAACTGCTGCGCGCCAATCCCCCAGTACCTCAAACCACCACACGATGAAAGGAACACCCATGATCAAGTTCGCACTCCAAGGTTCTCTCCCCGTCGCGATCCTGCTGCTGTGCGGCGGCACCTCCCGGATGAAGGCGTCTGGCGACACGCCCATCACGGTCAAAGACGGCGGATCTATACTGCTGATCGCCGACGGACTCGACGGCGGCAAGACCTGGACCAGCGGCTCCGCCGAGTTGCGGCACATGAACGTCCAGGGCGTTCTCAGTAGCGTCAAAATCACCGAAGCCGGCGCAGACCGGTGCGGCGGCGACCCGAAATGCGGCATCGACCCATCGAAGCCGTGGAACATTCGCGTGGTCTACAACGGCCGCTGGATCGGCATTGCGTCCGTGAACGCCAATAAAGGAGTGCACGTCACGTTTTCGCCCAAGATTTCTTTCAACCAGTGGAAGAAGTCCGACGGCGCCGACCAACGCGAATTCGGGCACGGTGATGGCCGCCACATCAGCACCATTAAAGTGAATGGCAAACCCGCCAGCCTGCGCGCAGGCAAAGGCGGTTGTGCAGTCACCGTAGTCTATACGGCTCCGTAGTATGTGGGCAGGCTGAAAGCCGTCCTCATTGCCTGCGTGGCGCCAAATGTGATGAAAACCCATCGTGGCCACTCCTCGCGGAGCAGGCAGGACGACGCAATACGATCGTCTGCCCCACAATGCGTCTTCGACGGTTTCTCCCCGGCGTGTTACGGCTGCCATAAATCCGGCGTGACGTGCAGCCAGGTGCGCTCGAGCGTAACGCCCGCCGCCACCGGCGCAACGCACAGATCGCGGCTGCCCATACCGCACAGGTCGATCCGGTAAAGCGGCAGGTCGCGCGGCTTCACCAGGTATCCGCCCGCTTGCATGGCCCACGAATCGCGGAAGTCATGCGCCACGATGCCATTTTCCCGCGCGGCCCGCACGCGGAATTGCCCCACCGAAGGCTCATAGTTCGCGTAGCTGAAACACCGGCCCAGGCACACGCGATCGACCAGATGCAGCAGCGAGAACTGGCGCTGGTTCGTGTCCATCAGGGCGCTCACTACGCGTTGGCCCGGTGGAAGCTTCGCCACCGCACGCTCCATGCGGTCCTCCACCCGGTTCAGTGCGCTCTCATCCTGATAGACGAAGACGAAGAAAATCGCCGCCATGGCCGCCAGCGCGGGAGCCAGCCATTTTCTGGCTGGCGCAGCCGCCGCCAGGCCGCAATACAAGATCGCGCCGGCCAGCGACATCCGTCCGATCAGCAGGCTCTCCGCTTGTCCGTCGGGCAGCACGATCCCGCCCGGCCCAAGCACTACGCAGGCAGCCGTCAAGATGCAGAGTTGCAACGGCACATCGAGCAGCGTCCGGAGCCATCCGCGCCGTTGGACCACGCGCCGCAGCGACGCGGCCCATATCGCCAGCAGCGCCGCCCCCAACGGCAGATACCGGTAGCCGAAGACCCAAAGCTGATCGGCGCCGGAGAACGCCAGGGGCTGATCGGATGACCACCAACATTGGAAATATTTTCTTAGCAGCGCGCAAACCAATGCCAGGCCCGCCAGCGATCCGGCCGTCAGCAGCAGCCGGTAACGCGGTGGCATGGCCCGTGCCACGCCGACATAAGCCAGTGCCGCGAGGGCCCAGACCATCGGCATGGGGTGCGCCACGTAACTGACCCCGAGCAGCGCGGCCACGGCCGGCCAGCGCCACGAAAAAGAGCGGAGCCGCGGGGCGAGCACCACCGCCAGCGCCCAACACGCCAGGCCCAGCGCGAGATAGAAGTTGAACAACCCCATGTGGAACACCCACCCGTACGACAGCATGGCCAGGCAGGGCATCCAGGCCCATGGCGCATCGCGGCGCGAAACCGCCCAGACCAACGCGAAGGCGCCCCAGAAGAAGACCAGCACTGCCGCGGCTACGGCAATCCGCTGTGCCGGGCCGGCGCCGAACATTTTCAGCAGTGCGCTCAGCAACAAGTCGAACAGGACATTGTTGCTCCGCCGGACCAATGCCAGTCCGCCGGCCTTTCCCTGTTCGATCAACTGCACCAGCCAGGCATTGTAGATGTGACTCGAAAGATCGCCGGCCTGCAGGCGCCGCTGCCAAAAGCATGGCGTCAACACGGCGATTGACACAGCGGAATAGACAATCGCAGACCGCGCTCTGCGCAGTGAAGGCCGCACAGTCTCATTATCTAAAGACCCGGCCGCAATCCAACTGCTATGCTTGGTTAACTCTTAAGTGGTCGATGTCCGTCTGCAATCCAGCATCGGTACGCCTGCGCGCAACCGCGCCTGGGGATCGGGAGTTTCTGTGGTGGCTGCATCGCGAAACCATGGGTGATTACGTCCAGCAGACCTGGGGGTGGGATGACGGCTGGCAACGCCGGCACTTCGATGAGAATTTCGATCCGATGCATTTGCAGATCGTCGAATACGAAGGGCGTGCGATTGGATGCATCTCCGTCCGCTATCCGGAAGGTGAGATTCTTCTCGCTGTTATCGAAATCGCGCCGGCGTTTCAGCGCCGCGGCATCGGCAGGTTTGTGATCGGCAACGTCCTCGAAGATGCCGATCGGTTGCAGCTTCCTGTGAAACTTTCTGTTCTGAAAGTCAACCCCGCGCACAGGCTGTATGAACGATTAGGATTTCGATACGCCGGCGAAACGCCCACGCATTACGCTATGCGGCGCGAACCGCTCTGACGCTATGCGAGCGTAACCTTCTGCCCACTCCGGCACGACCGGTAGACCGCGTCCACAATCTCGAGCGCCCGGTAGCCATCCTCGCCCGAAACCAGCGGCTCACGGCCCGTGCGAATAGCCTCGCCAAAATCCAAAAACTGGCGCTCGAAAGGCTCCAGGGAAATGGCCATGGGATCGGACGATCCCGAGGCGGCATTCTGCGCCAGCGGCGGCGCCTCGCCTGAATCGTCGCGCACATCCCAAGTGGTCAGCTTGTCGCCGGAAATGATAGCCGTGCCTTCAGTGCCGTGGAATTCGGTGCGCTCCGTAAATCCGGGCCAGAACGCCGTGGCTGCCTGGATCACCCCGGTGGCGCCGGACGCATAACGCACCACCGCGTTCACCACATCCTCCGATTCAATCTTGTGCAGCGCGCCCAACTGCCAGACCGCGTACAGGTCACGCACCGGACCCGCCAGCCAGCGCAGGATATCGACCTGGTGAATCGCCTGGTTAATCAGCGCGCCGCCGCCTTCGGTCTGCCAACTGCCCTTGATCGGCCGCGCGTAGTATTCCGGCGAGCGGTACCACTTTACGTAACAGTCGCACTGCAGCAGTTTGCCCAATCGTCCGGCGCCGATGGCACGCTGGAGGAATTGGCTGGAATCGTCAAACCGGTGCTGGCTGACCACGCCCAACCGGATGCCGGCGTGGTGCGCCGTATCCACCATCTGGCGCGCGGTTTCCAGATTAGTGGAAATCGGCTTCTGTACTTGAATGTGCTTACCGGCGCGCGCGCAAAGCTCCAGCGCCTGCATGCGGAAATCGGGGAACGTGCAGACATCCACGTAGTCAACCTGCGGGTGCCCGCAGACCGCTTCGTACGATTCGGCGAAAGCGACGCCGTATTGCGCGGCGAAGCGTCGTCCCGCCTCCGCGTTAATGTCCGTGCAGACGACCAGTTCGTACCCGATATTCCGGTAGGCCTCGGCGTGCTTGTGCGAGATAGCGCCCGTGCCGATCATGCCGACTCTCATTGCGGATCTCTCCCGCAGGCTATTGTACCCGGCTACAATGAGGCTTCGTCATGTTTGATGCTCCTCGGGAGCGCCGGCCGGCGGGCGCAGATCGGTACGCAGGCATAGCCGCTCTACTGATCCTTTTGTGTGCGCCGGCTTGCAAGCAGTCGGTGCCCGCCAACGTGGCCGCCACGGTGAACAGTCGCGCCATCACTTATGCGGAGCTGGAGCGGACCTATCAGCAGTCCCAACTGGCGACGCCCGGCCAAGCCGGGGAGCAGACCATGGCGCAGAAACTGGAAGTGCTGCGCGGCTTGATCGACAGCGAGATCATGCTGCAGCGCGCCGAAAAACAGGGTCTGCTGGCGGGCGACGCGGACGTAGAAGCGAAGCTCACCGAGTTAAAGGCGCCCTGGACCAAAGAACAGTTCGAGCGGCAGCTGCGGGAGAACAAGATGTCGCTCGACGACCTCAAGTCCAATATCCGCCGCGACCTGAGCATTCAGAAGCTTATCAATAAGGAAATTACTTCGCACATCGTGATCACCGACGCCGATGTGACGGCATTCTACAACGCCAACAAGGCCACCTTCAACCATCCCGAAGCGCGCGTGCACATGGCCACCATTCTGGTGACGCCCAACCCGCTACCTGACGCCGGCAATCTGCGCAACAGTAAGGCGCAGAATGACGGGGAGGCCACTCGCAAGATCCACGAGATACAGGAGCGCCTGCAGCGCGGTGAGGAGTTCGCGCTGGTGGCGCATAGCTACTCGGAAGATCCCAACTCGGCGCCCAATGGCGGTGACATCGGATTCATCCCGGAGTCGGAACTGGAGAAGGCCAACGTGGAATTGCGGAAGATGGTGATGGCCCTGGCGCCGGGAGCGATCAGCCCCATCATCAAAACGCAGGAAGGCTATCGCATTTTCAAGATCATTTCGAAAGAGTCGGCCGGACAGCGCGAGTTGAACGATCCGCGCGTGCAGCAGAGCATCCGCGAGACGCTGCTCAACCGCAAGGACCAGTTGCTGAAAAACGCGTATTACGAAGTGGCGCGCAACGAAGCTAAGGTAGTGAATTACCTGGCGCGGAGCGTGGTGGAGAGCGCCGGCAAACCAGGGAAGTGAGCGGCACCCGCTACTTGCCGGCGATACGAAAATCGTCGAAGTAGGTGACGCCGTCGGCCTTGGTCCACAGGCCGACTTTGCCGGGCTGGCGGAAAGTGGAATCCAGCACTTCGAACAAGCGCCGGTGGTTGAAATAGACGCTAAACAATGGACCGTGAAATTGTACCTTGAGCATGCTCCACTGATTGACCGGGACGGGATGCTTGACACCGAAACTCTGCGGGGCGCCGCGCGAGGCGAGCGGCGTGCGTTTGCCGTCCTCCACTCTGTACAGAACGATGCTATTGTCGAGCGCGTTGGCGCGCACCAGGTAGTAGTTCTTCGCATCGCGATAGCGGAACACCAGGCCGTCGGCGCGCTCCCCGCCGCCCGCCACCGGTTTCACCTTGACGCTTAAATCGCCGTCTTTCACGTCCAATTTATTCAGAATAGCGAGCGGGCACAGGCCGTCGGGCCCATCGCGCGAGACCTCCGCCAAAACGTAAGGCGGACTGGGAGCGGTAGGGTCTCGCTTGATTTCCCATCGCGGCGCGGCGCCGGCATTTGGCAACAGCGTCCATCCCGGCGGCACCGCACCGAGCTTCTCCGAATCGAAGTTGATGGACTGCGTGACCGTGCCCCAAATGGCAAGGGACATCAGCCAGCCAAGTGCCCTCATAACCAGGAACGCCTCACCCCGGCGTGTATCTTCGTTGTAACACCCGGCGGCATGTCGCCACAAGTTTCCGCGCATGCTACATTCGGAGCCGTGCGACTCTTGTTAATCGACGACGACACCGAACTCTGCTCGCTCCTGGTAGAGTTCCTGCAAGGCCAGGGCTTCACGGTGGAGTGCGCGCACGACGGCCGGCAAGGCCTGGAACGCGCATTACACGGCGGTTTCAATCTCGTCATTCTGGATGTGATGCTGCCGGGGCTGGACGGCCTGGAGGTCCTGCGGCGGCTGCGCAAAGAAAGCCGCGTCCCCACCCTCATGCTGACGGCGCGCGCCGACGATGTGGACCGCATCATCGGCCTGGAACTGGGCGCCGATGATTACTTGCCCAAGCCGTTCAACCCGCGCGAACTGGTGGCCCGGGTGCGCGCGATTTTGCGGCGTTACGAGCCGCGCACGTCCACTTCCCCGCGCCTGGAAGTGAACGGAGTGGTGCTCGACCCCGCCACGCGCCAGGTGACGGTGGACGGGCAGCCGGTGGATCTCACCACTTTCGAGTTCGACATTCTGGACATCCTGATGCGCGCCGCCGGCCGGGTGCTCTCGCGCGACGACCTGATGGAGAACCTCTACAATCGCCGCGCTACTCCGTTCGACCGCTCCGTCGACATGCACATCAGTCACATCCGGCGCAAGCTGGAAACCAAGCGTCCCTTCATCAAAACCATACGCAGCGTGGGCTACCAGTTCCTGCAGTCGCCACACGACGAGGCGCCCGAATGAACTCGCTATTCGGCAAAATCCTGCTCTGGTTCTGGGCCGCGCTGGTAATCAACACCATTGGATCGGCATTCATCTCCGGGCTGTCCACGCCCCATCCTTACCTGCTATCGCGGCTGGTGGCTTTCCAACTCGCCGAGGCGCGCGTCGCGTATGAGGCGGGCGGACAACCGGGCCTGGAGCGCTTCATGCTGCGCTTTCATAGGATCTTCGCGGGCGAGGGCATCCTGACGGACGCCTCAGGGCATGACCTGCTCACCGGAAACGACGAATCCGCATTTCTGCACCAGGCGGGCGAGCGCTATCCAGCCATGATCATCCGCGGCGCCACAGTGGCGCGTGAATCGGCGGACGGCAGATTCTGGTTTATCTTCGTAATTCCGCATGTGCGGTTGGCCAACTGGTTCCTGCGGCCGCAGCATTGGTGGATGATGGCTGTCGGCGTTTTTCTATGCTACCTGCTGGCGTTCTATTTGACCTATCCGGTGCGCACGCTGCAGCGCGCCGTGGAGCGCTTCGGCCGGGGCGACCTCTCGGCCCGTTCCGCCACCCATCGGCGCGACGAATTGGGCGACCTGGGCCGCACCTTCGATCGCATGGCGGACCGCATTCAGACGCTGGTGGACGCCGAGCACCGACTGTTGCTGGATATCTCGCACGAGCTGCGCTCACCGCTGGCGCGCCTGCGCGTGGCTGTGGAACTGGCGCGCTCCGGGGAAAACCGGGAGGCGCATCTGGACCGCATCGATAAGGAGGCCGAGCGGCTCAATTCGCTGGTGGGCGGATTGCTGCAGGTCACGCGCGCCGAAGGCGACCCAACCTCGCTGCGGCGCGAACCGGTGCGCCTGGATCGATTGTTGGAAGAACTGGCCGCCGATTCGTCGCTGGAAGCGGCGTCGCACGGCAGCGAGGTGCGCCTCGAGAGCCCGCCTCCAGTGACCATCCAGGGCGATGCCGAATTGCTGCGGCGCGCGGTGGAGAACGTGATTCGCAATGCCATTCGCCATGCGCCGGACGCCACCGCGGTGGAGGTCAGTCTGGAGACCGCCACTGACAGAGCGGTGGTGCGCGTTCGGGATTACGGGCCGGGCGTGCCGGAAGAAGCTCTGCCGCGCATCTTCGATGCGTTCTATCGTGTGGAGTCGGATCGCGACCGGGCCAGCGGCGGCGCAGGCCTGGGGCTGTCGATTGCGCGGCGCGCGGTGGAGTTGCACAAAGGGACTATTCGCGCGCGAAATGCGGCGCCGGGATTGTTGGTCGAGATTGATTTGCCAGCGAACTGAACTTGATTGTGGGGCAGGACTCCAGTCCTGCGGCCGGCGTCCACGCCGGCCCGGCGCGGGTCTGGAGACCCGCTGCAGGCGTGGACGCCTGCCCCACTGGCCTCAACGAAGGTAGATCTGGAACGGTCCCCAGTAATAGGGTTTGCGGAACGCAGTGTTAGAACCGATCATGGACAGCTTGGCACTGCGCAGGGCGTCGGCAGGGCTCTGGCCGCGCTCGATGGCACCGTAGAACTGATCCATCATATCCGGTGTGGAACTATCAGTCACATCCCACAGTCCGGCGACCACATAGCGGGCGCCGGCCTTCAGGAACGCCCACACAAAACCTACCAGTCCTTCACCTGAGTAAACTCGCGCGCCGGCACTGTGGCAAGCGGAGATGGTTACCAGATCGGCGTCCAGCGGCACATCGATGACGTCACGTGCGTAGAGTTTGAATGCGCCGTTCCTTGGAGATAGAATAATGGCGGAATCGAGCGGGATCTGCGAATTGGCTTCCCCGTGGGCGCTGAAATGGATGATGGAAAATTGTCGCGGATTGGCTTGCCGATAAGATGCGGGTGTGGCCTCAGCGCCCCTGACGATGGTTGTTCCAGGTGACGCCAGGTGCGCATTTACGCGGCCAATTTCCTGTGAAGCATAGGCCAGCGGCGGATACTCCTGACTCGCGGAGAGCGCATCGCCAATGATCAAAGCAGCGTTATGGCGGATCGCTTTTTCCGCAGGTGCGGCGGCGGCGATGGCTAACGACGGAGCGACCACCAGGGTGACGTCCTCGATCCAGTAATGCGGCCCATCTCCATAAATGGGCAGTGTTTCGAAATTCAAATAATGCAAAGCCCCGTCCGGAACAATGACCACGCGTGCCTGGCGCGGGATCAGTGGCGCGACTGGCCGAATCAGGACATCGGAGAGGCGGCGTGCCGCAGGGCTCTCCTTGGCGACGATGTCGAATCCGCGCAGGGATTGATCAAACGCCGCGACGAGCGACTCAATACCGGTGGCGGGCCCCAGCGGGAAATACTGGGTGCGCATTGACGATATCACCCAAGCGTAGGACTGGGCGGGCGCCAGCCAGTAAGATACGAATATTCTCCCGGAGCGCTGCGCAGCTTTCTGCAGTTCGGCGGCACTGAGGCGAGGGCCTGGTTTTAGTTGGGGGATAGCCTCAGACAGAATGCGGGCCCGGCTGGACTCCACGATTTCCAGAGCCTTCTCAGAATCGCCGCTCTGCATCAGAAATTCCACATAGTCCTGATAGAACCGGATCAAGGAAGCCAGGAAGGTCAACTTATACTCATCGCGCGACAACCCGGTCTGGTTCTTATCGATGATCGCGATGGTTTTCTCGAAGTAACTGCGCGCGAGGGGCTTGTTCCCGCCACTAACATAGGACCTGGCCAGGCCGGCATATGATTCCCACAGGAGGGATGGGTCGGCTGTCTTGACAGTACTTACTCTCTTGTAAAGAGTTACTGCATCGGCGAACCGTTTCCGGCCGGTAGCTATGGTCGCGGTGTTCAGGTCGGCATAGGCTCGGGAAATGTCATCGTGTGCGAGGGCTAACTCCTCGCGGTTGGCTTTTTCGGCGAGGTCCCAGTCCCCCGTGGCAGAGAGTGCAGCGGCAATGTTACTAGTCCACCGCCTCCTGTCCTCGTCCGGGTCGTTCTTCAGGTTGCGGGAAAGGTCGAGAGCCTGCCGGTAGTATGCAATGGCATCCGCGGTATCACCCTTCAGAAAAAAGGTGCGCCCCGTCTCGCCGAGCAGATGACGGCGAACTACGGAAGAATCGCCTGTGCCGAGCCAGACGAGCGCCTCCTTTTCGAGTTCGAGCGCACGATCATAGGCGCCCAGCTGGGTATAACATAGAGCCAGATTAGTGTATGCCGCTGAAACCAACGGATAGGCACTAACCCGTTTGGCTGCGGCGAGTGACTGCTGCAGGAAAGGGATGGCCTCATCGTAGCGCGCTAGCTTCTTCAGTGTGAGCATTCCCAGATCATTCAACGCCGCCGCTTCGTTGTACTCATCGTGCTGCTGCAGGGCGTGTTGACTGGCTCTTAGGAATAAAGCCCGCGCGGTCTCCGGTTGGCTGTCCCGTACGAGCCTGCCTTTGCGGATCTCCATCTCGGACAGGAGCTCACCGATGCCCAGGCGGGCGGCGTCGCGGTAAGCGTCGTCCAGAAGCCGTGGCCCCGCGTCGGCTTTGGTTTTGTCCCGGGAAAAGCAAAGTAGATAACCTAGCAGCATGCGCCGCCGGAGGTCTAGCGCGGTGAAGTCCGAACCCCCGGGCGGCGTCTGTGAGAGCAGCGCGGCGGCTTCTTCGTCTCTCTCCAATTGGAATAAACTCTCGGCCTCGAGGAGCTGGAATTTCCAGCGGCACTGTAAGTCGGAGCCACATCGCCCGGCAGCTGCGCGGGCCCGGGCGTAGGCGTCGGCAAAGCCGCCGTTCCGGAATGCCGTGAGTGCGGCGGTGTAGGTTGGAGCCGGTTGGTCTATGCTCTTATGACCACAAGAGCACAACAACAGAACGGCCGCCAGCCGCTTAAATTTTGCGCGGCGGCCACCAGGTGCCGTTCGGGTCAGTCTCAGCGAATACGGCCTGGCCAGCATTTTCACATCCTAGCTGCATCCGCACCATGGTAACCCGGCGCTCACGGTCGTTCAACAGGATCTCTCCAAAGTAGATAGCCCCGAAGTCAGGTAGAGCGAGCACGTGACCCGGTATCTCCCGTCCGCCCCAGTTTATGCTGCGCACAAATGAACAGAGCGCGAATGAGCCGCGCTGAAACGGAATTCCCTGGCCGAAAGCGGCCGGCCCCCCATTGACCGGTCCGAACGAACAACTATCGAAGAACGCGCGATCCGTGCGAAATCTCGATTCCAGATCGTCCCAGCGACCGAGACCCATCAGGTCGTCGTTCAACGTCAACTGGATGGGTTGCCCGGCGAGCGACAGACCTTGGAATAGCGGCGGCCCGGCGAATACGATACTCGGCTGATCTTGTGAGGGATGCGTGGAACGCAAGGTCAATGACAACGCAGTAGCCTCGAAGACCAGGGGCGCCGGATTGCTACTCGGCCCAGGCGCCGGGTGGTTCGTAACACGCACGTTCTGGACCGCGGCCGCAACGGTGGTGACCGGCGTGCCATTTACGATAATGCCCTCGGCTGACGTACGGGATGCGCCGTAGGAAAAGACACCGGCCAGCGGTTTGAGAATCGAGGGCGTCGGCACGACAGCCTCCGAAATTCCTCCGATCACCGGCAGGGTGCTGGGGCCAGTGACCAGGTTAATTACGGGCGGATTCTGCGCGACGTTGGCGATCTTGGTCAGGAAGACCTCAGCGGCGACCGCGTTTCCGTGAAAAATATAACGCGGTGGGAAAAAATCGGTGGGTGTGTCAACCATTCTTTTGTCCCGCTCCTATCGGGCTTTAATCTACAGTTTGGGAATCGTAACACAATCCGCTCGGTAACAGGTTGCGGCTCGGTAATAGTCGCGATCGGTAATGCACGGTTTAGTGAGCCCCGACCGTCAGGGAGCGGTCTTCCGGCTGGGCGCGGCGATTACTTCAAATGGGTACACGGTCCTTTGACCGGATGGAACGGCTATGGCGGCTTCGTAGCGCCCCGGGTGGAGTTTATCCGCGGATACGAGAAGCTTGAGAACCAAAGTATTGGCGGGCGGACGCACCTCGCCGCCGGTCAGTGTCCGTGCCGCGCCCGCGGATTTGATTTCCCAATGATATTGTGGAGCCTGTTGGAGAAGGTCAAGCTCGAGTTCTACGAATCCGCCCGTCTCCGGAAGCGTGATTTTCTCCGCCTCACCTTTGGCCTGCGGAGCGATGTCAAACGAAACGACCGTTTGCGGAGAGCGGGCTCTTTCGAGAGCGGCATACTGAAATCCCGCAGCGACCGACAAGCAGAGCATAGCCGCGTATGGCAGCGCACGGAGGCTCCAGGACAGGGCAGGACGAGGGTTGCTCTGCTTGGGGGCCGGCACGGCGGTCTGCGGCGCGGCGGCAAAGATGGAACGCTTCAGGGTGGTCTCGGCGCCCCGCAGCAACAGATAGGATCTCTTCACGGCGTCCGCACAGTCCGGGCAATCGAAAAAATGCTCCTCAAAGCGACTGCGCTCCGGCTCGGCGAGTTCTCCGAGCACGTAGAGCGTTCTCCAATCCCGTTCAAGCGCTTCTTCGTGATTTGACATTAGGGGTCTCTCCGTTATTTTGTGACATGCCTGGTTGTCTTTGTTTTGTTCTTCGGCCAGGCTTGAATCGATCTAAAAAGGACTCTCGTAACGGCTTCATCGACCGGCAAAGCTTGACGTTCAAACCAGTGACCGTAATCCCCCGATCCTGGGCCAGCGTCTTCCGGTCTCTTTCATCGATAAAGATTTCCGTGATCAACTTTTCGTCTTCGCCCGAGAGCTTTCTGAGCTCGATCCGCAGCAGATCCTTCAGTTCACCGGCGGCCAGCAATTCGTTGACCGGCGGCATAGGATCTAACGGTTCGAAGCCCTCCGGCCATTCCGTAATTCCCTTGTCTTTGCGGATGTGTTCGAAAATCACGTTGTCACACACACCGCGCACAAAGGATCCAAACTGCGACGGATCGCGAACGCGATTCTGGTCCACCAGCGTCAGCACCCGGCAGAACGTATCGTTTCGAAGATCTTCCACCATGGTTTGGTCTCTCAGCTTGTAACGCAATTTGGCTTCGAGGATGGGGGTGAAGGTATAGACAAACCATGTGCTGGCGGCCGGCTCGCGCCGCCGCAATCTGGCCAGAAAATCGGCATCAAAGGTCATCGCGTTACTTCGCGCCCGGGTCGGGGCTTCGCCTCCCCCGGCGTCCATCTGAGAGGGCGCCAGGGCGGCGAGCGAGTTCTCTCCGTTCGGCATCGTTAAAAAGTGAGATGAATAGCCGAAACATTACAGGAAATCCCCGGGTATCCCGTTTATTTTATCCCGGAAACTCCAGAAATTGTGCGGAGATGTATGAAACATAACAGAGCGGCTGGCGGGGACCGACGGAGTTGACGACCGGGCACTCCGTCGATCCCGAGAGCTGTTACCAAAACAGGTAATTGTAGGAACCGTCCGGTATGGGGTCGAAGCCGCAGGAGGGGAAGCCGTCATTGTAGACCGACCCGTACCATCTTGGCGATTCGAGATCGTAGTAAGGATATCCGTGGTAGACGTCCGTATTCTGGAAGTAGGTGTAGTCACTGGCCGGGAACTGAGAGCATGAGCTGATATTGTATGCTTCGAGCACGCCGGAGAACGCCCAATTCCACTGATAGCCCGAGGACCAGGCAGTGATCCAGGAGTACGCGCCGGTAGTTACGTCGTCGGCAATACTTTCCCAGTTCAATGTGCCACCCGAGGTACTCGTGATATAAGTGGTGCCGACAATTTTGTCGCCGGCCTTCACGGTCACGCCGGGGCTGTGATAGGCATTAGACCCAACCAGCCAGCTGGCGATTGTCCAGTAATTGCCGCCGATGAGGCCGCCGGCGGTGGTAGCTCCCCATTGGAGTACCGGCTGGAGAATGAGATTCTCGGTGGTAGGTTCGATTCCATTAAATATGTAGACCAGGCCGCCATTCGAGGACGGGTTCGAGGGCACCACCCATTCGCCAGTCAAGTAATCGATATTGTCTCCGCTGCCGAGTGGTACATCGTACTGGATGGACTCGACCCAGCCGTTGCCCGTGCCGGGCGCATCCACAAACCTGGGAGTCACACCATTGCGGGGGCGCGTGGTGAGTGGCGCTTCCGGACAGTCGTCGTAATGGGCCACAAGGGCGCCGCCCACGGTGATATCTCCGTTCGCCCCGATTTGTGCGCCCTGTGGCACTTCATGGACACAATCCGGGCGGATCAACGCACCGGGAACCTGCACCCAGCCAGGATGCGCTTTTTTAGAAATGGTAACCGCCTCATCGGCCTGTTGCGCTTGCGCAACAGACGAGAGACAGAATGTGCTCGTCAGGGCGACAATTGTGTAAGCCACCTGACTTGACGTCTTCTTGAATTTTTGTACTGACATAAGCTCCTTTTCGTTCGGCATAACTGCCTGAGCTTAAGTGCAGCCGGGGGGCTGGATATTACAAGACGGCGAACTGCTGCGCGGTCATCTTAGAAAGGGCAAGTACGCTGGGACTTTGCGACGGTACTCTTCGAACTCCTCGCCGAAGCGCTCGCGCAGTAGTCCCTCTTCGGCGTGGATGCGAATCTCGGTGCCGGCAATATAGAGAACGATACTCAGCAGCAGGACGGGCCAGCGCGCGAATAGCAGCCCGGTGGCCAGCATCATCAGAAACAGAGACGCATATACGGGATGCCGCACGATGGCATAGGGTCCGGTGCGGATGAGTTCATGATCCGCGTACAATCCTGCCAGGACACGGAGCTGCTTTCCCAGATGCCGCACGGCCAGCCAGCCAAACACGGTGGCGATGGGCGCCAGCACCATAGAAGCGATGGCGCGCGCGGGCCCCGGTATGGGTGTATTCGGCAGCCACAGCCAGGCGAAGAGAATGCCGGCGCTTTCGAGCGCCAGCCCCCAGTCCGCACTATGCGCCATGACGTTCGCTTCCCGCTTCGGTCCGGTGAACCGTTTGCGCAGGAACGGGAACAGCCAGAACGCCCACATCACCAGCAATTCGAGCGCGGCGATGGCAAAGAGCATCAATGCAGTTCTCCCGCGGCCAGCTTGATGGTGCGTCCGGTGCGCGCGGACTCGCGTGCCGCGACCAGAATCTCGGTCACGATCAGGTTGTTCTCGAGAGACGACAGCCCCGCGGGCTTGAGCTTGCCGCGCGCGACGGCCGTCAGGTAGGACAGCGAATCGCGCTCCTCCGGCGGCAGCGGCTCGAGCGGGCGGCTTTCCTCCTGCGCGCCCGGCAAGCGCACGCGCAGCGAATCGCCACCGGTGGCTATAGCGTATCCACGCGCGCCGTATACTTCGAAATCCTTGCGGCTGAAAGGCCAGTTCCAGGATGCCTGAATGATGCCCTGGGCCTGCGGATACTCAACGAGGACGCTGGCTTCATCGTCGACGCGTGGGTAGATTTGCGGCTTGATGGTTTGGGTGATGGCGGTTACCGCCAGGGGGCGCTGGTTATCCATCATCCAGGTCATCAGGTTGGCGCCGTAGCAGCCGAAATCGAAGAGGGCGCCCGCGCCGTTTTTCACCGGATCGGTGAGCCAGCCGAAAAACTCCGGCCCCACACCGATCTCTTTGGGTCCCTCGTGCCCATCCATAGCGACCATTTTGCGGATGTCGCCGGCGGCGTGTTGCGGCTTGATGAGCCGCCACATGGCGGCGTGGCTGGGATACCAGGTGGTCTCATAATTTACGATCACCTGGATGCCGCCCTGCTGGGCCGCGCGCGCGATGGATCGCGCTTCTGCCATATCGACGGCGAGCGGCTTTTCCATCATGACGTGGAGGTGACGCTGCGCACACGCTTCCACTACCGTGGCGTGATCGAAGGTGCTGGTGAAAGTGGCGACGGCTTCCGGCTTCACGCTATCGAGCATGGCGGCAAGATCGGTGAAGAACAGCGAGTGCGCCAGGCTGTAGCGCTGGGCATAGTGCAGGGCGAGCGCCGGATCGGGATCGTAGATGCCCACGATCTGGATGTCCGGCCGTTTGACGGCGGCTTTGAGGAAGCCGTCCACGTGACCGTGCACCAGTCCGGCGATGGAGACTCGCAGTGGTGGTTGGGCGGGTGCGGCCAGCGGCAGAAGCACGGCTGCCAGGGTCAGTTTCAACATTAAATGCATGGTTACTTGCATAGTAACTCCGGGCGGGTCTGGAGACCCGCCGCAGGCGTGGACGCCTGCCCCACGGCTATAGCGAAAACACAAACGGCTTGCCATGTTCCAGGCGGAGATACCGCACTTCAGGCGCGCGCAACGCGAGCGACGCGCGGAACTGGCCGGGATCGACGGAATTATCCGGGAACATATCGTAGTGGCAAGGGATGGCGGCCTTGGGCTGGATCTGGGCGGCGAGTTGCGCAGCCTCGTAATGCGAGAGATTGTTGAAGCCGCCATTGATGCAGGTGATCATCAGGTCCGGCCGGTGCTTGCCCGCCGAGGCCAGCAGCTCACTGTAATCCGTGTCGCCCGTCACGTACACGCGCGGGCCTTTTCCAAACTGGAAGACGAAGCCCATGTGATTGAGATCGGTGGAATCGGTGGGCAGGGCGAATGTGCCATGAATGACCACGTCGCGGAACTCGATGGTGCAAGAGGGCCAGGCGGGCACGATACGGCCGCTCTCGATGGATTGTGCGTGGAACACTTCGCAACTGGGGTGCGGGCCGATGAACTGGGTGGTGTCTTTGTTCCGCAGGCGTTCGAGGGTGGCTGGGTCCGTATGGTCCTGGTGGTTGTGCGTGCAGGTGAATACATCGACATTCAGCTCTTCGGGCGGCAGCAGGATGGGCACCTGGCGGTCGAAATTGATGCCGGAGCCGGCGAAGGATTCGTGGCAGGAGTTGGTGAGGTAAAGGTCGGTCGAAAGCAGGGTGCCCTCGGCGGTCTTGAAGATGAATCCGTTCTGGCCGAGCCACCAGATAGCCACCGTGTTGCGCGAGACGGGAAACGCGCGGATCTCCTGCATGAGGCCCATGAGGCTCATTGTGGCAAGGCGCGCGGCCGCTTGCAAACGGGCGCTTGCCAAAAGGGCCGGAGTTGCGTCACATTGAGAGCATGCCCATACCGCAAGACATGCTGCGCGTCGTATTGGGGTTGCTGTGCCTGTTCTTCGCGCATTTCCTGGGACGCTCGATTGTGCGCGTGCGCCGCGGACATAACCCGCGAAGCCTCGTCGGGTGGCTGATTCGCGCGGCCATCACCGCCGGTGCGATCCTGTGGCGGCGCGGGTTGGATGACATTTCCATCGCGATCTTCACCTTGTCGGCGGCTTCGCTGGTGGTGGGGCTGTGGGATGAGCAGCGGCCGAAGAAACAGGAAGATCTCCGCTTGGGGCTTCCGTAGAGAGGGTCTTAGAACTCCACCCTCGCCTGGATGGCGATCATCCGCGGGGAATTGTCGCCGCCCAGCCCGACGCCCAGCAGCCCGGTGGGCGGCGACGTGGTAGAGGTAATCGCCCCGAAGCCGGTTTGCGTGGCAGGCTGGCCGGGGATGCCCGCCACCACCGATGGCAACGCGAAATTGGGATGGTTCAGGACGTTGAAGAATTGTCCATCCATGCGCAGCGTCACACCTTCGCGCAGGCGGAAACGCCTGGTCACATAGAGGTCGCTCCAGATAAAGTCCGGGCCGCGCAGAGTGTTGCGGCCGAGGTCGCCGAACTGGCAGTTCACCGGGTTGTCGCCGCCGTAGCAGGCTCCCGTACCGGGATCGACCGCGGAGACAAAAGCGTTCGGATTGAGCCACTGAATCGTACCGGGCTGCGTGACGCCGGCTATGGGGCCGTTGGCATACTGCGGCACGCCTGGCACCACGCTGGCGAACTGCGGACCGCTGCTTTCCACAAGGCCGTGTCCGTTCGCGCTGTAGGGCGCACTTAGCACCGTGAAGGGCAGACCGCTGTGCACGAACATCGTGCCGGAAATCTGCCATCCTTCGACCAACGCCTTCAGCCGCGCGCGGTCGGTGTGGAAAGGCAGCGCGTAGACATACGACGCGTTGAAGTTGTGGCGCACGTCGTAATCGCAATCGCCGTACTGACGCCATAACTCGTTCGGCAGCGGCGACAGGATGCCCGCCGACGAAAAGGAGAGAAAGCCTCCGTTCGAAACCGTATCCAGGCAGTGACTCCAGGTGTAGTTGGCGTTTAACTCCAAGCCGCCCGCCAGCCGTTTCTGGGCGGTAAGCTGCAATCCGTGGTAGTGACTGTTGGCGCCGGTCGCAAGCTGATCGACGGCGGCAAAGCGCGGATCGGACGGCTGGCCGTATGGAAATGGAGCAAAGCATCCGGCGCACACGGTCTGGTATCCGTTGACTTCTGTCTGGTAGGGCAGATCGATGGCGCGCGTCCCCACATATTGCGCGCGCAAGCTTCCGGAGCTACCGGCCTGGTGCTCGATACCGAAACTCCACTGCAGGAAATAAGGGGCGCGCAGGCGCCCATCGGGCACTGCGTTCAGAGCGACCGGCGGCAGGCACTGCTGGGGGTTCGCGAGCGCGGATGCACACGATAGCTCGCCCTGCTGAAATCCGCGCAGGAACGCCTGATTCGCGGCCACCGTGGCATCGATAGCGCTGTTGGGCACTCCGGGGGCGATGGCCAGACCACCGGCGGAGCCCAGCAGACCACCTTGAAAGGTGTTCACGTAAGGCGGATTGGCGCCCACCAGGTCGGCCACGCTTCCCGGCAGAATATCGGAGAACAGGCCGAAGCCGGTGCGCAGCACGAAGCCCGGCGCGAACTGCCAGGCGAGGGCCGTGCGCGGTTGCCACAGCGCCCACAGGGTTGCCGGGAACAGGTGCGTCAAGCCCGTTTCGATGGCCGCGTCGAGAGGTTGATCGACGTCATGCGGCAGGGCCGCGAACGATCCCGGCAGACGCGCGATCAGCGCGTGGGGGTTCTCCGGATTGGAATTGTGCGCCATGCGTACGCCGATGGTCCAGTTCAGCTTGGATGTGAGCTTGATGGAATCCTGGGCGTATAAATCGGCATTCAGATAGTTGAACGGCTGCGAGTCGGCCAGGGGAAAGCTGCCCGTGGCAGTGGATGCCACGCCGTAGATGAATTGCGGAAGTGTCGTATAAGTGACCAGCGGGGTAGTGCCCGTGCCGAAATCGAAATCGTTGATGCGCAGGCGCCGCGAGCTCAGGCCGAAGCGGAGGTCGTGGCGGCCCGCGGCATACGACAGACTATCGTTGACGTGAAAACGCGTGGCGCGGCGGCCTTGCACCCAATTGCTATCCAGGCCGCCCAGGGTGGTGAACGGTGCGTTGGACCCGGTGCCTTCGAGGGTGATCGGAAAGGCAGCCAGAGTCTTGGTAAGATCCGCTGGACCGAACAGGCTCTCGTACCACGAAAAGGCCGGATTGAAGTAATTCACCAGTTGCGGGCTGAAGATGTGCGTATAGCCGGAGGCGAAGGAATAAAGCGGCTGCGAGGAGATGGCGTTGAATAGCGGATTGATGGGGTCGGTGTAGGCGGCTTGCAGGCCGGTATCGGATTGAAAGCGAAACCAGGTGGTGTTGGACGGATCGATGTTGTAGTCGAGGCGCGTGGTAACCACCTGCTCGTGATCGCCGCTCGATTGCGAGACGCTGCGGCGGGCGGCGCAGCCGTTGCCATCCGGAGGTGCGCCGGCCGCCGTACTGCCGTTGGTTTCGATGGGGCATCCGAGGACCGCCAGCGGCGTGCCGCCCGCGCCGCGGTATAGCGAAAAAAGATTGCGATAGAAGGGAACCAGTTGCGGCTGGGCCGGGTAGACCGCGCCGGTGACGCTATCCACGCCGCCGCGCGGCAGTTGCTGCAGCACGTAGCCGGCGAATGCAGAGGTAGGCACGGTCACCGGCGTCACGATAGGCAGCGCGATGCGCAACTGCTCGAAATCGCCAAAGAAGAAGAGCCGGTTGCGCTGCACCGGTCCACCCAGGCTGCCGCCAAAATGGTTCACTGTGGAGCGCGGCTTCTGATTGCCGGGTGTGGCGTTGGTGAAGAAGTCCGCGGCGTTGAGCTTCGATCCGTTCCATAACTCGTATAAGTTGCCGTGGAACGCATTAGTTCCCGACTTAGTGACATAAGTGATCTGGGCGGCGCCGTAGCGGCCCTGGTCCACCGCGTACGAGGTGGTGTTGACAGTGACTTCCGAAATGGAGTTGAGCCCCAACACCAGGTTGGTGGCCAGTCCGCTGTTGAGATTGGTTAGCGGATCGTTGGTTTCGAGGCCGTCTACGACGTAGGCGTTCGACAACGCGGGCAACCCGTTGAACTGCACGTTGCCGTAGCCGTTCTGGGCGCCGACGAAATCGTTGCTACTGCCGGCGGTGTTGATCAGTGCGCCGGGTGCGAACTGCACCGGATAAGTGAGATCGGAGCCTGGGTTCGGAAGGTTGGCGATCGATTCCGCGCCGAGTGTGGTCGCGGTATTCGCATTATCGGTGTTGATTAGCGGCGCTTCGATGGTCACGACAATGTTCTGGCGCCCGGCGGCGGCCACCGGCAGGATGAAGTCCACGGTTTGGGTCTGGCCGACCGCGGCGGCGATGGATGTTTTGCGCTGCGGCTCAAACCCCGGGGCAGCCACCTCCAGTGTGTAGACGCCCGGTTTCAATTGCGAAAAAGTGAAGCGGCCGGAATCGCCGGTTTGCGCGGTGCGCGTGATGCCGTTGCCTTCGCCGCGGAGGCGGACGGTGGCGCCGGGCAGCGTGGCGCCGGACGGATCGGCGACTTGTCCGGCGATGGCGCTGGTGGTTTCGCCCTGCGGGGTGGCTGGCGTGGGGAGGATGACAGTTATTGCGGCGATCACCATCCAGGTACAGCCGAAACGGGTCATACGCTATAGCTTACCATAGCAGATTATCTATGGATACCACTTGCGGATTAATTATGATTAAATTGGCCTCGCTCGACGTGGCTGGTGGTTGGTGGCTGGTGGTTGGTGGTTTAGTCGGCTTCGCTGACGAGTTGGCTTTCGTTTCGGAGGTTTTGTTGAAAATAAAGGAGAAGTTGGGTTCGAATGGTAATTTCGTTGGCTTGGCGAGGCGCGATGCCGCTGCTTTCTGCGTCATTTATTCGGATGTCAAAGACCTCTTGCCCGGCATCAGCGTAGCATGGCGGTTGGGCGTGTTCGGTTGGCGGATCGATGGGCGGGGTTTGTTTTCAGTGGATATGCCGCGGCGCGAATTTTGTCATCGTGGCGCCCGGCGTGGCGGTCTAGTATCGCGATCCCCACTTGTGGCGGCGTCTGAGCGAAGTTTCGGCATAAGGGCGCAAGAGAGAGATCAAAGCGGCGACCCACCTCATTTCTTAATAGATGATGCCGGGGCGCTATTGCGGTCGGCGTCATCAGCCGGTGCAATCGACCGTAGCGGGCATGTTCACTGTCGCCCTTTGAAACCGCCATTCCACTCACCGACCTCACAGTGCTACCGTCTCGAACCGGTCAGAATCCGGCACTGCTATCGTGAACCGGTAGCCTTGCCTTCCGTCGAAGAAATACATCGTCCGTGGCTGGAGCCGTCAAAAGCGGTCGGTTTGCGGACCAGAGCCTTGCGGTAGTGGGCTACTTTAGCCCACTACCAGAATTTCGGTCGTTGGTCGCGCATGATTGGTATCACCGGTCACTGCCTTTAAACCGGACTCCCTCAGAATTACTTGTGTCTGGGTCACTGGACCGACCGCCCGAGCTTCGAATCGTAACTGAGCACTCGTCCGGAAATGCCGCGGATCGCTCGTACGCTGAAAGCGGCGTTGCCCGGCGACGAGACCCCAACCGTTACTCGTTTGGCCGCCACGAGGGCCTCCGTGGAGTAGCCCACCGGCAGCAAGTCCTCGTCGAGCTGAACGTCATATAGTCGTTGGCTGCCGGCGACGACACGAAGAAGCCGCCATCGACCTCCGTCAAAGGCGGAGAGTCATGGGTCCTGCAAAAAGATCCTATCGAGGCGGTGAATCCTTTCCCCGACGTGCGGCGCTGGCAATTGCGATCAACCGTGTACCTGTCGAACTTGGATAACGTCGTGATGCCAGGTCAGTGCCGAACGTGGCGGTTTCAAAAATCGTTCAAAAGTACTGCAGCGATTACTGCGAGGGCTTGAGCAAGCATCCATCCTTCGCTTGCGAATGCGGCCACGCGGAGTGTGCTCAGCCAACGATCCTGAGTAAAAGTGGTCGTTGTGGTTGAAACCGGCTGCGCGTAGCCGGCACGGAGCACCTGGGGAATCGCCGCTTTCATCGAGCACAACAGCAGACAGGAGCCTGGCCGACCGGGAACCTGACACGGCTGGGGAAATATCGCGTCATTCCTGTCGTGCCTTCCATTTCTTTCGCGTAGAATCGGTGTATATGGCGGCTCGGATCATCGGTGCATGTATCGCCATGCTCTGCGGGTACGCCTGCTATTGGTCGGCCCGCTGGGCCATTGCCGATTACGCCATCCGATCAGGGGTCCAACTGGCGTTGCGTCTGGCGCCTGGGAATCCGGATTACTATGTGCGTTTAGCTCAAGCGGAACCGGCATTGGCGCTTTCTGCGCTGCAACGAGCCGCGGAGCTCAATCCGCTGAGCTCATCTGTTTGGATCGAACTCGCCGGCGCCGCCGAAGAACATAATGACTTCCGTCGCGCCGAATCCTCCCTGCTGCGGGCCGTCCAGTTGGACAAGACCTTCGCGCCCCGCTGGTTGCTTGCGGACTACTATGCCCGGCGGCACGACCAGGCGCAGTTTTGGCCTGCTGTGCGGGCGGCTCTGGCTGCGTCCTATGACGACGTCACGCCCCTGTTCGATTTGTGCTGGAAGCTTGCTCCGGAACCCAGGGTCATTCAGGACCAGGCCTTGCCGGACCGTCCCGACGTGTGGAGTCAGTACTTCGATTTTCTGCTCGCCAAGAACCGTCCGGATGCCGCAGATGCGATCGCCAACCAGATCATGCAGCACGCCGGCCCGGACAACGTGCCGTCGCTGCTACTATACTGTGACCGGTTGCTGGAGAAGAACGAAGTGTCGCGAGCCGTGGAAATCTGGAATCTACTCGCCGCGAAACATCTGCTGGACTATCCGCCTTTGGCCCCGCGCCTAGGCGTCAGTCTGACCAACGGCGCCTTAGCTAAAGAATTCCTGTCACGGGCTTTCGATTGGCGGGTGTCCACGACCGAGGGCATTTTCTATCGACAAGACGTTTCACCCTACGGGCTGCGGTTCGATTTCTCCGGGAAACAGCCCGAACACTGCCAACTGCTGAGTCAATTTGTGCCGGTCGAAGCTGGCAGGGAATACCGCTTGGTCGTTCGCTATGAAACTGAGGATCTGGAAGGTGATACAGGCGTAGCGTGGCGCGTAATGGATGGGGGAGCCGGGGCCGATTTATTGCGAGGATCCGGGCAGGTGATGGCCAGCGAACGCCGGGAAAACGCCGCGCCATACAAATTCCATACGCCCGCGGACGCTGGTTTGATCAAGCTCGTGCTGGCATACGATCGTGCACCCGGCACGGTGCGGATCGAAGGATCGCTGTCGCTGCGAAGCGCGGCTCTCGGCTTCGATCAATGACCGCCTCTCAGCTTCCCCCACCGTCCCGGCCGATCGTTACTGGTACGGCAGTCATGTTGGCCGTCGTCCTGTATGGGGTCATTCTGACGATGTGGATGCCGGATAACTGGACCTTCGGCTTCGCGGAGGCAGGGGTGCTGGCGCTAGGAGCCGCGTGGGGTATTTGCTTGACCCTACGCCCCTATTCTTTTTGCGGCAGCATCGTCCTGATCCCACTGGCTGGAACCGTAGTGATCGGGCTGGCGCAACTGATGACCGCGCAAACCGCAAATCGATGGGAGACATGGACCGCGGTCCTTAGATGGTCGCTGTACTTGACGGCGTTCTTTTTGGCGTCGCAAATCGGCGCCTCGGCGATCGTTTTGCGGCCCTTCCGGCGCGCGCTGCTCTACTTTGGCTTCGGGCTCAACGTGATTTCGGTGGTGCAGTTGTTTACCTCACCAGGCAAGGTGTTTTGGTTATTCCAGTCGGAATACACGGAGGGTGTCCTTGGGCCATTCGTCAGCCGCGACCACTACGCAGCCTTTATCGAACTCGTTTTGCCGATGGCTCTATTTGAAGCGTTGTCTGATCGGAGGAAGACGCTGTTGGCGGCGGTCATGGCTGGTGCAATGGTTGCCTCGGTGATCGCGGGCGCGTCTCGCGCCGGAACCATTCTGGTGATTCTGGAAAGCGCGGCCGTATTCTTGCTGGCCTCCCGGCGCGGCGTTCCGGCTGCCAGACGAGTCAGTGGTGTGTTCGCCGCATTGCTGGTCGTCTGTAGTCTGGCCTTCACCGCAGTCGTGGGTTGGACGCACTTGTGGGAACGATTCAAGGATCCGGATCCCTATCGCGGCCGCCGGGAGATGCTGATGTCGGCCCTGGCCATGGTACGCGCCAAGCCCTGGACTGGATTCGGTCTCGGCAGTTTTGAGACGGTGTACCCAGGCTTCGCGTTGTTTGACACAGGTCTGGTCGTGAACCACGCGCACAACGATTGGGCCGAGTGGGCCGCTGAAGGAGGCTTGCCCTTCCTTGCATGCCTTCTCGCGGTGGCGTTCTGGAGCGCTCCCAGGCTAGTGCATTCCCTGTGGGGGTTGGGCGTGCTCAGTGTGTGGCTGCACAGTCTTATAGACTTTCCCCTACAAAAGCCAGCTTTGGCCCTGTGGGTCTTTGTGCTACTCGGAGCCGCATGCGCGCAGCCCGCGCCTCCAAACAGACTCCCGAATCCTTGACCTTTGTGGACGGCAGTGGTCAGCGGCTAATGTGGTCCTTCACACAGACGCAAACATGCTTGCCGTCTTCCCACCTGAACTCGCAGTGCCCTGACTTGCCACCCACGATGCAACCCTCGTGTCCCGGGCCCGGGCAGTTCCCGTCAATGATCTTGCAGTTTCCCAGGCGGATCAAGCCAGCGGCCTGCAGCAGGCCGGGGAAACCATCCAGCTTCTCGCAGGCTCCATCGTAGGCTGCAATGGTATGCGCTACGTATGCCGCGGCGCTCGAAACGCCCAAAAAAAGCGCCCCCCACAGACAGAACAATACAACCACTTTGTGCATTTTCATGACCTAGACTCCTCAACCATGCAATTACGTACCCCAGCTTTCGGGTGCTCAAATCTACGATGAAAGGGCTGGCGCCAGTTTGTCAAGCATTAAATTACTGTACTTCGCGCGAAATTGTCTTCGTTTTGTCTGCTATTTTCTGGAACAGTAAAGCGTTTTTGTCCGGGAAATTCCGCTACCGGGCTCCGAATAAATTCTCCCGCCCGAATAGAGACGGCAGCAGGCGCGCTGATTCGCCGATATCGCAACCCAATTCCTGTGTTGACATACGATCCCTGGCTCGGCGTAAGCATGTTGCTTGGATATTTTGAAATATTTGCAGGGAAATTCAACATTGGTACAATAATAACGTAGCGCGACCGAATAGAGAATATTTGTTCTTAACATTTAGTATACAGGAAGCGTAAGCTGCCATGTAAACTAAACATTTAATCGGGATAATAGTAGCGAAACGTCCGGGTTTGGCGAGCGGACGTTCATGAAATGAGCGGCAGGCCGTTTGCGTCGCCGCCCACAATCCGACACAACCCCAGGACGGCGAGAATGGCGGCAGCCTGCTTACCGCCGAAGACCGTTTCGTAGAAGCGAGCCGATCGGTCGATATCGGCGACAGTGAGAAAATATGCGACGGTGAACCCGTCCCGCGGCGGCATCACATAGCTCTTTTGTCCGATTTGTACGCTGTTCATTGACGATTCCGATTCCGATCATACGCGAGTGAGCGTTCGCATCAGCCGCTCGGGAATCCGAACATCAACCACGACTGGTTGGCTGCCCAGTGGGGGTAAAGCTCGGTCATCTGGTTGAACAGCTCTTCGTCGGACGCCGTGGTCTGCTGCAGCCGATCAAAGTCCAGCAGATAGCGCTTAGTGTCCTGGATCGCCGACGGTGAGTCGGGCGCACCAGGCTTCTTGTGACCGGCAACAACAATCGCTGGCTTCAGCGCTGCCAACCGGTCCAGCGCCGCGACCCAGTTCTTCCGGCTCTCGGGGGTAGTGTCGCCGACGTACATGTGGCACTGGTTGTACACCACGTCGCCAGCGACGACCAGGTCGATCGATGGAACGTGTAGAGACGTCGAATCCGGACTATCGGTGCGGCCCTGCTCGATGATGCGCAATTCGTGGCCCTCGAGAGTGAACGTGTCGTGCTCATAGGGGTCAGGCGGAACCAACTTGGTGGCCACTTGCCCAGGAAAGAGCCGGCGGGCCAACCGCTCCACTGGGGGAGAGAAAGACATCTGCATGGCGTTCACCGCCTTGGGCGTTGCTATCGCCCGCGCGCCCGGGAAACGGTCGAGCAGAATGCTCAGACCATAGAAGTGGTCGAAATGGGCGTGCGTTATATAGATGGTCTCCAAGTTGCGGTTGTGCAGAGCGACCCAATCCGCGAGAGCCTCGGCCTCAGCCACTGTCCCCATTGCGTCCACCAGCGCCGCGTCATACTCGCCGAAGATTAAAGTCGACGTGATAGGGTCAAAGCCGAGCGCTTCGCCGAAGGGCTTTGGCCGCTCGCCGACCATAGTCTTTCCCGGGGCCGTAAAAACGTTGACACCAAGCGTGTTCGACGTGATGGGGGCGGTCATGTGCGTGGTCTCCTTAAGTTCATTTTCATAGTCCTTAATACACCCCCACCGTGTTCCGGCTTTTGCAGGCCCATGCAGGCTACTTTGCCGAGTCCTGCGCCTCTTTGTCGAACTTGCGAAACATGCCGTCCGTCATTTTTCCATCGACGAAGATCACCTCGAATGGGCCGAGCTGCTGATCGTAGATATAGATGGTTTTGTTACTGCGATGCTCGACTGTGACGGGATCGCCCCATTCCTTCCTTACCACGGCCTCCGAATCGCCAAGCTTGATGCCGTTGACACCGGGCGCGATTTTCACGAATTCGATGACTTGGTCCGGCGGCGGCTTTGACCCTTCGCAGTGAACTTTCTTCGTCATCGTCTGACCGTCGCTGGATAACGAAAACTCTTCGTGGCTGCTTGTCGACCCCATACGCTCAGGTACGAACCTGGTGTCCAGCACAAGGATTTGCCCCTCCCAATGTCCTGTCCTTTTCGAGCGCGCGTTAAACCGGTCTTCGCGCGGAGGCTTGCCGTCCGTTCGGTAGTAGAGCGTGAAAATCACATCGGCCATGCCGACTTTTTCGCTGATCGCCACCTCCGGGCCAGTAACTTCGATGCGGTCGATTTCTCTGTCCCTCGCCATCGGTGTAGGCGCATACTTCCATGTGCCGGTCAGGTCCGGCTTATCGTCCTGTGCGCGAATCCCATCGTCAATCGCGATTTCATGCGGTTGCCTCCGATCCTAGGCGGAGTGTATCACGTTCCTTTCTATGCCTGAACCTAGGGCGCCTGCGAATTCAGGGCTTTGTGCGGCTGAGCGGCGTTGTATCGGTTCGCGCCAATGGGCTGGCACTAAGCGGACATCCGTAAGCGCTTAAATCCGCATCCCATCCGGGGCCGAGCGTTAACCGTACGTAAGGTCGGTGCTTTGTCCGACCTCGATGATATAACCGTCAGGATCGCGGATGTAGCAGCGCGTCTCGCCGTACTTGGGGATCGGCTCGGTGATGAACTCGGCTCCTCGACTTTTCCATAGTTTATAGCACGCTTGAATATCCGCAACGCGGATATTCATAAAGCTGCTGATCTTATCCGGGTCAGCGAGGACGCTAAGCGTTACCGACGGCTTATCGGGGGTCGGCCCGCCCCCGACGTTGACAAGGAGCCATGTATTCGCAATCTGAATGTACCCAGGCGCGCCCTTGCTGTCGCCTCTGCTCAGAGCGCGACCGCCGAAGACCGTTTCATAGAAGCGAAGCGATCGGTCGATGTCGGCGACGGTGAGAAAATGTGCGACGCTGATTCCGTCCCGCGGGGGCATCTCATAGCTCTTGTGTTCGATTTGTACGCCGTTCATTGACGAGTCCGATTCCGATACCGTCATGAGTTTCAGAAGCGCCTGAGCTGCTGATGTCGATGACGCAGGATTCTGGCCAGTGATAAGACGGCCGTCAGTCACGGAAAAAGGCTGCCAGTTCGCAATCTTCTCGTATATGGCGCCGAGCCGTAGCAGTTCATCTTCGACCAGGAACGGCACAACCTTCGTGAGCTGCACCTCCTCTTCCTCGCCGTTCGTGAAACCGGCGACGTGTTTTCCTTTCACCAGCGGAGCGCCCTGGTAGGTAACGTGGCGAAGCACTCCGGGCGAATGGCACACCAATGCGATTGGCTTGCCGGAATTGTAGAAGGCCTCCAGAAGGGCGATCGACGTAGGGCTCTCGGCGAGATCCCACATCGGGCCGTGCCCACCGGGATAGAAAACGGTGTCGAAGTCTTCCGCCTTCACTTCCGCAAGTTTGACCGTGTTGGCGAGAGCCTTTTGCGCCGCCGCGTCCTTCTTGAACCGCGCCATCGCCGGCGTTTGATTTTCAGGCAGATCGCTTTTCGGATCGACCGGAGGCTGCCCGCCTTTCGGAGAGGCGAGCGTAAGCTCAATGCCGGCATCCCTGAATACGAAATAGGGGGCCGCGAATTCCTCCAGCCAGAAACCAGTCGGGCGGCCCGTGTTCCCCAGTTGGTTGTGCGATGTCAGGACCATCAGTATTTTCATATTTGTTCTCCTGTATCCTACGCGACGCGCGTCCCGATTGAATAGGGCGCCATTATACCAGTAGCGTCGAGCATGAGTGGGATCGTGAGCAAACAGAGTTCAGGATAGCAGGCGTTCCCTGCCGGTGAAACGCTACGAAGGGATGGTTCCAATCCCAGGGCGCCGATGCGGGACCATCTGGCCCGCTGTTTCCCGGCGCGAGAGGCATGAAAAGTTGGTGCGGGCGGAGGGACTTGAACCCTCACGGACCTTGCGGTCCAACGGATTTTCTTGCCACTACGGCTTTCGCCGCCCCCGCCTGATTGCGGCAAGGTTTGGGGTCTGGACTATCCCTTCGCCATTCCCCAAATCAGTTTCGGGATTAGGCGCTGCCCGTCTAGTCTCTACACCTTCCCAACCGGAACGCTGATTGCTCCGGCGGGGCTTGGCTCGGGATCGCCATGTCACAGGGTTCCCCGACTTTGAGCAGTTCTACCATCGCCGGTTTCCCGGCGGGCACTCAAGTTTTCGCTTTAAGTCCGGTGCGTCTGCCGATTCCGCCACGCCCGCACGGTTTTAAACATAGCACGAAACAACGACTGACCCGATCGGACTTTTAAGTCCTTTTGCGTCTGCCGGTTTCGCCACACCGGCACATCCTCTACCAGCCGCCTGAGCTTTATTATCGCGCACTCGCTTGCGCGCCAGGCCAAACCCGCCCTTGGCCCGGATGTCGCGCGACGAGGTCCCTGCCGGAACCGTAAATTGGCCCGGCTGGGCGACCCAGTCGTGCACAACTGAATCGTAGGACGAGATGGCGGCCTTGTCGAGCGTGAACGATATCGTCTGGCTTTCTCCGGACACCAGCATCACGCGGCCGCCCTTCAGTTCCTTCATCGGTCGGCCTGATCACCCCTCCGGCTTGCGGCCCTCGCGCGCCACTAATTCGAGATCCCAACTGCAGGCCATGCCGATACCGGCCGGAAACGCGGTGGACGTTACACAGGCACGATAGACGCCGCCACACAATTTATTTTCCGGCGGCGTAGTCCAATTGCTGGCGCATGTAATCGCGCGGATACGACATAGTTACTTTGGCAACTTTACCATCCGCCTGGAGGATCGCTGTTAGTTGCGGATTGATGCCACCCCAGTAAGTCGGTATGTCCAACTTAGCATAACGGCTGACCACCTGATCCCGCAGCTTGGGATCGAAATGCACGCCATAACGATCTACCAATGCCTTGATGGCGTTGTAATCACCCTCCGCCTTGATGCGCATCAGCTCAGCCAGCAGCGTGCCCACACCCTGGCGCATTTTTTCATAATCGCGCACGGCAATGTACGTCTTCCCACCGCGGTCGAACTGTTCGATCGCGCCCGTCTTATCCATGATATAGCGCGCGATTAGCTGGCGATCGCGCTGATGGTCCTCTTCGACGGTATCTCCCTTGGGAATCCGCCGTAATTGGGTCAGCGCTACGCGCGCCGCGTTATTGTACATCACCTTGGCCACATCGGGGCTGGAGATCAGACCGAGCTGGCCCAGCTTGGAATCGAAGGCGTTCCACAGCGCCATCAGATCGGCGCGCGCCTCTTCCAAAGTAGAATAGTATTCCTTCAGATAGTAACTCGGCTCGAACTTGAGCTTTGGACTGAGCTTGCCGGAGCCGTGTCCGATCACTTCGTGCAGCGCCGTCATCAAGTCTTCCGCCTCATCGCCGTACTTCTTACCCAAGACAATCTCCTCCGGCGAGGCGGCGAACTCTTCCAGTGGTCCGAAGCCGGTGGCGTGATCCAGCGCGTGACTGCTGCCGGTGAACATGAAGCTCTTCGATCCGTACTTTTCGTGTACTTCGTTCTCATTCGGCAGATTGTCGCCAATGGTGCTGACATGAAAATCTCCCGTTTCAATGAGCGCGTCGACGGCCTTGGCAACCGGTGGCTTTACGCCTTGCATTTTGTATTGGGCGAGCCAGGGCGCGTGATTTTCGAAGTACTGAGCGTTGTCCGACAGCCGGCGCATGCGGCTGGCCAGGGCTTCGTCGGTGACGGTGACGAAACTCTGCGAACTTCCTTTCGCCCCGCGCGCATCGCGATACACCTCGATAAAGCCGTTATCGAAATCGACCACCGGATTGGTTCGCACCCAGGCGATGCCGAATTGTACCCAATCATGCGGATCTCCGGTCTGATAGAAGTGAATCAGCGCCGCGATAGCCTTGGCCTGTTCGGGATCGGCATATTCGCAGGCGTGCGCGAAAGCGTCATTGGCATGGCGCAGAAAATCGGCATACAGACCTGGCGGAACGCTGCCGTCAGGCGTGCCCGCGCGGTAGACCTCTTCCACCGGCGCGCCGCCCGGACCTCTGGCCAGCCGTGAATTCAAGGGATACTTCTCGTGAAACCCGTTCACTTCAATCAGGCTGAGCCCCGGCGAATAAAAATTATTGGCGCTGGTCTGCAGGATGTCGAGATGACCGCTGGGACTCTTGGCAGTTATCATCATCTCGAAGCCCGGCTTGAACAGCGAATCCCGCAGCGCGTCTACTTCGGCGGCCAATTTCGGTCCGGCGGCGCCTTTGAACTCCTCGTAGGTGAACTCCGGAAAGAATTTCTGCGAGGTCAGTTCGTTGTGATTGCCCTTATTTGCCCAGAACAGCATGGTGAAATCCACGATCTTTTTCATCACCTCCGGAGGGACGCCCTGCGGATGGGTGACTATGGTTTCGAGCAGGCGTTTCTGGCGCAATCCGAATCGCGATAACTGGTCGTAGATGATCGGATCGATGGCGATGGAGGCCTGGCTCAGCCAGTAAGCCAAAGCCTGCTGGCGCGGGGTAAGCTGGTTGAAACTTTCCGCTGTCAACTGCACGAAGCCGGTGTTGCCCACGCGCCCGGCGAGCGGGCTCTGCTGCGCGGCCGCCGCTGCGCAAAGAGTCAACGATAGAAATGTGGCACGGATCACTTGTGTGCCTCCCAGTGCCATGGTAATTCAGGTCGCCCGATTGTGTCCGTACCCGGCGTTACTATGGACGCATGCTTAAAGCGTCTTGGGCCCTGTTCTTTGCCCTGTGTCTTCCGTGCGCCGCTGCACCGCCCGACTGGCTGCCTGGCGCGGTGATCTATGAAGTCTTCCCGCGCGATTTTTCGCCATCGGGCGATTTCAACGGAGTGACCGCGGGCCTGGACCGCCTGCATCAACTCGGCGTCGACGTGGTCTGGCTCATGCCCATCCACCCCATCGGCGAGGTGAAGCGTAAGGGTCCATTAGGCAGCCCCTACTCGGTGCGCGATTACTACGCCATCAACCCGGATTACGGCACGAAGGACGACCTGAAGCGCCTGATAGCCGAGGCACATCGCCTCCACATGCGGGTGATTATCGATATCGTGGCGAACCACACCGCCTGGGACAGCGTGATGATGAAGACGCCTGAATTCTACAAGCACAACGCCGCCGGACAAATCATACCGCCCGTGCCCGACTGGGAGGATGTGGCGGCGCTCGATTACTCCAATCCGCGGCTACGCGCATATATGATCGACATGCTGCGGTACTGGATCCGCGATTTCGATCTGGACGGCTTTCGGTGCGACGCGGCCAGCATGGTGCCGGTGAGTTTCTGGGAGAGCGCGCGGGCCGAACTGGACAAGACGAAGCCAGGCATTCTGATGGTGGCCGAGGCGCACGATCCGCCACTGATGGCCAAAGCCTTCGACCTGGATTACGCCTGGCCGCTGCACAGCACGCTGGCGGCGATATTCAGCCGGGGCGTGCCGGCCCGCGATCTGCGTCTGTCGTGGGAAGCCGAGCGCGAACAATACCCCAAGGGCGCGTTGCACATGCGCATTTCGGACGATCATGATGAAGAGCGCGCCATCGTGCGCTTCGGGAAGGGCGGCGCGCTGGCGGCCTCGGCGTTCATGTTCACACTGGATGGCGTGCCGCTGCTCTATGAGGGCATGGAGGCGGGCGACACGGCGGAATCCGGGGCGCCGGCGCTGTTCGAGAAACTGCCGGTGTTCTGGAAAATCGCCGAACGCCGTCCCGAGTTCCCGCGCTTCTATGCCGGCATGCTCGCCTTGCGACGGGCTCACGCGGCTCTGCAGCAGGGCGCTATGGAGTGGCTCCGTAATTCCGATGAAGCCCGCGTGGTGACGTTCCGGCGCACCGGCGGCGGCGAGGAATTCCTGGTGGCAATTAATTTTTCGAACCAGCCGTTCTTCGGGCAGGTGGACGCGGCGGCGAGCGGATTCGTGGAAGTTACGCCGGGGGTGGAGAAGCCGAGCGCCGCGGCGCTGCCCGTGCTTCAGTTAGACGCTTGGGGCTTTCGCATTTGGCGCAAGTGATTTGTGGGCGACCGGGAGAGTCAGCACCCCGCTACAATCGTTTCTATGCCGTGGTCGACCGTCCGTGTGCCCGCGTCCAGCGCCAACATCGGACCGGGCTTCGATGCCCTGGGTCTGGCGCTGTGTGTCTATCTGGACTGCCGCTTCCGGGCCCGTGACCGCCTCTCCATTCGCGTTATGGGGCGCGATGCCGCGGCCATCTCCACGGGCGCGGACAATCTCATCTGGCAAACGGCGCTCTCCGTCGCGGCCGACGTACGGATGCAGTTGCCGCCTATTGAACTGATCATCGAAAACCAGATTCCGCTCGGCAAAGGTCTGGGATCGAGCGCCGCCGCGCTCACCGCGGGGGTGGTGATCGCCGACCATCTGCTCGGTTTGGGCTGGCGCCCGCTGCGCATTTTGGACGAGGCCGCGCGCCTGGAAGGCCACCCGGACAACGTGGCCGCTTGCGTCCTGGGATCGATTGTGGCCAGCGCCATCGATTCCGGCGGCACCGTACGCGCGGTACGTCTGGAGTTGCCTGCAAGCTTCGGTATGGCACTGGTCGTGCCGGATTTTGCGCTACCCACCGCCCATGCGCGCGCGGTCCTGCCCACCTGTTACAGCAGAGAGGATGCCGTGTTCAACGTGCAACGCGCCGCGCTGTTGATCGCGGCATTGGCGGCTGGGGTTACGACCGCTTTCCCAGCCGCGCTCGAAGACCGCTTCCACCAGCCTTATCGCGCGCCGTTGGTGCCCGGATTGGATGACATTCTGAAACTGCGCGCGCCCGGCTTGCTGGGTTGCGCGCTAAGCGGTGCAGGCCCTTCCGTGCTCGTATTCTATGAGCGCGGTTACGAGGCCGTCTGCGACCTGGTGCGGCAGATTTTCCAGCTTCACGGACATGCCGCTGAGATTTTGGTGACCCAGATCGCCGAGCGCGGGTTTGAATGCGCCACGTGCGATCTCTAGTCGCGGAGCTCTTGCACCAGCGTGAGATAATCAAGATATAGCCTTCCCACGATGGATCTGCGTGACAAAGCGGCCCAGTTGCCTCTCTCGCCCGGCGTGTACCTATATAAAGATGCCGCGGGCCGGGTGATCTACGTCGGCAAGGCCAAGAGTCTGCGCCTGCGCGTGCGCAGTTATTTCAACGACGACCGCCTGGCCGATACAAAAACCGGCACGCTCATCGCCGAGGCCGCAGACGTCGATTACATCCTGGTGGATAACGAGAAGGAAGCGCTGGCGCTCGAGAATAACCTCATCAAGCAATGGCAGCCGCGCTTCAATATTCTGCTGCGCGACGACAAGACCTATCCTTATATCAAGCTAACTGCCGAAAAGTATCCGCGCGTCTATGTTACTCGACGCCTGCGCAAGGACGGTTCCACTTACTACGGCCCTTACTTTCCAGGTAACCTGGCGCATCGCCTGGTGAACTTCATTCATCGCCACTTTCTGGTGCCATCGTGCAAGGTGGACCTGACCCGCTACCATCCCAAGCCGTGTCTGCAGTATCACATCCATCGCTGCCTGGGACCCTGCGTAGAAGGGCTCACCACTGATGACGCCTACGGGCGCGCCGTGCGCGATGTGCGCCTGTTCCTGGAAGGCCGCCACGCGGACCTGGCCGTCCAGTTACACGCCCGCATGCAAGCCGCGTCGGAGGCCGAGCGCTTCGAGCAGGCCGGTTCGCTGCGCGACTTGTTGGCCACAGTGGAAGAACTCGACGAGCGCCAGAAAATGGCCGCCGCCAAGGGCGACGATATCGATATCTTCGCGGTCTACGCCGAGCCGCCGTTAGTGGCGCTGAATGTTTTCCATCTGCGCAACGGCCAGATCGTGGATCGTCGCGAATACTTCTGGGAGGATCAGGAGGAATTCGACGAGCCGCAGTTTTTTTCCGCGCTGCTGAAGCAGATCTATCTCGATCAGAGTTACGTGCCTGCGATCATTCACGTGCCCGTGGACTTCGAGGATCGCGCGGCGTTGGAAGAGCTGCTCTCGGAAAAGCGCAATCGCAGGGTGGAAATTCACACGCCGCAGCGCGGCCAAAAAAAGGCCATGCTCGACTTAGTCGAAACCAACGCCAAGCATAGTTTCGATGCGCGCTTTCGGGTGCTGAAGCCATCCTCGCGCGCCATTCAGGAGGCGGTCGAGGACGCACTGAACCTGCCCGCGCCGCCCAAGCGCATTGAGTGTTTCGACATCTCCCACATACAGGGCACCGATAAGGTGGCCAGCATGGTGGTGTGGGAAGAAGGGCGCATGAAGAAATCCGATTACCGCAAATTCATTATCCGCACAGTCATCGGCAACGACGATTTCGCCAGCATGCGCGAGGTGGTGACGCGCCGCTATTCGCGGTTGCAGCAGGAGGGACAGGCCATGCCGGGGTTGGTGCTGATCGACGGCGGCATCGGCCAACTGCACGCGGCCGCGGATGCGCTCGAAGCCATCGGTATCATCAACCAGCCGCTCGCGTCGATTGCCAAACGCGAGGAGATTATCTATGTGTACGGCCAGGAGGACGAACCGGTGGTGCTCGACCGATTCTCACCCATCTTGCACCTGGTGCAATCGATTCGTGACGAAGCGCATCGGTTTGCGGTGACGTTTCATCGCACGCGGCGCAACGCGCAACGGCTGACTTCTGAGCTCGACCAGATCGAAGGGGTCGGCGATCGGACGGTGCAGAAGCTGCTGAAGCATTTCGGCAGTTCGGAGCTAGTGCGAGCGGCAGGCGAGGAACAGCTTGCCGCAGTGGTGGGCCGGGCCGCGGCGCGCCGGGTAAAGCGATATTATGAAGAGCTTACGGCCGCGCGCCAGGTGGAATAAGCTATATGGCAAACCGAGGAGCGGTCGTCTCGAATTGCGACGGCTATACGGAGGAGAAGATGCGTCTGATACATAGCTGGTCGCTGCCTGCTTTGGCGATTACTATGTGCTGTATTTGCACGCCGCCAGTGCGGGGCGAGGGTCGTGGTGCCGCGTCGGACTTCAGCACTCTTTACAGCTTCGACGGTATTAACGGGTCTGGCGCCAATGGGCCCCTCATAGCCGATAGTAGTGGCGTACTCTACGGAACCACCTCCTTTGGCGGAAGCTATGGGCTCGGCACAGCGTTCTCGTTGATGCCACCGGCTAGCCCAGGTGGGCCGTGGACAGAGAATGTCCTTTGGAGCTTTGGCGCCCTCCAACCTAGCCCTGACGGATACCAACCAAGCGGAGGCTTGGTAATCGGGTCAGGCGGGGTGCTCTACGGAACGACATATGGCGGCGGACTCTTCTTTAGTGGCACAGTGTTCTCATTGACGCCGCCGGCACAGCCGGGAGCCGCTTGGACCGAAAGACTGGTGTATGAGTTCGGCGCGATTGGAAATCGCGACGGTGCGGGTCCTGGCGGTCCCTTGGTGCTGATGCCGGAAGGCGACCTTCTCGGCACGACCTTCGGTGGCGGGGGATATGGCGGTGGCACGGCATTCAGCGTGTCGGCGACTGGAAATGGTTCGCTCGACAACATACTTTGGAATTTCGGCGGTACGGGCGATGGGTCTGGCCCCACGGGACTGACGGCCGATTCTGACGGAGTGCTCTATGGCACGACGGAGGCTGGGGGCGCCCACGACCATGGCACAGCTTTTTCATTGGCTCCGCCCTCCCCAGGCGGGGATTGGACCGAAAAAGTGCTTTGGAGCTTTAGCGGTCCTCCGGGCGATGGGGACGGTCCGGGGCCTGTGCTGATCGGACCGAGGGGAGTATTGTACGGCGTGACACCTGACGGCGGCGCCTACTTCAACGGAACCGCCTTCTCGTTGATCCCCTCGGCTCAGGGTACATCCTGGACCGAGAAGGTTCTGCGCAATTTCAGGAGCTTCGCAGCCGATCCCGTTGGACCTGTCGTGCTCGACGGTTCCGGGCAGATTTACGGTGTGGCGCAGGAAGGTGGCCGCCACGGCCTCGGCTTCGTGTTCCGGCTAACTCCGCCCTCATCTCCAGGTGGTGACTGGGGAGTGGCTATACTCCACGACTTCTCGGGAACCGACGGGAGCAAACCGCAGCCTCTGTTCCATGGCCCTCGCGGGGTGCTCTACGGGGCGACTTTTGGCGGCGGATCCCAAAACTACGGTACGGTATTTTCCTTGAAGTGAAGGCCGGTGACATCTAAGTTCTTCGTAACTCCAGCGCACAAATTTGCGCCCGGCATGTGAGGGAGCAGCTTGCAGCGGTGGTCGGCCAGCCGCTGCGCTGCGGGTAAGAGCGATACTATGAAGAGCCAAGCAGGTCTGACTTAGAGAATAAGTCCCGAAGAATAGTTATTCGCTTTCGCGAGTCCGGCGGTAGGAAGCATATGGATGCCGTGAGACTCCGCTTTAGCGAGCACGACGTCCAGGTTTTGGACAGCTCGGCCTCATCTTTCCCTTAGCAGAAGCTTGTTATAAGCCTCGTGGGAGCCAATCCAGTACCAGTGAAAGTCGTTGCCTTGCCGCCAAGCAAGCGCCCGGTACGATCGGCCAATATCTACGGTCCAGACTTCGCCTTTTTTCTGTAGGCCGAGTGATGGGTGAAACGGGTTCTGTTGAAACAGGGTGAACAAACTCGCGAAGGGCGAACGACCGGAAGCTCACTGATTGGGTCTGCCGTCGGCAAGAGGACGCGAGAGACCTTCGCCCACCTGTTTTTTCACTCTTTCAAGCAGTGCCATGCCGGCGCCCCCGGGAGAGAAATCGCGCTCGATCTCGTTATCCCAGCGGTCGCGATCGCGTTCGACAATCCAAGCCGCGAGCGCGGTTTGCTCTTCCTCGGGGAGTTCCGCGATCGCGTGTTGAATCTGGGCCAGATCCATGCAATAATTTTAGCGCGAACGGGATCGAAGGCGTCGGCGAATAGGGTAAATGGCCAATCAAGGAGCAGATCGGCGCACAGTTTTAGAGATGCTGGCGAAGGCCGCGGCTGCCAGTCAGTTCCCAGGCTTCGTCCGCTGGGCATTTGGTCAGGAGCATGCACATCCGACACCGGGCGCTCCGCCGCCGCCCGCGGCGAACTATGTGCCTTCTTACTTCTCTCCCTCCGAATATCACACGATCGACATTCTGACCGGCCTGATTATCCCGCAAGACGAGAGTCCCGGCGCGCAGGAGGCGGGCGTAAGTGAGTTCATCGATTTCCTCGCGGCGCATGGAGAAGAGGCGATCCGGCAGCCCATGCGCAACGGCCTCCAGTGGCTTGATGCGACGGCGCGGAGGGATTTTGGTGAGAGCTTTGCCGGGTTAGCGGCGACGCAGCAGATGGAGGTTCTCAATAGGATTGCCTATCGGCATGCGGGGGCGGCGGGCGATCCGCAGGGATACGCATTCTTTCGTCTGATCCGGCGCTATACGGTGATGGGCTACTACACCAGCCGTGCCGGGCTCGCGGAACTGGATTATCCCGGGCTGCGGTTCTATACAGAGTCTCCGGCGTGTCCGCACACCGACGATCCGGAACATCGCCATCTGCCCCCACCCAGAGTTTAAGAATGCCCAATCAAGTTTACGATGTGATCGTGATCGGCACGGGCGCCGGCGGCGGCATGGCTATTCATACTCTCTGTGCGGCCGGCGCCAAGGTTTGCGCACTCAACGCCAGCCGCCGCCTGAATCCGGCCAAAGACTTCCGGAATCATCGGCAACCCTACGATATGCCGTTTCGCGGATTCGGCGATCCGTCGAAGCGCCGCGCGTGGGTCGGCTACATGGACAACGAATACACCGAAGGCATTTGGGAGCACGGCATCGTGTTCACCAAAGCGCCCGGCACGGAATGGACCTGGCGGCGCTGCTTTGCGGTGGGCGGCAAGACCAACTTTTGGGGGCGATCGTCAGCTCGCTTCGGCGACATCGATTTCCGCGCCGCGAGCCGCGACGGGTATGACGTTGACTGGCCCATCACCTACGAGGAGATCGCTCCTTATTACACCCGCGTGGAGCGCCTGATCGGGGTTTCGAGCACCGTGCAGAATCGCCCCAGCAATCCGGACGGCGAGTATCTACCGCCCATGAATTTCCGGTGTATCGATCGCATTCTGGAGAGCGGAGCGCGCAAGGCAGGCATTCCGTACTTGCCCGATCGCATCGCGCAGCTTACCGTGCCGCATGCCGGGCATCCCGCTTGCCACTACTGCGCAAATTGCACCGAGGGCTGCGACGTCGGCGCTTTTTTCTCCACGCCGTGGTTCTTCCTGCCGGCTGCCGAGAAAAGCGGCAACCTGGATCTGCGCACCAATGCACTGTGCAAGAACATTCTGGTCGATGAGAACGGCCGCGCAAAAGGAGTTGCTTACATCGATCGGAACACGAGGCAAGAGGTGGAAGTTTACGGCAAAGCGGTGGTTCTGGCGGCATCCTGCGTCGAGTCCGCGCGAATTGTTTTGAATTCCAAGTCGCGCTACTGGCCAGAAGGAATCGCGAATTCCAGCGGCCAGGCCGGACGGAATCTTTGCGATCATCTCTACGGCACCACGGCGCGCGGCTTTCTGCCGCAGTTACTCGGACAGCCGAGCTTTCCGGATAACGTCTCGGCCAGCACGGTGGCCTGGATGCCGCGCTGGCAGAACCTCGAGAACCCGCGCCAGGAGAAGTTCATTCGGGGCTACTCGGTCTATCCGGACGGCGGTTGTGGCGAGTTCCCCTGGTACTTCGACTCGATTGAGGGATTCGGCCGTGAGTACAAACGCCAGATCAAGCGGCGCTACCCCACGCCGGTCAGCTTCTACATTCAGGCTCCCACCCAGCGCAGCGATGCGAATTTCGTGGATATCGATCCCGTGGTGAACGATACTTACGGAATTCCGGCGGCGCGCCTGCACTTTGCGTGGGACAGGAACACCCTGCTGATGTGGGAACATGGCAAATATTCCTGCGAGCAACTGCTGCGCGCCAGCGGCGCGGAATATCTGGGGTCCGCGCCGGAACCCGACACGCCGGGCACCAGCCTGCATGAAACCGGCACTCTGCGCATGGGGAACGACCCGAAGCGGTTTGTTACGAATCGCTTCGGACAGGCGCACGATGTGCCTAATCTTTACGTCTGCGATGCCAGCGTTTTCCCGAACTGCACGGACAAGACGACCACGATTTCGATCCTCGCGTTTACCCTGCGTACCGCGGAGTACCTGGTGGAGAACCTGAAAAAGAGCTAGCCCACGAACTAACCCAGGCGGGTACGTCCGAGGAGCTTCCACTCGGCGAGTGAAGGCCCCTCGGACGAAAGGCCGCCGGCTAATTAGCCCACGTACAGGAGAAACTGGTTCCGTCTGTGGAGAGCGCACTACAAGTCGACGTTTGCGGGCTGGAGGAGCTACCCACCTTATTGATTTCTTCTACGCTCGAAAAGCTCGAGATGGCGCCGCTGGTGGTGCTATCCGTCGCGTAATTGGTGGCGCTCACTCCGGAAGTATCCTCACCGAACAGAATCGTACCGAAATCGGACAGCGGCAGAATTCCGCCGCCCCCCGTGCAGCAGGGCGCCTCGGCAATCCACTCTGCCGAAGTACGCTTGGCGCCGGATACCGTGGAACTCTTGGTGTAGGACCTGCCGGTAGTTTCGTCGGTGATGGTTATGGTGAATTCGCCACCGCTGTAAACTACCGACGCGGACATGCGATCGCCGGGTTTAATCGACAGGCTGGTGATTTCAAATGAGGGATGCGGATAAAATTCGTACCACGCGTAATAGCTTGGACTCCTGCCCACACAGTCGGAGTCGGTTCCGGTCTGTTCTACGGTCGACGAACTGTACCCGTCGAGACCTACCCAAAAAGCCGCGTATTTGTCGCCCGAAGTGCAGGTAGCCGTGGGTACAGTCCAGGAACCGCTGGCGGATGTGAAGGAACTGCCGAGCACTGCGTAGCCGCTCCAGTTCGTACTGGTAGAGGTGCCGTCGAAATGATCGTGGAAATCCCGAATGAGTCCATGCTGATGCGGTGCGATACTTTCGGTTTCCGGGGAACGGGTTTCGCTCGAAACCTGTGCGCATGCAGGTAGCAAAGCTAAAGAACAAACTAATCCTAGACGTGCCGATAACATGATGTTTTGATGACCTCCGTGGGGTGAACTCTTCGGCTTCCGTTTGAAGCCGAATTCCGATCAGTATACCTCACTGCGCGACAATAACAAATACTAACTATGTTCAATGTTTGGCATGCGTACGCGCGTGACGTCAGCGGAGATTTGGACCGCGGTTTCTGTTCTCACGGCGCCGAAAACTCTGCTATCGTACTTAGGTAGTTTGCTAATTGTCTACACGAGTCGAGAGGAAAGATGGAACACCTGATGCAGACCTGCGCTACGCCGTCCAGACCTTGCGCAAGAGTCCGGCGTTTCTGGCCATCGCGGTGCTTACTCTGTCGCTGGGGATCGGCGCGAACGTCGGGATGTTTACGCTGGTGAACGGCGTTCTGCTCCAGCCCTCACCGTTTCCGGAGCCGGACCGGCTGGTGCGCGTTTTTGACGATTTGTCCGGCGCCGGCGCAAAAAATGTCGCCCTATTGGTCCCTGAGCTGGAGGACTTGCGTACGCGCTCCGGCATCTTCGAGCGGTTCAGCGCTATTTTTCCGTGAGCACCGCTTTATCGGGCGGCGATCGGGCGGAACGAATCGAGATGCTCGCTACTTACCCGAGCTATTTCGAGCTCCTGGGCGCAAAAGCAGCTTTGGGCCGAGTCTATGGGCAGGCGGATTGGGTGCCGGGCTTCGTGGATGGAGTGGTCATGAGCGACGGCCTTTGGAAGCGGGAATTCGGCGGCGATCGCCGCGTCATCGGGCGAAGGATTCGCGTGGATGAAGACGGTTACACCATTATCGGCGTCATGCCTCCGGATTTCAGCCATCCCGGTGAGACGCTCACGGGCGATGTGGAAGTCTGGGCCGCGGCCGGTTTTCTCGCCGATCCATTCCGGCCGGGCGGAACGCTACAGCAGGCGCAAGAGAGACTCGATGCTCTGGCGGCACACCTCCAGCAGGACTATCCGCATGACTACCCCAAGCAGTTGCGTTGGTCATTTAGGATTGAACCGCTGCGAGGGAACTGAACCGGCAATGTGCGTCCCATGCGCATAGTTCTGATGGCAGCAGTCAGCTTTCTTCTACTGATCGTGTGCGTTAATGTCGCCAGCTTGCGGATCGCGCGTTCTTCCGCGCATGCGTCCGGCACCCCCGACACGCTGCTCCGGAGCTTTCAGGGAGATGCTCCGCCTTCAAGTAGCTGACGACTTGCTTTCCCAGGGAAAGGCGAAGGAAGAACTTGAGCAAGCTCTCGAATGCGCGGATCAGGCGATCGCCGAGGGCCGTAGTCGCCGTGTACGACTTACGATCGTCCACCACGATCACGAATGACCTGGCGGAGGCGGCTTCACGTAACTTTTTGGCGCAAAAACAGTATAAAGAGGGATGAGATTATTCTCCCTTCAGGCGTTGCAACTAGTTCTCGCCTGCCGGTGTACTCCCGTACCGGCCGATTTCCGTACTGCCAGATGGAGAGCGTCGAATATCGCGGACAAGATGGGGGGGCGCCAGTGCTGATTGATTTACGGGAGGCGTTGCGGCAACTTCGGAAGACCCCGGGGGTCACCACGACGGCGGTCATCACCCTGGCCCTGGGAATCGGAGCGACAACAGCTATCTTTACCCTCGTGCACCAGGTGATGCTGAAGTCGCTGCCGGTGACCAGGCCGGACGAATTATGGAGGATTGGAGATAAAGACCGCTGCTGCAATTGGGGCGGGTACACCCAGGGCGATGACGGCGATTTTTCCCTGTTCTCCTGGGAAGCATACAAGAACTTTCGAGCGCAAACGCCGGAGTTCGTCGACTTGGCAGCGCTGCAGGCCGGCAACGCGGCGCTGGGTGTCCGCAGAGCGGGATCGCGGTCGCCGGCGGATACGCGCAATGGCGAGTATGTGTCCGGCAATTTCTTCAGGACCCTCGGTGTACAACCCTGGATTGGCCGGCTGATGATCGACGCCGACGACCGGGAGGGTGCGCCGCCCGTCGCGGTCATGAGTTACCGCATCTGGCACGAGAAGTACAGTGCCGACGCCTCCGTTTTGGGCGCCATCTACCAGATCAACGGCCATCCGTTCACCGTAATCGGTGTCGCGCCGCCTGGGTTTTATGGCGCGAAACTGGCGGGATGGGGCATGCCGGATTTTTGGCTCCCGTTGACTGCGGAATTGTTGATCGATGGAGCCACGGCGCGGTTGAAACGGCCGAACGGCAACTTTCTGGACCTCATCGGAAGGATCCGTTCGGGCGTGAACGCGAAGTCGCTCGAAGCGAAGTTGAAGGTGGAACTCCATGCCTGGCTAGCCAGCCATGTGCCGGATATGGAGCCGGGCGAAAAGGAACTCTGGCGCCAGCAGACGCTGCACCTGATTCCAGGCGGCGCGGGGGTCGCCTCGATGCGGGATCAATACGAGGACGGACTGAAGTTGCTGCTGATTGCCGCCGGATGCGTGCTTCTGGTGGGTTGCGCGAATCTGGCGAATCTGATGCTCGCGCGTGGCTTGAAGGATCGCGCGCAAATGTCCATACGCGTCGCGCTGGGCGCTTCGCGAGGGCGCCTGGTGCGCAAGGTGCTGCTGGAGTCCCTGCTGCTGGCGGTGGTGGGAGGTGGTCTCGGCATCGGAGTCGCCTATGCCGGGACCAGGCTGATGCTGCGCCTGGCCTTCCAGACCGGTGGTCCCAACAACTATATCCCGATCGAAGCGGCGCCATCCTGGCCGGTCCTGCTCTTCACGCTGGTCGTATCGGTGTTGACTGGAGTTTTTTTCGGGATCGCTCCGGCGTGGATGACTTCGCATACCGACCCGGCGGACGCGCTGCGTGGGGCCGGCCGTTCCGTTGGCGCCGGGCGCTCGTGGGCGCAGAAGTCGCTGGTGATCGCCCAGATCGCGGTGTCGATCATATTGTTGTCCGCGGCCGCCCTCTTGGGCCGCAGTCTGCGCAACCTGGAGCGCCAGAATTTCGGGTTCGAAACCCAGGACCGGTATATCGCATGGATCAATCCAATGCTGGGCAACTACAAACCGGAGCAACTAGAGCCGTTATTTCGCCAGATAGACGATAGCCTGCTCCAGATTCCCGGTGTGCGGATGGTGGCGCCTGCGCTCTATGCACCGATGACCGGCGATAGCTGGAACGACGGGGTTCGCATCGAGGGCAGGCCGGAGCCGCCCGCGAAGGAAGACACCGGCGCCGGATGGGCGCGGGTGATGCCGGGCTTCTTCGAAACGATCGGCGCGAAGATCATGCTGGGGCGGCCCATTACCGAACGGGACACGGCCGCGAGCCGCAAGGTAGCCGTGATCAACCAGGCCTTTGCAAGAAGATTCTTCAAGGGCCAGAACCCCATCGGGCAGCACTTCGGCCCCAACAAGATCAAGTATTCCGCAACATACGAGATCGTCGGAGTCACCAACGACGTGCGGTACATGACCTGGGGCTACAAGGATCCGGTGCGGCCCATGTATTGGTTGCCCGAAGCGCAGACCGTGGAGTACGACGATCCGGCCTTTAGCAGCGGCGAAATCTGGTCCCATTATCTGTACAACATCGTGCTTTGGGCTCCCGGCAGTCGGCCCGGCATGGAGGAGTGGGTGCGCAAGGCTTTGGCAGGCGTCGATCCCAGCCTGGTGCTCTACGGGGTGGACCCCTACTCCAGGGTGGTGAGCGTGGATTTCCAGCGGGAAAACATGATTGCGACCCTGACAACGCTCTTCGGCGTGCTTGGACTCGTGCTGGCAGCCGTAGGGCTGTATGGCGTGCTGGCATACATGGTGGAGCGGCGTACCCGTGAAATCGGCGTGCGTATGGCACTGGGCGCGGACCGCGGGAGGGTCGTGGCAATGGTGCTCGGCGGCGCATTCGGGCAGGTAGGCGTGGGACTCGCGCTGGGCCTACCGGCCGCGATTGGGGCCGGCGAACTGATGAGCGGTCAGCTATTCGGCGTGCAGCCGTGGGATCCGGTCATGCTCGCGCTCGCTACATTGTTGCTTGGCCTGGCAGCCCTGGTGGCCTCCGTGATTCCCGCCTGGCGCGCTGCAAGTGTTGAGCCGATGGTGGCACTTCGGATCGAGTAACGAAGAATCACGCATAGTTCGGAACCTTCGCCGGGTAGCAATTGGCCGCGATCCGCGCGAGCCGTTGAAGTGCTGCGGCCCTCCAAACAACTGGTGCTCCGGCGTGCGAGCAGTATGCCGCGCGTGACACGCCGCCAGGGCGGGCCTGCCATGCCCCTCCCGAGCGCCTGGCTGCCCAACTGCTCTCTCAGGCGAGTAAGGCACGAGTTCGTTGCGTGCATCCCTTGCTGGGTTACTTCGTAGCGGATGTCAAGCTGCGCCGTCCGGGCAGTTCCCGCGATGCGTTTCTCCGCTGCTGTATCTCGTCTGCAATGCCGGCTGTGGTCATCCCTCGCTGAACCACCCGGAGGTCGTGTTTCTTGGCCGTGACGAGATTCCATTCCCCGTCGTCACGGCGGCGCGGGCGCGAGTTGGTCTATCGCGGGTCGAAGCTGAAGTAAATGTTCATGGAGATATAGGCAAGCCACGCATGCGGCAAGGCGAACTCACGATCGTGTTCGATGGCGGCGGACAAGTGTTCAACGGCGCTCTCGAGTGTTTCGTGACGGACGGAGTAGTGGTCAGCGCTCCGATGTTGTCCGCCGCTTTGCCCCTGAGCTCCGAACAATCGCGTCGAGTCCTGGCGAACAGCCTCCCACTCGTGATTTGGCATCAGTCGCATTGGAGGGGGCGAAATAGGAAGCCCTGGGCTCTCTATCTTCGGACACTGGGGCTGGAACTGCGTGATTTTGATTCACAAACTCGGCCACGTGTTTGACATGCTGTTGGGAGACGGGAGGCGTCGGAATTCGTGTACAACGCGCTGCCCAACGGAAACCGACGTGCCGGGCGATGCAGTAACGGACCTCGCAAAAACCTTGAACAGGGATGGCAGCGGGTTATCCAAGTTCCCGAACTGCACAAATCCCCAGAGGTTCGTGGTGATCGCGCGATCGCTGGAGGCGAGGCGGAAGAAATTCGGCAGTAATCCGAAGCGCTTCGCGATCTCGTTTTCGAGCGGCGTGTTCATCCGCCACCTCCAAAGGTCGTTTTATCGGATGGCAGCAGCCCGCTTCCGCAAATGCTGTCCACGGCGCCAGGGCCGCACGGTTTCGTTCAGTTACTCACCGCGAGATACAACGTCTGCGTTCCTGCCCCACCGCCGACTGTGAACGTCAATGGCACGGCGCCGGTACCGGCGTTGGCCGGAACCGCAACATTGAACTGATACAAGCCCGTGTAATTCGGTGCTAGTCCGTAATAGAACACGTTAGTCACGGGTACCCCGCCTATGGACATTTGAAAGCTCGACGCCAGCGTGTTGGCTTGCTGCACAAGCTGGCCCGCCGGTATGTTGGGCGTCACCGGACCGAATCCTATGCCATATAGAACAATCTCGTCGTTCGGCTGGGCCGGCCGCGAAGTGACACCCGCAATTGCGCCCACGGGGAGGACGAACGTGCCATCGGCGAACAGCGCCACCGCGTACTGCATTCCGCCGATGTTGAACGATGGCGGCGCGTCCAGCCCCGGTTCAACCGGGTTGACAGCAATGTTGTACGCCGCGCTCGTCAGGCTCCCGACCGTGACTGTCACCGGCTGCATCCCCGTTGCAACATTCGATGGCACTAGCGCGTTCACCTGCCCCGGACTGATGAAGTCGATGAAGGCCGCCTGCCCGCCGACAGTTACGGCAGTGCCGTCGACCCAGGTGGGAGCATTGACGCCGTTGAAATCGGCGCCTGCCCAAGTCCCGCTGCCAACCGCGAGGTTCGATCCGTAGATCTCAATCCAAGCGCCCGGCGAGGTGGAAGCAAATTCTCCAAAATCGCTCGCGCTCACGACGGCGCCGATAGTGGGAGTCTGTTTCGTAAGCGGGGCCGCCACGTCCGAAATCACCCGCACCCGGTTGTCCGTCGCGTCGCTCGGATAATCGCCGTCGCCCACATACAGGTTTCCCGCGGAATCCAGTGTTATGGGGAACGGGCTGTTGAGTTCCGCCTGCAGGGGCGCGCCACCGTCGCCCGTATATCCCGCCGGCCCCGTTCCCGCCACCGTGGTAATGACCCCGCCACTCACTTCGCGGATCCTGTTATTCGAGCCGTCCACGATAAACAGAGCGCCGGTAGGATCCACCACGGTCCCACCCGGGTAGCCCAAACTGGCCTGCGTCGCCGGTCCTCCATCGCCCGCAAACGCATTGTCTCCATTCCCCGCCACCGTCGTAATCGTCCCGTTGGCGGCGTTGATCAACCGGATGCGAAAGTTGAACTGGTCGGTCACATAAAGGTCCCCTGCGGCATCTACCGTCACCCATGTGGGGTTGTTCATCTCTGCCTGCGTGGCTGGTCCTCCATCACCGGAGAAGCCCTGCGCGCCGGTGCCCGCATAAGCCGTGATGGTGCCGCTTGAATCCACTTTGCGAACGCGAAAGGCTCCCTGGTCCACGATGAACAAGTTGCCGCTCAAATCCACCGCGCAGCGAATTGGAATCACAAATTCCGCAGCCGTGGCCGGGCCGCCATCCCCACTGTTCCCTGTCGATCCGTTCCCTGCTACCGTCGTAATGATGCCCGAAGTCGAGATTTCGCGGATCCGCTCATTGCCGTAGTCATTCACATAAATGGCGCCAGAGGGCGCCAAACACACGCCCAGAGGTCCGCTGAGTTCGGCCTGGGCTGCGGGGCCGCCATCTCCGCTGTATCCGGCGGCGCCGGTTCCGGCGAATGTCGTGATTACTCCCTTCGTGTCTACCCGGCGCACTCTGTTATTGTTTTGGTCGGCCAGGTAGATGTTCCCAGCCGCGTCCGTCGCCAGTCCCACCACGCGGTTGATCTCCGCCTGTGTGGCCGGCCCGCCATCCCCCGAATATCCGGCCGTGCCGTTTCCGGCAAAGGTGTTGATAGTTTGGCCGCACGCGATGGTCGCAGCGAGCAGCGGCAGCAATATTTTTCCCAGCATGAAACCAGTATAGCGGCCTTCCTATTATCATTCTTGCGCCACGAGGGCGTCTTGAAGCGCGGAAGTTTGGAAGAAGGCGCCGGCTCGCGGCGGATGAAACCCCTGGTCCTTGCACCGTGTCTCGTCGCCGACTGCGTCGGGCATCCCTACCCCGGCGTTCTCATGGTATTCGAGCCGGTTCGGGCCGGCCGACTTTCAGAAAACGCTGGCGGCGTCTCCAATCGTCCTCCAGGCAGTCGCGAACGCGCCGTTCACCCCGCTCGGATGGTTCGACCATACGTGGGCGCAGGGGCGCCGCGCCACGCGTTTCTCCATCAACGACAATCTCGCCTGGACGGTTGGCGCCCACGAATTCCGGTTCAGAACCAACAGCCGTATCTTCCGCCTGAATGATTACGACTTCGGCGAAGGCAACCGCGACTCTCGCCGGAGCCGTGATAGGCGCTCTGATACTTTACGATAGCCAGCACCGGGGGCGGATCGTACTACTCTCCTCAAATGCCGGGTCGGGTGCGGTTGTCCTGGGTACCGACCAGAAAGGTTTCGCCTCCATCGCGGCGGCACAAAAAAGCCCCCTCCCACGGGGGGAGGAGGCAGCGTGATTCACACGGAGGGAGTTTAACGCACAGCCGCATCGACAGGCTGGTAACTAAGGATCAGATTCCGCATGAGCCGCTCCGACGAGGCCATTTTCATGGCCTTTGCCTCGTCCAGCGCCTTTTGATTTGGCCAGTGATCATGCTGAATCCGGTATAGCGCAAGGATTGTTCCGGTTCGATCCGCGCCTCTTCGGCAGTGAACGAAGACCGGTCCATCCTTCTGATTTTCGAGAATAGCGAACAGCTTTGATACTTGCTCCTGCGTCGGTGCCGAATATCCGCTTAGCGGGATGTTCACATAATGCATGCCGAGGCTCGTCACGAACTCCCCTTCTTTCACCGCCCGTGAGCCACCGCCGCGAAGATCGACCACGGTGTGAACACCCATTTTGGCGAGCTCGCGGAACCCTTTGTCACGCGGCTGAGCGCCACGATATAAAGAGTCCTCGACCGCCTGGAAATTAGTCAGCGACTGTGGCGTGACCGCCGCAGAGCTGCTGCCTGTCAGAACCAAGCTACCCAGAATCGCGAGTACCGGCAAGCCAAACGCTTTCATACCTTTTCGATGCGCGCCTGCCTTCTACGCTTCATCTCATTTCTGACGTCAGTGTGATACAAGACGCAACTTAAGCACCAGCCCCCGAAGGGGCAGGACAAAATCAAACAAATGGAGGTAATCCAAATCGCTCCAAACCGCACAGAACCAACAGGATAATCACGAAAACAGGGAGGGTAGCGCATAGGGCCTCCTTCAGGTGAGGGTGGCCTTTGGAGATTCGATTGTTCCTGTTCTTATGGGTATTCCCGTAAGCCGCTGATGTCCGTCGTGCGAAAGCGCGTCTAAGTAAGTAAGATAGAAAGTCGCCCTGAGCCAGCGCATGAGGTCCTGATCCGGCAAGACAGAAGGCGCCTGCGGCAACGAGCGCGTTTGTGCGCGTGCCCGCCATTCGCTGCCTGCACTGCCGTTCCAGCCCGTTCTAGCCAACCGCGGCGCTCCGAGCCTCAGAAAAATCGGTATCCGCATGTCCAAACCTCCTATCCATCTTTCGAGCGAAGGGCGCGTAGTACACGGGCCAAGCTTCTGCATCCCGGTGCGGCGTATCTTTTGTCGATCGTCTCGAGGCTGCTTCCAGCCTTCTATCGAGACAGAAGTCCTGTAGTGCTCGGAGCATCTCGTCGGGCGCTGCTTTCCAGGCGGGCGCCCTGCTGCTAAGCGGGGCGTCATTCGAGCCAGGGCGCCAATCGACGCTCTGGACGGGCGTCCATGCTCTCCACCGGGTGAAGGCGACGCCCAGCCTGAATGCTACAATGCCACACAGTGCATGAGCAGCGGTTCCGGATCGCCCTCGTAGCGGCGCTGTTAGCGTGCAGGCTGTTGGCGCAGCCGCCAGCCGCCGATTCGCGCAATGTGGACATCCGTCACACCGATTTCCATTTCAGCATGCCGGCGTATTCGAACTTGCGCACCTGGGAGGCTCATAAAGCGCACCTCAAGCGGCAGATACTGGTGGCCGCGGGCCTCTATCCACTTCCCGAGAAGACGCCGCTCAATCCGCTGATCTTCGGGCGCATCGAGCGTGGCGAATACTCCATAGAGAAAGTCGCGCTTGAAACCATGCCGGGCTACTTTCTCGGTGGCAACCTTTACCGGCCATTGCATCTCAATGGCAAAGTACCCGCCGTGCTGACGCCACACGGGCACTGGACCTACGGGCGTTTGGAGAATTCGGACAGCTTCTCCGGCCCGGCGCTGGGGATCAATCTTGCGCGCCAGGGATACGTAGCGTTCGCCTATGACATGGTGGGCTACAACGACACGCTGCAAACCGAGCATCGTTTCACGAACCCTACTTATCAGCTCTGGAGCTTCACGCCGCTGGGCCTGCAATTGTGGAACTCTATTCGCACCCTGGATTTTCTGGAGTCGCTGCCGGAAGTCGATCGCCAGCGGCTCGCCGTCACAGGCGCTTCAGGCGGGGGCACGCAAACGATGCTGCTGGCAGCGGTGGACGACCGCGTGCACGCCGCCGCGCCGGTCAATATGGTGTCGTTCATAATGCAGGGCGGATGCGTGTGCGAGAATGCGCCAGGCCTGCGCATCGGCACGTCCAACGTCGAGATTGCCGCCATGATGGCGCCCCGGCCCATGCTGTTAGTGTCGGCGACCGGCGACTGGACGCGCAATACCCCCCAGGAAGAGTACCCCGCGGTCCGCTCCATTTATGAGCTCTATCAGCGGCCGGAGGCGGTTTCGGTGGTGCAGTTCCAGGCCGAGCATAATTTCAACCGGCAGAGCCGGGAGGCGGTTTACAGTTTTCTGCAGAAGGAGCTGGCAGGCGTGCGCGTATCGGAGAAGGTTGTCGAGCGCGGCGTGGAAGTGGAGCCGCTGTTGGACATGTTGGTGTGGGAGGGGCGGAGCCTGCCGCCCAATGCGCTTAGCGCGGCACAGCTTTTCGAGGAATGGCAGATGTCCGGCAGGAAGCGGGTTGCGGCGCTGGATGGGACGGCCAGACGCGAATTGTTGCTGGATGTGTTCCACGCCGCGTGGCCGCGCGACGTGCGGAGCGAAGGTCAGGGTCAGAACATCACGCTCAGCCGGACCGGACGCGGTGACCGCATTCCGGGCGTCTGGCTGGCCGGCCCCGGCGCGGCGACGCTGGTGGTGGACGCGGAAGGAGCCGAGGCTGCCCGCCGCGATACGCGTGTCGCGGAATTGATCCGCGGCGGAAAGCCGGTGCTGCTGATTGATGTGTTCCAGACCGGCCGCGCCCTCGCCCCACGCGATCTGAGCAAGCTGTTCTTTCTGACCTTCAACGCCAGCGACGACGCCAACCGTGTGCAGGATATCCTGACGGCGCTCCGCTTTCTCGATGCGCAGCACGCGGGGACTCCCACCCTGCTGGCGATTGGAAAGGCGGGAGCATGGGCGCGGTATGCGGCCGCCATGGCACCCATCGAAGTCACCTTGGCGGCCGATGCTGGGACCTGCCCATCGAGCGACGAGGACTTCGAGAAGAATTTGTTCGTCCCCGGAGTACAACTTGTGGCAGAGCCGTGCCCATGAGTTCATGAGTTGCGTGGGCATGGGTGAATCGACGCCCTTCTGAAGGTCGCGTTTTCCTTTACGAATCCGCATGCATCGATCGCATAGAAGCCGGCTGAACCCGCTGTACATTTTGATTCTTCTCTCCCACCACCATACGATTTCCCGCCGCGCAAGTCTATATTATTGAAGTGTGACAGGTGGGGCAGGCGTCCACGCCTGTCGGGATGGGCCTGCGGCCCACGAATAGTGATGAAAACCATGTGGGGCGGGTTCCCAGCTGCGCCGGCCTCTCAGGCCGCCCGAACGGGGTTTCAACAAGTTACGTTGGGTTTTCGACCGTGCGCGGAACGTCCACGTCCAGCCACATGGCGGGTCTGGGAGATCCGCCGCAGGACTGGAGCCCTGCCCTATAATTTGTGAAGCAATGTCCTTCGCCGATATTCGCCAAGCCATCCGCTCTCTGGGCCGCCGGCCGGCGTTCGCCCTTGCCGCCATCCTCACAGTGGCGCTCGGCGTGGGCGCGAACACCGCCGTCTACCAGGTGATTTACGCCGTGCTCTTGCGGCCGCTGCCCTTCCATGACCCGCAACGCCTCGTGCAAGTCTGGGAGAGTACGCCGGTCCTCCCGCACTTGCAGGTGACCGTTCCGGATTTCGAGGATTGGCGCAGCCAGACCCACAGCTTCACCCAAATGGCCGCCTATACCTTCCAGGCCATGGACCACATCACGCTGGTCGGCCACGGCGAGCCGGAGGTGGTGCAGGGCACCAACGTCTCGTCCGGTCTGTTTCCCATGATGGGCATCCAGCCACTCGTGGGCCGAGCCTTCAGCTCCGCCGACGACCGCCAGATGCGGCCCGTGGCCCTCATTTCCGAAAAGCTCTGGCGCACCAGGTTCGGAGCCAATCCCGCTGCAGTCGGCCGTACCATGCGCCTCGAAACCGAATCGTTCACAGTGATCGGCGTGGTCCCCGCGCGGCAGGCGTTTCCGGAATGGGCTGACGTCTGGCTGCCGTTTTCGTGGATCGAACCGGACTTGCGGACGCGGCGCAAATATCATCCGCTGGAAGTCATCGCTCGCCTGCGGCCGGCGGTCAGCGAGGCCGCCGCGGAGAACGAAATGCATTCGCTCGCCGCGCGACTGGCATCCGAGCACAGCGATACGAACGGCACAGTCGGAGCGTATGTAGTGCCGCTGGCACGCCAGATTGCCGGCGACGCGCGGCCGGCACTCCTGCTGGTGTGGGCGGCTGTCGGCCTGGTGCTGCTGATGGCCTGCGCTAACCTGGCCCACATGCTGCTGGCGCGCATGCTCGACCGCCGCCAGGAAATCGCCATTCGCGTGGCGCTGGGCGCCGGCCGCGGTCCGCTCATGCGTATGGTCCTCACCGAAAGCCTGCTGCTGGCGCTGGCCGGCGGACTCTCCGGCGCGGTACTGGCCGTGGCCGCCAGCGGCGTTCTTCAGCGGATGGCTCAGGGACGCATCCCGCGCCTGGAATCTTTGAGTTTCGCGGGTCACGCGCCGCTGTTCGTTGTGGTGCTGTCCATTCTCTGCGGGATTCTGTTCGCCTTGCCCGCCTGCGCGCAGGCGTGGCATACCGAAGCCATGCCCGCCGCGGGGCGATCCATGAGCCGGCCGCGCTCCACACTTGGCTCCGTCCTGATCGCCGCCGAAGTCGCCATGGCGTTCGTCGTCCTGGCCGGAGCCTTGTTGCTGGTGCGCAGCTTCGCCCGTTTGCTGAGCGAAGATCCCGGGTTCCACGCCGGCGGTGTGCTGGCCGTCAATGTTCCGCTGCCCAGCAGCCGCTATGACGGTCAAAAAACGGACGAATTTCTGAACACCCGATTGCTGCCCGCCGTGCGCGCCTTGCCCGGAGTCGCAGACGTCGCCGCCGTCAATTGCGCACCGATGAGCTTGTCGCCTACCGAGCACACGCGCTTCGCCAGCCGCTTCGGCATTCGAGGCCGCACCTTCGACCCCGGCCATTACCCGGTGGCACAGCTTCGCTGGATCACGCCACAGTACTTTCGCGTGTTGGGCATCCCGCTCAAGAGTGGCCGCTGGCTGACCGAGTCCGACCTCAACCAGCCTCGCTACCTGATTAATGAATCGCTGGCGCAGCGCTTCTTCCCGCATCAAGACGCCACCGCGCATCGGCTGCTGATGGGCGTAATGGACCCGCAGCAGAGTCAAATCGAAATCGCAGGCGTAGTGGCTGACGTGCGCGACATGGGTCTGGATGAGCCGCCGGCGCCCACGCTCTACCTGATCGGAAGTTCGCCATACATGACCCTGCTGGTGAAAACAGCGGGCGATCCCATGCGGCTGGCCGGGCCTATACGCGATGTGGTCCATGGCGCCGATCCGGAAGTCGCCGTGCGGAGCGTCGCGCCGGTCGCGCAATATGTAGCCGATTCGCTGGCGGCGCGCCGTTTCGCGCTGACTCTGCTGGCCGCCTTCGGTGCACTGGCGGCGCTGCTGACCGCCGCCGGAATCTACGGGCTGCTGGCGTATTCGGTGAGCGGCCGGGCGCGCGAGTTCGGCATTCGCGCCGCGCTGGGAGCCACGCCGGCTAATCTGCTGCGCATGATCGTGCGCGAAGGGACCCTTGTAGCCGTGCCCGGACTTGCCGCCGGCGTGGTCATCGCGCTCGCCTGCGCCCGATTGATGAAAAGCGTGGTCTATCGGCTCTCGCCCATGGATCCGTTATCGCTCACCGCAGCCGGTGTATTGCTGGCCGTCATAACGATGCTTTCGGTATGGCTGCCTGCCCGCCGTGCCGCGCGCGTGGAAGCGGGCGTTGCTTTGCGGGCCGAGTAGTTCGCTCCGGAGTAACTGATGAGGAGAACGAGCATGGTAGAGCTGAAAACGGCGCGTCGGCTTGGTTCTGGCGTCCGATCAGGATGGCGCTAAAGAAACTCGCCGAGGATCAAGGCACTTCCTCCGCCCACCAAGGCAAGTTCGGCTTTGACCTCTAGCGCCCCCGGCCGCGCCAACGTGTCCCGTAACCTCCTTTATGGTCAATATGCCGGTAAGGCTCTTCGTAAGCACACGGCTAATCCAAACATGCAGACGGCACTGACCGCAAAATAAGAAGCAAACCAAAGAAAGTCTGAGTGTGCACTGGAAGACAGCTTGAGCCAGCGAAATCCCATAGCGAAAAACGCCAAAGCAAAGCCGAACGAGGCGGCTCCAGCAAAAATGAGGAACCATCCGCCGCCAATATGATGCTGAAGTCGCAAGGTGCGCGCGGCCAACAATTCCAGAACGCCGATACTCATGGCCATCAGAGTGATCAAACACGCGATCACTCGAAAGCTAATGCTATAGCGGATCAGATCGCAATAGATCACCCCGAGCGCGCCGAGTGCCAGGCCAGTCAACACCAGCGGCCAGCATGGGCGCTTGACCGATTTCCAAATACCCGCCGCGAGCGCGCATACTCCGGCAGCCAGGGTGATCTCGCCCAGCCACGTAACCGTGCTCTGCCATGCATAGAAAGGCCGAGACCCCTCCGCGTTCTGCACCACTAAATAGAGGATGGCCATGATCGCGTCCAGAACACCGGACAAGGCCAGCAGTTACCAGTTATTACTCAGCGATTGAATCAATGTTCCCTCGCGGGTTCTAATTCATCATAGCTCCATCATGGCCCCGATTCTGGGGGTAGCGCTTCTTCCAAGGCGCTCAAATACTCACCCAAAGTCGCGTCTAGTCGCGCATACAGAAACGTCCGGAAAGGTTGGATGTCTTCGTGCATGGATGCATACTCCAGTCGATCGAGATAGGTTTTCCGGTCTTCCGGACGCACCGCGACTGGCGGATACCCTGCCCGCAGCAGCAGCAGGTTCATCAACAATCGCGCCGCACGTCCATTACCGTCGGTGAAAGGATGAATGGCGACCAGCCGGAAATGCGCGTCAAAGCTGGTGGCAGGCGCCGGGTCGGCCTGCGAAAGCCATTCGCCGTAGTCTTTCATCAATCCGGGAATCTTCACTGCGTTCGGAAATACCACAGGAGAACCGGCGATACGGCGAGGAAGCGTGCTGTAGACGCCGCCAATTTCAGGCTGGCTGCGGAAGACAATAAGTCGATGCAGTTCGCGCACAGTCGTTTCGTCGATGGGCGTAGCCTTGGCCGCCAATTCACGCATCCACAGCACGGCGTGGTAATGATCGGCCGCCTCCAGGTGATCGCGCAAGGGTTTGCCCCCGGCCGTGATGCCGTGTTCGATCAACTCCGCCGTCTCACGCAGGGTCAGCGTGTTGCCTTCGATGGCGTTGGAGGTGTAGGTGAGTTCGACGTCGTAAGATTTCTGCAGCGCAAGCAAGGCGTCTCGTGAAACCGGACGCATCGCATCGAGCCGGTCCTTTTTCGCCGCGACGGATGCCAGTAGCACGTCCATGCGCTCTATACATACCACGGACGAGGTGGCGCCGCACTTACCATTCGACCGGCTTACCGGGATCCAGGGCCCAAACCTCGGTACCGGGCTGATCGGCGATCAGCGCAGCCAGTTGGTCCGGCCGTCCGGTCAGCGCTGGGAATGTTCCGAAGTGCATGGGCACTACTTTCTCCGGCTTCAGCAGACGGCACGCCGCGGCAGCCTCGCGCGGGCTCATGGTGTAGAGATCCCCGATGGGCAGGAAGGCCAACTCCGGATGGTACAACTGGGCGATCAGTTGCATGTCGACGAAGACGTTGGTATCGCCGGCGAAATACAACGCGCGCCCGTCTTCGAAACGCAGCACATAACCCGCCGCCTCGCCGCCGTAAATAATCTTGCCGTCATCCAGAATGCCGCAACTGTGCACCGCGTGCGTCATGGTGAACGTCACCGCGCCGGCTTTTTGCGAGCCCCCCTTGTTCATCGGCTGCGTGTTGGTAACGCCCTTCGATTCGAGCCAGTGGCAGGTCTCGAAAATGCCCACCACGGCCGGTGAAAACTGTTTCGCCAGGGGCACAGCGTCGTGAATGTGATCGAAATGGCCGTGGGTGATACAAATAGTGTCCACGCGCGCTATCTTGTAGCCCTGCGGGTAAGCGGGGTTGCCTTCCGTCCAGGGATCCATCAGGATGGTTTCGCCCGAAGGGAGGCGGAATTGGAATGTGCCGTGTCCGAGCCAGGTGATTTCCATAAGCCAGATTATGGCACGGTATGCCATCGCCTTCGATCGGCTTCGCGTTTACAATGTTCGGTACCGAACATGAACCAGGAAGAACGATTGCGCGCCTTTCGCGCGAAATATCCCAACCAGTCCCTGACCGTGGCCGGTGTGGAATGGACATACAGAGTCTGCGGCGAGGGTGACCGGACGATGCTGATGCTTCCCGGCGGCGAACTGGTAAACGACATGGGCTTCGACCCGGTGGCGGCGTTTGCGCCGCGCTTTCGCATCCTATATCCGGCTTATCCGCGCGTAGGAACTTTGGACGATCTGGCGGATGGCATCGCGGCGATTCTGGATACCGAGCGCATGCAGCAGGTATCGGTGCTGGGCGCATCTTTTGGAGGCGCAGTGGCACAGTGCCTGATCCGGCGGCATCCGCAGAGGATCGAGCGGCTGATCCTGTCGAATACGGGTGTACCGCTGGCGCACTTGGCGCGCGGCCGGAAGATTGCGAATGCCATCCTGGCAGCCGTGCCGTGGCCGGCGCTGCGCAGCTTACTGGCCAAGAGCATCCTGAAACTGCTGGGCGCGCCGGCTGCCGAGGTGGAGTTCTGGCGGCACTACACGAAAGAGCTATTCGCCACGCGCCTGGGGAAAGCGGATGTGATGGCGAACTTGCGCATTCAATACGACTATCATTTGCGCTACCGTTTCCGGCCGGACGATCTGGCGGCCTGGCCGGGGAAGGTGTTCGTCATCGAGTCAGATAACGATATTTTCAATGCAGCCCGGCGGAAGGCGCTGCGCGATACTTACCCGCAGGCTCCTGTATATACGTTCCACGGCGCGGGGCATGCGCCTGCATTCACCAGACCCGCGGAGTACCTGGAAGTGTTGGGCCGATTCCTGGAGTGATGGCGCCGGGCCATCAGACGGGTCGCGCCAAGCGGCCGGCCATAAGGCGATAGACCGCCGGATTGAAGACCAGTCCGATGTGCGTGCCGGCGACCTCGCAATCGATTTGCGGATCGCCGGTGACGCAGAAACGCCAATCCACGATGCCGTCGCTCTTGGTGTAGATGGCGGTTTGCGCTACATCGTCGGGGAATTCGTCCTTGAGCGACGAAACGAACTCGCAGGTGCAGGCCTCCGTATAGCAGCCGGGCAGAATATGGCCGGCATGCTCGCGCAGGATGCGATTGCGGATGGCATCGGTGGCTCGCAGGACGTTGGCGTGCGCCACCGGTCCACGGAACGGCGAGCCAAGGGTAGTGACGGAGGCGATCTGATCGGGACGCTGCGCGGCCACCGAACGCGCGATGAGGCCTCCGAGGCTGTGCCCAACCAGGTGCACGCGCTGCCCCGTAGCGTGACATGCGCGCTTCACGGTGTCGTTTAAGCGGCGGCGAATCAGCAGGTTAGGGCATTCCGCGTTCCAGCCGATGCCGGAGAAGTAGGAGCGGTAACCGACGGTGCGCAACCACGAGAACATTTCGCCGAGGTAGGAGTCGGTGCCCAGGAAGCCTGGAATCAGGATGACCGCTTCGCCGTGGCCGTGCGGCACGCCTAACCCGTAGAAGATGGACGTCAACCGTAACTGAACGAGTTCGAAGCCGACTAAAAGTTCCTGCCACATGGAGACGTCGGCTATCTGGCGTTCGTGGACGGAGTACCTTTGACCCGTCATGCCATTCCTAGTGTAACCGATTTGGTGGCGGGCGCCGCGTGACAGTGCGACGCCCGTACCACCGGTACCTGCCCAACAGTCAGGCGGCCGAGAGTCCCGCTACGGGCGGGCGCAGCACCCGGGCAGGCGGAATTTTGGGGACCAGGGCCACCGCCGGAGAAGCGCGGTCGTTGCGCATGGTGCCGCCAAAATACTCATCCAATGGAAAGAGACTGTGGGGCTCCAGTTCCCGGAAAACCTGGCCTAATTTCTGCTCGATCTTGTAGATTAAATGAAAAAACGTTCCCCGATCGAGCTGCAGTCGCCAACAACAAAGCTTCCAATCCGCTCCTAAAAGGTAATGGAAGCGAAAGATATCATATTCTAACGTGCCCAGCGCGTTCCGGCTGACCAGGCAGAAGTCGGCAATGTACTCCTCTGCCTTGCGGCCATACGTTATGCGATTGTCCTTGCCGTTGCACAGCTCGAGCTGCACGCGGCTCAGGTGTCTGTCCTTGCTGGCGCACTCGCGAAAGCGCGCGTAGCAGGTGCGAAATATTGCCCGGAAAACGCAATTGCAGGGGACATCCCGTCCACTACGGCCGGGACGCAATCCGTAACCATGGCAATGCGTGCAAGTCGTCTTCGCGAGCGCAAGTGTTTCTGAACGATCCCAGTTCATCGGCTTTGAACCTCCTAAGGCGACCCCGGCATCCTCCCTGGGGCGCCGCAACTTGTATCAAATTTATCCCCCGAACGAAATTCGTCAAGCTAAATCCGCGAACTTATTTCCCAAAGTGCATAAGAGCTTCCCGATAATCGTATGCATATTATTCTGATATCTTAGGTTATGGAACTAAGGGTAGTACGGAATATAATCGCCGTAATATACGGCACAGTACGGAATATTCCGATTTCCAGTTGGGTCTATATCTGGGAGAAATAGGGTAGAGCCGGCTGTATGGACTTCCGACATCTCCAGAAACTGCTGGTGGCGCACGTACAGGGGAGGGTACGCAACGGGGAGATTAGCGAGCGCGCGCTGGCGCGGCTTACGAGGATCTCACAGCCGCACATTCACAACATTCTGAAGGGGGTACGGCTTCTTTCGATGGATACCGCCGATCTGATCATGGACCGTTTGCACATCAGTCTGGAAGACCTGATGACAGCACTGGAAGCCGACCGGATTATCGGAGATTTCCGGGCAGTAAGGCTGCTGGATGGCTGGATAGGGCGGGAATATCCCTACCCGCGGAACATCGGACGGGAGCAGTATCCGTTCCCGTCGGCGGAGGTGGATCGGCTGGAGTCGCCGGTGGCCGCCCGGCTCGCGCCAGACCCCGTGCGCGGTCCGATCTGGAGCGATGGGTTGGTATTGCTGGACCGATCCGCGGCGGTCCGGCGGAACCCCGACGAGTCAGGCAACTTCGCGGTGGACCTGGTGGGAGCAGGCGCGATTGGAATGATACGGCGCGTCAACGGGGCATTTTACTTGTGGGCGCGGCACGATGGCGAGTGGCAGTCGATGCGTCTTCCGGACCGCGGCACACTCGATTTGATTCAAGGGCGGGTAAGCCTGTTGGTGCGCAAGTTGTGAGCCGCGTTGATATCCGGAGGGCACCCGCTTATGCTGGTAGCTGTGAAAGGGAAGTGGGGATTCCGAGGGTCGAGCGGCGGCGCGGCGCGCACCGGCAGCGATCGGTTCCGGAAGCTGGCTAAGAACCTGGACGCGTTGGCGCACGCGGACGATATTCACCTGCGCAGGACGCACGAGATTGGTTTGCTGCGCCGGCAGGCCGCGCTTGAATTACACGGGATATGCGACGCTTTTGTGCGTGAATTGAACCAAATGCTTTCGGAATTCGCACTGGAATTCTCGCCCAAGGAGTATGCGCTGGACAGCTTTCAGGATTTGGGGCTGAACCTGTTCCAGATCAATGCCCGCGGGCGTATCCTGCAAATCGAATTCGAAGCCACACCGGAGCTGGTCTCGACCGAGGATTTCCGCGTGCCCTATATTATGTTCGGCGAGATCCGCAGTTTCAATCAACAATTGCTCGAAAGAGACTTGATTGAAGAGCAATTATTGTTTTATACGATGGAAAAGGCGCGCAATTTGTGGCGGTACTTCGATGCCCGGACATATAGATCCGGGTTGGTGGATGGGGATTATCTGGCTGGTTTGATGGATCAGTTGACATAAGATTCGCGTGCAGCATGACTGGAGTCCTGCCCCGCGCTCCAAATACTAAAAGCGGCGCTTGTAGACGAAGTTGAGGCCCACCAGCCCGTTCTCGTCGCGCAGCGCCACCGCCGACCACTTTTTGCTGAACGCCCACTCCACCTGAATCACCAGCGGATTGGTGCTGGTTACATCCGTAATGTAGGTGAACGTGATATCCGGCGTCACCTGCTGCTCGACGGTGAGCCGCGCTTGCGGGCTGTTCTCTACGCCGGTCAGTCCGGTGAGCGTGGGATCGATTTTCAGTCGCGTGACGCCGAAGAAGCGCTGCAGGCGGCCCGTCACGGGGCTGGCGATGGCTTGGCCGAGTAGCGCCGACGCCCCCAGTTGCTGCAAGTTTTGCGGCGCGGCGGGGCCGGACATCAGGGTGGCGTAGTCGGAGGTGGGCGAAACACCGGTGGCCAGCAGCGCCACAATATCGGAAAACGGCATGGGCGGGTCCGAGCGCGGCGTGAGGCTGAGCTTGTTGATAGGCCCGGCGATGTTCAGAATCACGTCGATGCCGCGGGCCTTGGTATCCAGGTCGACATTGAGCACCGGCTCGATCTTGACGGGATTGTAGAAGGCGACGGATCCCTGGTTCACGGTGAACGGCGTGCCGAAGAAAACGATCTGGCCGCCGGTGACATTGATGCGCCCGAGCAGCGACGGGTTCGAACCGGTGCCGCGCAGGCGCAGGCTGGCTTCCATCTGCAGGCCTTGCGCCAGCGAGCTCTGCACGGTGATGTCCGGCGCCGTGTCGATCTCCACGTCGAAGCGCATGTTGGCCAGCAAGCCGGTTTGCGCGGACGGTATTTCGACAGGCTCGGCCGACTTGGCCAGGATGGAACTGAAATCGGAATGCGGATTGAAGCCGGTGCGCAGAACGGTGAGGTGGCCGGTGAGCGTGCTGCTGTCGCTGGCGCCGGTAAGGGTGAGCGAGGCGTTGGCCACGGTGCTGAAATCCTCGGGATAGCGCAGGCGCATCTCGTGCGCGGTGGCGTGCAGGTGGAAGACCAGGGCGTTGTCGCCAAAGCCGGCGAAGCCGGTAAGGGAGACCTTGCCGCCGCCACTCTCGCCGGACAGTTCCTGTATGGTGGCGCGGCTGCCGTCGAACAGAATGACACCCTTGGTGTTCGAAATCACTACCGGAAGCTGGGCCAGGCTGAGAGTCGCGTCCTTTACTTCCAGGCGGCCGGCGATGCGCGGCAGCGCCAGCGGGCCGCGGATGGTGACGCCGGTTTCAATAAAGCCGGTGCCGTACACGTCGCGGTTAAAATCGCGGAGGCTGGCGAGATCGAACCGGCCGTTCACGCGCAGGTCCAGGGCGATCTTCTGTTGGGTGTCGATGGTGCCCGATAGAGACAGATCGGTGGCGTGGCCGACCAGGCGGGCGCTTTCGACCTTGACTACGCCCCGTTCCATGTTCACCACGATCGGGGCAGGATTGTGCAGCGCCAGGACGTTGCCCTGCGGAGCGAGGCTGGGTCCCGGACCGATTTCGAGCGACGGGATACGTAGCTGCGCCTTCCAAAGGTCCGGCTTCAGCGCCGGACCGGCGATCGCCAGCGTGCCTTCGACCGATCCGGCGATCTCGATGCCGCCCGGAGGCTTCCGGCCGCGCAGCCAGGTGCGCAAGCGCTCCAGGTCGAGACGCTTGAAGCTCAACTCAACCGTACCGGGGTAATCGTCCGCCAGGGTCCATTTGCCATCGCCCTCGATAACGGAGCCGGCCAGCGCGGAATCCAAATGTGCCGCCAGTTCCGAGCCTTTGGTGGTAGCGGTAAGGGTGGCGTCGCGCAGGGCCTGATCGTTGATGCGCAAGCCGCGGCCGTTCAGCGTTCCGTTCAAAGCCACGACATGAAAGCCGGGTTGGCCGGGCTTGGCGGGCGCGAAATCGACGGTCCCATTGCCGTGCAGCTCGGCGGTGCCGGCGATGCCGGGATAGTCTCTACTCACCAGCTGGAACCCCGCCAGCGGCATGGCGTTGGAATCCACCTGGAAACGCAGTTGACCCTTCGCTAAGTCATCGGGCTGGTGCTGGTAATTGGCGGCCAGCGTGAGCCTCTTGCCGTTCGCCGCGAGCTGCCCGTTAGCCAGGTGGGCGGAATTGCCCGCGTAATGCAGCGTGCCGGTGAAACGGTCGAACGGCTCGCTGCCCAGTGTGCCATTGGTGGCGGTGACGGAAACGTCCATGCGCGGTGCGCCGAAGGTTCCCGTGATGTTGCCGTCCGCGCTGATGGTGGCCGTGACGGGAAGCTGCTGGATGTCCGCCATCGCCATCAGGTCCACCGCGGGTGCGTTGCGGATGGAGCCCGCGAGCGATACCGGACTGGCGTCCACAACCTGCCAATCCTGCAGTCCTAAAGACCCTGCGCCTTGGGCGTGCAACGCGCCATGCTGGACCGTGCCGTTGTGCACCGCAAGGTTCGCGCTGGTGAGATCGACATCCCCGCCAAGCGAATCGAATGTACGGCCGGACCATACCAGGTTCGTCGCGGCGGCATGTCCGGCGATATCCGGATCTTCCAGCTTGCCCGAGACCGAACCATCGAACCTGGCTTCGCCATTGCCCAACTTCACCGGTATGGATTGCACATTGAAGGCCGGCAGCACTTCGTCGAGGTCGCGCGAATCTGCACGCACGCGCAACTGGCGGCCAAGCACGCCGGAGAAATCCAGGCGGGTGGAGGGTAGCGCCAGCCAGGAAGTTGCCAGGTCCAGGGTGTCCGCGGCGGCGTCGTAAGCGGCGTCGATGGAGCCGTCGACGGGGACGCCGGCGCCGGTGGGCGAAATCGCCATGTGGCCCGACAGAAGCAGCGTTTCCGAATGGCCCAGCGTGACCTTCAATTGCATGGGACCAGAGGCCGCCGCATCCCAGGGCACGCTCTGGCCGTTATACACGCGCACGAACTCGCGCGCGTCGAAACCGGCAACGGCGCCTTCCACGCGCACGCGGGAGAGGCCGGCAATCTGCATTTTCCCTTCGAAAGAGCCATTCAAGGTATCCAGGTGAATGCCGGCGGCATCCAGGTTCTTCTGCCGCAGCACCACTGTCTGGATACTTCCGCTGACCGGGAATGGCTGCAGCTTCAGACTCGTGAGGGACAACAGGCCCAGACCTTGAAGGCGCATGCCCGACACGGCGATGCGGCGTGGATCGATGGTCACGGCGGCATCGGCGCGGAAGTCGCGCAAAGTAAAATGTGGATCCGGATGGAACAACACGCCCGCCGCATGCATCGAGCCGCGCGCCAGGTAATCCGATAGACCATGAAAGGTCGCCTTTCCGGCCAGAATTACGGGACCCTCCAACTGCGTGCGCAAGGCGAACGTGCGGGTGACCTCGGCCAGCGACGCGGTCACCTTGTATTGAAACGCGCCGGAGAAATCGGTGAAGCTGTCGATGTCGCCGGAAAATTCCGCCTGCGACTGGCCCGTAGAAATGCGCCCGGAGTCGATGCGCAGCCGGTTCTTTTCCGCGGCCAGCGCCAGGTTGATTTCGAGCGGCACGGGGCGGTGATCGCCCCAGTGGAATGCGGCTGGCGCGATCGACAACTGCCCGCGATATTGCGGACCGGCGGCGGCATAATCGAACTGCGCGCGCAGATTGCGCCCCTGCGCATCGAATGGTGTTTTACCTCTGCCCGCCACTTCGAAGCTGCCATCCCGCAGACCGAAGCGGCCAATGGCCAGATCCAAAATGGTTTCGATCGTGTTCTTGCCGGCGCGATGAACTTTGGGCGCAGGCAGATTGGTGCGCCCATCCGGCGAAACGATCAGATACACCTGCGGTTGCCGGACATCCAGATATTGCAGGTCGACGGAACGCTCCATCAGGGAAATGATCTTGATACCCACCACGATGGCGGACGCGCGGAATAGAGGCGGCGCATCCGGCGGTTCATTGCCGTGTAGGACAAAACCGTCCACTTCGGCGCGCATTTGTTTCCAGTCGAAGTGGAACGCGCCGATTTCCGTGCGGCCGCCGGTGGCCTTCTCCACTTCCGCTACCAGGCGCTGGCGGATTTTCTCACGCAACCAATCGCTGCGCAGCACCAGCACCGCGCTCAGCGCCAGCACCAGCAGCAGTCCCGCCAGGCCGGCGGCGGCCAACCAAATGACGCGCACGCGGCGGCTCACTGGAAAACCTCGTCGTGATATTGAATGTGCGTACGGCGGCGGCCCTCTTTCAGCCACTGCTCCACCTGCAGGTCGGCCGCCTCGCTGATGAGCGTTTGTTCGATAGCGGCGCGGTGTTCGTCGAGCGTTTGCGTCTGCCCAGGGTGCGCCCGCTGGAGAGCGGGGAGCATCTGTTCGTCGAAATATTTCACAATCTCGGCCTCGCTGATCTGGATGCCCGGCCGGAAGCGCGCATCGATGAAGCGGATCAGCATCAACTGCCAGGTCAGGCGGGTTTTCAAATCCTCTTCGCTCACGCCGTAATCGGCCAGTGCGCGGCGGTAGGCGGCATCGCTTCCCCAGCGGGCCTTCTCCTCCGCGAGCGCCGCGGCGGTTTCCGCCTCGGAAGGCATCGGATACCGGCTGGTTTCCAATTCGCTGCGGATGAGCGCCTGATCGACCATGCGTTCGGCGGTGGTGCGCTTGTTGGCCGGGCTGAAATCGGGCTTGGCGTTGTTCAACAGCGCGGTGATCCGGATCTCGCGGTCCAGATCGGTTTCCGTGATCACGCGGTTGCCCACCGACACCGCAATCCGGTCGATGATAGCGGCTTCAGCGCCGGCGGCGAGCTGGGCCGCCAGACAGATGGCGATGGGAATACGGCGGCGCATCAGAAAGTCTGCCCTATGGAAAAGAAGAATTGAAAATGGCTGATGCTTTGCGGGATGCAGTTATAAGGCTGGGTGGAACAGGGCATCAGGCCGGCGCTGAGCAAATCGTCGAAGCTGCCCGCGAAGCCGATGAAGCGCGGCGGATTGATGCTGTACGCCAGATCCAGGCGCACCGGACCGATGGGCGTGCGATAACGAATGCCGAAGCCTACCGCGTGGTTCATATAATCGAAATCGGTAAGCCCATGTTGATCGGTGCGGAACGAGATCGCCGACACACTGCTGTAGACGTTGCCCATGTCGTGAAAGAGTACTCCGGCGATGTTTTCGCCCCACAGTGGGAAGCGAAATTCAGTTTGATTCATGAGCAGCGCCGTGCCGCCCAATGGGAATCCCGTGGTCAGATCGCGCGGCCCCGCCTGTAGATCCGGGAAGCCGCGCTCCGAGGTGGCGCCGCCGGAGAAGAAGTGCTCGGCCAGCGGAATCGCCGTAAGCGGGTCCGCGACATTCCCGAAGGGATGCACGATGCCAAAGCTGGTGGCACGCGCCAGCACGTATTTCTTGCCGATGGGATGATACGTCGCATTGCGCCCCAGGATGCGTCCAAAGTTCGTCTCGGTCCCGAGGAAATGCGGCGCGGCCGAGATATCGAGCGTGTTGTAAATGCCCTTGCGCGTCTCGATGGGATCGTCGCGCCGGTCCTGGATCATGCTCCACGAAAGCTCGCCCACGCGGTCCGGCTGCGAGAACAGGGGAATCAGGTACGGCGAAATCTTCAGCGTGGATTCATCCACCGTCACGTGGCGGTATGTATAGCGGTAGAGAAGCGTGAGGGATTTCGAGAGCCGGTCGGAAAGCTGCACCGAATTCTCGAAGCGCTGCGCGGTAAAGGTGCGCACATCTTTGCTGTTGTCGAACAGGCTGGTGAACGAGAGGGTCAGCTTCTCATTGCCGTGGAAACGCGGCACGGCATAAGTAACCAGCACTCGCTGTTCCAGGGTGGAGACGCGGCCGCGCAGACTGATGCTCTGGCCTGATCCCCACAGGTCCAGGCGGGAGACATCCAGCGTGACATCCGGCGCAAAGCCGGTCTGACCCTGGGGCGCCTCCAGGCAGTAATTCGAGCATCCGCCGATTCTGGCGAACTCGGCGCCGAATCCTGTGGCGATGGAATACTTGCGCGCCTCTTCCATATCGTAGAGGACATACTTATCGCTGGTGTCGCCATCGGGGTTCTGAATGGCCGTATCCACGCGCGCGAAAACGCCCAGGTCGTAGAGGCGGCGCTGCGCATCGCGCATGGCGGTGATGTCCAGCGGATCGCCGGGCTTTAACTTTATTTCGCTGTCTACCAGGCTGCGGCGCGTATATTGTAGGCCGCTGACCAGAATGTCGCGCACGAATTCCTGGCGGCCCTCGTGCATGACGTAGGTCAAGTCGATCTGGTAAGGCTCGGACGCGGCTTTGGAGCTCCATTCAAAAGTGGCATTCGGAAAACCCTTCGTGGAGTAGCGGTCCAGGATGGTCTCGCGGTCCACGGCCACGTTGTATTCGCTGAAGGGCTGCCCTTCCACCGAGGCGAGTTGCGAAAGCACCTCTGCCTTGTCCAGCTTGACGATGCCTTCCACCACCAGGTTGTGAACGAAGTACTGCGGCCCTTCCTGGATATTGATGAGCACCGCCAGATGGCCGGGTTGGCCCTTGTAATTATCCTGCAGGCGGTGCGTGACGGAAACATCGCGGAATCCGTTCGACTGATAGAGGCTGGCAATGTTTTCCTCGTCGCGCCGCAGCAGGTCTCCGCTATAACGGCCGTGCCGGAATGCGAGTAATGAAGCGCGCACCAGGAACATGCGCTCGCGGATGGCTTCGGTGCGGAAATACTTGTTGCCCTCGATCGTAATCCGGACCAGCTTGTGCCGCGTACCGGGGTTGATCAGATAGTCGATGGTGGCTTTGTCGTTGACGATCCGCTGCGGTTTGAATTCGACTTCGACATCGAAATAACCCTGGGATTGAAAGTAATCGCGGAGATTACGTTCGCCCTCGAGCAGCAGGGATTCGTCCACGCTGTTCTCCTCGAAGACCGGAACCAGGCTGCGCAGCTTGCCTTGCGAAACCTTGGCGCCCACGGCTTCCACTGCCACCGCTGGTCCGGCATCGATATCCAGCTCCGGCCGGCTGCGATTGGTGTCCGCGTCGTAGTCCATGCCCTTCAAGGTGACGCGCGCTTCGAAGCGCCCGTGCTTCTCGTAACGGGAACGTATGTCCGCCACGCCATTGTTCACCCGCGATTGCGTGACCGGGCGCCATCCGCCGATCAGCCAGCGCCGCCAGTGGGAGGCGGAGATAATGTCCGCCAGCGGCATCTTGGGGTCGCCGGCTACCGACGGCGTGGTGAAATGCGCGCGCTTTCCGGAATCCACCACAAAGTGTACGCTTACTTGCTGCGTGTGCGGATCGTAAGTTACTTCGGTGTGGACCTGGCTGCCGTGCACACCGTTGCTCAGCAGCAGGCGCTCGATGGCGGTTTGCCCGGGCGGCACATCCGATTCGACGAACGGCTGGCCCAGGCTCAGGCGGGTGACGTTGACTAACTGACCGCGGTTGGGAGGGTCGGAGATGCGGCCCAGCGCCGCCACGTTTCCCACAAACCAGCTATTTTTGGTGATGATCCGCACCAGCACACCCGCGGCAGGGGGCGGGGCGGGCTCGCCATCCACCTGAATATCTTCGTACGCACCGGTAGCATAGAGACGTTCTATGGCCGCGTGCACGTCGGCCAGCCGCAGCGGCGCGCCTTTCTTGAGCGGGACGGTGTCAGCCAGTTCGGCGGCGGTGAGTGGCTGCTCGGGCGGAACGTACTGAATATCGGCAATAGGCTGTCCTGGATAATTGGACGTTTGCGCACAGACGATCTGGACGCAGGCCAACACAGACGTGGCTAGATAAGCAGCGACGCTCCGGCACACCAACCCCAATCATAACGGAAACCCGGCGAACCGAAGTTCTTCCTCTTCGCGGGCTTTGGAGGGCGGGCTTTAGCCGGCGCGGGGCTTCAGCCCCGCCTGCAGCACCGTTTTGGTTAACGGCAACGCCGCCATGCGGGCAGGCACCGTGCGGGGCAGGCACTTTTCATGCAGCGTCCCCTGCGCGCGAGTCCCGGTAGCCGCGGTGCGCGCCAGCAATGATTGGAAAGCCGTAACGGTTGATTCGGGCTGAAATGAGAGCGGGGGTAATCCATTGCAACGTCAGTTCGATGTCGTCATTGAGCGTGACGAAGACGGCTACTAGATCGCTTCCGTTCGGCAGTTGCCCGGGTGCCACACGCAGGCGCAATCCTTGGACGAGGTCACCACGCGCATCCGGGAAGCGATCGAATTGTGCCTCGAGGTCGGAGGGCGTGCCTGAACAGGTTCTGGAGTTCGTGGGGATCCAGCGGATCAGCGTCGCGGCATGAGCCGTGCTCCCCGAACGAAGGCTATTCTTACCGTGATCCGCATCAAAGGCAGCCATTATTTCCTCCAGCATGAAGACGGCTGCGGCACGGTTGTGCCCGTGCATTCCGGCGAAACGATCGGCCCGGGTTCAAGTGACCCACCGCGCGGCGATGAGCCGTCCTTGATACTCAGCCGCTTGTGCTCAGACGAACTGGACTCGGCCCAGACACGTGGCGAGATAGGCGGCGCTTACGAAACTCGGATCGCCGGTCACAAGCTTCTCCACTTTTTTTGACTCGCGCCGTCCATTCCAAACAAAACCACTTGCAGTCTCTGGCACCAATCGGACAACCGCCGGCGCCCAATCACCGCGTTAGCTTGTAGTCGTGACCAGCCACCATCGGCGTGAATCGGCGTGCATCGGCGGTTAATCAACATCTGCCCCCGCAGCCACCCCGCCGAATTGGCTTTGATCGGAAGAAAAAAAACTATGACGGCCATCAAGCAAATCGAGGCCAATCGCCGCAACGCGCAGCGATCCACCGGCCCCCAAAACACCCGAGGGCAAGGCCAAAGTCCGCTTCAACGCCCTCGTCCACGGCCGGCGCGCCGAATCCGCCGTCCTCCCCGGCGAAGACCAAAATACCTTCGATCGACTCCTGGCCGATCTCATGTCCACCTGGAAACCCCAGGACGAAATGGAAAAAATTCTGGTCGAGCAAATCGCCGTCTACCAGTGGAAACTGGCCCGCCTGGACGCCGCCGAGGCCATCTTGTATGAGCCCGGCGCACGCACACCCGACGCGCTCATCCTCGCCACCGATCGCTTCAGCCTGACCCAGTCCCGCCTTGACCGGTCCGTTTCCAATACCATTGCCGACCCCGAACGCTACCGCAAAAACCGCATAGCCCACGCCGAGGAGCAACAAACGGCGCAGCAGATTCAGGTAAACCGCCACTTCCGCCCGGGCATACCCGCGTCCACCACCGAAGGCAGGCGTTACTACCGCATACTCCCCGAGGTCTTAGGCCTCGACGGAGAATGGCGCGAAATCCCCCGCGAAGTTCTGGGCGACTTCCCCGAACCTAATGAGCCCTAGCGGTGGGGCAGACCTCCAGATCTGCGCGGGTCCTCCAGGACCCGCACCTATTGTCATCGAGGATTCGCCAACCGCCGCTAACTTACAATAATTGTGGTCGATCGAGGCTCAGAGGGTACCCCCGAGAGCCTGCCCCACAATTAGCTATGGATCTGCATCAGCTTCGCGTATTCCAGGCGGCGGTAAAAAGCGGCGGCTTCACGCGCGCCAGCGAGCAATTGCACCTCTCGCAATCCACCGTGAGCCAGCACATCAAGATGCTGGAAGAAGAGTTGGGGTGTGCGCTATTCTTGCGTGTCGGGAAGCGCGTGATGGTCACCGAAGCCGGGCGCGTGCTGCTGCAATATTCCGAAACCATTTTCCGCGATCTTAAGAACGCCGAGATGGCCGTGCGGGAGATGAACGCATTAAAGCGCGGCACCGTGCGCCTGGGCGTGGGGCCCACCACGCTCACCTACCGGCTACCGCACGTTTTGAGCGACTACTCGCGTCGGTTTCCGGATATCGAGCTGATCGTGCTGGCGGGCACCACGGAGTTCCTGCTGGACGCCTTACGGTCGCAGCACCTGGACCTGGCGGTAGTCATGCGCACGACTCCGCAACCCGGTCTGACGGCCACGCCGCTCGGCCGCGAGGAAATGATCATCGTGGCGAACCGGGAACATCCGCTGGCACGCCAGAAGACGGTCGATGCGAAGGATCTGGCCTCGTTGCGTTTCATCCTTTATGAGAAGCACACCGCCATGCAGAACGTGATCGACCGCTACTTCGAAAGCTTAGGGGTGACGCCGCGAATAACCATGGAAGTGGAGAATAACGAGGCCATCAAGAGCCTGGTGCGGGTGGGCCTGGGAGCCTCGATCATGCCATTGTGCGCGGTGGAGCACGAGCCGCCCGATAGTCCGTTGCGCGTGCTGCGGGTAAGAGGGAAGCCCTTGACGCGGGAACTGCGGCTGGTGTCGGCCGACGCCGCGAATCTGCCGCAGGCCATCCGCGAACTGGCAGCCGCGCTGCTGGCGGCGCTGGGCGACCTGAAGCGCCGCAATGTCACTTAGTTGTGCGCGGCTTTTTGGCAGGGCGGGCTTTAGCTCAATGCCGCTTGGTTTTCTTGCGCGACCGAACACCAGCATAAATTGTGGGGCAGGACTCCAGTCCTGCGGCCGACGTCCACGTCGGCCTGTTCGCGTTTTGGAACGGCTGATTCCAGGCGCGAAGGGCGGGTCCTGGAGGACCCGCGCAGACCTGGAGGTCCGCCCCACCAATTGTGCAGCATTCCCAATATTGGGATAAGCAAGTGGCAATGGGCTTTAGCCGGCGCGGGGCTTCAGCCCCGCCGCATGAGCGGTTACGCACTAATCGCTTTTATCGATCGATCTCAGCTAATTAATCTATTGGACAGACCCTTGCGGTTTTGAGTATCTTATCTCGCAGGCACTCACCGGGCGTCAGGGGGCGCTCTGCCCGGCAAAAAAGGGGCCTTTAGAGGGAGGCACACGGATGTCCAAGTCGACACTGACAGTTTTGTCTGTATGTATTCTCTGGTATCTGTGCGCGCCGCCGGCGCGTGCGCAAACAGTGGCCGTCGCGTCGGTTAGCGGCACGGTCACAGACCCCAGCGGCAGTGCCATAGCGGGCGCGGTCGTCTCAGTTAGAGAGACGGATAAACAGATCGTGCGTTCGACGGTAACCGATGTTCTGGGCAACTATGCGCTACCCGAGCTGCCGGTGGGTCCTTACCGCTTGGAGGTGCGGGCCAACGGGTTCCGGAGCCACGTGGAGTCCGGACTGGTGCTGCAGGTGGACAACAATGTCGAGATCAATGTGCGCATGGAGGTCGGCACCGTAAACGAGACGGTCGAAGTGGTGGCCAACACCAACCTGGTCGAGACAAAGGAGAATTCCATCTCGTCCGTGGTGGATCAGACGCGCATCAACGAACTGCCACTCGACGGGCGCCAGGCCACCCAGTTGATTCTGACTTTGGGCGCGGCGTCTTATGGCGATGCCGGGGACACCGGCAGTAAGACCTTCTGGAGTTCCACGCGCATTTCGGTGGCCGGCGGACAGGGCAATGGCACCGCGTACCTGCTGGACGGGGGCGACAACACCGACGCCATGTCCAACGTGAACATGCCGTTTCCGTTTCCGGACGCGCTGCAGGAATTCAGCGTGGATACCAGCGCGGTCTCGTCCCGCTTCGGCACGCATCCGGGTGCCACCGTAAACGCGGTGACCAAGTCGGGGTCGAATGCATTCCATGGCGATCTTTTTGAATACATCCGGAACGGCGATCTGGATGCGCGCAATTTCTTCGCCCACGTGCACGATAGCCTGAAGCGGAACCAATTCGGCGGGACGGCGGGCGGCAAGATCATTACGGACAAGCTTTTTTTCTTCGGCGGATATGAAGGCACGCGCAACCGGTCGAATCCGCCGCAGTCGATCGCATATATTCCCACGGCGGCCTCGCTCACTGGAGATTTCAGCACGCTGGTATCGGCGGGGTGTCAATCGAGCGGCAAGGCGCTGACGCTGAAAGATCCCGCCACCGGGGCGCCGTATCCCGGCAATATCATTCCCCAGGCGGACCTCAATCCGGTGGCGCAGGCCATCGCATCCAAATATCTGCCGGTCAGTTCGGCCAGCGATTGCGGCAAGGTGACTTACGGTATTCCGGTGACAGGCGACGAAGATCAGTTGGTCGGGCGCGTAGATTGGATACAAAGCGCGAAGCAAACCGTGTACGCCCGCTACTTATTCGACGATTACAGCAATCCGCCGACTTTCAACGGCGTCAATCTGTTGACGACCACGGCGCCGGGCAATTTAGAGCGTGCCCAGTCGGCTACCGTAGGAGACACTTACACATTCAGTCCGACAGTATTGAATTCGTTTCATCTGACTTTCAACCGGGTGCGCGACAATCGTGGACCAACCGACACTCCGATCAGTCCGACCATGCTGGGATCGGACATGTACAGCGCGGTGCCTAACTTCCTGCTGCTGACCATCAACGGCGAGTTCAGCACCTTCTGCGGCACGTGCGCGCCCGGACATTTCGACGTGAACAGCTACCAGGTGGCCGACGACGTGGATGTGGTGCGCGGGCGGCATCAGATCGCCGCGGGGTTCAACCTCATCCGCGTGCAGAACAATACGATCTCGGGCTTCGACGAGAATGGAACGTTCACGTTCAACGGCTCTTTCACTGGCAGCCCGCTGGCAGACTTCATGATCGGCACAATGAGCGACTTTCAGCAGACCAATCCGACGCCGGATGACTTGCGGCAATGGGTGATGAGTTTCTATGCGCAGGATAGCTTCAAAGTCTCGCCGCGCTTCACCTTCAATTATGGCCTGCGGTGGGAACCCACTTTCCCCGACCCGGACAAATACGGGCGCGGCGATTCATTCAACGAGGCCGCCTTCTACGCGGGGCAGGTCAGCACGGTACATCCCACGGCGCCCGCCGGACTGTTCTTCAAGGGCGATCCGGGCATTCCGTCCGCGATGTGGAACGGGCACCTGGCGAACTTCGCGCCGCGCGTGGGCCTGGTCTGGAGCCCCCACGCCGACGGCCGCGACACACTGCGCGCCGGCGGAGCGATCCTGTATGATTCGACCGAAACCTGGTTCAACGAACGCGAAACCACCAATCCGCCCTTCGGCAACGACATCGACGTCGGGTCGACCGGAACGCTCTCCAACCCGTGGGCGGGATACGCGGGAGGGAATCCGTTTCCGCAGCAACCCGGACATCTCTTTTTCCCGACGGAAGGCACTTATGTAAACATGCCCCTCAATCCAAAGCCGACTTACGTGGCGCAATGGAACGTCACCTATCAGCGGCAATTGAAGGGCGGCTGGCTGGCGTCGGCGAGCTACCTGGGGAATGAGACCACGCACATCTGGATCACTCATGAAATCGACCCAGCCCAGTATATGGGTACAGGCGCTTGCACGATTGCGGGTATCTCGTACACGACCTGTTCCACTACGTCGAACACCAATGAGCGCCGGCTATTGTACTTGTCGAACTCGGCTTTGGGCAAGTACTATTCGAGCATCGACACCATGGACGATGGGGCGGTAGCTCATTATGAAGCGATGCTCTTATCGATACAGCATCGGCTGGCCCATAACTTCACCTTTAATGCCAATTACACGGACTCTTACTGTCTGTCCGACTACGATTTTGGCGCGGCGCTGGCCACACCGGCGAATTCGCAGCCTTTCGACCGGCATGCCGACTGGGGTCCGTGTATCTTCGATACACGCAACAATTTCAACGCGTCGCTGGTGGGGCTGAGTTCCTGGACGAGCGGCAGCCCTTGGGTCCGCCGCCTGCTGAGCAACTGGCAGTTGGCGCCGCTGTTTCATGCCTCCAGCGGCCAGCCGTTGAACGTGACCACGGGCCACGACGATTCGCTCACCGACCTCAACAACGACCGGCCCAATCAAGTACTGGCGGATGCGTATCCCGCCGCGCAGAGCTGCAAATCCGCGCCGTGCGTGCAGTGGATCAATCCGTCGGCGTTTGTGCCGAATCCGACCGGTACGTTCGGCGACGTGGGGCGGAACGCGCTGCGCGGCCCCGGCACGGTGAACGTGGACGTGGCACTCAGCAGGATTTTCGGAATTACAGAACGGTTCCGCCTCGAAGCGCGCGCGGAGGCGTTCAATATTATCAACCACGCGAATTTCGTGGGAGGGATTTCGCCGGCCGGGACCGTGCAGAGCTATGCCACCATGAACACGAATCTGAGTTCGTCGGCGTTCGGGCAAGTGCAAGCGGCGTTCGATCCGCGGATTTTGCAGTTCGCGCTGAAGCTGTATTTTTGAGTCAGGCCCTGAGGTCAGGCTCAGTACGATTGGATCTGGCGTTTTCGTCCGGCGAGGGCCAAGGCGCCCAGGATAAGGGTACACATCAGGAAGACCAGCGGTGTGCGCGACGGTGACGACAGGTGTGTGGCGCCCATGTAATCAAGCGCCACAAACTGGTTCGCCGGTCCGACGTACCAGAGCAGCGTGTATACGACTTCAAAGAGCTTACTGCTGCCGCTCCACACTCCGAGCGCCAGGGCGAGCGTAGGAATGAACAGCGCGCCCACAGTCCAAGCGCCGAGACCAGCCATGTCACCCGCGAGGACCAGGCGTAGAGCGGGTCCCAGGCCTGTAAGGACGGCGATCACCACTCCAGCCAGCCAGCACGCTGCCAACTGGCGGCGCAAGGGGTGCGCAATGGAGAAGACTAACTGCGCGGTCCGCTGACATGCTTCGCGAGTCCCCATGGCCGACCAGACCAGGATCGGCCAGATCCATGCTCCGACCAGAAAGAATGCCGCGATGGCCTCCCATCGGCATGGTGACGTAGCTGGCGTGATTCGGAGGCAGGCAGATATAACAAAAATACGAGGTGAGTCCGAGTGTGATCAGAAAGCTGTAGCGCCGCACGCGCTCCAGAAAGTCGGCTCTCGCCAGATGGTAGAGGACCCGCAGAGTTTTCATGCCGTGGCCCTTCGGCCGCGCGAGACCCAATGGAGATAGGCATCCTCCAGCGTGGGCAAAGCTTCGACGGCACCCGCGCCCGGCGAAGCACCGGACACCAGGCGGACGTGCACGCCGTCGCTGCGATGAATGGCGCTGCTGGTGGGGTAGTGCTGGCGGACGGCGGGCAGTTCCGCGCTCGGAATCACCCACTGCCACACATGGCCTTCGACCGCGCGCAGCAGGGCTTCGGGCGCGTCATGGATCACCAGACGGCCTTCGGAGATCAGCGCGATGCTGGTTGCGCAGGCATCCACGTCGGAAACGATCTGAACGCGGTTGAGTTTCTGGAGTATCTCGCGGCCGCAAAAGGCCTCGACAGCCAGTCGGCGCGGAGGCGCATCGACGAACTACTCGAGGTCGTCAACCTGGTGGATGTGCAGAAGCGCCCGCTGGGCGGCTACTCGGGCGGCATGAAACAGCGCGTCGGCATCGCCCAGGCGCTGCTGAACGATCCAGAACTCTTGATCGTCGACGAGCCCACCGCCGGCCTTGACCCCGAGGAACGGGTGCGCTTTCGTAACCTGCTTTCGGAGTTGGCCAGTGCGCGCATCGTGATTCTCTCTACCCACACGGATAAACACCAAAATCCTGTGGCAGGTAGCCCAGGACTGTACGCAAAGCGTCGGGCGAACGAGCCGTGTCGACGCCGTTCCAAGTGACCGTCCCGCTGGTGGCCTTGGTAATCGTCGCCAGGATGCGCATCAGAGTGGACTTCCCCGCCCCATTGGGCCCGAGCAGACCGAGAATACCCGGACCAACTTGCAGGCTGAAATCCGTAAGCGTCCGATAAACCCCTCTTGCCAATGGGCTGGCTAGGGCCGCATAGTTGTTTCATGAGCGATACCATCGGCGAGAAGGCCGCTTCCAAAGATGATCTGTGGCGGGAACGAATAGCCGAGCAAGAGCGTAGCGGGATTTCCGTGAAGAAGTTCTGCAGCGAACGACGTTTTGCAGAGAATCAGTTTTACTACTGGCGCAAGCGGCTCCGAAGCCGACAGGAGCCGGTGCGTTTTGCTTTAGTCGAGAGAGGCGCAACGCTGTCGGCGGCTGCGGCGAAGGCGGAACTGGAGCTGATGCTGGTATCGGGCGAGCGGCTGCGCATCGGCACGGGGGTGGATGTCACGACCCTGCGGGCAGTGCTGGAAGCCCTGCGCGCATGATCCACTTACCGGCCAGCGTGCGGGTGTATGTGTGCCTGACGGCCTGCGATATGCGCAAGAGCTTCGACGGGCTGCACGCCTTGGTGCGGGAACACCTGGAGTTGGATGCGTTCGCCGGACACCTGTTCGTGTTCGCCAGCCGGCGGCGCGACCGGGTGAAGATTCTGTATTGGGACCGGGATGGATTCGCGGTGTGGAGCAAGCGTCTGGAGGAAGGCACCTACGTCATGCCGTTGGGTGAGGACGACCAGGAGCACCGGAAGGAGATCACGGTACAAGAATTAGGCGCCCTGTTGAGCGGGATCTACCTGCAGCAAGCCACCGCACGCAAGCGTTATCGACGCGCCACATAAAAAGCTGAGTTATGTGCGTTTTTCACTTGGCAGAGTGCAAGTAAGTGAGTACACTAATTACTTACTCGTGGGCATCGATCCAAAACACCTTCCCGCAGATCCTCAGGTCTTACAGCAGATGGTGCTGGACCTGATGGCCCAGTTGGATCGGGAGTGTAGCGAAAGAAATAAGATCGAGACCTTATTACGTGAGTTGCTGGACGCTCGGCGCAACCGCAAAAGCGAGCAGCTCTCCGCCGATCAACTGGCGCTGTTCGCAGCCGCCTGGCAGGCCCGGCAGGAATCAGAGGGGACGGAAAAGTCCAGTGATTCCGATGATGATGATCCCGCCACCCCTGGCGCCGGTGAAGCCGCACCGCAGAAAAGGTCCGGTGGCAGACAGCCTCTGGCCAAGCATCTCAAGCGCGAACGCATCGTGCACGATCTGGCGGATGCGGAGAAGCACTGTGCGACTTGTCAACAAGACCTGCGGCCCATCGGAGAAGAGTCCAGTGAGCGTTACGAATTCATTCCCGCGCAATTGACCGTGATCGAAGATGTCTGCAAGAAATACGCTTGCGACTGCACGGTAAAGACCGCTACTAAGCCGCCGCAGCCTATTGAAAAGAGCACTGCCGGCGCGAGCCTGCTGGCACAAGTGATCGTGGCCAAGAATGCGGATCACCTGCCGCTGAACCGGCAAGAGACGATTTTCCAGCGGCACGGCGTGGACATCTCGCGCAAAACCATGGGTGGTTGGCTGGCCCAATGCGCGGATCTGCTGCAGCCGCTGTATGGATCGGCGAAGGAAGTGCTGTTCCAATCGAAGGTCATCGGAACTGACGATACCAGCGTGAAGGTGCTAGATAGCAAATTGCCGTTCGCGCGTAACGGGCGAATCTGGCCTTACTGTGGGGACAAAGGGCATCCGGTGATCCTTTATGACTACACCGCCACCCGAGAGCGCGCCGGACCGGAGGCATTTCTCAAAGGCTATCGCGGCTACTTACAAGCAGATGCGTACGGCGGATATGACGCCTTTTTCAAGGACCCGGCGCGCGGTTTGATCGAGGTTGGGTGCTGGGCCCATGCTCGGCGTTATATGCATAAAGCGCTGGAGTCGGATCAGCCGCGTATGGGTCCGGCATTGTTGCTCATTGCACAGTTATACCGCCTGGAGCAGGAGGCCCGACCGATGACGCCGGAGGATCGACTGCGATTGCGTCGACACCAGTCTCGCCCGGTTCTGGATAAGTTGCGTGACTACTTACAGGCGATCCAGATAGAAGTCCTACCCAAGAGTCCGGAGGGCCGTGCCGTACGTTACACGCTGAAGAATTGGCATGCGCTGACCCGCTACTGTGAAGATGGGAACCTGGAAATCGACAATAATGCCACCGAAAGATCCATCCGCGGTGTGGCGGTTGGTCGTCGCAATTGGACCTTCTTTGGCAGCGACCAGGGCGGTAAGACCGCGGCGGTCTTGCGGAGCTTCGTGGCTTCCTGCCAACGTGTCGGGGTAGAACCGTTCGCCTGGTTCAAAGACGTGCTGTTGCGGATCGCATCCTATCCCATTCATCGCATCGCAGAACTGCTCCCGCACAACTGGGCGGCCGCCCAAGCTTAACTTCCAGCTTGATCATCGGATCGGGCCCACAGTCCTGGTGATTCTCAGCCGCTTACGAAATCCCGCAACGCCCGGGTTTTGCCTCTGTAGACCTTGTTGACGCCTTCGATCACGAGTTCCACGGAACCAGTATAAGATATGCCATATCTTTTGGTATACTAAGGCTCAGAGGCAGTTATAAGTCTCGCCGATGTAGTAATTAAGCTCAGCGTTAACTTAGTCTCAGCGATCCCGGTATACTAAGTGACAGCGCCGGTTTATCCGAAAATGGAGTCATGGGACGCGTGCGAATCGACAAGTGGCTCTGGGCGGCCCGGTTCTTCAAGTCGCGCGCACTGGCTTCGCGGGCTTGCGAACTCGGCAGAATTGAGTCGAATGGACAACCTGCCAAAGCTTCGCGGGAGGTGCGCGCCGGCGATCTGCTGCAAGTGAAGAATGACAGCGGCGAGTTCCAGGTGGAAGTGCTGCTGGCGAGTGAGATGCGGGGTCCGGCAGCGATCGCGCAAACACTATATCGCGAGACGGAAGCTAGCCGGCAGTTGCGCCTGAAGTTGGCGGAAGAACGCAAAACCGAGCCGCATTTCGAAGCGTGGCAGGAAGGCCGGCCGTCGAAGCGAGATCGCCGCAAGCTGGACCGCCTGCGCGGCAGGGTATGATGCGGCGCGAGATACCTACGGTTTCTCCTCCTTCTTCTCTTCCTGCTTCTTCTCTTCCTGCTTCTTCTCTTCCTGCTTCTTGCCGTCTTCCTTCTTATCCTGATCAGCCGGTGGACGGCGCGGCTTGCGCGGGACGGGCTTGGCGCTGGCCATCTCGATATACGTCCGGATAATGCGTTCCTTCTGCTCCGGATCGAGCAGCAGTGCGCGCGGATTGCCGCTGCCGCTGACTTTGAAATAGCCGTCGTTGGGGTGGACCGCGTAGAGCATCGCCGCCATGGCGCAGGAGGGCGCATCATACGGCATAGGCTGATAGGCGCGGTAGGCATCCACTATGGGATGTGCGGTCGACCACGCGAAATCTTTTTCGAAGCTGTCGGCCGGAAACGGGAGGGCCTCGCCGATTTCCCGCCCCACGGTCACGATCGGCGTGGGCCACCCGGCGAATACCTGGCGTGCCGCGGCCGGGTCTGCGTCGAGGCCGGGTTCGGCCACGCACAACAGCTTGACTTTGCGCTCTATCCAGTCTTTCGTGCCGTAGAGAGCGAGTGCGTGCGCCAGATCCGTAGCCGGCCCGCTGAGCACGATCGCCGCACTCTGATCGTACTGCGCTTCCAGCATATTGCGGATCAGCGTGGCAGGATCGGCCGTGTCATTGATGCTCTTGACCGTGCTTTCGTACGCCAGCTTGCTGAACATCGGTGTTTCAGCGGCGGACCTGGTATCGGCCAGTCCGACTGGCGCATCATGCATGAACATGGCCGCGACGCCGGTAGTGGCGCTGGCGTAAAAAGCGCGCACCGCATCGCAGAACTGCACGGCTCGCAAGTCTCCGCTGCTGATCGAAATGGCTGCGATGCGTGCCTGGTCCTTGCCGTCGAAGCCATGCAGCATGGCCAAGGCCAGCACGTCGCCGGCCGTGTTCATCGCGGAATCGAACACGATGCCGACGGGCGGTTTGGCGGCGCCTGGGAACTGCATGTCAGGTGAGGTCCAGGGCGTCCAGGCGTCCGGTGGAATCGCCGAAGTGCTCGATGTGCACGCCCATGCGGTCCATCATGGCCAGGTAGAGGTTGCACATGGGCGTCTCTTTCCGGTAGACGATGCGCCGGCCGGATTTGAAATGGTTCCCACCGCGCCCCGCGATCAGGGTGGGCAGGTCCTCGTGCAAGTGGCGGTTGCCGTCGGAAAGGCCGGCGCCGTAGACGATCATGCAATTGTCCAGCAGGGAGCCGTCGCCCTCGCGGATGGAGCGCATCTTCGCGATCCAGGCGGCGAACTGGCGCACGTGGTACGAATTGATCTGAGTCACCTTTTCGATGAGGTCCGGCTGATTGCGGTGATGGGTCAGCGGATGGTGTCCGTCGGGGATGTCGATCTCGCGGTAAGTGCGCGAGGTACCTTCGTGCGTTACCAGAAAGGTGATGACACGGGTCAGGTCGGACTGGAAGGCGACGGTCATCATGTCGCTCATCAGCTTGAAGTGCTCGGCGAAATCGGCGGGGATGCCGTAGGGCTTCTCCATGTGCGGATCGATTTCAGCGTTGGTCTTTTCGGCTTTTTCAATCTGGCGCTCGATTTCCCGGATGGACGAGAGGTACTCGTCGAGCTTGCGGCGGTCGGTGGGACCGAGGCTGGTTTCAAGCTTGCGGGTGTCGTCGCTGACGAAATCGAGGATGCTGCGGCGATAGAGATTTTCGCGCGCGCGGGCCGCCGGTGTGAGGTTGCCGCCGCGGCCGAACAGGCGCTCGAAAAGCGCGCGCGGGTCGAGAACCGGCGGCAGCGGCTCGGTCTCGCTCTTCCAGGCCAGATTGTTGGTGTAAGCGCAGGAGTAGCCGGAGTCGCAATCGCCGGCCTGGCGGGCATCTTCCATGCCGAGTTCTAACGAGGGAAAGCGCGTCTGCTTGCCCACCTGGTTCGCCACGATCTGGTCGAACGAGACGCCGGCCTTGATATCGATGACGGTTTTGCGCGGCTGCACGCCGGTGAGGTATGAAGCGCAACAGCGGCCGTGGTCGCCGGCGCCGTCGAGCAGGGCGCGGCCGGTGTTGTGGGTGAGATTTCCGAACAGCGTGATGTCCTGGCGGTAAGGTTCGAGCGGCTTCAGGATGCGGGGCAGCTCGGCCAGCGGACCTTCGTAGTCCGGGTTCCAGCCTTGCATGATGATGCCGTTCGGCACGTAGACGAAGGCCATGCGCACGGGCGGCTGGCTGTTCTTGGCGGCCGCCAGCGCGGGAACCATGGCGTCGAGGAACGGCAGCGCGACGGCCGTGCCCATGCCGCGTAGGAAGGTGCGGCGGGGGAGTGCTGTCTTGGTGATCATCGTTGGGCTACCTCTTTCACTTTGGCTTCCGTGGCTGGACGCGTGCCCGGAGCATTATCGCCGCGGCCCATCTGGAACGGCGGGCTGTGCACTATATCGAATATCAACGATTGGAAATGATAGCCGGAGGCGGCCATATCGCGGTTGATGCCGTTCACCGTGCGGCGATCGTAGGGATGCAGGCCGCGGCCCAAGGCATAGGTCAGCATCTTTTCGGTCAAGCAGCGCGAAAACTGCGGCAGTCCTGCCATCAGCAGGGCGCGCATCTCGTCCGGCGTCTTGAACGACTGGCCGTTGGGCAGTGTGCCGCTCGAATCCACCGGGAATTTGCCGTCTTCGGTGCGCCATTTGCCGATCGCGTTGTAGTTCTCCAGGCCGAAGCCCAGCGGGTCCATTTTGTTGTGGCACGAAGAGCACATCGGATCGGCGCGATGTTTTTCCATCTGCTGGCGCAGCGACATCAACGTACCGACGGCGCTTTCGTCGAGCGCGGGCACATCGGGCGGAGGCGGGGGGATCTCCGATCCGAGGATATTGTTCAGCACATATTTCCCGCGCAGCACGACGGAGGTGCGCGTCGGGTAACTGGAAACCGTCAACACGCTAGCCTGGCTCAGCAGCCCGCCGCGCTGGCCGGTGGTCAATTCCACCCGCCGGAAGTCCGGCCCGGTAACGCCAGGGATGCCATAGAATTTCGCCAGGCGCGCATTCAGGAATGTATATTTGGCGTCGATGAAATCCGAAAGTGGACGATTCTCGCGCAGTACATATTCGAAGAACATGCGCGTTTCGGTCTTCATAGCTTCGCGCAGCTCCGGCCCCCATTCGGGAAACTTCACGGGATCGGGCTTCACCACGTCCAGATTGCGCACCTCCAGCCACTGGCCGGCGAAATTGGTGGCGAGGGCCGCCGCGCGCCGGTCAGCCAACATACGCTTCACCTGGGCGTCGAGGACGGCGGGATCGTGCAGCTTGCCCACTTCGGCGAGCCCCAGCAGTTCATCGTCCGGCATGGAACTCCACAAAAAATAGCTGAGGCGCGAGGCCAGTTCGACGTCTGAAATCCGGTGCACATCTGCCGCATCGGTGGGGTTGGGATCGTGCTCGATGCGGAAGAGAAACTGCGGCGTCACCAGCATAGCTTCGATGGCCAGTTGGATGCCTTGCTCGGTGCTTTCGCCCCGCCCGCGGGCGAGGGCAACGAACTTCAGCAACGACGCCACCTCCGTGTGGGTGGCCGGCCGACGGTAAGCGTGATGCGCCAGGTTGGCGACGATCTTCTCGACGCACGCCTGGCCGGACTTGGGATCGCATATCAGAATCTTCTTGCGGCTGGCGCGCTCCACATCGGTCGGAAACGGTCCCACGAAGCTGATCGAACTCAGGAATTTATTTTTCTTATTGTTGTACGCGTCCTTCTCAGGCAGGGTTTTGACGAAGTCGTCGTCGATGAAACCGGCGCGAAAAACGTGGTCGCCGGAAGGCAGGTACACGCGTACTTCCGCTTCCGAATAAGGATCGAAGTAAACCAGTTTCGACGGCTTGGTTTCGACCGGCAGAGTCTTCAGCAGCGTGCCGTCCATCCAGAAGCCCAGCGTCACCGGCTTGGCGTCTGCGGTCCGCTCACCGGGCATGCCGAAGCGCACAGTGTAATCGCCATCCCATTCGACGCGGTGCGAAGCTTCCACGGTGCTCACATCCAGTCGCCGGATGGTTTTGTCTTTCGTGCTGTATTGGGCCTCGAGCGGCTTCTTAGGCAGCGGGTCGGCGCCCATGGCGCGCGAGGCGATGGTCTCCGCCGCGTCCACGTAGCTCTCCATCAGGACGGGCGAGATGGTGAGGACGTCGCCGATGTTGTCGAAGCCATAGCCGGAGTCGTCGGTCGGAAAATCCTTGTCGGCGCGGAAATCGACGGCCAGCAGATCGCGAATCGTATTCGAATACTCACTACGGTTCAAGCGGCGGGCGGTGACGTGGCCGGGGTCGGGCTTGATGTTGCGGTCGGCCTTTTCGAATTCACCTTCCACGTAGTGAATCAGGGTCTGCATTTGCGCTTCCGGCGGGCGCGGGATTCCCTTGGGCGGCATCTCGCCGGCGCGCAGCTTGTCGAGAATGGTTTCCCAACCATCGCGATAGGTAGCAATCGAGTCGGGCGTCAGCAGCAGTTTGACGTTCAGGCCGCCGGACGCGAGCTTATCGTTGTGACAGAGGGCGCAGGTCTTCGAGAGCACCGGCTTCACGGCCGAATCGAAATCCGGCGGCGCGGAATCCGCGGCGCACAACGCGCCGGCTATCCAGATACCTATCGCAATGGTCCGCAAATTGGAATGCACTAAAACCGGTTCCGAATGCCCTTGTTCTATAATACATCTGGAATGGCGTGCGTTCTCGATTGGCGGTTACCGCGCCGGTCTTTTCTCTGTACTATGACTGCCGTCTGGTTGCCGCGGCTATCTGCCCAGCAGAACCCTGCCTCATACGGGCTGACCGCATTGCTGGACGGCAGCGCGATGGTACGCATTCCGGCGGGCGAATTCCAAATGGGCTCGGCGGGAGGCGAGGCCGACGAAGGGCCGGTGCATCGTGTGCGGATCAGCCGCGATTTTGAGATCGGCAAATTCGAGGTGACCGAGGCGCAGTGGGAAACGGCGATGGTGGACCCACACGCCGGGGCAGATGCGATGCGCACCACACCCCAGGGCTCCACGGTGGGCAGCAATCCCAGCCAGTTTAAGGGCGCACCGCTGCCTGTGGAGAGTGTTTCGTGGGACGACATCCAAGTTTTTCTGGCGCGGCTCAACGCGCGCGACCGTGAGCACGTGTACAGGCTGCCGACCGAGGCGGAGTGGGAGTACGCCGCGCGCGACGATGCGGGCGACATCGGCGCAGGCGCGTGGTACAAAGACGATTCCGAGGGGCGCACGCATGCGGTTGGCGAAAAGCAGCCGAACGCGCGCGGCATGTACGACACCTTGGGCAATGTGGCGGAGTGGGTCAGCGACTGGTACGGCCGCGATTATTACGCGGAGAGTCCGGCGTCCGATCCGGTAGGGCCGGCGACTGGTTCATATCGTGTCTTTCGCGGCGGAAGCTGGCTCGACCCGGCGAAGTATTGCCGCGTGACCGCGCGCAATTTCGAATTTCCGGTTAGCCGGATGCATAATGTGGGGTTTCGGGTGGTCCGGACGGCGCGATAAGAGGTCACTTTTCAATCGACATGTTCCTCGACTTGAATTGCGACATGGGCGAACTGCCGGACACCGCGCTCGAGGAAGCGCTGATGGCGCACATTACGTCGGCCAACGTTGCTTGCGGCGGGCACGCGGGCGATGCGGCCACCATGCGGCGTACAGTGGATCTGGCGCGGCGGCATGGCGTGGCGGTTGGGGCGCATCCGGGCTATCCGGATCGGACCAACTTCGGCCGTGTGGAGATGGCGCTGACCGCGGAACAGATCGCGGAGACGGTGCGCCATCAGATAGGCGCGCTGGCGGCGATCGCGGGGGATCTCAAGCACGTGAAACCGCATGGCGCTCTATATAATATTGCGGCGAAAAATCGCGATGTGGCGCGCGCGATTGGCGAAGGCGTCACTCGTCACGGAAAGGATCTGGTGTTGGTAGGGCTGGCGGGGTCTACGATGCTGGACGTGTGGCGTGACATGGGCTTTCGTGTCGCGGCGGAGGGATTCGCCGATCGACGCTACGAACCCGATGGCAGTTTGCGGCCCCGCAAATTCGCCGATGCTTTGATTACCGATCCGGCGGATGCGGCCGCGCAGGCGCTGCGATTGGCGCGCGCCGGGAGCGTGCAGACGATTTGCGTGCACAGCGACACGCCGGGGTCAGTGGAGATTTTGGCGGCGGTGGCGGCGGCGTTGCGCTGTTGTGAGTTGCGATGACTTTGTTGCCGCCGCAGGCTGAGCGGCAGGGCGGGTCTGGAGACCCACCGCAGGCGTGGACGCCTGCCCCACAGGACCTATTTGTGCCAGTGCATGTCCCAGCCCAGATACCGCGACCCGGCCTCATGCACCATCCCCGCCACAGTCGAAAAATTCGCGGCCACATGATGCTCCCAGCCGTTCAGGCAGATATAGCGCAGCAGATCCTGTAAGCGCGAGATGCGCACCACTCCCGCGCCGCCGAAAGTCTCGAGCGGATCGTTAGTGAACTCGCCTTCACCCACATAGGATCGCAAGCGGCCGCTGCGGTCGTCGGTGGAGACGCGGCAGAAGCTCATCGGCCCGGCCTTCACGCGGCCTACGCAGGTGCCGAAAGTGTTCGCTTTTCCCACCGTGCCCGCGATGATTTCCTGAAAATCCATGCGCACGTCGGCGAAGAAATGCTTCGGCAGGTTGCTGCAGTGGAAGCAGACTGCCTTGTCGGGATCGTCCCCATAATTGTTGTTCCAGTCAAGCAGGGCGCTGGGCGTGCCGGATGCCATTTGCAGCGCGTACATGCCCACCACACCGCAGATATCCACCTCGCAGGCGCTGGGCAGCAGGTCGTTCGACATCATGCTCATGACCGTGCAGGGGACCACGCCGAAGTATTCTTCGATGGCGGTCCAGCACTGTACGGCGCTCATCACCACTTCGGTTTCCTTCATCCAGCCATCCACCACCGCCCCAAGCTTGGCCATCTTGATCAGCGATTCGTCGGGAATGCCGCCGGTCGGGACATAGCTGCGGATGGCGGCCAGTTTCTGCTGTGCGAGATCGTCGCTATCCTTCATGCGGTGGATGCGGCCCAGGATCTCGGTCAGGTCCACGGTTTCAATCGAGATGCCATGCTGTTCCAGGATCTTCTCGCTGTAGCGGACGGTATTGAAGGCCGCGGGCCGCGCACCCAGGGCGCCGATGCGTACGCGGCGCAGCCCTTTCACCACACGGCAAACCCCGGCGAACCATTCCAGATCTTTACGAAAGATATCAGAATCGGGCGCTTCGGTGTGCTGGGTGGTGATCGAGTAGGGAATGCCGTACTGTGTCAGGTTGTTGCAGGCGGACATCTTGCCGCAGAAGCTGTCGCGGCGGAACTTGATCGACATCTTCGAGGCGGAATCCGGCGTGGCCTGCACCAGCACGGGTACGTTCAGATCGGCCAGGCGCAGCGTATCGGCGATGGCGCGCTCCTCACCGAAATTAGGCAGGGTGACGATGATGCCGTCGATGCGGTCGCGGTTGGCGCGGAACAGGTCGGCGCATTTGCGCGACTCCGCGCGTGTCTCCACAGCGCCGTACTTGCTGTCCGCGGGACCGAGCACTACCGGCTCGATGCCCGCACCGGTGAGCGCTTTGATGATGTCCTCGCGCCCTTCTTTGGCAAGATGGTCGGGAAAGAATCCACGATTCCCGACGATAATTCCCATGGTCATTGGTCGTGTCACAGTGAATAATCTAACATGCGGTATCGTTTCGGGCGATCTGGCCGCCTGCCCGATTAACGCTAGTGGATCGCGCCGGCGCGGCTGCTTAAGGCGTAAGAAAAATACTGGGATAAGCTCACAAAATTACAGCAATATGCTGGACTTTCCGCGCCTATTACTGTATTCTGGTCCTCCAGGCGGCATGGTGTAGTAGTGTGGCCGCCCGGACCAGGAAAAACTCCTGGTGGAACTCTTGGCTTGGGGGGGGCGGAGTCCACATGAAGAGAGGTGCTGTCGCACTCGCAGTACTGCTCTGGCTGGTATCGGCAGGTCTTATTCCGCTGCGAGCCGATTCGATCCTGTACGACAGTTTGATCAATGTCAACGGTGCGCTGACTGAAGGTTCCTTTTCCGTTTCAGGGCTCAACAGCAGCGGATTCAATACGGCAACCGGGCAGGGGACTTTAGTTTTTACCTTCGCTCCAGGCTCCGTGGGGAGTTATTTCTTCGACCTCTGGCTGGACGTCGATTTGAGCGCGCCAAACTTCAACGAATATGGCGCAGTCAGTGGCACGCCGGCGGCCGGGCAAAGCTGGGAGATCGGCGATCCGTCTGCTTACTACAATTCGGGTCTTCCGCCGGGCGGCTTGGGGCCAGGTGTAGACATTGTGGACGACGCTGCTCTCAACGCGCTCAGCAACGCGAACGGCCTACCGGGAAACACCGACAATTTCCTGGGGAACTGCGTGGGATCGACGTGCAACGGCGACGCCTCCCTGGCCATGGGTTTCGCTTTCACGCTGGCTGCGAACCAGGAGGAAGTGATCACCCTCAACCTGTCGGAAATTGTTCCCACCAGCGGCTTCTACCTCCAGCAGATCCATCCTGTGGATGGCTGCGACCAAAACGGCCAGAACTGCGCGAATCCCACCCAACTGAATCTGTATTTCACGGGTAGCGCGGCGACCGAGCCGATCGGTTCTCAGACTCCTGAACCGGGCACCTGGCTGCTGGTTTCGACGGCCGTGCTGGCACTGCTGCTTTTCCGGCGCGGTAAATATCGGGTTGCAATGCGCGGCGCAGCGCGGTTTGGCTTTCCCGCCGCGTTGATTGTGCCGCTGCTGATCCTGCTACCGCCGTTGGCCCATGCGCAGATCACGGTGCTGACCGTCCCTTTTTCCCCGTCGGTTCCTTCCACGCCGCACACCACCTACAACGTGTGCAGCGACGGCTCGATACCGAACTACACAGTCAGTCCTCCAACCTGCACCTCTCCCGCGACATTGAGTGAGTCGACTATCCGTCTGGGAGCCACGGCCATCCTGCCGAACACCACCGATACCTATACGGGAGTCTGGAACTTCGGCGACAACACGCCAAATTTTAACTTTACGGTCGGCAATGCGAGCGTGAACAACTACGATGTCTCGACCACGCATCAATATCCGGCCACTGCGGCGGCGGGAACCACGTGGAATGCCGTCCTGACGATTACGGATACGAACACCAGCGTACAGGGCAACGGCACTTTTCCCGTGATTCAGGAGCAGGACACTTTGAGTTCCCGGGTGAACGTGGCGATCGATAACGGCCTGTGGTACGAGCACACCACTATGTGGAGAGGCACAACCAGCATCAACACCACCACCGTGAACTGGGGCGGCTGGGACTCCGGAGGGCCGTGCCCGCCTAGCTCTATCTGCGGCCCCTACGGAGGCATAGACGCCAATGTCGTGCAGTCGTACGAGGTCAATGGGCATTATGCCAACGGGCTCGCTTCCGACCCCTACACCGACGACGTGGCGCGCGGCTTGGCGCGCACGCTGGCTTTTCTGGTGCCGGAGCCAACCGCCTTCGAGGGAACTAAGTCGATAACCTACAACCCTGCCGTACTGGTGGATCGGTGCAGCGACGGATCGGTTCCAAATTTCAGTACTACTCCTCCGACTTGCACGTCACCCGCCACCTTAATCCAATACAATCCGAATGGCACCTCGTGTCTCAACCCACCGTGTGCCGAAAATTTCGATTACAACCAGAACAATCAGATTCTGGTGGCGGGAAATGACTCGGGCCAGCCTGGCTATGAAGCCGGAATGTATGTGGACGCCCTGGTGGCCGGTAACAACCCAACCGGCACGGCGGCCTATGGAGCGACGGCCTCGGGTAATTTGCCCGGAGTGTTCGGGCAGACTTTTCAGAATATCGTGATTGACTTGATGGACGGCATTGAGTATTGCCAGTATTATGCCGACCCCTATGACGGCGCGACACAAAGCGGCTATGATGCGGGTGGCGGCTGGCAGTATTATTGCGCGGCGACCAGCAGCCCGGACTACGACGACAACTCCGTGTCGCAGTGGAATGCGATCGGTCTGATCGCCGGCTTCCGCGGATTCGGCATTCCTATTCCCAGTGTCACGCTGGATACGAACCAGGTGTGGGTAACTTACAGCCAGGACGTGAATCCCAGCGAGCCCTGTCTGATCGAGGGCAATAGCTCCTGGAATTGCACGGGTATCGCAAACAACAATTCTGTAGTTGGAGCATTCGGATACGGCGGCGACTATGCTTACGGTTTTGAACCGTGGGGTGCTTTCGCTGTCACTCCGTCCGGTATGGTCCAAATGGCTATGGACGGCATCGGCAGGACCACCGCGCAAAATGCCGACCAGCGCTGGAATATGGCGGAATCTTTTTATCACGACAATCTCTGCTATAACTTCAATACTCCCAGCCAGCAGAATGTGTATATGGATCCGCTCTACTATACCTACGGCATGCTTTCATTTTCCAAATCGATGCTGCTGCATGATCCCGGTTTTTCGCTTTCACCCATTCAGTTTCTGGAAGACGAGCCGGCAGGTACAAACCCCATTGACTGGTACGGCGCTTTGTCTCCGGCACATGGCGGCACGGATGCCTGCGACGGTTTCGCCCAAACACTGGTCGAGCGCCAGTTCTCGGATGGCCACTGGGGCCAGCCGACCTTTTATGATCAGAACTCTACCCAGAGTCTGTTTGAAACGCCCTGGGCACTGATTATCTTGAAGCAGTCTATCATTACGGCGTGCATTGATAACCTGAACGGAAAGGGAAAGCCGCAAACCCCACTGTCGGCCGCCACGGTTACTTTAACCTGGTCTCATCAAACGAATGCCGCCGGCTACAAGATTCTCCGTAGCCCGACGCAGGGCGGCACCTTCGTCGCGGTGGGCAAAACCACTTCCACCGTGTTTGTCGATCACACCACGGGGCTCAAGAACGGCCAGACTTATTATTACTATGTACAGCCGCTGAACTCGAATGATGCGGAGATCTGCCAGTCGAACCAGGCGACCATAACGATTCCCAGGTACCACTAAGAGCCGCTTGCTCACGCGCGCGGCACCACAACGTTACCGCGCGCTACCGAACCGCGACCGTGAGGGAGCGGTTCCGCCAAGGAGACAGTTAGTGAGACGCCTTTCTTATTCCAGTATTATAACTATGCTGCTGGCCGGTGCGCTCTCAGGAGGCTCGCCCAGTAGACAGCAACCCGTAGAGATTTATCTTTATGCACGCATCAGCGACCACGTCAATCTCGACTTGACGGAAGACCGGCTGCGCCGCCTCTTGCCGATGCTCGAGCGGTATCGCCAGGAACACCCGGCCAGCCATGTCACCGCGACTATTCTCTTTTCGGGCGCGGTCAGCCAGGCGCTGGCCGATCACAACGGCCAGACCCACATCTTGGATTATGTGAAGGGCTTTATCGATCGCGGCGTGATCGAACCAGGTTATGACGGCGCCGATGAACCGACTTATAAGCGCCGGCCCCTGAATGACTTCTCACATACAAATGGCGCTGCGGACCGCTGGCTGGTGCGGGTCAATGCGGCGGAGAAAGTTCTCACCGAGGCGCGCGATCCCCTGACAGGGGCGCCTGCAGCCGGCGACGGCGGCCTGAAAAAGATGCAGGAAATCTTCGGCCCGGCTAAGTGCATTACGGGTGTCTACCTGGCGGTTCCGGACGTGATGGTCGGCCTGATGCCCGAGGTTGGTCCGGATTCCGAAACAGTTCATCAGATCCGCCGCCTGTCTCCGCAAGCCATCATGTTCGGAGTTCCCGACGGCAGTCCCGTGCACGGGCCGGGGCCGCTCTACCGCACCTGGGCACTCAAGTTCAGCCGCGACATGAGCCCCATACCCGAGACCTCGCCCGAGCTGTATTGGCAGGATAACGTCTTGCGCTCGTCGGAATCCAGCAAGCCCGATCTCCGACTATTTCGGGCTTCCGATGGACCGGAGGCGTTGCAAAAAGTGGCTGCCAATCTCGATAGGTCCAGAATTCGCATCATCCACGTGGAACTCGCCAATCCGCGCAGTTACTTGACGCCAGCCTTCCCGCAGTCTCCGCTGGCTTATGCGTACAACCATCCGGAGCATCCCGGTCTGCCGCCCGAGGCGCGGCGCCCCGCGGCCGAAGTGGACGCCGCCTATGCCAAGGAGGATGGCGTGCTTCGTTGGCTGACACAGGATTTCTTTCCCACCAATGGCGACAGCCGGTTTGTTTCGAACTCCGATCTGCGGCAAATGGCCGGACCCAGTACAGGCTACAGCATCAACGTGTCTAAGCTGCGCTCCAGCCTGGAAGGTGCATTGCGCGATTGGGCCGGCAAAACCGCGCCACCCGCATATCTTCTGGCGGACGGCCACTATCTTTCGCTCGCGGATATGTTCCAGGTAATGACCGACGCGCTGGCGGCGTTCAGCCGCGACGGCAAACTACCCTCATCCGTGAAAGTAGTGCCGGTATTTGGTCCGACCGAAACAACCAGAGACCGAGGGCCGAACTCGGGCGAAGTGACCGTCGCATCGGTGGCGCGCGTGTGCGCCCAACTGACCGGCCACCTGCACGACGACGCCTGGCGCGCAGCACCCCAAAACTCCATTCCTTTCCAGATCAGTGTCGATGGCATAAATCTGAATGCGGCGCAGTTGTTGCGGCTGATGGCGGAGGCTTTAGTCAATCCAGTGCCCGACGCCAGGTTGCAAGTGAAGATGGCGGAAATGTTCTGGAGCCAGGACGTGATTTTTATCCGCACGCGGTCCATCCGGGACGAAGGCGCCGCCTGGACCTTCAAGCCGGCCATTCTGACGTTGCCCACTGGAGGGCGGTCGTAGCTCGCCGGGCGAGCTACGTTCGCCGTGGCTGGTGGTTGGGTGGCTAGTGGCTGGTGGTTGTGTCTCGCACGTATCGCCAGAGCAGCCATCCCAGCACCAGCGCCGCCAGCAGCGCCAGGATCATCCAGGTGAAATCGCCCAATGCGGCATCCAGCGCCAGGATCCGATCGCTGAAAAAGAACCCCAGCACGATGTAGAGGGCCGCCCCGATCACATCGCCCAGCACGTCCCAGAACAGAAATCGCGGCCACGGATATTCCGCGGTGCCGCTGGTAAAGTTGATCAGGGCTCCCAGCGGCGTCACTGCCCAACGGCTTAGGAAGACCCCCATCCCGCCCCAGCGGCGCGCCTGGTTTTCGGCGCTGGCGATGCGCTCGCGGCCGCCGAGCATTTTCCCAAACCGGGCCACCAGCGCCGTGCCTCCCCAGCGGCCGATGGCGTATCCGATCTGATCGCCGATGATCGAACCACTGCTGGCCAGCACGATAGCCGACCACATGGGCATGACCCGCTGCGCCACCAGCGAGCCGGTAACAATGAGCAATAAGTTGATGGGCAATGGCACCCCGATGGACGCGATCGTCACCACCACAAAGAGCGCGGGAGAGCCGTATTGGGAGAGCGCCGACAGAATCAGTTCGCGCATCAGGGGGCCTTGTCCCGCGGGGATTCCAGGCCGGGATGCATGTGGCCGGCGGCCGCCAGCGCGCGGTCGAGATCCTCGATCAGGTCCTCCACCGGCCGGTGCTCCTCGCGCGCGATCACCCGCAGCGGGCGCCGGTCGTGTGGCTCAGGCACGATGCCGATCGCGCGGAACAGCGTGGCGGCCGGCACATGGTGCGTGTGGGCTATGAACGGAACGCTCATCCAGGGACGAATCGGTTCGTTTTCGAAGCGGAGACGGCGGGCGTGCCGGCCCGCCCTGATCCCGAATATCAGCGTGGCGGCAATGGCCACCAAGAAGGCTACGGAAAGAATCAGTAACCGGGGCGGCCGCTGCACGCTTCCATCATAACCGCCGCGCCGTGTGACGCGCGCTAGAATGTGTATCGATGACCAAGCGGACGAAGCGCAACTTTCTGTGCATCCTTATCAGTGCGGGCTGTCTCCAGATTCCCGCCGTGGCAGCCGAATGGCAGCAACTGTTTAACGGGCACGATCTTACGGGCTGGCAGCACGTAGGACCCGGCTCGATGACCGTGGAGGATGGACTCATCCGGACGCACGGTGGCATGGGACTGCTGTGGTGGACCGGCGGCAAGATCTCGAACTCCGTCATCCGGGTGGTCTACAAGATGCGCGACCACAACGACAATTCCGGCGTATTTATTCGCATTCCGATTCCGCCGCGCGAGGAATGGATGCCGGTGCACTACGGCTACGAAGTTCAGATTGATAACGAGCCTGAGAAATCGCACGAGACTGCCTATCACGCCACCGGCACGTTGTATTCGCAGACCGAGGCACTGGCGCGCCCCGGCAAGCCCGGTCCCGAATGGAACACCATGGAAATCACGCTCGACGGACCCCACACCAGCGTCCTCCTGAATGGCGTGAAGGTAACGGACTACACCGAAGGGCAGCCAGTCGGTCCGCGCAAGTTCAGCTTCGAACCGCAAAGGGGGCCGCGACCGCTCGAAGGCTACATCGGTTTGCAGAACCACAGCGACAATGACATCGTTTTCTTTAAGGAAGTCGCCGTCAAACCGCTTGAGAAGTAGCACCACGAGGCGCGCCGGTCACTTGAGGACCAGCCGGCGGAAAATTTCATCCAGCGCCTCCGCCGGCGAGTCACACACTCCGCTGTGGACGGGCGAGACCTGCAGCGTGGTGCTGCGGGGCGCCACCAGCCACTGGAAGCGTTCGCGGCGGGAGAGCCTGGCGATGGGCCCGCCATCGGCATCGCCGGCGCATATTTTCGCGGAGGCATCCAGGTGGCGCCGGATCAGGTCCACATCGAGCAAGGGCCATAACGCGCGCAGGCGGCTTTCGTCGAGGTGTATGCGGCAGCCCAGAAACTCCCGCTCGGGGCAGTGCAAGACCACGCCGGCGTTCAGGAACTCCTCGCGTTCCACGGATGGAACGACCCGCAGGACGGCATAATCATACGAGGGCATGGCGCGCACGCACCGCCTCCTCTACGAATAATGGCGCGGCGCGGAGACGCGCGGCCAGGTAATCGACATAGCCTGCCCGCTTGGCTTGGGGAGTGAGCGCACCCGGGGCGGGCAATAGCCAGGCCTCCGGAACGTCTGCGAGCACCTCGGCGAATAGAGCATCGTTGAGCCGCGCGCGCAGGGCGGCATCCACGGCATCGACGCGATCTGCGTGGGGCAGCAGCACATGGTCGCGAATCGCTGGAAACCGGGTTTGCGCGCTGGCCGCGGGGTCCTTCCAGTCGTGATGGAAGTAGAGCGCCGCGCCGTGATCGATGAAGTACAGCGACTTATGCCAGCAGAGCAGATTCGGATTGCGGGCGGTGCGGTCGACATTCGTCACGAATGCATCGAACCAGACGGCCATCGACGCCAGTTCGGATGTAGGAGCGTCGCCGGCCGCCGGATCGAACATGACGGCGCCGGGCAGAAAATCCATGCCCAGATTCCAACCCAGGCTGGCCTGCAGTAGAGCGCGGATCTCAGCGTCTGGTTCGTTGCGCCCCAGAGCGGCGTCCACTTCGATGAGCACCAGTTCCGGCACATTCAGGCCGAGGGCGCGGCCGATGCCGCCCGCGACGATCTCGGCGACCAGCGCCAGCGGCCCTTGTCCAGCGCCGGTGAACTTGAGAACGTAGAGGCCCAAATCATCGGCCTCGACCAGCGCCGGCAGCGAGCCTCCTTCGCGGAGCGGTGTCACGTAGCGCGTGGCTTCGACGGTGCGCAGCATTCAATTTCATGAGTGTAGCAAGCCCGGCCTCCATCTTTTCACGCTACTCTAGTCCTTATATGGACATCGCGATTACCGGCGCTTCCGGATTCGTAGGACGGCGGCTCATGAAGGCGCTCGGCGGCGGAGAACACAAATTGCGCGTGCTGAGCCGGCACGCCGGAACGAACCTGCCGCCGGGCGTGCAATTGTTCGTCTGGGATGCGATGAAAGGCCAACCACCGGCCGACAGCCTGGATGGCGTAGACGCGGTCGTGCACCTGGCGGGCGAGCCCATCGCGCAGCGCTGGAACGATGAGGTCAAACAGAAGATTCGCGACAGCCGCACCACGGGCACACGCCACCTCGTGCAAGCGCTCTCGACCGCCCAGCGGCGCCCCACGGTATTGGTGTGCGGGTCGGCGATCGGTTACTACGGTTCGCGCGGAGATGAAGTGCTCACGGAATCTTCCGCACCTGGCGACGGATTCATGGCGGATGTATGCGTGGCTTGGGAGAAGGAAGCCGACGTGGCAGAGTCGTTGGGCATCCGCCTGGTGAAGCTGCGCACCGGGGTAGTGCTGGGCGCTAACGGCGGCGCGCTGGCGAAGATGCTGCCGCCGTTCAAGGCCGGCATGGGCGGCAAACTGGGGCACGGCAATCAATGGATGTCGTGGGTGCACCTGGACGACCTGGTGGGCATGATCCAGCACTCGCTCGCCAATCCGGTGCGCGGAGCCGTCAACGGCACCTCGCCCAATCCCGTCTCAAATGCGGATTTCAGTAAAGCGCTGGGCCACAGCCTCTCCCGGCCGGCCATCGTTCCCATGCCCGCGTTCACCCTCAAGCTCATGTTTGGTGAAATGGCCGAGCTGTTGTTGGCCAGCCAGCGCGTGCTGCCTAAGGCGGCCGAAACCGCGGGGTACGTTTTCCGGTTTCCGGTGCTGGAGCAGGCCCTCGAAAATATTGTGGCGGCCTAAAATCGGTTACAATGCGGATGTACCCAATTGGACATTCATCCAACACCAAAGTACCCTATTCCCCTTTTATCGCCATGCGAACGTGATTCCGTGCGATGCGATACACTGGCGCGGAAGATGCGCGTATAAATGACACGATGCCCAAATCTAACCTGGAGCAGCTTTAGATATGCGTGAAATAGCTCAAACCAGTCCGGAAAGTGGACGCTATCGGTGCGCGATATGCGGCGCTGAGATTCGCGTGCAGGCCGGGGAAAAATTTCCCGCATGCCCCGGTAAGGATCACTCACCCAAGTGGGTGCTTTGCGAGGAACGCGTTTTAAGCCTGGCCGGTTCAGCCCGCTAAGGGGGCAGTCGCTATGCCTGTGGCGGCGCCGCGGGCACCCAGCCGCGTGCGCACTATTCGTGGCGGAGTGCGTCCACAGGTGCCACGGCGGCCGCCCGGTGTGCCGGCAGAAACGCGGCCAGGATGCCCACTACCAGCAGGACAGCCAGCGTCAATATGAAAGCCAGCGGGTCGTTCGGCTTTATCCCGTAAAGCAGCGAGGCCGTAATGCGGCTGGCGGCCAGCGACAGCGGCAGCCCGATCGCGGCACCCAGTCCGATCAGCCACAGGCCGTCGCGCAGCACCATCCACTCGATGCGCGCCGGCGCCGCGCCTAATGCGATGCGCAGGCCGATTTCAGCAGTGCGCCGCGTCACTGCATATGCCATCACCCCATAGATGCCGATGGCGGCCAGCAAGAGGGCGAGCCCGCCGAAGAATCCGCTCAAAATCGCGATCATGCGCTCGACGAAAATGGAATCGTCTACCAGCTCGCCCAGTGTGCGTGGATCCACTAGCGCCACTTCCGGATCGAGCGCGTGCAATTCGCGCCGGATCGCCCGCAGCATCGCAGCCGCGGGCAATTGCGCGCGCACCAGCATTACGAAGTCATTCTGCGTGGAAGGAATGTACACCGTCGGTTTGGCGCGCGTTTTCAGACCCTCGTGCAACAGATCGCGCACCACTCCCACGATGAAGGTAGGCTCTCCGCCTTCGGCCTTCGAATCGTCGAAGCTGAGCACCCGGGCGGTGGGGTCTGCCGTACCTGGCAGGAAATCGCGCACGAATGCTTCATTTACGACTGCTACTTTGCGCGTCGCATGCAAGTCGGCCTGAGTGAATTCCCTGCCCCACCGCGGCCGTACGCCAATGGTTTCAAAGTACGCCGGACCGACGTACTGTACATTCACCTCCGCGCCTTCTTTGGCCGTACGCGCCGAGCCGGGCACCCGGATGGAGGCCGTCGCGTCACCGCGCTGGTATGGACCCGGCATTCCATAACTCGCTGAGTGGACCCCAGGCAATCCCACCAGCCGCGCCAGCAATCTCTCCCGATACTTCTCCTGGTCGACGCTCTTCCACGCCCGCGGGTAGTCGAGCGAGAACGTCACTACGTTTTGCGCCACGAATCCGGGATTGATGGCGCGCAGGTCCGCCAGGCTGTGCACAAACAACCCGGCCGCCGCCACCAGGATCACGGACAGCGCCACTTGCGCTACGACCAAAGCTTTGCGGAATCCAGCGCGGGCGCCGCGGCCGGCCTGCCGGGAGCCTCCGTCCTTTAACGCAGCGGAGGGATCGAGCGAGGTGGCGCGCAAGGCCGGCGCCAATCCGAAAAGCAGCGCGGAGAGAATCGAAATGCCCAGCGTGAAACCCAGCACGGCCGCATCGGGCACGACGTCGAATCGCGCGCCGGCGCCGGCCGGCAGAAACAGAAGCATGTAGCGATCGCCCCAGACGGCGAACGCCAAGCCCAAGACGCTGCCCGCGAGTGCCAGCAACAGGCTCTCGATCAACCACTGGCGTACCAGCCGGCCGCGCGTCGCTCCCAACGAAAAGCGCAGCGCAATTTCCCGGCGGCGCACGGCTCCGCGGGCAATCAGAAGGCTGGCTACATTGGCGCACGCGATCAGCAGCACCATGGCGACCGCGGCCATCAGGATGGTCAGCGGCTTGGCGAAGGCTTCGCGCAGCATGGAGATGCCCACGCCCGCGTCGCGGACCTCGATTTTCTGCTCCATAGCGAACTTGCCGAACGCGTCGTGCCGCGCACCGTAAACGCTCGTCAGATATTGCTGCATGATCGTACTGGCAGCCGCCTGCACACGGCCCCTGGGGATCTCCGGCCGGCGGCGCGCCATAATCCAGACCCAGTGCATGCCGGGCTCCATCACCTGGCCGCGGAACATCATCGCCGGGACCCACAGATCCGCATGGGTGTCCACTTCCATGCCATGAAATCCGGGAGCCGCCACGCCGATCACCGTCAAGGGCTGCTCATCCACGTTCAGCACGCGCCCCAGCACGGCCGGATCTTGCGCCAGCCGGTTGCGCCAGAAATCGTAGCTCAACACCACCAGCGGGTGCCCTTGGGGAGTGCGATTGTCTTCATCCTGAAAAAGGCGGCCGATGGCCGGCTTGACTCCCAGCACAGGGAAGTAATTGCCGGTGACAAATTCGCGCCGCACATACTCGACGGAATCGCCGTGGCCGGCAGCGAAGCGCACCTTAGCCGCCGAACTGCGCGCGAACACGCCGGCAAACAAGTCCGTGTGTTTGCGGAATTCCAGATAGAGCGGATAGGACGCGAAGCCTTTGCCCCAGCCTCCCGTACGGTAGAGATACACCAGTTGCTCCGGCTTATCCACGGGCAGCATGCGGAGCATCAGCGTATCTACGAACGAGAAAATGGCGGTATTCGCGCCGATGCCCAACGCCAGCGAAAGCACTGCGGCCAGCGTAAAAGCGGGATTGCGGCCGAGTCCGCGCAGTCCGTAGCGCGCATCCTTCGCCAGACCCTCCAGCCAGGGAATGCCGCGGCGGTCGCGGTATCTTTCTTTGACTTGCTCGACCCCGCCGAATTCACGGCGGGCGGCGGCGCGGGCCGCGGCCGGATCCACTCCCTGATCGCGCAACTCCGCGGCGCGCATCTCCAGGTGAGTTTCCACCTCCTCGTTCAATTCGCGATCCGACTGGCGGCGCGAAAAGAACGCTAGCAGACGTTTCCATAACGTGCGCATTTGGGCTCCTATTCGGCGGCCCGCAGAAAGCGGTCCATCAAGGCAACGGTGCGCGCCCAATCGTCCGTCTCGCGGGCGATCTGCTTGCGGCCGGATTTGGTCAGGTCGTAGAACTTCGCGCGGCGGTTCTTATCGGAAGCGCCCCAGCGTGAGGAGATCCAGCCGCGCTGTTCAAGACGCAGCAACGCGGGGTAAAGAGTCCCCTGATTCAAATCGAGCGCGCCGGCCGAGATCTGCTGGATGCGCTTGGCCAGGCCGAAGCCGTGCTGCGGGCCCATGGTCTCGAGCGTGCGCAGCACCATCAGGTCCAGCGTGCCTTGCAAGATATCGGGTTTGGCGTTACTTGTAGACATCCAAGAGGAGTATGCCAGTTTTCCTTTAGAATGTCAAGAGGTACGCAGGTTCGTTCTCAACGGTGCGGACTGGAATTCCGACCGTCGAGACGACCTGCTGCAGTTGCAGCGCGGAGCCTGCGAATCAACATGTAACGGCCGCGCGGCCGAGAATCCACGGGAACCAAGCGTTCCGTTTTGAGCTTGCCCAGCGGCACATGGATGGCCCACTGCTCGGGGCGAGCGAGCGCAAACAGTCGAAAGAGAGATCGACACATTCGCGATGCACATGCCGGTGTGATGCAAGATTTACTAACGAACTCGTTGCGCCGAGCAGTTCCTGCACGTGGAAGTGCAGGACATAATGTGGCCGCGAACAGGCAGAATAGCCCTCTCGACGTTCACTTGACTCTTGCCGCGAGGTCGCTGTACGCGCGGGCTAGGGCTGCCGACTGCTCGCGGTAAGCTCGGGCGTCTCCGTACGGCAGAAACCTCGCGTATCGGGAGTGCATCCCAACCAACGCCCGAGCATGCTTGATCGGACAAAAATATTGCTCGGTGCGCGCCGCAACTTCAGTAACAAAGCCGAGCAATCCGTTGGCATAAGAACAATAAATACAGCCGACCCTCTCAATCGTATTCAGATAGGCCAGCCGTCCACGATCGAAGACCAAGTAGTCTTTCCTGCGAACCTTGGGAATCCCGTAGATGGGGAAGCAGACAAGCTGATAGATGGCAACCGCGGCGTCGAGCAGCAAGAACGGAAGCACACAAGCGTAAATAAGCGGCGATGAGAGAATTACCAGTAGCCGAGTGTTCCGCAGGTGCTTCCAAGAAGATATCTTAAACTGGCGATGGCCGATCCGAGTTTCTAACGAAAAAGACACGGGGCCCTGGTCGCAAGGCGTGCCGTCATTTGTTGCCGGCTCGGACTGTCGTTTCTTCATAAGGCCCTGCGGCGAGACTACCTTTGCGTGGGTTCGGCGGCTCTCCCGCAGGAGTGTGTCACCCGGCTCAGAAAGGCTCCGGCTAAAACGCCGATCGCGGCCGCGGCGACCACGGATCCTGTCAGATGCCGGCGAGCAAACCGCCGCAAGCCGGTGACTGCATCCCCCAGGTCGTGATCTTCGATGTACGATGCCGTAGCATCCAGGCGGTCCGCCGTGTGGGTTGAGCAGTTGTCGATCGCCGCGGAACTGTCGTGCCCAGTGCTGCGAACGGAGGAGGCAGCCGAATGGAGTGCAGCCCCTGTCTCATCTCGCACTTCATCCAGTTTCCGGCCAGCTGACCGGCCCAACTCCTCGATTGATTCCTGCGTCTGTTTGCCAAAGTCCGACGCTGTTTCCGTTAGTGTCTCTAATGTAGTCAAGGTGTTCCTCCAAAGTTTGGGGCCGTTTTCCCGCGGCGGCTCCATATAAATGCAGGGCACGCCGGCCTCCATTGCCATCAAGAGGCGGGCAAGCGGAGTGGGCGGACGACGGCGTGCTGAAACAGCGAAGACTGCACTTTCCGACGCAGCATCTGCATTTGGAAGGGCGCGGCCTGCGCCGCCGCGTCTTTCCCGGGGCAAACCATCGGGTGGCCAACTGCGTGCTCAGTGCGTATCTATCGAGAACGCGTGTCACTTGGCATCGACTCACACCGGCGGATCGTTTATGGCTCGTAGCACGAGACGATCCAGAAACAGAACCCGCTTTTCGGATGCAGAGGTTCTAGGCCGGGCCAGTGGAAAGACACTGGTTTCGAACGGCGATATCTGCACCTGAAGGTGCGGACTTTGCCGACGCCAACTGTGACTGACGGTTCGACCGCTCGCGGAGCGAGGGACTCCGAAACCCTACGCCCGAAAATTGAGAGCAGCACTCCGAGTGGCAAACGAACTGCTAAGAATACCCTGGAGATTCGCCGCTGCGCTTCCAACTGCATCCATCTCGACGGGCCGCTTCCAAGTGCAGCAACGGCGTGTCGCTGACGGGTTAGGACGTTTGGTACTCAATGCTCGTTCACCCCGACACCCCACCGATAAACTGGGGCCGGGTCGATCGGCCGGGACCTTAATGCGCGTGATCCAGTTGCACCGGCCCGTAGTCGTCGGCCAGCGTCTCGGACCAAGGGAGAGGTTGTAAAGCCAATGGTCGAGAATCTGATCCACGTCGAGCAGCCAACGCCGCCCGCAGCCGAAAGGATCAGGGCCGTCGGAAGTTATCGCACCGTTCACCGTTGGCGTCCGCTGAAACTCATTATTGTTGCAGCCGTCTGCGAGGACCTCTGGGTGCTCCCCCAAGCAAACTATGCGAGCACGGTCGCGCCCATGCAGCCGTATTACATCCTGATGAAACTCTCCGGAAGCCACCAGCTCGAGTACCTCCTGATGACTCCTTTAACGCCTCAGAAGCGAAATGATATGATCTCCTGGCTGGCTGCCCGGTGCGATTTCCCCGAATACGGGGAAATGCTCTTTTACGAACTTCCCAAAGGCAAGCTCATCTACGGCCCGATGCAAATCGCGGCGATGATCGATCAGAACACGACAATCGCCCAGCAACTGACCCCTTTGGGACCAAAAAGGTTCCAAAGTCATTCGCGGAAATTTAAACGCGGTGCCGATCGAGAACTCTTTTCTCTGCGTAGTACCGCTGTACCTCACGGCGGAAGGCACAGACTTCCCACAACTCAAGCGCGTAATCGTGATTTCGGGGGATAAAGTGGCGATGGAGCCTACACTCGATGAAGCCGTCCAAACCGTCTTTGGGGCGCAGCAACCCCAGAATCCCGCGCAGGCCTCGCTCCGGCTGCAACCGGAATTAGGCGATGCACAAAAGGACATGCAGCAGGGGAATTGGGGAAACTTCGGCAAGGCGATGGATGCGCTCGAACGCTCGCTGGCCGGGCCGCCACAATAGGTACCGGCAATGCGCGATCTTAACTCCGCAACGCGGCAAAGGAGATAGCTGGTGGCACGCGAACAACTGCAAGAATTCAAGGCTGAGGCTCAACCCGCGGGTGCGGGCGCGACGCGGCGACAAAATGGGCGGAACAACGGCCCCGAGAAGGGCGCCGTCGCATCGAAGAAGGAGCGTTCAGGGTCTGTCCGTGCCGCGGAACGGCGTGGCGGGACGGAACGGCTTCTTAGCGACGAGTCACCCGGCGCGTATTGGAGACCCAATTATGTTGGGCGTAGTGTTCGAGAGTTGAATTTAACGGGAGAAGACGAAGATGACACCTAGACCTCTGTTCGAAAAACAAGTTCTCATTCGGCTCACAGACGACCAGACCACTCAAGCGACGGAACTTGGCCCGATCGCCGGGGAGGCGCTTCCGGTGCTCCGGCGCTTGAGGTGACAGTGTCCGGGGCCGTTACATACCCTGTGGATATCGGCGGTGCTCTGCTCACCAACGGTTGGGATCATATAGCCTGCAGAACGGCGGGCGAAGCACTTCAATCTGGAGTGGGCCGAGATGGAGGCGCGGCATCGCCTGACCTTCGAAACTCACGAGGAAGGGAAGCTTACCTTCGAAAAATATTTGGGCTGGCTGGTCTTCTACCAAAAGCGCCCGTTTACCCGGGCCCAGTTTCGGCGCTGTATGTGCGCGCAATCGAAATCTCGCCCCGAGATGATTGAGCTAATGACCCAACTCAAGATCCGGCACGGCTTGAAGATCGCGGAAGGTTTGGGATTCAAAGCATACTTCACACAGATTACCAGTCCACCTGCGCGAAATTGGCTTCATTCGGATTAATTACATGAAACCCAATGCCCCATGCATCCTGACGATTAATGGCGGTTCGTCGAGCATCAAGTTCGGAGTGTACCCGGCCAACGAACCGTCGAAGCGGAGGCTTTATGGAACGGTGGATCGCATCGGCATGACCGGAACGAATCTGACCTTCCATGACCCGGCCGGGAATCGGAAGGACAGCCACAGCCTCGACGCCTCCGACCACAAATCAGCGGCGTCTTTTCTGATGGACTGGCTCGAAGTGCAGCATGGCTTCGAGTCGGTTCGAGCCGTGGGACACCGCGTGGTGCACGGCATGCAACATACTGCGCCCGAGCTGGTCACCCAGGAATTGTTGGATGAATTGCATCGCATCAGTCCGTACGATCCGGACCATCTGCCCCGCGAGATCGAACTGATCGAGACGTTCCGCCAACGGCATCCGAAACTGCCGCAGGTAGCCTGTTTTGACACGGCGTTTCACCGCACCATGCCGCGGGTTGCCAAGCTGCTTCCCATCCCGCGTTGCTACTACGCGAAGGGAGTGCAACGCTACGGTTTCCATGGTTTGTCCTATGCCTACCTGATGGAAGAACTCGCGCGTCTGGGCGACCCGGCGGCGACCACTGGCCGCGTCATCCTGGCTCATCTCGGCAACGGCGCGAGCATGGCCGCCGTGCGCGACGGCAAGAGCATCGACACCAGCATGGGCTTCACGCCGACGGCGGGATTGGTGATGAGCACCCGCTCCGGCGATCTGGATCCCGGCCTGGCGCCGTATCTGGCGCGAACCGAGCAGATGACCACCAAACAGTTTTACGAAATGGTGAACCACAAGTCCGGACTGCTCGGCGTTTCGGAAATCAGCTCCGACATGCGCGACTTGCTCGCGCAGGAAGCCGCATGATGTCCGGGCGGCGGAAGCCGTGGCGCTGTTTTGTTATCAGGCGAAAAAGTGGATCGGCTCCTTCGCCGCCGCGCTCGGCGGATTGGACACGCTCGTCTTCGCCGGAGGCATCGGCGAAAATGCGCCGCTGCGTCCGCGCGCGCATCTGCGATGGGCTGGGCTTCCTCGGCATCGAACTGAGCGAGTCGCGCAATGCGGAGACTGCGGCGGTGATTTCCACGGACGCCAGCCGGGTCACGGTGCGCGTCATTCGCACGGACGAAGATCTGATGATTGCGCGCTCGGTGTGTCGCATTCTCGAAGCCGGCGCGGTGAACGAAAAGGATTGAATCATGAAAACCAACACACTTACTCCGGAAGTGCTTCACAAGAAACCCGACGCGATCGACGCTAAGGACTTAGCCATCAAAACCAACACACTCACGCCGGACCTGCTCCACAAGATGAATGCCTACTGGCGCGCCGCCAACTATCTGTCGGTCGGCCAGATTTATCTTTACGACAATCCGCTGCTGAAGGAGCCGCTGAAGCTGTCTCACGTGAAGCCCCTGGTGGTCGGGCATTGGGGCACGACGCCGGGCCAGAACTTCATCTACGTGCACCTGAACCGGGTGATCAAGAAGTATGACCTGGACATGTTCTACATCGCCGGTCCCGGTCACGGCGGCCCGGCGATTGTGGGCAACGTTTACCTCGAAGGCACCTGGAGTGAGATCTATCCGAACGTCACCCAGGACGAGGCCGGACTGCAAGAAGCTGTTCATGCAGTTCTCGTTTCCCGGCGGAATTTCCAGCCACGTTGCGCCGACCACGCCAGGTTCGATTCACGAAGGCGGCGAACTGGGGTATTCGCTCAGCCATGCTTTTGGTGCGGCATTCGACAATCCCGGTCTGATCGTCGCGTGTGTGGTCGGCGACGGTGAAGCGGAAACGGGGCCTTTGGCCACCGCATGGCAGTCCAACAAGTTTCTCGACCCCATCACCGACGGCGCCGTCCTGCCGATCCTGCACCTCAACGGTTACAAGATCAGCAACCCGACCGTCCTGGCCCGCATCGAGCATGAGGAACTGGAGCAATTCTTCCGAGGCTGCGGCTGGGACGCCCTACTTTGTGGAAGGCGACGAGCCGGAAACGATGCATCAACTCATGGCCACCACTTTGGAAACGGCCATCGAGGACATCCGCGAAATCCAAAACAATGCGCGGAAGAACGGCGATACGACCCGGCCGCGCTGGCCCATGATCGTGCTGAGATCGCCCAAGGGTTGGACGGGACCGAAGGTAGTCGACGGCCTGCAAATCGAGGGCACCTTCCGCGCGCACCAGGTGCCGATTCTGGTGGATTCCGCGCATCCCGATCATGTCAAACAGCTTGAAAGCTGGATGAAGAGCTACAAGGCCGAGGAGCTATTCGATGAAAATGGCCGCCTGATGCCGGAATTGGCCGATCTGGCGCCGAAGGGCGACCGGCGGATGGGCGCCAATCCGCACGCCAACGGCGGCATTCTGCTGCGCGACCTGCGCATGCCGGACTTCCACGACCACGCGGTGAATGTGCCTTCGCCCGGCGCCGTCGACGGCCAGGATACGCTCGTGCTGGGTAAGTTCCTGCGCGACGTGACCAAGCTGAATCAGGATCAGCGCAATTTCCGTATCTTCGGTCCGGATGAGACAGTTTCGAATCTCCTGGGCGCGGTCTTTGAAGTCACCAACCGTCAGTGGGACGCCCGGAAAGTAAAGAACGATGAATTCCTGGCACCCGCCGGACGCGTGTTGGACTCGATGTTGAGCGAGCACCAATGCGAAGGTTGGCTGGAAGGATATTTGCTCACCGGGCGGCACGGGCTGTTCAATAGTTACGAGGCCTTCATCCGTATCGTCGACTCGATGTTCAGCCAGCACGCCAAGTGGCTGAA
>CAVWOT010000038.1:0-27246 GCA_963756605.1 Bryobacterales bacterium | reverse complement strand
AACAAACGTTGGCGTGTTGACGGGTTTTGCGACGCGGATGATGGAAGCGTGTACCGCGTCCGGTTCATGCCGGCTCTCCCGGGCGACTATACCTACACCGTGGAGTACCGTCAGGCATGGTCCACGGCGACGACCACCGGCACTTTCCATGTGAGCAACGGTCGCCGCCGTGGTCCCATCCGGATCGATTCTCAAAACCGCTGGCACTTTGTCTGGGAGGGTACCGGCGAGCATTATTTCTTCAACGGCACCACCGCCTACTGGCTGATGGGTTGGCGGGATGACCACATCATCCAGTCCGCCATCGAGCGCCTCCATCGGCTGAAAATCAATCGAATGCGCGTAACGATTGCGGGCAGGACCAGCCTGTATTACGGCGAGCCGGTTATGGCCGGACGCAATTGGACACCGTTCACCACGCCCTGGCCAGGTACCGGCCTGGCCGAGGACATCTATCATCCCGGCTTCGACTATAGCCGTTTTCGGGTCTCGTATTGGCAGAAATTCGAGCGGGCACTGCGCTTCGCCCGAGATCGGGATGTAATCTTTTCGCTCGTCCTGGATATGAACGATAGCCGTGTTCACCCTGCGCCGGGCAGTGAAAACGAGCACCGCTTCATCCGGTATGCGATTGCGCGCTTTGGCGCCTTTTCGAATATCACCTGGGACCTCGGCGACGATCTCGATCAGTATCGGGATGACCGCTGGACACACGCCACGGGATCCCTGATCAAGGCTTGGGACCCGTACCGGCATTTGGCTACCAGTCATCCCGTTGACAACGTGCACCAGGATCGCACTTCCGACTGGTTCGACTTCACCTCGTTTCAGGAGTGGTCGAGAGTTCAGCACGCCTTCATGCTGGCCCAGCGCAAGCAGCAGGAAAGTCTCGGCCGGATCATCCCCCAGACCAATGAGGAATACGGCTACGAAGACCACTACCCGATGTGGGCCAAAGGGCTCGGATCGGAGTCCGCGGACACGCTGCGGCGGACCGCTTGGGAAATCGTAATGGCGGGAGGATACCAAACTGCCGGCGAGACCGCGCGGCGCGGAACCAATGTGTGGCCGGATACGGGCGGTGGATGGATGAACGGCCGCGGTGACGACACGATGATCATGTTCCAGGGGTACGCTCACATAGTCGATTTCTTCACCAGTTTCGATTGGTGGAACACCGCACCGCACGACGAACTGGTGAACAACGGCAACTACTGTCTGGCGAAGCCCGGTCAAATTTATGCCGTCTATCTGCCCCATGCCGGCAGTGTGACTGTGCGGCTGCAATCAGGTCGGTATGATGGCAGCTGGTGGAATGCAGCTACCGGTGAGAAGACCGCTCTGCCCCCCGTAAATGTCACCGCAACCTCGTGGACGTCGCCTGCGGCCCTGGGAGACAATGACGGGGCACTTCTCCTCGTGCGCAGGTAGATCATCGAGGTTTTCGCGTGGACGGTCTGTTCAGGCTTCGAAATAGCGCGGCCGGTCGAGATCGGGAATCAGCCCGGCCTGCTGCGGCTGCCAGCCTAGCAGTTCCCGCGTTCGCTCACTCGAGGCCAGGTTGTCGATCGCTGCGAAATGCGCGAACCAGCCAAAATGGTCGGCTGCTTCCTCGGGGGCCTTGCTGACGACCGGGACGTTCAGGCGGCGGCCAATCACCCCAGCGATGTCTCGGAACGGCACGCCCTCTTCGGCGACGCCATGATACCGGGCGCCTGCGGAACCCTTCTCCAGCACGAGCCTGTAGAGATGTGCGGCATCCAGTCGGTGGACCGCGGGCCAGTGGTTGAGCCCGTCGCCCACATAGGCGGAAGCGCCCTTTTCACGAGCGATGCCGATAAGGATCGGAACAAAGCCGTGATCGCCATCGCCATGGACCGAGGGCGGGAGCCGCACCACCGACACGCGCGCGCCACCTGCCGCCACAGAAAGGGCCGCCTGTTCTGAAACCCGGGGAACCGCGGTGGAGCCGGACGGGGGCGCAGTGTCTTCGGTCGCGAGGCGCCCTGGTGTAAGCAGCCCGGTCCCGGAGGTGACGATCAAGGGACGGTCAGAGCCAGCGAGCACGGAGCCGAGCGCCTCGATGGCGCGCCGATCTATCTCACAGTTCGCCGCGAACCTCGAGAAGTCGTGGATGAAGGCGGTGTGGATCACGCCATCCGACAAGGCTGCTCCACGGCGCAGGCTCTCCAGGTCTTCAAGATCGCCTCGATGCACCCGGGCGCCGGCGGCGATCAGAGCCTTGGCACCCGCATCTGAGCGAGAAAGGCCGACCACCTGATGGCCCGCGTTGATGAGTTCCCGAACTATGGCAGAACCGATGAACCCTGTAGCACCGGTGACGAAAACACGCATCACAATCTCCTTACTTCCATTTCATGAGCATGACCGCATTCGCAGCCCGCTGATTTCAAGATAGGTGATTGACGAGATACTATCTGTGCTGTAGAGTCCGTATTATCTTCGCAATCGTCCAGAAAAACGCCGCCGCTCGGCAGCCGTAAGCCGAAAGCTGAGAATCCGCCGCTTCCATGGATTGATTCAGAAGGTCCCCAAGACCCATCGCGATCATGTGACTTCACGCGGTCGTCTGGCCATCCCCGCCGTCCTGACCATGGACCGCACCAGTATTGCGCTCCTCAACAAGGCGGCCGCTTAGAAAATCGTCGCGGAACACGAACAACACGATGGATAATAGTGCATTGTGCGGTACACTCAGAGTAACTCGGAGGCGAGTCATGAAGCTGCCAACGCTGGGTATCGCTGCCTGGTTGTCAACCGTGTGCCCGTTGGTTGCGGCGGAAGTCACCTATAGCGCCGACGTGGCTTCGATCCTATATAAGCACTGCGCCACGTGCCACCATGCGGACGACATTGCGCCTATGTCGCTGCTCACCTATCAGCAAACCCGCCCCTGGGCCGCAGCCATTCGCGAAGCGGTCCTGACCCGCCAGATGCCGCCCTGGAAGGCCGATCCGCGCTTCGGCAAATGGCGAAACGACTGGAGCCTGACCGCCGCCGAAATCGATACGATCAAGACCTGGGTGGATCAAGGCTCGGCCGAGGGCGACCCGCGCCAACTGCCCGCGCCGCCCGTATTCTCCACGGATTGGCGCATCGGGAAGCCGGACGTGATCATCTCCATCCCGCCGCACTCGATCACGGCCGATGGCCCCGACGAATACGAATACTTCAACGTTCCCACTAACTTCACCGAAGACAAGTGGATCGTCGCGGCCGAACTGCGCCCGACCAATCGCAAAATTGTGCACCACGCGCATGTATTCGTGAACGACCCCGCCAAGCCGAAAACCGCCGGCGCGAAGAAGGAGGAGCCCGCGGACCCGCAAGCGGCCTACGCCGGCTGGCTCAAGGTGCACGAAGGCAAGCTCTCCTGGATGCGTCCGGAAGCGCCCGTGATCGATGACGGCTGCATTGTGGACGACAATTCCTACTGGCCGGGTGGCAAACCTCGCGACGAGAACTTCGGCAGTTGGGGGCTGATCAGCTCGTATTTGCCTGGGCGCGGCCCGGATGTCTATCCGCCGGGGACGGCGCGCAAAATTCCCGCGGGCGCCACGCTGGGATTCCAGATCCACTACTCGAAGGCCACCCGGAAACCGGAGGTCGACGCCACGGCCGTAGGGTTAATCTTCGCTAAGGAGCCACCCCAGCAGGTGGCCAAGCGCGTGGATTTATCGAACTACTTCTTCCGCATTCCGGCCGGCGATCCGAACGTGGAGGTGACCGAGTGTCACACCTTCAAACAGGACATGTACCTGACCAGCCTGACGCCCCACATGCACCTGCGCGGCAAGGATGCGCGCTTCGAAGCGACATATCCGGACGGCCGCCAGGAAACTCTGCTGCTGGTGCCGCACTACAATTTCAACTGGCAGATCACCTACCGGATGGAGCAGCCCAAGTTCATACCGAAGGGCACGCGCCTGGCGATCATCTCGCACTTCGATAACTCACTGAATAATCCGTTGAACCCGGATCCTACGAAGGTCGTGCGTTGGGGTGAGGCCAGCGAAATGGAAATGATGGACGGCTGGATCGAGTATTTGGACGCGGATGCCCGCTAGTGCCTGTGATGGCGAAGGCGTGATCGTCCAAATCAGCGTCTCCTCTGGCGGCATTCCCAAACGAGCGATCGCGGGGGGCATGATCACTGCGCTGGGCCTGGCGGGCGACGCCTGCGCGCACCCGCTAATCCACGGCGGATGGCGTCAGGCAGTGCTGCTCATTGCGGCAGAAACCATCGAGGAATTGAAGGCTCGCGGCTACCCGGTCTTCAACGGAGCGCTGGGCGAGAACCTGACGACCCACGGTCTCGACCGCCGGCAGTTGCGCATCGGCCATCAGTTGCGCGCCGGGGAGGCCATCCTGGAGATCACTAAGGTGCGCGGCCCGTGTGCGGCCTTGGATATCTACGGCCCGGCTATTAAGCAGGAGATTTACGATGCCCGGGTGCAGGCGGGCGATCCGACATCGCCGTGCTGGGGCATGAGCGGATTCTACACGCGCGTGATCCAGCCGGGCCGCGTGCAGCCCAACGATCCCATTTCCCTACTTGCCGCGCTGGCCTGAGCTGGTGCAACCCGATTCCTATTTCTTACCGGCCTTCTTGTGGGCTTTGATGCCGGCTTTGAGAAACGTAATGGCCTTCTTAGGGCCGGCCGTGCCGGTAACTCTGAATTTCTTGCCGCGCTGCTTGTTGTATGAAATGAAGAATTCCTCCACTTGCGAAAGCAGAGTCTTGTTCACGTCGTCAATGGTTTCCAGGTTCTCGTGGCTGTAAGAATGGACCGCCACACCGAGCAGCCGGTCGTTGGATTCGGTCTTGCCGTCCTGGGTCTGCTCCGCTTTGATAATTCCGACGATGCGCACATCCATGAGGCAGCCGACGTGAGCTGGTGCGTCCATCAGAACCAGGATGTCGAGCGGGTCGCCATCGTCGCCCAGCGTGGACGGAATGAAGCCGAAATCGAACGGAAACATCATGCCTTCGGGCAGCAGCCCGGCTAACATGAACAGACGGGAATCCGGGTCGTAATCGAACTTATTGCGGCTGCCCTTGGGCGTTTCGATGATTGCCCGGCAGGTGCACTTCTTGTCGTCAAGCTCATGGGGAAGAGATGTTAAATCGGCCATGTCCATTCCGATTGTACCCGTGTTCAAGCCCTGGCTGCCCCACCGAGCGCTGCAAGTTGGTGCAACCGGCGGCGTCAGGCAGGCGTCTCATACGCAGGGAATTGGATGCGCTCGCTTCTAAAATCCGGTCTGCCGATCCTGCAGCAGAACAAAGCCGGGCTGATCGCCAACCTGCTGATCCTCGCGATTTTCCTGCTGTTGTTGGCGGCGCGCTAAGGCTTCGGAACCGAAACCGTGATGTTGCGGTATTTCAGGCCACCGGTGTGGTCGCCCTGGATATAGAAGGGTCCAGGCTCGCCTTCGTTGGCGTCCAGCGCGCCGCCCGTAATCCCCTCGATCTCTTTGTGGTCAATCGTAGTCAGGCCGTTATGGACCTCCGTTACCGTGCGGCCTACCAGGGTAACGTCGAACGTCTCCCACTGGCCTGGCGCACGCGGCAGTTCTGGCTGGGGCGCGATCCGGCCATAGATCGACCCGATGCGCCGCTCCACCGGATTTTCCTTTAGCGGTTCGTATTCTACCTGGACTTCGTACCGGCCGCGCAGATAGAAGCCGCTGTTACCGTCGTCGGGACAGTTCACTTCGAAGTGCACCTTGAAATCATTAAACGTGCGCGTGGTTTTCAGGTTCGCGCCGTGGGCGGTATTCACCAGCAACCCGTCTGCCACGGTCCAGTGGCTGGCGGCGGAGCCGATCGGCTCCCAGCCGGTGAGATCCTTTCCGTTGAACAGAGGCTCCGGATCGGTCCACGCAGTGGGCGCCTCGCGCTTCAGCTCCGGAGCGCGCACGCCGGCCAATTTAATGGTGGCGCCGCCGTTCTGCTCGCCGCTGAGCTTATCGCCGCTGGCGGTGAGTATCCAGGTAGTCGCCGGACGATGCGCAGTGGCAGGCGAGACCGTGAGTTTCAGGCGCGGCCCGTCCAATCGAACGTCCTTCACCTGGTACACATTGCCGCCGGGCGGCTGATACCAAACCTCCAGATTGCCTCCCTTGTCCGTTACGCCGAGCCAGACGGCGCGCGTGCCGCCAGGCGTGGTGATATTAAAATCCCAGCGGCCGGCGAAGGGGCTGGCATTTTGTTGGGCATGGGCCGGCATCAGCAGCGCGGCAGCCGCAAGCAGGGCGGTGTGGATTCGCATGTATGCAGTCTATTACATGTTGGGTGGCGTGTGCTGGCTGTAGGTTTGGTCGTGGGGTGGCCGTCCCTTGCCGGCTTCTTATCGAAATCTAACTTCTTTCCACAGGGGAATTCCTACCGTAAAGAGTGTAACCTGGCGGGTCTGCCTGTCATCTTTAACAGACTTGACACAAACCATGACCCAGGGAACCCTTTTCTTTGCTTTGCTTTTCGCCGCCGCCGGCGCATTACGCGCCCAGGTGGACGTGCTTACAGCAAACTATGATAACAACCGAACGAATGCAAACATGAACGAAGGGATTCTGAATCTGAACAATGTGAATCCCACGCAGTTCGGGAAGCTCTATACGTTTCCGGTGGATGGACAGGTATATGCGCAGCCGCTCTACGTGCATGCCTTGAACATGCCTGGGAAGGGTACGCTGAACGTACTTTTCGTGGCGACCATGCACAACAGCGTGTTTGCTTTCGACGCGGATGCGGCCAACGGCACCGCGCCGTTATGGCAAGTGAATCTGGGGAGCTCGGTCAGTCCGTCGTTATTCTCGGTGCCGGGGGTAACTTACATCGACATCCTGAACGAGATCGGAATTCTCAGCACGCCGGTAATCGACCGCACGGGCAATACCATCTACGTCGCGAATGAAACTCTGGTCGGCGGCAGCATGGCGTTTTTCCTGCATGCGCTGGACCTGGGAACCGGGGCCGAGAAGTTGAACGGACCCGTGCAAATCCAGGCCACGGTGTCCGGCAGCGGATGGGGCGGTTCGGGGGATGCGGTGAATGGCGAGCTTTCGCTGGTGCCGGCGGAGCACATTCAAAGGCCGGCGCTGCTGCTGGCCAACAACACCATTTATATCGGTTTCGGTTCACACGGAGACTACACGCCGTGGCATGGATGGATCGTCGCCTATAATGCCGCCGACCTGCTGGAACAAACCGCCGTTTTCAACACCACGCCCTCGGGCGCCGGCTCTTCGATCTGGCAAAGCGGCCGGGGCTTGGCGGCTGATGCCAGCGGAAGCGTTTATTGCACGACTTCGAATGGAGACTACGACGGCATCACGGCGTGGGGTGAAAGCGTGCTGCGATTGACGCCCACGCTGGAGGTTTCGGATTGGTTTACGCCGTCGGAGTACGCGGCCTGGACGGACGACGATCAGGATTTTGGATCCAACGGTCCCATCCTGGTGCCCGGGAGCAACATGGTGATTGCCGGCGGCAAAGCGGGCCTGGTAGCGCTGATCGATGCTACGAACATGGGCCACGAAGGGATGGATACGAATGCGCTGCAAGTATTTCAGGCGGTTTCCAACAATGAGTTCGCCATCTTTAACGCGACGTTCTGGAATCTCGCCGGCGGACCGATCCTTTACATTTGGGGCAGCGACCAAACGCTGCGCGAATTCCAGATGCAAAACGGCACGTTCAACACCACCGCGCTGGCATCCAACAGCTCCGTTACGAATGTACTGCCGTTCAGCGGCATGACCGCGTCGTCCAATGGTTCCGTGCCGCAGAGCGGCATTTTTTGGGCGACTACGGTGCCGAATTCGACTCTACCGCAGCCTGGCACGCTGCACGCGTTCAATGCCTTGAATGTGAGCCAGGAGCTTTGGAACAGCGACATGCAGGGCAGCCGCGATGCGATGGGTAACTTCACCAAGTTTGCCAATCCGACGGTGGTGAACGGCAAGGTCTACATGCCCACGGATTCGAATCAAGTCACCGTTTACGGATTGCTCTCCGTTCCCGGTATCACGGCAGTGACTAGTGCGGCCAGCTTGACCAGTGCCGCGGTTGCACCGGGTGAACTGATTGCGATTTTCGGCAACAGCATCGGCCCACCCGCACCCGTGGGTCTGGTGCTCGATCCGGCGGGGACAGTGGCGACTTCGTTGGGAGGAGTCAGAGTCAGTTTTGACGCCACTCCGGCGCCGCTATTGTACGCCGCCGCGGGCCAGATCAACGCGGTGGTCCCGTTCGAGATAGCGGGCAAATCCACCACGGTGATGCAGGTTTCGGCGCCAGGCGGCGCTATGTTCACGACCACGCTGCCGGTGAGCACGGCGGCTCCGGCCGTGTTCCTGACGAGCGCGTCGGGGCAGGGCGCCATATTGAATACGGATTATTCCGTCAATTCGCCGGCCAATCCGGCGGCGCGCGGCTCGTGGGTCGCGATATACGCCACTGGCGCCGGTCTTTTTTCTCCATCGGTGGCGGATGGGGCCATCGTTTCGGCGGTAAGTCTGCCGGTGACCGCCACGCCGATATCGATAACCATCGGTGGCCAGACTGCGGCGGTGAGCTATCAGGGCGCCGCGCCCGGACTGGTGGCCGGAGTGGTTCAGATTAATGCGCAGGTTCCGGCGAACGTAACTCCGGGAGCGGCGGTGCCGGTGACGATCAGCGCGGGCGATTTGGCGGGCCTGAGCACGGTCACGATGGCGGTTGATTAGAATTTGCCTCTTGAATGTGGGGCGTGTGAAATCGCTACTCTGCCCCATGGTGCTTTGTATCGGTGTGCTGTCGCTGTGTCGTCTTACCTTTGCGCAGAACCCTTCGCCAGACCAAAAAGCAATTCCCCCGAAGTCAGACGTACAAATCTCATTCGATGCCTTGAAGGGCCTGGCGGGGACGTGGACCGGCCCAGTCACAACCGACCCGCCTAATCCCGACGTAGACGGGCCCATCCAAGTTACGATGCGCGTTGGCTCCCGTGGCAACGTCCTGGTGCATGAGATTGCGCCCGGGGGAGCGCCAGAGCCGACCATGATCTATTTGGAGGATGATCGCCTGAGGCTAGTTCACTACTGCGAAGCTGGCAACCGGCCTCGAATGGTGGCTCGCAAGTCGCCGGACCCACACCGAAGGCTGGACGTTCATGCTACCTGGCGACAAGCTGCTGCACGCGCACTTCGATCTGAAGCAGGAAAGCGTTCCCCCGCCGGCCGTCAAATAATTATCTGGAGAATGCCTCCAAAGTGGATCAAGCCCTGAGCAATTTGTGAAGCACAGCATGCCGCGGAGAGTTGGACTCCACGTGATCGGCGCCGGTCGCGGTGAGCACATAATCAGAATTGTCGCCCATTTGCACAAAGCCCCGGTCCTTCAGGTACCAGATCGCGAACGAAATATACTCGCGCGGAAATGACATCAGACCTTCCAGATCGAGCAAGGACAGCCCCGGATGGTCCATGTCGCACCGGCGCCGGTTGTAGAGCAGGCACAACACACCCAGGCGGCGATTCTGCTCGCCCTCGATCCCGTCCACGAACTCCTTCATTTCGAAGGCCGGCAGCGGCTGGCATTCTCCCACGCGCCGGGCAGCATCGTAGAGGGCGCGCTTTTCCGGATCGGAAAGCACCTCATAGGCGTCGTTCAGCAGCAGGAACCGCTCCGAGTCACCAGTCTGGGGATTGTCGGGGTGGAATCGCGCGGCCATGATGCGATAGACCCGGTGGATGGTCTCCGTCTCGGCGTTCGGACTGACCTGCAGCACCTCGTAATAATCGATGGCATCCACCAGCGGCAGGCGCAGCGTGCGCTTGGTCTCTTCAGAGAACTCCAGCCCGATCACATAGGCCGAGCCGCGCAGGGTGCAGTTGCGCACGGTCGCCTTGCCGCTGAGGTCGTGGCGCTCCGCGCGCAAGCTGACCGGCGCGCCGGGTTGCAGTTCTTCGCTTGCCTCGACGCGCATGCCGGACCTGGAGACATTCAGCCCCCGCACGCGCAGGGACCGATTATGTCCGCGCCCATCCTGCCATACGACGGCCAACATGGCATTGGTGAAGCGCCGCTGTTCCTTCCTCTTCTCCGACATTACTCTGGGCTCCTCTTACTGGATACCTTGGCGCGGAGTGCCACGGCAAGTTGGCAAAGGTACTCGGGGTAATGGATAACGTTGGTGTCAGTTAACTTCAACTAACCTTCGACTAACCTTCTACCAACCTTCTATCAACCAGGGTTAATCGGGACACACTATTCCGAAACCGCCTGCCCGATCCTTTCGTCTCTACCATCGGCACAGTATCCTAATCGCAGTGGGATCTGTGGGAGCATCTAAAGTAGGTGAATGAACGTGCGAGCTTCGCGCAAGTCCGACCTGGATCGCCGCCTGGAAGCTTACTTCGCCACCCTGCGCCCGTCATCGCTGCGGGAGGTGCTGAAGCGCAGTGCGGCGAACTGGCAGATCTATGCCGCAGTGACCGGTTCGGCCATGGCCATGGCGACCAGTGTCTCGGCAGCGGATATCGGCAGCGGCGGACGGAACACGGCGGACGCGATAGCCAGTGTTTTGGCCGCCAAACAGAATATCGCGACTTCCAGATACATGCCCTTGATTAACGCCGTCAGGCAAGCCATCGACCGGCAGAATGCCGGACAGCGGCATGGCGCGGACCCGCAGGTGAGCGGGCAAGTGAGTATGGTGACTCCGGCGCAGGCCCCGTCTATCTCACCCGGCGGCGTAGTGCCGATTTACAGTACGGTAAACACGATTGAGCCAGGCGAATGGGTGACCATATATGGCACCAATCTTGCCAGCCAGACGGCTTTCTGGAACGGCGACTTTCCCACTACGCTGGGCGGCACCAGCGTAAAGATCGATGGCAAGGCGGCGTATCTCATGTTTGTCAGCCCCGGCCAGATCAACGTGCAGGCGCCGGACGACACGGCCACCGGAGTCGTGTCCGTAGTGGTTACGACAGCGGCCGGCAGCGCCACTTCGACTGTGACGCTGGGTGAGTATGCGCCGTCGTTCTGCCTGATCAACACCGAGAACGGTTACGGATACGTGGCCGCGATTATTCCCAGAACAGATGGCTCGGGGAACTACGGTGGAGGAAGTTACGATATCCTCGGCCCGACCGGGAATTCATTCGGCTATCCCACGGTAGCCGCGAAGCCCGGCGATATCGTTGAACTTTTCGGCGTCGGATTTGGGCCGACCACTCCCCCGGTACCGGCTGGGGAAGCCTTCTCCGGCGCTGCGCCGGTCAACACTCCGGTTGCTCTTTCCATCAATAGTGTTGGCGTAAGTCCTCTTTGGGCCGGACTGTCGGAGGCGGGTCTCTACCAGATCAACCTGGTGGTGCCCTCGGGCCTGGGCCAGGGTGAGGTCCCCATTCAGGCGATGGTTGGGGGAATGCAAACGCAGTCGTTTGCGCGCTTTTCGCTACAGGCCGGAGGCGGCGTATACCCGGTGAGCAGCAGCCCGATCATTTCTTCGCATCCGATTTCTACCTTCCCGCGGCTGCCAGTGACTACCGGCACAACGGGAGGAAATAAGACTGGGACTGGTGGCGGCGGAACCGGTGGCGGCGGCGGAACCGGTGGTGGCGGCGGAACCGGTGGTGGCGGCGGTACAGGGAACGTTAAGAAGCCGTATACGCCCAGGCTGCAGTTTCCAGCTAAGCCATAATGCACCCTAAAGTGCTCCTGGTCGGGTGGGATGCCGCCGACTGGAAGGTCATCCATCCGCTCATAGATGCCGGCAAAATGCCGAACGTGCGGCGCCTGGTCGAGCAGGGTGCGATGGGGCAGATGGCCACCTTGCATCCGCCGCTCTCGCCGATGCTGTGGACTTCGATTGCCACCGGGAAGCGGCCGTTCAAACATGGCATCCACGGTTTCTCCGAGCCCACTCCCGACGGGCGCGGCGTGCAGCCGGTCACCAATCTGTCGCGAAAATCGAAGGCGCTGTGGAACATTCTCAGCCAGAACGAGCTGCGCAGCATCGTGATTGGATGGTGGCCCAGCCATCCGGCCGAGCCAATCAACGGCGTAATGGTCTCCGACCGTTACCATCGCGCCGGCAGTCCGCTCGCCGAGGGTTGGCCGCTGCGGAGCCCATACAGTGCATCCGCCGGAACTGGCCCAGACTCTGGCCGGATTGCGCATGCATCCCGACCAACTGCTGCCGGAGATGATAGAACCGTTCATCCCTCTGGCGAAAGAGATCGACCAGGATCGCGACAGGCGCCTGGGCGTGTGTATGCGGACGCTGGCGGAATGCATGAGCATACATTCCGCCGCAATGTGGCTGCTGGACAACCAGCCGTGGGATTTCTTCGCCGTCTACTTTGATTCGATCGATCACTTCTGTCACGGGTTCATGAAGTACCATCCGCCGCGACAATCCTGGATTCCGGAACGCGACTTCGAGCTATACCACAACGTGGTGGCGAGGGCGTATCAGTTCCACGATGAAATGCTGGGCACAATGCTCGACAAGGCCGGCCCGGACACTACGGTCATTCTCCTGTCGGACCACGGCTTTCATCCGGACCACCTGCGGCCCGCCTCCATTCCGGACATTCCCGCCGGACCGGCCATCGAGCACCGCGATTTGGGCATCCTGGTCATGCATGGGCCAGGCATCCGGAACGGCGAACGGCTGCACGGGGCCTCGTTACTGGATGTGGCGCCCACGGTCCTTACAATTTATGGACTGCCGGCGGGAGAAGATATGGACGGCAAAGTGTTAGCGCAGGCCTTTGCGGAGAGGCCGCAGGCCACCTTCATTCCGAGCTGGGACGATGTTGCGGGAGCCGATGGGCGCCATCCGCCGCACACGCGCCTCGACCCGGTAGCCGCACGGGCTGCGCTCGAGCAGATGATTGCGCTGGGATATATCGAACGGCCGGATGAGAATCGCGAAATTGCGGTGGAGAAGACCATCCGCGAGCTCCGCTATAACCTGGGCGAAGCCTTTCAGAATGGCGCCCGGCACCGCGAAGCGTACGAGATTTTCAGCGCGCTGTATCGCGCCGATCCCGATGAGCAGCGCTTTGCGGTGCGGTTGTTCGTTTCCTGCCAGGCTCTCGGAATGCACGCGGAGATGCGGCGCATTGTCGACGATCTGGATGGCCGCCGTCGGGCACTCTTTGAAGAGGCGCGGACGAAGGTCGACGCCCGGCTCGAAGGCAGGCCGTCTGAGAGCCTGTCCCACGACGAGTCCGAGTCGCGGTTGAGCGCAGACGAGCGCCGCGAACTGGCACGCTGGCGTAACCTGGCGCGCTTCCAACCGCCGGTGATCGATTATCTGCGCGCGCAGGTGCTGGCTGCGGAGAAGCGCTACCCGGAAGCGCTGGCCGCGCTCGAAAGGGTGACGGAAGGGCATCTGGTGCGGCCCGCTGTGTTCCTGCAGACCGCCGACCTGTACTTGCGCCTGGGCCGCGCACATGATGCGCTGCAGGTGTACGAGAAGGCGCTGGCCATCGATCCCGATAACGCGCAGGCGCATATGGGCGTGTGCCAGATCGCGCTGCGGCGCAGGCAATACAGCGTAGCCGCACAAGCGGCCCTCGAGGCACTTGAAAGGATGCATGGCTATCCGCTGGCGCATTTCTTGCTTGGCCGCGCGTTAGCGGGAATGCGAAAATATGCGCCGGCGGCCGAGGCGTTCCGCGCAGCGATTGCCTGCAATCCGAATTTTCCGGAAGCGCACGTGCGGCTGGCTGCTTTGCTCGAAAAACACCTGGGCGATGCGGATGCCGCGCGCGAGCACCGCCGCCTGGCGCGTGAAATGCGGTGCGGCCGTGCTCCTGCGGTGCGCCAGGTCGTGGCTGATCCAGTAGAGCGCACGGCTGGCGTGGCGGTTCCAGCGCAGACGACGCAGTTGCCGCCGCTCGCCGAATCTCTCGTGGTGGTGACCGGATTGCCGCGCTCCGGCACTTCCATGGTGATGCAGATGCTGGCTGCCGGCGGCCTGGGTGTCCTGGCAGACGAGTCGCGGGAAGCGGACGAAGACAATCCCCGCGGGTATCTTGAATTTGCGCCGGTGAAGAAGCTGCTGCAAGATGCGCAATGGCTGTTCGGGGGAAGGGGAAAAGCCGTCAAGATTGTGGCGCCGCTGCTGGGCGCATTGCCGCGCGGTTTGCCCTGCCGCGTGATCCTGATTGAGCGCGATATCGAAGAAGTGCTCGATTCGCAGGAGCGTATGCTGGTACGCCGCCATCAGCCGCTGGAGGCCACGCCTGAACGCCGGCGGCTGCTCAAAGGCGAGTTCGTGCGTACGCTGGGGCGGGTGCAGGCAATGCTGGCGCGGCGGCCGCGCACGGGATTGCTGGTGGTCGAATATCGCGCCGCCATTTCCGATGCGCTCGCGACAGCCGCAAAGCTGAATCAGTTTCTGGGCGGCGGGCTGGATGTGGGGAAGATGGCGGCGGCGGTCGAGCCGGCGCTGCATCGGAACCGTAGTGGTGATTCAGATTAGCAGGGGCAGCCTAAAGCGCGAACGGCGGGTCCTGGAGGACCCGCGCAGACCTGGAGGTCTGCCCCACAAATTCTCCAGTATTCCCAATATTGGGATAACTAAGTGGCATTGAGGTTAAAGATCTGAGAGGTCGAACTGCTTTTACATGGTGCGGTAATTGGTGAACTGCATGTCGATGCCGAAATCGCTATCGCGCAGCAGCTTGATCACACTCTGCAGTGTGTCGCGGTCCCGCCCGCTGACGCGCACCAGGTCGCCCTGAATCGCGGCTTGCACCTTCAGTTTGCTGTCCTTGATTTTGCGCACAATCTCGCGCGATTTCTCGATAGGAATGCCCTGCTGCAGCGAGATCTCCTGCTTCACCGAAGAGCCGGCTGAGGGAATGATCGTGCCGTACGTCAGCCCTTTTAGCGGCACCTTGCGCTTCACCAGTTTGCCTTCCAGCACCTCGATGACAGCCTTCAGCTTGTATTCGTCGGCGCTGGCCAGCACCACCTTGTGATCCTTCTCATTCAGCTCGATCGAGGATTTAGAATCCTTCAGGTCGTAGCGGTTGTGAATCTCCTTCAAGGCCTGCTGGATGGCATTGCTGACTTCCGGCAGTTCGATCTTGGAGACGACGTCGAAGCTGTTATCGGGCATAGATTCTAACGAGTGCTGAGCGCGATCATGACCTTCTCGGCAATCTCGTCAATCATACCAGACAGGGAGGCGTCCAGAGCCACCGTGACGGCGGCGCGCACGCGCTCCGGATCGATAAGCGCCACGACCGGCGCTTTTGAAGCGGACCGTTTGCCGGATCCCACCGCGGCGCCGGCAGCGGCAAGCGGGGACGATCCGCGCTCTTTCACAGCCATTTCCACCAGCGGCTTCACGGCCCCCAGCAGCACGGACGCCTGAAAAGGCTTTTGCACGATGCCATCGGCCTGTGCACGACGGGCTTCGGCTTCATCCAGGTGGTCTTTGACGCCGGCCACCAGAACCACGCGGACATGTTTGTGGCGGGGGCTGAGCTTCACATATTGGCAGATTTCATAGCCGGAGCGGTGGGCCATGGTTACGCCGGCGAGCACCAGGTCCGGGTCCACGTCCTCCAGGCGCAGCAGGGCGGAGTCGCCGTCGCTGACGGTGACCACTTCGAAGCCCTCCTCGCTGAGTATCTGCTCGCCCATGCGCTGCGCGTGGGGGCTGTCATCGGCGAGCAGAATGCGTGCCATTTGCGCTAGGGCTGCGGCGTCTGGGGCGGCGTCTGCACCGCGGGCTGCAGCGCGGACGGCGTCTGCGCGGCGGGTTGCGCCGCTGGCGCCGGCGGAGGCTGGCCCTTCTTGGCGGCTTTGGCCGCGGCTTTCTTTTCCCGCTTGGCTTTCTCCTGCGCCTGCTTCATGTATTTCTTTTTGTCCGCATCGCTCAACGGATGGTTGGTGGCGAAAGGCTGCTGGGGCGCCATGACTACGTCCGCTTTGGAAGTGGGGTTGGCCACGGCCGCGGCGTGCGATACGGGTGCAGCGCCAGGCGGGTTCGCGCGCGCATCAGGACGCGTATCGAGTTCCTTCGTATCGCTGGTCACGCCGATGGTGACATCGCTCGTTCCGGTAGTGCCGGCCGCCCCTGGTGTCGCGCCGGGCGCCCCCGTCGTGCCGCCGGTCGCACTTAATGGCACGCTGACCGGAACTCCCGGACGCATAATCGTCATGGTCGGACTTCCGCCCTTGGCCGCCAGGCTGGTATCCGGGTTCCTCTTGAACTCATTGACGAAGCGATTGAGCTTATTCGGCGCGTTCCGGTTTTCCAATTCGTATTTCATACGCGCATAGGCCACCGGATCGGCTTGCGGCACGGGACGCTTCATCGCCGCCAATTTCTTCTTGGCCGCATCCGCGTGCACGCTCAGCGGATAGTCCTTCACGATACGCGTATAGGCTGCCGCGGACTTGTCCTCGAAACGGTCGCCCATACGATCATAGGAATCGCCCAGCATCCAGAGCGCTTCGTCAGCCTGGCTGAAGAGCGGATATTGATCGACCAGGGTAGTCAGGCGATTGGCCGCCGCCGGCATGGCTCCCTTGTGATGATAGAAATACCCGGCGGCATATTCGTGCAAGGCCAGAACCTCCTGGACCTCGCGCAGCTTCTGCTGGGTTTCCGGCGCGAACTTGCTGTTGGGATACTGCAGCAGCAGCTGGCGGCACTCATCGTCCGCGCGGACGGCGTGCAGGGGGTCGCGGTCCGCCTTATCCATCTGCTTATAGTGGATATCGCAAACGCGCTCCTGGGCCTCGGCGGCCTCCTCCATATTGGGATAAAACAACTCGAAATCCTTGTATTCGGCTTCGGCTTGCGCCAAGCCGTGCGCGCCGCCTTCACGGAACCAGCTATCGGCAATAGCCAGCTTTGCCTTGGCCAGATATTCGCTGCTGTCGTAGGTATTGATGAGCGTCTGCAGCGTGAGCCGCGCGATTTCATAACGGCTGTGCTCGATATCGTTAATAGCGCGGTCAAAGAGCACTTTATCGGGTTGTTCGGTTTGCTTGCTGATAGGATCCGCGTATTTGTGACGGCGGATACCGCAGGAACTCAGCAGCACCGCCAGCGCGGCGAACACAACAACGTTACGAATAGTACGTGAATACATGCTTTGGACCTTTAGTTCAGCATAGCAATTGGATCGCCAGCGGTGGGCGGCATGGTCGCGTTTTTTAAGCCCGCGTGCGCTAAGCCGTTCAACATCGTCCATCACGCGCGCGCACGGCCGCCTGTTGCAATTCGGCCACGGCTGCGGCCGGATCGGCGGTGTGAAATACAGAAGACCCTGTGACGATCCAGTCACACCCCGCGCGCACCACGTCGCCTATGTTGTCCTTAGTCACGCCGCCGTCGATCTCGATGGGAAATGTGAGGCGGCGGTCGCGGCGCATGGCGTCCAGCCGGCGGACCTTGTCGAGAGTATATGGAATGAACTGCTGCCCGCCGAATCCTGGATTGACACTCATCACGAGCACATAATCCACCAGCCCCAACACTTCCTCGAGGGCGGAAACCGGAGTGGCGGGATTAATCACCACGCCGGCGCGCGCGCCCGCCCCCTTTATTTCGCGCAGCGTGCCGTCCAGGTTCTTGGCCGCTTCCTGGTGCACCAGCACCTGATCGGCGCCCGCTTCGATGAATATCGGCGCGTATTTATCAGGGTCGGTGATCATCAGGTGAACATCCAGCGTGAGGCGCGTGATCTTACGTATGGACTCGACCACGGGAGGCCCGATTGTCAGGTTTGGCACGAAGTGGCCGTCCATGACGTCGAGATGCAGCATGGTGGCGCCGCCTCGCTCGACCTGAGCGATCTGTTCGCCCAAGCGGGCGAAGTCCGCGGCCAGGATGGATGGAACGATTTCGGGCATTTTGCGGATTCGTTCGATTCTATCACGGCGCGGGAAACCAGATAACATCGGTACCCTGCATATCTATTCAGTTGTTCAGATGCTATAATCCTATTTAATCGTTTATCAGCAACGGCGCGCGCCGGTATCGGCTGCCCGCATTCGGACCCGCATTCGGAAAGGAAGATCCCAGCATGCCGCAAAACATCGCCCCGCCCAGTGAAGAACGCATGGCCTACCTGGATTCGCTGGTGGGCCAAGCCCGTACCGCGGCCGCCGTCTTCACCCAATACACGCAAGCGGACGTCGACCGCATTGTCAAGCAGATGGTCCTTGCCGGATTGGCGCAGGCGCAGCACCTGGCACGCCTGGCCGTGGAAGAGACCCGCTTGGGCGTGCTCGAAGACAAGGCTATCAAGAATATGGTGGCCACCGAGTTCGTCTACGATTACGTGAAAGACAAGCGCACCGTCGGCGTCATCCGGGAGTTTCCGGAGCGCGGCATTTCTGAAGTGGCCGAACCGATCGGCGTGGTGCTCTCGCTCACGCCCATCACCAACCCCACCTCCACGGTGCTCTTCAAGTGCATCATGGCCATCAAGACGCGTAACGCGATGGTCTTCGCGCCGCATCCGAACGCGTGGCGCTGTTCCGCCGAGGCGGTGCGTATTATGTACGAAGCCGCCCTGAAGCACGGCGCGCCGGAGGGTGTTTTCACTTGCGTGGAATCGCCTACCATCTCCGACAACGCCTACCTGATGCGGCACAAAGATGTCCGGCTGGTGGATGCCACCGGTGGACGCGGCGCTTCCCGGGCCGCCTATAGCTCCGGCAAGCCGGCGCTGGGTGTCGGGTCGGGCAATACGCCCGTCTATCTGGAAAAAACCGCGGAACTGGACATGGCGGTGGTGGACATCATCACTTCCAAGACGTTCGACAACGGAACCATCTGCGCCTCCGAGCAGACCGTGGTGATCGACGATGAAATCTACGATGAGGCTCTCGCCAAATTCGCCGAACTGGGGGCGCACATCTGCAATCGCGCCGAAACCGAACTACTCGGCCACACCGTAATCGATCCCACTACCGGTCACATGCAGCCCATGGCCATAGGCCAGAAAGCCGGCGACATCGCGCGCATGATCGGCCTGCGCGTGCCGCCCGAAACCAAGCTTCTGATCGCCCCCATCGACGGCGTGGGCCCCGGCTATCCCCTTTCGGTCGAGAAGCTTTTTCCGGTGCTGGCCGTGTGCCGGGCCACTTCCGCCGATCAGGCCCTGAAGCTCTGTATGGAAGTGAATCACGCCGGCGGATTGGGACACACCGCCGTCATTTTCTCGCGCAACGACGAGATTATCGGCCAGTTCGGCGAGGCTATGAACGCCGGGCGGGTTATCGTCAACGCGCCGGGAGCCATCGGCGCGCTCGGCGGCGTCTACAACGATCTGGTGCCGACGTTCTCCTTCGGTTGCGGAACCGGCGGCGGCAACAGCACCATGGACAACGTCAACATCTATCATTACCTGAATATTAAACGCGTGGCCCGGAGGACTCCAGCGCATATGTGGTTCCGCGTACCCAACCAAATCTATTTCGATTTCAATGCCGTCGAAAACCTGCGTGAATTCCCCTCGCGCTCGACGCTGATCGTCACCAATCCGGCGCTCGAGCAGATGGGGCATGTCGATATTGTGCGGCGCTCCATGCCGCCGGAAACCGTTGTGCGCGTGCTCGCGATTCCCGATGCGGAGCCCGAGACCAAGGTGATCATGCACGGCGTCGAGACCCTCAACGCCCATGCCGTGGACCAGATCGTCGCGCTGGGCGGCGGGTCGGTGATCGATGCGGCCAAGATCATGAAGCTCAAATACGAATCGCCGGAAGCGGATTTGGACGAGCTGGCCGCGCCGTTTCTGGATATTCGCAAGCGCGTGGTGCGCTTCCCCACCACCAAATCCAACCACGCGCGATTGATCGCCGTCTCCACCACCAGCGGCACGGGAAGCGAGGTCACCCCGTTCGCGGTGCTCACGGACAAAGCGCGCGGGCGCAAAATTACGCTGGCGGATTATTCGTTGACCCCAGATGTGGCCATCGTCGACCCGCAGTTCGTCATGTCGATGCCTAAAGGACTGACCGCTGACACCGGCATCGACTGCCTGACGCATGCGCTCGAAGCCCGCGTATCCGTTTACGCCTCGCCTTACACCGATGCGAATGCGCTCGAAGCCATACAGATGGCGTTCAAGTATCTGCCTGTCGCTTTCGAAAACCCGCGGGACGAAGAGGCGCGCAGCATGATGCACAACGCCGCCTGCATCGCAGCACTGGCATTTGCCAATGCGTCGGTGGGCGTGAATCATGCCCTGGCGCACGCTTTCGGGGCCCGCTTCGGGGTGCCGCACGGCCGCGCCAACGCGCTTATGCTGCCGCATGTGATCGCCTACAACGCCGCGGTTCCCACCAAGTTCCGTCCGTCACCGAACCAGCGGGCGTATGTGGCGCACAAGAAATACGCTCAGATTGCGGACCTGCTGGAATTGGGTGGGCGGACCATCGAGGAAAAGGTAAGCAACCTGGTGGCCGCGATCGAACAGTTGCTCGACCGGTTGCAGGTGCCGCGCTCCATCGCCGACCTGGGGATTTCGCGGGAAGAGTTTGAACGCGCCCTGCCAGATCTGATCCGCATTGCGTTTGACGATCCTTCCTGGCAATCGAATCCGCGCATGCCGCTGATCGCCGAGCTGGAAGAGCTGTTCCGGAGCGCGTATCGCGGGCGTAGTGCGCCGCGGCGGACAAGTGAGCGGCCAGCCGAAATCGAGGTGTGCGTATGACAACCTATGAGATCGTCGAAGAGGCTCTCGGCCGTTTGGACTCGGCGAAAGGCGAAGTCATCCTGGATTTATCGCCGGTGTGCCGCATCGATTCGCGCGGGCTGCGTGCCCTGGAAAATCTCACTGCGACTGCCGGCGCAAAAGGAGTCCAGGTAGCGTTGCGCGGGGTGAACGTAGACGTGTATAAGGTGCTGAAGCTGGCGAATCTGAAGTGGCACCCGATGTAGGTGGGGTGGGGCAGGACTCCAGTCCTGCGGCGGGTCTCCAGACCCGCCATTAGGCGGAACGTGGACGTCCCGGCCCAGAGGGCACCCCGGCGTGGACGCCTGCCCCACCCACACTAGTATCGGAACTCGGCTTTCACCACTTCATCTTCTACCGAGTGGCGCAGCGCGAAACCCAGCTTTTCGCAGATGCGCATGATGTCCCGGTTGTCAGGCAGGATGTCCGCCTGCAATGCGCGGAGCTTCTCGTCGCCGCCCACAATCACCAGGCGTGCCAGCAGTTCCTTCCCCAGCCCGCGGCCGTGAAAATGGTCGCTGACCAGCACGGCCACTTCGGCGTCGTTGCTGCCCAGGATGCGCGTCAGCCGCCCCACCGCCAGAATTTCGTTCTCGCCGCTCGAAGGATTGCGCCGCTCCGCCACCAGCGCCATCTCGCGGTCGTAATCAATGAAGCAAATGCGCGTCAGCCGCTCATGTGCCACGCGCTGCGAAAGATTCATCAGGTGGAAGTAGCGCAGGTACACGCTGCGCTCGGAGAGCGTCTCATGAAATTTGACCATCATGGGCTCGTCTTCGGGGCGGATCGGCCGCACCAGCACCTCGGTCCCATCCTTCATGGTCCAGTTGGAGACGTAGCGGTTGGGATAAGGCCGGATGGCGAGCTTCGGCAGTTCCTCCTTAGTCACTTCAGGCCCATGCACCACGACCCGCGCATCCAGCGCCACCAGGCGTTCCGGTGTGGCCAGCAGCGGATTGATGTCGATCTCCTTGATCCACGGCTGCTCCACGACCAGGCGGCTGAAGCGTACCATCACTTGTTCCAGTTCAGCCAGGTTGATGGGCTGGCGTCCGCGCACGCCTTTGAGCGCCTTGTAGATTTTGGTGTGCTCCATCATGCGGCGCGCCAGCGTGGTATTGAGCGGCGGCAGGCTTAAAGCGCGATCCTTGAAGACCTCCACCAATTGGCCGCCGGTGCCGAACAGCAGCACGGGTCCGAACTGCGCGTCCAGACTGCTGCCGATGATAAGTTCGTAGCCGTCGCCGGTCTTGATCATGGGCTGCACGGTGACGCCCTGGAAATGCTCCGCGCCGGCTTTTTCCGTGACGGATGCCTGGATGCGGCGCCAGGCGCGATCCACGGCTTCCCGGCCCGTGAGGTTTAATTGCACGCCGCCGACATCCGTCTTGTGGGTGATGGTTTCTGAGAACAGCTTGAGCACCACCGGGTAACCGATGCGCTCGGCCTGCTCGACGGCCTCCTCCATGGTCCGCGCCACCACGGTGCGCACGGTCGGAATGTAATAGGCATCCAGCACCTGTTTGGACTCGGCTTCGGTGAGGATGGTCCGCCCGGCGTTACGCGCGTTTTGGATGATCTCGGCAGTCAGGGTCTTATTGGGCGCGGACTCCGAAGAGTCAATGGCCAGGGATGGCGTTTCATAGAGACCCTTCAGGTTATAAGCCCAACGCCACATGTATGTGAATGCCCGGACGGCGGTGTCCGGGAACTGGAAAGTGGGAATGCGGGCCTGATTCAGGATACTCACGCCGGCAGCGACTTCGGCGCCACCCATCCAACTGGCCAGAATTGGTTTTCCCTCCAGCTTGGCGTAAGGCTTCAGGTGCTCGGCAATCTGCGTGGGATCGGTCATGGACTGCGGCGTCAGCACCACCAGCAGGCCGTCGCTGTTGGGATCTTTGGCCGCGATCTCGACCGCCTTGGCATAGCGCTCCGGACTGGCGTCGCCCAGCACATCGATCGGATTGTTATGGCTCCAGGCAGGCGGCAGGACCTGGTTCAGCGCGTCCATGGCTTCCGGCGAGAGATCCGTGAGCTCGCCTCCGTTGGCCACCAGTGCGTCGGTGGCCAATACGCCGGGGCCGCCGGCGTTCGTCAGAATTGTGAGGCGCGGACCCTTGGGACTGGGCTGCTTGGACAATACCTCGGCCATGTAAAACAGATCGGCGATGCTGTTCACGCGCAGCACGCCGCTGCGCCGGAAAGCGGCCTCCAGCACTTCGTCGCTGCCCGCCAGCGAGCCGGTATGAGAAGCGGCGGCTTTGGCGGCGGCGGCGCTGCGCCCGGCTTTGATCACGATGATGGGTTTGTTGAGCGCCACCTCGCGCGCGGCGGAAAGGAACCCGCGGGCGTCGCCGATGGTTTCCATGTAGATGACGATGCTGCGCGTGCGCGGATCGTTGCCCAGGTAATAAATCAGGTCGCCCCAGCCTACGTCCAGCATGGAGCCGATCGAAACAAATGCGCTGAAACCCACCATCTCCCGCAGGCTCCAGTCGAGCACGGCCGTGCACAGCGCGCCGCTCTGGCTGATAAAGCCCACATTGCCGGCGCGTGCGATGCCGGAGGCGAAGGTGGCATTCAGGCCTGTGAGCGGGCTCATCACGCCCAGGCAGTTGGGGCCGATGATGCGCATGTTGCCGCGGCGCGCTTCGGCCAGCGCCTGGCGCTCGAGTTCGACACCGGCGGGACCAATCTCCTTAAAACCCGCCGAAATCACGATGGCCGCCTGCACGCCTTCTTCGGCGCAGTCATGGATGATGCCGGGCACGCTGGACGCCGGCGTCACGATTACGGCCAGGTCCACCGGCTCGGGTACTTCCGAGATATGCTTATAAGCCTTTACACCCAGCACGCTGGGCCGCTTGGGATTGATGGGAAACACGGTGCCGCCGAAGGGGCTGCTCACCAGGTTCCAGAGAATGGTACGTCCTACCGTATTGGCGGTTTCGGTGGCGCCGATGACCGCCACGGTTTTGGGTGCGAAGAATACATCGAGTGGCTGGGTGCCTTCCTTGATGGCCTTGCGGGCCGGTTTGGTGACTTGCATAGTGTTCAAATCCATGGACAATTCAGTGTTCGGCGGTCGATCCAAAGGCGGCCTGGTTGAGCGCGGCCAACACATCCTGGCTGCGAAGGCCGTTCTTGCGCGCCACCGTTTCGATATCGCAGTCGTCGCAACTGGCGCGGAAACCAAACTCCTCGAACACCGGTACGGTTTGCGGATGCGACTGCTTCACGTCGCGGATGATCATGTTGTGGCGGATCAATTGATCGAATCGAAACATTGGCGTGTAGCGTGCGCCCCCCTTACATCAGATTTTAGCAGGAGAATCGGACCGAAATATCAAAATGTTGGGAAACGATGTTTGGGACAGCGGGGCTGAAGCCCCACGCCGGCTAAAGCCCGCCCTCCAGTGTTTGTTATCATCGCGGGAGCCGATGACAGCACCGCTCTCCCGCAACCAGCTAGCGCGTATCGGTGAGATCGCCGGGTTGTTTTTGCGCCTCAGTTTGACCGCGTTTGGCGGTCCCGCCGCGCACATCGCCATGATGGAAGACGAAATCGTCAGGCGCCGGCGTTGGATCACCCGTGAGGAGTTTCTCGACCGTTTGGGCGCAGCCAGCCTCATTCCAGGACCTACTTCGACCGAAATCGTGGTCTATATCGGGTATATGCGCGCGGGTTGGCCGGGCCTGATCGTGGCCGGCCTTTGCTTCATAATCCCCGCGGCGCTGATGGTAGGGGGCTTGGCCTGGGCCTACGTCCGCTTCGGCAGCTTTCCGCAGGTGGCGCGATTTCTCTATGGGTTGAAGCCAGTCATCATCGCCATCGTGGCGCAGGCGCTGTGGAATCTGGCGAGGGCGGCGGTGAAGACTCGCTTTCTGAGCGTAATTGCCGTCGCCTCGATCGGCGCGGGGGCGGCGGGCGCCGCGGCACTGACCATTTTTGCCGGTGCGGGAGTAGCCGCGGCTTTTCGCGAATGGTGGCGGCAAGGGCGGCGGCGGGCGCCATTTTTGACGCTGCTGCTGATCGCGGCGGCGGCGCTGGCAGTGCAGTTCGCTTCCCACGCGGCGACACCCGCCCGGCCAAAAGCCATTGGCCTGGCCGCGCTGTTTCTGTACTTCGTAAAGATTGGTTCCGTTCTATACGGCAGCGGATACGTGCTGCTGGCGTTTCTGCAGCAGGACCTGGTGGTCCAGTGGCACTGGCTGACTGACAGACAATTGCTGGACGCAGTCGTGGTCGGCCAGATTACGCCGGGACCGCTGTTCACCACGGCTACTTTCATAGGCTACATTTTAAGAGGCGTGCCGGGCGCCGCAGTTGCCACCGCCGGTATTTTCCTGCCGGCCTTCGTGCTTTGTGCCGTCAGCGGTCCGGCCATGCCATGGCTGCGCCGTTCGCGCGTGGCGGGTGCTTTTCTGGATGGGGTAAATGTGGCGGCGGTGGCGCTGATGGTAGTGGTGACCTGGGAATTGGCGCGTACCGCGTTGATTGACTGGCTCACGGCCGCAACCGCCGCGGTATGCCTGGTAATGTTATTTCGCTACCGGTTGAGCGCCGCCCGGCTCGCACTGGCCGGCGCGCTCTGGGGGCTGGTACTCGCCTGGATCGGGTAAGCGGGCAGTAAGTGACTTATTGGTGCGGTGCGGCTGGCGCAGGTGTGCCATCCTGCAGGATGAACACCTTTTCTCCCGGCTTCACGAGTTGCAGCCGTTTGCGGATCTCCAGATCCGGGCCCGTCGGGCTATCGCGGAAGCGATCGATGCGCGCGCGCTGTTCTTCGATCTGGCGCGCGATATCCGCGTTTTTTTTCTCGTACTCCCGTATCAGGCGGCGCTTCTCTATAAGTCCCGGAATACCCTGGTGTCCCTGCAACGCTATAAAAGCATAACCGGCGAGTAGTAAGAGCCCTACGGCGCCGGCAAATCTGGTGAAGGATGATTTCATCGCCGCGTGCCAAGAAGATAATGTTAACATCGGAATCGAAATCGTGTTGGCCTATTTTCGCTTATGACGGATAAAATTGTTGTCTTGAGTACCTGCGCGACGGAAGAGGAGGCCGGCAAGCTGGCGCAGGTGCTGGTGGAAGCGCGCGTGGCGGCGTGCGTCACGATGGTGCCGGCCGTGCGCAGCGTGTATCGTTGGCAAGGAGCCATCGAATCGGCCGCGGAGTGTCTGCTGATCATCAAATCTTCGCGGCAGCTTTTCGAACCACTGCGGGCCGCCCTGGAAAAAGCTCACACATACGATGTGCCGGAATTGCTGGCCTTGCCGGTAGTAGACGGCGCCCCCGCCTACCTGCGCTGGCTGGAGGGCCAATTGGGTGGCTGATGCGTGGCTCGGTCCCGGCATGGCCATGGCGCTGGATATGGATGGCGTGATCGTGGATTCGAATCCAGTGCATGTGCGGGCTTGGATCGAGTATAACCGCCGTTGCGGGATCGATGCCGGAGAAGCGCTGGCCGAACGCATGTACGGCCGGCGCAACGACGAAATCGTACGCGATTTTTTCGGGACCGAATTAAGCGCCGCACAGATCGCCGCGCATGGGGCCGCCAAAGAAAGACTTTACAGGGAAATGCTGGCCCCCTTGCTCACCGAATCCCGGCCGGAAGCGTTGGTGCCAGGCGTAAGGGGTTTCCTGGCGCGCCATTTCGGCGCACCGGTCGCCCTGGCGACCAATGCCGAACCCGCGAACGTGGACTTCATACTGGACCGCAGTGGACTCCGTGCTTACTTCCGGGTGGTGGTGGATGGCAGCCAGGTCGAACGTCCCAAACCGGACCCGGAAATCTATCTGCGCGTCGCCCGGTTGCTGGCGGTGCCGCCGCGGAACTGTATCGTATTTGAAGATTCCTTTTCGGGCGTAGCGGCCGGACAAGCGGCAGGCACCCGCATCGTGGGCTTGCGCACCACGCATCCCGCACTGCCGGGCGCCCACTTGGAAATCGACGATTTTCGCAGCCCGCAACTGGCGGCATGGCTGCAGAGGCAGGTCCCGGACGGATCATAATGGACCCGCTGCTGCGAGTAGTGATGGAGTCGGCCCTGGGCTTCGGGGTCTTCGCCATTGCCGCGATTATCTTCTGGATCTGGCGTCGTGACGAGCGTTCGCGCGGGCAGCGCGAATTGTTGCGCCGGGCTTACGAAGTAGGCGAGGAGATCCTGGGCGCCTCTACGGCGGACCAGATTCTGGAAAAGGTCAGAGACGTGGTGCCCAGAATTTTCGGCGTCAGCAGTGCGGAGCTTTATTTATATAACCGCCATGCGAAAACGCTCGATGCGGTGGGCCGCAACGGCACCGAGCAGATTTCCATACCGATCTCGGCGCCGCTGACCGGCCTGCAAGCCGGCGCCGTGGCGTGTTTTCATTACCGCATCCTGCTGCCGATCCCGGATACCTCGCGCAGCCCGTTTCCCGTAACGGGAGAGCCTGGGCCGGCGGCACCGCGTTCGCTGCTGTTTGTTCCCATGCTGGCGCAGGGCGAGGTGTT
>CAVWOT010000037.1:0-31088 GCA_963756605.1 Bryobacterales bacterium | reverse complement strand
GCTCGGCCGCGTTTGCGAGTGGCCACCCTGTCAGGGGCCCAGCCGAGCCACGCGTCATACTGTCCCGATCAGCAAACTCATTCCCCACAACACTTTATCTGCTCGCGAGCGGTACCCGGCCTTTCGGCATCACTTCGCCGCTCGCGCACACTAGCGCGTTACAAAAACCGGGTACTCCGCAATCTCGCCTTCCAAAACCCGCGCCAGAAGCCGCGCTTGGATCTCCAGCAGACGCCGGTAGCTCACCCGATACTCGAACAACGGATGCGTGACCAACGTATCCATCCGTAGTTCGTATGCCCGGAAAAAGGACTTCCTGCCGTTCGCCGTTAGCGCCACTCCCGGGCCCGCCTGCACAAAATCTCTCGGCGTCACCATCCGCGTATTGATCGCGCTTAACACCGCCGAATCCGCAATCAGCGGCCGGAAAGGCTCCATCAAATCCAGCGCCAGCGCCGGCCTCCCGAAGCGGGGTTGATGGTAGAAGCCCAGGTAGGGATCGAAGCCAACCGCGTAACACGCAATCGTCAGGTCCTTGCTCAACAGGCTATACGCCAGCGATAATAGCGCATTCACCGCATCCCGCGGCGGCCGGCGGTTCCGGCCAGCAAAATCAAAGCGGAACTGCTCGGTTGCGGCAGTATCCTCCTCCTCGGTCTTAATCATCCCGGCGAACTCCCCAAAATAGATCCGCGCGGCGTTGCCCTCGATGCCCAGCAGTTCCTCCAGCGATTGGGCGCGTTCAGCCCGTTCTGCCATCTGCCGCATGCATAATAGCGACTCGCCCCGCGGCTCCACATGGTTTCGTTGCAGCATGGTCCTCTGGTTCCGGATTTTCCCTGCCACCAAGCGGCGCGCCAGAGATCGCGCAAACCACTCCTGGTCTGCCAGCCGGAACTGCGTCCGTCGCAAGAAGATGTTCTTCGAATTCAGCCCCGTCGTAATACCATAGAACCAGCCGCCCTGCGAGAAGTAACAGATTGGAATCGCGGCTTCGCAGAGGGTTTGCACCGCCTGCGTGGAAACCTGCACGTTGCCCATGAGGTTGACCTGACAAATCTCGCCGAGCCGCACCTCCTGCTTCAACTGCTCCTTGTCCTTGACCTGCAGCACTTCGCCCGACTTGCCCACCTTGTAGCCCTGCGAATTCAGATACAACGGCCGCAGGTCGTCGCGCGGCGTGACTAATTGCCTGACCTCACGCACGACCGGCTTTCTGGGCAGTCCAGCATCTTCGTCAAACAAAGAAAGCTGGACTGGATCGGCCATCTCGCCAGTCAGCCAATTGGTTTCATCGGGAAGGCAGATGCCGACCAACGAACAACCTGGACATTTCGGCGAATCCTGCGAGCGGCGGCGGTATGCTTCCGATCGTGGCCAAAGTCCAAGCAGAGCGAATGGTGCGCTCCGTTTCCTCGACGAGAGCGGCGTCGAACGGCACGCGGACGCGCTGTTTCGTCTTGGCGTAGTACGCGATGCCTTCCTCGCACTGATAGCCGGCTTCGCGCAGCACCAGGCCCTGGATGGCCAACTGTGCGCGGTCAGCGGGCCAGAGTTCCAGGCCGTCGGGACCTTCGCGCGGGCGCCCATGTTTGTAGTCCACCGGAGTCACGACGCCTTCCGAACCTTCCACCAGGTCCATCTTGGCGATCACGCGCAGGCGGTCGCTCGATAGCGTGACGGAGCGCGAGTGGATCTGTTCGGTGGCCGCCGCTTCCGGGGCCGGCATTTCCGTCGCCCGCTTGTCCACTCGGTTGTGCTGGATCTTGCCTTCGACGGTGTCCACGCTCTCGCGGAAGACGCCGTCCACCCACTCGTAGTAGAAAAGCCGGGGACAGTAGACGAACTCGTTGACCATGCGCGCCGGCATGTAATCCGGGAGTTCGCGTCCGGTGGGTTCGGCGATGATAGGAAGGGCGCCCATATCACACTACGATACACGGCGCGTCGATGGCTGTATAGGGCTTGCCCAGCGCGGTGATGACGCGGTCGCCGCGGCCCTCGGCCGGCCCGAGGCTGACGAAGAGCACCTGGTCCTCGTCGTGGTGGATGATCGCGGCCAAGTCGCTGCGGCAGCGTGCCAGGTCCGTGGCAGTCAACTGGCACTCGAAGACGGAGTATTGCAGGTGGTCGCCGTAGTTGCGCATGGTCTGGAAGACTTTGCGGAGGCGCTTGTCGTCGCAGATGTCGTAACAGATGAGGTAGGAGATGCGCATATATAAAACTACTCCGCCTTCGCGAACAAGCCAATGCCATAGTGGCGGCCGATACCAGCAAGCACCGGTCCTCCTACCCCGCGAGCAAAACGCACTTCCACGTGCAGGCGCGGGTAGCCCTCTAGATGTTTGGGGACGCGCATGGCCGCCGCATGCTTCGTACCCGGAAACCAGGGAGCACCTTGAAATGCAAGGCGCTCAATCATCCCATCGCTGTATCCGGCCATTTCAAAAGCACGCAGCAGGAGACGCTCCGTCTTCGCGACCGAGATCTGTCCCCGGCGGTCCGCGTTGTGCCCATGCAGCACAACCGGAGTAACGCTGCGCCACGTCGCCTCCGCGCGGGGGAGGTATCGCCCAAATGTCCAGTCACCGTCCTCGGGGGGTGCAAGGCTGCGAACTTCCTTTCCCTCGAGGTCGAGGAGGACCCGACCGGTCAGTTTGAGTCGCAGCATTTGAATCACCTCATCATTGGAATCTGGAGGGCTGACGATCAGAACCCGCCGAATGAAACCGTCGCCAAACCTACCGAAGATACTGGGGACAGGAACATACGACAGCCGTCGCGCCCGTTCATCCTCCCTGGTGTGCCCCTGCACGTACTCTTGAACGAAGGCCGGGTCATACTCCCGCTCAAGCACCGTGGACGCCGCGTGCCGCAACCAACCAGCAACCTTCATGCAGTCCTCCCACGCGACGCCTTCGACCTCATCTCCGCTGCGGTTCATCAGGCTGAATCGTACGCAAGGACGAACCACCTCTCCTTCGCGCCTGTAAAGCTGCATTCGAAGCATTGAAGGCCGCGTATGGGTATCGACGCCCCCTCGCTGCGAAGCCCGCCTGGTGAAGCGCTCATACGTGGCTTGCAGATCGTCCCAGGTTCCGGGCATCGGAACTGCATAAGCCTCACCGGTAGAAGCCGGTTCATAGACGTCGCCGGAATCATGCGAACCGGCCAAGTCGGCGAACGCCATGTCGACGCCCCACCCGAGCGTGTGCAAACAGTGCGCCGCCACGCGAAGCGGCTTTTCCATCACCGAAGCCTCCGCAGCATCGACCTCCCAAACGTATTGAATGTGCGGTCCGCCCGATTGCAATGCCCTAGGCCTGAGGGTCTTCATCGTCTTCAGCACTGCTGGATCAGCGAAACGGCCGCGCGCCCACTCGGCCGCAACCACGTCCATGTCATTGTTCGGCACCGCGATCCGATAGGCGGACCCATCCTTGGATTCGCAGGCGCGAATGAGCGGCGGCCTCTGGGCTTCGAGCCAGCGCAGCGCCGGCTCTACCGCCTCGGCATGCTCCCGATAGCCGCACGTCATGACCCCGGCGACAAGGGCCTGGTATAGCCGTGCGGGCGAAGGCGGCCACTCTGCGCCGTGATACCGGCCCGTCAGAAACGTAACCGCCATGCTGAATTGCGAGGTCATTTCTTCTTGGCCTCCTTCTTTTTAGTCTTCTCTTCCGCAGCCTGTTTCACCTTTTCCGGGTTGAACGTAGCGGTCCACGCCGACCCCACGCCGAAATCGGCCGCCGCAGCCTGCGCGAACTCAAGCGCCTCCGCCTCGGATACCTTGAGATCGCTCCGTTTGCCATTACGTTCCACCAGCTTCGTCTCGGGGCCCTTTCCCTCGACGGGCACGAGCAGACACCCCTCCCGCAGAAATCTCGCGGAAGGCGCCAGTAACGCGATCAGCGAAAGGCCCAGAATGTACCGCTGCAACCCTCGCGTGGCGCCCGCACCAGACGCCGATAAAGATCGGAGAGCTACCAGGTTGAGAACCGCTTCGCGCTTGATGCCCCCCCGCGCTATTACGCCGCCATTCGTGCGGCCCGCCGGAGCGTCGTCCAGGCCGACTGCCGAGAGAAACTCCTGGGATGCCAGGCCCTCGGTCTCTGCTTTCTCCGTAGCAGCAAAGAACTGCGCGGACCGTTCCAGCTTGTCCACGCCAAATGCGTGAATCGTAGATCCCACAATCCTGGGCAGCTTCACCTGAGTGTCGCGCGAGTCCCACACGCCAAAAACCAGCGACGTAGGCGACAACTTAGCGAGCGGCGTAGCGTCACGCCTGTCGCGAATAGCCAAGAAGGCCTCTCGCAGCGCCTCCCGCTTATCGGAAAAACGCACCACGGCATCCGCGGCACGGTGCCCCGCTTCGAGCAAGTCGATCTCTCGCCCTCCAACTTTAACAGTTGCCTTCGGAACCAGGTCAGAATAAGGCGGCTCCTTGAAGATCGGCTCCATCCTGTTCGCCTGCGAACCGACGGTGTCCACCATCGCAACCTTTCCGTTCGCCGTTTCGTTAACCACATAGCCCGGCGCCTCCTTGCTGCCCTCGGGAGGGGCGAACGTCGGAGGAAAAAAAACTGACGCTTGCCCTTGGACCGGCTCAAGCTCCTCCACAACCGTGAGGGCTACCGGTCCCTGCAACTCCAACCATTCCATGATTCCGTTTGCGCTCATTGATTTCTGATCTCCTTTCCAAAAGTGAAATACTTGTAGCTTTGGCCCCGCTTGGCGATTGAAAAAGCGAACTTCCGATGCGGCAGGCCCGACCAAGGCGCGCGAAACGCCTGACGAGCGAGGACCGCCGGCAAAGGCTCCAGCCATACACTGTACGAGACGCCTGAACGCCGCTCGGCGTCTGGACGAAATCCCTGCAGTCCAATCGCGGCCAGAATCTCAACCGCGGGAAACGTCGCCGCGTCGGACCCATGCTCGTTCGGCGAAAACCCAAAATTTAGAGCGCTCCAAGCCGAGCGCGGATCTACTCCGAACTTCGACTTAGACATGCGCGCACGCTCGAAGACATCCTCGCCGGAACCGCTGCCATCTATCATCGGTAATAGATCGCAAAAAAGGTTCCTGGTTGTCACTTGGCCCGCCCAGCACTTGAGTTTCACGGTTTTATCACGGAACTCCTTAAGCCACCAGTCAAGAACGATGTGAGCGCCGCCATAGGGAATCGTGGCGGGGCAGATCGATGCTTCCTCGAACGTCTCTTCGAAATCCGGCTGAGCGTTGCTCAGCCGCGATAGCAACTCCTCAAGCCGCACAGAACAATCCACGATGAACTCCGCGACCCTGGGCCGTCCGGCCCCGAGCTTGAAACGCCCAAGCGCCCCGGGCTCATCCAGATCGATCAGCTCCAGCAAACCGCAGCAAGCAAAAAACTGGCCCGGATTCAGCGGGTCCATGCGAACGCACAACTCATTCACTTACGCCACCTCCTTCTTGATCGGACGCCAGGCCGTCAGCCGTTTTGAAGATCGCCTCCAGGTAGGCCAAGCCCCATGGCCCGAACTGTCTCTGCAACCGCGCGTACCGCCGCGCAGCCTCCAACGCCGACTCCGACGATGCCTTCACGTTGTCGCGGTCCAACTGCAGATCCGTGAAATACGGCCGCGCCCCCTTGTGATGGCTCGCCACTAAGTGGAGCACCAAGTCGTCGATCTCACCGTCGGCATCCACAAGCGATCCAAGCTCGTGCCGGTAACGATCCACAAGCCGAGGATTAACAGGAGCCCTGGACTTCGCAATCGGCTCGTCCATGTTCCCGCCAAAGGCGCGCTGCCAGGCTTCGCGGTGCTTACCTCTGTCGTGCATCGCCCCGGCACTGTCAAACGAGTCTGCCATCGAGGCCAGGCCCACGCGCTCCGCAAGTAGGCGCGCCTTGCCAGCGACGGCTGCCTGATGTCGTGAAAGCGGTACATCTTCCAGCTTCGCGTTCCTTTGCTTCGGAGCCTCGGAGAAATATAGCAGCAGCCCCTCGCCGTTCGGCCCGGATATCTTCAGCGGAAAGCGCAGCCGATTCTTGTCCGCGAACTTCTCCAGAGACCCGCGATTCACTTCCCCCTCAAGCGGCTCTTTAGTCCCGCGGCCCAATGGCACGGCGCCACTATCATCGACCAAATACCGGCAACGCGGTCCGTATTCGCGGCGCTCTGCATCCCAATCAGCCTCGTCCAGGCTTTCTTCACTGCCCGGCTCGGGCCGGAACATGCCTCGGTCAAGCCTCCCAAGGGTGTCGGGCAGAATCAAGAGCCGGTAGGCCAAATCGTCTTCCTTAGCCAGCCTCAGCTGACCAAGCGTTTTGAGCTGGGCCGATCCGTCCGACTCCACCTGGATAACGCCGGTCTTTTCAGCCGCATCTCCCATCCGATCCGCCACTTCATGTATCTTGCCAATAACGCGGGCGGTCGGCTCTCGAAGCCGCTCGTGGGCCCGCAGTGGATAACGGTCCAGAATCTTCTCGATCTGGTCATCCTCCACGCCCCATTTCGCCAGTATCGAAACATCGGCCCGCCACGCAAGCTCCGTTTCGGGCACCTCGTCCTGCTTCCCGTGTAGCCATGGAGCTACTTGCGCCGGCATGTCCTTGTCTTTATATGTGGTCTGCGCCCAAGTCCCGATGAGCCGGTCCTCCAGGCGCGCACAATCGGGTCGCTCGGAGCACGCTTCCTTCGGCGGCTGATGCTCCCAAATATTACGGCACGAGATGTCGCGATCTAAGTTTCGAAGATACTCCAGCGTCGAAATCAGGCGCTGCTCTTTTGTCGGCGGGTACAACAAGTGCGCTTCTCCGCTTGGACCGCCGAATCGATTCAGCCGACCGAAGCGCTGAACCAAATGATCGGCCTCCACCAATCCCGTCACTAGGCGCTCACAAGTGATGTTCACCCCAACTTCGCCGGCGGACGTTGCCACGAGCCATATCGGTTTGTCAGTAGGAACATCCCGCGCGAGAAAGTGTGCGAACACCGGGTGCTGGGCGAGCTGGTCGCGCTCGAACCCACGCATAGTTCCCGTTAACAGAGCCACGTCTCGTCCCTCTTTTTCCAGCCGGCTAATAAACGCGGCGGCCTTTTCCGGCTGCTCAATAAACACAAGCGTCCTGGCGACGGTTCCCTCGGTGGCTAGCTTGAACAGCGTGCTCTCGTAGGCCTTGCCGTCCACCTCGTGCACGGCGAGCGTCTTCGCCGCTTCGAAAACCCTCCGGAATGCGTCGCTTTCCCTGGCATCGTCCTTGGGATCGTGCTGAAAGTGGACCAGATTGCTTTCGGCTGTTGTCGCAGAGAGCAACATTACATGAAAGAACTTACCGGGCAGGCGCGCGGCTGGCGCCATTGCGTGGATCTCCTCCAGTAACTTGGCGAACGCGTAACTGAGATGGGCCTCATCGTTAATAATCAGGGTGTCCACCCCGAGAAGGCCGGCGTGCATCGGGCGATAATATCCACCGGAGCGGTACCCGCGAAACAATAACCGGCTGCCGATCATATCCACAGTGCCGATCAGGATAGCTGGGGTGGAGGGGTCCGACGCCCACTCTCCCTTGTCCGCGCGTTGACCGCGCAGCGTACTGACCGCAAGAGGAATGCCGCTCACGGACGCCTGTCTTAGCAGATCACTGACCTCGGTGCACCGAGCCAGACCGCCATTAGCTTTGACCAGCGCGGCAGCTTCGTCCGTCACTTGATCGACAACCACTCGCCGGTTCACCACCCACGCCAGCCGCCGGGGAACCCCGGCGGCGCCCGTCCGAAAACTCCACGCCAGGGCAAGGAGCCAGATGTGCAGCACGGACGTTTTGCCAGACCCGGTGGGAAGCGGCACCACCTGCGGCCATTTACCGCTGACTAGGTCGGAGAATAGCTTTTCCTGCCAGGGGTACGGCGGATACCCGCACAAGCAACCAAAAGTCTCGTAAAAAAACTGCTGGGGATCAGTTGCCATAGGTTAAATGTACCCAAAACTCGTCATTGAAACAGCCCAAAATGCGGCGGTCCGATTCGGGCCGCCGCTATGTTATCGAAAGTAAGTCGCGCTAAAGGAGTGGTTCGGTCCGGCGTCGCGGAAGGGTGCGGGTGATGCTGAAGGCCAGCACTCAACTAGATGAAGATTTCAGGTTTAGCTCTAAAAATGGAGCGGGCTTGCCGTTTCTTTTCCGCAGATCCCCTGTGGCCCCGTTGAAGCATCTATTTCAGTGCTTTCCTTCAACTGCTGACGGCAATTCCGCGGTCCGACAGGACCGCGGCCCCTTTCGTGGCCGCGCCTAACAACTCCGCCATAGCCGCCTGGGAATCGCCCACCATCGACATGCCGACCGTCTTGAGAAAGCGATCGTACCGAGCTTTGCCACGAGCCACGGCTTGGTCTTGCGCATCCCTCGGCGGCTCAGGTACACAAGTCAGGAACGTCGTCGCCAGCACGTCCACGAAGGCGAACAACGCCTGTTGGCCCATCCGCAAATTGTGAATTTCTCGGGCCGTTCGATCTAGACTCGCAGCGATTCGCTGCTCTGCCGCATCAACGCCGCTTTCTCTGCCGGCAAGCTCCCGCTCGACGGCGGTGCGGATGAATGCACTGCGGCTTGAATATTCGCCGGCCTCGATTGCGCGTTCGATTCGATTCTTGAGCTCTGCGCTGATGCGCAGACCATGGATAACTCCCTTGCTTTGTTTCTGCCCCACAGGTGACTCCTCTAGCTGTAAGTGCCGGGATTATCGGCGCGTGACACGAAAAAGTGGCCGTTGCGCAACGTGCAACAAAATCGCCCACACCGCGCAACGCAGGAACAAAATGACAGCACAACTCTTAAGACCAAAAAGCCCGCGCCGTTGCGCAACGTTTCCTTTATGTTCCACTACCGGTGTTTGGCTGCCTTCTGAGCGCTTTCGCTGCCCTCCCCGGTTTCAAACTGTTGCAGCCCGTTACCGTGCGCCGGCCAGTCGAGCGGTTGTTACAAAGTGTTCCCAATATGTTTCGGACGGTTGCAACCAAAGTATTTCGCGGTTTCTGTCTCGAAACCCCTCTGCCAAGACCTACAGATTGAGGGCGCAATTCGACCATGACACCGAGTTCCGTTTCGCAATCCAGAAAGAGAACCAAATCCGATCTTGTCCATCTACGCACGCTCCCGAGTGCTGAGCCGGCAACCAGCACGGGCCGGGTGGCGTGGATCTGGCCCGAGATCGAGGCCGCTCTGGGTACCGGAAAGAAACTGAGGGAAGTATGGGATGCTGCCCGCGCCGATGGCTTCGACATTCCATATCCTCAATTTCGGGTCTCCGTTTCCCGCCTTCGGCACAGGTTGCTCAATCAACTGACAGCACCCGCACCGCAGCCGTATGCGTCAGACCAGTCAGCCGTCACGTCGGCTTCCGGATCCCCGGCGTCAAGCGATCCGTTCCGAAACCTCCGCGAGCAGCGGGAGAAAAAACAGTCGACCGGATTCGACTATGATCCCTTCTCAATTCAAAAGCAGCTCATCGACTAGAGGAGAACCCCATGGCAACAACAGAAAACGGAAAGCCGAGATCCAATCAGGTTCATTTAGTCCTCCAGGGAAAAGGAGGTGTCGGAAAAAGTCTTGTTTCCGCCATCCTCGGCCAGTACTTCCATGCCCGGAAAGGTACGCTACATTGCTTTGATACCGATCCGGTCAACGCGACCTTCGCCCAATATCAGGCTCTCGGCGCCGAACATATCAACGTTTTGCGTCGTGGCGCAATCTACGATAAGCGATTCGACGAGTTGATTGAGAAGATTTGCCAGGTCGACGGTATCTGTATCGTGGATACCGGCGCCACAACGTTTGTGCCTCTGTGGAACTATATCCTCGAAAACGAGATCCTGTGCTTCCTCGCTGCCCGGTCACGCCGGGTCTTCGTCCATTCGGTTGTGGCCGGCGGACAGGCAATGAGCGATACGTTGAACGGTCTGGAGCGGCTGGCCGAAACGACGACCGAGAAGAACGTGATCGTATGGCTGAACGAGTTTTTCGGTGAAGTATCGAAAGATGGGAAGCCATTTGAACAGTTCCGCGTAGCCGAAGAGCAGGCTCACAAACTTCTCGGAACAGTCGTCATTCGAGAGCGCAACCCCAACACCTACGGTGACGACATGCGCCTGATGCTGGCCCGGCGGCTGACGTTCCAAGAGGCCATCCGGCTCGGCGAGTTTTCGCTCGTATCGAAACAGCGTCTTGAGATCATCCAGCGCGAGCTGTTCGAGCAGCTAGATCGGATTGAGATAGGGTGAGCCATGGCGGCGGTGAAACCAATAGCCTTCGACGTGCAACGGCTCATTGACGAGGTGGCCGCGCGGCATCGCCTCCTGCTCAAGCCGGACGACGCAGCCTTCGCCATCGTGACCATGAATCGCCTGGTGCTGGAGGAGTCGATCGAAGCCATCCATTCCCAGAATTGTTGAGGACCTCGCATTGTTTGAGGCCGCGGCGAAGAAGGTGCAAACCCGTGCGGGAACCGTGCTTGCAGCGGAGGTCCGCGAGTCCGCCGCCGGAATTCGACAGGAGCTTGAGCGAGATGTTCAGGACGCGCGGCTGCAAGCATCAAAAATCGTTCGACAGGTCGAGGCGGCATACCAGCAACGGATGTCCGCACAGAAGCTCACAATCGCGGTTCTTGCCGCCGCGCTGCTGTTCTCTTGCGGTGTATGGGCTGGACGGATCAGCGCGCTGTGGTGACCCTACCAGCCCTTTCTGAATTCGATGACTCCGGTCACGCAGGCTCGCTCTCGCGCCGTACAGGTTAGAACAACGAGAATGCCTATGAGTCCGAAAAGCCTCCCCCTTGAGTCCACCAGGAACGGCTCGCCCGCCGGCTTTGCCGTTGCCGAGATTCCGCTGACCGTTCGGCAGGCAGCGGTCTATCTCGGAGTCAGCCCGCAAACAGTGTATCTCTGGGTCGAACGACGGCAGATTCCCCACCTCCGAATGATGGGGCGCAACATCAGGTTTCTTAAATCCGACCTCGAATCCTTCCGCTCAACATGCCGACAGGACGTAATGGATGCCACGGCTCAGTCCATATCGTAACGACTCGTCCACAGGTGGCTCTCCGTGGGCTATGCTCATATTGAGCGGAAGCAGATTCCCCTGTTCAGCAACCAGGGCGCGATATGACCGGTTCTCGTTGAGCGCCGGCTCGTCGGCCCATTTCCAACTGAATGGAGGAATCCAATGAGTAAGCGAGGACGGCCGCGCAAGTGTGAAGGCGCGGTCTACGAACGAGAAGACTCGAAGTTTTTGCAGGTCTGGTACCGGGACCAGAAAGGAGAAATACAACGAGAATCGACGGGCACCACCGATCGACAGAAGGCCGAGCGTTTTCTGCGCGATCGCCTGGACGCACGAGACGAGGGCCGTCTCTCAACTGTCTTGGACAGCAAACATTTGACGTTCATGCAGTGGGCGGGCTGGTTCTTGGAGCGGCGTTCCAAGCCTCCGTTCCGGAGCGAAGGAAATCACCAGCAGAATCTGAATGCTATGAAATTCCTGGGCCCGGTATTCGGAGAGGTTGCCCTGTCGGATATTACGGCCGAGGCCATCGAAGACTACCTTGCCGAGCGGCTTCGGTCCGGCCGCAGGGTTCACACGAAGTTTGGCTTACAGCTTCGGGGAACCGTGAAGCCGGCTACCGTTCATCAGGAGTTCCGAATTCTCTCGCACATGCTGAATGTCGCGGTAAAGCATAAGAGATTATCGGACAACCCTTGCCGGGCGGTCGAGTTTCCGGTGTCGGTGGCGAAATCGACTCGCAAGCCGCACTACATGGCGGCGAGCGAGCAGGCGAAGATCGAATTCGCGGCTCCAAATTACCTGAGCAACATCGTCGTGATTCTGTCGGAGATGGGGCTTCGCTACAAGAAGGAGCTTCTTCCGATGAAGAAAGTGCAGGTGGATTTGGAGAATGGTGTCGTGCATGTCGCCGATTCCAAAACGGTGAATGGCATCGGCGATATGCCGATGACCGCTGTCGCGCGGGAGGCGTTTCGAGCGCCAGATCGCGGAGACGCCGGGAAGCGAGTACCTGTTCCCGAGTCCGGTCTCAACCGGCAGCAAGCCGCACATTACGAATCTGCGAAAGACGTGGTCGGCAACGTTGAAGAAGGCTGGCGTTCCATACTTCGCACTCTACGAATTGCGCCATACCTTTGCAACGCGGCTGAGTGCGGGTGGCGTGGCCGATCACATGGTGACGCAGATGCTTCGGCAGAGCGATGCCGAGGTGTTCAAGCTGTACAGCCAAGCCAAGCTCGGCATGATGCGCGAGGCGCTCGCCAAACTGGATCGTCAGGCGAACGAGCGGCCGGGGAATTGGTTCACGGAGCGGCCCGCTTGATGCATTTCGTTCACAGTTTTGCCCACAATCGTGCCGAAATTGGTGTCGGCCGGGAAGGAGGAAATGTTGTAATAAAAGGAGTTTTTGGTCGGGCCGCCGAGATTTGAACTCGGGACCTCTTGCACCCCAAGCAAGCGCGCTAGCCAGGCTGCGCCACGGCCCGAATTCTTCATTGTACTGCAAGCCGCGTCGCAAAGTGCTGCAGCGCCGAACCTGCGCCGGTGTAATCGCCTACCAAACGGGCAACGTGTGGGACTGACATAACCGGCCTGGTATGCCAGGCAATACGCCGGGCAGTGCAGTAAGGGGTTTGCGTACAAAGAGAGTCCAGGCGGGCAGTAGCTAAACATTCACACGCCGTGGACCGACAGGCTTACCTGCCATCGCCGGCGCCTGATACAAGCTGAACTACTGGAGGACCTGGGCGCACAAACTCCTGCTCTCGAAAACGGCGCGTGCGCCGCCGATGCGGGCGCGCCAATCTAATGCCGCAGCCCCCGAACCGCCGATGAGGCTCACAGAAGCCGCCCTATGCGGCAGATTCGAGAACGCTCTCTAGAGAGGAAAAAATCATGCACCCGGAGGATATTCGAGCGCTCTGTCACCCCGATAAGTCACTTGAGCACACGTTATCGCTGATCGGTCAGGCGATGGAAGCGGAACCTCGTCTGGACATCGAACTAGCGAAACTCCTTCTCGGCCAGAGTTCTCATCGGGCGCCGGACCAGCCCACCGCTCTACGCATTCTGGAAGTGCTCGATCGCGTATCGGCGGGAACCCGCCTGGCTGGCATGATTAGCCCGCTTTTGCGCCATGCGGACCCGCAGATCCGGACCAAAGCAGCCAAGGCAATCGCGCGCAGAATGGAAAATTTCGATTGGATCCGTGCGCAGCTGCCAAAAGCGGAGCCGAGGGTACGGGCGAACATGATCGAGGCACCGTGGGAGATCGGCGATCCATAGTGCATGGAAGTCTTTAGGCTTTATCGGGACGATCGCGATAATCGCGTTGCCGGCAACGCTGTGTATGGCCTATACGTCTGTGGCGAAGCGGAGGCGATTTCGAGTGTTTTGCGCATGGCCTCCCATCCCGATCCCAAATTCCGCGCCACGCGGCCTGGCTCATGAGCAGGATCGACGAGCCGAAGTTTTGCGAACATTTTGAAGACGATGGTTAGGGACGCAAGCCGGAGCATCAAAGGGAGCGACCTCAAGTCTCTGGTTCGCCTGAGCCGCGCTGCCGGAATCGCGCAGGATCCGAGTCACTCAAGACCCGCCGGGACGGGGCCGGCTGAGCCATCCGGCAATTATTTCGTTAGCTGGCGGCCTGCATACAGCGTTCACATCGAGGCCATCGATCGCCAGCACCAGGCCTTAGTGGCCCTTATCCGGCAACTATAGCAGGCCATGTGGGAAGGGCGGGGACGAGCGTTTCTAGACGCGTTAGTGGACCGGCTGGTGCAGTACACTAACGGACACCTTCGTTACGAAGAAAATATGCTGACCGAGCACGGCTAGTGAATCGCTTGCAGGCCACATCGAACAACACCGGATACTCACCAGCCAGGTGCTTGAGCTGCAGCACAGAATTCAGACTGGCGAGGCCGTCTCCGGCGCGTACGTAATGGCGTTTCTGCGGAACTGGCTCACGGACCACATCATGCAGCACGACCAGGAGTACGCAGCAGCTTTAAAAACCACATAAGCATCGCATCTGCTGGTGTGCTTAACCCCGAACTCATCCTATCGGCCTATCCGTAAATCTTGCGGGCCTGTGTCTTTGCGGCTTTGGTCGCCCTGTATGAGCCCAATGCGGTTCTCGTGGTTCACGGAAAGGATGTGAGAAGACCTGAGAGCTTCCGCGTCGAGAGCGGATGACGCTTGAAACGTGTGCTGTCATCGAACCGCAGCCAGTGGTGTTGATTTCAGCCCGAAAAATCCCGGGCTCCTTCGATTATCATGGTAATTTCGATGGCGGCTGTCATGAGGTACCTGCGCGCGGTGCGCCAGGAAAATCGAGCCCCGCGCTGCGGCCGTTCCGTGTGAACCGGGATGGCATCCGCGATCACGCATTTTGTGGTGGCTGCCGCGCTGGCGCTGCCGGCTATCGAGTCGCGTGCCATGCGCGAGGTCTTGCCGCGTTGGGCGATTCCGGTCTCTGGCGGATTGTTGGCTGTGACTCCGGACCTGGATATCGCCACGCGGCGCCTATTCGGCGTACCCTACGGAACTTTTTTCGGGCACCGCGGATTCTTCCATTCTCCGTTTTTTCTGATCTTGCTGACGGGGATTCTGGCGGCCATGGTGGCACGGCGTGTGCCGCACGCCGTGGGCTGGCTGTGGCTGCTTTGGGCGGGATGCGCGGTGACTCACCCATTACTCGATGCGCTCACCGATGGAGGGGATGGCGTGATGCTGCTATTTCCGTTTTCTGAGGAGCGGCTGTTCTTTTCGTGGCGGCCAATTCATGTTTCTCCGCTGGGCGTGGTGCGGTTTTTTGGCAAGGCGGGTTATATATTGCGGTCGGAGATTCCCTTCTGGATAGCGGCCTTGGCTGTGGGCTTGGCTGGTTGGTGGATCGCACACGCTGCGCATCCAAGCGACGGAACGGCGCACTGAACTTCGCCGGGCCCGCAGGGCCGCTGGTGCTGAAGCGTGCGCCACACGGAACTGTATACTGAGGAGATGGCCAGCTCAGTCAAACTCATTGAACCGGCGCAAAACGAATTCTTATCCGACCTCGAGAAGCGCTCCGGCCGCGCAAATCATTTCTTTCGGACGATGGCCAACCGGCCCGAGGTGCTGAAGAACTTCGTACCGTTATATGGCTCGATTATGGGTGCGGGGTCCGTCGAGCGGCGTATTAAAGAGCTCGTATACCTGACGGTTTCCTACACCAATGAATGCGCCTATTGCACGGCGGCGCATACGGCGTCGGGGCGCAAGGCCGGCGTGACAGAAGACGAGATGTGCGCGCTCCAAGCCGGACAGGATGGCGGCTTCAGCCCAGCCGAACGCGCCGCGATTGAATATGCCCGCGAACTGACACGGTCGGCGGACGGTGCGCAAACGCGTGGTGGGCTGAACCAGCATTATAGCGATGAACAGATCGTGGAGATCACGCTGATCGCGGCTATGGCGAATTTCACCAACCGGTTCAATAACGGGCTGGATCTGGTGCCCGAGCAGTAAGGCCGATGGCCATCCTGAGCGGGATTAATCCCGTACTTGAAAGCCTGAAGGCCGGGCGGCCGCTCGATCGCATCCTGATTGCAAAGGGCGCTGCAGGGCCGCGGCTGCAGGAAATCATAGACTTGGCGCGCCGCGCGTCGGTTTCGTTGCGCTTCGAAGAGCGCAGCGGGCTCGACCGGCTGGCGGGCACGCCAGCGCACCAGGGCGTGGTGGCGATGGGGGCTTCCCAGCGCTACGCCGAACTGGACGATGTGGCACCGGCGGCGCAGCTGCTGGTGGTGCTTGATGGCGTAGAAGATCCGCACAATCTGGGCGCCATTATCCGTACCGCGCACGCCGCCGGTGCGGGCGGCATCATCATTCCCGAACGGCGCGCCGTGGGACTGACGGATGTAGTCGCCAAGGTGGCGGCAGGCGCGCTCGAATACGTGCCGGTGGCGCGCGCCACGAATATCAATCGCACGCTCGAGCAATTGAAGGAGCTGGGCTACTGGATTTACGGACTGGATGAACGCGGCCCCGCGGATTACGATGCGGTCGACTACCACATGCCCACGGCGCTGGTCTTCGGCGGCGAAGGCAAGGGGCTGCACGAGCAGGTGCGCAAGCATTGCGACGTGCTGGTGCGCATTCCCATGGAAGGCCACATCCCGTCGTTAAATGTGTCGGTGGCCGCCGGTATCGTGCTGTTCGAATGCAAGCGACGGCGTCCCCACAATAATCCTGTTAAGTCCTAGCCGTCGACCGAACCTCCTTTGCAACCGGGGAGGAACTTAACATTCCCCCCAAATACCTGCGATCAACATAAGTTCGGTTGTGAACCAGTAGGCTAGGTAGATGCGGAAGCGTGGTTTGAGCCCGATGTGTCCGGGCCCACCACCCAGCTCGCCGCGGATTGCGTCACAAGGACTCAGAATAGGCTCGCCACCCACCACCTGACCGAGGTCATGAGTCGTCCGTGTATCCAGGGGTACACCAGGTTCCAGCCGATCACAGAGAATGCCCACTCAGCCGCCAAGCCAATGGATATGGCGCGCAGGGCAAGCAGCTTGTGTGCACGAAGAGCGCCGGAGAGGCTGACACCCAGGGCGGCCACTACCTGTGTCGCATACCAGATCCGCGCATGTCCCCGCTCGTATTCCTCCAGGATGTCGCCCGCAAGCGCAACGTCTACGCTGAGGTGTTGAAACAGGCGACTTGCTATCGGGTGCTTCATCCCGATGCTCCTTCCAGTTCCGGAAGACCGCGCCATAGCTCCATCAAAGCCCGCCGTGTCTGCCGCACCTCCCGCAAACCGCTGGCAGTTGCACTGAAATACCGCTTCGCCCTGCCACCCCGTTCGGGTGTAGGATCACGTAGCTCCGAACGAATCAAGCCTTTCCTCTGTAGCCGCTCGAGCGTGGCGTAAACGGTTCCGAATGTGACGTCTCGCCCGGTCTTCTCTTCGATCTCCCGGCACACCGGCACACCGTACGCACCCTCGCGCAATCGAATCACTGCGAGCCCTCGCGCCTTTAGATCCAATCACTTGGACTTTGATCGTCCAAAAGACAAAACCACCAGCCACCAGCCACCAACCACCAGCCACCAACCACCAGCCACGGCGAGCGCAGCGAGCCCGGGGAACCTTTTCCCACCCGCCGGTGTCTATAATGGTTCTGGAAGGGTCCCTATGGCCACTTCAATTCTGGACCTCAACCCGGCCAAGGCGTCAGCGACGGATTCCGACGATCTGGCGCTGGTGTGCGCCCTTCGGGACGGGTCCGAGCGGGCGTACGAAACACTGCTGCTGCGATTCCAACAGCCTGTTTATAATCTCGCCCTGCGGCTGTTGAACGACCCCTCCGATGCTTCCGATGTGGTCCAGGAGGTCTTCCTCAAGGTATTCCGGAACGTAGGCCATTTTCGCGGCCAGAGCAGCCTGAAGACTTGGATTTTCCGTATCGCCATTAACGAAGCTCACAACCAGCGGCGCTGGTTTTTCCGGCACCGGCATCGCGAAGTCGGCATCGAAGACGAGCAGGAGGATTCCCGAAGCCGTGCCGACACGCTGGCCGACGCCGCTCAATCTCCGTACGATTATGTGCTCGACCAGGAGCAACAGTCGCTGGTTGAAGAGGCTCTGGCCCGCATTAATCCCACGTTCCGGGCAGCCGTGGTTTTGCGGGATATTATGGATTTGAGCTACGAGGAGGTCGCGGAGGTTCTACAAGTTTCCCTGGGTACGGTGAAATCGCGAATTTTGCGGGGCCGCGAGGCCCTACGCCTGGAGTTGGAGAAGAAGTTGCAATCGCAACCGGTGATGCATTGGTTGCCAAAGACGGCCGAGTAGGTGCTATGAATTGCCAAACAGTGCGAAATTCCCTGTCGGAATTCCTGGACCACAGATTGGCCGGGCATGCACGGACGCGTGTGGCCGGGCATCTGGCTGAATGCCGGGAATGCGGGAACTATCTGCGCCGGCTTTCCGAATTGCGCGATGGCCTGAAGAGTTTGCCGCCGGCGCCGGTTCCGCAGCGCTTGCGGACACAATTGCAAGTCCTCGCCTCATACGAGCGTGCCCGCTGGAATGCCACCAAAACACTGCCGCTGGCTTTGCGTGCCTGGGCCGCTAATATTAAGCTGGCGATGGACAACCTGATGCGTCCCCTGGCGGTGCCTTTGGCGGGTGGCTTGGTTTCCGCCCTGTTGATGTTCGGGCTGCTCGTGCCGACCCTGGGTTTCCGGCCCGCTGTTTTGAACGATGTGCCTACGCGCTTATATACCGCGGCCACTCTGGTGGAGGCAGCTCCGCTCGGCATCAATAACGATGAAACCGTGGTAGCGGTCTATATCGACGCCAGAGGCGAGGCCACAGACTATTCCGTGCAGCAGGGCAAGGTCAGCCCGCAAATGCAGGCGGACCTCAGCCGGATGATGTTCTTCAGCCGCTTCACGCCGGCCACCTGGTTTGGTCAGCCTACCAACGGTAAGGTGCTGGTTTCTTTCCGCCGCATTAATTACGTGGTCCGCGGCTAACGCTAAGCGTGGCGCGCCAGAAACTAGGCCAACACTTCCTGGTACGGGGCTCGGTCCTCGAGCGCATCGCGCACGCCGCCTGTCCTGTGCGGGAGCCGCTCGTCATCGAGATCGGTCCCGGCCGCGGCGCTCTCACCAGCCGCCTGCTGGAGTGCGCGGACCGCGTCATCGCTATCGAGATCGATCCCTACCTGGCCGCGAGCATTGCCGCAAGCAGCCGACTGGAAGTGCTCCAGGCCAATGTCCTGGAGATCGATCTGGGCCAATGGGGACCGGCCGTAATTGTCGGCAACCTTCCGTATTACGCCGCCACGCACATCTTGGAGCGGGTCGTCGCCCTCGGCCCGGCCATGCGCCGCGGTGTGTTCCTGATACAGAAAGAAGTGGCCCAGCGCATCACCGCGTCACCCGGCTGCCGCGATTACGGATATCTCAGCGTATCGATGCAGTTATCCGCCGATATTGAACTGCTCTTCGAGGTGAAGCCCGCCGCCTTTCATCCTCCGCCCAAGGTGGATTCGGCCGTCCTTCGGCTCCAGCCGCACGATCGCGCGGCCGAGTTGGGCATCGGCGACCCTCCCGCCCTTCTCCGATTCGTTTCGCTGTGCTTCCGGCAGAAGCGCAAAACCTTGCGCAATAACCTCGCGGCTCACTACGGCGCGGCAGTGGACGATTGGCCGGAAGTTAACCTGCGCGCCGAACAAATCCCGGTTCCAACGTTTGCCGCCATGTACCGCCGTCTTGTAACATAGCCGAGAGGTGACGCATGCAACCGAACAGTTTCCGGTGGGCCGCACTGCTGCTGGCGGGCGTTGCGCAGCTAGCCGCGCAGGTGGGGCCGCCGCTCGAAGATGAATCGGCGGTTCCCAAGATCCTGATGGTGACCCAGGAGCAGATCAAGGAAGGCCGTGAAGCGGCCCACACCCGGGCCGAAGAAGCTTGGCCGCGCATCTTTCTGAAGGGCAACGTCACCATCCACTACATCGGGATGACCTCGGCATCCGGGCCCTCCGCGGCCTGGTTTCTGGAACCTTACGATTCGTTTGGCGCAATGGAGAAGATGCGCGCCGAAGTCATGCGGTCGCTCGCAGGGGACTTGGAGACGGCGAACGTGCAGGACGGCGAACTGCGCACCGGCTCGCAAACTCTGCTTACGGTGTTCCGCGGCGATCTCAGCTATCGCGCCTCAGACGCCGTGAAGTCTATGGCGAAGTGCCGCTATATGGGTGTCACGGTGCTGCGCATCCGGAATGGACGCGACGCGGATCTGGCGCAATTAGCCAGGCTGCTGATCGATGGCGATCAGAAGTCCAACTCCGACCAGGCGGTGCTGACGTACCAGCTTGTCTCGGGCGGGCCATCGGGCGAATATCTGATTTTTGAGCCAATGGAATCGCTGGCGCGCATGGATGCCGTTCCGGCGCGCATGGCTGCCTCGCGGCAGGCGATGGGCGAGCGCGCCCAAAAGCACTTCGACATGCTTGCCCCGGAGGTCATCGAGTCGACCGAGAACCTGCTGTTCGCGTTCGAGCCGCGCATGAGCTATGTCTCGAAGGAATTTGCGGCGGGCGATCCGGAGTTTTGGAATCCCAAGCCGTCAGTCAAGCCGGCAGCCAGGGGTAAGAGCGCGGCTAAGCCTGCCGGCGCCATCAGGACCGGGCAAAATCGATAAAACCGCGCTGCGGGTCGGTGCTCAGCAGCTTCACGCGAATCTGGTCGCCTACGTCCAAACCGTGCTCGCCGCGCATCAACCGGCCTTCCACAGCCGGGGACATCGCGCGCACGAAGGTGCCTTTCGGCGCGACTCCGGTCACCACCGCGGAAAAAATTTCGCCGATGCGGTCGTGCATTGCCACGGCGGCAATGCGCTTCTGCATGGCGCGTTCCACCTTGCGCTCGGCATCCTCCCGCAGCGTGCAGTGGTGCGCCACCCCATCCAACTCCGCTTCCGCATAAGGCGACGCCTGCTTGGCCAGCACCGCTTTCACCAGGCGCTGCGACACCAGATCGGCAAAGCGGCGGTTGGGAGCGGTGGAGTGCGTATAATCGTGCACTGCCAGGGCGAAGTGCCCGACGGCCGCTTCACCGGGCCGCTCCAGCACATACTCACCGGGTCCCATCAACTTCACCACCGCCAGCGAAAGATCGGTATAATGCACGGGATCCGCAGCCCGGCGCTTCATCAGATACTGGTTCAGCGCGCCGGAGTCCGGATCGCCGGGCAGCTTGTCGCCGGTGCGCGCGGCCAGTTCCACGATGCGGTCCCAGCGCGCCGGAATCTTCACCACGCGGCGCAGCGAAGCGATGTGGTTGTCGCGCAGCAGCCGGGCAATCACACCGTTTGCGGCAACCATGAAATCCTCGATCAACTGCGAGGCGCGGTTACGGAACCGCGGCTTGATACCGGTCACGCGTCCGTCCGACGTCACTATCTCGCTCTCCGCACGGTCCAGGTCGAGTGCTCCCAGGCGATGCCGTTCCGCACGCAGCTTCTGGGCGGCTTCGTCCTGCAAACGGAGCTGCGCCTGCAAGTCCGCTGAAGCGCCCACCTTCGCCGGCGCCGCGCCCTGACCTTCCAGCCATGACCCCACGGAGTTGTAGGCCAACTGCGCCGCATTCCGGGTGATGGCGCGATAAGCCGTGCCGTCTGCAACTGAACCGTCGGCAGCCACCGTCAACTCCACCACCACGGAGAGCCTGTCGGCATGCTCGTTCAGCGACGTGAGATCCGTCGACAGGTCGTCCGGCAGCATGGGAAAGTTCTTGACGCCCGTATAAACCGTGGTGCAATTCACGGCCGCATGCGAGTCGATCGGCGATTCCTTCGGCACGTCGCTATCCACATCGGCGATGCCGATCCGAATACGAATATCGCCGTTCGCGAGGCGCTCGGCTACTTCAACCTGATCGAGATCGCGTGAAGTGTCGTTATCGATGGATGACCAGAGCAGGCCGCGCAGGTCCTGTACCGCGCCGCCGGGCGAGGACTGCCGGGCATGCGCGCGCAGCGCCGCGACCTGACGCGCCACTGCCGCGGGAAAATCGGGGCTGAAGCCCTCCCTGATCATCTCGTCGCGGGCCAGCGCGGCAAGATCGTAATGATTGTTGTGAGCGTTGGGCATGGATCGGCCTACACGTCGTGACGTTGGGTGCGCGAGAGCAATTGCCGCGCGCGGTCCAGCGCCTTCTGTTCGGCCTCTTCGCGCGTGGCGCCGGTGGTGCGCGCCAAGGCGGCGCCGGGCGAAACATTATCGGCCTTGCAATGGTAGGTGTCACCCAGTTTATACGACGTCAGCTTCACTTGCCAGGGTTCTACATCGACTATTCGTTCGTGATATTCTTCGGCGTTCACGCGCGGCCTCCGGAATCACTATCTTACCTGTAATCCCGGTCCAGGCGTGGCGGCGACGGCCTTACAAGCCGGGAGGCGGCAGCCCGTGGACCGCCGCCGCCAGCTTCATATCTAAGGCAATGGAATATGCGGAATCAACTGTCCACTAACCTTGCCCGAAGACACTAAGGTCGTGACGGTGCCAGTCACATGGTCCGTCGCATAGGTGCCCGTAAACTGATTTCCCTTGCTGTTCATCGTCAGAAACATCGTAGTAATGTTGCGCGCATGCAACGACCCATCCGACTCCAAAACCAGGCTGATGTATTGCACAAAGAGTGTCTCTGGCGTATTGGCCATTTGCCAGATGCCGTGGCCCGGAGTGGCTGGCATGGCAATCGGCGATGTGGAGAGCGGGCCGGGGGCGAATTCTGAACCGTCCGTCTCGACCACCGAACCGTCCGTAGTGAACGTAGCTAACCCTGGAATTACGACAACAGGCAGCGTGGTGGTACTGGCCGGCGTTAAAGTGAACTGCCACGATCCCGTCAGATTGGGTGTCGCCGCAGCCGCTGGTATGGACTGAAGCGCCATGACGATCAGTCCGCAAACAATGTTACCGATAAGCGTTCTTCTGGACATCAATGTTCCTCCGGTGCAATTGTAAGCTGGCCCGCCCTTCGCAGCGCCCACTTTTTTTGTCTTACAGTACTGTACCAGCAGATGTAATTATCCGTACAGCCGGATCTTTACAATCTCTTACACGCCGCACATACCGGCTTTACAACGGTTTCCTAAGCTGGAGTCAGGAGAGAAAGAAAGCCATGAAAAGTAATTGGTTACGTTTTACAGCGGCAGCTGCAATCGCGGGAGGTCTGGTCCTGGCCGCGCAGGAGGTTCCCGGCCAGCCGGCGCCGCCAGCGGCGCAACAGCCACAGCAGCGCCACGGCGCGCGCCTGGCGCGTTACCTGAATCTGACCCCGGCGCAGCAGGCGCTGGCGCGGGCGCAATTTCAAGCGGTGCGACAGTCGGCGCAGCCCATCCGCCAACAGTTGAGACAGGTGCGCACCGGAATGTTCCAGGCAATCCGGGCAAACGATACCGCCGCGATCGATCAGTTGAGCGCCCAGGAGGCCAACTTGAAGGGGCAAATATCGGCTATGCGCCACGAGGCGTTTGCCAAACTGTATAGCTCGCTGTCCCCGGAACAGCGCGCCAAAGCAGATCAGCTTCCGGCGCACATGCGCCAGATGCGGCAGCGCATGGCCAATCCCCAGAACCCCAACAATGGGTAAGGGAGATTGGCGGCGGCCTTAGCCGGGGCACTTATGGCTCCGGCTGAGGCCCGACAGCGCGATAATACTAATTGACGCTCCACTTGAACCGAGTTCTTACGACGCTGGCCGCGGCCCTGGCTATCGCGCCGCCCGCCGCGCCAACTGCATCCGTGTACTTCATCCCCACCCACCGCATGCCTGGTATCGGCGTCGCGCGGCAGGAAATGACGGATGAAACACTAGCGCTGCGCACCGAGGCCATGATCCAGTCGCAAACCTTCAGCATCATGCGCGAGCCGCAGGCTGCGCAGGGCGCCGAGCGTATCTACAGGTCCGGTTTGCAGCACCTGTTCCGCGACGCCGAGCGCCACAGCGGCTTTCCTGCATCGGTGTTGCAGGCGATGGCTTACCTGGAAAGTTGGGGCATACCGAACGCCGAGAGTCCCGCGGGTCCGCGCGGCATTCTGCAGATTGCTGAAGCCACCGGTAAGCGCATGGGGCTGCGAATTGTCTATAAGACGCGCCGGCGCACCGTGAAGACCAAAGTCGACGCGCTGAACAAGCATGGCAAGCTGGTGCATCGCACGGTGCGCCACCAGGAGACCTACACGGCAATGGTGCGGGACGATCGGCTGAAGCCGGAGAAAGCCATACCCGCCGCGGCCATGTATCTGGCCGGAATGGAGCGACGGTATGGCGGACGCGACTGGGCGATCTGGGCCTACCATTGCGGCGAAGGCTGCGTTGCCGATTTCCAGGCGATGGCGCAAAGGGCCACCCCGCCGCTCCCCAGTGTGGCGCGGGTGTTCTTCGGTTGTAGCCCGGCCTGGAACAGAGAGATCTGCGAGGCCATTCGCGCGCACATGGAGCGCGATTACTCGCCGACTTACTGGTTTCGCGTGATGCGCGCGGAGCAGTTGCTGCACATGTACCAAGACGATGAACCGGAGTTTTTGGACCTGGCCGCCGAATACAAATATCCGGCGTCGCCCGGCCTGAGGGCCCCGGACCGGCTATCGGTGTGGTTGAAACCGCAGGATCTCATCAACGCGAGCCAGCTGGCGAGCACGCAGGACGATCCGGAGTTCTTCGGATACCGGGTGGATGCGCGCGCGTTGCCGCCGGCGAAGGCGCGGGCCTCGACCATCGGGACGCTGTTATACATTGCATTTGAGACGCGCCGGCTTTATGGCGTGATGCGGCCCGCAGAAGAGTTCGTCCCGTTGGATGCCACGGCACTGGTTCTTCCCATGGATGAAGCGCGCGTTTCGGATCACTCGAGCGGCCAGGTGTTCGATCTGTCCGTGTTCGGGCTTCCACCGGTCGAGCGGGAGTGTCTGCAGTTTGTGCTGGACGATCTGGGATGGAACGGCTCCCTGGGGTTCATTGAAGAGCCTCCCGGCAAGCAGACGCTGCACATCGGTTGTTCCCCGTCGACGCGAGATTTCTTCGCGCAGATTTATGAAGAAGCGGAAACGGCGTGGCACGACCGGCGGCAACTGCCACCGCCCGCGGCCCCTCTACCATCGCTTCCTCCGATAGGCTGATTACGCCATGCCGAGCAGCGCGTTGATTACGATAGCCGCCATGCCTATCGGGATCATTACTTTCCACCCGATGTTCATCAGTTGGTCGTACCGGAAGCGCGGGAAGGTGCCGCGGAACCAGATCATCAGATAGATGATGACGGAGACCTTGAACAGAAACCAGAAGACTCCGATGCCAGCGGCATTGAAGCCGGGAATCATATAAACGGCGCCGATCAGCACCAGCAGCAGCGATGCGCCGATCAGCACTTTTTGTTGCAGCGGATCTACCAGCTTTCGCACCAAGGTGAGGCTGGCGAGGCCGGAACCGGCGAAGACCACCAGCGGCACCAGGTAATCAAGCACCGCCAGCCAGAGGACGCTGGGAAACGGACGCAGCCATCCGCCCCAGAACAGTGTCACGGCCACCGACGAAATCACAAAGATGTTGGCATACTCCGCCAGAAAGTAGAGCGCCCAGCGGAAGCCACTATACTCCGTATGGAAACCGGCCACTAACTCGGATTCGGCCTCGGGTAAATCGAACGGGGCGCGGTTAGTCTCGGCGGTCGCAGCGATAATATAGACCACGAACGGAACGATCATGAAGCCGTAATTCGAAAAAACGAACCAAATGCCGCGCGCCTGCTGCGCGCGGATAATCCCTTGCATGCTCAGCGTGCCCGCTACCATCACGCCGGATAACAGCGCGAACGATAGCGCAACCTCGTAGCTCACCAGTTGCGCCGCGCTGCGCAACGCGCCCAGCAACGGATAGTGGCTATTGGAGGCCCAGCCACCCAGAATGATTCCCAAGATACCCACCGCCGACATAGCCGATATGACCAGCAGACCCACGTTAACGTCGGCCACATACAGGTACTTGCTAAATGGAATCACCGCGAACGCAGTAAGCCCGGTAAACGTCGATATTACCGGCGCCAGCCAGAAAATGGACTGGTCGGCATCCGTGGGGATGATATCTTCCTTGATCAGCAGTTTCAAAGCGTCGGCGATGGGCTGCAAGAGCCCGTGCGGGCCGACGCGCATGGGGCCCAGGCGCACTTGAAAATCGGCCAGGACTTTGCGTTCGATCAGCACGATGTATCCGGCCACCAGGGGAAACAGCGCGATGATCACCAGCGTCACAATCAGCGGCGTGAATAAGGGATGATGGATAATCGCGTCCATATTGACCTAGCGTAAGAGAGAAGTCCCCGCCAACTGCAAGAAAGGCTCCGGATATAGACCAATGCCCAGGGTCAAAATGCCGCTTATCGCAAGCGCCACGCGCAAACCGAAGCTGGTGGTGAGCGGCGCGGGCTCGGTGAGATCCCGTATGAACATACTGCGCACGATGCGGAAGTAATAATAAATCGCCACGGCCACATAGAGTGTGCCAATCACTGCCAGCGTGTAATGGCGAGTTTCTATAAGGGACAGGAAGATGTAGTACTTGCCCAGGAATCCGGCGGTGGGCGGAATGCCAGCCAGCGATAACAGGAAGATCAGCATCAATAGCGCGTAGCCAGGGCTCTTGTGCATCAAGCCGGCGATGTCGTCCATATCTTCGCCGATGATACCTTTGCGGCGCAGCGCGATCAGCACCAGGAACGCGCCCAGGTTCATAAACGTGTAGACCAGGACATACACGGCGATACCTTTGATGCCGGTCGCATTCCCGGCAATCAAACCGAGCAGCATGTAACCCGCATGCGATATGGAGCTATACGCCAACAGCCGCTTGAGGTTGCTCTGGTTAATGGCGGCCAGGTTTCCGACGGTCATAGTGGCGACCGCGACGAAGCTCAAGATCGGTTCCCAAGCTTCCCGTGCGGAGGCGAACGGACCTAGGAAGATGCGAAGAAGAAACGCGATGGATGCGGCCTTGGAAGCTACGGAAAGATAGGCGGTGACTGTAGTGGGGGCGCCTTCATACGCGTCCGGCGCCCACATATGAAACGGGACTGCCGAGATTTTGAAGAGCAGCCCCACCGACGTGGTGGCCAAGGCCAGCAGCACCAACGGATCGAATGGGCCGCGCGCCGAGATAGCCGTGGCGATGTCGGTTAACTTAGTCGATCCGGAGATCCCGTACATCACGGAGAATCCATAAGCCAGGAAACCGCTGGAAAAAGCGCCCAGCAGCAGATATTTCATGGCGGCTTCGTTGGAGCGCTTACTGGTGCGCAAGAAACCTACCATCACGTAAAACGAGAGCGCCATCAACTCCAGCCCGATAAATAGAGTGACTAAGTCCGTGCCGGCCGCCAGAAAGAACATGCCGCACTGCGCGAACATCATGAGTGAATAATACTCGGCATGATGTTCATCTTCCGTCTCCAGATACTTGTAAGAGACAATGGCGACAATGATCGTGGCCGCCAGGAAAATCCAATTAAAGAAAATGGAAAAGCCATCCGCTATGAGCGACCCGTGAAAGGCTTCGATGGGGCCGGTGGCCATGGCAGCCTGCTGCTTCCACAACCCGAATCCGGCAAATCCTTCACCCAGAATCAGGAAAAACAGCAGGTACTTGCGATGCCGCGGATCGGGAAAGACCAGGAAATCGAACAACAGGATGGCGCATCCGAATAAGGCCAGCATCACCGCCGGCACCAATACAAAATGATCCGTAGCTGAGTAGTACTGGCTCACTGGCCACCTACCTGCGCCGCAGCGGCCTGCGCGCCTGCTTGATAGTAACCGGGCCGCACACGTTCTACGATCTGCTGCACGGGCTTCGCGAGAATCTCGAAATACGGCTTGGGATAAACGCCGATCCAAATGGCCCACGCGATCAGAGGGAGAAATATGACGATCTCGCGCAGGCTCATATCGGGCAGATGCAGGTTTTTGCCGTTAGTCACCTGGCCCAACATGGTGCGCTGATACAGCCAGAGTAAGTACGCCGCGCCGAAAATTACGCCGGTCACCGCAAAGGCCGCCCATACACGATTGGTTTCAAATGCCCCCTGCAGAATCGTGAACTCACCCACGAAGCCGTTCAGCAGCGGCAGACCGGCGGAACTGAGCATGGCGATGGCGAAGATGACTGCAAATTTCGGCATGACGTGCGCCAGTCCGCCATACTCGGCGATCTCGCGCGTGTGGCGCCGCTCATAGATGATTCCGATAATCAAGAAGAGCATGCCGGTGGAGATGCCGTGATTGATCTGTTGCAGGACACTGCCGGCCAAGCCGTTGGGATTCATTGCGAAAATCCCTAGCGTACAAAATCCCAAGTGACTTACGGAGGAATAAGCCACCAGTTTCTTCCAATCCTTCTGCATCAGACTTACCAGGGCGCCGTAAATGATGCCGATGATGGACAGGATCGCCAGCGTCTGCACGATGGTCTGATCCGCCGAGGCCTTGGGAAGCAGGGGCAATGAAAAGCGGATGAAGCCGTAAGTACCCATCTTCAGCAGCACGCTGGCCAGAATCACGGAGCCGGCCGTGGGCGCTTCCACGTGGGCATCGGGCAGCCAGGTGTGGAACGGGAACATGGGAACCTTGATGGCGAAGCCCAGGAAGAAAGCCCAGAAAACCCATTCCTGCAAACCGAGCGGCAGGCTGAGTTTCATCAACTCGGATATCTCGAATGTGTATCTGCCGAATTGGCCCGCATAGTGGAAGTACAGCGTCAGGATTCCCAGCAGCATCAGTACCGAACCGGCCAGCGTATAAAGAAAGAACTTAATGGCCGCATATAGCTTGCGCGGGCCGCCCCAGACGGCGATGATGAAGTACATGGGCACCAGCACCAGCTCCCAGAATACATAGAACAGGAAAAAATCCATCGACATGAATACACCGAGCATGCCCACCTGCAGCAAAAGGAACATGCAGTAATATTCCTTGAGGCGATCCTGTATGGCGTTCCACGACGAAAGGATAGCGATGAAGCCGACCAACGTGGTCAGCATGATCAGCAACAGGCTGATGCCGTCGATGCCGATTAGATACTGCGCGCCCAAGCTGGGTATCCAGTTAGCCCGCTCGATAAACTGAAAGCCGGATACGCCTTTGTCAAAGCGTGAAACCAGCGGCAGTGAAATGAGAAAACCGGCGAAGCTGGCGAGATTTGCCCAGATCTTGATCAGTTCTTTCTGGCGCGACGGAATGAATAGCAGGATCAGCAATCCTGCCAGCGGTGTGAACAGCACCAGACTGAGTAAGTGGTTGTCCATCATTTACCCGCCAGGTAGTACACAAAGAAAACCATCACTCCCACAACGACGAACAGAGCATAAGCCTGAACGCGTCCGGTTTGCAGGATGCATACGGGGTAGGAGAGCAGCTTGACGGTGAACGATCCGAGGCGCACGGCGCCATCCACGATCCAGGTATCCCACCACATGGAAACGCGCGACGAGAAGCGGGTGAGCCATCCGGCGCCATTCACCGCGCCGTCTACGATGTTGCGGTCGAAGGCGCCCAGCACTTCGCCGCCGCCCTTGCTCAGGCCGTTAACGAACAGGACGTCGTAGACTTCATCCACGTAGTATTTGTTGTAGAGCAGGCCGTGCAGCGGTTTCAGCGATTTTTCGAGCCGGAGGGGGACTTCGGGCCGATGGTGATAGAAATAGCGCGCCACCACAATGCCGATGACGGCCAGAGCCACGGAGATACTCATCAGAATCCATTCCGTGGATGCATCGTGCGCGCCGCCTTTAGCAGCCTCGGTGGCAGCCGAGGCGAAAGCCGGTTCGAGCCATTTTTCAAATGCCTGCAGCCGCGCAGATTCGCCGAACACCTTCGGAATTCCCAACCAGCCCGCGAATACGCCGCCGACAGAGAGAAGAATGAGGGGAACGGTCATCGCCGGGGGCGATTCGTGGATGTGCGCCGCGACTTCCGGCGCCACGCGCGACTTTCCGTAGAAGGTCATGTTCATCAGCCGCCACATATAAAACGCAGTGAGGCCGGCAGTGACAAAGCCCACCGCCCACAGCAATTTCGAACCGGCCGGCGAGCTATACGCCTGCCAGAGGATTTCGTCTTTGGAGAAGAAGCCGGCGAAACCCGGTATGCCCGCGATGGCTACCGAACCGACCCACATAGTCCAATGCGTAATCGGGATCTTGTCTTTGAGGCCGCCCATGCGCCGCATATCCTGTTCGCCGCCCAGAGCGTGAATTACGGAGCCGGAACCGAGGAAGAGCAGGGCTTTGAAAAAGGCATGGGTGAATAAGTGGAAGATAGCCGCCCAATAAGCGCCTACGCCCAACGCCAGGAACATATAGCCGAGCTGACTTACAGTGGAATACGCCAACACGCGCTTGATATCGTTTTGTACCAGCGCGATGGTGGCTGCCAGAATCGCGGTGAAAGCGCCGACCGAAGCTACGACTGTCAACGTGTTGGGCGTTAACTGGAATAGCGCCGCGGAACGCGCCACCATGTAAACGCCCGCGGTGACCATAGTGGCTGCGTGGATCAGCGCCGACACCGGCGTAGGACCTTCCATGGCATCCGGCAACCAGACATACAACGGGAACTGCGCCGACTTACCGGTGGCCCCGATGAACAGCAGGATAGCCATGATACTCAAGACGCCAAAGCCGCCCGTTTCGGCGTGAAAATGGCCACCGCGCAGGGCGGCGTTTACGTCCAGAAAACGCACGGTACCCAGCACGCTGAACATGAGCAGCATGCCGAGAATGAAACCGGCATCGCCCACGCGGTTTACAATGAAAGCCTTTTTGCCCGCATCGCCCGCGGATTTCTTTTGGAAATAGAAACCGATGAGCAGGTAACTACACAATCCGACGCCTTCCCACCCCACAAACAGCAGCGTGTAGTTGTTCGCCAGAACCAGCATCAGCATGAAGAAAATGAACAGGTTCAAGTAGCCGAAGAAGCGGTAATAGCCGTTGTCGTGGGCCATGTAGCCGGTAGAATAGACGTGGATGAGGAAGCCGATGCCCGTAACTACCAGGATCATCACGGCGCTTAGCGGATCGAGCAGAAATCCCCAATCGGCACTGAACGTGGCCAGGCGGCCGTCCATCATATGGAAGGGCAGTCCGGCCAGCCAGGTGAACTGGACCAACTCGCGGACGCGCCCCGGCGTATTCGATAACCGCCAGACTGCGCCTACGGAGAGCAGAAACGAGATCAACACCATGCCGGGGCAGATCAGGCTGACCAGGACCTTGAGAGGGGAACCGGGATGGTGGTGTCCGTGTTCGTGTTGGTGTGAATGTCCGTGATGATGATCGTGTTCGTCGTGGATGTGTTCCACTCCCGGCGCTACGGCTACGTCGGATGGAGGCTGCGGATCGAGCATCCGGCCGAAGAGCAGCATCAGCAGGGCGCCGGCCAGCGGGAATAGCGGAATGAGCCAGATCAGGTCGAGGAAGTTCATGTGCGATACA
>CAVWOT010000036.1:0-32099 GCA_963756605.1 Bryobacterales bacterium | reverse complement strand
TGGGCTAAAGCCTGCCCTCCAAGGCCCGGCCCTTGCCCCACGGCGGCCGAAACAGCCTGATAAACTCAGTAGAACCTCATGCGAAAAATCGGACTTTTGTATGGCATGGAATCGACTTTTCCGCCCGCCCTGGTGGAGCGCATCAATGCGCTGGCGGTGGATGACGTGCGCGCGGAAAGCATCGTCGTGGGCGGTGTCGGGATGGCGCAACCCAGCGGCTATCGGGTGATCGTCGACCGCATCTCGCAGGATATTCCCTTCTATCGCTCGTACCTTAAGAACGCGGTGCTCGGCGGCACCATTGTCATCAACAATCCGTTCTGGTGGAGCGCCGACGACAAGTTTTTCAACTACGCGCTGGCGGAACGCATCGGCGTGGCAGTACCCCGTACGGTACTGCTGCCGCATAAGGATCATCCGCCGTCTACCACCGAGCGCTCCATGCGGAATCTGCGCTACCCGCTCAATTGGGATGAGATCTTCGCTTATGTCGGCTTCCCCGCGTTTCTGAAACCGCACGCCGGCGGCGGCTGGAAGAACGTCTACAAGGTGGACAACCCCCAGGAGCTTTTCGCGGCGTACGATCAGACCGGCGATCTCTGCATGACTCTGCAGAAAGCCGTAAACTTCACGGATTATTTCCGGTGCTACGTGATCGGCCAGGAGAAGGTGTGGGTGATGCGCTACGATCCCAAGCAGCCGCACGAAAATCGCTACGTGAAAAATCCGCCGCCGATCGAGCCGGCCCTGTATACGCGCGTCGTGGGCGATGCGCTGAAGCTATGCCGCGCGCTGGGCTACGACATGAACACCGTCGAGTTCGCCGTCGAAGATGGGGTTCCGTACGCCATCGATTTTTTGAATCCCGCGCCCGACGCCGACGTGCACTCGGTCGGCCCGGAGAACTTCGAGTGGATCGTCAACGCCATGGCTGAACTGGCTATCGAGAAAGCGCTCAGCAAGCGAAACCCCGCTGGCGATTTCCACTGGGCTAGTTTTCTTGGAGGGCGAGGTTGAGCCGCAAATACTACTGCTCGCGCCGGACGTACTCAAACTCGAATGGCATGCCGTGGATGCCCGTGGTCGGCTTGGAAATCCAGTGCGCGATTTTGCCGATTTCCGGCACTCCTTTTTCCGGGGGCATCAGGCTGCGGACATAGGCGGAGTCTTTTTCTCCGGGCAGGAATTCGTCGCGGCGCTTATTCCATTGCTCCGGGGTGAGGCGATGGCCGGCCGGGTCGAAGCGGTGTGCCGCATACGCGCCGATGTGCCGGTGGAAGCGGCGGTCGGGGAGGCGCAGCTGGTACGGGATTTCGTGCTCGGCGATCACGCGATTCCAGCGGTCCAGGCATTTTTCGCAATCCTCTATATATGAGTCGCGCAGCACTTCGTTCATGGCGTTGCGCAGCGGGATTTGCTCGCCGGCGACGGCGTAGGCGCCTTCGAGCGCCAGGTGATCCGCATATTTGGGCTCCTGCGCGCGGCCTTTCATGCCGGCGCTGAAGAAGCTGGCGGCGTTGCTGGAGACTTCGCCGCCGAACAGATCCAGGCTCAGGCTGAACCACAGGTTGATGTACTTCTGTATGGTCGGCAGGTCGATGGCGCCCTGGCGGCGGATGTCATCGTCGCCGGTTTCGCGCATCAGCTCGCAGGCGCGCCGCACGACGCGGCGCACGCCCGATTCGCCTACGAACATGTGATGGGCTTCTTCGGTGAGCATGAAGCGGGTGGTGCGCGACAGGGGATCGAAGCCGCTTTCGGCCAGCGCCAGCAACTGATACTTGCCATCGCGGTCGGTGAAGGTGGTGAACATGTAGAACGACAGCCAGTCTTCAATCGGCTCGTTGAAGGCTTCGAGGATGCGCGGCTTGTCGCTCGATCCGCTGCGGCGTTCGAGGAGTTCTTCACTTTCCTCGCGGCCGTCGCGCCCGAAGTAAGAATGCAGCAGGTAAACCATGGCCCACAGGTGGCGGCCCTCTTCCACGTTCACCTGGAAGAGATTGCGCAGGTCGTACATGCTGGGGGCGGACTGGCCGAGGAGGCGCTGCTGCTCCACGCTGGCCGGTTCGGTATCGCCCTGGGTGACGATCAAACGGCGGAGCATGTTGCGGTATTCGCCGGGGACTTCCTGCCACACGGGCAGGCCGAGGTGATCGCCGAACCCCACGCGGCGATCGTGTTCGGGCGGGGCGAGGAAGATGCCCCAACGGTAGTCGGGCATCTTCACGTAGTCGAAATGCGCCCAGCCGCCGGGTTCGACGGATGTGGCGGTGCGCAGATAGACGTCGTCCGCCTGAAAGCCTTCGGGGCCCATGTCGCTCCACCACTGCATGTAGTTGGGGAGCCAGTGCTCGAGCGCGCGCAGGAGGCGCTTATCGTTGGAGAGGTTGACGTTATTGGGGATGCGTTCGTAGAGAGACATTCAGGTCCTCCGCCAGTTGAATTGAGGGCGCTCGGGCTTGCCGTAGAGGGTGAGCGCGCCGCGTTCGCCGGTGGCGTTGGGGCGCGAGAAGATCCAGTTCTGCCAGGCGGAGAGGCGACCGAAGACCTTGGCGTTGGCGTTCTCGGCGCCGGCGAAGCGGAGATTAGCCTCCATGCCGGTAAGGGCATCGGGCGAGAGGCTGGCACGCTCCTCGATGGCCACGCGCAGCTCGTCTTCCCAGTCGATTTCGTCCACGGCGGCGGTGACCAGGCCGGCTTGTTGGGCGGCATCGGTGTCGAAGGGTTGGCATGCGGAGAGGATCTCATCGACGCGAGCGGGATCGGCCAGGAAGCGAACCTGCAGGCGCGAGGGGCCGTGGGTCATGGGGAGCAGGCCGCCATTGAGCGGAGAGGATGCCAGGCGCACCGCACCTTCGGAATCGCGCAGCATGTAGATGCGGTCCGCGGCCAAGGCGATTTCAAGCAGGCTGCCGGCGAAGCAGGAGCCCGCATCGACGACGGCGAACAGGCTGCGCGCGGTCAGATCGAGGCGGCGCAGCGTACGCGCCATCAGCAACAAAGTTTCGTTAGCCAGCCAATCGGCACGGTTTTCGTAAAGCGCGCGATCGGCCTGGCGGATGGCTTCCAGATCGCCGCGGGTTTTCAGGATGATGAGACCAATCTCGTCGTAGTGGAAGCGGAGGCGGAGCAGGGCATCGTCGAGTTCGCGGAAGGCGCGCAATGGCGTGTAATCCGCCCCTGCTTCAATGGTCAGCTCGGCGGTTCGTGCGCCGCGATGGAGCTGCAACTGCACGTGGCGGTAGCGTACGGCGTCCGTTTCGACATCGGGCTCCAGCGCTTCGAGAGCGATGCCGGGGCCTCTCGGCTGCGGGTCCTGCGCGGCCAGGGCGAGGGCGCGCGCGTGCACGGCGTCCGGAAATCGGCTACGCGGGAAAACACCATCTACCAGGCGCCACTCGACAGCGCGTTTGCCTTTGATGCCTTCGGCGAGAGTAGCGAAAACATCCGCCAGATCGCGGCGCACTTTGCGCTTATCCACAACGCGAGTGAGGCCGCCAGTGCCCGGCAGGACGCCCAGCAGCGGCACTTCGGGCAGACTGACGGCGGAGTTGCCGTCATCGACCAGGTAAATCTCTTCGCAGGCCAGCGCCAGTTCATAGCCGCCGCCCGCGGTGGTGCCGTTCAATGCGGCGATGTAGTGCTGGCCGCTGTGGGCGCAGGCGTCTTCGATGGCCAGGCGGGTTTCGTTGGTGTATTTGCAGAAGTTGACCTTGAACCCATGCGGCGAAGTGGCCAGCATCTGGATGTTGGCGCCCGCGCAGAAGACGCGGTCGAGGCCGCCGGTGACGATGACGGCACGCACTTCGGGATGTTCGAAGCGCAGGCGCGTGACGGCGTCGGCGAGTTCGATATCAACGCCGAGATCGTAGGAATTGAGCTTGAGCTTGTAGCCGGGGATGAGTGGGGCGTCCTCGGCGACGGCGAGTGTCAAGGTGGCGAGCGGCGGATCGATGGCCAGGCGCCAATGGCGGTACGCATGCGGATGCGTCTCGAGTGCGAACCCAGCGGAGCAGCTTGGCCCCATATGTTTTTATTGTACGGCGGACGGCGGGGCGACTGGCGGCGCGCGATCTTGCCGGCGGGTCTGCCCACTATACTGACGGTAGGGACAGGACCATATGAATACGCTCTGCAGAATTGGGACGATCGTTTTATTGGCGTTGGCGTCACACCCGGCACCTGCGCAAAACAGCAGCCCGGACGCGGCCACGATGCAGGCACTGCTATCCGAGGTGCGGCAGTTGCGGCATACGGTGGAGAGGACCGTAACGCTGGGCCCGCGCATCCAGATCCTTCTGCAGCGCGCGCAGTTTCAGGACCAGAAGGTTGCGCGCATCTCGCAGCATTTGGACGACGTGCGCAAGCAGATTGCTGCCGAAACGGCGCGGCAGAATGGCGCCAACGACCGGCTGGCGAAAATCGAACAGGAACTTTCGACCGAAAGCGATCCGGAACGGCACAAGCAATTGGAAGATTTGCGGTCGACGTTAAAAATGGTGGCAGGGAACGGTCCCGACCAGCAATTGAGAGCCCATGAGAGCGAGCTCTCCAATTCGCTCGAAACCGAGCAGGGCTCGCTGAATGAACTTAACGAAAAGCTGGATGCATTGGAGCGGCAATTGGAAGCGCCGCCTGCCGCCAGCGAGGCAGGGAAGGCGCGGTAGCTGCTGAAGCGGGCCGACGTGGACGTCGGCTGCAGGACTGGGTTCAGACCGGCGACATCATGGACACTTTCGTGGTTCGCCCTGGGAAGAGAGGACCGCTGCCGGCGGAGGTGGCGGCGCGACTGATTGAGTTGCGACACTGCCCCCGCGCTGGGGACCGCGGAAGTCGCGGATCTACCTACAAACGCGGGAGCCGCCGGGAGATTGGCCGGCTGCCAGCAGTATGGGGGAACTGCTGCGCTCTACGTGGTTTGTTTGCGGCGATAGAGAACGTTGCGATCCACTGACCATTACCGATGCTTTCAGCCGGTACCAGTTGCGCTGCCGGGCCGTAGAGAAGACCGACGGAGCGCATGTGCGCGGCGTATTCGAAGCGGTAGTGCGCGATCCGTACGGACAAGGCGCCTCCCTTTACGGCGCCTGTGCCGGCCGGGCTGAGCCGGCCGGCCATGTGTGGTGGTTGCGTTTGGGATCAATGACGTTGCCGGTCTAAAGCGCCAACCATCTCCCCGTCCGGGCCACTGGCAGGCAAAGGGCGGGTCCTGGAGGACCCGCGCAGGACTGGAGTCCTGCCCCACAGCTACGCCGAAAACGGCAGCACTTCCTCACGCTGCGGGTCGAACCGTATGCGCCGCTTCTCCACATAGCTTTGATTAGCCAGCAGCGCGGCCTGCGCAGCGCGATGCCCGATATATACATCCGCGTTGGGCAGCTTGCGCGACCGGCAGCAATCCAGGAAATTGCGCACGTGCTGGGCGGTGATGTCGCCCGGAAAACGCTGGATTACCGGCTGCGCATTCTTCTCCGCGGCGCGAAACTCGTAGCGGTTGCGATTGATGAACAGCCGGCCGCCCGAGCCGAGGAACTCTACGTGGTATTCGGGTCCGTTGTCCACCGCGAGCGAAATGAAACTCACCGTGAAACCGCCCGGATATTCGAACAGCGCGCTGATGGTATCGGGCGCCGTGCGGCCGTCGTGATGGTCGTAGTAAACGCCGCCGGCCGCCACTGCCGAAAGTGGCCCATCCTGATCCATGAACATGTGTGCGACGTCGATCCAGTGGGCGCCGAAGTCGGTGAGTTTGCCGCCGCCGAAATCCAGGAATGCGCGGAAATCAAGATACTGCGCGGGATTCCAGTCGCGGTAATTGAGCGGGCCAAGGTACCGCACCCAGTCCAGATTGGCGGGTTTTTGCGCCGGTTCCATAGGCAGGTGCTGGTTCGCCCCCCCCATGCCAAACGCAATCGACATGCGAGATCTTTCCCAGCAATCCGGAGCGCACGTACCGTTCGCGCGCCTCCAGGTAAACATCACCGGAGCGTTGCTGCATGCCGACCTGGCAGATGCGGTTGTTCACACGCGCCGCGCGCACAATATCCGGGCCATCGGTGCGCAGGCGCGTGAGCGGCTTCTCGACATACACATCCTTGCCGGCGTTGAGCGCATCGATGGCGACGTCCTTGTGCCAATGGTCCGGCGTGGCAATCAGGACGGCATCCAGGCCCTTGGTTTCGAGCAGGCGCCGGTGATCGCTGAAACTTTGCGCGCCGGGGGCTTGCGCCACGCCTTTGTCGGCATGGTCGCCGAATACATCGCACACCCAGCGCAGGTCAATGTCGCCGGTCTTCTGAAAAATACCGGCGACGTAGAGGCCGCGTTCACCGCAGCCGATGAGTCCGAACTGGATGCGGTCATTCGCACCCAGAATTCGGGAATACGAGAGGGCCGTCAGCGCGGCCGCTTGAATTCCTTCCCGGCGGGTAAGCATGTCGAGCCTATAATAACGCCATGCTCCCCGTCGGAATCTGCCGTAGTGACCGCATTCTTATCGTCACCATCAACCGTCCTGCCGTGCGCAACGCCGTCGATGCCGAAACCGCCGCCGCACTGGCGGAAGCGTTCCGGTCGTTCGATGCCGACAGCACACTGCACGTGGCAGTACTGACCGGCGCGGGCGGCACCTTTTGCGCCGGCGCCGATCTGAAGGCCATCGCCGCGGGGCAGCCCAACGCGCTGAGCGAATCGGGCGACGGCCCCATGGGTCCGACGCGCATGCTGCTTTCGAAGCCGGTGATCGCCGCCATTGAAGGCCACGCCGTGGCGGGCGGCCTGGAGTTGGCGCTCTGGTGCGATTTGCGCGTGGTGGCGCGGGATGCCACGCTGGGGGTCTACTGCCGGCGATTCGGCGTGCCGCTGATCGATATGGGAACCATTCGCTTGCCGCGCCTGATCGGCCAAAGCCGCGCGCTGGATCTCATCCTGACCGGGCGCGGCATCTCGGGCGAAGAAGCTCTGTGCATGGGCCTGGCCAACCGGCTGGTGGAATCCGGCGGCGCTTTGGAAGGCGCTATGGAACTGGCGCGCCTCATCGCCGGCTTTCCGCAAACGTGCATGCGGTCGGACCGGTTCTCGTGCTATGAGCAATGGGATCTCCCCGCCGGCGAGGGGATGCGCAACGAATTCCGGCGCGGCCTGACGGTGCTCGCGAGCGGCGAAAGTGTAGCGGGTGCGCAGAGGTTCAGGGATGGCGCAGGGCGGCATGGATCGGCCTAGTGAAGGTGGCCCACAGGCCGGCCTGCGCAGGCCGCTGGGCTTGCCCGACCTGGTACTGGCGCAGGTGCTGTGCGTGGTGGGTTCGTCTTGGGTAGGGATCGCGGCGAAGCTCGGCCGGGCGCACGTGGCTTTCTGGCTGGGAGCGATGCTGCTCTTCTATGTGCCGCTGGCGGTAGTGGTGATCTGGCTCAATCGCATGATGCCGCTCGAAGGCGGCCTGTATCAATGGGCCAAGGCCGGCTACGGCGAGATGGCGGGCTTCCTTACGGCCTGGAACTTGTGGCTGTATGCCGTGATCGTGGCAGGCGCCATTATCTTCGTGGTGCCCACCGATCTCGCCTACATGATCGGTCCGCCAGCGGCCTGGCTGCCGGCCAGCAAACCGGCCACATTACTGCTCACCGGCTCGGTGATGGCGGCCATCGCGCTGGCAGCCGTGCGCGGTCTGGACGTCAGCAAATGGGTGCACAATATCGGCAGCATCCTGATCCTGCTGGCATATGCCATTCTGCTGACGCTGCCGCTGTGGTCGCCAGTCCGCCCCGCGGCGCGCTACCAGCTCGCCTGGGCGCCGCCCAAGCTCGATTGGTTCAGCATCGCCATCTTCGGCCAGATGACGGTCGGCGCGCTGAGCGGCTTTGAGTACGTCGCCATTCTGGCCGGCGAGTGCCGCAGCCCCGCGCGCACCATCGGCCAATCCGTGATCATCTCCGCGCCGGTCATCTGCCTGATGTTTATTCTGGGCACCAGTTCCGTGCTGGCGTTCGTGGACGGGCAGCCCATCAACGTGATCGGCCCGATTCCCCAGACGATGCGCGCGGCGCTGGGCAGCAGCGGTGTAGGCGCCTGGGCCGCGCCGGTCGCCATCGGCATGGTGCTGGCGCGCGCCATTGCGGCCGCCAGCCTGATCTTCACCGGGTTGACGCGGCTACCCATGACCGCCGGCTGGGACCACCTCACGCCCGCCTGGTTCGCGCGTCTCGATCCGCGCCGCGGCACCCCTGTCAACTCCATCCTGTTCGTCGCGGTCCTGGTGATGGCGCTGATTCTGCTGAGCATGCTGGGCGTGCGCGAACAGGAAGCCAGCCAGTTACTCGCGAATGCTTCCATCGCCCTTTATGCGCTGGCATATGTCGGTTTGTTCGCGCTGCCGCTTTTGGGCCGCAAGGTGTTACGCGCGGCCCTGCCCGGGTGGGTAAGGCTGGCATCGCTGGCGGGTCTCGGCTCGAGCCTGGTCTCGTTCGCCATCGCCGTTTATCCCATCGTGGATGTGACCAGCCGCATCGGGTATGCGGCCAAAATCTGCACGGTAGTCGTGGTGGCTAATGGCGCGGGCGTTTTGATCTATCGATGGGGATCCAGATCACTTCTGCGCCGCATACGCCTTTAACTGTTCCGCCTGCACGGCCTGCGAAGGCACGCCCAACTGAAGCCGCAGCGCATCGGAGACCATCTCGCGGTCGTAAGGTTCCTGCGTCCATTTCTTGCTTGGATCAACATTAAACTGCGTGCCGAATATCTGCTTCTGCCCGATGTGCTCCAGGTACCTGTCGAGCGTCGCAGCCGCAATCCAAATCGCGGCGGGGTCACCCTTGGTTACCGCTACCATTGCCAAGGTGTGCGCCAGCAGATAATCCGCAGCGGAATCGCCATGCTGGAAGACGAAGGCCGCTTCTTCGAAATCCTTGCCGGTGTGTAATGCGCCCGCGGACAGCAGCTTTCGCGTCTGGTCCCGCCGCCCGGTATCGCTGCGGCCCACCACCTGCCAATCGATATGCCCACCAGAGCGCACGCTCTGGTCTTCATCGTAGATCGCCTTCATTTCCGCGCTCGGCAAATCCGAATCGCCCGGCACGTACGCGCGATTCGGCTCCCAGTCCTTCGCTACCGTGGCCCCACCCGCGGCGCGATCGAAAACGTCCGGCTGCATGACCATTCCGGGCGGCAAGTCGTCGGCAATCAACTCCGCGCGGCCTCCGCTTACGATCATGACGTAGCTGTCTTCGTCGTGCGCGTCGTTGGCGTTTTGAGTGGTCAGGTGCAATACGCCGTCCGCAAAGCGGCTTCGCACGACGCGGTCATCCCGCACGCCCGCATGCCGAAGAAGATTCCGTTGAATCGGGATAGTGCCGCGGGCCGCTGGAATGTGCCCCGCACATCGCTCGATTCGGCCGCCAGGGTGAGTACCAGGAGATTCCGCGTGCCGCACCGCACCACCCATGTTCCGGTGAAGTCCTTCAGATCCGCCGCCTGCACCACGATAGACGCGCTTACGCCGAACGCGGCGGCCAATACGCACCGAATCCAAAACCCCGAGGATGGCATGTACAATCTTAATGCTGGCGCGACGCCGGGGGGACCATTGCATTTGCCCGGTAATACGCCACCAACAACCCGTAATGCTCGCCGGCATGCTCGATGACGTCGAGCCAAGGTTCAACTGACTTATGGAAGCTGTCCGCCGGCCGCGACTTCAACCTGGCCGTGGCGTCCGCGATGGATTTCTCCAGCAACGCGACAGCCTGCGCCTTCGTCTTGTAATTCGCCGGATCGAGTTCGTCCCACTTGACCTTCTCGCCGCGTCCGGCCTTGGCGGCAAAAACGTTCCCGGACGCGATGTGTACGATGACCGCGCCGAAGGACCGCATCTCGGGCCGCAGCTTGTAATCGTATTTGTCCGCCGGAAAGTCCTTGGCCATATCCAGCACCTTATGGTTGACGTCCGCAAAGGCCGCGGCGAGCTCCTCGGCCGGCGTCTTGGGCTGTTCCGCGTACGCGGCGGCCGCGGCCAGCGCTAGGATCATGGCCCCCGCCGCGCGCATTCTGTAACCTGCTAATATCGGCATAGTGGTTACAGAGTATCATGGGCCCGGTAACCTGTCAAAGCTGATACAGCAGTTACCTGTAAAATTTGTGGGCGGACGTCTCTGCCTGGATTTTGTCAACACGGCCGGAGGCCGGGTGAGCCGCGGCGCCCGCTCGCGGGATTACGCCGACCGTGTAATCCGCGACAAAATCACCACCTATAAGGATTTGCTGGCCTGGGGCGTGCGGGCCGGAACGGTGGACCGCCGCCGGGCGGCCAGGCTGGCGCGGGTAGCCGCGCACCAGCCGCAAGCCGCCGCGACAGTCCTCGACCGTGCCATCGGCCTGCGCGAGGCGCTGTACCGCATTTTCAAGAGTGCGGTCGAAAGCTGGCCCCCGCGGAAAGCCGATGCCGACGGATTGCGCGGCGAACTGACTATCGCCCGAGAGCATCAGCGTCTGGCCGCACGCGGCGGCGGGTTCGTCTGGATATTTGCGGAACAACCGGATGCGCTCGACTGTATTTTATGGCCGGTGGCGCTTTCGGCGGCCGAGTTGCTTACCGCGAGTGATCTGGGCCGATTGGGGCAGTGCGCCGGCGCCGATTGTGGATGGCTCTTCCTCGATACCAGCCGCAATCATCGCCGCCAATGGTGCGATATGCAGGATTGCGGCAATCGGGCCAAGGTTCGCAGGTTCCGGGCGAGGCGCGCACGCGATTGAACAACCCGCCCGTTTTGTTGTAAACTGAGAACTTAGTCCACAAGCTCCGACGCACTCAGTGTGTCCTGGCGCGAAATTCAGAGGTTATCCATGCATGCAATTATTGAGACCGGCGGAAAACAGTACCGGGTTGCCCCTGGCGACGTAGTCCGCGTGGAGAAGTTGGAAGGCGAGGTTGGCTCCGAGATCGACCTGCCGTTGCGCGCCGTGTTCAAGGAAGAGGGTCAACTGCTGGCCGGCGCGGATCTGGGCGACGCCACCGTCAAGGGCACCATCGTCGGCAACGGCCGTGGAAAGAAAGTGCTGGTTTTCAAGTTCAAGCGCAAGAAACAGTACAAACGCACGATAGGGCATCGCCAGGACTTCACGGAAGTGAAGGTGGGCGACATTCTCGTTTAGGTGAAGTATGGCGCATAAAAAAGGATTAGGCAGTTCCAAGAATGGCCGCGATTCCAACGCGCAGCGGCTGGGCGTGAAAGTATTCGGCGGGCAATTGGTGCCCGGCGGATCGATCATTGTTCGCCAGCGCGGCACTAAGATCAAGCCTGGTGACAACGTAGGCTGGGGCAAAGACGATACGCTGTTCGCCAAGGTGACCGGCGTGGTCGAATACCGCGACCGTGGACGCCAGGGCCGGTTCGTCAGCATCAAGGCCGTCGCCTAGCCGGCTTTCGGCTGCGGCTCAGTGTGCAAACTCCAGAGGCGGGTCTGGAGACCCGCCGCAGACCTGCCGTAGACAGGAGGTCTGCCCCACGTCATGTTTATCGATGAAGCGCGCATCCTGGTGAAAGCCGGGGATGGCGGCAACGGTTGTCTGGCTTTTCGCCGCGAGAAGTACGTTCCACGAGGCGGTCCCAGCGGCGGTGACGGCGGACGCGGCGGCGACGTTTTCCTGGTCTCCACCGTCCACCAAAACACGCTCATCCAATTCCGTTTTAATCCCGAGCACAAGGCGCAACGCGGAAGGCATGGCGAAGGCAGTAATTGCACGGGCGCTGAGGGCCATTCGATCGATCTCCTGGTTCCGGTTGGCACGGTGGTCTACAACGACTCCACTGGCGAGCGGTTGCACGATTTCACGGCGCCGGACGAACGCTTCCTGGTGGCGCGCGGCGGCCGCGGCGGCAAGGGCAACGCGCGGTTCGCCACCGCCACGCACCAGGCGCCCACCGAGCACACGCCCGGCCAGCCCGGCGAGGAGTTCCGTCTGCGCCTGGAACTTAAGCTGTTGGCCGACGTGGGTCTGGTTGGGTTCCCGAATGCCGGCAAATCCACTTTGATCTCCCGCATTTCCGCGGCGCGCCCCAAGATCGCCGATTATCCTTTCACCACGCTCGAACCGCAGTTGGGCGTGGTCTCGCTCGACGATTTCCGCAGCTTTGTAGTGGCGGACATTCCAGGTTTGATCGAAGGCGCACACCTGGGCCACGGGCTGGGCACGCAGTTTCTGCGCCATATCGAACGAACGCGGCTGTTGGCGCACCTGGTGGATGTGTCGGAGGCGAGCGGGCGCGATCCCGCGCAGGACTTTGTCACGGTGATGGCCGAATTAGCCAGCTTCGGCGAAGAGTTGGCCGCCAAACCGATGATCGTCGTCGCTACCAAGATGGACGCCGCGCAGGACCCCTCGCGCGTGGAATCGCTGCGCGGGATTGCGGAGGAACGCGGGCTGGCGTTCTTCGAAATCTCCAGCGTCACGGGACAAGGCCTGGATGAGCTGCGCTATGCCATGGCCGCACGGGTGTTGGCTCCGCCGGCAGCTACGGGGCAGTAGCTACTTAGGGCCTCCACAAGTACAAGCCAAGTACAAGCAGGGATGCGGCGCTACAATTCGTTTATGCATCGAGTCTCTCTGGCGCTTCTGGCAGCCGGCGCCCTGTTCGCGCAGAAACAGCCTTTCGACGCGCAGGCCCTACTCCAGTTGGCGCGTATTGCCGATCCGCAGGTTTCACCAGACGGCCGGCTGGTGGCTTTCCAGGTCCAGACCGTCGACGTACCGAACAATAAGAAGATCACCCAGATTTACGTGATGCCGATCGCCGGCGGCGCCGCGCGCCAGATCACCGACGCCGGGCAGGATAACGAACGGCCGCGCTGGTCGCCCGATTCCCGGCGCATCGCTTACGTTTCGGATCGCGGAGGCTCGGCGCAGATCTGGCTGATGAATGCGGACGGGTCCAACGCGAACCAGGTAACCAATATCAGTACGGAAGCCGGCGGCGTATTGTTTTCGCCCGATGCGAAGAACCTGGTTTTCTCGAGCGAGGTTTATCCGGCCTGCGGCGCGGACGACGGCTGCAACCGGCGCACCATGGACGCCGAAAAAAACGACAAAGTGAAAGCGCACATTTACTCGAGCCTGCTCTACCGCCACTGGAACCAATGGCAGGGCGCGCGGCGCAGCCATTTGCTGGTCGTTCCAGTGGCGGGCGGTGCGGCCAGGGACCTGACCCCCGGCGACCGCGATGTGCCGCCTTTCTCGCTGGGTGGCAGCGACGATTACGCCATTTCACCCGACGGGACTGAAGTCTGTTACGCGGAGAACACCGAACCGGTGCCGGCCATCAGCACGAACTCGGATTTGTTCGTGGTTCCAATCGTCGGCGGTCCCCCGCGCAAGATCACCAGTAATCCCGCTGCGGACAACAATCCGCAATACTCTCCCGACGGCAAGTTTCTGGCCTGGCGCGCGCAGGTGCGGCCAGGCTACGAAAGCGACCGCTGGCGGCTGTGGGTGCTCGAGCGCGCTACCGGCAGGGTCACGGATCTGACCGAGAACATGGACCGGTGGGTGGAAAGCTTTGCCTGGTCGCCGGATTCCGCCACTCTATTCTTCACCGTGGAGGACCGCGGGCGCCAGTCCATCCAGTTCGAGTCAGTCAGAGGCGGCGAGGCGCGGGTGGCCATCAGCGGCGACAACCACCTCGACGAGATGCAGTTTACGCCCGACGGCAAGACGCTCATCTACACCCAGCAGAGCGGCACGCAGCCTTCCGGCATCTACCGCGCTTCGTCCACCGGCGGCGCGGCGGTAGCCTTGACGCACTTCAACGATGACGTGCTCAACTCTCACCAAATGACCCCGCTCGAGGAGTTCTGGGTGGATACCGCGGATGGCGCGCGCGTGCAGAGCTTCGTGGTGAGGCCGCCCGATTTTCGCGAGGACCGCAAATACCCGGTGCTGATGGCTATTCACGGCGGCCCGCAAGGCGCTTGGGGACATAGCTGGACGTATCGCTGGAACGCGCAGGTGTTTGCCGCGGCGGGTTACGTGGTGGTGATGCCCAATCCGCGCGGTTCCACGGGATATGGCCAGAAGTTCATCGACCAGATCAATGGCGACTGGGGCGGTCGCGCCTTCGACGATATCATGGCGGTCACCGATCATGTGGTAACCAGCTTGCCCTATGCGGATGGCAGCCGCATGGCGGCCGCGGGCGGGTCATACGGCGGCTACATGATCGATTGGATTCTGGGCCACACGCAGCGTTTTAAGGCGCTGATCTCGCATGACGGCGTCTACGATCTGCGCAGCGAATTCGGCGAGACCGAGGAGTTGTGGTTCCCGCTTTGGGAATTCGGCGGCGCGCCCTGGGACAATCCTGAGACTTACAACCGCTGGTCGCCCAGTTTATTCGTCAAGGAGTTTCATACCCCCACGCTGGTGATTCACGGCGAGCTGGATTATCGCGTGCCCGTGGGCCAGGGCCTGCAACTGTTCACGGCGTTGCAATTTCAGAAAGTACCTGCGAAGCTGCTACTATTTCCCGACGAAGGGCATTGGGTGCTGAAGCCGCAGAACAGCCTGCTTTGGTACAAGACATTTATCGATTGGATCGATTCCTGGACTAAAAAGTGAAAATCATTGGGGCAGTGACAGCCGCGTTAATTGTGGCGGCAATCGTGGTGCTGGCCGCGCTCTCCGCCACTCCGGCGATTACCATGAATCCGCTGGTGAAAGCTATCGGCGCGGCGACGCCGGTCAACATCGACGTGACCAGCGCTTACGGATTGCGCCGGTTTACCGCGCTGCTCGAGCAGAACGGCGCGCGTTACACTATTTTCGATCAGCACCATTCCGCGCACCGGCTGCTCTTCCTGCGGCGGCGCGAGGCGCCCCACGCCATCAGTTTTCCGGCCGGCAAGCAGCAGGCGCCGGCCCTGCGCCCGGGCAAGGCCACGCTGATCGTGGAGGCGCAATCGAACGATTTTCTAGGCCGCACCACCACCGCCAGTTCCGAGGTGGACGTGGTGTTGGAGCCGCCGCGCCTGGTGGTGGATGAAGAGCAGCATTACATCAACCAGGGAGGCAGCGAACTGGTGACCTTCACCGTCTCGGGCGATTGGAGCGAAGCGGGCGTCAAATTGGGGCCGAATACGTTCCGCAGCTTCCCCCTGCCGGGCCGGCCCAAGAACGAGCGATTTTCCCTATTCGCCTTCTCCTGGGATCTGCCCGTGGACACCGTGCCGCACGTCTATGCGCGCAACGCCGCCGGCACCGAAGTGACCGGCCGGTTCTGGTACAAGGTTTTCCCCAAGCCATTCCGCACGCGCGATCTCGAGATCACAGACGCGTTTCTCGACAAGGTGGTGAACCAGATCGATCCGGGCGGCGCGGGCGATCTGCTCACCCGCTTCCTGCATATCAATCGCGAGCTGCGCAAGCAGAACAATCAGCAGTTGGCGGACCTGCGGCTGAAGACCGAAGAGCGCGTGTTATGGAACGGCCCGTTCCTGCAGCTTGCCAATTCGCAGGTGGAGGCGCACTTCGCCGATGTGCGCAGCTACATTTATAAGGGAAAGAAGGTGGATCAGCAGGTGCACCTCGGCTTCGACCTGGCGGTGACCGCGCATGTTCCGGTGGTGGCGGCGAACGACGGGCGCGTGGTGTGGGCGTCGGATCTGGGCATTTATGGGAATTGCATTGTGCTGGATCATGGGTACGGCCTGCAATCGATCTACGGCCATCTCAGCCGTATCGACGTAAAGGTGGGCGACATGCTGAAGAAAGGCCAAGCTATGGGCCACAGCGGCTCGACGGGTCTGGCTGGCGGCGATCATCTGCATTTCAGCATGCAGGTGGATGGTATCCAGGTGAACCCCGTGGAATGGTTCGACGCGCACTGGATTCACGACCGGATATTGAGCAAGCTCGCGCCGGGCGGGCAAGCCGCGGCGGTAGAGTCGAACCACGCTTCTGACTGATTAGATTAGAGTCGCGTGTGCGGACCGGGAGTTGCGTTCCTGAACATCGAGTCGATCGCCAAAGGCGCCCCGGAACACATCTACCAGGGAGCGCCGGATCTGGCGATCGAGGTCGTTTCTGAAAGCGAAAGTGCCGGACCTACGCCAGAATCATAGCGGTCTACGACAATAGCGGCGTGCGGGAATTTCGCGGAGATCAGATCCTGGAAGCTCCCGGTATCCTGCCGGGTTTCCAGGCCGCGGCAATTCAATTCTTCGCTTCGATTAGTTCACCTTCGCAAGCGGTGGCTTTGATCGGTCTTCGGCACGAAGCCAGCTAGCAACTGCGGTAGAACCTCGCGGCAGGCCGCCTGAGAGGCCGCCACAGCTGAGAGCCCGCCCACCGCGAATCAGAAGAGCTCTCTGGAATTCGATGGACTGTCCGGGGCGGGAGGTCATTCGCGCCGTTGGCCCTGATCGACGGCTGCTCGTAATTCCGGCGTGGCGGCTTGGCGATTCACGCCCGGCATGGAACACCCTAATTGACTTCCGGGGGGATCTGAACTGCTACGTCTCCGGGTGGACCAGCAGCCGGGGGCAACCGGGAAATGCGCCCGAGTGCACGCAGCGCACTGCTGCGGACCACCCGATAGGGATCACTGGCCAGGTCCTGCAGCAGTCCGATAAAGCGCTCGTCACGGGTTTGTCCCATAACCCACGCAGCGGCTGCTCTAAATGGCGCTTTGGAATGGCGAGCCATCTGTTCCAGTGGGGCGCCGACCTCATGGGTTTCTCCCAGAAGATACAAACCGACCAGCGCATTACTGGCCACGCGGTGGTCCGGATCTCGCAATGCCATGCGGAACAATGGCCGGAAGTCGATGGCGGAGTAGTTCCAAAGACCCTCGATGAAGTTAGCGCGCACGCGCGTGTTCCCGTCGCCCATCAAACGGTCCATGATGCCCGGGCTAGGCATGGTCTGACCGAGCATCAGGGCCGCTTTGGACCGAATGCGACTGTCCGGATTGCGCAGAAACTGAATCAGGATGGGGGCTAGCCGTCCGCGGCTGTTCAACTTCTCCAGGACTGCCAGGCCACGCTGGCGCGTGGCTTTGGCCATCTGATCGTCTTCGAGCAGCTTTTTGGCGAAACGCACGTCGAAATGCGGGTCGTATTGCGCCCAGGTTCTGGCGAGACGGACAGAGTCCTCCAGGGACGCCGTCGGATTGCAGATCCTCGCGGCCACTGCCCCGACGTCGCTCAACAAACGGGCCAGAAATGGAGCGGCGCCCATCCCATTTCCGGAGTGGTGCATCTTTGCCAGAGTGTCCACGCACAGTTCCGGATTCTTGTCTGCCAAATCGCGGAGATGGCGGGCTGCCTCGGAAGTGTTTCGGTTGTACCGCGCCAGCCAATATTCGACCGTGGCGGCTAGTTCCTGCGGCATGGGCTCCGGAACCTCGGCATACTTCGCCGGCGGGTCCAGGCTGCCCAAGTTCGCATCCCCAGGCTGGTACGGTGCCGATGGCCCTGGTTCAATCGTATTGGCTGCCGCCGTTCGATCCGCGGCGAGTTGCAGTTCCATAACGCACGGTGTTTCTGCTTCCAGCGTTATGATCGGCGGAAGACGGCTACGGCTTTAGCCCCACGCTTATGACGCGGTCCCGGCCGCCCGCTGGGAGTAGGGGCGCCACGCCACCAGGCGGCAAGCATCCGGAAGCTTAGGCGGATCTATTCCCTTCACCACGCTTTCGTGAATCCAGGAGCCCTGGGGAATCTGCCGGCGCGATCTGCCCAGGGCCACGCTCCACCGGGATCCGGACTTACTCCAGACTTTGCGCGGAATGAACTCCAATACCCACCACCCGCCGTGCAGTGAGTTGTGCCAAGGCTTGGTATTATCCGGTGCCACGTATTCCGGCATGAACTGCTCCGGCACCGGCTTTGCGTACCCTAGCACGACGGCCGCCCGCCGGGTGTCAACCAGCAGGCCGGCGGCTTCGGCTTCCAGCAGCATCCATTCCAAGGTGATTTTGGACCAGCCGGCGGTGGGCTCCGGGTAGCTGCCTCCCACGTCCGAGTGCACTCCCGAAAACCAAACCTGGCGAATGTCCTGGCCTTCCAGAACCGCTCCCCAGAGATTGTCCTGGTAACAACAGCGGCGCTCGTCGATCGACACGGCATGCCGTCCGGTCTTGATGATGGGATTCTGGCCGTCGAACGGCAGCGCGATTGGCGCGTTGATCCAGCCGTAGGAACTCACCGTGTCCCAGACGCCGCAAAAATGGACATCCACGAAGCGGGAAAAGGCGTACTTGAAATTTTCCTCGGCCTGGACGGTCAGTTGGGCAGCCTTCGCGACCTTGCTTCGTTTGGCAAATAGCCGGAGCATATATGGAACCAGCCCCTCATTCGAACGGTGGAGCAGCCCAAACACGAACAGGACCCCGGCTAAAGCCCGCGCGGTATAGGCGCCCCGGCTGAAGCCGAAGATGAAAACTTGGTCGCCTGGCTCATAGTTATCCATGAGATACCGGTAAGCGTCGGCGACATTGTCTAGCAAGCCGGCGCCGAACGCCAGGCCTAACAGCCGAGTCCAATGGTTCTCGAACCAGCCGCGTGCCTGCGGACTGCCCATGGTCCCCACGCCGGGGTGGTAGTAGGCTATTTGAGCATCATTGATGACCAGCGTCTGGTATAGCTTGACGACGTTGGAATCGGTAGTGGGGTCGTCGAAGTCATTGCCAGTGCCGTCGCAACAGACCACTATGTTCTTAGACATGCCACGTCCCTCTTATCAATAGTGAGTTTGGAGGGCCGAAATGTTACAGGAATATGTCAACGGATTCCAACCCTATCGCGCCATCACCTCGTAAGGCCGCATCATCTCATTATCCTCGTGCTCCAGAATGTGGCAATGCCATACGTACCGTCCCGCGTATCCTTCGAACGGGATAATGATGCGCGTAACCATGCCCGGATCGGCGCGCGCGGTGTCTTTCCAGCCCGCCTCGCCAGGCTCGGGCGGTGTCACGCCACCAGTGTAGCGCAGCACGTTCTGGTTCTGATAAGCGAACGTTTCGAAGCGGCGGCGGTCCAGAATCTGAAAGCGCACCAGGTGCAGATGAATGGGGTGCGCGTCGTCGGTCACGTTCATGAGGTTCCAGATTTCGACCGAATTCAAGACCGGGTTCTCGGTGATCGGCGCATGCCAGGGTGTGTTGTTCAGCAACATGGTGTAGGAGTCGCCCCGCAGATTGCTGATCTCCCCCAGGCTGAGGGACCGGGTCTTCACGGCTTCCGTTTCCGCGATCCGGCGGATGTCGCGCATTGCCTTGGGAAGGGCGCTGTTATCAGGCGACGCGGCGGGCAGCACGCGCAGTTGCATCACCGGCCGTAGCATATCATTATTCAGGACGACCTGTGCGCCCGCCTGGCCGCTGAAGTCCACAATCGCATCGCTGCGCTCGCCTGGTGCGAGTGAGAGCTGCTTCAGCGCGAGGGGCGCCGCGAGCAGGCCCTGATCACTCCCGATCTGGTGAAACTCCTGGCCGCCGTCGAGCGACAGATGGAAGAACCGGCCATTCGCGGCGTTGAGGATGCGGAAGCGATACTTGCGGGCTTCCACTTCCAGGTACGGCAGCAGCTTGCCGTTCACCAGCACGGCGTTGCCAAAGAATTCCGGAACCCAGGGCTCCCCGGGAGTGGGCGAAACCGGATAGTTCAACTGCCCGTCGGGATTGAACGTGCGATCGTAAAGCACCAGCGGGATTTCGTATTTACCGCGCGGCAGGTTCAGCGACTCTTCCAGAGGATCGCGCACAATATACAGTCCCACCAGGCCGGCGAATATATTCAGCCGGTTGATGCCCATCGTATGATCGTGATACCAGAGCAGGGCGGCATCCTGGTTATTCGGATAGTAATAAGTAGCGGACTTGCCCGGCGCATACCAGTCTTCCGGATATCCATCGCTTTCGGGAGGAACCTTGCCGCCGTGCAGATGGATAATAGCCCGGCCGCCCGGCTTATCTGCCTCTGCGCCATGCAGACGATGATCAATCGGCAGGAAATGCGCGCCTGGCAATTCGTTGGCCCACTCTACCAGCATGCCGGCGCCCTTTTGTGTTTCAAGGGTAGGTCCGGGCGATGAGGAGCCAATTCCCCACCACCGTGTCGGCTTCAGATCGCGATGCACCTGGCTCGCGACTTGCCGCATGGCGAGCCGGTAATACGGAATCTTGACGGCCGCATCGGCGGGACTGGGCCGGGTCCCCGATGGCCGCGCTACCGGCGGAATGGGCAGCGGATCCACAAACGGAGTCAGCTTGCCCGGATCGAGAACAGGACCGGCGGGTTGCGGCTGGTGCGGCTGATGAGGGCGCTGCGGGTGCATGAACCCGGCGGCCAGCCATCCGTATTGCCGCAGGTGCTCCCGCCGTGTAATATACAATTCCGAAAGTCTCCTTTAAACGAGAAGTCAGGAGAAAGAAGCCGGAAGAACGGCGTTTGCCGGCTTCTGACTTCTGACTCCTGACCCCTGACTTCTGATTTCTTGCTTCCGCCGTTACAGAATCGGCTCCCCTGTACTCGGGTCTAGGATGAGGATGCCGTTTGTCCGAACCTTGGTGAAATTAAACATCTGAGTGATGGGACTGGCGATTGCGTCGAAGCTGCCATTACCGATGCGCTTCCCGCCCAGCCAGTTGTCCTCGATGAACCGGATCACCGAGCTCTGGTCCGTTACTGTGTGGTCCACGAAGTTCTCCAGCGCGTACGGCGAGATCACCATGAAGGGTTGCCGCATCCCATACCCGCAGCGGCCGAGCGCGTGGGCATTGCCCGGATGGATTCCAGGCAGCGAATTGCTGGCCGTGCCACAAGCGTTCGGGCCGGTCAACGCGTCAGCCGGACCGGTCGACTGGTTCACAATGGGACCCATCTGATGATCGTACCAGCCATCGGAATCGTCGTAAAGGATCACCACAGCGGTGTCTTTCCAGTACGACTGCTGCATCAGCAGGTCGACCAGAGTGACGATGTTGGTTTGCTCGTCCAGTGGGTTGGAGTAGCTTGCGTGCCCGTCCTGATAGGCCACCGCCTTGATAAAGCTCACGGCCGGAATGTGCCCCAACTGCTGGATCACTGTCGTAAAGTCCTGGAGATCATACACGTGATTGGCGGCGCCGTCGTGACCTATTTCGAGGGTCGACGCCGGGCGCGTATGCATCAAGTTGGCCGCGGATGGGAAATACTGAGTCCACGCGTGGTGCGGTACGTAATCGGCCGTGGTGCCCGAAAGGCCGGTCGAGCTACGATCGCAACCGGTGGTCTGGTTAGAATTCACGGTCGATAAATTGAACCCGCCAAAGAACGATCCATACGTGATGCCGGCAGCTTTCAATAAGTCGGCGATGGTCTTACCGCCCATGGTCACCTGATTCCGCGTGGAGCTGGAACAGACGTCGCCTATGGGATCCGGGTCGCCGATCACCGTCAAGGATCCGTCCGGTCCGCCCGCCACTTCATCGCCAGTGCCGTTCAGCGCCGCAGTGACGCCGTTGGTCTGGCCGGAGAACATATTCATAGCCCCGACCGTGGAGGGGCCAAAGGTGCTGCTGTAGGAGTTGTCACTCATGGCGAAGTACTGAGCGTAATTCCACATAGCCGTGACCGTGTTGCCATCGTAATAGCCGAGGTTCAAGCCAGGCGTGCTGAGGATCGGGATTCCGGTGGGTGGCGGTCCAGCGGCGCCCACGAACGCCGGAAACAAGTCCAGTGCTCCCATGTCGTACGCCTGCTGTTCCGGCGTATAGTCGTGGTTCTGATCGGAGGTCACGGCCTGCGAAGGGTCCAGGCGGAACGGATTGGTGGCGCCAGACCCGTTCGCGGGATTCAAATTCGGGTTTTGAGTCAACAGCGCTGGTGTGTAGCCGTTGACGGTCGGCGTACCTGGTTTAGCCGTGAACTGCGGTTCGCCGGCCGGATTGGTGGCCACCGGGTAAGTTCCAAAATAGTGGTCGAACGAAATGTTTTCGTCGAAAATCACCACAAGATGTTTGATGGGGGTTGTGGTTGGGAATGCAGCGGCCGGATCAACAACAGTCGCGGCAGACATCGGCGCCGCGATTGGTCCCAGGGCGATTGACGAGGCTGCTATCAGCGCCAACAGCCGCTTTGGCGTGGCAGCCGTCAGAATTTTCTTGAGCATCCGTAGATCCTTCATTTTGAGCATGTCTACCTTTTGGTTGAAGTATCCACCTGGCGCTTCTCCGGTTTGGCGTGACGTGAACGCGCCAGGAGGCAAGCCGATGGACTTTGCTCATGGTAGGAGAGACTTTGTTGCAAAAGGTTGACGGAGCGATAAAAATTAGGTCAATTCTGTTCAGCGGCGGAAGCCCAACTCCACCTTGAACGCTTCGAGCGCATTGTAGATGATGGGGCAATAGCAGGCGCGGTCGATGAATTGCCACATGCGGCTGGCGATGGATCCGTTGCCGCGCACCAGGTGCGGAAAACGCTGGCAGATGTCCGGCCGCGCGTCGTAGACCGTGCAGGCCGTACCGTCCAGAAACACACAACCGGCTGCCTCGGTGCGGCGCAGAATCCTGCCTTCAAATTCTTCTGTGGTGGTATAGCCGGCCAGGAACGCCGCGGGCGTGATGCGGAGATGGCGTGAGAGGCGCTCCACGTCGCGCTCGGAAACCTGCACGGTGGCCACCAGGCAGCAATTGGCGCATTGGGTGCAGTCGATCTGTTCCTGGATGGCTTCGGAAATGCGGCGCAATTTGAGATCGGAATGCGAGTGCGTTTTTAGGTGCCGCCGGAAGCGCTCATTTTCCGGCCGCTTCTTTTCACCGAGCAGACGGATCTGCACCAGGTCGGTAATCATGACCAACAAATGCCGCGCGCCGCGAGTTCCCGTTCCAGTTGCGCGCACGATTCAAACTGCACGGCGTCAATGCCCTCGCGGCGGGCGCCTTCCACGTACGCGGGGATATCGTCGGTGAAAAAGCATTCCTCCGGCCGGCACTGGGCGCGCGCGATGGCCTCCCGGTAAATGGCCGGCGAAGGCTTCATGGCTTTCACCTCGTAAGAAAGCACCAGGTCGTGAAAATGCCGGAGCAGAGGATAGTTCTGGCGCACCATAGCGAAGTGCAGCGGATTGGTATTCGAGAGCACCAGCAGGCGATAGCGCTGGCGGATTCCGGCCAGCAGACTCTCTGGGATCAAGGTGTCGGGCAGAAAGATGCTGCTCCAGATTTCACAAAACTGCTCGTAGCCGACGCGCAGATCGAGCCGGCAGGTGAGCTCCTCCACAAAATCCCGCGGCTCCACTAAGCCGGTTTCGAAACGGTGCACCAGGTCGGTGGCGGCGATGCGTATGGGAATCTCGGCAGCCGGATAATCGCAGAACGGTTGCATGGCGCGATAGCCGCGCGTGTAATCGAAGGGGACCAGAACCTTTCCCAAGTCGAAAATAACGGTCTTGATCACGTGGCGATGGTGGCTTAGCGGGAAACTCCCACCGGCACGGCCGCGCTTTTCTTCGCGGGGCTGGCGGGGTGTTTTAGTTCGGCTTCCAGAATGGGCTTCAGGGCCTCGAGTTTGATTGGGCCGTTATAGTGTTGGCCATCGACGAAGAGTGTGGGCGTGGCCATCACCCCAACGCTGCTGCCGTCTTCCAGGTCGTGCGCCACGGCCTTACGGACCTCCGGCGAGTCGAGGTCGGCTTCGAAGCGCTTCATGTCGAGACCGATAGCCGAGGCGAGCGCCAGAATCGCGGGACGGCTGAGGTCCGGACGGCCGGAAAACATGGCGTCGTGCATCGGCCAGAACTTGCCTTGTTTTTGCGCGGCGACGGCGGCGGCGGCGGCCAGCGCAGCCTGCGAATGGATGTCCAGCGGAAATTCCTTGAAGAACAGCCGCACCTGCTTGGGGTATTCCTTCAACACCGACTGTAATTCGGGTGTGGCCATGCGGCAGTAGGGGCACTGGAAATCGGAGAACTCGACCAGGGTGATGGGCGCATCGTTGGGCCCGATCTCCGGCGCTCCGGCGGTGGGGATTTCGATGGGATCTTCCAGGAGCTTGTGCTCCGGCGCATGCGCGAACCGGGAGGCTTCCGCGTCGGCCAGCACTTCCTTCTCGTCTTTACCGGCTTTGAGGGACGCCACGATCACCGCTGCCAGCCCTTTACTGTAGTAGCAGTTCGGATCCTTCACGCGGCATTCCGCCACCTTCATGCCGCAACCACACGAGCAACCGCGGGCGCGCAATAATTTGAGGGCAGTCGCCCGTTGCGCGGGAGAGAGGCCGCTCAGATCGACGGCGGGCAGGGATTCGAGCGTAGTCCAGTCCTGGGCGCGAATGAGCGCGGTTCCGAAGATAAATAGTGCGGCAATGGCCAGGGCGCGCAGACAGCGGTCGGTCATTTCTCTATTGTAAACGTTTTGCCTGGGAGGGCGCGGTTGTGCCTGTGGCGCACGCATTAGCGGCGCTTTAGCGCGCGCGGCCATGTTACGGCTTGATGCTGACCATCACTACGCCATGGCTGGGCACGGACGCCGAAAAACTGCCGGTTTGCTCGCCGATATCCTGGTGTTCCCAAAGGTCACGTATTTTGGCGGACAGATGCGCGGGATATCCGATGTCGATCCACGAGGCCGTGATGTTGGCCTGGGAGCCAGTCCGGTTCAACAGCGCCACTGCCCGTCCGCCATCGGCGAGTTGCCTGGCCCAAACTTCCAGACCGCCATCGCGCTTCACCCTGCGGCCCTCGCGGCCGAGCGGGTCCTGATCGATGGCGATGACTTCCTTGTTGGTGAGAATGTCGCGAATCTGCGGCTTCATAGTGCGAATGTCATTACCGGCCATGAGCGGCGCCGCCAGCAAGCACCACATGCTGAAATGCGCGCGATATTCGGTGTCATTCATTCCGCCATTGCCGACTTCCAGCATGTCGGGATCGTTCCAATGGCCCGGGCCGGCGTAGGACTGGAGGCCGTCGTTGAGATCGAGAATCTGCACGACTCCGTTGCCTCCCCATTTCTCCGTGCCTTCCCATTTATCGATGATGTCACCCGTGCTGCGCCACAAGTTGCCGACGTCCTTCGCCCACAGCCACGGCTTGGTGGATCCCCATTCGCAAAGGCTGAACACGATGGGGCGGCCCGCTTTCGCGAGCGCGTCGCGCATGATGGAATAGGATGACGCCGAATCCTGCGTGCTGTGGTTGCACCAGTCGTACTTCAGATAATCGACGCCCCAGGCAGCGTATTGGCGCGCATCCTGGAACTCGTAGCCGCGCCCGCCAGGGCGGTTCTGGCAAGTGCCCGTGCCGGCGTCGGAATACAGGCCGAACTTCAAGCCCTTTCCGTGCACGTAGTCGGCCAGCGCCTTCATGCCAGAAGCGAAACGATGAGGGTCGGGGACGATGTTGCCTGCCGCGTCGCGCGACACCTGCCAACAATCGTCGATCACGATGTACTGGTAGCCGGCATCTTTCATGCCGCTCGATACCATGGCATCGGCGGCCTGCTTGATGAGGTCCTCACTGACGTTGCAGGCGAATTTGTTCCAACTGTTCCAGCCCATGGGCGGCGTGCGCGCCAGTCCGTTGTCCAGCGCCCGCAGTTCGCCGGCTGCGACGAGGAGGCCGAGTGCCGCGGCTGTCAGGGCCACGCCTCGCATGCGTACTTTCTTATCCATGATGTCTTACGTATCACATGGCGCGAAGTCGCGGCGACGGACACGGTGAATCGGCTGGTGGATGGGCGTGATAAAATCTTGAAGAGCCCCCATGAACGTCGAAATCAAGCGCTGTTTCTTTTGACACGACATCCAGACGCAGGCCGTGAGCCTGAAGGATACCATCGAAGGCCAACTGAAGATTCCCACTCGCATCCGCCTGGGCGCGCCGGGTGCGCTAGACGTTTTCGTTGACGGGCAGAAAATCTATTCCAAGAAGCAGACGGGCCGTCTGCCGACCGCCGGCGAAATCATTGAGCTGATTCGCGACCGCCGGCGCCGGAACGAACCGTAAACCCACCTTGAAAAATGCGCTATACTGTGCCGAGTTCCCGCACCCGGCTGTGCGGCCTGCTGCCAGGCCCGCGTTTCACTGTCCCGCGGGTAAAGTAGAGGGTCGCCAGAGTGTCTGCTCCGTCGTTTTTTGAATGGCTAACCACGAGTCCCTGGGCAAACGCCATGAACGGGCCCGAGTGGGCTTTTCCGGTGGTCCAGAGCCTGCATTTTATAGGATTCGCGTTCTCCATCGGAACCATCGCGATCGTCGATCTCCGCCTCCTTGGATTGACGATGCGCCGCCAGTCCGCCGCGGAACTGGCCGCGGATCTCGATCCGTGGACGCGGTTGGGACTGGCGCTGATGTTGATTACCGGACCGTTGATGTTTTCGGCGGATGCCGTCGCCTACCATAACAACCCCTCCTTTCAATTCAAGATGGTGGTCTTGTTTTTGGCTCTGCTGTTCCACTTCACGATCCATCGCAAAGCCACGCGGTCCGGAGTTCTGCCCCTCGCGGCCAAATTCGCGGGAGGTATGTCGCTGCTGCTCTGGACCGCGGTAGTGGCGGGCGGGCGGATGATCGCATTCGTTTGATAGGATCAAACATCTGATGTCGATTCCTTCTCTGTTGCAATGGGTCGAAGGCACGGATCTCAGCACAGCCATTCGGGAAGGCGCGCTCCCATATCCGATCCTTGGCGGAGTCCACCTGCTGGCGATTGCACTGTTCGGCGGCATGGTTCTGATGACCGATTTTCGCTTGCTGGGCTGGGCGATGCGGCGCACCGCGGTGCTGGACGTCGTGCGGCAGTTTCAGGCGTGGAAGCGCGCGGGATTTGTGGTGCTGGTTGCCAGCGGTTTGCTGCTGGCCTGGGCCGAACCACTGAAGCTTTACCGCAGCCCGGCTTTTTGGGTCAAGATGGCGCTGCTGGCTCTGGTGGGAGTACATGCTCTCGTCTTTCGCGTGCGAGTCTACGGAAAATCGGCCCGGCTCGACGTCGCAGAAACGGTCGAAGGCAAGCTGGCCGCGGCTATCTCCCTGGTGTTGTGGGCCGGGCTGATCGTCTCGGGACGGCTGATCGCTTACGATGCGTGAGAATGTAGAATGGCATGGGGGACGATAGACGGATGCGAAAGTTACAGAGAGGGCCGCTGGTTCCCGCAGCCGGGATCGCGTTACTGTTCCTGTTGCTGCTCATGGCGGTCGCGCGGGTTTCCGCGCAGCCGGCTCCACAGCCGCGCCGGTTGCCCGACGGAAAACCGGACCTGAACGGGATCTGGCAGGCACTGAATACAGCAAACTGGGACCTTGAGGAACATGCCGCGCGGCCGGGTTTGGTGGTGGCGATGGGCGCGATCGGCGCCGAGCCAGGTGGACCGGGAGTGGTTGAGGGCGGCGAGATCCCTTACCTGCCGGCGGCGAAGGAACAGAAGAAGGCCAATTTCAAAAACCGTTTGACCGCCGACCCCGAAGTGAAGTGTTTCCTGCCCGGTGTGCCGCGGGCCACTTACCTGCCTTATCCATTCGAGATCTTTCACAGTACCGAAGCTATCTTTTTCGCCTATGAGTATGCCGGCGCCGTGCGCCATGTTTTTCTGAAAGACCCCGGGCCCGTGCCCACGGATTTCTGGATGGGACAGTCGGTCGGCCACTGGGAAGGCGACACCCTGGTGATCGACGTCACAGGCCTCGACGAGCGCACGTGGTTCGACCGGGCGGGGGATTTCCATAGCGACGCACTCCACGTGACCGAACGCTACACGCCGATGGGCCCGGACATTCTTTCGTACGAAGCGGCTATCGAGGATCCGAAAGTGTTCTCGCGGCCGTGGAAAATCAAAATGCCGCTCTATCGCCATGTCGAGAAGGATGCCCGGCTGATGGAATTCAAGTGCGTAGAGTTTGCCGAAGAACTGATGTATGGCCAGTTCACGAAGAAAGCTGGAAAATGAGAGAGTGGATCGGAGAATCGCAATGCAGATAAACCTCCTGGCCGTGGTGGCCTGCGCCACCTTGATCCTCGGGCCTCGGCCGGCCTGGGCGCATCACGCTTTTGCGGCGGAATTCGATGCGAAGAAGCCGGTGCACCTGGTGGGCGTCGTCTCGAAGGTGGAACTGATCAATCCGCACGCCTGGATTCACGTCGACGTGAAGGGGCCGGATGGCAAAGTGACCACCTGGTTGGTGGAGGCCGGCAGCCCGAATGTCCTGCTGCGGCGCGGTTTCACCAAAGCGACTGTCGCACCCGGCACGCCCGTGATCGTGGACGGCTATCAGTCCAAAGACGGATCCCTGCGGGCCAACGGCAAGGACATCACCCTGCCGGACGGGAGAAAGCTGTTCCTGGGCTCGTCAGGCACCGGCGCACCTTACGACGAGAAGAAGTAAATCCAGAAGAAAGGAGCGCGAATCCGAATGTGCTATCGACTCTTGATACCCCTGGCAGTTCTGTCCGCCCTGCTGCCGATTGCGGCCCAAAACAAACCCGAGGTGCCGCGCACTGCCGACGGCCATCCCGACCTGCAGGGCATTTGGACCAATGCCACCATCACGCCTCTCGAGCGCCCCGCCGCGCTGGCCGGCAAGGCCACCGTTAGCGACGCGGAGGCGCGTGTGATCGAGACGAAGAGCGCCCAGGAACTCGCCGAGGCCGATGGAAAGTCCGAGGGCCCGTTACTGACGGCAACCGGCTCCGCGGGGACGGGCGGGTACAACGCGCTATTCATCGACCGCGGATCGGAGCTCGCGCGCGTGGATGGCGTCAAGCGCACCTCCTTGATTATCGATCCGCCCGACGGCAAGGTTCCCCGTTTATCGGCGGAGGCGGGGCGCAGACTGGCGGCATCCTATGCAGGCACCAGCTTCAATAGCGTAAAGGACCGGCCCCTTTCCGAGCGCTGTCTCATCGGCTTCGGATCCACATCGGGACCGCCTATGCTTCCGGTTCTCTACAACAATAACTACCAGATTGTGCAGACTCCGGACCATGTGCTGATCCTGGTCGAGATGGTCCACGACGCGCGCATCATTCGCATGAACGCCACGCATGCTCCGCCGGCCGTCCGCCAGTGGCTGGGTGATTCGGTGGGCCATTGGGAGGGCGACACTCTGGTGGTGGACACTACGAATTTCACGGACAAGACGCGGTTCCGGGGATCGACCGAGAACCTGCACGTTGTGGAACGACTCACGCGCATCGATGCGGGGACGATCCTATACCGGGCCACGATCGAAGATCCGGCGGCGTTTAGCAGGCCGTGGACGATTGAGTATCCGTTTCTGGCGACGCGGGGCCCGATTTACGAATATGCTTGCCATGAAGGCAACTATTCGCTGACGGACATCCTGGGCGGAGCGCGCAAGAAGGAAGCAGAAGCGGGGCAGAATTAGAAGGCGCTTACAGCGCCAACATCGACAAGGTCTTGTCGATGTTAGGGAGTCAGTAGTCAGGAGACAGAAGTCAGAATAACACCGGCGCGCCGCACGGCTCGGTGTCGACTGAAGCTCACGAGAAGCCGATCCACCTTCCGCAAACGCCGACCGTCGACCACAAGAGAATCGATATCACAGCCGCCGCCCTGCCCCACAGAGGCCGCACGTGGCCCGGATCGGCTAACGCAACCTTGCGCATGACCGTGAACGTGAAGATCATGGCCAACAGCAACGAAGTCATCTTCACCCAGAATGCCTCGTGGTAGTAAAGCTTGGTTGCCTCGGAAGTGAACAACAGCATGCCCGAGATCAACATGACCGTCAGGCTCCCCAGAAGCCACGGCCAGGTGTCGTGCCAAAGTTGCGCTGCCGGCTGGCGCTTAATGCCGAAGCCGAGCAAGTGCAGGTTCATCACCAGCACCGCTCCACCGATTACCGCGAGGGCCAGCAGATGGACAGACTCGATCGCGGGGAAGAGCCAGCGCGAGTCCCGAATGGCCTCGCCGATGAAGCTATTCTCACACCACGTGAAGAAAGAAAGAATAGACATCGAACTAAGGATTTTTGTCGAACCAGTTGTATGCGATCATGCGCCCCGCGATCACAATCCCTGCCCAGAGGAGCAGGGATACACCCGCCGCCAGCCGAGCTCGGAATGGCGGGACTGGATCGAAATCCCACCGATCCATGCTGCGCGCAATCGTCCGCTCGAAAACGGCGACATTCATCCCCGCCAGCACCAGGAAAACAACTTTCGCGCGAAAGAAGACGTTCAGGTAGGTCTTGACGGGAATCGCATAGAACAGCAGGGCGCCGGTCAATACCATCACGGCGAACCCCCCGATGGTCCACGGCAACAGGCGCCCTTCGACTTCCGACGCTCGCACATGGACCAGCGTCACCCCTAGCAACCGCAGATCGAGCATCACGGCGAGGCCGAGGAAGACGCACAGGGTCAACACGTGGACCGACTCGACGATTGGGTAGGCCCATATCGATTCGTGTAGCGCGATACTCCCGGGCGTGCTTCCCAGCCACTGGCAAAATCCGAGCAGGCTCATTCTCGCGGTGGTCCCTGCCGATCAACCATCCTATCCTACATTGCCCGCGAAACGCGCGTTCAGGCCCGTTGACACAGGTTCATCGCGGGCGGTATCAATTGCAGATGCAGCGATTGGATGCGGGCGTAGCGTTGATTACGGGAGGCGGCCGCGGTTTGGGCCGGGCCTTCGCGGTCGCTCTGGCGAAAAATGGAATGCGCGTGGCAGTGGCCGCGCGCAGCACGGATCAACTGGAGGAGACGGTGCGGTGCATTCGCGCGGAGGGACATGCGGCTATCGCCGTTCCCACGGACATCACCGATGCGGCGGACGTTCAGGCGATGGTCGAGACGGTCGAGACCCAACTGGGCCCTGTTGACCTGCTCGTGAATAGCGCCGGCGCCGGACCTCCGTTTGGACCGACGTGGGAACAGGACGCGGCGGAGTGGTGGCGAACGCTGGACACGAACCTGAAAGGACCGCTACTGTGCTCAAACGCGGTGCTGCGCGGGATGACCGGACGCCGGCGCGGGCGTATCATCAATGTGGCCAGCGGAGCGGGCATCCGCAGTATCCCCTACATGTCTGCGTACGTAACCAGCAAGGCAGCTCTGATTCGCCTCACTGAAGTTCTGGCGGATGAGGCGCGGCAGTATGGCGTATCGCTTTTCGCCATTCAACCCGGCACCGTGCGCACCGCAATGGCTGAGGAGTTGTTGCAGTCCGAGGCCGGGAAGCAGTGGTTGCCCTGGTTCCAGAAAATTTTCGACGAGGGCCGGGACGACCCACCTGAAGCTGGAGCCAAACTGGTACTGTATCTCGCGTCGGGAGCGGCCGATGCACTGTCCGGACGGTTCTTCGCGGCGCCGGGATCACCTGCCGATATCGATGGTCGTGCGGACGAGATCCGCACGCGTGATCTCCACGTGTTGCGCGTGCGTTACCTGGATTAGGAACGCTACCTCGGTGAGCCTGGCCGCCGAGTTCTGCCGCATTCCCAACTCAGCCGCCTTCAGGGGATCCGCAGGAAGCCATGAGATGCCGACTTAGCATCGACGAAGTATCCAGTAATGGCGCCCGCGTCGTTAATGCTATTGGCGAAAGTGCCACTATAGGGGGCGCCGCCAGCGCCTGGGGCGTTGAACGTTACAAAGACACCCGCGGCGTCCCGCACGAAGCCGTGACTTAAACCTGACTCGATGGAGTAGGAGCCGGTGATGGTGCCTGCGTCGTTGATACTAACAGGCAACGTTGTTGAGCTGGGAGCAACCGGCGCGTCGATAGTGGTGAAGATGCCACTGGGGCTTAGCACAAACCCGTGAGTCATGCCCTTGGCGTCGATGTAGTTTCCGGTGATTGCGCCGGCATCGTTAATGCTGACCGGTTGAGTGCCTTGATCTGGAGATTTGCCGGCGCCGGGCGCACTGAATATCGCTATAAAGCCTCCGGCCGCTCGCACGAAGCCGTGATCAGGCACGCTATAGCGGGGGGAATTGTAACTATAGGAGCCCGCCACAGAGCCCGCGTTGTTGATGCTGATCGCCCGGGTGCCGTTCAAGCCATCGCCGCCAGCCCCAGGGACTCCGAATGGTGTAAAGGCCCCAGAGGCACTGCGCACGAAGCTGTAAGCAACCGCACCTTCGAAGTAAAATCCCGTGATGGCA
>CAVWOT010000035.1:0-49366 GCA_963756605.1 Bryobacterales bacterium | reverse complement strand
TGCTGCTGCAGTCTTATCTCTGCAGTCTTATCTCATGCAAGATGAGCCTGGAGGGAGAGGCCGTTTCGCATTCAACATGAGCCTGGAGAGGAGATCGGCCATGGTGGGTATTGGCGATCAAAGTGAACGGGATGGCTCGGGTTTCCTGCCCTCCCAGAACGGACGGCACGAGGCTGCTCGCCGAGGCAACCTCTGCGTGCGACGGAGACTGGCCCCCCGTTGGTCGGCCCTGCGGCAGCGTAGAGAGATCCAACATCAAAACAAAAACCTTCCATGAAAGGAAAAACAAAACAAAACCATCCCCGCCCGTGGCGCGGTCCAGCCTCCCGTTTGGTCGCCCCTGCAACGGTGGCACGCAAATCGAGATTCAACCAAAACGAGAACCGTATATCCGATACCGGTTCTCCAGGCTCATTCCTGTATGAGAAAAACATGCAGCCTCAGACTGGGCAACCGTATTTGTGCAAAACCGCCGCTCTACCTGGCCGGTTTCTTGTTGACCTCGGCTGGCCGGATTTCAGGAATCCTCGTCGTCGTGCACGACAGCGCCGGCAAGGAAACGAAATGATGCTGACGAAGCGCCGAAGACCTCACGGCCGGTCGCCGCCGTGGAAGTTACTTGACTCATGTCGATCAATCAGTCAACATATAACTGTCCAGCGGGACGACGCTTCGATCTTGATCGACATCAGATCGGAATGAGCGATTTCCTTCGTCGGAATCCGCAGGGATCTCGGTCACCCCGGATCGGTCTTGTCTTCTGGCTCTGGTAGTGCGATAAAAAGAATCACGGTTGGTGTGAAGGCCGGCCGCTGACCGTCGCTGCCAAGTTTCGATCTAGATGATCGTTCTGTTGATGATTATACAATGCAGATCTCTTCCATTTTATACTTCCAACGAAAGATCACGGGGTCGGCATTGATCTCTCCGAAGTAGAGATGGATGCGATCAATCAGCTCCTGCTTGCTGGCGACGCGAATGCCCCGCAGCATCGTGCGTGCCATCTTGCTGAACATGGTTTCCACGATATTCAGCCACGAGCCGTGCTTCGGTGTAAATACGAACTCGAACCGTTGCGGGTGCAGGCCAAGGTACGTTTGCGTCTCTTTCGAAATGTGAGCCGAGTGGTTGTCGAGCAGCAGGCGAATCCTGGCTGCCGCTGGGTACGCGGCATCGAGCTTCCCCAGTAGGGCGATGAAATCCACGCTGGCGTGGCGATCACTGATGATCTCCGTAACCCGGCCGGTATGCAGGTCCAGACCGGCGAGTAACGACACCGTCCCCAGTCTTTTGTACTCGTAATCCCGGAGATGACTCGGGTACTGATGGGGCGTTGGCGGCCGGTCTGGCGTAGTCGGCGCCAGCGCCTGAATGCCGGGCTTCTCGTCGTACGAGATCGTCACCGTAGACGGCTCCTTCAGCGTGCCTTCTACTAAGCCGGCGTTCACGATTTCCACGTCTTTGTATACGTGCAGAACCTCGATCATCTTCCTTTCAAACTCCGGATCCCGGCGCTCCACGTAGTAGCGGATCTTGTGCGGCCGCACCTCGCCCTGCGTCATTATCCGATGCAGTTTCGACCGGCTCAGTCCGCGCAAGCTGGGATGGCTGGCTGCCACGCAGTGCTTCCGCACATGGCTCTGCAGCAGCGCGTACGTCCACAGTTCGTATGCATAGCCAAGATCCTTCGGCTTTTGGCAGGCGCAGTGCATCACCCAGGCAATGGCATCATCCGGGATGCGGCGGCGCTTGCCCGGTCGCGGCAATTCTCCCAGCGCCGCCTGTATGCCGAACTGAAGGAACTTGCGCACACACAACGCGACCGTGTGGCGATTCACCCCGTTGGCAATCGCCACCGCGTTGTCGCTCATTCCGTTGGCGCACTCCAAGAGAATGGCTGCGTGAAGTACCTGTCGTTTCTCCGCAGTGCGGGATCGCCGGAGATCCTCCAGCCTCTCCCGGTCCGCCGCCGAGAGGATCAATGGTTGTCGCTTCGTGACGAACGGCATAAACCATTCTGCCACACAAATGTTCTCATTGGATAGATTTCAACAGAACGCTGATCTAGTGACCGGCCTTCACCCTCCAGGTAAGGTCAGTGCCGAACGAAAAAAAGATACAGCTTTGCGCTGGCGGTCGCCAGCCCCTCACTCAGAACATTGGCCGGTAATTACCGACCACACATCCGGAACTTTATCAGCCCGCTCACGCGAAGCCCGTAAACTATCGGCCTCCTCGGCCAGATCGGATGCAGGGTTTCCGGGACCTCGATGAGAGCCTAGCTGGAAACGCTGGAGTCAGGGCGGGCCTCGATGGATCGTGGCCCGCCCCTTTGGGCTAAAGAGCGGATCACGGTTTCGGCGCGGGAGGGACGAAGTTCTCGAGCGACCAGAGTTCGTACACCATATCGTACTCGCCGGCGGCCACCATGACCTTGCGCCCGTCCGGGCTGATTTCCAAGCTGCCGTCCGGGGTGTTGGTTGGAAAATCGCCCAAACGCTCCGGTTGGCCGCCGGCCGTCGCCACACGATACAGGCCGTGTTTTCCCGCGGAATCGACGGTGTGGTAGATCAGCCAGTTGCCATCGGGCGTCAGGCCGAAGTGGCCCGCGTGGGGGTCCGAAAGCAGGGGCTTCCAATCGCCGCCAGAGGTGGGGCGTATCTTGAGGTTGCGGCGCTCGTCCACTTCGACGACCCAGCGCTCGTCCGGCGACACCCATCCCCAAGCTTCCGGCGGCATTCGCTCCAGCACCGTCTCCCGCTGCGTGGCGATTTCCCATTGCCGCAATTCCCCTTCCTTGCCGTTGAATTTGCTCCTGAATATGTAAAGGGCCCGGTCGTCGCGACTGACGTGGAGACCAAACATCGGCAGTCCGGGAGAGTTATGGAGGCGCTCGACTTGGCCGGAGTCGACCGATATCGAAAGAATGTCCGTCTTTCCCACCCCGTTTTCGGCGCAGAAAACCTTAGGCTGTTGAGACGCCCACGTGCAATGGGTATAACCGAGCGCGTGATAGATCTCGCGATCCCCTCCGGCAGAGAGGTTGCGCAAACGGATGGACTCGCCCCCCGTCTGCCCCATATCCTCGTGCTGGGCACTATAGACGATCTGATTGCTGTCGCCAGACCATTGGGGCTCGGGGTTGAGCGTGTTGCCCAGGGGGAGATCCAGGCGTTTCCAAACGCCCGGGCGGCTATTCGCATCGAGGGCCGCGAGATAAACAGCCCACGCGCCCCCAGGTTCCACCGAACGGTAAATCAGGCTCCCAGCGGCAGTCGTGGCGCCAAGTTCGAAATCGCCGAACTTAACAAAGACCGGTGCGCCGACCGCTTTGCCGTCCTTTGTTGGAACCAGATGGAGCGCGCCCTTCCCTGTGCGTTCACTGGCGACGGCCAGATAGCGCCCGTCGGCGGTCCAATCCAGAAGCTTGAGCGAGGGCAGCATGCTGGTTAGCCGCTCCTCGTAGACCAGTTGCGGCGCTCCACCTTCGGCGGGCAGGATGAAGATTCGCGAAACCGGATCCGAGTCTGAGGTCGGCTGTACTTGATATGCCACGAAACGGCCATCCGGAGAGAAGCCGGCCCTCTCTGCTCCAGTTTTCAGATTCAGCAATTCGCGGGTTTGGCCGTCGGCAACGGAAATCCTCAACAGCCGGCTCGTACCGTCATGAGACTGGGCGCAAAGCAGATAGCGATTGTCCCAGGACCAACTCGGCCAGCAAGTCGGGCTGGCGTCCAGCTTGACAATCTCGCGGTAACCTGTGCCATCGGTGTTGACGACGGCAAAGGTTTGCAGCTGGCCACGCTTCGCGTGGAAGCGCAGGAAGACCATCGAAAAATCCTTGGATGCAGACCAACCTGGCAGTTCATCCGGCTTCGCCTTGAATATGACGCGTTTGCTATTGCCGGCGACGTCGCCGTATATCAGTTCCCCGGTCGCCCTGTCTTCATAGACCACGCGGTGGCCGTCGGTATCGCCTGGGCCAACGTTGGGGTACGTTATCTCGATCCTGCGCTGCGTCATGGTCGCGGGCGCGGCCGCATGTCCATCCTGCCTAAGCGCCGCCAGCCGCGCCCGCGCCTGCGTGGCCGGCTCGCGCTGATCGCTATAATCGCGCGCTACCTGTTCATACAGCTTCACGGCCTTATCTTGGCCCAGCTTCTCGTAACATCGGCCTTCCTGCACTAACGCTTTGGCCGCGAGCGCGCGGTCCGATGCAAACTCCTTGGCGACGCGCTGGTAGAGCTTGATGGCTTCCTCCAGGTTTCCCGCGGCACGCTCCTCTGTGACGGCTTTCTGATACAGCTCGGCTCCGTTTTCGGCGGCGAGCGCGGCTGTCCCGAACATCAGGCATGCAACTAAGATTGTCAGCTTCATATGAAACTCCTTCGCCTCCCAGAATGCGCTTTCCGTCCGCAAGAATCGTCACGGCAATCCACGCCCGGTGCAAAGAAAATGCAAAATGAATGTCATGAAATTATGGAGTGAACTTGTATCCGACGCCGTGTACCGTGCGAATGTGTCCCGGCTCCGGCGCGTCCCGCTCCAGCTTGGCGCGCAGCCCGGCGACGTGGTTATCCACCGTGCGGGTGGAAGGATAAGACTCGAATCCCCACACTCCGTTCAACAGATCGTCCCTCGTCACCACCTGGCCCGCGCGCGCGGCCAGGTAACGCAGCAGGGCGAATTCCTTGCGCGTCATCTCCACAGGTTCTCCGTTGCGGCGCGCTTCGTAACTGCGGAAGTCGATCTCCACGTCGCCGAAGCGTAGTTCGTCCGGCAGATCGGGAGCGCCATCCGGTCCCGGCTGGCTGCGCCGCAGGAGCGCACGGACGCGCGCCATGAGTTCCCGCACGGAAAATGGTTTGGTGACGTAATCGTCCGCGCCCAGGTCCAGGCCCAGGACACGATCCGGCTCTTCGCTGCGCGCGGTCAGCATCAGAATCGGCGTTTGGATGCCTTCGCCGCGCAGCTTGCGGCAGAGCTCTAATCCGCTCATGCGGGGAAGCATAAGATCGAGCACAATCAGGTCGGGTTTGCGCTCCTGGTGCATGCGGTAGCCGGTTTCGCCATCCGAAGCGGCGATTACTTCATAACCTTCGAAGCGCAGATTGTCGCAGAGGCCGCGCAAAATGGCTGGGTCGTCCTCGATTGCCAGAACCGTTGTCATTCGCTCGCCCCTCCGGGAAGCGCGACGGGGATAAAGATGCAAAAGGTGCTGCCCGCGCCCGGCGCGCTTTCCACTTCCACACGACCGCCGTGGGCCTCGGCGATGTGCGCCACCAACGTCAGCCCCAACCCCGTTCCCGCAATCAGACGGCTCTCGTGCGAGGGCGCGCGATAGAATTTCTCGAAAACCCGCTTTCGCTCATCGGGCGCCATTCCCAGCCCGTGGTCCACCACCTCGATAACCGCGTCCCCATTGCGCGCGCCCAGACGCAGATCGATCTCGCGGGCGTCGCCGGAATACTTCATGGCATTGGTGAGCAGGTTCAGGATGGCCTGCTGAATGGCGTCCGGGTCGGCCTGCACGCCGGGCATTTCATCCTGCACGGTTAGATGCAACTGGAATCCCTGCTGGGCGAGCGGAAATTGCATAGCGCGTGCTGCGGATCCGGCCACCTCTTCGAGCCGCGTGGGCCGCAGGCGGTAGATCTTCTTGCCTTGTTCGATCTTCGAGAAGTCGAGCACATTATCCACCAGGCGGGCCAGGCGCTCGCTCTCATTGACTATGGTTTCCAGATACTCGGACTTGGTGCGCTCGTCGCTCGACCGGCCCATGGCGAGCGTCTCGGCGAACATGCGGATCGCCGTCAACGGAGTCTTCAACTCGTGCGAGACGCTGGCCACGAACTGCGCGCGCACCTCGTTCAGCCGAAAATCGCGGTTGACATCGCGCAAGAGCAGGTAGCCTCCAAACACAGCGATACCCAATACCAGCGCCAGCCCGGCAATCCAAATGCCGATCGGCAAACCGGACTGGACGCCTTCGAGGAACCGGCTATCGGACCATTCCACTTGCAACCCCGGGAACTCGTCGCCCAAAGCGTCACCGGCCGCCACGCGCGCGCGAAGCTGCACGCCGGGAGGAGCAACCTTAGCGGACGATACGGCCAGCACCAATCCCGGCAGCGGCGGCTGAGCGGACGTCATGGTAACCAGCCAAGGCTCGTCGCCGTAGGGAACCCAGGCCGATCCGCCGCCCGATTCAATTCGCGCGCGCACACGTGCAAAATCTTTGGCGAGCGCCGCGGTTTGCTCCATCTCCGCGATTCGTTGGGAGATCTTCGGGCTGGCGCCAACCAGCGGTCGGATCATATAGAGTTCGGGCAGGGTAAGCCGCCCTGCGCCGTTTATTTCCTGGCGAAGGAAGCTTAAGACGCTAGCCGGATCGCGCCCGGCCACCAGCAGGCGCTCGGAGGCGTAGAAGCGGTAGCCCACTCCCTGTTCGTCCCTAGCATCCGGCGGAGCGTTCAACAAAGCCTGGTATAGCCCGGATGCTTCCTCGAGTTTGCCGGCCTGGGAGAGCGCCCGCGCCAGCAACAAGCGAGCTTCCGCGCTCTCCCCGCTTTCCGGGGTCCCGCCGGCGGAGGCTAGCGCCAAACGATATGCCGCCGCCGCTCCGGCATAGTCTCTCTTGATGAACTCCTGGGACTCGCCTTCCTGGCGATGCCTGGCAAATGCCGCGGAATCCTTGGATGCCGCAGTCTGCCACGGCACATCCCAAGGAAAGATCAGCCGATCGCCTTCCACCCTCGCGGTAAAGATCACCGCTGGGTTGTTTGAATCTTGCGCCTGGCTCACATGGAGCGAACGAATCAGCCGGTTGATCTCCTGAAGCTTGATGGCTTCAAGGTGCGCGTCCAGTTCGCGGCGCAACTCGTCGACCGCGATGCGCCGCTGGTCGGCAGCCCGTTTGGCGGCGAGTTCCCGATCCTGGTAAAGGATCCGGCTGGCCAATCCGACCAGGACCGCGGCGGGTACCAGAATGGCGGCGAGGAACAAGAAGACTTGTCGCTTGTAGCGGGTGACGCGCATCGGAACAACTGCTGATTATTGTACGGCCTCCGCGCGGGGAGTTGTCATGGAATTGTCCGGCGTTTGCGTGATTTCGCCCGGGAGGGAAGGACCGATTCACAATCAGCCCACAGGTTGCCAACCTGCCCCACAGATCGGTGGATCAGGGCTTCGGCGCGGGCGGACCGAAGTTTCCTCACAGCCGCGCTGACGCTGACCAGACCGCCGCATGGCCCCGATGCCGCGCCGGCATCGACTTTTCGGCCGAGGACCGGACGTTCATCCACAAGATCGACTCGCAGATCGATATGGAGCGCTCGAAGGTGGTGAACGATTTGTCGCTGACCGCGAAGGTGCAATCGCTATTGATGATAGAGCGTCCGAATGTGCCGCGGAACGGGCAGAACGCCACGGGCGACAATTTGACCACCGACGGGAAGATGCCGGTGCTGATTTTGAAGTGATTCGGAAATGTTCATGGTTTCCTGCCTGCCGTATTGGCCTGGTTATGAGCCGCACGCCATATTTGTTCACTTTGGGCCTGCAGCCTCTCAAATCTCTGGGTCTGATCCCCCAGGCGGACGTCTTCGTAACCATTACGCTTGGCCACGATGCGGTAGTCAAATGCGACGCTGGAGGTTCCTCCGCCAAGCTCATGCACCTCAAACGCGTCGGCCGACTCGTTGCTGACGTACAGCCCCTTACAGTCGCCTTTGGGGGTCAAGAAGACGTGATACTCGATGCCGGTGTTCACGGTCTGGGCGAAAACGGCATCCAGGCCGACGCGCGCCGCGCCGTTGGAGAGTTGCCCCGAACCCATGTCTTCAAACCAGTTTTCCGGCGCCTCGACGGCGTAGAGAGCCACCCGGCGTTCTCCGTGGTCCACCGGCACGACAGCCGACTTTGTTCCAAAGCAAAGCAGATCGCCGCTGGTGTCGATGTAGCAAAGGCCGAAAGTCGGCGGCCCACCGCCCGCCCAAAAAGCGATACTTTTGTTGTCCGCCAGGTTTATAGCGACGAGCGCATCATTCCCTGTGCTGTTGTTGACAAAGAGTCCGCCCGTCCCGTTATCGGCAGTGCCAACCACGGCATTGCCACCGGTTTGGTTTGTATCGCCCCACACTCCGGACGCGAAGGCAGTCAGTTGGGACCTACTGGAGCTTCCGGCGACGCCGATTCCATATACTCCGCTGCCGCTCGGGCTAGCGGTCTGGCCGTAGATACCCGCATTCGCTCCCGAGGTAGCCGAGATGATGCCTTTGATGCCGTTGGCACCGGAGCTATTGGTAGTTCCGACCACGGCGGGGGCCGTGCCCGAGGTTAAAGTATTGGTCACGTTCAGGGCTCCGTTAGAATTGGCCGTCGAGATCGTGGCCTGGCCCGCGACGGTCAGGTTTCCTCCGCCGTTCTGCCCGATGACATTCACATTCCCGGAATTATCGATGGTCGCCAGTTCGTTGTTGTTGCTGCGGAAGTGAATCGTAGCCGTGCCGCTGCTGTTGACATATGTGTCGCCCTTGGGACCGCCGATCAAGGCATAGTTGGTACACCCAGACAGACTCGTGGTAGTGAAGCCGATGCCCGCGTAACCGGAACCACACCGGATCGCCCGTCAAAGCGTTGTTGCCGTTTCCGGCAACCGAGAGCGGACCACCGCGGAATGAGCCGGACAACCCGCCGACGTTCGCTACCCCATTGACGCCGATGGCCCCGGTTCCGGAGACACCGATGTATGGGCCTTGCCCGTACACGCCATAGCCGGACGTGCTGGAAGTGGAGCCAAATATGCCTGCTTCCGTGCCCGTGGTAGCCGTCACGAGTCCCTTGACTGCATTCGCAGCGCTGCTGTTGGTGATGCCGACGATGGCGGGCGCCTCGCCAAGAGTGTTGGTGTTGGTCACCTGCAATACTCCTATGGCGCTGGTTCCGTTCATGATTGTGGTGTTGTTGATGGTTTGTTTTTGCGTGAATGTGTTGGCGGCGGCCAGTTGCGCAAAGGCGCTGGAGGCTAGGCCGCCAAGCTCAGTGGCGTTTACGCCGGTGATGCCGGCGCCGGCGCCGGAAAACGACGTGGCCGTCACAGTCCCACTTACGGTCTGATTGCCCGTGAAGGTGTTGCTGGCTGCGAGCTGCGGAACCTTGGTGGTATCCAAACTCAGGGTGACAGTGCCTTTGGCGCCGCCGCCGGTCAGATCGGTGCCCGCGGTCACGCCTGTGATGGTGCCTGCCCCTGGAAAAGTCTGGCTCGCGGCAAAGGCGATCTGCCCATCGCTGTCGATGGAAAGTCCTGTCTCGGTGGGCGTGGCCTTCCCGTTCCCAAACAACAGATTCAGGCTGCCCGAAAAGCTGGTGGTGTCGTTTCCCATGGGTTCCGCCTGCCACTGGAATGTCTGCGCTACCGCGTTGCTGGTGGCGCTGTTGAAAACGGATGCCGACAAAATCAGCGGCTCGGAATTCTCGCCGGCGGTAGCCGTGGCCTTGCCGATTGACGGCAAGGTGAGTGCGCCGCGAATGGTCCCGCCGCCCGCGACATCCAGCGTACTGGCGGGAGTGGTGGTGTTGATCCCAATCTTGGCCGTGCTGCCCGAGCCGGATTGGAACATCGCGGAGTCATCCAAGTCCCCCGAGCTGTCGGTCCAGAGAGGTACGTAATCGGCCGTTCCGGTGCCGCCTACTGCAGGCATGGCCGCAGGTGAGCCCGCGGGACTGGCGCTGGCCGATTCCGCATGGCCACCGGAACCGGGCGCCGCGGCCAGCAGGAAGGCCGCGGGTGGCAGGCCGCCCAGGGTTTCCGCATCGCCCGCCTTCAGGGCATAAGGCGCGCTTACCAGCAGTATGCGGAGCTGCTCGGCTTGCCCTTCGACCGAGACCCCCACCCAGTGGGCCTGCTCGGCAGTGAACAGATCCGCCGGCAGACCCTCGGATTTGGTCGCGCCCAATAGCACCGTGTAATGGCCGCCCGTGCCGGCCTGGACGCTCTGCGTCTCACTCCACAACGGCGCGCCACCGGTTTGCTCGGCGTAGAGCGCGAAAGTGATGCCGGTGACGCCGGTCACGGGATTGCCTCCCGCGTCCTTGGCCGTTCCGCTGAACCTCATCAGCCGCGGCAGGGTGGACCCGGCCGGCATCGTCTGGGCTTGGGCGCCAACACAGAGCGCCACCGCCACTGCTAGAGTCATCGTCAAAGTGATTGATCTTGTGCGATACATATCCGTCTCCTTTTCTTAAATGCCTGCCAAGCTACTGGTCAGAAGCCATATCTCACGACTGCGGATTATGCTAAGGCCCACTGTGCGGGAGGTTGTCATGGAATTGTCTGGCCGTTGCAATGATTTCGGAGGTTCTGGGGAATGGGCCGATTAACAATCGGCCCGCCAGGTAGAACAACCTGCCCCACAGATTGGTAGATCAAGGTTTCGGCGCGGGAGGCTCGAAGTTTTCGAGCGACCAGAGCTCGTAGCCGGTTTCAAAATCGTCGGCGGAGACCATGACCTTGCGCCCGTCCGGGCTGATCTCCAAGGCGCCTCTGAGGCTGTTCGTCGGAAAATCGCCCAGGCGCTCCGGTTGGCCGCCGGCCGTCGCTACGCGGAACAGGCCGTGTTTTTTCGCGGCATCGACGCCATGGTAGAGAATCCAGTTGTCGTCCGGCGTGGTATTGAACTGGATGGTGTAGTCGAGCGAAACCAGCGGCTTCCAATCGCCGCCTGACGCGGGGCGTATCTTGAGGCCTTTCTTGTCCATCCCCATCAGCCAGCGCTCTTCCTGCGACACGAATCCGACGAAGTCTAACGGGAACTTCTCCAGTGTCGTCTCCCGCCCGGTCGCGATGTCCCATCGCAGCACTTCCTCTACGTTGCCGTTGCCGCCTCGGATCAGGTAAAGCGCCCGGTCGTCGCGGCTGGGGAGCGCAACAAACAGCGGCGATCCCGGAAAGGCAGCCAGGTGCTCGACTTGGCCGGAGTCGGCCGCAATCGCAAAAATGTCCTCGTTGTCCGCTCGGTGTTCGGTACAGAAGAGCTTAGGCTGTTGAGCCGCCCAGGTGCATGAGGCAAAACTCTGCGCGTGATAGATATCGCGATCCTGTCCGGTAGAGAGGTTGTACAAATGGACCTCGTTCCCGGACTGTCCCACATCTTCGTTGTCGGTCACATAGACGATCTGATTGCTGTCGGCGGACCATCGGGGGTAAAGGTTTATCGTCTTGTTGCCAAAGCGGAGATCCAGGCGCTTCCAATTGCCCGGCCGGCCATTCGCATCCAGGGATGCGACGTAGACAGCCCAGGAGCCGCCAGGTTTCACCGAATAGTAGACCAGACTCCCGGCGGCTGTCGCGGCGCCCTCTTCGAAGTCGCCATTCCTGACAAAAATCGGCGCTCCAGCCGGTTTGCCCTCTCGGATTGGCAGCAGGTCAAGCGCGCCCCTCCCGGTGTGCTCGCTGGCAATGGCCAGGTAGCGTCCGTCGGCGGTCCAATCGAGTAGTTTGCACGGCCTAAGCCATCGGGAAAATCTACCGGTTTGGCGCTCCTCGTAGACCAGTTGAGGCTCTCCACCGCCGGCCGGCAGGATGAAGATGCGTGAGACCGGATCCGCTTCGGAGGTCGGCTGCACTTGATATGCCACGAAACGGCCATCCGGAGAAAAACTGGTCCTCTCCGATCCGGTTTTCAGGCTCAACAATTCACGGGTTTGGCCGTCGGCAACGGAGATCCTCAACAGACGGCTGCTACCGTCTTGCGACTCTGCGCACAACAGATAGCGATTATCCCAGGACCAGCTCGCCCAGCAATACGGCTGGCCATCCAGCTTAGCGATCTCGCGGTAACCCGTGCCATCGGTGTTGACGACTGCAAGAGTTTGCGGCGCGCCGGGCATCGAGTACAAATGGAGGAAGACCATCGAAAAATCCCTGGACGGGGACCAACCTGGCAACTCACCGGGCTTCCCCTTGAATATGACCCGTTTGCTATTGCCGGCAAGATCGCCGGAGATCAGCTCCCCGGTCCTGTCATCCACATAGACCACGCGGCGGCCATCTGTGTCGCCCGCGCCGAATCTCCTTCCCGCCGACTCGATTTGGCGTTGCGTCATCGTCGCGGGCGCGGCCGGATGGTCATCCTGCTTCAGCGACGCCAGCCGAATGCGGGCCTGCGCAGCCGCGGGCTGATCGGCGAAGTCGCGCACAATCTGTTGATACACGCCCTGCGCCTGCTGCCCCAGTTTCTCGTAACAGCCTGCCAAGTGCAGCAGCGCCTTGGCGCGCACGTCGCGCGGAGCGGACTTGTCCGCCGCGATCTTCTGATATTCCGCGATGGCGGCTTTCAGGTCGCCATCCACCTGTTCCTTGGTCATGGCCGCTTGGAGTTCGACCGCGGGCCTGATTTGCGCGTGCAACGGCACCACAGCGAACTCCGAAAGCAGGCCCGCCAGCATGATCATGCTCACGACGGCGGTTCCGCCGAGGATGATGGAAAAGACGGCCGCAAATGCCAGCGCGATGTTTTCGATTTTTTCGAATTTCATGATGCACCTCCTGGGTACGAATCCAGAATGCCGCGCTCATGTTTGCGGTATACCGGGATTCGGTCAGGACATTGCACGAACTCGGTCCGGATTTCCTGACACATGGCAACCTACACATCGAACCGGTATCCGACGCCGCGGATGCTGATCAAATGCCGCGGCGCTACGGGATCGTCTTCTATTTTCTTGCGCAGGGCCACAATATGGTTGTCCACCACGCGGTCGCTGACGTACACCCCCGAGCCCCACACCTCTTCAAGCAGGTGTTCGCGCGTCAGCACCCGTCCCCGGCCGCGAACGAAAGCGGTCAACAGCTTCAACTCCGTGTGGGTGGCTTCTACCCGCTGGCCATCGCGGCGCAACTCGAAACGCGCCAGATCCAGCTCGCAGCGGCCAAAGCGATGCACTTCGGTGCCCGACTCGCCCACGCCGCGGCGGAACACGGCGCGGATGCGCGCGCGCAGCTCCCGCGGGCTGAACGGCTTGGTCACGTAATCGTCCGCGCCGAGGTCCAGCCCCAGGATTTTCTCGGCCTCCTGCGTCTTGGCGGTCAGCATGATGATGGGCGTGCGCAAGCCGCCACGCCGCAGTTCGCGGCAAACGTCGAAGCCGTCTTTGTTGGGCAGCATGACGTCCAGCAGGATCAGGTCGAAGGGCTCGGAGCGCGCGCGCCGCACGGCTTCCACTCCGTCGGCCACCACCGCGACGTCATAGCCCTCCGTTTGTAGGTCGTTTTCCAGAGCGAAGGCGATGCCCGGCTCGTCTTCCACGATCAGGATTCTGGTCATGCGCGTGTCTCCCCGGCGCCGGCTAGTGGGGCCAGCGGCAGAAGGATGGTGAACGTGCTGCCCTCGCTAGGCGCGCTCCGCAGGCGGATCTCCCCTCCACACGCGTCGACGATCTGGCGCACCATCGAGAGTCCGATGCCCGTACCTTTGATACCCGCCTTCTTCGCCGCCGCGCCGCGCACGAACTTCTGGAAGATTTGGCGCTGCTCGCGCGGATCGATTCCCATGCCGCGATCCCGTACCGAAATCGCTACCTGGCTGTGATTCACGCGGCCCTCCACCCACACCGTGCGGCATTCCGGCGAGTACTTTACCGCATTTTCGAGCAGGTTGCGGATGGCGCGCCGCAGGGCCTCCTCGTCCGCCTAGATGGTAGCCGCCCGAGAATCGAGGTCCAGTTCCACCTGGAAGCCGCCAGCCAGAGCTTCTTCCCGAAAATCCGCCACGGCTGCGCGTACCACGCCGAACACATCGTGCGCCGCGATCCGGTACTGCTTACGCCCGGATTCCATGCGGCCGAAATCCAGGAGATCTTCCACCAGCCGCTGTAGCCGGCCGGTCTCGCGCTCCAGAAATACGTAGCTCTGCCGCTTGCGGCCCTCGTCCGCCAGACGGTCGTTCGCCAGCAGTTCGGCGATGCCGCGCAGCGAGGTGAGCGGCGAGCGGAATTCGTGCGAAACGGCGGCAACGAAATCCGACTGGAGTTGCGCCACCCGCAGTTCGCGGCTCACGCCGCGATACATGGCATACGCGCCCGCCAGCACCAGTACTAGCATGAGCGCCACACCGCCCAGCCACAGCGCGCGGACGGTCCCCCGATTCTCGACGGCGGCGGTGGAGAACTCGAGCTGGCCGGCGAGTTGGGCTTCGGCCAGGGACCGCAACACGTGCGGCTCGGCGGGGGGCGGCGCGCCGATTGGTTGGAATTGCCAGCGGATGTCGGCGGCGTTGACCGGCAGCTTCAGGCTGGCGCCCAACCAGCCGACGGGCGCCGACATGGCCGCTAGGCGCTCGGGCGTGGCATACCAGATGAGCAGCGACGCGTCCTGCTGAACTTGGCGGCCCCTGGAATTCAAGGCCGTTCGTACCGTCTGTTGCCACTGCGCGTGCAGCCGCGAAACGAGCAACGAGAATTCCAGCGAGTCTTTGGGAGGACTGTCCGCCGTGCGGCGGATGCGATCCACTTCGGACCAATAATACTCGAAGGTCTCACGCTGCAGCGGCCAGCGCCCCGCGAGCAGGGCCGCGCGCAACTGTTCCGCAGCCGCCGCTCCAGGCAATAACTCGCAGCGTGCGCCCGCCGCCCACAGCGCGTACGGCACGCCGTCGGGGCTGGCGGCGGTTTCCCGCGACAAGCGGCCGTAGGCAGCCAGCGCCTCATCCGGGTGGTTGAGGCGCCGCTCCATGCGTGCGATGCGCAGCCAGGCTTCCGCGCGCGTGGCCGGCTGCTCGGTCAATGGCCGCAGGGCTTCGATGGCCCGCTCGTAGCTTTGATTGCGGAATTCGAGCCTTTCGGCGGCCTCGAACCCACGGGGAAGCGGAACAGCCGCGGGAGGCTCGGACACGAACAGCAGGGGCTTGGCGGGGTAAACGGCTACGGATTGATGCGCGAGCAGGACCAAGGTCACGTTCGGAGGCAGCTTCGCCTTCAGCGCAACCGGCGGCGGCAAGGAGTCCAACTCCCGCAACTGGAGTTCCCATCCGCCGAGCGCGCTGGAGAGCTGCGCCACAGCCAGGCCGGCGACCTGCTCAAGGCGCTCGCGAGAGTGCTGTGCGGCGAGATTGCGGTCCTGTTCGATCAAGCGCCAGGTGAGCCAAACCTGCCAAATCGCCAGCCCGACTACGATGGCCAGAAACAGAGGCAGGCTCCGGCGCACGGAGAGCGGGCTGAGCGCTTGGAGACGCATTGTGGAGTTAGTATACGCCGTTCTTCGTCAGGGTTCGATCAGGGTCGTGTCTGGTTTCTGTCAGGAGAAGGCACCGAAAACCTTGGCGGGTTCTTGTACGGCAATAACGCGACCAGGGCTTAATCGGGTTTGAGCCGATCAAGGGGCAAACCAAGTCCTCAATCACGGCGCACCCTTCCACTACCGGTCTCCAGCGCCCGCCAAAAGTAGTGGAAGGGTTCCCGACAATTCGCTCGAAACTTCCGGCAAAGGGTACGCCGGAAGAAAGATGCGGCTTTGGCACGCGAGATATGCTAGGCATATCGGTGATGAGGGCTCGTTGCGCCACACCGACCTGGCGAGTTCCAGACGCGAATGCCGAAACTCCTCCTGATTACCACATCCTCGGATGAAATTCGCAGAGCGCGAAGGTCCCGGTTCCTTAACTTCCAGCAGATTACCATGCCGTATTTGGCCGCCATGGCTCCTTCCGCCTGGCACGTAACTCACGTCGATGAAGAGGCCGAAGACATCGACTGGACGGATCAACCCGATGTCGTTGGCATTACTTTTCACACGCCGAGTGCTTATCACGCCTACAGCCTTGCGGCACGGTTCAGGTCGCGAGGAGCGTGCGTGGTTATGGGCGGCCCGCATGTGACGTTGCTGCCGGAGGAGGCCGGCCGGCACGCTGACGTGATCTTTGTGGGAGAAGCCGAAGGCCTTTGGGAGGAGTTTTTGAATGGTTTTGTAACGGGGACCTATCGTCGCGTGTACCGGCAAGCCGGCCCGACGTCTCTGGAGGCTATCCGCATGGCGCGCAAAACGCTCTTTCACCGGAACGACTTCACGAGCGGCGTCCTATTTGCCACCAGGGGATGCCCAAACCGCTGCGATTTCTGCGCGATTGTCGTGATGTACCAGTACGGGTTGCGTAAGCGGCCCATTGCCGAAGTTGCGGCGGAATACGGTTCTTTCCACGGGAAGAGAATTATCTTCTGGGACGACAACATCGCCGCGGATAAGGAATATGCAAAACAGCTGTTTCGCCGCCATCGCGCCTTATCGCAAGTGGTGGAGCAGCCAGGCCACTATCCAAGCGGCCCAAGATGACGAACTTCTGGACGCGGCAGCCAGAAGTGGATGTAAGCAGTTGTTCCTGGGCCTGGAGTCAGTCTCCCAGTCGAGCATGAAGGAGGTACGCAAAGGCTTCAACCGAGTGGAAGATTATGCCCGCGTCGTCCAACGCGTCCATGCCCATGGGATTGCGGTTCAAGCCGGGATTGTTTTTGGTTTTGACAACGACACTCCGGCGATCTTCAAGGATACTCTTGATTTTCTAGAGGAGGCGGGTGTTCAGAACGCGACGTTCAATATCCGACGCCATATCCAGGCACGCCGCTCTTTCAAAGGATGGACGCTCAGGGACGCATATTGACCCGAGACTGGCGGAAGTACAACGGACGCACGGACGTGGTATTTCAGCCGAAGCAAATGAGCGTAGACGAGGCTCCTGGCCGGGTTTCGATATGCGAATCGGCGATTCTATTCTCTCCCCAGTGTGGCCAAACGGATGTGGCGGTCGCCTGTCCAGATATGGTGGACTCTGCCGTTGAACCTGACGTATACGGTTTCATGGGCCAGCGCGCAATGGGGCGCTCGCCAGTAGCGGGCCGGCGCCAGACGCAGGTCTCCGGCATCTCGGAACTCTTCTGTAGGGTGACGGCGTAAGGAAAGGCAACGAACAAGTATACTCGACTCGTGTGTGGGAGGGATTCCCGGGCGGTTGACGCGCGATCCGGAAACTGGGCGCGGAGGATCGCCCGGGCAGGTAACGCGCCGCCTCTGATCTGCCCCGTCCCATACCAGGGCCTCGCGTCGGAATCGAGAGTGACACTCAACCGACGTCCGGCCGCTCTTGAGGACTTAGAATAGAGCAGGAATGGCTGCGGGCGATGCTCAAAGAACGTGGTTCCCGGAGATGCTGGAGGTGCTCAGGACTCGATGGCACACCGGGTTGTCGTTCGCCGATCTGATCGAGCTGCGCCAGGAGTTGGGGACCATGTTGCACCGGATTCGGTCTGAACGGAACATCCGTGCCCCCGTTATCCGGTGCCCACAGTGCGGCCATGTCGGGGAAGCCGCCGAACCCCATGTCACGTTGCGGGCCATGATTCTCTCACTTGGCCGATTCGGCCTCGCGCCGACTGAGGACGTGAAGGAACTCGACAAGCGCTGGGCTGCGTACCGAAAACAAAACGGGCTGGACTCCTACGGCGGACCGGCGGAGTCAACGCGAGCGGGTGGGCTGCCGTGCGCTCATCCAGACCTACCCGGCTGATCCTCTCGGCGACAGGCCCCGTACTGTCATGTATCGCCATCGGAGGAGTGCTCCTGAGGCACGTCGGCGCAAACGACAAAGCAGGGACGTGCTTCCCGTGAGCGGCGTATCGCGCTTGTTCATCCCCAGCGTGGGCGATGGCGGCATTCCGGGAGACAAGCCGACTTGTCGTTCCTAATCGCGAATCGGCACTTTCTCACCATAGGCAACGATACGTCAATGTCGGCGTCGCCGCTTCATTAGGCTGGGACTGGCTGGCAGGCATGTACGTCCGACCGGCGCGTTTGGCCGCGTAAACAGTACTAGGACAACGAGAGCCGTAGCTTTAGCCGGTCAAACGCCTCCCTGATCGGTCCAGTGAATACATTGTTGGCGGCGTAGAATTTCACCGCTTCAACCGCCTCGGCCCGAACGTTATAACCAACTATTCCTCCTGAGATCTTGTGCTGTTCCAGTATTGTCGATACAAGTACCTCCATGATCTCGTCCCGGTGCCGTGATGCACCAATCGTGCCACGATTTAAGTGAAGCTCATTAATAGTCTTAAGCCCCACCCGTCCTTTGATGATAAATTTGCTCAGTACAGAACTGACATCCGATTTCAACTCATCAACGGAGTACTTCTTCCTGCCTTCCTTCACACGAATACCGTTCAACATGGCCTCGGCTTCCGGATCCAATGTGCATTCGCTCATCGACGCGCTCCCCAGCCCTTCGCAGTGCGCAGGCGGATTTCCACCAAGGAACTCGGATTGCGAGAATACTGTCGTTTCATCAAATTTGCAATTTGCCCATGTGGAGTGGTCAAATCTGCACCGCCGAAACCTAACACCGCGAAGGTCGAAGCGCGCTATTGTGCCACTGAAATCTAGAGCTTCGACTGCGTCTCCGCCACAAATTTGCAGGAGAAACTCAGCTCTCTCTATGTGAGATGAACCGCCGGATATCAGTCTGTCTACCGCGATTAGGGCTATGGTCCCCGCTAACCGTCGCCCGTCACTTGTACGTGACAAGCCTACGGGTGACGGGGCAGATAGAGCCTGACATATCTTACTCAGGTGCGCCAGCGCAAGTTCTGTCGAGTATCCTTTTTGCAGCAGATCGACGATCGCGCTACCAACGTCCTGTCTCGCCGCTGCGTCCAGCGTCGCCTTTTGCATAAAGCCGTCAACTTCGGACGGGGCCCACTTGATCATCTCCTCAGCGATGAGCATAATGCGTATCTGCTCCTGCCGGAAGACCCAGATGTTCTGATCCTTCTGGTACTCCACCAGTGGGTGGCTCTTAAGCTTTTCAATGGCGCTCGCGACTGACGCTCCATCAAGAGTTGGTCGGGCCTCTTCGATTGCAAGTTCGAGAAGCTCAGAATTTGGCATCGCCCCGGTTGCGCCTTCGATAGCCAACGTACGCAGCACCATAAGCTGCTGAGCCGAGCTGAGAGGAAGCTCTTGGCGCAGAACTTCCCTTTCACACAGGGCCTGCATTAGCCACAGCAATGGGTATTTCTCACCGCCGTACCCGCCCGCGCCGCTAAGGGTCCGCTCCGCTAAATCCGCCAGAAGGCTGAGGACAAATCCCCTTCCGACGAGCGATTTACTATCTGTGCTTAGGACACGATAGGTGTCTGTCGCATATTCTGCCTGCTTTTGGTTCTTGAGACGATCCGAAAAATAGTGCTTGGCTTGCTCCAAATTGAATGGCTGCAATAGGTAAATGAGAGATTGGCTCCTGTTAAGAAACGCATCCAATTCAGCGCCAGGAATATTTGTGTGCCAAAAGGCGGTGCGGGAAGTGATTACGATCCGCGCTCCCGTCTCCGAAGCCAGTTGCTCAAGTGATTCCAGAACTTCGATCGGTCGAACCGCACCCCTATTATGAAGGATGTATTCATCAAATCCATCAAAGACTATCCGGAATATGTCAGCCTTCAGGGTTGCCTGGAGGAACTCCTCCTCGTGGCCGTGCAACCAGCCGATGGTGGCGTCGAAGTGATCGAATGAATGCGCAATCGTCTTCGGCAGGGACTTCTGGTGCTCGACCGACAACGTATGCCACTGCGACGAATCTACCATCAGCGGAAGTGTTGTACTGCCAGAGCGAGCCAGCGTTGAGACAAGATAGCGGCTCGTATAAGTCTTCCCCTGTCCAGGCTCAGCCAATAGAATGGCCAACTTGCCGGTAAGCGGGGATGATGTAGAATCAGGGTCCCTCAAAAATGAAAGCAGCGGGTTAGGAACTCTGATCGGTATACCCGATGGCGTCTCGACGCGCGGGTCAATGTAGAACCGTGGCGCGAGATTAGCCAGTCTTTGTAGGTACGTGTTGAGCTCATCCTTAATGAAGGAAACTAGGTACTCTCGTATTGTCCAGACCCCCTTCGCCTTCGCAAACAGCAGCGAGAATTCCGTCGGTCTGCGCAATGACGGCGGATACAGAACGTCAGTATTCTTCAAATCGTCAACTGCGTTGGCGGCGGTTCTCATGTCATCCAGCGTCGCACTAGACTGCAGGTACAACACACCAAATGGATACACAGAGGTGTGGACCCGATGCTCGCCCCTATGCAATGCCCAGCGACCCGGAGAGGCTGTGAGGGGATCCAAACCGATGGTCGTCGTTCGGCTGTAGTTAATCAGCGAAGCTATTTCCCTAAAATCTAAGCTGCCCATAGTGAACCGATCGATCTCCACGCGACTATGTCGCGCTTTTCCACGCCGCCCGACTTAATTGAACTCCGCGCGTACGTCTATTGGACGCGTTGCGACTCGTCCTTGGGGCGACTCTGCATGGCTGATTTAATTGTATGACCTCTCACCAGCGCGGTGGGAGCGTCCGCCTCTGGCGTCGGGCCGAAATCCGGCGAAGATGCAGGTAGTGCGCCTGTGCGTCCCCATTATCCAAGGAGTTTGCGTTGAGTTGAGCTCGCCACATTTTGCCGAATAACGCCTATGCTGCTGATATGAAGGCAGTTCGGACCAAGGGCGGGGATTAGGAACGACAAACGCGCTTGTGTCCGGATTCGATAAGGTTAGTCGCCAGCCTCTGCGCCCCACACCCAACAGAGCGCGGCCTGTGCGCCAACTGGCTCGCTTGCGACGAATCTGCCGTTGCTTCCGCACCGCCTTATCCTTGCCCGTGATCAGCGCTGCGCTTTCTTCGCGTTTTTCCGGGCTGCCGCGGGCCGGGCAGTCTTCCGCTTCTCTGGGTGATCGGCGTAGTAGCGCTCCCAGCGGACCTGGATCGCCCTTTTCGCGGCAGCAACACGCTCTTCCGGTGTGCGATTTTTCGCAGTGGCCTTTCCGCCTTTTCGACCCAGCGCGATGGCCGCCTTATCCTTCACAGCGCTCAGTATAGCACCGAGGCGAATACCAGGCCCGGTAATGGTCTCTTTCTGATAGGCTTCGCTTCGATTCCTTCCTCAAAATTGGGGCAAGTCTCTTGCATACGCAGCGCTGGGTATTGACAACATACGCAGCGGTGCGTATAATGGTATTGGATGAAAACAACGATGTGGTCGAACTTGGAATGCTCACTCCGATTTGGATTACTACAGCCAAATTGATTAGAGCGACGAACGGCCTGAAAGGAAAAGCAAATGTGGTCGATGTGGAACGCGCCCTCCGATCTGGATTACTACGGCCAGAGCGGATTCGGCGATGACGAGCCGGAAGAGGAAGAACTGGAGGAACCTCCAGAGGAATGTCTGGAAACTCTGGAAGCAGGACCGCAGACCGAACTGGAAACTCCAGATGATTGGCCGGAACCTCCGGATGAAGGACCGGAGCCTCAGGCAGAAGAACGACAAGGTGAACAAATATGACGAACGGAATTTTGCGATTCAATACCAACAGCCCAGTGGAGTTAGCCCTGCGCTGGAACGACGGAAAACGCGTCGATGGACGCTACGGCGAGCAGGTCATGTACACCCTCGAGGACGATCGGGTGATGTACGTGCCGCCGGTGGTGGCCAAGCAGATTCAGGATCTCGGCATCCGCGCGCGCGAGATCTTCGAGATCTGCAAAGCGGAACTGCGCGAGGACAACAAGCGCTGGATCGAGTGGCACGTGAAGAAATTGGAGCAACCGCGGCATCCGGCAACGTCGCCAAACGGATCGGATACCGCGGCCACTGGCCCGAACACCAATGCCCAGAGCCAACGCAATGGTACCACGGAACGTAAGCAGACGCTGGAATTCCAGGCCTCTGCGGACGGCACTCTGCTTCCTGTCCCGGTAGCCGGGGCCGGCATCACCTGCATGGAATTGGCCATGAGCGGGGCCGCCGAGATTGCGCAACGCGTCGAGTCCCGCGCCCGCATGCGCAACTACTCGTTGCAGTTTACCAGTGAAGATGTCCGGGCCATCGGGCTGACCATGTTCATCCAGGCCATGCGCGAGCGAGGTGTGACATGGGATCAGCGCTGACCCTGGAACGCCGTCCGGAACAGACCACCTTCCCTGCCCTGCAGGATCTGCCGCTTCTGACCGCTGGCCCGCCGAATACTTCGACGGAACTGATCGTGGCGCCGGAGGTGGCCTTGACCAAGGTTCCCTCGACTGGCCGGCGGGCAGTCACGAAGGACGAAACCGCCGTCGTCCTCTCGCCCAGCCAGGTCCGCACCTTCCTCGACTGCCAAGCCCGCTGGTGGTTCAAGTACATGCTCCTCCTGCCCGAAACCAAGAGCAGTTCGCTGGCTCTGGGCCTCGCCGTTCATCGCGCCCTGGAGCTCAACTTTCGGGAGAAACTCGAAAGCCACGAAGACCTGGAGACCGCCGGTGTGGTGATGCTGTTCCGGGATGCCTGGATGGAGCAGGCCGGCCAGACGCAGTTCACCAAAGACGAAAACCAGCACGACATCCGGCGGGTCGGCGAGAGGCTGGTCGCCAAGTACATGGACGAAGTCGCGCCGACGGTTGAACCCGTGGCCGTCGAGATGGACGTCCAGGGCGAGATCTCCGGGGTTCCCGTTCGGGGACGGGTAGACCTGCTCGACATCGATGGCCGGCTGATCGACATCAAGACAGCCTCCCGCCGTCCGTCCTGGGTCTCACCCGACTACGCTTTCCAACTCGCCACTTACTGCCAGCTCACGCCAGGCGCCAGCGGGGAAGTGCGAATCGACTCGCTGGTCAAAACCACGGCGCCGCAGATCGTACAGCAAGGATACACGGTCGGCGAGTCGGACATTCGTGCCACCCAGGTCATGTTCCCGCTGGTGAAGGAAGCCATGCACTCGGGGACGTACTGTCCGAACCGCCAGTCAATGCTCTGTAGCCACAAGCATTGCGCGTTTGCTACGCAGTGCGAACAGGAATTCGGCGGCCGGGTTCGCCCGATCGCGTCCTGAAACGCAAAACGCCCGGCGCAGGATGCCACTAAGGCGTCCTGGGCCGGGCGCTTGTCTTCCCATTCAAAACTGATCGAGGTGCTTGTGCTCGCTAGACGTGTGCCGTTGCGCCGAAATGCCCCCTTACGGCGGGGTGAAGCCCCGAAGCGTTATGTTTCGGTGCGGAAGAAACGCTCGCGTCCACGACGTGGACCGGAGCGCTGTGCCGATTATTTGGCGTGGATCAGAACGCTGGGTTGTGTGGTCTGCTCGCGAGTGAGTGGGGAATCGCTGGTGATCGAGGCAGCGCACACCAACGTCCTCGGCACGCGTGGTCTGGGCCAGAAGAGTTCGGATTTTTCGGCGGTGCCACTGTGTCGAGTTCATCATCGGGATGGACCGGAGTCCTATCACCGGCTCGGGGAGCAGCGTTTTGTGGCGCGGCATCGGATCGACCTGCCGCAACTGGTTGGAAGTCTGAATCATCTCTTCCTCACTGCCTCGGATGAGCTCCGCTTAACCAAGCAAAAACCTTGCGAATCCAAATTTGTCTAAGATGACTGGACCTGGCTTCCTGGGCCTGGTGCTTGTGATCGTCTTATGAGACTGATATACTCATGCTATGAGTAAGCGCCTCCAGGTCCTGCTCCCGGACAAGGAAATGCAGGGCATCCAGCGCCTGGCCCGGCGGGAACGGATCACCGTTGGTGAATGGGTCCGCCGCACCCTCCGCCAAGCCCAGGCCGCGCAGCCGCGGAATGATCCGGAAACCAAACTGAAAGCAGTCCGGCGCGCTGTCGGTTACACCTTCCCTACCACCGACATTCAGACGATGATCGAGGAAATCGAGCGGGGGTATGAGGCTTGACCTTCGTTGACTCCAACATCCCGATGTACCTGGTGGGAGCCGCTCACCCGCATAAGACGGATTCGCAACTGTTGCTGGAGCGCTTGATCGCGGCCGGGGAGCGGCTGGTGACCGACGCCGAAGTGCTACAAGAAATCCTGCACCGGTACACGGCGATTGGCAAGCGGGAGGCCATCCGGCCTGCGCTCCAGGTGGCGCTGGACATCGTCGATGAGGTCTTCCCCGTCGAGGAGGCCGACGTCCTGCGGGCCGCGGAGATCACGCAAGATCCCGCCAGGCTGTCAGCGCGCGACGCCGTGCATATCTCCGTGATGCAACGCCGCGGGATCCGCTCCATCTTGAGTTTCGACGCCGATTTTGACCGCTGGCCGGGCCTGCAGCGGCTGCACCGGGTCTGAGACCTGCCTGCTAAAAAAACGGTGGGGTTGGCGGTCCGCGGACCGGCGCGTTGGAAGAAGGGGTGTGGGGGAGAAACCTTTTGAAGGTTTCGCTCCTGCGGGGTCGATAAAGGCCAGAGAATCTACCGGCCTCGGCGCAATCTGGCCCAAAAAGCGAAAACCCGGAGCAGGATGCCGTAAATCACATCCTCTCCGGGTGCTGTTCAATCCCGACTCTGGGCACGCCACAAATACGGCACATTGCGATCTACAGATGCAGATCTAATGGTACAGGCGGCGTACCGAAGTCAGGTGGGAGTATTTGGGAAATCAGCTACTGCTACACTAAGCGATCCGTTCACATACGATAGACTGTGTTTAGAACGAACTTCCCCCAGAAGACTTACGCGACTCGGTCCTCGATTTCAGGGGTATGCGTCAATGCGGCAGATCCATTTCATACCGATGATGCGCGGCCTCCTGGCTCGGGATTCCGGATGCCCGAGCTGTAAGTCAAGATATATCCGCCGCTCGCAGCGGCGAACTGATTGGGAGCGGGCCCTGGGACTGCTCGTTCTGCCGCATCGCTGCAGTAAAGTGCGAGCCCCGTTTTTTCAGGCCTCGATGGGCCGGCAGACCGGTGCAGAGAGCGGCGTCGAACCCAGACAATTGACTCGCTCGTTCCGGCAGTTGTCGGCTGATAGGCTTTGATTTGGTACAGCGAAGCATGCCTTACCGGCACCAACTCGGGTGAAGCCAGACACTTCATGGTCATGACTCTGTCGATCATATCTAACCACGGCGCCACACCCATAGCAAGCACGGTCGAATCGTAGGGCCGGGTAAAGTTGATGTAGTCTCCGTCCGGCAGCGGTATCCGGATATTCCAGCCCTCCTCCGCACCCGGATTGGCAAACTGCTTTTCCAATACCTGGTCTTGAATCCGGACACGTGCTCCGGTAAAGCCGAAAACCTGGCAGCCTTCGCACAGGGCGGTCCAGCATTCTTCTACCGACTCAGCCGCCTGGAGCGATTGCTCGACCTTGCGCAGTTGCAGGTCTGCGTTAATGGAGTGCTGGAATGCACCGGAACGTATCAACTGGCCGGCCGTTCCAAACTCCGCATAATCGAGGCATTCAACTCCTAACCAACTCGTGATCAGAAACAACCCGACCACCGTCCCTCCGAGCCGGCCTGCCCCAACGGTTTGTACCACAGAACAAGCTACGGCCAACAAACAGGCCCCGTAGAGCAGGAGCACAGCATCGCGGGTCGAGAATCCCATATCCAGGAGCCGATGATGGACGTGACCACGATCCGCACTGAAGATCGGCTTGCCGCGCAGGAACCGGCGGGCAATGGAGAGAATCACGTCAAGTAAGGGGATGGCGAGCGCCATCACCGGCGCAGTCATGCCCAGAAACGTGTTGGCTCTCTGGCTCAACAGAATGCTGGAGGCGCCCAACACAAAACCGATCATGAGACTTCCGGAGTCGCCCAGAAAGATGGAGGCGGGGTTGAAGTTGTAAGGCAGGAATCCCACCAGCGCGCCGGCCAGTGGAACCAGCGCCAGCCCAACCAGATAGTTCCTGTCGAGGCCTCCGAGGCTGGCGGAAACCAACATGCCGAGCGTGCAGACTAAGGCGACACCGGTTGCCAATCCATCCAGACCGTCGATGAGGTTGAAGGCAGTGGCGCAGCCGACCAGCCACAGAATGGTGATCGTCACTGAGAGCCCGAGGGGCAGGTGCAGTGCTCCGATTGAGGTCACCCGTATCCCGCAGGCGCAGGCCAAACCCGCAGCTATCACCAGACCCGCCAGCTTCTGCCGTGGTCTGAGGTGGATGATGTCATCTACAAATCCGGTCGCAAAAACTGCTGCCAGAACCGCGAGAAAGGGCCAGTGCGATACTGCTGCAGCAACCGCCTTCGTGCCAGCCCACGGCAAGAAGGTGAGACAGATGCAGGCCGTGGCCATCGACAGTAAGATGGGGATACCTCCGACGCGGGGAATGGGCCGCCGGTGCAGCTTACGGCCGCCGTCCGGGTGGTCGACCAGGTTCAGGCGCAATGCGACGTTCCGGCAGATCGGGGTCAGCGCGGAGGACAGCACCAGGGCGCAGAGGAATGCTACCGCTAGAGAAAGATACATGATTAGATGCGCGCTCGCCTTTCCCCCGATTGGGAATTCGTGTCTTAGCGAACTGGGACCAGGACCAACGCTGGCATCAGCTGCGGGGCAGGAGTGAGTTGAATCTGTATGAGGCCGGCTATCGCGGGTTTTTTCCGCTGGAGATTCACGGACGGGATGCCCGTTCGCGCAAATGATTTCTCGCAATCCTGGATCGACGGACCGCGCATGTTGCCTTCCATGTAAGCCAGGCCGGGACACCGCGTGCAGCTCGATCCATGCACGCACTGCGAGCAGCCCTGCAGGTCGCTGATCGTAATCGAGCGGACCTCATTCAATTCCGGTGAATGCCGCCAGATATCCAGAAATTTTGACCGCCGTACATTTCCGCTGGGTAGCGGAAACTGCACGCAGGGATACACGTCGCCATACGGCGAAATGTAGCAGGCGGTGTGGCCGGCGCTGCAAGGTAGCATTTCCATGGCATCGGCCTCAGCCATGGGGCCCGGCGGCGGCGCGCAGAATTCGTCTACGTTGCCTACCAGTCCCTCGTCGCGGAAAACCTGTTGCAGTTCGGGCTGGCCGATGCCCAACGAGAGTATGGACCGGTCACCATCCATCATCGGCGTGATCGTCGGATCGATCGTAAATTCGGCGCCCAGTTCCTTCGCCAGTGCCTTCACTCCTGCATAGTCCTGAAAGTTCGGGCGCATCAGCACATTGGCGATGATCACCTTACGCCGCGCTCGCGCAGACGGCGGATCCCCGCAACTGATCGCTCCAGCGATCGCGGCAGCATGGTGATGGCGTCGTGTACCTCGGGCCGATGCGAGTAGATGCTGACCTGCACCGAATCGAGATGCGCGGCAGCCAGACGGTCCGCCTCCTCTTCGCCAATCATGAATGCGTTGGTCTTCACCTTCACGCAGAACATCAGCGAGCGCGCATACTCCACCAGCTCGAAGAAATCCATGCGCATGAAGACTTCGCCGCCGCTGAAAATCAGGAAGAAAACGCCCGCCTCCGCCAACTGGTCCAGCACGCCCTTGATCTCGGCGGTAGTCATCTCGCCGTGATCGTCGTGATCCAGGTAGCAGTGCACGCAGCGCTCGTTGCAGCGGTAGGTCACGTCCATCTGAACGCTCAAAGGCACGCCCAGCTTCAGCGCCCGCGCGCCCATCTCCTGCATCAAGCTCATTTGCTCTCCTGCACATCGGTTGATCGGAAACCAGCAGGATGCCGTGGTCGGCCAGTTCCCGGACGAAATCCTCGGCGTCCGCAAGGCTTCTTCCGGCGCCACGTCAAACTCGGTGCACACCACCCGCTCGACGATCTCCGCCGAGGGGTGTCGATCCGTCGGCCGCCTGCCAGATCGCCGACGCAGTCTCGTTCAAGCTGAACAGCGTCGAATCGACGCGCCGACATGATCATCATCTCGCCGCCCAGCATGCGCGCGGCGACCTGCTTGCTTCGAGCGATATAAAGCGGGCTCATACGATTAACTCCCAGACGCGAGAATCGGGAACGAACGTCAGACGCCGGACCGGCACCCGCCGCACCAGCTCGCAAACCGAATCGAACACCTTGCCTACCAACTCGGAATCGTGCGCAAAGAAGAGCACGCTTTCGAGCACCGCGCGCGTGGCATCCGCCTCGCCGACGGGGTCGATCTTGTTCTCCGGTCCTTGCGCCAGGAGATACAGAGCGGCCAGCGGCGCGCGCACGTTCTCTCCCGGCCGTGCGAGTTCCCCGGCGAAGGGAGTGCCGTAGGCGATGTACCCCTCGCCTTCGCGGCGCAGATAAGAGATTTCGTCGGTGAGCAGCGTGGCGTCGGGAGGCGCCAGGCGCGAGATGGTGGTCTTCCCCGCCCCGGAAACGCCCGGCGAACAGAAACGCCCGGCCGTTACGCACGGCGCTGGCGGCATGCACCAGCAATCCGCCCTGGCGGGCGAGCAGCAGCGAGTGCAGGATGCGGAACGCCGCGTCGATGGCGTACGGATTGGCGGTTTGCCGGATGTGCCCGCGCCGCAGGGCCGGGATCTAATTCCGCGTGGAAGTCGCCGCGTTCGAGGACCCACCGGCCGCCTGTGAAGCGGACGCTCAGGTCTTCCTCATCCGTGATCCTTCCGGGTGGGACGATTTCGACGTCGAACTCGAAGACCGGCTGCGCGGCGGGATTGATGAAGCCGCCGTAACGATTCGCGAGTATTTGCAGAAACTCCGGCGCTGACCGGTGCGCACCAGAACCGGCATCGCGCCGATCTCGACCACTACTTCATGGGCGATGGCGCAATCCGCCTAGCTGGCCCACAACTCCTTCTCAGACGGAGCAGCATCCGGGTACATAGTTCCGAGTGTCGCAGAATCCAAGCGACGGCGCAGTACCACCAGGTTGGGGATGGATCTACGGAGCGGCCATGCCGGAGGATGGACACGACCGCTCCCAAGACCTCATCCTCCTGGAACGGGCGATCCTACATAGCGGAAGCGAGTCGCCGCGGGTGATGAGGGATCGCCGCTTTTGGCGACCAGCCTGTGGGCTACAAAGCCTGGTCGCGATAACACAGCACGATCTGGCCGGGCCGCAGTTCCGCACTTCGCGCCGGCGCACGGTCAGGATGTCGCCGGGCCACACGGAGGGGAGCATGCTGGTTCCGGTGACCTTGAGGCGCACTTCGCCAAATTGGCGAACGACTTGTGCAGCCAGGTCGCGTTTTGCCGTGTTCTGAAGGTCGTCCGTCAGTTGCTTCGGGATGCTGTCCAATATCAAGGGGCCGCCTGCGAAGCCTGCACCGCGCAGCCGCCCGTACCACCGGAAGTTGCGCAGTTCTGGTTGCCGAGGCTTGAGTAGTAGATCTCGGATGCGCCCGTGGGCGTCGTTGCGATGTTGTCAATGATGATTCCGCTTGTGCCGCCCGTTGAGGCGAGCCCGGCAGTGGCGCCAGAGGGCACGGAACTGGTGACATTGAAATTATAGAGACAGGCTCCGGTACAGCCGTTTTGGTTACCATTGGCTGTCACGCTCAGGAATATATAGTCGTTAGTGCCGTTGTAGACTTCGCTCACCGGAGAGCAGGTTGCGTCGCCGTTGACTATGGGGTTGATGGCGCTTCCAGAGACACCGATCGCTGAAGGGAAGCTGCTCATGGCACTATAGTTCAGCCGCGGCTCGGGCCCAGGTTTGGCAGCGCAGGTCCACAGGTTACCGGTCGTTCCCGAACCGCTGTAGTAAGTATTATCGAACGTTCCGTCGTAGAGCGTGGTCGTTGCAGACCCTGATCCGAACACAGACTCGGCACCGCAGACCGTACCTGAGGTCCAACTGGTTCCGTTCGTCGATGAACAGGTTCCCGTACCCGAGCTGGTGAAGCTGGTAATGGAGAATCGGAACACGCCGTCGCACCCGGTAGCGTTGTCGCAGTTGGCATTGGTAACGGTGTTACCATCCTGCCCAACCCAAACATACACATATTCCGTGGAGGAGTCGACCACGGGGCCGTCGACAATGCCTGTGCTGCCCGAGATCGCGAGTTGGCTCGATTTGATGGTGCTGCCCCCGGCGGCTGGCACAGAATACAGGTAGCCGCCCGAATCGCCCACAAAGACCTTTTGCGACGTGCCGCTGTCGAAGACCGGACTGGTCAGTTTGTTCCCCGAGGTCATCGTGACCGGCCAGCTACTGGTGACTTCGGCAGGCGGACTGCCGGAAGCGGACTTAAATACATGTTGAAATTTGTGGAGCACGCCGTTGTCATCGCCTACGTAAAGGAGATCGTTGAGGTAATCATAAAACGGCGATGAGTTGGTATCGTTCGCCGCTGTCCCAAACGGAATGCTGGTAAAACACGGCGCCGTGCAATTGTAATAGCTCGATGCGGCCACAGCGGTGAGGGCGTCAGGGCTGGCGAACGTTTGTGTAGTTGACGCCTTCCAAGTCAGAATATTCAGGCTCGCCGAGGCGACAGAGCTTACGGTGGTGCTGGACGGTATGCCCGATCCCGAGATCGACTGACCTGATGAACTAAGGGTCCCCGTAGTCAGAGTGAGAACGGCGCTGCCGCTTGTAGTATTGCCAACGAAGCCCGTTGTACCGCCAATGGTGAGCGCAACGCCCGTGGCCGTCGCGGTGGCGGTCTTCGACATAGTAATCGTCTCAAGTTGCATGAACGCCACCTGCGTTCCAAAATACGAGAGCACTACCGATGTCGCGACAGTGCCGCCAGTGTCGTACGCCCAGTAGACCGAGGGCACCGTGCCGGTGCAGCCCGAGTAAAGATTCGTATAAGCGCCGATGCTGGCTTGGCTGGATGTGCCCCCCAAGCCGGTGTTGAAGACCACGAAGTCGCTGCTGCAGCTTGCGTTGCTGGCGTAGAACGAATACTTTGCGGGATAGTTGCCCGGGCCGACCGTCGCCGCGCTCCCCATGTCCATGCTCCAGTCCTTATGAGCTTTCTTGGCGGCGGCCGCTGAGTCCTCGCCGGCACCTGAAGTCTGGGCGGAGCCGGGATCAGTGGCAGGAACGATGAGCGCGCCGTTGCGATGGTACCATTGGTGCCAATAACGCGGATCGCGCTGTAGCTTTAAGGCATCGGATGCCGTCGGCGGTTGGGAAAACAGCAAATGGTGATGGCTCCAATCGTACGGTACCCCCACTCCGGTCGCGGCGCTGGGCTGTTGCGCGAAGAACGGCGTGGTAACCAGCACCGCCAGCCCCACCACACCGCACCGCAAAAGGGCGTTATGACTTTTCTGCAGATGTAACATGCTAATCAGAATACTGTTTCTCTTGCTTTCCGGTGCTTTTCATCCGGATGCTTCGATAGCCTGACCAAACAGCCGCAGAAATCGAAGTTGCCCACGCAGCCCTGCGAGAAGTGGAAGCTGAGGTGTCTCACAACCTCACCGGGTTCGGCAAATCGGCTAATCGAGAACCACGAGAGTGCCCAGAGACTTCTTCTTTTGCTATGTTCCCACCTAAGTATAGACGACTTAGAACAGCATTTCCTATGAAAGCCGTTACCTTTGGTACCCATGATGGTACGTCGCGTATTCCTTGCGCGTCACGCCCGACTCGCAGCCGGGCCAGACAGAGTGACTTAAGACTAGGAACGATGAAATCTGATCGATGATAAGTAACGGCCGATCATGAATTCTTGCGGTTGGAGTGGCAAGATCCTTGAGTGGTCTGGATTTTTCCGCAGCTAAGCGCTTGCGTTTCAAAGACCCGCTCATGGCGAAAGGCAGGTTTCCGATAAGGTTTTCTCGCTGTGATGCCTCTTGGAAACTCGCCTACCTTCTCCCGTGGGATCCTTGGAAGAGTTCATTTCCGCCTCGTTTGTTAAGTATTGATACCTGAGTGCGAACCCTGGAACCGTGAGGATCTCAGCCTCACTACGGACTCGCTTGCGCCGCCTGCACCGCGTTGATGCTGGCCCCGGAGGCGGCAGTACAGTTGCCGCTAGTAGCGCCTGTGGGACCACCGGCAGTGCTGCCATTCAAGTTCGCGAAGTAAATCTGGGAAGCACCTGCCGCAGCGCTCAAGTTATCTATGATTATCCCGCCGGTCGCCCAACAACCGTTAGTCCCAGGAGTCGCAACGTCTAAGCCGCTTCCGGACTGGGAGACCGAGAGCGGATTGGTAATGTTATAGGACAAAATGCAGCCGTGTCCGGCAGCGTTCGTACAACCAGTCTTAGCCCCTCGATTGACGCTGAAGAAAACGTAGTCGGTGCCGGAATTAGTCACTCCGACCGTTAGGCTGACGCCCGGACTGCTTTCGTTTGCTGACGGGTCTGCTGAGATCTTGACGACTGTCGGGCTGGTGTAAGCAGTGATCGTCGCGCCGGCCGGGATACCCGTTCCGGCGATAGTCAGGCCCACATCGCCCGAACTGAAGCCCCCGCTCGAGCACGTTACGGTGGTGGAGGTGGTTGTGAACGTGCAACCGCTGGGGGTCGGCGAAGTGCATGCGCCATTGCAGAACTCCGTAGCCGGTGACGGCCAGGGATACTCGGTGCTGTTCAGGCCGGTAGCAACCACATTGGAGGCGCCCGTCAATGCGCTCCAGCTGATGGGCACCTGGTACAGCGTTGCTCCACCCGCCGTGCCGGTGTTGCCTACTACGTAAATGTTCCCGGTAGCGGCAAAGAACGGCGGCGACGACTGAAAGTACACATTGTCGAAGGTGCCGGCGTATAGATAATATCCAGCGCCCCCCACCCCTACCGGCACAACCCCGGGGCGCCGTTGCCTCCACGGTCGGTAAAGATGCTGACGAACTCCCACACGGCGTCGTAGCCAGGATAACTGTAGCTGCCGTTGTGGTCACAAAAACGTACTCCACTCCTTGCGGGCAATCCACCAGCGGCGCGTCCGCGATAGCTTGCCCAAGGCTGCCCGTGTTGCCGTATATGGTCCCGGATGTGGTTCCCCCATAGCCGCTGCCCACGGAGTAGAAAACGCCTCCCATATCGCCCACAAAGACGTAGCCGGCTTGGAAACCGGTCTTCGGAATCGTAGACCGGCGACGAGAGTTTGTTCGACCCCAGGTGCACGGGCCAGGGACTCGTCGTATTCTCGGCCGGATCTCCGTCAAAAACCCCGAAGAACTGGTGCAGATTGCCGCTATCGTCGCCCACGTAGAGCGCATCGCGCAGGTAATCGTAAAACGGCGCGGAGAGCGTATCGTTTTCGCTCAGGCTCAAGCGCGTAATAGCACGGCGCCGCGCAACTTCGATAACCGGCGGCCGATGACTGCGCGGTCAGCGTGATGGGCGAGGAGAATGACCCGCCCGTCGCCGCCGGTTTGAGCAAAACCAGGCTTGCCGTCGTGCCGCTGACCTGCATGAACGCTACCTGGGTGCCGTCTTCGGAGAGTATGGGAGAGGTGGTGACCGTGCCGCCCGTGTTATAGGCCCAATCGACCGTCGGATTGGCGCTTGTCGCATGCCCCAGTGCCGACGTAGAGGTTGGTATAGGCGACGATATTGGCCGCGTTTGACGCGCCCGGCGGCGCCCGTGGGGTAAATGACAAAATCGGAGCAACTGGCGCTGCTAGTGCTGAAGGAATACTTGGCCGGGTACATGTTCGGCTGCACTCCCGCCGCGCCGCCGCTCAGGTACGCGCTGGCCGGGCTGAACGCGGAAAAGTTCGCCGTGACCTGATAAGAGCCGTTCCCACTTACTCCGGCAGTCTTCGCCGCGAAAGTCACATCGCCCGCGGCCGGCGAGTTCGCAGTAGCCGTGATCACGGCCTTGACCGTGGTGTTAGCGTTTACCGCCGCAGCAATATTTGTGGCCAAGGTCGAGATGGAAGCATAAGATGATCCCGACCAGTAAGCAAACGTCGGCGGGTTCGTCGTCCCGGAGGTCGTGCCATCCGAGCCGTTCGCCAGGTTCTGGGCGGTGGTCCAGGCGCTGATCTCAAAGTTGGGACTCGAGGTCGTTTGGACGGTTATGCCGTCTCCGCTGGACCCGGCAGTGGCGGCGGTGATGGTTATTTCGCTGCTTCCGGGCGCACTGGCACTGACGCCGACAACTGACCCGCATCCAGAGGTATTGATCAAGCTCGCGAGGTTCACTGCATTGGTGTTCCTGGTGCTGCTGCGCGTGAAGGTTACCGTGCTGGACCCTGACGTGAACGTGCACGACGACGAGGTCGAGCTGCCCGCCGTTAATACCAGCGTGTTTCCAAGGCCTTTGATCGTTAGCGTACTACTTGAACTCGGCTCATTGGAAAAGGTCCCTGTAGCGCTTGCGGGCGTCGGCGCACTCGCGTCGAACGTAATGCCATCGACGGTCAGAGTCGAGCTGCTGCTGATATCCGACGAGCCGAGTGTCGAGATAGTGGCAGTGAGGTTCGCCGCCACCCCGGCCGCGGTTATAGGCTCGCTCCAGTCTTTCTTAACGGCGTGCGGCCCCTTGACCGCCTGCGGCCGGGCGCTAAGGCTGCGCCTCCGCAGTTCGTTCTGGTAGCGCGGATCGTTGACGATTTTGGACCACCTGTCGACCGTGCCGGTGCGCATGGCGTCCGCCAGCGTGCCGGGGCTGGAGAAGACCAGGTGATGGTTGCTCCAATCGTCCACTACGCCGAGAGGCTTGCCAGTGCTTTGGGCGGCGGATGGCGTGGCGAACGAAAAGGAGATGGCCGCCGCTGTGAAAGCGGATATCAGCTGCGCGCGGCGATTTTTGCGTGACTCCACTAAATTAGACCCAGGGTGCATTGGAGATTTCCGTTATTCTCGATCCGTGGATTACGAGGAACCCAGCAGGCCGATGAGCGTACCCGAGCTGCGACAAGGAGACGCGTGGTCCCTGCCCGGGTCGCGGGTGAGTCTCGCATTTGGCGGTCTACCGTCAGGAGTTCTTGCGGTTCGAGTGACACTGGCCCTGGGTGACTTGGACCTTGCCGCAACTCAGCGCCTGCGTTTCAAAGACGCGCTCGTGCCGGAAGGCGGGTTTCTGATAGGGCTTCCTAGGTGGGTCACCACTTGCCGCCGTTGGTGGGTCGTTCGCGTTTGGTTTCATGTTCGTAAGTCTCCAGTTTAGCCCCGTTTGTCATGCAGCACGGGGCACGCCCTGTTGGTTCCGCCGCAGCTATGCCTCAATCTCCCACCGCGAGCCTTTGCGTCCCCAGGCACTTCCGGTTACCGGCCCCTCGCTATGGGCTCGCCTGCGACGCCTGAACGCCAACAATGGTGGTGGAGGCGACGCTTCCGCCGCAGTTTGCAGTGGCCATAGCGCTGGGTGTGCCCGCGGCGCTCCCATTCAGTTCCACGCCGTAGATCTCGGAGGCGCCTGCCAAAATACCCGTTTGGACGCTATTGTCGATCACTATACCCCCCGTCGCCCAACAGCCATTCCCGGCGCTGGGAGTCTTAACGCCCAAGCCGCTTCCTGAGATCGCGACCGCAGTTGGCGTGGTGACGTTATAAGACAAGATGCAGCCGTTACCCGCGGTGTCGGTACACGAGCCTACTTGCCCACGGTTGACGCTGAAGAAGACATAGTCCACACCGGCGGTGATGGTCGCAGTGCCCGTAGTCGTGTGCGCGATCCCGTTTGCCGAGATGGTGATGCTAGTGGTGCTGTTTACGGTTGAGATCGTAGCCCCAGCCGGTATGTCTGTCCCCGTGATCGTCGCGCCCACATCGACGGACGTAAAGTCCGCGGTCGTGCAGGTTATCGTGGGGGAGCCGCTGTTCACCGTGCAGCCGCTAACGCTCTGTATCGCGCAGTTGCCATTGGTGCCGGGGTTGCAGAATTCGGTGACGGGAGATGGCCAGGGATAGGCGCCCGAGGGGGTGAGAGCCGCAGCCGCGGAACTAAACGCGCCGGTGAGGGTCCCGCTGAAACCTACCTGGTACAGTGTGGCCCCTGTCGTCACGCCGGTGTTACCTACCACGTAAATGTTGCCGGTATGGTTCGACGACTGGTAGTAAACATTATCGAACGTGCCGGCATAGAGGTAGTATCCGCTGCCGCCGGTTCCCAGATCAACAATGCCAGGCGTGGTTGGGAAGAACTGTTCCCCGTAGCCAAATACGGCGTCGTAATGAACCCCGGCAGATACATAGTTATCGACGAATACGAGCAGATAATTCGCGCTGCCGTCAACCAGGGGAGCGTCGGCAATCTCACCTGCGCCAGGGCTGGCTGTCCCGAAGATGGCGCCTGTTGACGCTGTCACGCAATGAATCACGCCTCCCAGGTCGCCAACGAAGATCTGGCCCCCGTTCCAGGTCGGGTCGTAAACCGGGGAAGCGAGTTTGCTCGAGCCGAGACTCACGGGCCAAGGACTCGTCGTATTCTCGGCTGGCGCTCCATTAAAGACGCCGGTGAACTGGTGGAGATTACCGCTGTCGTCGCCCACATAGAGTAAATCGTCGTGGTAATCGTAAAACGGCGATGAGAACGTGTCACCGGTTGAACCGTGAAATGTCACGGTATACATGCATGGAGCAGCGCAGCTCTGATAGGCGGAGCCCGATGACTGAGTCGTCAGGGCTCCGGACGTGCCCGCAGCCCATTTGAGGAGAACCAGGCTTGCGACGCCGCTGCTGTTTTCCTGAATGAACGCCACCTGTGAGCCTGTGCTGTCGAAGGAGATGATCGGAGATGTGGTGACCACGCCACCGGTGGAATAGGACCAAAAGACCGACGGAACAACGCTGCCCGACGCGCCAGCGCCGCAACCGGTGCCGTTCGGACCGGAAGTCCCATAGAGTTCGTTATAGGCTGCGATACTTGCTTGGGTGCTCGAAACCGCGGTGCCCGTCGGGTAAACAACAAAATCGCTCGCGCAACTGGCGCCGGAGGTGCTAAACGAAAACTTGGCTGGGTAGGCGTTCGGTTGCACCGTGCCGTTTGGGTTGGCGCTTCCGCCGCTGAGAGTTCCGCCGGTGAAAGCCGAGAAGCGGGCTCGGCGAGACCGGCGTAGCTGTTTGCGGCCGTTCCGGTCGTGTTGGCGGTGAAGATCACGTCCCCGCTGGCTGGCGTGTTCGCTACTGCACCAACGCCCGTGGATCCCTGCAGTGTGGCGTTGGTGTTGATGGCGTTCGCGATGTTAGTGGCCACCTGGGCCGAGGAAAGATAGTTATTGACCGACCAGTAGGCAAAGGTCGTGCTCGAGTTCGTGCCGTCCGTGCCGGCGGTTACGCTGCTCCAACTGAAGATGCCCGTGTTGTTGGTGGCCCCCACCGTCAGGCTCGCGCCCGACCCCAGCGCTGTCGTGCTGACGACGGCAGCCCCTGTCGCCGTCACGCCCTTGGTGCCGCTCGTGCAATTGTTGATGGCGGTGGTTACATCGTCCGCGAGCGTCGTCAGGCCCGCGCTGGTGGCGAAGGTCGCGGTCCATGGGCTGCTGCCGCTACAGCCGTTCGTTCCGTTGAGCGTCGTGGATGTTGAGGGGCCGGCGATGGTGAATACTGTTCCCGAGTTCTGACTCGCGGTGGGCACCAAGACGAAATTCCCAGTTGATGCTCGCCGTTATCGTCACCGTGGCCGAGGAATTACTGTTGGCAGTCGCCAGGACATTGCTCCCAAAATCCGTGTTGCAAAGGTTGATGGCGGCCGCGAGATTCGACGCCAGGTTGGTCGTGCTGCTGTCGGTTACGTATGTCCCACTGGTGGCAGAACCGCAGGCCGGACCAGTTCCGTTCGAGCCCGCGCTCGCCGCCGCCCAGGAAAAGGCGCTCGTGCTGACGGTACCGCCGCCGGAGAGCGTGGTGAAAGTGCCGGGCGTGTTCTCAGTCACGACGACCTGGGTAGTGGAGCCGCCATTGCTGCCGTTGCCCTGAACCACCGTCACTCCGAGAGCGTTCGCGCAAGCGCTGGAATTGGAATTGAGGGCGGCCGCGATGTTCTGTGCAAGGGTCGCCGCGGTTGCGCTATAGGCGAAGGTACCACTGCCCCCGGTGCAAGTGCTCGATCCGTTGCTGCCGTTGACCGTGCCGTTCGGGGTCCAATTGAAGTCGGTGGGATCGGTTGAGTTCACGGTGAGTGCTGCGGCAGAACCAATCGCGGTTGAGGTAACAGTCACGGTACTGCCGGTGGCGCTAGCTGTGAAGCCGGGCGACGTGCACGCCGCCATCGCCGCCTTCAGGTTCGGGGCTACGGTTGTGGTGGTGGTGCTGTTGATGTAGGTGCCTGTCGTGCCCGAGCACGTGTTGCTGCCTTGCGTCGGTGCCGTTCGCCGGCGTGCCAAAGCCAAAGTTGGTGGCCGAAGTGCCTGTGACTGCCAGCGAGAAGCCCTGGTCAGAGGCTCCGGGGGTGACACTGATAATGTTCACGGCGGCGGAACCGTTGGCGGTCGCCGTGACACCCGCGGCTGGATAGGACGCCAGGCAACTCGTGATGGCAGAAATCATGTTCGATGCTTGTGTCGCGCTCGTCGGTGCTGTCGCGATGGTTCCCACAGTTGAACTCGTGCAGCCGCTCGTACCGTTGACGCCACCGCTAAAGTCGGTGATGGAAGTATCAGCAGAGGTGTCGGAAAAGGTGGCATTGACGGCAGTTTGTCCGGCGAGGCCGGGATAGTTGGACGACAGCGTCAGATCTACGTGCGAACTACCATCGTTGGTTGCGTTCGAAATATAAGTATTGGTGGCGCTGGTACAGTCGTACGTTGAGGTGCTACCGCCCGACGCGGGCGAGGCAATCGCCGCGGCTAAGTTGGTCCGAAAGCTGTTACGATCGTTAGAACTGCTACCGTCCCGAGAAGGTGACATTGCAGGTGCCGGTGGGCCCGGAGCTGTAACCGATCCGCTCGTTGACACAACGTAGTTGATATTACCGAGCGTGATTGTTCCGCGCCGGGCGTGGTTGCGCTCGTGTTCCGACGACTGGCCCCGCCGGTGGCTAGCGTGCCCGAGGATGGCGTCAGCACCAGGTTGTTCCCGCCATTGACAATGATGTGCATCGTGCCGGTCCAAGGGAGGTTGTTCGAGAACGTGCCGACCACACTCGCGCCAGTGCCGCCAGGCGAAAAGGTAAACGTGCTGGTGCCGTTGTTCACCGTGATCTGGCCGGCGGTGGTGTTGTAGCCAGGGCCTGAATACGTGCCTTGGGCTGACGCACCAGTACCGCCGTTGGTGAGCGTGGCGGTTGTGCTGCCGCTCACTCCCGCGGTGACGGTGATTGTGGTGTTGGCTGCGGGAGCCGTGCCCCCTACCGTGCCCACCATCACTCTCCCGGTTCCGCTAGTGGTCAGGACCAGGTTGTTCGTGGCGCTGCCAGTGGTGGGTATGGTGAGTTGTGTCGTGGTCAGCGGCGGACCCGTGAACTGAACCGTCTCAGTCTGCTGCGAGCCGTTGTTGGTCAGGGTGATCGCGCCTGCTCCGCTGTTCACGGTGATCGTCGGAACGGAAGCACTGGAAGGGTAACCCGAAAATGTTCCCGTCGCGCTGGCCGCTGTTGGCGGGCTTGCCGTAAGCGTCGTGCCGGCCACGTCCAATGTCGAGTTGCCGCTGATGCTCCCCGAGTTAAGCGTACCGACAATGCCAGTCAACGTCGCCGCAAGTCCACCCAGGCCCGTGCTCCAGTCTTTCTTCACAGGCTTCTTTTTCGAGGCGTCGGTCGACGAAGATGTATCAGGCGCTGCGGCCGAGGAGCGCGCGCGCTGCTGGATGATGTAGCGCGGATCGCTTGTGATCCTCAGCCATTTCGCCAGGGATCCCATTCTGCACGGCCTCTTGGTACGTGCCGGGATTGGAGAACACCAGGTGACGGTTGCTCCAGTCCTGGGTATAGCCCGGCGGCAAGGTCTGCGCCGAAACACCGGCCACGTACATCGACGCGGCCAGCATCGCTGCCACCCGTCCAGCCACCAGCGTCTTCGACTTCGCGGTTCCATGCGCTAACTGTGTGCGAGTTCTAAATGTCATACAATCCGTTTACCTATGCCAAAACACAATCTGATTCGATGCGGCCACTCGCCCACATCGCATCGCTTGCCTGGCTGATCCGAAAAACGAACCCGAACCTAACTGAGAAAATTTGTCCACCGGCGATACACTCCGCCCTTTATATCTAAGCTCAGAAGTGTACGCGACTTACCGCGGCATGTCAACACTTGTATATGACTCCTGGTACGCTAAGTGGTACTTCCCGAACTAACAAGTTGGCGTCATGATGCCGCTAATGATGTTACTGTCCGCTGTGTTCCAGACCGGCCCGCGGCAGGTTCGCGTCTAACATCTGTATGTCGGAGTATTACGGGCGCTCTTCGAAATTTAACCGGCGCCCCCCCGCCGGCCAGTCACAACTCCGGCCCTCCCTCTAGCCCGCTCAAAATACGGACCGCCTGCACCGATTTAGGCCTGCCGCCGCTTCCGGTCATGCTACCTTGTGTTCGGAATATGTCACGCCGGGCAAAACCAAAAGCGCACGGAAAATCGCCACGTTTCCCGGTTTTCCATCGAAATCTCCGTATGAAGCCAAAAAATGGGGGTATTGCGCCACCCCCATCTGGGGGTATCGGCGCTCGACACGCCCAGCCGCCGGCCGGCCACCGATGACCAGCACGCCCAATCCGCCCAACCCCACCGCCGCCGCGCTTTTGGCCGGCGCACGCGCCGCGGGGCCTCTTCCCGCCGTAACCAACTGGCCAAGCCTCATCGAGGCCGCCGACTACCATGGTTTGACCCCGCTGCTCCACGCCAAGCTCTCCTCCTGCCCTGGCATTCCCGAAGAGATCGCCCTCCGGTTGCGCGACGCGTACCTCGAATCCGCCACGCGGGGCCTGTTCCTCACCGCCCGGCTGCTCGCTTCTCCTGGACCGCTTCGAGGCGGCGGGTATACAAACCGTTCCGCTCAAAGGTCCGGCGGTCGCGGAAACACTCTATCCCGATCCGGCGCTGCGGCCTTTTTCCGATCTCGATCTGCTGGTACACGAGCGCTACGTCCCCGCCGCACTGCGCCTCCTCCGAGGGGAAGGCTACCAACTCGCCCCGCATCTGGAGCAGCTGCCTCCTAAGGCGCTCATGCGGCTCGGCGGCGATCTCATCCTGCGATCGGCGCAGGGCGGCCAGGCCGATCTGAAATGGGAAACGGCTCCGTCCGACTACCCGTTCCGCTTCGATGCAGAGGTGCTGTGGCGCTCGCGTGCGTCCCGCGCGTCTCGCCGGCAGGCCGGTTGCCGCGCTCTCGCCGGAGTGCCTGATGCTGTTCTTGTGCGTCCACGGTGCCAAGCATATGTGGTCGCGGCTGATGTGGCTCGGCGACGTGGGGCGGCTCGCACAGGCCGGCGTCGATTGGACGGCGGTAATGAAGCTGGCTTCCGAAACTCGCTGCGAGCGGCCAGTACTGTTGGGATTGCTGCTGGCGAACGATCTGCTGGATGCGCCGGTACCCGAAGACATCCTCGAACGGGCGCGCGGGGAGCGGGTGGTTACGGCGCATGCGCGGCAGCGTGGCTGAACGGCTCTATCGCGCGGAGCCATGCGAGCCTTCGAGCTGGGAACTCACCGCGTTCAACGCGAGCCTGGCGGAGCGTCCCTGGCAAAAGATCCGGCATTACGCCGCCCGCTTGAAAGCGCCTACCGAGTCGGAACTCGAATGGATCGCGCTGCCCTCGCATCTGTTTTTCCTTTACTATCCGCTGCGGGCCGGCCGGTTGCTGTGGAAGTATCTCGCACGGCTGGGGAGTCGGTGATGAATTATACTCGCCGGGACGCGTAGGAGATGTCGCATCGAGGCCGCTCGGGTATACTGGAAAGAGCCATGACGATCGATGAACGCTTGGAGGCCCTCACTCAAAGCCTGGAACTCGTCGCACACATGCAACAGGCTGAAGAAAAGCGCGCCGCCGAGCGCGACGCCATCACCGACGCGCGCATAGGCCGGATCCTGGACGTGGTCGAGAAACAGGCCGTCAACATCGAGAATCTGGCCGACAACATCGAAAACCTGGCGGGGAGCATTGACAAACTGGCCGGAGTCGCCAAGGATCACGGGCAACGCATCGAGCGCCTGGAAAGCTGAGCCAGCCACCCCGCGGGCGACTCCGCCAAAAAGGACACTCACACACCGTGCGTGGTGTTGCCGCGATGCCTCCCGACATACTGGAGAAAATGACGATCGACGATTCGCGCTGGCGCCACCAGTTGCGGCGGCCGCGCCGTTTGGCTTGTGGCTTCGTTGCGCTGGCGTTCGTGCTGCGCGCCGCGGCTGCCTTTCTGGGTCCCGCTCACTTTTGGGTTTATACGGATTATTTTGAGATGGCCAAGAACGTGGTCCATGGCGTCGGATACTGCCTGGGGGACGACGGAACGCTATGTGCGTATTTTCCGCCAGTGTACCCAACCATTGTCGCGGCCGGCGTTCTCACAGGACATCCGATGCCGGTGATCGTGCTCATCAGTGCGCTGCTGGGCGCTGGAACGGTGCTGCTTACTTACCTGATCGGCGAGCGGCTTTTCGGAAGCGCCGTGGGATTGCTGGCATCGGCCTACGCGGCTGTGTACCCATACTATGTCTGGCACGATACGGTGCTGCAGGAAAACGCGACGCTCGCGTTTGTGGTCGCGGGCGCTATTTATCTGCTGTTGCGGGCCAGCCAGTCGGGCTCGATGTGGCTCACCGTGGCGGCCGGAGCAGCTGTCGGCCTGACCGTACTGACGAAGGCGAACCTGGCGCTCTTCCTGGTGTTCGCTCTGGCCTGGACGGCAGTGGCGTACGGCGTGCGGCGGTTTTTGTGGATGGCGCTGGGAGCTGTGTTGATCGTAGGCCCGTGGGTGGTCCGGACGTGGCGCATAACCGGCGAGCCGATCCTTTATTCGAACGGCGGGTTTTCTCTGTGGACGGCCAATCATCGGCTGACCTTCGACTATTTTCCCGAACGGCGGATCGATGACGCCCAAGTCCCCGAATGGAGCGACCTGACTCCTGCCGAGCAGCGCGAATTCGACGCAATTTCCGACCCGCATTGGATCAAGCAGACGCACTGGCTGTGGCGCAAGGGCATGGCCTTCATCGTCGCCCATCCGTGGCTGACCCTGCGCCGTGCGGTGTACAAAGTCTGGATCGGCTTCTCGCCGCTGTTTAGTCCGGCGAAGGGCTGGCTGTTTCAGACTATCTACTTTGTCTCGTATGCCCCGCTGCTCGTGCTGGCCTGTTGGGGCGCGTGGCGGTCCCGCCGGCGATGGCGCGACCTGGCTTATATCTATGCCGCTTTTCTCGGATTCGCGTTGGGTACCGCGGTGTTTTGGGCGCATACCAGCCACCGGATGTATCTGGAGCCTTATTTGATGATCCTGGCGTCGGCCGGAGTAATTGACACTGTTCAATCGCCCGGGTCTCTCAGAAACTCTCTAACTGGGCCCGCTTGATGGTGTTGTCGGCTACACACACGTAGATATAAGACGAATCTTCGAACACATCTCCCTTCCTGCAGCTATCCTTACTGCTCTTGGGAGTCGGACTGGCAGTCCCGCGCCCAGATGGGTATACGGCTTGCCGTTCTCGGAGATCAACCATGATTGTGTTTCTTCGCTGTAATAGACAAATCCCATGCCGGCGGTCGCCTTGTCCTCCGAATCCCGCGAACCGGTGCTGGCGAGGGCGGCGAAGCCACCGAGGCCGGAAATGCTGTCCATTTCAGAGCTCGACCCGTAATGGAAAGTTTGGAAACCCGAGATGGTTTCGGCTACGTTGGGGTACCGGTTGCCTTTAGATGCCAGCGCTCCGGAACCGCGCGGCCCGCGACACACGGGCACGTAAGGACCGGGATCGAAGCTGTTGGACTCGAATATCACTGCGCTGACGCCTTCGATTTGAACCGCACAACTATCCTTGGGTGGGTGAACCGCGGCTATGCGGTTAGCCCGGATAGCTCCACCGAAGCTGATCGTTCCGCGAAAAAACTGGCGGGCGTTTTCCGAGTCGTTCGCTTCAATGACGATGGGATCAATGGGCGCCGCGTAAATGTGGGTACCGTTCTGATTGAACTGATTATGGAATATGTCCGCCGACCCATTGGCCACGTATATGCCCGTCGCACAGTTGGTTATGCTGTTGTTTTCGTACAAATGTTTCTTAGCGTTGTAGCTACCGCCAATAGTGATTCCCTGCCCGACGGCGTTCGCATCACTCGTGCCGTAAGAGCACGATACGATTGAGTCGCGCACGGTCATGTGCTCGACGTTGCTGCCACCCTTCAAGGCAAACGCAATTCCGATAAAGTCCCGGTTCTGCTCGGCGCCGTTAACGGCTACGCGCTCGAAGATGCCATTGGTGGTGATGAGGCCCAAATGCAAGGTCTGATCTACGTTGAAACCAATGCGTGCGCCCCCAGTACCAGTCGTGAAATTTGGCGCGCTAAATAGCGCAAGACCTTCTATGAGAAAGTTCTGAGTGTCGTCAATGTCGATCATGGTTCCACCGTCCGGCCCATTCCAGTAGAATGCGGGAGCAGCCGTCCCGATGGATGGGCCGCCGAACACGGAGGTCAGGCCAACCAAGCGAATACCGTACTTGCCGTGAATTTTGATCGTATTAGTGATTTTGATCGATAGGCCCTCCTGAAAAAGAGGACCGCGTAATTGGGAAGGTCCGCGAGGCACTCGTTCAGTGCTTTCGTGTCATCGGTTGATCCGTCGCCCACTACTCCGCAATTAGGGCCTGTTGCCATCCGGTTCTCGCGAATCGGCTTCGCCGCTAAACCATGAGCAGTTGACACGCAGATAATAGCAATCAGTCGATTAAGCCACATTCCGCAACCTCCAGGCGATGCCCTACCCTGCTACTATCTGCATGAGCTGGCGCCTTGAGTTGTTTCGGACGATCCGGTCAACCAATTGGGGTAGCCCGTAAAGCGGATCAGTCGGCTGCTCAAGGCCAGAGTACCTGCCGGGCGCGGGTTACGTCCGCGACGAACCCAGTCACTTCGATCTGGCGAGCGGCGACGATCTCCACTTGGGACCGCCATCCTGTCAGTTCCAGCACACGCCGGCACAATTTAGAAATAGTGACTCCTTTGCCGCTGCCGACGTTCAAGGGTTCAGGGACTAGATCGCCAAACCCGACTTTGTACAATGCTTCCACTACGGTGTCGATCGTGACGAAATCCAGCACCTGCTGCCCGCCATAGAGCACTAGCGGTTGACCCTGTAAGGCGCGACTTACGAACAGAGGGAGAACTCGGCCTGTGTCGCCAGGCCCATAAACGTTGGCCAGGCGCAACACGGCGGTTTCGAGGCCGTCGGACCCGAAAACGGAGCAATACGCTTCACCGGCAACTTTGCTCGCGCCATACAGGTTCTTGGGTCTGAGCGGCGCCGTCTCCGGCACGGGAACCCGGAGCGGATCGCCGTAAACCTCGCGCGACGACGCGAACACCACCCGGCGGACTCCGTTCAGCCGGGCCGCCTGCAAGAGCTCAAACGTGCCCAGTACATTCGTCCGAAATGTGTAATCCGCATCCGCCTCAGCGCCAATCACGCTCGACTGTGCAGCCAAATGATAGACAAGATCGACGCCACGCAGAGCTTTCACCAACGCCGCGGGATTCCGGACATCCTCCCGCCAGAGATGGATTTCATCGAGGCAGTCTGCCAAATTGTCAGGACGCGCGCGGTGGAAATTGTCCAGGACGCTGACGGAACCGGCCCTGTCTCTTAGCAACCGCCGCACTAAGTGGCTTCCAATGAAGCCTGCGCCGCCAGTCACAAGTATCTTCACGAGTATTCAGTCTCCCGACGAGTAAGTGTGTTCAGCGCCGACGCCGGCGGGGCCGCTAAGGACTTTGCGGCCCGACCTCGCAACGTGGTCGGCAGGGGGGCAACCGTTGCCGGAGTTTCCTTGTACAGCGATTCGACCAGGTTTGCGAAGCGCGGTACGAGTTCTTCCTGTCGAAAATGCGCGCCACGCTCCAGCATCGGTCTGCTGGGCAAGTTCACCTGAACGCCCGCCAGGATGCGGCGCACAACCTTTTCCACATCCCCATGCTCTGCGGCGTAGAGAGGGATTCCGTTTCCTGCCGCGATGTCCATAACATGGCTCTTGGACGGGCCTATATATAGCACCGCGGAGCCGACGCACATAATGTTATAAATCTTGCAGGTGTGGACGATGCCTACCAAGGGAGCGCCCATCACTACTATGTGCAGGTCTGCCGCCGACAGCGAGCCGGAGAGTTCCGATAGAGGCTGGTAGGGCAGACAGTGGATATTCGTCAAGCGATGAGTTATTGCAAAAGCCTGCACGGTCTGGAACTCACTCCCGCCGCCTACGAAACAAAATACGATCTCGGGGTGATCGGCCAGCCGTTGGGCTGCATCGAGCACGGTAGTTAACGGATGGCACGGGCTGTGGTTACCCGAATACATCACCACATACTTGCCTTCCAAATCGTGCCGCTCACGGAACCGGCGGCGCCCTTCCGCGTCGTAGTGAACCACATCGCTATGCGCCCATGGCGGAATCGTGCGGATCTTCTCCACCGCGATGCCCTTCTGCGCGATTCGGTCTCGCATGAATCGGTCGAGCACCACGATTTCGTCGGCCACGCGAAGGCTGAAGTTCAGCAAACCGGCCAGCACCTTGGCTGCTGTGGAACCTTCCCGGAGCCACCCAGCGGCTATCGCCTCGTCCGGATTCAGATCCATCACCCAGAAGACAAACCGGCCGCCCTTCAGCTTGACGAACAGCGCGCCAAGCAAGGAAATCAGGGGCGGCGTGGTAAGGGCCATGACGACATCGAATCGCGGCAGAAAAATAAGCCGAATTATACAGCTCAAGAAGAAGCTGGCGAAGTTCAGAACTCGGCGCAATTTAGTGCTCTTGCCCAGAGCTAGGCATGGGCACCCGGAGAATCTTGCAGCCGCGCCAATGCTCTTCACGGCGGAACCTGGTATCCGGGTTATCGTAGGCGCGTCGGCTCGCGACCACGGTTACATCATGGCCGCGCTCCGCCAGCTCTGCAACGAGATCGCTGGCGTGCTGAGCCGTGGAGACTACGTCCGGATAGAAACACTGATTAAGTAATAAGACGCGCATAGACTGGCCCTCAGGTAGGTTATTAGGCCAACGCGAATGCTCGTTTGCCTTCGCTACGTTGGAGATTCTCGGCTTTTAGAAGAACGTAAGATCCGATAGCAAGCACGTCCATCCGCGTGCGCAGGAAACAGTCGAGCGCTTGCGCCGGGGTTTGGACAATTGGCTCGTTCTCATTGAATGAAGTGTTCAGCAAAACGGGAACGCCGGTGAGCTCGCCAAAACGGCGGATTAACTTCCAATAGAGCGGATTCGATTCCCGGTCGACGGTTTGCAAGACGGCCCGTTCCATCGGCATGCGTGACTGCGGGGAGATCCTGCAGGCGGTCGCCTTTGATGCGATAGGCGGACACCATAAAGGGCGCCGGGTAACTGGTCTCGAAGAAATCCGAGACAGCCTCGGCCAGGATAGAGGGGCAGAATGGCCGAAAATGCTCGCGGTGCTTAATGCGGCTGTTCAGCAGATCCTTCATGTCGGTGCGGCGCGGGTCGGCCAGAATGCTGCGATTGCCCAAGGCTCGCGGCCCGAATTCCATGCGGCCCTGGAACCAACCGACGACTTTGCCGGCCGCAATTTGTGAGGCAGTCGCGTCGACCAATTCGTTTTCGCTGCAGCGGCGATACGCGACGCCGGCATCTTCCAGTTCCGCGTGGATTTCGCGGTCGGTGTACTGCGGACCGTAATAGGCATGCCGCATAACGAACGAGCGCGGCTGATTCAAGTGCTCGTGCCAGACCGACAGCGCCGCGCCGATGGAGGTGCCCGCATCGCTGGCCGCTGGCTGAATATACACTTCTCGGAACGGCGTTTGTTCGAAGATCTTGCCGTTGGCTGCGCAGTTGAGAGCTACTCCACCCGCCAGACACAACGCTTTTTGCCCCGTGCGATGGTACACATGATTCAGCAGCGCGAAGTAATTTTCTTCCAGGACAGCTTGTACGGAGGCTGCCAAGTCCGCGTGCCGCTCTGTGATTTCGCTGTGAGGCTCGCGCGCCGTACCGAATATCTCGATCATTTTGCGTGAGAACACGCTACCGGACATCGGCTCGCAGCCATCCCAGGTCATCTTGACGCCGTGGCTATGATGCGTAAAGTAGTCCAGGTCCAGGCGGCAATTGCCGGACTCGGTTCGTACGATCCGGCGGACTTGTGGCGCAAAGCGCGGCTTCCCATACGCCGCCAAACCCATCATCTTGTATTCGTCGCCGTACTTCGGGAAGCCTAGAAACTGCGTAAAGGCGGTGTACAGAATACCGAGCGAGTGCGGGAACAGCACGGAGCCGAGCACGTTGATGCGATTCCCGCGCCCAATGCCCCATTGAATGCTGCTGTAATCGCCAAAGCCATCCACCGAGACTACGGCGGCTTCTTCGAAGGGGGAGGCGAAGAAGGCGCTGGCCAGGTGCGCGCGATGGTGCTCGACCTTGTGAATGCGGGCGCGCTTCAACTCGGACAGAATCGTGCCAGGCCGTTCCGCGCTCAACCGGGCCACCTGGAAAACGTTGGCAGCCCGCGACACAGACCGCGGCCAGGAGGCGGGACGGAGAGCGGCGTACAGCGCTTTCCTGCCTAGGTGGGCGAAGGGATTGCGGGAGATGGCGACGTGCTCGACGTCGTTCGGATCAGTGCCTTCCAGGCAGGCCGCGGCCGCCAGGTTGGGAAATCCAGCCCAGTGTTTGATGCGGTTCAGCCGCTCTTCTTCGATCGCTGCCACGAGTTGGCCATCGCTGAGAAGAGCCGCCGAAGCGTCGCCGTGAAAGGCGTTCAGTCCGAGAATATTCATCCACGTGCCCCTTGGTTCTGTAACTCGTCCAACTTGATGTCCACTAGCAGCCGGAACCAGAAGGCATGCAGGAAATGAAAGATCGCTCCCTGTTTACCATCCAGAAATCCGAGCCGTAAAGAAATAGCGATAGAGGAAATATAAGAACGGCCGCACATACAGCGGCATTCGGGACCAGACTTTCTTCAGCATGAGCGACTGTTGATCCGGCTTACCGAGGAACGATGGCGCCAGAATGTGCGCCCGAAAGGTTCGCTTGTTTTCCATTTCCTCTTTGGCCAGCAGCGCCGCGTACCGGTTGTGCTTCTCAATCCAGAACGAGATGTCGTCTTCCTTCTTGTTTACTTCCAAGAGGTCGCGGCGAAGCTTGATTGTTTTCCCAGTCACATAGAAATGGTGATCAACCAAGTCGCGTGCATCCGTCTTCACGCTGCCGCGGCGGAACATCTTCAACAGATATTTCGGGTAATAACCACCATGTTTGATCCACTTATCGCGAAATATCTGTCTGCGCTTGATGTAAATACCATCCACGCCATTGAGTGCGGCAGTGTCCAAGCCACAGATCTCGCGGGCCAGGTCGGGCGTCACTCGCTGGTCGGCGTCGAGTCCCAGGACCCACTCGGTTTGGAAGGGCAGCCTTTCTAAAGCCCAGTCCCATTGCCTGGCGTGCGTTTCGAATGGATGCTGTACGAGCTCTACGTCGAAATGTGCAGCAATCTCGCGGGTCCGATCTGTGCTTCCCGAGTCCACAACGAAGATGCGGTCGGCCCAACGGTAGACACTGTTCAGGCAGTCTCCGAGATTCGACTCCTCGTTGTAGGTCAGCACGACCAC
>CAVWOT010000034.1:0-225476 GCA_963756605.1 Bryobacterales bacterium | reverse complement strand
AGCCGCTTCAGTGCCCTGGCGGCCCGTATCATTTTTGTACTGTGTCTCGCGCAGTTTGTTTTCGAGTACGGGTTGCACTTAGCCAGCTCCGATCCATGGTCGTTGGCATTGCGTAATCCCGCGCGGCGCGTGGCCGTCAATCGCCAGCTTGCCCAGGCGACCGGCAGGCAACTGGTCTTCGTGCGTTACTGGCCTTGGCATATCTTCCAGGATGAGTGGGTGTACAACGCCGCGGACATCGACCGCGCGCGGGTGGTATGGGCGCGGGATGCTGGGCCCGGGAGAACGAAAAGCTGCGACGCTACTATCCCGATCGCACCGTCTGGCTCCTCAGCCGGATGCGCGCCCGCCCCGCCTGACGGCGTACCCTGCGGTAGACTACCGTCCAGTTACGAGATAGGCCGCCAGAGCTTCCGCCTGTACGCGAATTTCCGGTACCGCGATGCTCTCGAACAGGTCGCCAGCCCGAGGCGGCCCGACTGTGAACAGCCGGTCCGAAGGACGTCCCTCGGCATTGATCAGAGCACCGTGGGCATTGGTGCGAAGTCCTACGCCCGATTCGCCCGGCGACGCCAATGCCTGTCGAAAAAGAGATTGCACGATGGGGTTCGCCACGCGACGATAGTCGCAATTCGGGGCGGTGCAGTTGATGATGCGCCCTACCGGAATAATCCGTTCGCCGCCGCCCCGCAGTGCAATCTCAACTACGAGACACCTCCCGCTGACTTCGGCCTGCCGCAGTCTGCCGGCGACAATTTCTAACTCGCCTTGCTGTTGCGCCCGGAATAACTCAGTAGCGATCCGCGGCGCCATGCGATGGCGATGCACATCCCAATAGGACTTCAGATGCCGCCGGAACCTGCATTTCTCGGCTGCGGTCAGTCTACTCCAGATTTGATCTGAGTACGGCCGCAACCGGTCGATCACCATGCGCCATTCCGGGGCGCACTTGGCGGCCATACGCAGCGTCCGAACCATGGCCCCGAGCGGCAGATTCGCGGGTACGTCATCCTGTGCGCAGCCTGTCTGACCCGGCACATGCTCGTGTGGGACCTGGCCATGGCGAGAAACCATATATATGGTGCCGCGATGACCTCGCGACCGCAGCGCGATTACCGCATCCACCGCCGTCAGTCCTGAGCCGATCAACAGCACGGGATAAGTGGCGGGCAAGTCCAATGCACCATCCTCCCATGCCGAAGAAAAGTATTGTCCGTTGGCGGCGGCCAGCCCGCGGACTGCGGCAGACACGGGCGGCGGGTTTCCCACGGCGAGGACGGCGCGATCGACAACCAGTGAAGTTCCGTCACGGAGCAAGAGGCGGATGCCGCCCCCGAATTCGCATCGCAGATCGCACGCGCCGGTAACATGACGGTGGAAACGGCCGGGCTTCGATTCGACCGCCGCCTGCAACTGGCTTTCGAGATACCTGCCATAGACCTGGCGCGGCGCGAAGAACTCTGGACCATCGTCGGGATACCCATTGGCGCTGAGCCATTCACAGAAGTGCGCCGGGTGTGCGGGGAACGCGCTCATGTGGGCGGCAGGCACGTTGAGCAGATGATCCGGGCAGGTAGTCGAATAGGCTAATCCACGGGCCAGTTCGCGGCGCGGCTCAACCAGATGCACCGATACATTACCGGGGTGCTGCAAGAGATGGATGGCTACCAGTGAACCGCTACAACCCGCACCAACAATCCCGATGTTCATGAAAAATATAGGCCTCTTCCGCGTCAGGCAGAATAAGATCCGATCCTATCACAAATAATACTGTATGTCTATAGACTTAGTTAACAATAGTTGGCTAGCTACGCGTCGCCCAGTGCCCTTAGATGGCTGTACACCATCGCCACGGGCAAACCCATCACGTTGTAATAACAGCCCTCGATGCGGGGGATGAATTTGGAGGCCAAGCCCTGAATGGCGTAGGCGCCGGCCTTATCCAGGGGCTCCCCGTTCGCGGCGTAATCATCGATCTCAGCGGGGGAGAGGGGCGCGAACCATACGCTGGTGGCTGCGCAGTCTTCAATGATGCCACGGGATGAGCGCAGGCAGATGGCTGTCAGGACTTCGTGCCTCTGGCCGGACAACATGCTTAGCATACGGCGGGCATCGGCCGCGTCTACCGGCTTAGCCAGTATTTCGCCGTCGATCACAACCGTGGTATCGGCGGCCAGGACGATTTCCCCTGGCGCGGCGGCGGCGGCCATGGCTTTCTGGCGCGCCAGGCGCGTAACATAGGGGCGCGCGGCTTCGCCGGGAAGCGGCGTTTCATCCACCTCCGTGGGCCGCACTACGAACGGAATGCCGGCTTGCTGCAGGATTTCACGGCGCCGCGGAGAGCGGGAGGCTAACACGAGCATCTCTTCATCTTAGGCGATTCGGGCGGCGGCCAGGCACTACCCTACATGGCAGCGTCGAGCGCCTTGATCAGGTCCGTGCTGAGCGTCGAGGGACACCAGTAACGCTCGATGTGCTCAACCACCAGCGCAGTGCCCTGCGCGTGGGTCACAAAAGGGCGCGCCTTCGGGTTGTACATGCTATCGGTGAGATCGCGCACCAGGATGCAGCGCATTCCCCAATTCGTCATTCGCTTGATGGCGAATGAACGGTTCGAGCACGCACATGTTGGCGTGCACGCCCATTACCAGCAGATTGCGTATACCGCGCGCGCGCACGAAGCTGTAGATTTGCGTTCCATCGTCAGAAATGACGTCCGCGTTGCCGATGGAGAGCGCGGCGTTTTCGCGCGTCCAGGCTTTGTAGAACGAGTCGCGCGTATCGCAGCCGGCGTCGCTATCGTCGATCGGTAGAGGCGGATCGGGCAAACCCAGCGGCGCCGGCGGATCGATCAAGGCGAGGCGCAGGATGGTTTGCCGCTGTGGCCAGTCTTTGTAGAAGTCCATGGTTTCCGATGGCGCGTGGATGATCTGAATGCGCCTAGCACGCGCCGCGTCGAGGACCGGCGCCATCTTCAACGCGAGGGCGTCCACCCGCCGCGAAGCGCCCGAACACCAGTGCTTGTCCCACATGTCGCAGATGAGAACGGCGGTTTCCGCAGCAGGCAAGGCTTGTTCGAACGCGACTGCCTCCCAGACGCCGCTGCCTTTGAAAGCTTCCACGCGCGATCGCAGGGGAAGCCGCAGGTCAGCCGCGCAGGCTGCCGCCACAAAGGTTAGGGCCAGCACCGCTGTATGCCATGGGGAACACATGCGCACCATAATAGCGCGCGCGGCGTTTACCGGTGCAGGAGCTTGAATCCAATCTCGCGGCCTTGCCCCTGGGCGTACGCGAGCGAGATCCACAACAGGGCGAAGGGCTCGAGCAGCCGCGCTTGAGTGAGCGGACCGGCATCTACAGCGTCAAAGCCCAGCTGATCGATCAGCAGGCGCACGGTCTGCTTGGCGCCGGCATCGTCGCCGCAGTAGAACATTACCGGCCGGTCGGCACCGAAGTCCGCGTTCGCCATGATGTTGTAGCCCACCGTGTTGAAGGCTTTCACCACTTTTGCGCCGTGCGCCCAACGGGCCACCTGCTCGGCAGCGGAAGTGGTGGCACCAAGCTCCAAACCGGACAGGTCGGGCAGCAGCGGATTGAGTGCGTCAATGAGCACCTTGCCCGAGAGATCGCTAAGCCCCGCGATCGTGGACTGGGCCGCCTTCCAGGGCGTGGACAACAACAACAGTTCAGCGGCTTGCACAGTTTCCCTTAGAGATGCGGCACGTGCGGCTGGGCCGGCCTTGGCAACCAATTGCCGCATATCATCCGATGCGGGTTGCGCGATCCGAAAATAACCTGATGGCCTGCCTGCGCCCAGCGCGTACCTAATGCGCCTCCCACGTGGCCGGCGCCGATGATGCCAATCTGCATTACGACCCTCCTTGGATTAGGATAATGCGGGCGGGTGCTGCGACGGGGCTGAAGCCCCGCGCCGGCTAAAGCCTTGGCTAAAGCCCGCCCTCCAATGTCACAGATGCGCTAGCCCTCGCTGCAGCGCCGCAACTACGGCCTGCGTGCGGTCCGTGACCTCCAGCCGTTGCAGGATCACGCTCACGTGGCATTTCACAGTCGCCTCGGTAATCTTGAGCGCATCGGCGATGCCTTTATTGGTCTTGCCGCGCACCATGAGCGCGAGCACCTCGCGCTCGCGCGGGCTCAGATCGGAATTCGGCGTGCGATTGGCAAGGCTGCGCGCCACCGGCGGGGGAAGATAGCGTCTACCGGCATGCACCGAGCGCAGCGCGTCCACCAGCGTTTCATAGGACATGGCCTTGATCACGTAGGCGGCCGCGCCGGCAGTCAGCGCCTGATGGATGTCTTCGTCGCCTTCATAAGTGGTCAGGACCACGCAGCGCGCCTGGGGATCTTCGCCGCGTATGATGCGCAGCGCCTCCAGCCCGCTCATCCCCGGCAGGCGCAGATCCATCAGCGTGATATCGGGGTGATGCTGGCGAAACGCGCGCACGCCGGCCTCGCCGGACTCCGCCTGGAAACAGACCGTCATATCCGGCTGCGCGTCGATGATGGCCGCGATTCCCAGGCGCGTGATGGGATGATCCTCCACCACCAGTACGCTGAATCTATCTGTCACGGTCATCCGTTGAGCGCTCCTTTTTCTTCACGGGGTTTTTCGCTGGCCGGCGGGCGCACGGGAACGTCCAGGCAGAGTTCGGTGCCTTTTCCGGGAGCGCTGTGCACCGCGAAATGGCCGCCCAGCCGCTCAGTCCGCTCGCGCATGCCGATCAGTCCGAAATGTCCGCCGTTTTCGGGCAGCACTTCGTCCGGTTCGAAGCCGCAGCCATCATCCTGTACGCTCATGCGGATGCGGCCGCGCTGGAACTGAACCCGCAGCAAGACTTCGTGCGGATGGGCATGGCGCAGCGCGTTATACACGGCCTCGCGCGCCACCATCATGACGTCGTGCTCGACCAGCGGATCGAGCACCACCGGTTTGCCGGATGTCTCGACTCGCACCGGCACTTGCGAAGCGGCGCAGGCCTGGCGCGCCAACTGGTCCACCAGGCGGTTGATCTCGGAACGGCCGCCGCGATGCAGATTCCACACCGCCGCGCGGGCCTCGTCGGTGACGGCGCGCATCTGCGTGCGGGCGCACTCGAGCAGGCTTTCGGCGGCGGGCGCCTGTTCCGGGGTCATGGAGGCGACCGCTTCGAGCAACGCAGATACGCCCGTGCATCCTTGAATCAGGGTGTCGTGCATTTCCCGCGCGAGACGATTGCGCTCTCCCAATACCGCCTCGAACCTGGCGTGCGCCTGCCGCATCCGCGCCTGATAAATCGACCAGACGGCACCGGCCAGTCCCGCCACGCACAGCACATAAAACCACCAGGCGCGATAGAAATGGGGACGCCATTCGAAGGCGACGGAAGCTTCGGAGGTAGCGGCCGGCTGGGCGATGTCGAAGGCCTGCAGATGAAACCGGTAGTGGCCGTGCGGAATGTTCGTGTAGGTCGCGCGCCGCGCCCGCGTTTCGGTCCAACCGCCATCGAATCCATCCAGTTGATAGCGGAAGCGCACGCGATCCTGCGAACGGAGCTGGATGGCGCCATATTGAATCTCCAGCTTGCCTTGTCCGGGAGGCAGCACGATGTCGCTGCCTGCGCCCACCTCGCGACCGTCCGCCATGACACTGTAAATGAAGGCGGGCGGCGCGGCCACGGGACCTTCGGGGTCCGCGCCGATGCGGATGGCGCCGGCGGTGCTCGGGAACCAGACTTCGCCGCTCGGCGTAGTGCAACCGGCCGGCTGCACGCCGCCGTACATGGCCGTGTTCTCCAGGCCATCGGCAGCGCCGTATAGCTTCACGGCAGGCCGGTAGGTGGAGTCCGAGGCGGTGCGTTCGAGATCGCGGCGCCCGATGGAGGATATCCCGTTCGGTCCGCTCAGCCACAGCGTGCCATGGGGATCCTCGAGGACCTGATAGATGCTGTTATTGACGAGACCTTCGGCGGTCGTGAAGGCCGTCAGTTTGCCTGATTTCCAACGGAACAAGCCGCTGGTGCGAGTGCCGAACCACAGCGCACCTTCGGGGTCCTCGTGGATGGCCCACACCTTGACATCGCGCAGACCGGGGACGGGCGAGTCGGGGACATCCCCGCCGTTGCGCAGCCGCGTCAAACCGCGATCCTTGCCCACCCAAACATCGCCCTGGCGGTCGACGTAAAGAGCGCGTACGCTCTCGTGCGGTTCGAAGCAGCGTGTACCGCCGGGAAGCCAGCGGCAATAGCCACCGTCGGTGCCGATCCAGATGCCACCGGCATGATCCTCCGCGAAGGCCCGTATGTAGGGCTGCATCTCCGGTATCTGGCGCGGCGCGCCGTCGACCCAGCGGAATGCTCCTTCGCCCTCCGTTCCCATCCAAAGCGTACCGGAGTTATCGCGAAAGACATTGCGAATGCGGACGTTCGCCAGGGGGCCGGTGAAGCGGCGTATCTGAGCGCGGCGCCCGACCAGCCGGAACAGGTGACTGCTGGACACCCACAAGGCGCCGTCGCGGTCGGCAGAGATTGTGCCAAAGTCGGCATCGGCAAAATCCGGGAGAACCACGGTGCTGGCGGCCGTCTTGTTCAGCCGCACGAGTCCGGCCTGAGTGCCGATCCACACGTTGTGCTCGGATCCGGGAAAACTGCTGAGGATGGTGTCGCTGGGCAGCGCCAGGTTGGCCGGCAGCGCGGCGAACTGCCCATCGCGGTAGCGGATCAAACCCTCGCCGATGGTCCCGATCCACAACGTGCCATCGTCATCCTGCAACAGCGTGCGCACGGTGCTGCGAATACTGGTCACCCGCGAAAAAACCGGGGGATCGGGAGCGGAGCCGCTGTGCTGCAAGCCCGTCACTGTACCCACCCAGAGCGTTCCATCGCGTGTTTGGAGGATGGACTTCACGTTGTCGGTGATGCCTCCCGGCAGATGATACTCGACCATGCCGTGGCCATCGATGCAGAAGAAGTGATACCCGCCGACCCACAGGCGCTGCTGGCGGTCCTCGAAGATCGCATGCACCGATATCGCAGGCACGCCATAGCGGGCATCCATGCGCCCGATCTGGCCGGCCTGCCACAGAAACAGCCCGTCGTCGGTTCCCATCCAGATCCGACCGGCATGATCTTCACGCAGGGCGCGCACGTAGCCGTTCGTCAGGCCATCCGAACGCGACCACTGCCGGAACGCGCGGTTGCGATAGCTCAACACGCCGCCGCCTTCCGTTCCGATCCATAAGGTGCCATCGGAGGCGGCCAGCAGGCAGAAGACGCTGTTCTCGTGAAACGCCGGCGTGTTGTCGCGGTTGAAGACTACGAACTGCGCGCCATCGAAACGGACGAGTCCGCCGGTGGTGCCGATCCAAAGGAAATGATCGGACGTTTGGGCGAAGGCCTGCACGATATCTTCAGGCAATCCATCTTCGACATGCCAGACGCGGCGGGCGTATCCGGTTATCGCGCTGCTGCGCGGGGCGGCGGCTAATGGAAGCGAGTTCGCCAGGATCAGTAAGAATGTAATTACACGCGGCACTCGTCCCGGCTTTTCTGCCGACATGGCTCGCCTTAATTCTAACAACGCTCGGGCCGTGCGCAGGCTGAGAGCGCAATGTCACTAAGTTTTCCCAGTACTGGGTACGCTGCATAATCCGCGGGGCAGACCTCCAGGTCTGCGCGGGTCCTCCAGGACCCGCACTTCGCGCCTGGAATCAGCCGTTCCAAACGCGAGCAGGCCGACGTGGACGTCGGCCGCAGGACTGGAGTCCTGCCCCACAATTTATGCAGGTGTTCGGTCGCGCGAAAAACTAAGTGGCATTGGGCTGAGAACGTGCCCTGTGGGTGTGGTATTCTGCGTCGTGACAGGTATGGCGACCGAATATTTCGATGTGTTGATTATGGGTGCGGGACTCTCGGGTATTGACGCCGCGCATCACTTGCAGAAGCTCTGTCCGCGCAAGAGCTACGTCATCCTGGAGCAGCGCGCGCTCATCGGGGGTACCTGGGACCTATTCCGCTATCCGGGCGTGCGTTCGGATTCAGACATGTTGACGATGGGCTATTCATTCCGCCCGTGGACCAGTCCGAAGATGATTTCGCCGGGGGAAGACATCCGCGAATACATCGCCGCCACCGCGCGGGACGAGGGAATCGACCGGCATATCCGTTTTGGCCACAAGATTCTGCGCGCCGCATGGTCGTCGGCAGAGGCGAAGTGGACGGTGCAAGCGGTGCGCGCGTGGCCCGATGGCCGCGAAGAGAAGGTGACGCTGAGCTGCAATTTTTTGTTTTCCTGCGCGGGCTATTATCGTTACGCGGCAGGTCACACGCCGGACTTTCCGGGCATCGGCCGCTTCGAGGGCCGGGTGGTGCACCCGCAAGCGTGGCCCGAAGATCTGGACTACGCCGCTAAGCGCGTGGTCATCATCGGCAGCGGCGCAACGGCAGTGACGCTGCTACCCGCCATAGCCAAGACCGCCGCCCACGTGACCATGCTGCAGCGGTCGCCGACCTATATCGTCTCACTGCCCGCCGAGGACAAGATCGCGAACTGGCTGCGCGGCGTGCTATCGGAGCGATGGGCATACCGACTCAGCCGCTGGAAGAACGTGGGGTTCATGATCTACATCTACCAACTGGCGCAGCACTACCCGAACTACGTGAAGAACGGCCTGATCAATAAGGTGCGCGAGCAACTGGGCGCGGATTACGATGTCGCGACGCACTTCACCCCGCGCTACAACCCGTGGGCGCAGCGGCTGTGCCTGGTTCCGGATGGAGACATGTTCGAGGCGATTAAAGCGGGGCGGGCGAGCGTGGCCACCGGTCAGATCGAGACGTTTACCGAGAGAGGCATCCGCCTCGCGTCGGGCGCGGAACTGGAAGCCGACATTGTGGTGACGGCGACCGGGCTGGTGATGCAGGCGCTGGGCGGGGCCGAGGTTTCGGTGGACGGGAACACGGTCGATCCGGGGCAAACGCTGGCATACAAGGGCGTGATGATGTCGGGTGTGCCGAACCTGGCTTCCGTTTTCGGCTATATCAACGCGTCGTGGACTTTGAAGGCGGATTTGATCTGCACCTGGGTGTGCCGGCTGTTGAACCTGATGGACCGTAAAGGCGTGCGCCAGGCGACGCCGGCCGCGCGCGGGGAAGCCGCGGTGGCCCCTTTTGTGGAGAAGTTCACGCCGGGCTACATCGAGCGGGCTTTGGCGGGTTGGCCGAAGCAGGGGGCCAAGGCGCCGTGGCGCGTTTATCAGAACTATATTCGCGATGCGATTTGTTTGAAATGGAGCCCGGTGGACAATGGCGCGCTGGAGTTTTCGAATCCGCCGGTGGGGCAGCCGGAGGCGGCGGCGCGTGAGCTGAGCCAGACGGCGCGATAGCATCTACGTGGCCTGCCAATAGGTCTGGTAGGTTTCATTGGTTATAGCGCTGAAGGGGCGGAAGCCGCCGGCTACGGCGAACATTACCTGGGGGCCTCGGAGCTGGGCTACCTGGCGGGGTGTCTGCGGGTCGATTGGCTCGTAGCGCTGGGTTTGATCGAGTTGGAACTCGATCTTGTCCCCCGTTTTCCATTGACGGTGGATCGGAAAGAAGCCGGGGGCGAGGTCTTCGTGCATACGGCGGCCGTTGACGGAGACTTCGGTACTCTTGCCGGCCCAATTCGGGATGCGGAGATAGACTGTAAAGTCAGTTGGAGTCTGCGCGGTCACAGTCAGGACGATGCCGTTGGTGGACGGATAGTCTGTCTCTTGCAGGATCGTGCAGCGCGCGGCTCCTTGTTTCCAAGTCAGCCGCGATGGCACATATAGGTTGACATAGATGCCATCCGGAGCCCGCAGATAGGAACTGATCCCATAATCGGCTGTTAGTTGCGGGTAAGTTCCGGAGCAGCAGGGCCAGTGGTCATCTTTATCCCAGCGATAGGTGGCATCCGGGATGATGCGGATATAGCTCTTTTGGGCGGAAGGATGGTAATCGGAATAGTAAAATGTCGAGCCATCTTCCAGGATGGGCAGGATTCCCAAGGCGACGTTGTAGAGCATACGCTCCATGCTGTCGCCGTAGCGGGACTCGCGCGTGATCGCCAGGAGATAGCGCATGATCTTGAAATGCGAGTATGCGCCGCAGCCGGATTCGAAATGCCGGTGGGTGCTGGTTAAGCTGGCGCCGAGTTCGCCCTTGCCGGGTTCGACGAAGGCCTCGTTCGGCCCCCAGCCGCCGGTGGCGTAGCTCTGATCTTTCAGGATCATATCCACGGCATTACGGACGGCGCGGAAATATTTTGCATCACCGAGCTTTAAGTAGCCCTGGATGCCGGAGCTGAGCGCATTTACGTGACTGTAGGCGTGCAGCCCGGGGAGGACGTTTTGTCCTTCGGAGAGCGGATCGAAGAAACCTTTGTCGAGTAAGTACCGTTTGCCCAAGTCGTAATACTTGCGGTCGCCGGTCCGCTCATAAGCGAGGAATAGATTTTCGGCGAACGTGTAGGTTTCATCCCAAGTGTAGGTCTCGTCTTTGTGCGGGCGCTGGTGCATTTCTTCGGAAGTCATGGCGTGATCCGCCATATGGGGCAGGACGGCGCGCGTGGTGGCGGAGAGCACTTCGAGGGCCGTGCGGTCGTCCGCATATGAGTGCGCGTCCAAGAGGCCGCAGACCAGTTTGTCGTAAGTGTACCCCGGGTAGCGCAAATCGACAAAGAACTTACCGGATGGGTCGAGAGTTTGGGCGTAACCGCGCACGAGGCGCTGGACCTTGGCGCGGGTGGGGGCCGAGTCAGTGGCGCCGGCGAAACGGGCTAGGGCGGAAACGTATTGGCCGAAGTGGGCGCCGGGGCAGAAGTCGTCGTACCAGCCACCCATATCGGGCCCTGGAGCGGGCAGGCCCACGCGCTGGCGGTAGATCTTGAGCATGCGATCTTCGCTGAGACCCAGGAAGAAGGCGTGATTGGTGTCGAACTGTTGGCGCAAGGGGCTGGGGAGGAACTCCACCTGAGAATAGTCGAAGACGGAGAGTGGGGCGGGATTTGCCGCGGACGCCAGGGCAGGGGAGACGGCGGCAAGTTGAAGCAATGTCCGGCGGGTCAGCATGGGTGTCACATTACCTTTACAGTGGTTTCAGCGGCCAGCACATCGTGATTGGCGTTCAGCAGGACGCGTTTGGGTTTCTTGGGCAAGCGGATTTTGACTTCGCTGGAGGTCATATTTCCGAGAAGAGCGACCTCGCCGGCGCGCATGACGCGGCCATCGAAATCGAAATAGATGGGCACGCCCATGACGAACCGGGAAGATACTCCACTTTGAGTAACCTTGGCGGTAAACAGGAATTTGCCGTCGGCGTCAGGGGCTAGCGAATAGTCCATGCGGTAGCTGGGGATCTCGGTGCCGTAGACCCATTGGCGGAAGAACCAGTCTATTTTGCCGTTGTGTTCGAGATCGAGTGATGGCTTCATATGCTTTTCGACGACGGATTTGAAGGATTCGGTGGAAGCATTCTGGTTCAAGTAAGTGGAGACGAAGTCGTGCATCATGGCGACGAAATCATGGTCGCCTGTTTCACGATCATACATCAAGTATCGCAACATATGCAGCACATAGCCACCCTTGGGATAAACCAGGCGGTTATAGGCGCCACCGGTTTTGAATGTGTTGAGGCGAAGGCCCATCCAGAGAGGGCCGGCGTCGTTCGGCCGGTTGCCGTAACTGTTCTTCGCCAGGATGGTTTCCTGCGCGCGTTCCCAATACTTCAGATACTTGTCGGGATTGCGCTCGGTCTGCTGCAGGAACAAGCCGGCGGAGAAATCGGCGAAGCCTTCGGATAACCACTGGTCATGGTATGAGGCCCAGCCCACCATGTGACCCCACCATTGGTGAGAGACTTCGTGCGGTGTGACCTCCTGAATGAACTCGGCGAAACGGAAGGCGCTTCCGCCCATGAGCATCCAGCGTTGCGTGCTATCGAGGAACGCGCTGACTGGCAGATAGACAAGCGTGGGCCAGGACTGACCGAAGTTGAAAGCGGGCTGCTGGGTGACGGCGATGCGGCCGTAGGGCGCGTCTCCGAACCATGCGCTATAAAGGCGCATGGCGTTCTCGGCGTCAATCATGGCGCTCTCGGCCATGGCGCTGGGAGTCAGATTCAGATTGCGTTGGCGCAGGAAGTCGGGCACTTCGCTGGTGGCATAGGCTTCGATTTGATAGTGGGTTTTGTCGTCATAAACAGACTTCTTTTTGAACAAGCCGTAATTGAAACCGGCGACCGCCATGGGGACATCGGAAGTCCAGTGAGATACGGCATAATCGTCTTCGCGCCATTCTTTGTCGAGCTTGCCTACACCAACCAGCGTGTATTGCCTGGGAACCTTGAACGTTAGGTCGTAAGTGGCGCGGTCGGCGAATGTGTTCAAGCTGGGATACCAACTGGTACGGGCCTCGACCGAAAAGTTACCGGAACCTTCCTTCTGAACTACCTTGTTCCCTTCGTATTCGATGCCGATGGTATAAATTTGGCCGGAAGCCAGCCCCTCGGGCATGATTATGTAAAACGAGCCGTCTTCCTTGCGGCCCTCCTGGATGAAGGGAATTTCCTTATCTTTGTAAGTAACGCGAGTAACTCGCAGCGACGGCAGCAGGCCAAGGCCAATGACGCGCACACCGGCTGTCAGTACTTTAATCTGAGCGGAGCAGGTGGCGGACAGGTGATCGTTCTTGCCGATGACGGTTTCGATGCGATAGTGATCGGCCGCCACGGTATGGCGATTTTCGGTGGAGCGCGCAGTACCGGACTTCCACTCGGATGCGAAATGGGTGAGATACCAGATACCATCCTCGGAACCGCCAGGGTCGAAATTGATCAACGCAACTTCTTCGGGAGAAGGCATGTAGGGCATGGCGCCGCGGGCGTTGACTAGGAAGCGCAGATCGGAATGTTTGTTGCCGTGAATATAGGCGCTGAATGACCCGGCTTCTTTGGGGTTGTATAGCTCGCCCAGTATTTCCGCCTCATGATTGGTTATGTCCTCGTCCTGGAGCCAATATTCGAGCAGGCTGCGCGGCGTGTCGGTGCGATGGCGGGCGATTCTGCGAAAGTCGCGCCAGGCGCCGGTCGCTGGCGAAGCTTCATCGGTGGCCTGCGCCTGGCGCTTAATTTCGTCGTATGTATCATCGGTGAACCAGAGGACCACGGAGCGGAAGGATTCGTTGACGGACTGATCGCCGGAGATCTGACGGAGGTAAGTGTTTTCGAACGAGATGGCAGGTTCCAAGTGGAAGGTACCTTCGCCGGTGAAGACACCGGCTACGACGCGGCCGAGTACAGGTGGGAGAAAGCCGAAGTCGCCAGCGGTAAAGGTAAATGTGGCGTTGTCGCGTTTGAGTATGAGATTCGCGACGCGGAACCGCGAACCGGGATTGGCATTGCGCAGCGCTACGTAATTCGGATCGGAGTTAGCGAATGAAGAACGCTTGCCGGCGACCTCGACGGTGGTTTGCTGGGCGGCGATCTTGAGGGCGAAGGACAGAGTTAGCGGCGTGGCAGTAACATCTATTTGTTTTTCGGTATCTTCAAATCCGTCGTGCTGGATGGTAATGGAGTACTTACCCGGGGTAGCGTCGGCAAAAAGGAAGTGGCCTTGATTGTCTGTGAGGGCGTTCTCGGCGTGCGCGGTTTCGGAGTTTTTGAGGATGACGGCGGCGGCGGGTATAGCGGCTCCGCTGGGATCTTTGACGACGCCTTCGACGGCTGCGGCGGCCAGGAGGGCGGGGAGCAGCGGTATTAGTAGGGCTAGTTTGGGTACCACTTGAGGCATTGTAGGGTAAATACTTACTTGACTATGCGGGCGAAATGCAGCCCATCGATTCATATCCAGCGGATGTCTGCCGGTCCGACATTGGCAGTGTCTATTGCTGCAAGTTTGGCATCCTCAAGTGAATCACAGGAGCCATCACTCACCCATTCACGGCGTAAAAGTTGTGTCCAAGGCACATCGACGAGTTTGGTTACTCTCCATTCCCATCCCTTGCCGTCTGGAGTTAGCGCAACCGTGAGATGGATGCTACCAATATTAGCCTCATATTGGACGAGGTCTGGCATCACTCCGCCTTGCGTCTTGCCCGCTTCCTCGCCCGCGCCCGCTTCCACCGCTTGTCTTCCTTCAGTACTGCTTCCTTTGACACGGTGAGCGAAGCGCGGAATGCGCGGTCGAAGTTTTCAAACTGGTTTGGACCCTCGCAGCGTAAGGCTAGATCGGAAATTGTCTTCGCTTGTTGAGCCGGATCTGTCTTCATTGCTTGTCTTCCTCTGGCCTTATGCAGGTTACCTTAATCAGTTTTGTGGCGATGGATTGGTTTGGTCCTTTTTTCTGTGGTAATAAATTCTTCGGCACCGGCAAACACGGCACATGCAATATGAAGAGCGTCTATTCCGCTTATGCCCGTATGGCATCCGTGATCCATCGCCTCTCTCATAAGGCTCTCGCTTGCAGGGATACAACGAATATTTGCTTGAAAAAATGCCTCATAAAAATCGAGTTCAGTTTGGTTACGGTGGAATGTTGCCTTTGGTATCAACTCAAGCCTCACGTAGTCGCTGGTAACGTATTCGCGGCTTGAATCAGTAACGAATGGAAGCGCGATCCCCGAGTTCTCGGTAACGCCCTGCGCGGCCCATATCAAGACGCCAGAGTCTACGTAAGTCCGAAGCAACACAGTTCCTCTGGTGGTTCCTATTCTATACGCCCTTTGCGTTCTGCTACTTCATGGTCCAGCTCATCGGTTGACATTAGATGCATCCCGGATTCCACAATCTGCTGGCGAATCTGATTTAGCTTGTTGATAGCATCTAACGACATACTAGGCGCGTCAAGCGTTACTGTACCCGCTATACTAAAAGCAGGTGCTTCTGCATTTCCACCTGCCAGCATGTCTACAATGTTTGACGCGGTAACTGTGTACGTGGCCTGCGTCTCGCTCATGCGGCGGATTGCGTCATCATCAATCACAAATGACATGGATGGGCTCCTTATTTAATGCTTGATCGTAGTAATGTTTCCGGCTGATCCACTTGAATCCTTCGTGCTTGGTAATTGCAGCAATCTCGATTAGTCCGCCTACAACTTGTGGACCAGGTGTAAATCTACTAAACATAATGGCAGAATGTACCAGAAAACGAGCCAATTCAATTGCGTCCTGAATTGGCATAGGGGCGAAGACGATTGGAGCCTGCAAGGGCATTAGGGCGGGGCCAAGCGTCTGTAACAACTGGTTCGCTGAAACGGGACCCTGTTGCTGGCGCATCGTCTGCGCAAGGATCTGAAAAAGTGCAGGACTGTAGCCCTGCACTATGCGGCTAAGAACCTCTCCCTGTCCACCCCAACTGATGCCCGGATCGTGTTTCTTGCGAAGTTCGGCAGGATGTCCAGCTACTCCGTTCTTAATCTCTACAGACCAAGACTCTCCCAATGGTTCGTCACTTGAGTATCCGCCCAACAGAAATCCCATGTTGATACCTTTTCGCACAGCCTGGTCAGACACTTTGGCACACTCTTCCTCTAGGAAACGTGCGAGAATTTCAGCGACTTGTGCGATCGCATAGTTTTTTGGATTAAACTTGATATCACCATTGGTTAATTTTGCTTCACCTTCCGTTAATTTAAAATCGCAAATCCTTTACCAAAGTCGCGATAGAAGCGTTTCCAATACTTCCAGATCCGAAGGTTATGCACCCAATCGGCTTGCCCTTGTATAAATTGAAGATCTTGTTTGCGTTGTCGTAAACGTTTAGCACGCCGACTACTGGCTGACTACCCGGCTGGGGGACTCCAACGGTTAGCGTGGAAGCGCTGTCTGCGGCGAGAACAACACCATCGTGAACTCCGATAATGACCGCTATACTCATCTTGATCGCCTTCCTCTTCCCTCACGCTTCTTGTTGAGCCAACCTCCACTCAGGATCATTTTTCCCGATAAGCTGATTCCACGTAAGCCGCTTGCCAAATATGCGCCGCACGGCGATATCAAACCGTTCGCCATCGTTAAGGCCCTTGCGGTTGTTGTAGCGGAATGCCTCTTCGTCCAGGTACCGAAAAGGTGGAACGGTTCGACGCTCACATAGGTACCATGTATACCACGCTTCAGGAGACTCCAGAAAATTCCCAAGGCCGTTGGTGTGACTTCGCCCCGAGCGTACTCAACCGCGTGATCAATCACTTCATGCTGGAAATCGTCCAAACCGTCATAGGACTTTAGGGCATCGGTGAAAACTGCGGAACCGGCTAGAACGTGCTCTCGGATCGCGGATTGTAGGGTATTGTTTTTCGTGTTCTCTACGACCCTCATCCGAATTTTGCTGCCGACGGACTTTGGCCCACGTTCCAGAATGCCCATTACGGCCGTCTTGTCCTTCGGGCCCGTTCCGGTGACCCGCTCTTCGCGTTTTGCCCTGTGAATGTTGCGCGCCTTGCCGCGGATAAAGATCTCGTCCGCTTCGACCTGCCCGGACAGTTTGTTACCAGGACCCATGCCGAGCGAAAACCGGATGCGGTGATCCATGAACCAAGCGGTCTTTTGGGTGATGTTCAGCGCCCGCGCCACTTCGCAACTGCTCACGCTGTTCTTGCAATTGGAAACCAGCCATGTCGCCGCCAGCCACCTGTCCAGACCGAGCGGGGAGTCTTCGTAAATCGTGCCGGTCTTAAGCGAGAACTGCCGCTTAGAGTGCTTGTTTCGGCACTGCCAGCGGTTCTGGTTGGCGAGGAAGATTACATCCTTGCATCCGCAGGTGGGGCACTCAACGCCGTTCGGCCAGCGCCGCGCTACAAAGTATTCCCGGCAGTTGTCGGGATTGGCGAAAAACTCAATTGCTTCCTGGAGGCTGGTCGGTTCGGTGGCGCGTTCCATACTTCAATAGTGCCCGATCACGTCCGCTTAGTCAAGTAACTGATTCCCCATTGTAGCGCTTGCGGGGTTGTGGGTGGTGGGTTGTACGTGGTGGGTGGTGGGTTAAAACGAACTGAGCCTATGTGGTTGAGTTTGATAGGTTGGTGGGTTTTGGGTATGGGCAATTGGTTTTCGGTTTGAGGTGCCACTGGGACCTTTTGCGGGGAAAACGCTATGGGGCAGAGACACTGGTTGTTTGTCCGTTGTGGCTGGGGATTCGGTTGTCAAAGAGCGGGGCAAGTTACTAAGGGGTTTCGGTGGCGGATTGGGCGCGGTAGACGGGTGGATCAACTTCGGTTTCGATTGGATAGGTGGGGTGCTGTGCCGGCAGGTAGGGTTGGGTAACTTGTTTCGGCTGAGAGTGGGCCTGGCGCTCCTTTTGCAATTGTTGTAGTTCGTGGACGGCGGTGGTGTAGGATCGCTCTAGCCGGGCGCGCTGGGTGGAGACTTCGCGGAGCAGCGCCAGTTGCTTTTGAAGCGGTAGATCGGCCTGATAGATGAGGTTCTCGCCACGGGCGAGGCGCGCGAGCAGCCATTCGGAGGTGGCCATTTGTACGAGATAGGTTCGTTCACTGCGGGTTTGGGGTTTCCACTCGGTTTCGAGATCGTCCCAGAGCTGTTGGTACTCTGCGGGGTCTTCGTTGGGGAGGAGGAGGTCGCGGGCGCGCAGGCCGTATTTGAGGGCGTTCAGGCGCACGGCGGCTTTTCCGGCGGCAGTTTTTGGGCCGGTGGAATGCTGGGCATTTTGCTGGTTGGCTTGTTGTTGCTTTTCGGATATCAACATTGAATTTACCTTCCGTTTTGATGATATTGGGCCGGGGGCGGGGAACCGGGCTGGACGGGGACTGAGGATTCAGGAAGTGGTTTGGATTTTGGTAATTGCGAGGTTCGGATTTATTTTTTTGATTTGTGACCGATATGCTTGTTGCGGGGCTGAAGCCCCGCGCCGGCTAAAGCCCGCCCTCCATGTTAACTATCGTTATGGATGGGTTATGGGACGGGTTATTGATGGCTAGGGTCAGCTTGATCAGGCGGGGCTGGCTTTGGTATCGGAGTGTATGAGATGGCTTATTTGAGTTGGCGATTCGTTTTACTGCTGGCGGCGGTGCTGCCGCTGGCCGCACAGAACCAGACCGAGCAGCAATATATGGCTTCGGTGAATAGTGCGATCGGCAGCCTGGTGCCGACGCTGGGGACTCGCACGCAGCGCATTATTTTTGGCGGCAACCTGGTGGGCGCCTATGGCACGCGCATCGCCAATGAAAATCTGGCGGTCGTGCTGGCTTGGGTGGATGGGCTGAAAGCGGCCGGCGTGCAGCGGGTAGAGATCAATCCATCCATTTCCACATTGTCTCACCCGGGTAATGTAACCAGCTATGACGCGATCGTGCGGCATATTCGGGAACTGGGTATGCAACTGGCGATTAATCCGGAATACGAGACCGGGGAAGCAGACCCGACACCGATCACCAACTTCGCGGAGTTTCAGACGGCGGCGCTGGCGGAGTATCAGGAACTGGCGGCGCGGTATCAGCCGGATAACTTCGTGATCGTACATGAGCCGGACACGATGGCGGCGCGGATGGGATTTACCACGCAGATATCGGATTGGCACAATTTCATACTGGCGGCGGCTCCCATCATCAAGACGGCTTCACCACACACGCGCATAGGAGCGGGATGCGCGTATAACATCCAACTCAACGATTACCAGAGTGAAGACGATTATTACCAGGATTTCGCGACGATTTCCGTGCTGGATTTCATGACCATGGATATTTATAGCTCGGCATTCGATAAGTTCACGGAGTGGGCGCAATTGGCGCAGAGCAGCGGGAAGGGAGTGTATGTCGAGGAAGTATGGGCGCCGTTCGACTTACCGGACCCGATGCCGCCCTATACCGGCGAGTCGCTGGCAGATATTTCCCTGATCGGGCCGGTGGATGCGGATTTCGCCGGTATGGATGCGAATTGGCTGCATGCGATCGCACTGTTCGCCGCCGCCAACCACATGGAATCGATGACGGCGTTCCCGACGGAAGCTTTCTTCTGGTACGGACCGGCGGGCGAAGACACGCCGGACAACGCGAGTTACCGAGCCGCGGACGAGCAAGCCATCCAACAAGGTCAGCTTTCGAGCACGGGCCAGGCGTACCTGGCGGACAGCCAGCAAATGGGGGCCGGGCGGCTGACCAATCTTTCGAGCGCGAGTTATGGCACGCTGCCGACGGTGTTCAACCCGACTTGCGGGACGGGTGCGAATCCGTGCAACGCGCAGTCGATTGTTGCTCCCGATTCGCTGATGTCGGCTTTTGGTACGGACCTGGCGACCACTTCGGCGCTGGACGGCACTTTTCCGACCAGCCTGGGCGGCACGACCATGACACTGGTGGATTCGACGAACACATCGTATGCGGTCGAGATGTACTATGTGGGGCCGAATCAGATTAATTACTATGTGCCGAGCAATGCGCAGGCCGGCCCGGCGACCATTACGGCTACCAGCGGAGACGGCACCCAGACCAGCGGCAGCGTGCTGATCGCGCCGGTGGCCCCCGGCTTATTTACGGCCAATGCCAGCGGCCAGGGCGCGGCTTCCGCGTTTGCGATTTGTGCCGGTGTGTGCGCGGGTTGGCCCAACCGGCAAGCCAACGGGCAGTATATGCAGGATGCGTTTACCTGCGGCGGCAGTGCGGGGTGCACGCCCCAGGCGTTGAGCTGGGGGGCATCCGATATTGTGGTGGTGGAGTTTTTCGGGACGGGCTTTCGGCATATCTCGTCGCCGGGGGCACTGACGGTTCTGATCAATGGACAGAGCGTGCCCTATCAGTATGCCGGAGCGCAGGGAGATATCGGGCTGGATCAACTGAACGTACAACTGCCGAATAGCTTGGCGGGCAGCGGGAATGTCAGCGTGGTGATGAGCGTGCAAGATACAGTTGACAATGTCACTGTAACTTCAAATGCGGTGGTGCTCAATATTCAGTGAGGGTGACGGCGCACATCCGGTTGTGAGAGACTAAGTGCGTCGGGACCTCAATGAATCTGCCGGTAAATCCACCAGTTTTGCCGATGCTGGCCAAGCGGACCGGCGAGATTCCGGCAGGGGGCGCGTGGATCTTTGAGCCGAAGTGGGACGGCTTTCGCACGCTGATCTTCCGCGACGGCGCCGAGATCCTGGTGCAGAGCCGCGATGAAAAGCCGTTGAACCGGTATTTCCCGGAGCTGATCGAAACATGCCAGAGTCAGTTGCCGGCTCGCTGTGTGCTCGACGGCGAGATTGTCATTGCCCGGAACGGTGCGTTGGATTTCGACGCGTTACAACTGCGCCTGCATCCCGCCGCGTCACGCGTGAAGCGTTTGTCCGCGGAGATTCCGGCTTCCGTGGTGTTTTTCGATGTGCTTTGCATCGGCGATCGGGACTTACGGAACGAGCCATTTGAAAACCGCCGGCGCGAGTTGGAAGCGATGCTGTCGGCCGCCGCACCGCCCATCCATCTGACTCCGGCGACCCGCCAGGCGGACGTGGCCGCGGATTGGTTTCGCCGCTTCGAGGGAGCCGGACTGGATGGCGTCATGGCCAAGCCGCCGGCTGGGATTTACGAACCGGACAAGCGGGTAATGCTGAAGGTGAAGCATGTGCGCGATTGCGATTGCGTGGTGGCCGGTTTTCGCTGGCACAAGCAGGGCGAGAACACGGCCGTCGGGTCGCTGCTGTTGGGTCTATATGATGAGAGCGGGGCCCTGCAGCATGTCGGCGTGTGCGCCAGCTTCACGCAAGAGAGGCGCGCGGAACTTGTGGAATATCTGGCGCCTTATCGGCGGGATGCGCTGGTGAACCATCCGTGGGGTGCCTGGGCGGGTGCCGCTGCTGAAGCCGGGCAACGCATGCCCGGGGGGCAGAGCCGTTGGAGCCAGGGCAAGGATCTTTCGTGGGAGCCGCTGCGGGCGGAGTTGGTGTTGGAAGTCGCTTACGAGCATATGCAAGGTATGCGCTTCCGTCACATGGCGCAATTTCGCAGATGGCGGGAGGATAAGCAGCCGCGTGATTGCACTTATGCGCAGTTGGAAGTGGTTCCGCCCGAGGAATTGGCCGCGATTTTTGGGTGATGCGACTTGCGGCATGGCGGGCCTGGAGGCCCGCCGCAGGCGTGGACGCCTGCCCCACCATTTTGCGAAGATGAGTAGCGATGCCGGAGGGACTGGCGCATTACACCTGCTATCGCGCGGCGGGACCGATCTGCGTGGATGGCAAGCTGGATGAGCCGTCCTGGCGGATGGCGCCGCGGTCCGAACCGTTTGTGGATATCGTGACCGGCGCGCCGGCCTGGTTCGATACGCGCGTGGCGATGCTGTGGGACGATGCCTGCCTGTACTTCGGCTTCACCGCGGAGGAGCCGGAGGTGCGCGGGTATCTGACAGAGCGCGATGCGCGCATTTATGAAGATAACGACGTAGAGGTGTTCATCGCGGGTGAGAACGCGTATTACGAATTCGAGATCAATGCGCTGAATACCATCTACGAAGTCTTCTGGATTTGGAAGGACGCGCTGCGGCCGGGCAGTCCCTACTTCGGGCGGCCGGAGTTCGATCCCGCAACCCAGCGCACCATGGTGCTGGACGGGGTGGGCGGGCATGTGCATGCGCGCGGCGAACGCTGGGGCTTTCTGGACTGGGACTTTCCGGGCCTGCGTCACGCGGTGCATGTGCAGCCGCCGGGCTGGACCGTGGAACTGGCGATGCCCTGGGAGGGTTTGCGCGACTTGGCGGACGGCCGCGCGCTGCCGCCTCGCGATGGAGATGTATGGCGCATCGACTGTTCGCGGTTCCAGCAGTTCGACCGCGCCGGGCGCAAGCTGGAGCCGAGCGCCGGCTGGACGTGGAACCGGCACGGGCACTACGACTCGCATATTCCGGAAGTGTTCACCTATGTGGAGTTCAGCCGTCGTGCGGCCAGCCAAGGGCTGCGCCCTTGATATCCCTGCGGGATATGGAAGACAGGAGCCAGGAGCCAGGAGTCAAGAAAGACCGGCATCGCCGGCCGGTGCATTTACGTACGGGCACTACGATATTTTTCGTTGACATACGTTTTATTTCGTAGTACCCTTGCTTCAGATGGCTTCTTCGCGCAGCAACCGACCACCTATGGCGCTTCCGACCGCGGCGGAGCTGGACATCCTTGCCGTTCTCTGGAGGCTGGGAGCGGCGACCGTGCGGGAAGTGCACGATGAACTTGGTAAGGACAACGGTTACACGACCACGCTGAAGCAGATGCAGTTGATGATGGAAAAGGGTCTGCTGATCCGCGGCGAGCGCTTTGGATCGCACGTCTACGAGGCCAGTGTACCCAAAGAGCAAACTCAGCAGCAGATCGCGGGCGACCTGTTGAAACGGGCATTCGGCGGTTCAGCCAAGAGCCTGGTGATGGGGGCGCTGTCGGCGCAGCCGGCGTCGCGCGAGGAATTGGCCGAAATCCGGAGGATGTTAGACATTTTTGCCAAAGAGAAGGGACGCTCCTCATGAACATGATTCACGTTCTCGCAGCGCAGCCGTGGGTGGCACGCCTCGGGTGGACTCTGGTCCACTTCCTCTGGCAAGGCTTATTGATCGCCGCCCTATATGCGGCAGCACGACCACTCCCTGACGGTCGCGGCTCGGAAGAGCGTAGGGGGATCGCAGGCAGGGTCAGCCCAAACACGCGGTACGTGCTGGCCTGCGCGGCCCTCGGAGCCATGCTGGCCGCCCCCCTGGCAACGTGGGGGTTGATGCGGCAATCGGACACAGATGTCGACGACGCCTATCACATCCGGAATACTCCGCCGAATGCTTCCACCACTGGTTTCGCTAACGCCACATCCACATTGCCGGCTTCCGTTCGCAGCACCGTATCCAGCATACGCCCGGCACAGTTCTTGCCTTGGGCGGTGATCGTCTGGCTTTTCGGCGCCGCGATATTCTGGGTACGCTTAGCGGGCGGATGGGTGGTCGCCGCCCGCATGCGGTCGATGCTGGTGCGGCGAGCGCCCCCGGAATGGCAACAGATTCTTGAAAGGCTCGGCGCCCGGATTGGTCTGTCTCGTCCCGTTCAGTTGCTAGTCTCCGCGCTGGTGCAGGTGCCGACGGTGGTCGGCTGGCTGCGTCCGGTGGTGCTGGTTCCGGTAGGGGCGCTCACCGGTCTGCCTGCCGAGCATCTGGAGGCGCTGCTGCTGCATGAACTGGCGCACATCCGGCGGCACGATTATCTGGTCAACATCCTGCAGAGCATTGCCGAAGCTCTGCTGTTCTACCACCCCGCGGTCTGGTGGGTGTCGGCACACATTCGCGTCGAGCGGGAGTTGTGCTGCGACGATGTGGCCGTGTCGGTCTTGGGCGATCGACTCACGTATGCGCGCGCTCTGGCACAGTTGGAATCGTACCGCCCGGCGCATCTCAGTACGGCCGTTGCCGCAAATGGTGGATCACTCTCCGGCCGCATCGGAAGGCTGCTTGGCCAATCACAGCCAGCCGGCGCGAGTCTGGGACCGGGTGTGCTCGCGGTGGCTATTCTACTGGTCAGCGCGGGATACGGATTGTTCGGCCAGTCCGCCGCGCGTCCCGCTTTTCAAGTGGCGTCGATCAAACGAAATCCTGCCAATTGGAGTGAACCCACCCAGCACGCTATGGGTGTTCACCCGGAAGCCGGCGGCCGGCTGACCGCGCAGAACGCGCCGTTGACGTTGCTCATCCAAAGAGCGTACGGAGTGCAGGCTTTTCAAGTGGTAGGTGGTCCGGCCTGGATCAATTCTCCTGGTTACGATATCGAGGCCAAACCGGAGGGCGACACCAATAGAAAGCAGATGTGGCTGATGCTCGAAACGCTCCTGGCCGACCGGTTCAAGCTGAGCCTTCACCGGGAGACGAGAGATCTCCCTGTTTACAATTTGACGGCGGCAGCGCGAGGCCCCAACCTGGCGGCGGCGAAGGAAGTAAACTGCGTTTCGCGGGGGCCCGATGCGCCCACGCCGCCGCCGCCGTCCGAATCGGGTCCGGTACTCGACTGCGGCTATATTGCGGGTCCCTTTGGGGGCAGCGGGCTGCGACTCGAAGGAAGCGGGGTCCATATGGCGGACTTCATAAAGAAGCTGGCATTAGTACTGGACCGGCCGGTCTTGGATAAAACCGGATTCACCGGTGCATTCGATCTCAACCTTAGTTTCACCGCGGACGAAGCCACTATGGGATTGCCGGGCTCTGGAGGGCCGGGCGATCCGGGCGGGGCTGGCATCCCGGCCAACCCAGACCTGCCAAACATCTTCGCCGCACTAAAGGAACAACTCGGGCTGAAGCTGGTGCCGGCCAGAGGCCCGGTTGAAGTTCTGGTCATCGATCATGTGGAGAGACCTACCGCGAATTGACGAATGTTGCGCGGGAATAAATTTGTAACCGCGGGCGAGACGGGGCGTATTAGTGTTATGAGACATGCGCTCCGTGTCCTCTCGCGCGAGAAAACATTCGCCGCATTTGCAATTCTGACCCTGGCGTTGGGAATCGGCGCGGTTACGGCGATATTCTCCGTCGTGGAAGGCGTGTTACTGAAGCCGCTTACTTATAAGGAGCCCGGACGGCTCTTTGCGGCCGCGGAGTCAGCACCGCAACTGGCGATGTACCCGAGGCTCCCTGTGAACGCGGCGCACTTCCGGTCGTGGCAGGAACGATGCGATTCCTGTGAAGCCGGTGCGCTGTTGAATCCGGCGACATTCAACCTGACCGGCGAAGGCGACCCGGAACAGATAGAGGGCGCCACGTGCACCTGGGAGCTCTTTCAGGTCCTGGGAGTGGAACCACAACTGGGCCGGGCGTTTGTGGAAGCCGACGATCAACCTGGCACCAACAATTCCGTGGTGGTCAGCGACTCATTCTGGAGGCGGCGGCTGGGGGCCGATCCCGGCGCCATCGGAAGACCGATACGTATCGACGGCGAGCCCAATATCGTGATCGGGGTGCTGGGCCACGACTTTCGTTTTCCGTCCGGGGAGCAGCTTGGTCCCCTGAATCAATTTCCGAAGCGTGCCGAGATCTTCAAGCCGATGGGGTTCAACTGGGCAAAATTGGGCCGCCTCGGCCAGTTCAATTTTGCTGCCTTGATCCGGTTGCGAGCTGGCGCGAATCCGGCAAGAGCAGAGGCGCAGATGACCGCCGCGGTCGCGGACGCGGGGCGCGACATGAAGATCGACTTGCGTGCTCATCTGGTCCCGCTGCAGGAGCAGGTTACGGGTGGGGCGCGCGCGGCACTGACGCTGCTGCTGGCGGCGGTGGGGGTGGTTTTGCTGATCGTTTGCGTTAATCTCGGCAATCTGATGCTGGTGCGCGCGAACGAACGGGCGCGCGACAGCGCCATTCGCCGGGCCTTAGGCGCCGGCGCCGGCCAATTATTCCGGCCCGTTCTGGGAGAGAGCCTGCTGATTGCGCTCAGTGGCGGAACGCTCGGGGTGCTGCTGGCATACGCCGGATTACGGGTCCTGGTGAACACGGCTCCGATCGACATTCCACGGCTGGACGAAGTGCACGTCAGCTTCATGACGCTGCTATTCGCTTTCTGCGTATCTGCCGGCTGCGGCATCCTTTGCGGTATATGGCCGGCCATCCGCGCAACTGGCGTGGAGCCCGCCGACGCGCTGCGATCCGGCTCCCGCTGGTATACCGGAGACCACGCAAAGCTGCGATCGCGTGAATGGCTGGTCGGGCTGGAAGTGGCGCTGAGCACGGTGCTGCTGGTGGTGGCCGCGCTTCTCGGTGTGAGTTTCCTCCGGGTCACGAATGTCGAGCGGGGTTATCGTGTGGATCACATTCTCACCGCCGATCTCGCGCTGCCGGGTGCGCGGTATCAGACGGACGGCGAACGCGCATTGTTTCATCAACGGGCACTCGAAAAGATCGAGAAGCTACCAGGGGTGCGGTCAGCCGGGCTGATCAGCTCGCTGCCCTTAAAGGCTCAAGTCTGGGGCGATACTATCAGCAAGGAAGGCGACACGCGGCCCAGGGCACAGCGGCCGCCAGCCGGTTTCCGTTTTATCAGTGAGGGTTACTTCGAAACCATGGGTGTCGCGCTGCGACAAGGCCGCTTCCCAACCGCCGGTGACCGTTCTCACAGAGTAGCGCTGATTTCCGAGAGTGCGGCGCGCGAGGTTTGGCCGGGAGAGAATCCGCTGGGGAAGCGGATTCAGAACGATCCCGGACCCGAGTGGGTCGAGGTGATCGGTGTGGTCGCCGATGTGCGCACGGACAGTCTGGAGAAGCAGCCTGCGCCGATGGTTTACGTTCCCTATTGGGACGGAGCGTACTGGCAGGGAAGTGTCTGGGGCAATGCAACCTATGTGATCCGAACCTCGCAGGATCCTGCGACGATGGCCAACGCGCTGCGGAGCGCGATGCATGAACTGGACGCGGATCTGCCATTGGCAAACGTGCTCACCATGCGGGAGATCCTGTCGGAGTCGATAGGCCGCCGAAGATTCCAGACGTTACTGGCAGGCACCTTTGCAGGAGCGGCCCTGCTATTGGCGTGCCTCGGGATATACGGCGTGATCTCATACAGCGTTGCGCGGCGGACGAGCGAGATCGGGATTCGAATTGCATTGGGCGCGCAAGCATCGCAAGTTTCGGCGCTGGTGTTGCGGCAGGGAATTCAGCCGGTGCTGGGTGGGTTGGCGGCCGGGGTGGCGGCTGCATTGGCGGCGGGAAAACTGATCAGCGGTTTCCTGTTCGGTACCGAAGCGCGGGACCCGGCCGCGATCTCAACGGTGGTCTGCATGCTGCTGCTGGTCGCGGGTTTGGCGTGTTGGGCGCCTGCGCGGCGGGCATCCCGGATCGACCCGATGGCTGCGCTGAGGGATGAGTAGGGCGTGGGCGAAGGATTCGACGCTAGCAGGCCGACGTGGACGTCGGCCGCAGGACTGGAGTCCTGCCCCACAGGGCGGGGCTGAAGCCCCACGCCGGCTAAAGCCCGCCCTCCAAAAACTATTCTCCGCCGGGGATTGAAACGGCGTGCTGCTGGATGGCCCATGTGGCAAAGCCCGCCGGCGCATTCCGCACGCCGTGAATATTGGCCCGCGCGATGCTCCCGATGTTCTTCCAGCGCATGCCGGCGAGATGGGCGTTCCGCAGATCGGCATTTTCCAGATTCGTACCTGTCAGGTCGGCCCCGCTGAGGTCCGCGTTTACCAGGTCGGCGTCGGAAAGATCCGCGCCCTGGAGTTGCGCGCGCCTGAGGCCAGCCTGCCGGAAATTGGCCGAGCGTAAATCGGCGTAGCGCAGATCGGCGCCGTCCAAGTGACTGTCGCGCAAGTCGGCGCCTGCTAGGTCGGCGCGCAGTAGATTGGCACCGTGCAGTTGCACGTGTTGCAAAAAAGCGCCGGCGGCATTTACACCGACCAACGGAACACCGTCGTGGTTCAGTTCCTGGAGCGCCTCGATGCGGCCGCCGCTGCCTCCCTTACCCTGCGCCGTGTTGATCACCTGCCACGCCTGGTAGTGTTTCTGTTTTTGACGGTCGCCGGCTTCGGCGAAATAGAAGACAACGGCGAACAAGACGGACAAGACGCTGAGATATTCAAGCACTTCGAGCAGCGCCCAACGGCTTAAATAATAGGCGGACCATTCCAGGCTCCATTCGAGCGCGTGGAACGGCAGCGTGAGGGGCCGGCAATTCGCCGTGTATTGGGACCAGGATTGGGGCCGTGGGCGCAGCTCTCGAACCAGCATCCCTTTCTGGTTTAACACGGTTGTGGCACGGCGAGAAAATTTCCACCCTCCCGCCACCTCTACTTGTGGCACATACGCATCCCGCCGAGACTGTCCCCATCGAGCCGGACACCACCAACATGTTCCGCGAGCCGATCGCGGCACAGTTGCTGCGTTTCGCCCGTTTCGCCCAACCGCACGTGGCGCGTCTGGATGCCGTTCTGCGGCGACACCTGCATGCCAAAACGCCAACGGCGGCACGGGATCCACGGCAACAGAAGGCGCTGTCCCTCATCACGGCGGGCGCGGCGGTACGCCTGGTCTCTCTCGGCCGGCCGCCGGCCGATTTCTTTGAACAGGTAGCCTACAACAGCCGGCGCCTGGCCAAGCTGGATGTTCCGCCCATTGAAGTATTGGATGCGCTCGGCGCATACGACAGCGAGCTCGACCGGCTGCTGGGCAAGCGTTATCCGCTGGCGGGGAAGCGTCTGGGGCAATGCAACCTATGTGATCCGAACCTCGCAGGATCCTGCGACGATGGCCAACGCGCTGCGGAGCGCGATGCATGAACTGGACGCGGATCTGCCATTGGCAAACGTGCTCACCATGCGGGAGATCCTGTCGGAGTCGATAGGCCGCCGAAGATTCCAGACGTTACTGGCAGGCACCTTTGCAGGAGCGGCCCTGCTATTGGCGTGCCTGGGGATATACGGCGTGATCTCATACAGCGTTGCGCGGCGGACGAGCGAGATCGGGATTCGAATTGCGTTGGGCGCGCAAGCGTCGCAAGTTTCGGTGCTGGTGTTGCGGCAGGGAATTCAACCGGTGCTGGGTGGGTTGGTGGCCGGGGTGGCGGCTGCATTGGCGGCGGGAAAACCGATCAGCGGTTTCCTGTTCGGTACCGAAGCGCGGGACCCGGCCGCGATCTCAACGGTGGTCTGCATGCTGCTGCTGGTCGCGGGTTTGGCATGTTGGGCGCCTGCGCGGCGGGCATCCCGGATCGACCCGATGGCTGCGCTGAGGGATGAGTAGGGGGCGAAGGACGGTGTTGAAGGGCCGTTCGGACGGGAGCTGTGGCTAGAAATCCTCCTTACTCGTACGAATTCGACGCGATCAGGCCGACGTGGACGTCGGCCGCAGGACTGGGTCCAGACCGGCGACATCATTGACACTTTCGTGGTCCTGGTAAGGTTCTCGAAACTGGGTATGAGGAGGAATCCGGATGCCCTGGGAAGAGAGGACCGCGATGGATCAACGAAAGTAATTCATTGAGGAGGTTCAACTCGAACAGGATGGTCTGCCGAGTTGTGTCGAAAGTATGAAGTTTCCCGGCAGACTGGGTACAAGTGGGTGGTACGGTTTGGAGGCCCAAGGAGAAGCCGGGCTGGAGGATTTGAGTCGGGCGCCGCGCCACTCACCGCAGGCGATGGCGGCGGAGGTGGCGGCGCGACTGATTGAGTTGCGACAACAGCCCCGCGCTGGGGACGGCGGAAGTTGCGGTCTATCTACAAACGCGGGAGCCGCAGGGAGATTGGCCGGCTGCCAGCAGTATGGGGGAAGTGCCGCAGCGGGAAGGGCTGGTGCCGCCACGCCACAAGCGCCGCGGGACGCCCTCTACGTGGTTTGTTTGCGGCGATGGGGAACTGCCTGCCCAACTATGCGCTTAGCTCGCGGGCGCGCAGGGCGATGTAACCCGGCACGTGCAGATTCCAGCAAAACGCGGCGAGCATACAGCGGTTCCCGCCCGTGCGGGCGCTCTGCGCCGGCGAGCGTAACGCCATCGGGCAGAGCGCGGCGCAGGATCGAGTCCCACTGATCGAGACGGCGCCAAGATGCCACGTCGATCCCCACGCGGTCCAACGTTGATTCGCGGCGGAGGAGGCGGGCGGGGGGGCCGGTCTCCACGGCAGGCGCGCGGCATGGTCTTCCATTTCGACCTGTCTCAAATGCTCAGTGCGGTTTCGCGGACCCGCGCGCGGCGCGCGAGCGGTAAAAGCAGTTCGACGTTCTGGACAACGGATAACGACCGCGGCAACTTGAAGCCCTGCCCGCCGCTGAAGCGGGCCGACGTGGACGTCGGCCGCAGGACTGGAGTCGTGCCCCACACCGCAGTTTTCTGTACTTTCGATCACGACCCACGTGCGCGTGATGGCGGAGCCGACGTAATGCGGGATCTAACGCCGATAATTTAAGATATACTAGTCTTTAAATTGATTTAATGCACTCGCCCCCCAAGGCTGGCTTTATGATGCTGCTCTTCAATGAGGCTAAGGCGACCCAGGCCGCCGCGCGTCTTTTGACTCTCCGCGGTGGAACCATGAGCTATGTGAAGCTCATCAAGCTTCTGTACCTGGCCGACCGCGAAGCCCTCATTCGCTGGGGACGCCCTATCACGACGGACCGCTACATATCCCTGGACAACGGTCCGGTGGTCAGCCGGATGTACGATTTGATTCGAGATGAGCCGCCGCCAAATTCTTTCCGGATCTGGCCTAAGTTTATCTCCAACCCGGAGGATTATGAGGTTCGACTGCTGGGCGATCCTGGTAGCGGAGAGCTGTCGTGTGCGGAGCGGCAACTGATCGATGAAATCTTCGCGCAACATGGCCACCAGAACCGGTGGACCGTCGTGGACTACACGCGGAGTCTACCCGAGTGGACCAATCCAGATGGAGGCGCGTTGCCCATCGAGTACTGTGACATCCTCAAGGCCGCTCACAAGACCGCGGATGAAATCGCCGCGATAGAAGAAGCGCTGGACTCCGCAGCCCTCGTCGAACGAGTCCTCGTTTAATAAATGGTTTAGTAAATGCAACTTTCCCATACCGGCCCATACGGGAAGGGGGGACCACATGACAATCCGAAACAGCCGCTTTGATAGCGTCTGCATCAAAGCGACCGGTTCGTACGTTCCGGACAAGATTTTGACAAACGAAGAGATCGTCGGAGACCTTCCAACCTCCGCGGAGTGGATCGTAGAAACTCTGGGCATCCGCCAGCGGCGTGTCGCGCAGCCGGAGGAATGCACATCCGACCTGGCTGCCCGTGCCGGCCTGAAGGCGATCGCCGCGGCGGGACTGGAGCCGAACGAAATTGACCTCATCATCCTGGCCACCTCCACGCCGGACCGCAAGGCGCCCTCATCCGCATGCATAGCCCAGAGGAAAATGGGCGTGCGGAACGGATGCCCGGCGTTCGATGTGTCCGCGGTATGTTCCGGGTTCCTATACGGCATGACTATTGCAGGCCAATTCATCCAGAATGGCGTATACGACCATGTGCTGGTTATCGGCGCCGACACCTTCTCCAAGGTCACAAATTGGAATCACCGCAACTGCGTCTTTTTCGGCGACGGCAGCGGCGCTGTGGTACTGGGGAGGAACCAACGTGACAATGGGCTGTTCTCCAGCATTCTCTTCGCCGACGGCGAGGGCATGGATGATTTCACGATCTTCCCGACGGACGCCTATTTCACGATGAACGGGAGGGCGGTTTATGAGAAGGCGACCGCCGCGCTGCCCGAGAGTATTCAGCAGATTCTCTGCGTGAACCGGTTGCGACTCGAAGATGTTTCGATGATCATTCCGCATCAGGCTTCCACGCACGTGCTCAAGCGCGCCGCGGAGATACTCGGCGTCCCATATTCCCGCATACAGACGAACCTGGATTTATACGGGAACACCGCCAGCGCATCAATCCCGCTGCTGCTCGATCAGGTAAATCGCCGCGGACTCATCCACAAGGACGATCTGCTGTTGTTCGCCGCGGTCGGCGCCGGGTGGACCTGGGGCGCAACCTTGTACCGATGGTGACGGTGCGGGTAGCGCCAGAAACGGCTGGCTGCGGCCGCCGCAGGCCACGGGCCTCCCCACGGGTCTGCCCCACTATGCGCCCGCTACGCGGCGGAGCAGGCGGCGGCAACCTTCTTGAAACGTGCCGGGCTCGGTGAGCAGACTCAGCACCAGATAGGCCTCGGATTCGAAATCGTAAAAAAAGCCGGGCTGGACCAGAATATTGTCTTGCTGCAGAAGGTCCAGCGCCCATTCTTCCTCTCGCCGGATACGCGGCAGTTGCACGGTCGCGCACCAGCCGCCTTCGACTGCCAGTGCGCGGCAGGGCGATTCGGCGTTGATGGCGGATGCAAGAAATTCGAGATTGGCACGCACGCGGGCGGCGATCTGCTGTTGGATATCTTTGCCCAACTCCAGCAGGCGCGAAGCGGCGTGCTGCACGGGCGTGCTGACGGAGAGATACGTATCGGCGATCCACTCCAGCTTGTCCCTGGCGGCGGTGCGCGCGGCGGCTGGCCCGGAGATCACGATCCAGCCAAGCTTCATTTGGGGCAGCCCGGCGACCTTGGAGAGCCCGCTCATGGAAAATGAGAGCGTCTCGCTAGAGCTAGCCAGCGTGCGCACGCGCGCGTCGTCGCCGGTGAAGGCATAATCCGCGAAGACCTCATCCGATATGAGCGCAATTCCGCGCGCCTGCAGGAAACGCAATTCCTCGCGCTTGAGAAAAGATCCGGTCGGATTGTTCGGATTCACCAGCACGATAGCCCGCGTACGCGGCGTGATGGCGGCCGCCAGGGCATCGCGGTCGATGGACCAAGCGCCGTGATACACCAGCGGATACGAAACCACGCGCAGCGATTCCATGGTGGCGAGAAATTCGAATAACGGATACGACGGGCGCGGCACCAGCACTTCGTCTCCCGGATCGGCCAGCAGCTTGAACAGGTACGCGTAGGCTTCGCTGGTGCTGGCCGTAAGCAGGACCTGGTCCGGCGCGACCGGGCAGCCGGCTGCAGCGTAGTATCGGCACACGGCTTCGCGCGCGGTCAATAATCCGGCGGGCTGTGGATCGTACCGCAACGCGCGCGGATCGGCCAGTGCCTCCGCAATTTCGGCCGGATACGAAAAACCGGCGCGCGTGGGATTGGATTCGGTGAGATCCAGAATCCCGGCGCCCGCGCGGCGCTTATCGGCCAGCAGGCGCGTGAGCTGGTTGGGAGACTGATCCCAGTGAAATCGGGCTGAAAACATGTTTTGATAGGGTTGATTATATGGCTTTTCGCGGAGTGGATTACTTTGCCGTCGATTCGTTGTTTAACGAAGAAGAACTGCTGGTGCGGCAGACGGCGCGCCAATTTGTGGACGATCGGGTGCTGCCGGTCATTCGCGATTGTTATCGCGAGGCGCGGTTCCCAGAGGACTTGGCGCCCGAGATGGGCCGGCTGGGCTTTTTCGGCGCCAACCTGGAAGGATACGGCTGCGCCGGCATGAGCAACGTGGAGTACGGGCTGATCATGCAGGAACTGGAGCGCGGCGATTCCGGCGTGCGCAGCTTCGTTAGTGTGCAAGGCGCGCTGGTGATGTATCCCATCCATACATACGGGTCGGAGGAACAGAAGCAAGCCTGGCTGCCGCGTCTGCAAAGCGGCGCCGCGGTGGGATGCTTCGGACTTACCGAGCCGGACTTCGGCTCGAATCCCGCCGGCATGCGCACCACGGCGCGGCGCGACGGCGGCGATTGGATTTTGAACGGCGAGAAAACCTGGATCACCAATGGCACGCTCGCGGACGTGGCTATTGTGTGGGCGCGGGCGGAAGAAGGCATCCGCGGATTTCTGGTAGAGAAGGGCACGCGCGGCTTTACGTCGTCCGATATTCACGGCAAATGGTCGATGCGCGCATCCGTGACGTCCAGCCTGGCGCTGGCAGATTGCCGCATGCCCGCGTGCGCCATGCTGCCGGGAGCCAAGGGACTCAAGGGCCCGCTGGGCTGTCTTTCGCAGGCGCGCTACGGCATCGGTTGGGGCGTGTTGGGAGCGGCCATGGATTGCTATGAGACGGCCCGCCAGTACACCATCCTGCGCAAACAGTTCGACGACAGGCCGATCGCGTCGCATCAACTGGTGCAGGAGAAACTGGCGTGGATGATTACCGAGATCACCAAGGCGCAGTTACTGGCCGTGCAGGCCGGCCGGCTGAAGGATCAAGGCAAGCTGGAGCCGGCGCACGTCTCCATGCTGAAACGCAACAATGTGGCCATGGCCCTCGATTGCGCGCGCCTCAGCCGCGACCTGCTGGGCGCCAATGGAATCACCGACGAGTATCCCATTATGCGCCACTTATGTAACCTGGAGACGGTGAAGACCTACGAAGGTACCGACCACATACATACGCTGGTAATCGGAGAAAGGGTGACGGGGATCGCTGCCTATAAATAAGGGTTCTGGGTGCTGGGTGCTGGGTGCTGGTGTCAGGCACATTGACCGGAAGCGCTGCTGAACCCAGCACCTAGCACCCAAAACCCAGAACCCAATGTGGCTTTACGCTCTCACTATCCTGGTCAGCGCGTTTCTGCTGTTCCAGGTGCAACCGGTCATTGCGCGCATCATTTTGCCTTGGTTCGGCGGGTCGGCGGCCGTGTGGACTACCTGCCTTCTGTTTTTTCAGACTGTATTGTTACTCGGATACTTGTACTCTCATTGGCTATACGGGAAGCTTCGGCCGCGCGCGCAGATGTCGGTACACCTAGGCCTGCTGGCCGCGAGCCTGCTGGTGCTGCCGGTCTGGCCGGCGTCGTCCTGGAAGCCCGCGGGCGGCGAGGACCCCGCGTTGCGCATCCTGCTGCTATTGGCCGTCACCGTGGGGCTGCCGTATTTCCTGCTTTCGACCACCGGTCCGTTATTGCAAGCCTGGTACGCGCGGCGTTATCGGGGCGCGATGCCGTACCGGCTTTATGCGCTATCGAATGCCGGCTCGATGTTCGCCCTGATCAGTTACCCGGTGTTATTCGAGCCGCGGTTCGGAACGCACCAGCAGGCCGCCGGGTGGAGTTGGGCATACGGCGTCTTTATCCTACTGTGTGCTGTGACTGCGTGGCTGGGAAGAGAAGGCGGCGGCGCGGCGCAACCGGAAGCATCTGGGGACGACACAGCTCTGCCGCACCGGACATTTTTCTGGATCGCGTTGCCTGCGTGCGCTTCTATCCTGCTGTTAGCCATTACTAACCACCTGGCACAGAACGTAGCGGCCATCCCTTTTCTTTGGATACTGCCGCTTAGTCTCTACTTACTGAGTTTCATACTGTGCTTTGAAAGTTCCTGGTGGTACCGGCGTACGACATTTCTTGGTTTGTTCGCGGTGACCGTAGGGAGCATGGCATATGCGCTTTCGGGGGAGTTCCAGAATAACCCAGTGAAGGTAATGATCCCGTTCTTCGCCGCGGGCTTATTTATATGCTCAATGGTCTGTCACGGGGAGTTAGCGCGCCTGAAGCCGCATCCCAGCCGACTGACATCTTTTTATGTCATGATCGCGCTGGGTGGCGCGCTGGGCGGGCTATTCGTGGCCCTGATTGCGCCGCACGTGTTCTCCGGATTCTACGAACTTCCAGTGGGCCTGGCGGCGTGCGCTTGTGTCGTGTTGGCGGTGTTGCGTGCCGATCCGGAGAGCGTGCTGGCAGGACCGTGGAAGCGACCCGCTCCATTGGGCGCGGCGCTGCTGACGCTGGCTGTGATGGGATACCTGGGATTCATCATCAGGGAAACCGGCAAGAATATGCGCGTGATGGTGCGGAATTTCTATGGCGGCTTGCGCGTTTTCGATGACACAGCCGATGACACCGACGACCCAGTCCGCAGATTGATGCACGGCACCATCACGCACGGGGATCAGTACCTGGCGCCAAGTCTCGAAGGCCGGCCCACGACTTACTACGGGCCGCATACCGGCGTCGGCCGGGCCATCAGGCAGCTACAGCAAGACGGTCCCGTGCGCGTGGGCGTGATCGGACTGGGAACCGGCACGCTGGCCGCTTACGGCCGCGCGGGCGACTATTTCCGTTTCTATGAGATCAATCCGCTGGTAGTGCGGATCGCAAAAACGGAGTTTACATTCCTGAAGATATGCAAGGCGCGCCTGGACGTGGCCCTGGGCGACGCGCGCCTGTCGCTCGAGCGGGAACCGCCGGAGAATTTCGATGTACTGGCGGTGGACGCGTTCTCGAGCGATGCCATACCGGTGCATCTGCTGACGCGCGAGTCATTTGAATTGTACTTCCGGCAATTGAAGCCGAATGGCGTGTTGGCCGTGCATGTGTCGAATAAGCATCTGGTTTTGACTCCGGTGGTGAAGCTGGCCGCCGTTTCGCTGGGAAAGGACGCGCGCCTGGTGGAATCCGAGGACGAGGAGAACGACGTGTTCGCGTCCAGTTGGGTGCTAGTAACTGCCAGTCCGGTTGTATTTGAGGGGCCGCTGCTGCGCGGCGCGGCGCGCGCGGTGCCCACGCCGCGAGATATAAGAATGTGGACGGACGACTACAGCAACTTATTCCAGATCTTGAGATAGCTGCGAGCCAGCCATGTGGCGCACGCTTCAGCGTGCTGCTGTCGGCTTTAGCCGACGGGTCCTGGACAAAATGGGGCACGGCGAACTGAAGTTCGCCGCAGCACGCTAAAGCGTGCGCCACGCCTGCCAGCCGCCCTGACTTGTGTAGCCATATACACATAACCAGCTTTGGGCTATTATTGCTAGGTGTGTAGAATTATATGAAGATCCCCGGATCTCTAGCCCTTAAGCTCTGTTTATGTGGGGTTGCGGCTGCGCCATTAGCCCTTCCGACCACCACGCCGACGCTGTCCGCGTCGCCCAGCGCCGTTATTTTTCAATACAACACATCCGAGCCGGTGCCCGTGCCGGTGTTTGTCAACATAACCGCCAGCAACGGGACTTCGCCCGTCATCCAGGCGACCGTGATGGCCGCTGCCGGCACCCCCTCAACGCTTTTTCCAACTCCTCCAATCAACGGCGACCAGATGCAGGTAATTTACGACACGAATGTGTTATATGAACTGGTCAGCGAGCCAGGCGTATATAGCGCTACCGTTACCGTCAGCGCGTCCGGGTTCACTCCCCTGCAAATCCCGGTCACGTTTAATGTCGGCGACACACTGGCGGTGGCGCCCTCTCCGACCGCGCTGACATTCAACCTTCCGGGTGCCACCTCCCAGACAATCCAACTCACCGGCAATGGCGACGCGTCCATCAGTTTCTCGCTGACTGCCGCTACCGCGAGCGGGGGAAGCTGGTTGACCGCAACCGCCAACACCTCTTATACTCCGGCCGTGGTCACTGCCACAGCCAATTCAATCAATTTGCCGGACGGCACTTATCAGGGATCTATAACCGTGACTCCCGCAGTCGGCGGCGCGTTGGTAATTCCTGTAACGCTGCAGGTGGGACCCAATACTCTGACCGCCAGCCCGACGACCTTCGCATTTACTTATACGCAGGGTGGAACCGTCCCCGCGGCGCAGGTGTGGCAGTTGAACAGCCCTCTGTCAAACGATACCTATGTCGCCGGAGCCACCAGCACCGGAAATTGGCTGCTGGTGAATGGAGCCACAGCCAACGTATCCGGAGCTTTGCCCGCCATGCTGAATGTGACGGTCAATCCGGCGGGCCTGGCGCCCGGGGATTACCAAGGCTCTGTCACGGCCACTGACGCGGCCGGCGGAATACAAATGGCCACCGTCACCCTGGCGGTCACCGGCCTTTCCAGTGTCGTGAATCCGGAGTCGCTGGTGTTTGTGGCGCAAGCCGGGGGACCGGCACCCACGCCGCAGGTCGCTTATGTAGAGGGCTTTGGCGCCGCAACATTCACCGCCACGATAACCGGAGCATGGCTTTCCGTGTCTTCGACCAGCGGTCCGGCGCCCGCCCAATTGACCATTTCCGCGAATCCCACGGGCTTAACGGCAGGCACTTACAGCGGCACGATAGAAATCGATGTGGAGACGCACATTGCCGATATCGAAGTCACACTTGTAGTATCCGCGAACCCGGTGCTTTCTGTAAGTCCGGGCTCGTTTATGTTTGCTTACAACGGTGGCACTCCGGCTCCGCTGCCTGAGAATCTGGCGGTCAGTGCCAGCAGCGGATCATCACAAAGTTTTTCCATTGCCCCGGGAGTGCCGTCGTGGTTACGGGTGGGATCGTCTGAATCCAGCCCGAGCACTCCCACTAACCTGGCAATTACCGTGGCTCCGCAGACGCTGCCTTCCGGTACCTACCTGGCGCAAGTTATTCTGACTCCGGGCGGATCGGGCGGTGTTCCCGTTATCGTACCAGTACTAGTGTTGGTCGGGAACGCGCCGGCGGTGGTTCCCAACATGACGTCGCTGGCGTTTAGCGCTTCTGCGGGCGCGGGGCCGCAAAACCAGATAGTCCAGGTCGCCGCGAGCTCGCCCACCTCTTTCGCCGCCGTGGCCACTACGGTAACCGGCGGCGATTGGCTTTCGGTCACTCCAGCTAACGGAACAGCAAACCTGGTAACACCATTGACTGTCACTGCCGATGCCAGCAGTCTGGGGGGCGGGACCTATCAAGGCACGGTCACGCTGACCACCTCCGGGGGAGTGGTTTCGCAGATTGCGGTCACCTTCACGGTAAGCGGCACCAGCGCGCCATTCAACGTCAGTCCCACCACGCTGGCATTTGCATACACGCAGAACGGACCCGTTCCAGCGGCACAGAGTTTGCAGATCACCGGTTCGCAGAGCTTCAGCGCCGTCGCCGCTACCACCAGCGGCGGCAGCTGGCTGGCGGTCACGCCGGCATCGGGAACGAACAGCGCCACATTGAACGTTTCGGTCACTCCCGCGTCCCTTGCGCCCGGCACGTACGACGGGACGATCACGGTCACCCCGGCCGGCGGGGTGGCGCAAACCGTGACCGTCACGCTGGCGGTCTACGCGCCATCGTCGCTGATCTCCACGCCCAGCACACTATCGTTTGCTTACAGCGGCAGTGGTCCTGTTCCGCCCGCGCAAATTCTCTCGATCACTTCGGGAGGCGCGGCCACCACCTTCACGGCGACCGCTTCAAGCAGTGGGTGGCTTTCGGTGTCGCCCACCGCCACGACTACCCCGGCTAGCTTATCCGTTTCGGTGAATCCAGCCAACCTGGGCGGCGGCACCTATGACGGCTCGATTATTCTGACCGGCGAGTCGGGAACGCTCCAGTTAAGCATCGGCGTCACTCTCACTGTCACTGTGTTACCACCTACGATCCAGCGTGTGGTCAACGGGGCCAGTTACCTCTCAGGCAGCATCGCGCCGGGCGAGTTGGTAACTGTATTCGGCACCTCGCTTGGTCCAACCACCGGCGTGGGCGCGGCGATCGATAGTAACGGATACATTGAGGGCAGCCTCGCCAATGTAAGTGTCACTTTTAACGGTTACCCTGGACCCATTCTGTACGCCAGCGCGGGGCAGATTAATACCATCGTCCCGTACGAACTGACCGGCGCTACAGATGCCACGGTCGAAGTCATGTTTGGCGGCTCGCGATCCAATTCGATGACCATTCCGGTGGTGCCGGCCGTCCCGGGAATCTTCAGCGCCGACGCGTCCGGTCAGGGCCCGGGCGCCATTCTGGACTTGAACTATCAACTGGTGTCGGGCAGTAATCCGGCGAGCATCGGCCAGACCATTCAGATCTTTGCTACCGGTCAAGGACAAACATCTCCGGGCGGCGTGGACGGGCTGATCGAGCCGAGTGTATTGCCCCTGCCCGTTCCGCTGGCGCCGTATGGCGTGAGTATCGGCAATATTCCGGCAGTGGTTCAATACTTCGGCGCCGCGCCCGGTCTGGTAGCGGGTGCGCTGCAGATAGACGCGGTGATACCCGTGGGTGTTCTTCCGGGAACAGCGCTGCTGGTGATTTCGGTGAACGGCGTGGCCAGCCAGCCTGGCATCACGGTGGCGATCCAGTGAGCCGGGAAGATGGGTCAGCGCCGCCAAAATAACCGCGACCTTTACAAGGACAGTTACTGCACCACCGCCACAAATGCTGCTTGATAACTCCCCAGCAGGACTGTGCTGCCGCTCCCGCCGGCAGGCACCTGCACCACATCGTTATCATGCGGGATCAACGTTATGATCGCCGGAACTTGTGGTTCCTGCCCCGCGGCCACCATCTTAATAATAGTCAGACCACTACTTGCGGCCGTAAGCCCGTTGGTCCAGTTTTGGTTCGCGCCGATGAACTTAGTAGCTGCGGCGCCGGCCACGACCGTGGCACTGATAGTCATGTAATTCAATATCCTGCCCCAAACGGATTTTCCGGGCTTAGCGTTCAGCACGGTGAACGCCGACTGGAACGACAGCGGCGTGACCTGATGCTGAATCATCAACTGGTAGAGCTTGCCGACGCTGATCTGCTGTGCGATCGGAGAGGTGATGCTGACGAGCCACGGCACGTCGCCAGACTTCAGCGTGGCTTGCGGGCTGAAGCTGGCGACCGTCTGGGCGGAGATGGCGGACGACAGCATCGCGGATAGAAGGAGAGATTTCATTGAACGCTGGGCGCCAGCCATCCCATGGCCGTCTGGCACAGCGTCAACGCCTCAAACACCCGTTCCGACTCAGAAGCCGGCGGGCCGGGATCACTACCGGCCTGAGGGTTGAGCGCCTGAAGCGCATCGATGGCGGATTGCAGTTTGTCGAGGGCGTCCTTCACAACTGTCCTCCTTTGCAGACAGACTGCTCACCCGAGACGAAAGGCCGGACTCCCGCAGCACTTACCGGGTGGTGATTCGTGAATAAGATCATCGGTGTAACTCCCCCTTCTCCTTGTGAAGATTAAGCCGCTTGGGACTGTAACGATTGCAATTCCGACTGCATGTTAGCGATTTCCTCCTGGAGCACCGCGGCTTGCGCCGCCGCCGTGCTCGGGACCGGCTGAACCACGAACTGGCCAGGAGAAAATGGCGTCCGGTTGACCACCGCGATCTGCCAGCCATCCGGGATCGGGTAAATCGGGACCGGGACCGTTACATACGCGCCTTTCGGGCCGACAGAGGGCGTGCCATTCTGCCACCAGAGACTCGGAATGTTGGTGGCGTTACCCGGCTCTACGGACCAGTTGAACTGCCCAGGATAGCCCACGCCGTAATTGCTGTATGCCGAGACAGCCAACTGCGCAGCATTGTACGGCCCCGCAACCCCTTTCACGGTGATGTGCCAGAAGCGGCGCGTCTCGGTGCCCCAGTCGATGGCCGGCAGCTCGGGGTTAGAGTCCAAGACGATCGGACGGCCCGCGAGCGCCGGCACGAGTTGCAGCAGAGCGACCATGGCCTGTGCCGTGAGCTCATCGGTGATGTAGTTCGGCGGAACCGGTAACACGATACTGCCAAGCTGCCACGTCGCCACGGTTGGTGCGATCACATATGGCGGGTAATTGTAAGAGCCGGGTATGTTCACTGGCGTCGCGATTACCAACGTATCGACATAGCCGCCACTGACATTTGCCGGATCGAAGCACGGCACCGGGTTAGAGCCGGGCGAGTCGAACAATTGCACCGGCTGAGAAGGATTGAACGGCGGAGCCTGCACGCCTCCGTGCGCCGCCCGATAGTTGGCGCGCGCTGTCTGGAAATCCTGGCCGGTTTTCGTCGGCGTCGGGTTGAACAGCGGGACAGCGTAGAAATCCGCGATCGGAACCTGGTTACTGGACATAATTTATTTCCTCTAGTTGTGCCATACGGTGAAGCTCTTCACCTACACGATACGCTTTTCGTTCCGGGCTTCAGCGGGGCAGGCCGGGGCGGGGTTCTGCAAGGTACTGAAATGATTTGGATTCGAATTTTTTGGGAGGCTTGTGACTGCGACACCATTGGGGATGGCCGACGTGGACGTCGGCCGCAGGACTGGAGTCCTGCCCCACAGGGAGTTGCGCAATGGCGAAGAAAAAGCGAAAATGGTGGGATGCCGGAACTGATTGGGATTGCGAAAATGGCCTCCCAAAGCGAACTGCTGGAGGCGAAGTTGCAGGTTCAGTATTTCGAAATCGGCGCGCGCAGCATACTCAATCGCACCAAGCCGAACATGCCTTTTGCGTGGACCATCAACCCCTACCGCGGTTGCGAATTTGGCTGCCAATATTGCTACGCGCGGTACACGCACGAGTTCATGGGCATGGAAGACGGGCGCGACTTCGAATCGAAGATTTACGCCAAGGCTGCGGGGCCGGAAATTCTGCGCCGCGAGCTGCGCAAGCTCGATCGCGCCGAGGGGATTGCAATTGGCACGGCTACAGATCCGTATCAACCTGCCGAGCGGCGCTTCGGACGCACGCGCGCGATCCTGGAAGTCTTCGCGGAGGAGAAGGGGCGCCACTTGTCGATTACCACCAAGTCGGACCTGGTGACGCGGGATATCGACCTGCTGCGCGAAATAGGGCGCCGCAATGTGCTGGCAATTAACATCACAATCACCACGCTCAATCGCCGCCTGGCGCGCTGGATGGAGCCGCGCGCGCCACGGCCCGATTTGCGGCTGGCGGCTGTGCGGGCGCTGGCGGACGCCGGGATTATCGCCGGCGTTTTTCCGAATCCCATCCTGCCGATGATTACGGATCTCGAAGAATCGCTGGACGCGCTGGCAGGCGCTGCGCGGAAAGCGGGCGCGCAGTATTTTGGCGGCGGGCCGCTGTTCCTGATGCCCTCGGCGAAGAAGATATTCTTCCCGTTTCTGGAGCAGCGCTTTCCGAAACTGGCCGGGCAGTATGAGAGGCTCTACGCGAACGGCGCGTATCTGAGCGGCGAGTACAAAGCAAAGCTTCGGGAGCGGGTGGCGCGGGTACGCGAGCGGCACGGCCTGGCCTCCGCGCCTGTGGAATATCGCCCCGAGTTGTGGGAAGGCGAAGAGCAAGGCACGCTGTTTCCGATACAGTGAAATCTGGCCTGCCCGCATGGGCGCTGAAAGATGGACCTTGCCGAATTCGATTTCGCACTGCCCGAGGAGCTGATCGCGCAGACGCCGCTGGCGGACCGGGCGGCGTCGCGCATGCTGGTCTTGGACCGCGCGCGGGGCACGTGGGAGGACCGGTTGTTTCGCGACCTGCCCGGCTTCGTAGGCACGGGCGATTGCCTGGTATTGAACGATTCGCGTGTGTTTCCGGCGCGATTGTTTGGACAGCGCGCGGGGGTGCACGCGCTGCCCATCGGTAAAAAGAATCCGGCGCGGCACGCGTATCTGCAAGGCGAAGTGGAAGTGCTGCTGCTGCGGCCGGTAGACGGCGCGGCGCGCGATTGGGAAGCGCTGGTGCATCCGGGCAAGAAGATGCGGGTGGGGGAGAGGGTCCGGTTCGCGGAGGGTATCGAAGCGGAGGTGATCGCACGCCGCGAGTTCGGCGAACGCACGCTGCGCTTTCAGGCGCGGGGCGATATTTACGATGCGTTCGAAAAGATCGGGCACGTGCCGCTGCCGCCTTATATCAAGCGACGGGATGAGGTCGCGGACCGGGAGCGCTACCAGACCGTCTTCGCGCGCGAGAGAGGCTCGGCGGCCGCGCCGACCGCCGGGCTGCACTTCACAGCGGAAGTGCTGGAGGCCTGCCGGGCGCGGGGTGCGGAGATCGCTTTCGTGACGCTGCATGTGGGACTTGGCACCTTTCAACCCCTGCGCGGCGAGCATGCGGAGGGACAGCACTTGCACTCCGAGCGCTATGGCATTACAGCGGAGGCCGCCGCTCGCATGCGGGCCGCCCGACGCCTGCTGGCCGTGGGCACTACCAGTGTGCGCACAATCGAGAGCGCCATGCGCGGCGGCGGGTTGCGGGAAAGCGCCGGCGAAACGGATTTGTTCATCTATCCGGGGTTTGAGTTTCGCGCGGTGGGCGCTATGCTGACCAATTTTCATTTGCCGCGCACGAGCCTTCTGCTGCTTGTGTGCGCTTTCGCCGGCAAGGATCTGGCGATGGCCGCCTACCGGCACGCGGTTGCGGCGCGCTACCGGTTTTATTCGTATGGGGATTGCATGCTGATCGTGTGATTACGCGGAGCGGGGCTGAAGCCCCACCCCGGCTAAAAACCGCCCTCCTAACTTGCGCAGGAAGAGCTCCGCCAGGTTCAGGGCGATGGCCAGCGCTAAAAGGAATGGCCAGAGGTCGAGCGTGGCCGGGATGGCTCGTCCGGTGGAATTGAAGATGGTATTCAGCGCGGGGTTGAAGCGGCCGCCGGTGGCATCGGCCACCTGGTGCAGCAACTGATCGTTGGTACCGTATTCGAGCATCTCGTCTTCCTGGCGGTAGAAGCCCACCTCAGGAAAGGCGCGCGACTCCGCCAGTGGACGCACGCGAAATAATCCCTGGCGCGCGCCGATGGCCAACCGCGCGCGGTAGTGGCTGGCGGCGATCTTGGCCACCTGCAGCGGCGATTGGAAACCGTTCGGGCCGAAAGCATAGATATCCGGGATGGCGGCCGGCTCGGGCACGTCGCGGCCAAGGCGATAATCCACGACCAGCTCGCTCGAGGCGCGATCGAACTCCGCGGCGGCCTCGCTCGATTCGGCGTGCGGCAGCAGGTCGCGGAAGATATTGGCCCAGAGCTTGTCGAATCCCGGCCATGCCACCCAGTTCACAGCCCAGCGGTTCTTGGCATCGGAAGCAAACACGGCCGCCCGGCCCAAGCCATACTGCCAGCGCACCAGGAGGGGATCTTCGGCGCCGGCACGCAGGATCAGGTCGGTGGTGGGCCGCGCGAGAAAGCGCACGTAGCCGCGCAGTGGCGGCGCGGTCTCCATGCCCACGCCGTCGAGGATTTCGGCCCGGTTCACCACTTCCGGATGCACGTCCTTCTCTACGGCCGTGGAGCCGGTGTGCTCCTGCACGTCGCGCAGCACGATCTGCTCGAGGCCGGCGGGATCGTTGAGGAAATAAGAATTTCCCTGCGCGAGTTGTGCGACCTTTTCGAGGAAGGCACGGTTCACATCCTGCCCCAAGCCCACGGTCGAGATGGTGACGTGGTTGGCGACGGCGTCCTTCGATAGCGTCATGCTGTCGCCCTCTTCGGAGATGCCGTCGGTGAGCAGCACGATGTGCTTGTAGATCGCCTTCGAGGTGAGGATCTTGCGGTAGGCTTCGGTGAGGGCGGGGGCGATCTGCGTGCCGCCATCGGGCGTGATGCCGGAGATAAGGCGCTTGATGGAAGCGCGGTCGTCGGCGCGGCGCAACGGGACGGACCACTGGAACGAGTTATCGAAAATCAGCACGCCCACCTGATCGACGGGGCGCAGGTTCTCGACCACGCCGACGGCCGCCTGGCGCGCCAACTCCATCTTTTTGCCTTCCATGGAAGACGATTTGTCGATGATCAGGACGACGGCCGTGCCTTCGGGAGTACGCGGCGGCGCGATCTTGGCGGGCAGCGTGCGTTCGAGGGCGTCTTCCTCCGGCTTCTCCACGTAGACGTTGCGGTCGCCACCGATCCAGAGGAGACCGCCGCCCTGCTTCACGAATGCTTCGAGAGCGGCTTTACGGGCCAGGGGGAGATTTTGCATGTCCCAGTTGTTGAAGATCACCAACTGAAAGCCGTCGAGCTTCTCCGGCGGGCCGGAAGGCGCGCGCTCGATATCGAACTGGTTCGCTTCGAGCGTGCGCACCAGGTGTTCTTCGGCCTGATGCGGGTCGTTCGAAACCAGCAAGACGCGCGGGCGCCGCAGCGTGAGGGCGCTATCGAAACGCGCTTCACCCAGGCTTTGTCCTAAGCCGGGTGCGGTAATACGTCCGGCCAATTGGATGGCGCCGGTGGCGGTGACACTGGCGTGCGCACGGAACTGGTTGGTACCGGCGCTGAGGTTCACGCGGGTGGCGCCGAGCGGCTTGTTCTCGGCGGTCATTTCGACGGTGGCTTGCGCGGCAGTGGGAGATTCGAGCGTAATATCGACGGGAAAACGCTCGCCGCTGAAGACCTGCGCGGGCATGCTGACGGAATCCAGAACCAGGGTGGGACGGGGACGTCCGCTGAGCGGAATGACATCGATGGGCACACCGCGTTGCTGGGCCTGCCAGATGGCGCGCGTGACGCTACCCAGGTTTTCGTTGCCATCCGAAATAAGGAGAACCCGCGGCACGAGGCCGGCCGGCAGAGTGGCTAAGCCTCCGCGGATGGCGGCTTCGAGGTTAGTGCCGTGGGCTGCCTGGCCCGGACTATACGCCAATTTCCAGGCCTGCCCGGTTCGTTCCGTGGGCGACGGGTTGCGCGGTGCGCGCGCGAACGGAAGGAGTTGCGTCCATTGGCGGCCGCGTTTCTTCTCTACGGCGGTGGCGGTTGCGGACGCTGTATCCAGATCGGCCGGGGAAACGCTGGCCGAGGTGTCCGCCAGGATGACCACGGCCACTTTGGACTCGTAGAATGTGACGCGCGGTTCGGCCAGCGCCAGCACAATGGCCGCGATCGCGGCAGCCTTGACGGCCAGGCTGCCCCGGCGGGCGGAGTTGCGCCACTCCCAGGCGGCCCACAGGAGCGGCACCAGGACCAGCGGAACCAGCCATGGGTGGGCGCAGGTCATACGGTCACGAAGCCTTCCGCATGGCGGCGGGACGCCGGGTTACGCGCGCCGCACGACGGCGAAGACGGCCGTACAGGATCCACTCGGCGAGTAGTAACGCACCGCCGGCCAAGGCCAGCCACTGCCAGAGGTCGGTGGATTCCGCGAGCGGCGCGGCGAAGCGCGGAATGCCGTGGTGCGTTTCGGGAGGTACATCCCACTTGGATTCCCAGAGCTGAGGCAGCGTGAGCGAATAGACGTATTCGCGATCGCCGGCCAGCACGCGCACGGCGCCGGGTGTACCGCTGAAGAATTCGAGCGAACCACTGTGCAGCGTGAAGGGCACGGGGTTGCCATCGTCACCGAGCACGCGCACACCGGACGGCGGCACATCGGAATCGAGTGAGACTTTCACGGTGCCTACGCTGCCGGCGGTCAATTCCCAGCGGCGGAAAATCTCGGGCGCCATCCAGCGCAGCAGGTTGGCGTAGAGCAGGGGTGTGGCCAGTTCGTAGCGCATGGCCGAAAGCGCCGGATGAAAGCCCAACACGACAGTTTTGGGTTTGCCGGGACGTGCCACGATGACGGGGCCTTCGGCTACTTCGGCGATTTTCAGATCATCGGGCGCCGCTTCGAAAACCGAAGCGGATTCCAGGCGCAGATCCTTGACGCGCAGGCCGGCGCCGAGCGAGTGATCGGCTAGCCATCCGGTCAGGGGCGCGTCGGACACGCGCGCGCGCATCGGTATGGGGGAACCGCCGGACGGCGGATCGATCCAGATGGCATCCGAGGGCGGGGGAGTGGGGGGATGAAAACGATCGAGGATGACGAGCTGGGCCGAACTTTGGGCGGTGTATTCGGAAGGCGCGCGGAAGATTGCGATTACTTGCGGGCTGGCAGCCAGGACCGGCCGCAGCAGTTCGGGTTCGGCGGAATAAACCGTCACGCGCAGCGCCGGCTGGGCGGGCAGTTGGATTACCGCGACGTCATCGGCGGGGAACGCGTCGTGGGGGAGCAGTTGCACCTGCAGAAATCCGGCGGCGCGGCTGCGGAACTGGAAGCTGGTTTCGCGGCTGGCGCCCGGCGCGAGGGTGATGCGCTGGGAGCCGGCGGGCAGGGTGCCGGGACCGCCCGCAGACGGGCCGAAGGTGAGCGCGAGGGTGACGGTGCGCGGCGCCGCGCCGTAGTTGCGTAGCGACGCGTAGATCTCCCATACGTCGGAATCAGAGGCGGACCGGCGCGCGCCGATGCGCCGCAGCCCGCAATTTTCGACGGCATCGGGCACGCTTAGAAAGCGCAGATTGCGGAGGCCCAGCTTGCCCGGTTCGCGTTCGGCAAGCTTGTCGGTGCCGACGAAGACCACTTCTCCGGCGCGCCGGCCGCTTTGGTTTTGGATCTGGCGGGCGAAGGCCAGGGCCTGATCAAGATTCAGCGCGGTGGCGCCCGGCTGGGATTCGGCGATGGCCTGTGCGAGCTTCTTGCGGTCGGGTTCGAAAGCCGTGGCGGGCGTGGTGAGAGCATCGGCGCGCACCAGCATGATGCGGTCGCGCGCGGGGACGGCACGCACATAGGCGCGTGCGCGGTCGCGGGCGAGGCTCATTAATGTGCGGTTGGAGGTGCGGGCGGCCATCCAGGCGGAGGTGTCCAGGATGAGCACGTGGTCGCGCGGTGCGGTGGCGGGTGCGCCGAGGCGCAACTGCGCGATGGCCAGCAGCAGCAGCGCGATACTGGCCAGTTGCAGCAGCAACGAGAGCGGCTGTTGGATGCGGCGGCGGCGCGCGACTACGGTAGGCTGTTCGGCCGATTGCCAAAAGCGCAAAGTGGAGACAACCTGGCGGCGGCGGGAGCGGTCGAGGAGGTACAGCGCCAGCATCACCGCGGAGACGGAGCCGAACAGGGCGAGCAACTGCGGGAGGGTGAGATTCAGCAGATGCATAGGCAGTGGGTGGTGGGTGCGCGGCCTTCGGCCGCGGGTGCTGGGTGCTGGGTGCTGGGTGCTGGGGCATCGCGCATCAGGCTACTCCTTGCGCTCTCACCAGCGGGCCGAAGATGACTTCTTCTACGGGTTGCGCGGTGGAGACTCCGGCGTAGCGGCCTCCGTTGCGCAACGCTAGTTTTTGGATGGCGGCGGCGTTTTCGTCGAACGATTCGGTATACCGGGCGCGGGCTGTTTCGTCGAATTGGACTTTCAGGTGCGCTCCGGTTTCGGCATCCTCCAAATCCAGTTCGCCATCCCAGGGCGGAGTGCGATCCTCTTCGGACCAGATTTGCAACAGCATCAGTTCGTGGCCGAAATCCGCGAGGAATTGCAGCCCTCTTTCGCAGCCCTGATCGTCCAGGAAATCGGAGATGACGATCACCAGGCCGCGCTGCCCGTATCGCGTGATGAACTCGCGCAACACGGTGAAAAAATCGGTCTGGCCGCCGGGTTCGAGGGCCGTGAGCGAATCGAGCACCGGACCGAAGCGATGGCGGCCGCCGGTGCATAGATGCCGGCGCCCGAGTTTGTTCGAGAATGAGTGCAGTTCGATGCCATCCAGGCGCACCATGCCGACGTAGCAGAGCGCACCGGCGAGGCGCCGGGCGTAATCGAATTTGCCGCCGGTCTGCATGGAAGAGCTGGTATCGATGAGCAGGCGCACCGGCACGCGCGGCTCGACCTGAAACATTTTCAGGAAGAGTTTTTCTAGGCGCAGGTAGGCGCGCCAGTTAACGGCGCGCAGATCGTCGCCGTGATGAAAACTGCGATGGTCCAGAAATTCCTGGCCGGCGCCGGAGAAGCGCGACGGATTGTGCCCGCCGACGAGGCCGGGGAAGGACTTTTGCCAGCGCAGGGCCAGGCGTTCCAGTTTCTCCAGAAACTCGCGGTCGAGAATGGGCGCGGCATCCATGGCCTGATAGGCTGCTTACGCGGCGGCGTGCGCGCTGGTTTCCTCGATGATCGCGTTCAAAATAGTCTCCGGCGTTTGACCGTCGGCGTGCGCGTCGAAGTTGAGGATAATGCGGTGGCGGAGAACGGCGCGGGCCACGTGCTGCACGTCATCGATGGCGAGATGATAGCGGCCGCGCATGAGAGCCAGCACGCGGCCGCACTCGACCAGAGCCTGTGCGCCGCGGGGAGAGCTTCCGTAGCGGACATATTTGCGGGCCGATTCGTGCGCCTCGCGCTGTTCCGGCTGGGTGGCCATGACCAGTTGAATGGCGTACTCCTGTACGTGCGGGGCGACCAAAACCTCGCGGCATACGGCGCGCACTTCCATGATGGCGTCGCGGTCGAGGACCGCGGACACTTGCGCTTCTTCGCTTTGAATGGTGCGCTCCACGATTCGGTTTAACTCCGCGCGGGTGGGATAAGTGACCAGAATCTTCATGAGGAAGCGGTCTAGCTGGGCTTCGGGGAGCGGGTAAGTGCCCTCCATCTCGATGGGGTTCTGCGTGGCCATGACCAGAAAGGGACGTTCCAGTTCGTGGGTGGTGGTACCGCTGGTGACAGTGCGCTCCTGCATGGCTTCGAGCAGGGCGGATTGGGTCTTGGGTGTGGCGCGATTGATTTCGTCGGCCAACACCAGGTTGGCGAAGATCGGCCCGGGCTGAAACTGCAGGAATTTGGCGCCGTGGTCGCGGGTTTCGATGATCATGCTGCCCACGATGTCGGCGGGCATCAGGTCCGGGGTGAACTGTATGCGTGAGTACTTCAATTGCAGGGCGCGCGCCAGGGTGCGCAGCAGAGTGGTTTTTCCGAGGCCGGGCACGCCTTCGAGCAGCACGTGTCCGGAGGCCAGCAAGCAGATGAGGACGCCTTCCACGACGTCCTCCTGGCCGACGATGATTTTGGCGATTTCGGCTCGAACGCGCGCCAGGCGTTCGACGGCCACTTCGAGCGCCGCTTCAGTTCCCACGTTCTTATTGTAGAGCACCGGGTAGAGGTGGGCGGAGGTTCGGTTGGGGCGGGGAACGGAGGCGCCCGCGGTTGACATTGCAGACCGATCTAGTATGATTTGCTAAATGGATGCTTCACCGGAGGTGCGGCAAGGAGTCAGCGCGATGAAATCACTTACATTGCTTCTAGCCATGACGCCCGCGTTCGCGCCGGCCCAGGTGGGATGGCATCTGCACTTCGGCCCGGATCCGATCAGACCCCGCTCCACGCGCCTCGCGGATTGCCCGGTATTATCCAACAATCCGCCATCCGATCCGAATCAACTTACCGCGGCCGAAGTGGGAAAGCTGGTTTCGAGCGCGGTGGCGGCGGCGGCCAATCCCGCGATCGCGGTAGTGGTGGTGGACCGCGGTGGCCGCGTGCTGGGCGTCTTCCGCGGCAGCCAGTCGAGCAGCGCGATCGTCGAAACGGCCTTGTCGTTGGCGCGCGCGGGCGCCTTCTTCAGCAGTATGGGTACGCCGCTCTCGTCGCGCACGGTGGCTTATATCAGCGCACCCAATTTTCCGCCGGGCATTCCGAACCAGCCATCCGGCGCTCTGTACGGGATCGCGAATACGAACCGCGGATGCTATTTGAGCGGATCGTACTTGCCCAATCAGCAAATACCACGTCCCACGAATGCGACTTGCACTGGTTATTCGCACGGCATTGGGACTGTGCCCGGTGGTCTGCCGATTTTTCGCGGCGGCGAAGAAGTCATCGGCGGCATCGGGGTGGCGGGCTTTACGAATAACGACGTGGCCGAGTACGCCGCCACGGTGTCCACCCAACAAACTGGTTTCTTTGTGAATCCTCTGCCCGCGCCCGGCGGCATCTATCTGAACGGTTTTCTCTTGCCTTTTCTGGCGCAGCAGCCTCCTACGGGAGTCACACCGGGACCCAGCCCCGGCGCCTACGAGGTGGGACCATACTCGGGCATGCCGGAGCCGGAAGGTTGGCTGGTGGGACCGAATGCCGGCAGCATGCTAAGCGCGACCGACGTAGGCAACATCATTATGAACGCGGAAGCTACCGCTTCTCTGACACGCGCCGCTATCCGCTTTTACCCCACTAATGCTGAAATGGCGATCAGCGTGGCGGACCTGGATGGCACCATCCTGGGCCTCTACCGCATGCACGATTCCACCATCTTCTCCATCGATGTGGCCGCCACCAAGGCGCGCAACGTAGTCTATTTCTCGGGACCGAATCTGGTGACCAGCGACCTGCCGGGTGTCCCGGTGGGCACCGCCGTCACCAACCGGACCGTCGGCTTTGGCGCGCAGCCTTTTTTCCCTTCCGGCATCAGCAACACGCCGCCGGGGCCGTTTTATGGGCTCTATACTTTTGATTCCGCGACCGATGCCATTGGCAACCCTATCAATGCCTGCACGCAAGGACATCAGCCGGCCAACCTGAATCAATCCGGGATTGTGTTCTTCCCCGGATCGGCGCCGTTATACCAGAATGGAGTGATGGTGGGCGGTTTGGGCGTGTCCGGCGACGGCGTCGATCAGGACGACTACGTCACTTCCGGCGGCGCCCAGGGTTACCTCGCGGCGGACTCCATCCGCGCCGATCAGTTATTGATCCGCGATGTGCGCCTGCCATATTGGAAGTTTCCGCGCGACCCGCAGCTTCAATAATGTGAGACCATTGACGTGATCAGAAAGTTCCTGCTGGGGCTTGCCTTCTTCGCCGCAACACCCGCTCGGGCCGCCGATGCGATGCAGCCGCTCGACATCAAACCCGGGCTCTGGGAGATTACTTTGACGGTTCGGACCAGCGGGCCGCCGCCGCTGCCGCCCGAACTCCTCGCCGGACTATCGCCCGAGGAGCGCACCCGGATCGACACGAAGGCCAAAGAGCGGGCGGCCGCGGGGCCGCGGACTACGGTCAAGAGAAGCTGTCTGGATGACAAGGAACGCCAGCAGCCGTTCATACTCACGTTTGGCGGCGAGGATCAGGGCTGCCGGCAGACGATCGTGAATGCGTCCCGCAACAGGCAGGAGGTTCGCGTAGAATGCGGCCGGGGATTGTCAAAAGGCGGCGGAACATACCGCATCGAGGCCATTGATCCGGAGAACGTGAAGGTTTCGTCAGACTGGTCTGCAACAGATGGCACCCGCGCGATGAAGACGAGCTCGACGGCTACTCTAAAGTGGCTCGGCGAGATTTGTGAAGTAGAGTTCGCTACTTCGGCCCCCATGCCGGCTAAGCCCAACCCACCGGACACCGCCATCCATGCAATCGAGCCCGCAGTCGCGCCTGCACGCGTGCCCGCGCCGGCACCCATGAGCAGCCCGCCGGCACAGCCTTCCGCAAAGCCGGCCGCTAAGCCTACGAGCGCGGACGCAGGATATTATTACAGGCTTGGAAAAGAACAGGCCGGCCGGAACGATTTCGAGGAGGCGTTGCAGTCGCTTAACCGCGCTATCGAGCTGGATGAGCGGCAAGCCGTCGCTTACAATGCGCGCGGTTACGTGTATCTGCGGCAGAAGAACTTCTCTGGCGCGCTAGCGGACTTCTCCGAGGCCATTCGCCTGCGCCCAGATTACACTAACGCCTACCAGAACCGCGCCATCGCGCGACACCGGCTGGGCGACGAACCAGGGGCCGCAGAAGATAATCGCAAAGCTGCGGAATTGGCCAGCCGGCCAAACGGAAGCCGTTAAATCTGAACGGCCTCCGTCACCGGCGTGGAAGGCGCCTCTGCGCGCTTGCCTTACCGTCGTACGCCGCCATGGAAACCGCCGCCGTGAAAACCTCCACCTACGTGGCCCACAACGCCGCCGCGACCCCAGCCGCCATAGCCCCAGCCGCTGCGATAACCCCAGCCGCCGCGTCCCCAGCCGCCATAGCCGAAGCCAAGCCCAATAGAAGGCCCGGCGTACGGATAGCCGTAAGCGTAAGGACCATAAGCGGGCGGGTAATTATACGCATACCCATAGGGATAGGCGTACGGATACGAATATACCGGCCCTGGCGCCACTCCTACCCCTACCCCGAACCGCACGGCCGCGTCAGCCTTTGGGCTGGCGAATACCAGCATCCCGGCGAGGGCAAGTGTTGCAAGTCCAACCTTTTTCGGCATCTTTCTAACCTCCAATCATTTAGACGCGACCACGCCAGGGCGGACTGCAAATGTTTGTAAAGGTCTTTTCGCTGCTGAGGAACATTACCAACCCCAGCAGCGTATGAGCTAGCAGCGTATCAATTAAAGGCGCCTCTGGAGATGAGATGGAAACCTTTCTGCAAGACATTCGCTACGGCATTCGCATGGTGGCCAAATCACCAGGCTTCGCAGCGATTGCGATTCTCACGCTGGCGCTTGGCATCGGCGCGAATACGGCACTCTTTTCCGTGGTGAATGGCGTGCTGCTCAATCCGCTCCCATACCGGCAGCCGGATCGCCTGATGGCCATCTATGCAAAGACAAGAGAATTCGAGCACTCTTCCATCTCCTATCCTAATTTTCTGGACTGGGTGCGCAGCCAGCGTTCTTTCTCATCTATCGCGGCCTTTCGCGAGGAGAATTATAACCTGACAGGCGTTGGCGAGCCCGAGCGCGTGAAAGCGGAAATGATCTCCGCGGATTTCTTCCCGGTGCTCGGCGTGAACCCCGTGGCGGGCCGCCTGCTGCGTCCCGAGGAGGACCAGGTGGGCGCACAGCCTGTGGCGCTCATCAGCGGCGGATTCTGGAAACGGAGATTTGGTTCTTCGGCGGACGCGATCGGGAAAACGTTGACTCTCAACGGAGTGGGATACACGGTGGTCGGCATCATTCCCGCGGATTTTCGTTATCAAAGCGGCAATTTTCAGAACAGCGACGTTTATGTGCCCATCGGCCAGTGGAACGACACGACCTTTCGCGACAGGCGCACCAGCATGGGCATGGACGCGGTGGGCCGACTCAAGCCAGGCGTGACGCTGCAGCAAGCCCAGTCAGACATGGACGCCGTGGCGCAACGTCTGGCCGAGGCATATCCGGGTGCCGACAAGGGCAGCGGCATCGCACTCCTGGCGCTGAAACAGGACGTGGTGGGCAACATCCGGCCGTTTCTCCTGGTGCTGCTGGGCGCGGTGGGATTTGTTCTCCTGATAGCCTGCGTGAATGTCGCTAATTTGCTTTTGGCGCGCTCGACGGGGCGCATTCGCGAGTTCGCAATTCGCGCGGCGCTGGGCGCGCGCCGGGGACGCGTGATTCGGCAGCTTCTCACCGAGAGCCTGGTACTTTCCTGCGCCGGGGGCGGTTTGGGCCTGCTGCTGGCGGCCTGGGGAACGCAGGCGGCCATCAGGCTGATGCCAGAGGCCCTGCCGCGGGCAGATTCCGTGCAGATCGATTCCCGCGTTTTGCTCTTTACTCTGGCCGCGTCTGTATTGGCGGGCGTCTTCTTCGGACTCGCGCCGGCGCTGAAGACCTCCCGCGCAGACCTGCACGCAACGTTGAAAGAAGGAGGGCGCGGGTCAAGCGGGGCGCGCCTCCAGTTGCAAGGGCTCTTCGTGGTCGTCGAGATGGCGATGGCGCTGGTGTTGCTGGTCGGAGCGGGGTTGATGATTCGCAGCCTGGCCAACCTCTGGAACATCAATCCGGGCTTTAATCCGAGCCACGTGGTCACTTTTGCGGTTTCCTGTCCCACAGCCCCGGGGGCCACGCCCGATGCCATTCGCTCGTCCATGCGCCAGCTCCAGGACACGGTAGCTGCGGTTCCCGGGGTGGAGGCGGCTTCGCTCAACGCGGGCGCGCTGCCTATGTCCGGTGATTCCGAGGTGCCGTTTTGGATTGAGGGCCAGCCCAAGCCAGCGACTGACTCGGAAATGAAAGCGGCGCTGTTTTACGTCGTCGAGCCGGACTATTTGAAAGCCATGGGGATTTCGCTGGAGCGCGGTCGATTCCTCACGCCTGCGGATAATGAACATTCGCGGTTCGTCATCGCCATCGATGAGAAGTTCGCCAAGCTTTACTTCGCGGGCCAGAACCCTATTGGCCAGCGGGTGAACATCGCCATCCTGAACACGGTGGCCGAAATTGTGGGAATCGTAGGACACGTCAAGCAATGGGGCCTGGCTGAAGACGCCAACTCGCCTATCCAGGCGCAGTTCTATATGGCGTACGCGCAGGTTCCCGACCAGTTCGTGCCGCTCCTGTCGCGCGGCGGCCTCTTCGCTGTGCGGACGAAAGGATCACCGGAAGTCGAGATGGGCGCCATTCGGCGGGCACTCGCGAACGTCAACGGCGAGATCGTGGTCTACCAAACCCAGACCATGGACAAGATCATTTCCGATTCGCTGGCCGCGCGGCGATTTTCGATGATTATGCTCGGCATCTTCTCCGCGCTCGCGCTGGTTCTGTCGTGCGTCGGAATCTACGGTGTGCTTTCCTATCTGGCCGGGCAGCGTACCCATGAGATCGGCATTCGCATAGCGCTCGGCGCGCAGCGGAATGACGTTCTGCGGTTGATCCTGGGCCATGGCACGAAGATGGCCTTCACTGGAGTCGCAGTAGGTATCGCCGCTTCCCTGGCGCTGACCCGGCTGATGGCCAAGCTGCTTTACGGTGTGAGCACGTACGATCCGCTTACGTTTCTCGCGGTAGCGTGCCTTTTGATTTTTGTGGCGCTGACAGCGACTTACATTCCGGCGCGGCGCGCCATGCGGGTGGATCCCACAGTCGCGCTGAGATATGAATAAGCAGGTCAGCCAGAGGCTCGCGGATGTCAGCCGGAACTTGAGCGGCATCGCGTGCTCGTCCACGAGCGCCTGGGTCTTCGATCCCCTGCCGTGACGAGTGAACCCGACGGGCTCTTCAGCACCGCCACGCGAGCGCACGAATGTCGCGTCGAGATGCGCGATTCGAGCCGCTCGAAAACCCCGGAGTCGCGCCACTCGGCCAACCGCGGGCGCCGCTTCGCGCTCACAGATAGTGCCATGACCTCAAGTCGGGTCGCTTGGTAGGGGGTCGCCGGCGAACCGGACTCCGTCAGTCGATGTGCTCTGCCAGTTCGACGATGATCCCCTCGGGGCCGCGGACGTAGCAGAGCCGGTAGCTGTCCTTGTAGATCCCCAGGTCGCCGACGAGTTCAGCGCCGCGGGCTCGCAGGCCGGCGACGACGGCGTCGATGTCTTCGACGGCGAATGCGATATGGCGGATGCCCGGTGTGTTCGCTGGCGCGTCCCGGTTGCCGGCCCGGGTCGACGGCGTGTGGAATTTCGTCAGCTCGAGTCGCCCGTGGCCGTCCGGGGTCTGCAGGAACGCGATCTCTGCCCGGACGCCGGCAAGCCCCACGACGCGGTCCACCCAGCGGCCCTCGACCGGCCCCTGTCCCTGCAGCTCGAGTCCAAGTTCGACGAAGAACTCGGTTGCGGCCGCGAGGTCGTCAACCACGATGCCGACGTGATCCATCCGTTGGATCGCCATGTGCTCCTACGTTAACAAATCCAGGCGCGGGGAGGGACGCGCTCCACCAGGCGCGCCCAGTCAGCGGCTACTCCATCACCAGCACGCGAATCTGCGAGCCATCGGGTCCACCGCGAAATACCCGTTCCGTGGCCTTCTTGAAATCCGATGGCTTGGCATTCGGTATATCCAGAAATTGCTGCGGATTCCGATCTACCAAAGGGAACCATGAGCTTTGGACCTGCACCATGATGCGGTGGCCCGCGCGGAAAGTGTGGAACACATCCGGCATCCAGAACTCAATCTTCTCCTGCTTACCTGGCGTAAATGGCTCCGGCTTGGAGAGGCTGTTGCGAAACTTGCCGCGAAACGGCTCGCCCCGGACCAGTTGCTGATAGCCACCCATGTAGACCTCTTTCACGTTGGGATCCGGATCGGGATAATCGTTGGGGTAAACATCGATCAGCTTTACGACGAAGTCCGAGTCAGTGCCGGTGGTCGAGACGCGCAGCCGCGGCGTAACGGGTCCCGCAATGGTGACATCGTGATCGAGTGTTTCGGTTTCATAGGTCAGCACGTCGGGTCGCGTGGAGGCGAAGCGCTGGTCGAAGGTCATGTAATCAACGGGCATCCCCATGCCCGGAGCGGGATCACCGATGGAGGGCACCGGCTTGTTGGGGTCGCTCGGATACTCGTCGAAGCCGGAGGTTGGCGGAGCATCAAAAGACAGTTTCCCTTCGGCGTCGAAATACAGCGAACAAGCCGTGGCATTCTTAGGAGGCCAGGCGTCGAAGCGGTGCCACTCGTTGCGGCCCGTTTCAAACAGAAACGCCTTGGGAACCGCGCCTTCCGCGCCGGCCTTCAGCCCGTTGCCCTTACCTTTCAAGTTCTGCACAAAAAACGGCAGTTCGATGTTCTCCGCAAAATATTCGGCGGTATTAGATTTGAAGGTCAAGTTGCCCAGGGTGTCTCCGCGGTCGCGAGCCCAGCCGCCGTGGCGCCATGGTCCCATGACCAAAGTGTCCGGAGCGCGCGCGCCATTCGTTTCGAGCGAGTTAAACAGCTTGATGGGTCCGGCCAGATCCTCGGCGTCAAACCAACCGCCGACCCACATGACCGCCGGAGCCACGTTTTTCATGTGCGGCGCCTGCGCGCGGGTCTGCCAGTATTCGTCGTAGGAAGTGTGTTTGATGGTGTCGTCCCAGTAGACGTTGGTGTGTTTGAGGTATTTCTCATTGGCATTGGACAACGGGCCCATACGCAGGAAGAAATCGTATGCGTCCATAGTGCCCACGTCAAAAGGGACGGACGGTGTGGGCCGCTCGGGATCGTCTTTGCGGGGCAGAAACCGTGAATAGAAGCGGAAATTTGCAGCCAGATGAAACGCGCCGTTGTGATAACCGTCGTCGCCGTTGCCCACGTCGCCCATGGGAGCCTGCGGGGACACGGCTTTCAGCGCCGGGTGCGAGTCGATCAGACCATGCGCGGCGAAGAAGCCGGGATAGGAGATGCCCCACATCCCGACCTTTCCGTTGTTGTTCGGGACGTTCTTGACCAGCCAGTCGACGGTGTCCCATGTGTCGGTACTCTCGTCGGTGTCCTTTGGGCCATCGTAGTGCGTCTTATGGGGGCGCACGTCCACGAAGACGCCTTCGGACATGTAGCGGCCACGCACGTCTTCATAAGCGAAAATGAAGGCCTCCTTTTCCGCGGCCATAGACGGGCCCACCTGCGTCTTGTAGTTGTCGGCACCGTACGGTCCGACGTTGTACGGTGTGCGCTGCATGATGATGGGATACGGTTGGGATGCATCCTTGGGAACGTAGACCGCGGCAAACAAGCGTACGCCGTCGCGCATGGGAATCCGGTATTCGTATTTGGTGTAGTGCGCCAGAGTGTAAGCTAAAGACGTGCGTTCGGCATCCGTGAGGGGTTTCTTAATCAACGGTTGGGCCGCCAGGACCGCCGCAGAGAACAACAGGCTGAAGGTAGCTAAGTTTCGGTTCATAGTGCGGAGTTTACCCAGAATACCAAATCACAGTTGAGCACCACCCTCCGCCAGGGGCGCGGTGTGCCTGCGGCGGAAGTATGATGAGAGCAGCCATGCAACGATCAGCGATCACGTTCTTACTGGCAGCCCTTACTATTCCCTTGCGCTCGACGGCCGCGGACTGGCCGCGCTTCCGCGGACCGAACGGCGCCGGAGTCGCGGAAACCCCGGCGCTGCCGGACAGCATTGGACCGGACAAGCATGTGGTGTGGAAGACCGCGCTGCCGCCCGGCCACTCTTCTCCGGTGATCAGCGGCAGCCGTATCTTTCTTACGGCGTTCGAGGGAGACAAGCTCTTCACCATCGCGCTCGATCGCGGCAGCGGAAAAATCCTGTGGCGTCGCGAATCTCCGCGCGACCGTCATGAGAAACTGGACGCGCAGAACAGCCCGTCATCGCCGACTCCCGCGGCGGACGGTCACAACGTTTATATCTTTTTTCCGGATTACGGGCTGATCTCCTATACCTTCGACGGCCAGGAACGCTGGCGCACCCGGCTGGGACCGTTCGACAACATGTATGGCATGGGTGTGTCGCCGATACTGGCCGGCGACAAGGTGGTTTTGATCTGCGATCAGATGCACGACTCGTTCGCCGCCGCGTTTTCGCAAGCCGACGGCAAGCAAGCCTGGAAGACGCCGCGGCCCCAAGCGCTGAGCGGACACTCCACGCCGGTTGTGTACCAGCCGCAAGGCGCGCATGCCGGTATCGAGATCATTGCGCCCGGTTCGTTCCGGCTGGATGCCTACGATATCGCGACGGGCAGGAGCGTCTGGTGGGTGAACGGCCTGGCTTCGGAAATGAAATCGGTGCCCGTGCTCGATGGCGACACGATTTATATCAACGGCTTCAATTCAGGCTTCAACGATCCGGGTAAGCATGTGGAGATTCCCGCGTTTGCGGATGCATTGGCGAAGTACGATATCAACCATGACGGCGCGTTGCAGCAAGCCGAACTGCCCGAGGGTCCCATGCGGCTTTTTTTTCCATTTGAAGACGCCAACCACGACGGAAAACTGGACGAAGCCGAATGGAAATCTTTCCAGGCGGTAATGGCCGCGGAGAACGGCCTGCTGGCGCTCAATGCAGGCGGCGCCGGCGACATGACCGCCACGGCGCTGCGCTGGAAGTATCAAAGCAAGGTGCCGCAACTCCCCTCCACGCTGCTCTACCGTGGAGTGATCTACATGATCAACGATGGCGGTATTCTCACGACCATCGATCCGGCAAATGGACATGCGTTCAAGCAGGGCCGTCTGCGCGGCGCGATAGATAAGTATTATGCCTCGCCGGTGGCGGCCGACGGCAAGGTTTTTTTCGTGGGCAACTCCGGCGTGGTCACGATCCTGAAAGCCGGTCCGGATCAGGAGATTCTGTCGGTAGACGAACTGGACGACGAGTGCTTTGCCACTCCGGCGATTGCCGATGGGCGGATTTATATCCGTACTCGCGGTATGCTTTATTGTTTCGGCTTGTCATGAAGTGGTCACTGGTTTTCTTTTTGAGTCTTTTGCTCGCGGCCTGTAGCGTCCGCAGCGTGGCGGATTCCGCCGACGATCTGAAAGCATGGCAGGGCACCTGGACCTTGGCCGACAGTACTTACAATGGCCAGTCTATAAAGGCCGATCTGCAGTGGATCGTCGAGGGCGACCACTACAAGATCCGCTACAACCAGACGCTGGATATCGTGCCCATTAAACTCACGCTGGACGCGAGCCAGAAGCATCTGGATGCGTTACACCACGAGACTCCCAAGGGGACTTATGGAGGTACGTTTAAGGGCCTTTATGAGGTAAACGGCAATTCCCTGACCGTGTGTTTAGATCTTACCGGCAGGCGATACCCCAAGTCGTTCGATGCGCCGCCCGGCTCCCAACTCGTGGTATACCGATTCAAACGGCAGTGAGTCAGGTCTCGCTGGTGGATGGCCCGGAGCCGCAGCCTCCGCGCATGCCTTGCCGGAATCGTTCGCGCTCCTCCGGCGTCAGGGCCTCCCAGCGATCGGCCTTGTGGCGGCGAAATTTGGACTGATGGGAGTCGTGGAATCCAAATCCGCCGAAGAGGATGCGGCACAGCGCCAGCATTCCAAGCGCTTGCCAGAAGGTGATCAGGCGCCAGCCGAACAGCGGCGGCAGCAGCCAATTCCACAGGTGCTGCACTATTTCGCCGCCGAGGGCGATGAATAGCAGCAGCGCCACAATGGCCAGCGGAGCCAGGAGAATCAACTTCTTTTTTTTCATGTTCAGTTCCTCATGCTTTCGTAAATTCGTCGTAGACGCTTTGCAGCCGCTGGCGCAGGCGCAGCACCGCATAGCGTTTGCGTGAGAGCAACGTATTCACGCTCACACCGGTTTCGGCGGCAATCTCTTTGAAGCTGCGCCCTTCCAACTCGTGCGCCACAAACACCTCGCGCTGCTCCTCCGGCAGGTCGTGGAGCGCCAATCGGAGTTCATTGAGAAGCAAGCGGCGGGCATAAAGCGCCGCCGGTCCGGCATCGGGCGAGGGCAACAGGTCTTCGAAGCGCAGCAGCTCGTCGTCCTCGTCCACTACGGCACTGTCGCTGAAGCTCACCGGCTTCTTCTTGCGGAAGAGATCCGTGATGCGATTGCGCGCCACGCGAAACAGCCACGCAGTGACGTGCTCGATCGGCATCAGCAGGCGGTTGGCTTCCACCAGTTCGTAAAAGACATCCTGCAGGATGTCCTCCGCGTCGCGTGGATCGGGCACCCGCCGGCGGATGAAGTTGCGCAGCCGGGATTGCTCCCGCTTGAGCACATCGGAGATCCGCTGGTCCTGATCGAGTGCCATCTGCTCCAGGCTCACCACGTACGTCACCTACGGTTATAGACGAATGACGGGGGGCGGATATTGTATGCAGCGATCCAGGCGGGTCTGGAGACCCGCCGCAGACCTGCTGTAGACAGGAGGTCTGCCCCACGCGATCGTGTACAGTTAGGGATGTAACTGCAAGAATGCCGATGAATGCTCGCGCCGAATTCCTTAAGGCTCGCGATTTTCTGCTGACGCATCGCACCGATTACGAGTTCGCTTACCGGCACTTCCAGTGGCCGCGCCTCGGCGAATTCAATTGGGCGCTGGACTATTTCGATTCGCTGGCGGCGGGCAACACCGGGACCGCCCTGTGGGTGGTGGACGAATCCGGCGCGGAATTCCGGGTCAGCTTCGCGGAGATGTCGCATCGCTCCAATCAAGTGGCGCAATTCCTGCGCGAGCTGGGCGTGCGCCGGCGCGATCACATCCTGCTGATGCTGGGCAACGAAATCGCGCTGTGGGAGACGCTGTTGGCGGCTTGCAAGCTGGGAGCTGTGGTGATTCCCGCCGCCACGCTGCTGTCTCCCGAAGATCTCGCGGACCGCCTGGATCGCGGCGACGTCCGGCACGTGATCGCGGGCGACGCGCACACAGGCAAGTTCGCGGGCCTCGGCGGTGAATATACGCGCATCTGTGCCGGCGGTGAGGCCGCGGAATGGCATTCGCTCGCAGAGGCGCACCGGCAGAGCGGCGTGTTCACATCGGAAGGAGTTACGCGCGCCGGCGATCCGTTGCTGCTCTATTTCACCTCGGGCACTACGGCTAAGCCCAAGCTGGTGCGCCATTCGCACCAGAGCTATCCGGCCGGCCATTTATCCACCATGTATTGGATCGGGTTACAGCCTGGCGATGTGCACTGGAACATCAGCACACCTGGCTGGGCGAAGCATGCGTGGAGTTGCTGGTTTGCACCTTGGAATGCCGGGGCCACGGTGTTCGCCTATAACTATGCGCGGTTTAATGCCAAGGCAGTGCTTTCCATGTTGTCGCGCCGGCCCATCACCACACTGTGCGCGCCGCCCACGGTCTGGCGCATGCTGGTGCAGGAGAAGCTCGCGGATTATCCGGTAAGTTTGCGGGAGGCGGTCTCGGCGGGCGAGCCTTTGAATCCGGAAGTGGTGGAGCGGGTGCAAGCCGCCTGGGGCATCACCATACGCGATGGCTTCGGGCAGACGGAGACTACCGCGGTGGCCGGCAACCCACCGGGGCAGCGTGTACAGCCCGGTTCGATGGGCCGCGTGCTGCCGGGCTACCGGATCGAACTGCTGGACCAGACCGGCCAGCCCGCGCCGGAGGGCGAGATCTGCCTGGATCTTGCCACGCCGCCGCTCGGGTTGATGCTGGGCTATGGCGGGGCGGCGACGCCGGCTGACGCGGCCGGCGCCGCGCCCGACTGTTACTATCACACAGGCGACCTGGCGTCCCGCGACGAAGAGGGTTACATCACTTACATAGGGCGGGTGGACGACGTGTTCAAGTCGTCGGACTATCGCATCAGTCCGTTCGAACTGGAAAGCGTGTTAGTGCGGCATCCGGCTGTGGCGGAGGCCGGGGTGGTGGGCAGTCCGGACCCGGTGCGGCACGCCGTTCCGAAAGCGTTTGTGCTGCTGGCACCCGGCTATGTCGCGAGCGCAGAGCTGGCACGCGGCATCTTTCAATTTGTCCGGCAGCAGGTGGCGCCGTATAAGCGCATACGCCGCCTGGAATTCGCGGAACTGCCGAAGACTGTCTCGGGCAAGATTCGCCGCGCTCAGTTGCGCACCAGCGGAGCGCCGGAAGCCGGGCGGGAGTTTCGCGAGGAAGAGTTTCCGGAAAATTAAACTTTCACCGACTTCGTGGGGCTAATCAGAATATGCGCGTTGCGGCCTTCCATGCGCGGCACGCTTTCGGCCGTGCCAAAGGCGGTCAAGTCCGCGGCGAAGCGCGCGAGCAGTTTGCGGCCCAAGTCGGCGTGGGCGATTTCCCGCCCGCGGAACTGCACGACCGCTTTCACACGATTGCCCTCCTGCAGAAAACGGATGGCATGGTTCTTCTTGAAATCGTAATCGTGATCGTCGGTATTGGGGCGGAACTTGAGTTCCTTTACCTGCACCACATGCTGCTTTTTCTTGGCTTCGTGCTGCTTTTTCTTTTGCTCGTATTGATAATGGCCGTAGTCTACCGCCTTGGCGACCGGAGGCACGGCGGTCGGGGAAACGACCACCAGATCAAGGCCCATCTCCTGCGCTTTGCGCAGAGCCGCCGCCGTTGGCATGATCTCGACGGTGCCATCCGGGAAAACCGCGCGCACTTCGCGGGCGCGAATAGATTCATTCACGTTTTCTCTGCGGGCTGGCCTGCGCGGAGGTAAGTTTCTGCCTGGACCCATGTATGCTTATTGAACGTTTGCTTTAGGATTTGTCGCGGGCGCGGCATACCACCTGCAACGCGAACGCGCGCCGGATGGTCGAAGGAAATCGTGGATAGAGGTCAAAACCAATCGAAATTCGCTGTCTTCAGATAGTGTACTGCCAATCCAGGCGATTTGTCTAGCTTTTCTTGCAGCGGATTTTCTTGCAGCGGCGCGACCGCGGCTCGGCGGTGGCATAGAGTGATGCGATGGCCTGATCGAATTACGGCGATGCTGGTGCCGATGCGGAAGCTGCCGTTGGAACACTCCGGCCCGAGAGGCGCCACACCACAACTTACTGTCATCAAGCACAAGCTTGAGGGTTGGGTGGAATCTCGGCTAACTGCGCTTGCGGCTGAGGACCCGGAGACAGGCGTCCGCGCCGTGAGTTCGTCGTATTGCAGACTTTTGGCAGAGTGAGCAGGACGATTACAGGGATACGAAGTATGTTCCACAGAGGCTTCAGCCGTCCTGATTTCGCCCACGGACTATCGACCTGGAGGCGATAAGGGCACGCACCTGATGCTGACCCTGAGCACCGAGAGCCGGCGTGATTGAATGAGCCGATTCTGGGGACTGTTAGCACTAGCCGCCAGCCGCCTGCCCATGGGCCACACTTTCTGGAACAAGCTCTCGTATATCATCGTATTAGCTGCTATGAGGCGCTCTCAGCGATTGCATATACTGCTGTTCCCCCTGGTGGCCGGACTGCTTGGGTCGGTCGCGTGCGACATCGAGGATCTGGATATAGGCGGCTCGGAACGCTATACCCAGGACTTCCACTACAGCTACCCGCTGCAGCCGGGCGGGCGGCTTTCGGTTGACAATTCGAACGGCTCCATCGAGATTTCGGGATGGGACCAGAACACCATAGACATCAGCGGCACCAAGTACGCGCGTACGACGGAGCTGCGCGACGCGCTGCGGATCGAGATCGATCACGCCGCGGACTCCGTGCAAATACGCACGGTCAGGCCTTCCAACCGGCGAGGCAATATGGGGGCCAAGTACATCATCAAAGTTCCGCGGCGCACGGAACTGGAACGCATCGCCAGTTCGAATGGTACGATACACGCCTTCGACGTAGAGGGACTGGCGCGGCTGAAGACTTCCAACGGCTCGGTGCGCGCGGAGAACTTGCACGGCAACCTGGACGTGCAGACATCCAATGGCAGTATTGAAGTGCAGAACCTGGATGGCGGCGCATCGCTGCACACCAGCAACGGTCGCGTGCATGCCGATGAAGTGCGCGGTTCGCTCGAAGCCGACACCTCCAATGGCGGCATCCAGGTGCGCCTGGTGAAGCCCGAAGCCGGCCGGCCCGTCAAACTGGAGACGTCCAACGGCCCTATCGAGCTAACCATGGAATCGTTAAACCAGAATGAGATCCACGCCACGACTTCTAATGGCGGAATCACCGTGCATCTGCCCGGCGGAATCGGGGCGGACCTGGCCGCACACGCTTCCAACTCCTCGATTTCGACCGAATTCGACGTGTCTACGCAAGGCACGCTCGATAAACACCACCTGGAGGGGAAGATTGGCGCGGGAGGTCCGGAAATTGAGCTTTCCACGTCGAACGGAAGCATCCGTCTGATGAAGATATGATGAGCCCATGCCGGCCATTAAATTGACGAAAGAGCTTTGGACCAAGGTGGCACAGGCGGCGCGTGCCGGCGGATACAGTTCGCCGGAGGAATTCGTCGAGCACGTGCTGGAGCGCGAGATGGCCAAACTCGCGGACGACCAGCCGAGCGAGGAAGTCATGCGCAGGCTCAAAGGGCTCGGCTACATCGATTGATGCTGTCGGCGGCGCACACCTGGAGCCTGACGGCCATCGCGGCCATCACCGGCGTGGTGCTGCTCTGGATCTGGAAGCGCTTTTCCAACCAGGAACGCATCGTGCGGGCCAAACGGCGGATGCGCGCTCAGCTTTACGCCATGCGCTTGTATGCGGACGAACCCACCATTGTCTTCCGGGCGCAAGGGCAGCTGTTGATGTGGAGCGCGCGCTATCTGGCGGGCACGCTGCGCCCCGTGGCGGTGGCGTTTGTGCCGCTTCTATTGCTGTTTCCTCCGCTCGAGAACGCTTATGGGCACCGCCCGCTGGCGCCAGGGGAATCGGTTGTAATCACCGCCCGATTTCCTGCCGCGGCGGCAGCGCACATGGCGGCCGCAACCCTGGTAGGACATGGCGTAGCGGTGGAAACACCGGGCGTCCATCTACCCGATGCGCGCGAGGTCTGTTGGCGCGTGCGGACTATGGCGGGGGTACCCGGCAGCGTGGTGCTCGATGCGGGCGGAGTGGCGATCGCGGAGAGCATCCCATGCGGGCGGGCGCTGCGCATGCCGGCCGGCCCTTGGGACAAGTTGCCTTCGATCGACGTATCCTGTCCGGCGGCCAAGCTGAATGTGTTCGGGTTCGCCGTCATCTGGCCCGCGTGGTTCCTGGTGGTCGCCCTTTTGACCATGCTGGCGCTCCGCAAGCGTCTGGGCGTTGCCTTCTGAAGAAAGCCCCGGTCGCGGCTCAGTAACGCGGCAGTGTAACGTTTGCCGGTCTTTGGAGCATCTTATACTGAGGATATGAATCAGGAATCCCCGTCTGCCGTTCAACCGGCCCCTGCCGAAGGTCTGACCAAACATGCACCTCCACCGCCCGTGCAGTCTCCGCGGCAGACGCCGCGCACGCCGCGGCGGTCCAGCCGGCGATGGGTATGGATCTTGATACTGGTCCTGGCCATTGGTGCGTTCTATTTCTGGTCGAGGACAAATACCGGTGCGGGCCCCAACGGCCCCTCTGGGGCAGGCGGGCCGGCGTCGAAGAAAGGTTTCGGCGCCATCCCGGTGGTCACGGCGAAGGCGCGCAAAGGCAATATCCCCGTCTATTTGGTGAACCTCGGCGGGGTGCTCCCGATATACACGGTCACGGTGAAGAGCCGCGTCGATGGCCAGTTAATGGAAGTGCATTACAAAGAGGGCGACATCGTGCAGAAGGGCGCGCCGCTGATCGAGATCGATTCGCGTCCCTACGATGCCGCGCTGGTGCAGGCCCAAGGACAACTGATCCGGGACCAGGCCCTGCTCGATAACGCGCGCATCGATCTGGCGCGCTATAAAGTACTGCTCACCCAAAACGCCATTCCCGAACAGCAACTGGCCACGCAACAGGCGCTGGTTAAGCAAGACGAGGGGATCGTGAAAACGGACCAGGGGGTGATCGACACCGCCAAGCTGAATGTAGTGTACAGCCATATCACGTCGCCCATCACCGGACGCGTGGGCCTGCGCCTGGTGGACCCCGGAAACATCGTACACGCCACCGACACCACCGGAATGCTGGTGATTACCCAGATCGAACCCGATCAGCGTGCTCTTCCCGCTGCCCGAGGATCAGGTCCCGGTGGTCCTGCAAAAGCTGAACGCCGGACAGAAGCTGCCCGTGGACGCTTTCGACCGCTCTTCGGACATCCTTTTGGCGCACGGAACTCTGGCGACCGTGGACAACGAAATCGATCCGACCACCGGCTCTCTGCGTTGGAGGGCCAACTTCGACAATCCGCACTACAAGCTATTCCCGGGCCAGTTTGTGAATGTGCGCGTGCTGGTGCAGTTGAAGCAGGGGGTCACGCTGGTGCCCACGGCCACCATCCAGCGCAACTCGCAGAGCACCTATGTATACCTGGTAAAGCCGGATTCGACGGTGACTGTGCGCACCGTGACAGATCGGCACCGTGGAAGGCAACGACAGCGAAATCACCTCCGGTTTGCAACCCGGCGACCAGATCGTGCATGACGGGGGTCGACAAATTGCAGGAAGGCAGCAAGGTGGCTCCGCACCTGACCAGCGAGACGAGCGCCGGCGGGTCCGGAGGCAGCCATTCGCCGGCGCCAGGCACTTCTCCCAGCGGCGCGCCGACGGGCGCCAAACCGGGGCGTGGCAGGGACCAATAGCAAGGCAAGTTAGATGAGTCCGTCCCGCATATTTATTCTGCGGCCTATCGCCACGTCTTTGCTCATGGTGGCGATCATGCTGACCGGCATGGTGGCCTACAAGCAATTGCCGATTTCGGCGCTTGCCCGAGGTCGATTATCCCACCATCCAGGTGATCACGGCCTATCCCGGCGCAAGTCCGGACGTAATGGCGTCGTCGGTGACCGCGCCGCTCGAGCGGCAGTTCGGCCAGGTGCCGGGCTTGCAGCAGATGACCTCCACCAGCTCGGATGGGAGCTCGGTGATCACGCTGCAATTCAGTCTGAGCCTCAATATCGACGTGGCCGAGCAGGAAGTGCAGCAATCCATCAACGCCGTCGGGAACCTATCTGCCCGCGGATCTTCCCACGCCGCCGATCTACAGCAAATCCAATCCGGCCGATACGCCGATTCTGACGCTGGCGCTGACTTCGGACGCCATGCCGCTTTCGGCGGTCGAGGATTACGCCGATACGCGCCTGGCGCCGAAGATCTCGCAATTGCCGGGCGTCGGCTTGGTGAGCATCAGCGGCGGCCAGAAGCCGGCCGTGCGCATTCAAGCCAATCCCACCGCCATGGCCGCCTACGGCATCAACCTGGAAGATCTGCGCACGCGCCATCGTAGCCGCCAATGTGAACCAGGCGAAGGGCAACTTCGATGGCGCGCACCAGGCCTATCAAATCGGCGCCAACGACCAGTTGCTTTCGAGCGCGGACTACAAGCCCATGATCGTGGCCTACCGCAATGGCGCGCCGGTGAAACTGACGGACGTAGCCAAAGTGGTGGACGACACGGAGAACGTCCGGCAGGCTGCCTGGATGAACGATGTTCCGGCCGTCATTGTGAACATTCAGCGGCAGCCGGGCGCCAACATCATCGCGGTAGTGGATCGCGTCAAGCTGTTGTTGCCGACGTTGACCGCGAACCTGCCCAAATCCATTCAAGTCAAGATTCTGACCGACCGGACCAACACCATTCGCGCTTCGGTGGCGGACGTGCAGTTTGAACTGGGCCTCACGGTGGTGCTGGTGGTGCTGGTGATGTTCGTGTTCCTGCGCAACGTATCGGCCACCATCATTCCCAGCATCGCGGTGCCGCTCTCGCTGGTGGGCACGTTGGGCGTGATGTACCTGCTGGGCTACAGCCTGAACAACCTGACCTTGATGGCCTTGACCATTGCCACCGGATTCGTGGTGGACGACGCCATCGTGATGATCGAGAACATCACCCGCTACATCGAGGAAGGCGAAGCCCCCATGAAAGCCGCGCTGCGCGGCTCCGCGCAGATCGGGTTCACCATCATATCGCTGACCATCTCGCTGATCGCGGTGCTGATCCCGCTGTTGTTCATGGGCGACATCGTGGGCCGCCTGTTCCGCGAATTCGCGGTGACCCTGAGCGTCACGATCCTGGTTTCGGCCGTGGTTTCGCTGACGCTGACGCCCATGATGGCTTCCAAGCTGCTGAAGCACCGGCCGAAGGGGAGCGAGGGGCGTTTCTACGAGATTTCCGAGAGGGGCTTCAACGGGATCATCGCATTCTACGGCAAGACGCTGCAGTTTGTGCTGCGCTTCCAGACCATCACGCTGCTGGTGGCGGTGGCCACGCTGGTGGTGACGATCCTGCTGTTCTACCGGATTCCCAAAGGATTTTTCCCGATTCAAGACACGGGAGTCATTCAGGGCATCTCCGAATCGGCGCAGACCGTATCGTTCAACGAGATGTCCAATGAACAGCAGGCGCTGGCCAAGATCATTATGAAGGATCCGGCGGTGGACAGTCTTTCTTCCTTCATCGGGATCGACGGCACCAACACCACCCTGAACAGCGGACGTATTCAGATCAACCTGAAGCCGCTGGACGAGCGCAAAATCAACGCCAGCGACGTGATCCGCCGTCTGCAGCCGGAACTGGCGGTCGGTGCCGGGAATCACTTTGTTCATGCAGCCGGTGCAGGACATCACCGTGGAAGATCGCGTGAGCCGCACGGAATTTCAGTACACTCTGGAAGATGCGAACGCCGCCGAGCTGAATGCCCTGGCGCCGCAGATGATCGAAAAACTCAAGCAGCGTCCGGAGTTGAGCGACGTAGCCAGCGATCAGCAGGTGCTGGGGCTGCGCGCCAGCCTGGTGTACGACCGGTCCACCGCCTACCGCCTGGGAATCACGCCCTCGGAGATCGATCAGACGCTCTACGATGCCTACGGCCAGCGGCAGGTGTCGACCATGTTCACGCAGTTGAACCAATACCACGTGGTGCTGGAAGTGCAACCGGGATTTGAGAAGAATCCGCTCAACCTTCGCGACCTGTACATCCGGACGGGCATGGGAGCGTCCTCCGCCCCGCCGGGACTGGTTTCCGGCGGATCGGCGGCCACCCAAACATATGGGCCCCAGGCGGGATCCTCCGCCTCTCTGGGGAGCGCCTCCACGGCGTCCAGCGCGCTCAGCTTCGACGGCCGCTTCCGCCGGCGCGTTTGGCGTGGCGCCGCAATCGTCCACCACATTTGCGAACAGCGGCCAGGTGCCGCTCAGCGCGTTTACGCATCTGGAGATGACCAGTGCGCCGATCACCGTAAATCATCAGGGGCAGTTTCCGGTAATTACGCTGTCCTTCAACCTGGGTCCCAACGCGTCGCTGGGAGACGCCGTGAACGCCGTGAACCAGGTGAAGGACGAGATGCACATGCCGGCCAGCGTGCAGGCGGATTTTCAGGGCACGGCGGCGTCTTTTCTGGCGTCGCTGGCCAATGAGCCGGTGTTGATTCTGGCGGCGCTGGTGACGGTTTACATCGTGCTGGGAGTGTTGTACGAGAGCTACATCCATCCCATCACGATTCTTTCGACGCTGCCTTCGGCGGGTGTCGGCGCGCTGCTGTCGCTGTCGCTGTTCAATCAGGATTTCAGCGTGATCTCGCTGATCGGCATCATCCTGCTGATCGGCATCGTGAAGAAGAACGGCATCATGATGATCGACTTCGCCCTGGAGGCGGAGCGCAAGGAAGGCCGGCCACCGGAGGAGGCGATTTACCAGGCCTGCCTGCTGCGCTTCCGGCCCATTATGATGACCACCATGGCGGCGCTGCTGGGCGCCGTGCCGCTGGCGTTCGGCAGCGGCGTGGGTTCGGAGCTGCGCCGCCCGCTGGGCATCACGATGATTGGCGGCCTGATATTCAGCCAGGCTTTGACGCTCTACACCACGCCGGTGATTTATCTTTGGTTCGACCGCTTGGCCAGGCGATTCTCGCACCAGGAGGAAGGGCGGCAGATAGATCCGGGGGCGGAGCCGATGGGGGCCCAATGATGTATTGTCGGGCAGGCTCGCAGCCTATGAGCCTGCCCCATCAGCCATGAATATATCCGAGCTATTCATCCGCCGGCCGGTCGCCACCACGCTGCTGACCATCGCCATCGCGCTGGCCGGAATGGTGGCCTTCCGCATTCTTCCCGTATCGCCGCTGCCGCAGGTCGATTTCCCAACCATATCCGTAAACGCGTCGTTGCCCGGCGCCAGTCCCGAAACCATGGCCTCCTCGGTAGCCACACCGCTGGAGAGGCAGTTCGGCCGCATCGCCTCGGTGACCGAGATGACTTCGTCGAGCAGCTCTGGGATCCACCAGCATCACGATGCAATTCGATCTCAACCGGAACATCGACGCGGCGGCGCGCGACGTGCAGGCGGCCATCGCCGCGGCGCGCGGTTACCTGCCGGCCAATCTGCCGATGAATCCCAACTACCGGAAGGTGAATCCGGCGGATTCTCCCATCGTATTGCTGGCGCTGACTTCGCCCATCGACACCAAGGCTCAGATGTACGATGCCGCGTCGTCCATCATGGCGCAGAAGCTGTCGCAGATTACCGGTGTGGGCCAGGTGATCGTGGGAGGCAGCGCGCTTGCCGGGCGTGCGCGTGGAACTCAATCCCACGGCGCTGAACAAGTACGGCATCGGACTGGAGCAGGTGCGGGGCGTACTGGCCGCGGCCAACGCCAACAACCCCAAGGGGCACTTCGCCGACGCGAACCACATCTGGGAGGTGGGCGCCAACGATCAGATCTTCAAGGCCATCGACTACTCGCCGCTGATCGTGGCGTACCGCAACGGAGCGGCGGTGCGCGTCCAGGATGTGGGCCAAGCGGTGGATTCGGTGGAGGACCTGCGGAACTCCGGCTATGCCAACGGCAAGCCCTTCGGTCCTGGTGATCATCTTCCGCCAGCCCGGCGCCAACATCATCGATACGGTGGACCGCATCCGCGCCCTGATTCCGCTGTTGCAGGCTTCCATCCCGCAAGCCATTCATATCCAGGTAGCCATGGATCAAACGGTCACCATTCGCGCCTCCGTGCACGACGTGGAGAGGACGCTGCTGATCTCGGTGCTGCTGGTGGTGCTGGTGGTCTTCTTCTTTCTGCGCAACGTGCGCACCACCATGATTCCCAGCGTGGCCGTTCCGGTATCGCTGATCGGCACATTCGGCGTGATGTACCTGCTGCACTACAGCATCGACAACCTGTCTTTGATGGCGCTGACCATCTCCACCGGTTTTGTGGTGGATGACGCGATCGTGGTGATCGAGAACATCACGCGCTACCTGGAACAGGGCATGCGACCGTTCCAAGCGGCGCTCAAGGGCGCCCAAGAGATCGGCTTCACCGTGCATGTCCATCAGCATGTCGCTGATGGCGGTATTCATTCCGCTGCTTGCTGATGGGCGGCATCGTGGGCCGCCTGTTCCGGGAATTCGCGGTCACCCTGTCGGTGGCCATCGCGGTTTCCATGGTGGTGTCGCTGACCACCACTCCCATGATGTGCGCGCACCTGTTGAAAGAGCATCGCACCCACGGCTGGCTGTACCGCACCAGTGAGCGTTTCTTCACCTGGATCATCGATACGTACGGGCGAACGCTCACCGTCGCGCTGAAATTCGCGCCGATCACCCTGGCCATTCTGCTGGCGGCCATCGCGCTCAATGTTTACCTCTTCATTCATGTGCCGAAGGGCTTTTTCCCGCAGCAGGATAACGGACGCATGATGGGCCAGATTACCGGCGACCAGGATATTTCGTTTCAATCCATGGACCGGATTGTGCGCCAGATGGTGGACATCGTGGATAAAGACCCGGGCGTAGACACGGTGAATGGATTTACGGGCAGCGGATCGGGCGGCGGCGGCAGCACCGCCAATCAGGGGCGCATGTTCATCTCCCTGAAGCCGCTGGAGGAGAGAAAAGTCCCGGTGGACCAGATCATCGCGCGCCTGCGGCCCAAACTGGCGCGCATACCGGGCGCCACGCTCTACATGCAAGCTTCGCAAGACCTGAGAATCGGCGGACGGTCCAGCGCCGCGCTCTATCAATACACCATGCTCTGCGATAATCTGCAGGATCTGACGCAGTACGCGCCGCTCATGCTGGCGGAATTGAAAAGATTCCGATCATCGCGGATGTAAACAGCGACCAGCAGAACCGGGGCTTGCAGTCCATGGTGGTGTACGACCGCAAGACCGCGGCGCGTTTCGGCATCTCTTCGCAACTGCTGGACAACGTGCTCTACGACGCCTTCGGCCAGCGCCAGGTATCCACCATGTACACGTCGCTGAATCAGTATCACGTGGTGATGGAGGCGGCCCCGCAGTACTGGCAGAATCCGCTGTCCCTGCGCGACATCTTCGTGATGTCGCCGAATGGAACGGAGGTTCCCTTAGACGCCATTGCCACCTACGCCCCGACCACCGCGCCCCTGGCCGTCACGCATCAGGGGCTTGGCGCCCGCCACCACCATCTCGTTCAACCTGCAACCGGGCGTGGCGCTGGGGGACGCGGTGGAAGCGATTACCAGGGCGGCGGCAACCGTGGGACTGCCGCGCAGCATCCAGACGCGGTTCGCTGGAACGGCGCAGGCCTACCAGGATTCCCTCGGCAACGAACCGATCCTGATCGCGGCCGCGCTGGCGGCGGTTTACATCGTACTCGGCATTCTCTATGAAAGCTACGTGCACCCGATTACGATTCTTTCCACGCTGCCCTCGGCAGGAGTAGGCGCGTTGCTGGCGCTGATGATCACGCACACCGATCTGAGCATCATCGCCATGATCGGAATCATTCTGCTGATCGGCATCGTGAAGAAAAACGCCATTATGATGATCGACTTCGCGCTGGCCGCGGAGCGGCTGGAAGGCAAGAACTCCCGCGATTCGATTTTCGAAGCGTGCCTGCTGCGCTTCCGCCCCATCCTGATGACCACCATGGCCGCCATGCTGGGGGCGCTTGCCGCTGGCGCTGGGCTCGGGCACCGGATCGGAGCTGCGCCGTCCGCTTGGAATTACGATCATCGGCGGGCTGCTGGTGAGCCAGATGCTGACGCTTTACACGACGCCGGTGGTGTATCTCTACTTCGACCGGCTGCAACACTGGTGGTATCGCGTGCGGCACAAGGAGCCGCCCGAAAACCAGCCGCTGGGATCCGAAATCTGATGCGAAGCTTCTTCATCTCTTCTGGCAGCCTTCGTGCTGCTACTTTTCAGTGCGTGTATGGTGGGCCCCAATTACAAGCGTCCCATCCGCACCCATAACACCTGCCTTTAAAGAGCCTATGCCCGAAGGCTGGAAGGAAGCGCAGCCGAACGATGGTGCGCTGAAGGGCAAATGGTGGGAGATTTACAACGACCCGATCTGAACGCGCTCGAGGAACAGGTGAGTATCTCGAATCAGAACGTGCTGGCGGCTGAAGCGAACTTCCGCGCGGCCCGCTACGCCATCGGTGATCGCACGGGCAGCCTTGTTCCCGACTGTCTCGATCGGGCCATCGATCACCACCTCGCGATCTTCGGCGGGCTTCGTGAGTGGGTCTACAGTCTCGGCGGCTCCTGGTATCGTTACGACTTATAGCCTGCCGGCGACCGCGACCTGGTCACCGGACATCTGGGGCAGCATCCGGCGCAGCGTGCGGGCCGGCGAGGAGACGGCCCAGGCAGACTTTGCGCTGTTGGAAAATGCCCGTTTGTCCTATCAGTCGGAGTTAGCGCAAGACTACTTTGCGCTGCATGGAGCGGATGGCGAGGTCAGTTTACTTACTGAGACAGTCAAGTCATACGAGGATTATCTCAAGCTGACGCAGGATCGTTATAAGTCGGGAGTGGCTTCCGGCGGCGATGTGGCGCTGGCGCAAACCCAGTTGGAGACCACGCGGGCCCAGTTGATCGACCTGGGCGTGGCGCGCACGCAATACGAGCACGCCATCGCCATTCTGGCCGGCAAGCCACCCGCCGCCGTAACGATCACGCCCGCGCCACTCAAAACGCCTCCGCCGGTTACGCCCGCTGGGTTGCCTTCGGCCCTGCTGGAACGCCGTCCCGATATCGCTGCCGCGGAGCGCACCATGGCGGCTACCAATGAGCAAATCGGGATTGCGGTGGCCGCGTACTATCCAACACTGAGCTTGAGCGCTTCCGGCGGCTTTGAGGCCATCAACATCGAAAAATGGTTCTCGCTGCCGAGCCGCTTCTGGGCCCTGGGGGCGCAGTTGCCGGAGACGGTCTTCGAGGGCGGCAAGCGCCGCTCGGAAGTGCACATGACCGAAGCGCAATACGATGCGACGGTGGCGACCTACCGCCAGACCGTGCTCACCGCGTTTCAGCAGGTGGAGGATAATCTGGCCGCGCTGCGGATTCTCGCCGACGAAGCCATCGCCACCGAGCGGGCGGTGAAGGCCGCCAAAGACTCGCTGGACATCGCTACGTACCAATACAAGGCGGGTACCGTCAACTATCTGACGGTCATCACCACGCAGGGCACCTACCTGGCCGATGAGATCACCGTCGTGAATCTGCTGACACGCCGTCTGACTTCGAGCGTACTGCTGATCCAGGCGCTGGGCGGCGGTTGGGATGCGTCGGAGATTCCCAGCGGCGCGGAACTGCGGCACGGCCTCTAGTCCATGTCTGAAGTGCGGGTAAACCGCAAGGCCGCCCGCCGGATTGCTTCGGGCCATCCTTGGATCTTCGAGAGTGACGTGCTCGATAAGGGCGACGCGGAGGGCGGGGCCGTCGTCACGGTGGTAGACCTGAAGAGCAGGCCGCTGGGCACCGCGCACTTTAGCTCGTCTTCACAGATTGCCTTGCGGCTGCTCTCGCGCCGCGTCGAAGAGATCACCCGGGAATTTTTCTTGAAGCGCCTGGCCGCGGCCGAGGCACATCGCCGCCGGGTGGTGAGCGGCACGGATGCCTATCGCATGGTGCACGGCGAAGGGGATCTCCTGCCGGGCCTGGTGGTGGATCGCTACGCCGACTACCTGACCTTGCAAACCCTCGACCAGGGTATGGACGCCGCGCGCGAGTGGATCCTGGACTGCCTCGTCGAACTGCTGTCGCCGCGCGGCATCGTGGCGCGCAACGACGCCGCCGTGCGCAAGAAGGAACTGCTTCCGCTCGAAGCCGGTGTGGTGTATGGCGAAGTGCCCGAGACGGTGGAGTTCCGTTTGAATGGACTGCGGCTGCTTGCCGACCTGCTGCACGGCCAGAAGACCGGCGCATTTCTCGATCAGCGGGAGAACTACCTTGCGGCGGCGCGCTACGCGCGCGGGAGAGCACTTGATTGCTTCACCTGCACCGGCGGGTTTGCCCTGCATGCCGCGCCGCTCTGCGAATCGGTGGAAGCGCTGGATAGCTCCGGTGCGGCGCTGGCGACCGCCGCGCGCAACGCCGCGCTCAATGGTATTTCTAATATCGAATTCCGGGAAGCGGATATCTTCGTGGTGCTGGCGGCCTACGCCTCCGCACGGCGCCAGTTTCAGACGGTGATTCTGGATCCGCCGGCCTTCGCGAAATCGCGCAGTACGGTGGACAGCGCGCTCCTCGGCTACAAGGAAATCAATCTGCGGGCCCTGCGCTTATTGGGGCCAGGAGGCATATTGGTGACATGCTCCTGCTCGCAGCGGGTGAGTGAAGCGACGTTTTTGGAGATTGTGGCGCAGGCGGCCCTGGATGCCGGCCGCGAGTTGCGTGTGCTGGAGCGCCGCACGCAGGCTGCGGATCACCCTATTTTGCTGACCGTTCCCGAGACCCACTATTTGAAATGTTTGATACTGGAAGTGCTGTAGGCTGTGGCAAGTCGCGGGTCTGAAGACCCGCCGCAGGACTGGAGTCCTGCCCCACACTCATGAGTTGAGTCGCGCCAGCCAACCTGCCAGTTGCCCGGCCAAATCCGGTTTGTCTGAGGCGATCTGCCGATACTTTTCAGCCGCTAGTCGCTTGAACTCGGCCAGCAGCGGCCGCGCATCGAGCGCATTGATCTGCGCAATGGAAATCGGGCCCAACATGCCATCCATTACACATTGGCCGCCCAATGCGTTCATCGCCGATTGCAGCAACGTCAAGGCGGCTGGCCCCATGTTCACGGTGGTGTCGAATGCTTTATTGGCAAGTTCCTGGTTGTTGATGGAGCCAATCGAATAACGGTTCCAAAAGTAACACCGATAGATTTCTGTGGCTTCGGCAACGCTAAGATTCCGGATGAAAGCCTCATCTGCATCCGGGTGATAGCCTGAGTTGCGCACAAAACTCAAAGTTATGCCGTGATTGAAAACTTCCCCCGTTGCATTGTTATGCCGGAAACCGCCTTCTTTGTCCAGTGTGATAGTTACCGCCGGTTGAAATGCTGCCATGGTCGGTGACTTACTCCTGTCTCGATGTTACTCCGCAAGCGCGCCGCGACAGCCGTGTCCAGTGACGGCAAGGGAGCTAAGTTGCTTGGCTGGCAGAAGCTTGCAGATTTATGGCAGGCTTGTGACTGTGGAAAGCGGCCATCCACTCACGCGGAATAACGACCACGGCCGCGACCAGTTTATAGCAGATCCCATCGAGTGGCTCGCCCAGGCTGATGGTGAACAGGACGCGGCCGTCTTCCGGGATGCCGAGATCGGAGGAGCCGTATTCACCCTCGTCGCGGCGCTGCAGCGGTCCGGCGTGGGCTGGGTCAGTCAGCGGCAGGTCATAAGAGACCTCCCCGAGCCGGAATACGACCCGCGGCATATTCCGCAGCATAAACGTATTGAATTCGCAGCGCCATCGAACTGCGTCTGGCATGACGAGCGCCAGCGACTCCCGCGCCGGATGCCTGCGCAACTCCGCGTAGGGCACCGACCTCCGCGCGTTCCCGAATAGCAGCGATCGCCGATGAACGGCGGCGGCCACGACGTCGGCACGATCCGCCGCCGCCGGACGTTCGATCAGCATCCACGGCGAACTGTCCATGCCCCAATTCTCCGGCTGATGCGATAAGGGCTGCTGATGGAACAAGCCCACGCGAATCACATCCAGCAGTCGCGGCTCCGTGTGATCGGGCAGGTGGTATTGGCGGTACGCGAGTTCGCCGTGTTCCTGTTCCGAGACCGGCCGGACCCAGCCGCCTCCGTCAACCCGCAGGCCGGCGACGCACCGGTAATTCAGCTTGTAAGAATTCGCCAGGCAGATCAGGTCGACCAGAGGCACCGCCGCATCCTACAAGTGTATGATTCCCAGATCGCCCCAATGGTCGCGCAGGTATTCCAGCACCAGGCGGCGATGGCAGTGCTCAGCCGTGGGTTCGCTGCAAAGCAATGCCGTGGGGATCGAGAACAATCCGCGGTCAAGATTGGTTTCAACCTTCCGGTCCGCCATGAGGGCGAGAAACTCTTTTTCATAATCCTGCCATGGCCCTTTGTTCTTTTTGTACCGATCCAGAATCTCCTGGGTAGGCGCCAGCAGAGGCTCGTGGTGGTAGTCCGCGCCGCAGATCTCCTGAAGAAAGAACCGCAGATCGTCGCGCTTGGTGAAACCGGCCAATTGCGAAACATTATTGAGCCGCACGTCGAGCAGCCGGCGGATGCCCGCGCGTCTTAGAAGAGTGAAGAACTGCTCTGCCGTTTTTTGGGTGAAACCGATGGAATAGACTTCCATGGCGCCTCATCATCATCGAACAGACTCAGTTGGTTGTGGTTAGGATCGGCGGCGGCCAGTTCGGCTTCGGGCTGCAGCCGGCCGTCGCCGCGAATGTGATCCACGGCCACTCCGTGCTCGCCCAACACGCGCCCCACCAGCAGGCGGCGGTGGCAGCCGGCGGGGTCCTCCTCCGCGCACAGCGCCGCCACCACGTAGCGCCGCAACCCGTCTTCCAGACGGGCCACGCCCCCCTGAAAACTTTGCGACTCGACTACCTTGTCGTACAAGACATGCCCGGCGGCATCGTAATAAGCATCGCCGCGGGGCCGGCCGCCCAGTTCGCTGCCGAGATAGACATACTGAAATCCCGCTTGACGCAAGGTCTCCGCCAGGGGTTCGCGATCGAAATGCGTGGCGTACTTGGAATACGGGTTCGAACGCACGTCCGCCACGACTTCGACCGCATGCTGCCGGAGCAATTCGACGAAATGCTCCATGGGATGGTTCGAATGGCCGATGGTGAGAATGTGCGGGCTTTCCGGCACGCCCTCATCATACGATATCAGTGCCTGGTCGCGCGACTCCGCTTCCTCAGGCGTTACCGCCGCCGAACGCCGCTGCCGCCCGCTGCTGGGTTTCCTCAGGCGTGAGATCTTCCTTGTGCGTGGCGATAGCCCACGCGAATCCCTTGGGGTCGCGCAACTGGCCGTAGCGGTCGCCCCAGAATTGATCCTGCAACGGAAACACAACCTGGCAGCCGTTCGCCAACGCCTGTGCCCAGATGGCGTCGGCATCCGGGACATACAGGCTGAGCCGTAGCGGCCAATTGCCCTCGGCGATGGGCGGTGAGCCCATTTCCGGGAACGGGTCATTGAGCATCATGATGGTGTCGCCGATCTTGACGCTGGCATGCATCAGCTTGCCGCCGGGGCCGGGCGAGCGGCTGATCTCGACGGCGTTGAAGGCGCGTTTCAGGAAGTCGATGTAATCCGCGCAGCCCGGCACGGTGAGGTGGATCGTAAGGGTGGTGAAACCCGGTGGAACCGGTTGAGAAGCTTTGGCCATATTCCGCACATCATAAAACGCCGCATGCCTGGGTGGCAATCACCGCCTGCCCCACTAAGCTATTGCTTGTACACCACTCCGGCCTTCATGACGAATCGCACGTGCTGCAGTGTGCGCACATCCCGCAGCGGATCGCCTTCCACGGCGATTACATCCGCCCACTTGCCCGCATCCAGCGCACCGGTGCGATCGGTCCAGCCCATCAGCTCGGCGGCATTGATCGTCCCGGTCTGCAACGCGGCCAGCGGCGTCATGCCCAGCTTGGTCACGTAGACTTCGACTTCGTGCGCGTTCAACCCGTGCGGATAGACCGCGGCGTCAGTACCCAGGGCGACCCTCACGCCGGCCGCCACGGCTTTCTTCTGATTCTGCAGCACCACCGCACTCACATCCAGCATCTTCTGTTGGAACATGGCGGGCAAGTGACCGTTTTCGCGCATCCAATCGATCAGGTATAGCGTCGGCACCAGCCAGGTGCCGTGCTGCTTCATAGCGGCGATATCGTCGGCGTCGACATACGTGCCGTGCTCGATCGAGTCGACGCCCGCTTGGGTGGCGAACAATATGCCTTCCGCGCCATGCGCGTGCGCGGCAACTTTGCGTCCCAACCGGTGCGCGTCGGCCACCAGGGCCTTCAATTCTTCGAGGCTGTATTGGCTGGCTTGCGGATCATCCCCCTTCGACAGGACGCCGCCGGTGGCGCAGACCTTGATCAGATCCACGCCGTACTTGATGTTCTGCCGCACATGCTGCTGAACGGCCGCGATGCCGTCTGCCACGCCCTCGGTGGTCGCGTGGTATTCGGCCGGCAGGAAGTTGTTGTCGCAATGGCCGCCGGTGATGGAGAGCGGCGGCCCGCTCACCTGCATGTGCGGACCCGGGATGTATCCGGCGTTGATGTAATCGCGCAGGGCCACATCCGCGTAGCCGGATGCGCCTACGTTGCGCACCGTGGTAAAGCCCGCCTCCAGCGTGATCTTGGCGAAGCGCACGCCGTTAAGCGCTTCCCGCACGGCGTCAGTCGAGAGGCGCGCATACGGATCGAACTCATTGCCGAAGGTCAGGTGCGTATGCACGTCGATCAGGCCGGGCAGGACGGTCAGGGCGTGCAGGTCGATTTCGCGGTCCCCAGGTTGCGCGGGTGTCGCTGCGGTGGCAGATATCGCGGTGATGCGGTCTCCGGTGATGACGATGGTCTGATCGGCCGGCTCCTCGCCGGTGTGGACGTTCAGCACGTGGCCGGCACGAATCAGAGTTCTTTGGGCGAAGGCCGTGGCGGCCAGCGCCGTCGTGAGAACCAGTAAACGGTAGTGCGGCATTTCGGGAGTATAACATTGCGAGCCGTCGCCGCCCGAAGCCAACCCGCTACGCGCGTTAAGCTGGTGGGAGTGACCGAGAGACTCTATTACACCGATTCCTATGTGCGGGAATTCCGCGCACGGGTGACCGGCCGCGCCGATGATGGACGCCGCATTTATCTGGAGCGCAGCGCGTTTTATCCCACTTCCGGTGGGCAGCCGCATGACACAGGTTCGATCGGCGGCGTGCCGCTGGTGGCGGTCGAAGATGAAGGGGAAGCCATCGCGCACCTGGTCGCGGCGCCGGTCGAAAATGATGAGGTCGATTGCCGCGTCGATTGGGACCGCCGCTTCGATCACATGCAGCAGCACAGCGGACAGCACCTGCTTTCCGCGGTGTTCGTCGAGCATTTCGGCGTCGCCACCGTCAGTTTCCACTTGGGCCAGGAAAGCTCCACCATCGACCTGGATACCGCCGCGCTCGAGCCGGCGCGCATACTGGAAGCGGAACGGCGCGCCAACGAGGTGGTCTGCGAGAACCGGTTGCTGGCGGTTTCGTTTGAAGATGCCGCGCAAACACGCGGTCTGCGCAAGCCGTCCGAGCGCGAAGGCATACTACGCATTGTCAGCATCGAAGGGCTGGACCGCAGCGCTTGCGGCGGCACGCATGTAGCGCGCACCGGCGAGATCGGGCCGATCCTGCTGCGCAAGACCGAGCGCGTGCGCAACACTGTGCGGGTGGAATTCCTGTGCGGCGGACGGGCCGTGCGCCGTGCGCGCGCCGATTTCGATGCCCTCTCGCGAGTGGCGCAGATGGTCTCCGTCTCGCTCGATGAAGCGCCGGATGTGGTAGCCGGGCAATTCGAAGCGGCGCGCCAGGCCGAAAAGCTGCGCCGCAAACTGGAAACAGAGCTGGCGCAGGTTCAGGGCCGGGAACTGTACTCGTCTACAGCGCCGGACGCAGACGGGGTGCGGCGCGTGTGGCGGCGCATGCCATCCGGCAACCTGGAGGATTTGCGCGCCATCGCCCAGAGCTTTACGGCGCAGGCAAGAGCCGTGTTCGCTGCCGCGCTCGACGACCCCCCGGCGGTTCTTCTGGCCGCCTCCGCCGATAGTGGCCTGGATGCCGGGAAAGTGCTGAAAGCCGCACTGGTCGAGGCCGGCGGACGCGGCGGCGGCAACCCGCGGATGGCGCAAGGCAGCCTGCCCAGCCGCGCGTTGCTCGGCCAGGTGTTCGCCAAACTCAAAACAGCTTGAAGCGCACGCGCAGGAACTTCTGCGGATCTTGGCGGAACTCCTGCAAAGTGGTAGCGAACTCGCGCAGCGAACCGTTGAGCGATTCGTACATCTGCGCGTTGGATAGCATGTGCCCCATGGCGCCTTCGCCGGAATTCAGCGCATCCACGTTTTCGATCCAGGCAGCCACGCGGCGATTCCACTCGACATAGGCCGCATCGCTGGCGATCCACTCGCCTCCCGCGCCCTTGCCCGCATTGAGATCCTCCAGCGTATGGCGCACCTGCGCAAGCTGGTGGCGAATGCTGTCATACTGCGCCGGGTCGCGCAGGAGCGGGTTCGCCTGGAATTGCGCCAGCCGCGTGTCGAGCTGCTTTATGGATGCACGCAGGTTGTCGTACATGTCGGCGTTGTACAACATCTGCCCCAATTGAGACTGCGATCCGGTGGCGGCGTGCATCTCCTTTTCTATCTTGATGACGCCGTCCAGAAACTGCTGGTACAGATCGGCGCTCACGACAAATTGGCCTAGCTGCCCTTTGCCGGCCTGAATGTCCTGGATAATCTGGTCGATGGTCCGCAACTGCGCGTCGAACTGCCGCAGGTCGATGTTCTGCATTAAATTGGTCGGCACCGCGTAGCGCAGGTCATCATTTTCCCGGACAGGTTGCGGGGCTTTCCCCATGTTGATGTTGATATACTTGTCCCCCAACACGTTGGCGCTGTCCACGGTAGTAACCGAGTCAGCCGGCACGTAAGGCAGGAACGATTTGTTGATCTCGAGGCGTACCTCGACCACCCGATTGGGATCTCTTGAGCGGGAGAGTTGGACGGACACGACCTTCCCGATTTTCACGCCATTCAGCAGGACATCGGCATCGGGATCGAGACCGGTAGAATCGGGGATGTGCGTGGTGAGATAGGCTTTGGGCTGCAGCCATGTTCCGCCGCTGAGCAGATAGACCAGTACGCAAAGCACGGCGAGGGCGGATATGAAGACTACCGCTATACGGACCTTGGCCAGCCGGAGTCTGTGCGGGTCGGGCATGTTTCTTCTCGATTGTAGCGTGGGCGGTGGGGGCGGAGTGGTGGCTGGTGGCTAGTGGGTGGTGGTTGTGCCGCGCGCGCCTTAGGGCATGTCCGGGCGGACGTACCCTCGGCCACCTGACCCATGATCTTACGGATTGCGGCCACCTCAGCACGCGGCCGCAGTTGCTGGCAGATAGGGTCGTCGTCCGCGGCGTAGGCCTGCGCTGATCGCTGCAAATGGGTGTTGGCCACAGCCGCATTCCAGGCGCCCTCTGGAGCAATCAGCAAGACCCACGGTCGAGGTCGCTCATTCGTCAGTGGGGAACAGTGGTGCCTGGTCGCTCAATTCCGTGGAGCGGGCAACGACCTCTTCTATGCGCGCTGCAAACTCCTCGTCCGTGCAGAGATGCGCAAGCCAGCGAAGGTCGCCTATCGCGGAGTTCGGTGCCCCCTCAAGGTCAAGGCGAAACATGTGCATGAACGCCGGCGCGGCCCCCGGTGTTCGCCGGCGCCTGGCGAGCGAGCGACTCCGCAAGGACGACGTACCGCAGCTCCCGGGATCCGTAGGCCAGGATGGTATGTAGCAATTGATTCCGAAGGCGAACCGATCGACTCGCAAGGGCTGCGATACCGATGTTGTCGCGGTGGCGCCTCTCCCAGTATAGCCTGTGCCAAAACGGTGAGTTCCTCCTCCCCGGGCAACTACTCTGGATTTTAAAGCTCGGAGCATAGTCTCCTACAAGCCCGTTTGAAAGGTCCCCTGCGCGCTAGCGAAAGGAGATCGCTGGCCGTCTCCGGTGCCATTGAGAATAGCTGACGGGGCAATATGAAGTGGTCCACGAGGCGATGCGCGACACTTGTCGCCTAGATGCGCTGAAGCGCAGAAAATCGGCGGCTGCTTCCGGGGACGCGCAAGCAGTATACCCGGTGTCCTCAAAGCGGCGCACGAGGTCTGTGCGGATCCCGGGCCCAAACCAGCCCTGCGGATCCCGCAGAGAAAGTTGAATAACTTCCAAGGCCATATCTGCGTGCGAAAGACCCGCGATGGCATCGATGTCACTGGGGGACAACATCCGTTCAAGCATGTGGGAGGGCATTCCCCAGAGGAGCATCTCCCGGAGCATGCGCGAAATCCCGAGTTATAGCGGTGGGCCGTCAGCGCCCCGCAACTCTACCCTGCTAATGCGCTGCATCAGTTCCGCTGCGAGTTCCACATACATTTGGAACTCTCCCGCCGCCTTGACGCTTCGAAGCAGATCGGCGACCAAGCTTCGAAAACTCGCCTTCCCGAATTGCGTTCCGACAGCCCAACAGGACCTCCGTTCGTTCCGCATTGCTCCTGAATCCCCAGGAAAGCCTTCGGATCCGCTTAATCAGGACCTCCAAGTTCAGGTCCAAGCCCGACTCCTTGGCCCGACGCAAAACCTCCTCGAACGCAATCGCAGGCTCCAGAGACAGCTCGTTGCGGGCGAGCCCTGCTAAGGTAACGAGAGTATCGTCTCCCAAAGCCAGTCCCACATTAAGGACTGTATCGAGGCGCTCTCTGACTGGGGTTGTCCTGAAGGACTCCCGCGCCTTCAGAACCACCGGATCGATAGCCTCGTACCGGCGGGCCGCCAGGCGCACCTCATAGCGGGCCTGTTCCAGTTCTAATTGCAGAGTATGCACAAGCATTCCACAAGCATTACAACGAATCTTATGTATGACGAGTGGCCCAGCTTCCTGGGCAATCGTCCGATGGTGGAAGCGCTGTTGAGCCGTCTGCGGCATTACTGGCACACCGTACACATTGATGGGCCTTCGCTGCGCCTGCCGCAAAGTCGATCGTGGACGACGGGCAGGAAGAATACGCTCGCCGGGTTTTGGATGCGTATCACAAAACGCCGGGTACGTCGGGGACTGTACGCCGTCTGGACCGAATGCTGGCCAGGCAACTCTATCAACGCGGCGTCTCCGCGAGCGTGATCGAAACGCGTTCGTGCTGGCGGCGACGCGCCGAGCCAAGCTCGGGCTCGATTTCTCAACATGGATGGCGATTGTGTTCGTCTGCGTAACGTTTTTACTCGTCGGGTTCCGAATGCTGGCGATTCTCGCTTTCCCAACACTCGCACTCGGCGCATGGCTCATCATGCGCAATCACCCGAAGATGTTCACCCTCTGGGGCCTCAGCCTAAGCCAAAAGAGCTATTATGACCCGCGCAAATACTGAACAGATCAAACACATTCCGTGGTTTGCAAAGGCGGGAGCGGCCTGCAGCATCGTTTCGATCTCGCTTTTCGTCGGGCCGAACATCTTCGCTCTGAAACGTGGAGGCTACCACGACGGCGCCAACTTCTTAGCAGGGCGGCTCCGGACAGAGGGTGAAAGGTTCGTCCGCTTTGCCGGCAAGGTGTTCGTCCGGGAAACGATCCCGTGTCTCTCCGCGGCCGATGGGAGGACCATTCTAAGTACGGTCGGCAGTTCGCAGTTGAATGGTTGGACGCGCAGGTCGATCTCGATCCGGTGGGCCTTGCCCACTGGGCGCAAGCGGCGACGCGGCTGCGGTGCTCACTGGCCCCTTGCTGACTTATCATTATTGATTCTCGTGCTTGGCACCGCCAAATTCAGGGGCTCATTGCGGGCAGGATCAGGCCAGCTATAATGTGATGGCGGAATTCTCGAAATGGTTGGAGGCAGGCGAGGAGAGCCTCTTCTCCTTGGAAACAGAGGAAAACCTGCCAGGTGCATCCTACGAACTGCCTGAAGCCGCGGCCAGAACTAAAAAATTCCCAGAAATAAAAATTTTCCCGACGGCTTGTAGAATTCCGATCTGGCCGTTCGTCGTTGTAGTGAAGGCCGGGCAGAGAACCCCGCCTGAAGGACTATTACAGGAGAAGATATGCCTCAATATCTGGTAGCAATTCAACACCCCAACAACTACGACCCGTCTCTCGAAGGCGAAGCGATGATTCGCGACATCGGCGCGCTCAACGAAGAGATGGATGCCGCCGGCGCCAGGTTCTTTGCTGGCGGCCTGGAACCGGCAGCCAAGGCGAAATCATTGCGTAAGCAGCCTGGTGGAGAGGTGGTCATCACCGACGGGCCGTACCTTGAGGCCAAGGAGCACGTGGGCGGCTTCTGGATACTCGAAGCCGCTGACATGGATGAGGCGCTCGCGTGGGGACGCAAAGCCGTCGTCGCCTGCCGGGTTCCTGTCGAGGTGCGCGCGTTCCTGAAAATCCGGCCGAATATAAAATCACTTAGCCACGGAGACTCGCAATGAGAAAGCTCAAAATTTTCGAACACATCTCGCTGGACGGCGTAATCCAGGTTCGCGGCTTGGGCGAAGACGGCGATTACCCCTACGGCGACTGGACAGCACCCTATCGCAGCCCCGCTGGCAGAGATGCAGTCCTCGCGGCGCATGGCGAGAGCTTCGATCTGCTGCTTGGCCGGCGCACCTACGATCTCTGGTCGGGCTTCTGGCCGAAGGCGCCGAGCAATCCTATGTCTGACGCCCTCAACGCCGCGACGAAATACATCGCGACCCACCGGCCGGAAAGCCTTGAATGGGGCCCGTTCGAGGGCCTTGGGCCGGACATCGTCGAGGACATTCGCCGCATCAAGTCGCACAACGGCCCTGACCTGATCCTCTCCGGCAGTTCAACGCTGACATCGACGCTGCTCGAACGCGGCCTTGCGGATGAGGTCCTGCTGCTCGTCTATCCAGTCCTGTTTGGGCAAAAAAGCGCTTCTTTGCAGAGGGGACTCCGCCACGCGCATTCGAGCTCGCCAGCATGAAAGCCTTGTCCTCACGCATCGTTATCAATGCGCTGGGCCTTTGAAGAACCAACCATAAGGAGCAACTCAATGCGTTTCATGATGATGGTGATCCCGGAAGGCTATGAATCGGCCGCGCCCGAAGCCGTTCCTAGTGCGGAAGCCGTGGCGAAGATGATGGAGTACAACAAGGCACTGCAGAAGGCGGGCGTCCTGCTCGCGCTCGACGGCCTGTTTCCTCCCTCGACCGGAGCACGTATCTCGTACGCAGACGGCAAACCGACCGTGACAGACGGCCCATTTGCCGAGACGAAAGAAGTCATCGGTGGCTACTGGATCATCCAGGTCCGCTCACGCGAAGAGGCCGTTGAATGGGCCAAGCGTGCTCCGATGTCCAACAACGAGGTGATCGAAGTTCGCCAGATTCACGAGATGCCAGACTTCCCCGAGGACGTTCAAAAAGCGGCCGAAGGCTTCGAGCACCGGAACGTCGTAGCCTAGGTTGCATGAGCGATGCAGCTAAGACAATTGAGGCCGTGTGGAAGATCGAGTCCACACGCCTCATCGCCGCGATTGCTCGCGTCACCCACGACGTCGGCATCGCCGAGGAACTGGCGCAGGATGCGCTCGTGACTGCCCTCGAAGTTTGGCCCGAGGAAGGCATCCCTGACAATCCCGGGGCATGGCTGATGAAGGCGGCGAAGCGGCGCGCGATCGATTCGTTGCGGCGCGGCCGCATGCTCGTACAAAAACATGAAGAGATTGCCCGCGAGCTGGAGTGGCAACAGCAGCGGCTTGGAGACGCTTTGGAGCACTCGCTGGATCAGGTGATCGATGATGACGTGCTGCGGCTCATCTTCACCGCGTGCCATCCCGCGCTTGCGGTGGAAGGACGCATCGCGCTCACGTTGCGCCTGATCGGCGGCCTCACCACGGCGGAGATCGCGCGTGCCTTTCTTGTGCCGGAAAAGACGCTGGGGCAGCGGATCTCTCGCGCCAAGAAGACCCTCTCGGAGGCACAGGTTCCTTTTGAGACGCCGAGTGGGGACGAGTTGCGTTGCAGGGTTGAGTCCGTGCTCATGGTGGTCTACCTGATTTTCAACGAGGGCTACACCGCGACCTCGGGCGATGAATTGATGCGGGCCGCTCTCTCTGAAGAGGCGCTGCGCCTAGGGCGCATGCTGGGGCAACTTCTCCCCGGCGAATCGGAAGTTCATGCACTTGTGGCATTGATGGAGTTGCAGGCATCGCGTAACCGAGCGCGCCGGGGCAAAAACGGCGAGGCCGTCTTATTGCCGGATCAGGACCGCTCCTTATGGGACTACGCGCAGATCCAGCGAGGAATGACCGCGCTCGAACAAGCGCAAAGACCAGGCGGTGGCGCGAAACCCTACGCGTTGCAGGCAGCCATTGCCGCATGTCACATGCGCGCCCGCACCGCCGAAGAGACAGACTGGGACCGCATCGTTCTTCTCTACGACGCTTTGCTGCAAATCAATCCATCTCCAATCGTGGCACTCAATCGCGCAGTCGCCGTCGGCATGGTCCAAGGCCCAGCCGCAGGACTCGACGCACTCGACGCAGCCGCCACCCTCGCCGGTGACTCTGCGCTAGCCGGCTACCATCTCTTTCCCAGCGTTCGCGGAGACCTGCTGATAAAGATCGGCAGGCTCTCTGAGGCACGTGAAGAAATTCAACGCGCCATCGCAATGACGAAGAACCTGCGGGAACAGGAATTGCTGGCGAACAGGTTGAAGCAGTTGGAGAAGGCGGCCTTCTCCGTATAGGTGCGGTTCTCTTCTTTGAAACGCGCTTCAGTCCCGCGACCGCCAGGACAGGCGGTGCTTCTCGGTGTGCATATTCACGAACGTATTCAACGGGCAGAATTGAATCGTTAGGCGTCCATCGGAAGATACAGCAATTCGCTGGTATTGCCGATCCGGCAACCCCAGTTATTGGTCACACCAATAGCACTATAGACGAAAAGTCTTGAACGAAAATTCTGCGGGGCATTAACTTCCGCACAATGACGGCGAACAACAATGCCGTTCGGAGGACTGAATGCCCCACACACGCCAATCCAATTCCCCGCTCGCAAAGGAGATCGACTGGCTGCCTGAGGTGATGCGGGTTCTTCGAGACGAGTTGCCCAAGCTCGATGTCACTGTCTCAAGCCGGTCTTCTTCTCACGATCTTGGGGGGAATTTGATGAAAGGCAAGCTCGATGTCGCTCTTCTGAGGGCCGAGATGACGGCGGCAGATCTGATCTACAGGGTTGTCACCAAGGAACCGCTCGTCGTCATCCTTCCGAGCGATCACGGTCTTGCCTCGCGAGAAGCCATTGACCCGAAGGAAATCGCGGGCGAGAGCCTTCTCAGCGTGTCGGCTGCTCCTGCGCTACGGGCCGTTATCGATGATTGCCTGAAGCGGTGGAATCGACACCAAGCCCGCGCTTGAAGCCGATAATTTTGCCATGGCGATGTTCCTGATCGCGTCAACGCGGAGCGTCGCGTTGTTGCCTGCATATGTATAATCCTTTCTCCCGTGGTCGGTCAGCCGTCCTCTGATGGGGGATGTGCCGACGATCGACCTCGTCCTCGGGTACAACAAAGCGAACGCGCCGCCAATCCTGAAGCTGTCCCTCTCGAGGATCGATGATTTGATCGCACGAGTGTCAAGCAATCGTCCCGCGTTAAAGCCCTGAGTTTTCGTTGCTAGTGATTCAGCAGCTCAAGAATAGATTCCGCATCCTCGAACACAGTCGACAAAGTGAGATGCCGCCAGTTCTCGGCCTCGCTTGCGCGCGCAGCTTCTGCCTGGTGCACACGCTTCTCCGCATCCACACCTAGGATCAACCTTAGCGGCACTTCATAGCTGTTCTCCAGTTGCACAATCACATCCGCGATCTTGCGCGGATCGCCTTCCGAACGTCCTTCGAGACTTCGTAGCAGCTTGAGTATCGATCCGACCGAGGCCTCGTACTCCGGCAGCAGATCCGGCGCATTCTGCCCTGCACGCCGCGCCCAGTTGGTCCGAATGCCGCCTGGCTCCAGCGTGCAGACCTTAACCCCGAACGGCGCGACCTCCATCGCCAGAGCGCTCGCTGAAACCGCCCACGGCCCACTTGGCCGCGTGATACGGCGTATTGCCAACGATCGCCATGCGACCGCCGACCGATGACACCTGAAAGATGTGACCGCTCTTCTGCTTGCGCATCACCGGTATAGCGGCGCGCATCGCGTAAACGACGCCGTAGAAACACGTGTCCATCACAGCCTGGAAGTCCTCCGCGCTCGTCTACTCGAACGGCGCAAGCGGCCCATATCCGGCGTTATTGACGAGCATATCCAGTCGGCCGAAGGCGTCCACCGCTAACCGCACGGCTGCCTTTGCGGCCGCCTCATCGCGCACTTCTAAAGTAACGGACTTCAACCGCTCGCCGTACTGCGCCACCGGCGACGCCAGTTCTTCGGTGCGACGCGCTCCGGCCACGACATTCTCACCTGCCTTCAGTGCTGCTTCGGCGATGTTCCGCCCCAATCCGTTTCCGCTTCCCGTAATCAACCAAGTCTTTTGTGTCATTTTTTGATCCTTTTTTGGATTCATTCATGCGCGGACGAAACTCGAAAATGCGCCGATTCCTCATTCAGTCTATGGATGAGCCTCGGCCGCCTCGTCAGCAACTGGTCTTATGCAGCTTGAGGATGCGCCCGGTGATCGGCGTTGACATCGCGCGCAGATAAGCTTGGCCGACTTCCCACGCGGGAACAGGAATGAAGCCGGCGAAATAAGCGTGGTAAGCCACCGATTCGGCCAGAACCGTAGGGCTAACGCAATTGATCCGCAGGCCACGCGGCAGTTCGACGGCCGCCCCTTTCACGAAGCCCTCGACTAAATGGTTGATAGTCGTTCCGATGGTTCCGCCGTGCAGGTATTCATCGGTCAGGACGCCCGACACCAATGTGAACGATCCCCTATCGGCAATGAAGGGGAGCGCAGCCCGGACCAGGTTGATCTGGCCCATCCCCTTGAACTTGATCGAATTCGCCCATTGTTCGTCGGTGCTCTCTTCGAAGGCGCCGAAGGACACGTCTCCAGCAGCGTTGGCCACGGCATCGAAGGAGCCAATCCGACTGAAGAGCGCCTTCAGACTCTCGGGATCGGAAATGTCCGCGTGATAGTCACCGGACTTGCGGCCCACAGAGACGACCTCGTGCCCCTTCTCCTCCAATGCTTTCCTGACCGCGGAACCGATAGCTCCGCTTCCTGTGACGATTGCTTTCATTTGGTTTCTCCTGTTCGCTTCTGAAACTCTGGGCCCATCATGGGTTAACAAATTCGAAATGCGCCTATGCGAGGATCTGGTCGCGGAGACCGCCGTAGCAGATTGCTCGCGGCATCGCCTTTGCATACATTTCGTATGGGAACCCAAGTTCGATCACGCTTGCCTCGTCCAGCGTCTTCAATTGATCTGCTGAGAGCGTCAGATCGAAACTCGCGAGATTGTCCTGGAACTGTGACAGCTTCCGTGCGCCAATGATCGGTATGACCGGCAAGGGGCGATAGCGAAGCCAGGCGAGCGCCACCTGCGCCATGCTGCGGCCGGTCTCATCGGACACACTCTTGACGGCGGCGACGATGCGGCCGCTGCGCACTGGCTCCGGCATGAAGTCTTTCGCCATGTCGGTGTTCATGCGCGCCAACTCAGGCGACCCGTGGCCGTGATACTTGCCGGTCAGTACGCCGCCCGCCAACGGCGACCATGCCGTCACTCCGATGTTCAACGCCTTGGCCATCGGGATCAGCTCCCGCTCGACCGAGCGTTCGATCAGGCTGTATTCAATTTGCAACCCGACGAAGGGAGACCACCCACGAAAGTGGGCCAGTGTATTCGCCTGAGCGATCCACCAGGCTGGAGCATCAGAGATGCCCGTGTAGAGCACCTTGCCCGCTCGAACGAGATCGTCGAGTCCTCTCATGACCTCTTCCACGGGCGTGATCTGATCCCAGATATGGACCCAATACAGGTCGACGTAGTCGGTCTTCAGTCGTTTGAGACTCGCTTCCACCGCCTGCATCATATTCTTGCGCTGGTTGCCCGCGGCGTTCGGGTCAGTACCCGGAAAAGCGTTGGTGTATTTCGTGGCAACCACTACGCTCTGGCGATGGCCATCCATAAACTCGCCGAGGAACGATTCGCTCGTCCCGTTCGTGTAGAGGTTGGCAGTGTCGATGAAATTGCCCCCAGCCTCGCGGAAGGCATCGTATATCTTCCGTGCCTCGTCCTTGGCCGTACCCCAACCCCAGTCCTCGCCGAAGGTCATCGTGCCGAGCGCTGCCTCTGAAACTCGAAGTCCGCTGTTGCCCAAAAGTCGGTATTTCAGATGAATCTCCTTTCCACGATCTTGGTATCCTCGCTTCTACCAATATGAATGAGTGCGCACTAATGCAAGATTCAAAAACTATCGGCGCGTAATCCCCGCCTACAGCATTTCAAAACCGGCGGTCCGGTACATCTCTGCCCGTTCCGGCTCCCGCACCATGAACTCCATCGTCATCTCTGCGAGCGCGGCCAGCGCCGCCCCGATAAAAGCTTGCGGTATATCCCTATATATCTTTTGTGTCACCGCATCCTCCGCTATCCTCTGAATTTCGCTGAACGGCGCCGAAGCGGCCTGCTTCGACTCCTGTGTCAACCCACCCCAGACCTGAATTTGCGTGCGCCGAACGGCACGCGACATCCGAGATAGTGGTGCCGTTCCATCCGCTCGCGCCACCGGCGGCTCTCCGCCGGGCCTTCTACCAAGGCCAGACCCGGAGGCTCGCAATCCCTGACGGTACAGACGCCAGGCACAATGTTCTGGATCACGGAGCGCGGCGCATGCAGCAGTCTCACACCACGCGCAAAAGAATCCCTGCTGCTGCCAGCAAGTGCGCCGATCGGGCTCCCGCACCGGCTCGAACTACGAATTCTAAGCCACGACCCGCTCCGGCCTGGGTTCGGTAGTCTCTGCTTTCCAGACGCACCTTTGGGCCATCGTCGCTGGTCGCCGAGGACATCTCCGTGACCGGCGTGTTACGAGAGGAATCCTGCCACTCGCTGAAACCGGTCCTCTGCCTTACAGCAGCCGAGCATTCTCCGAGTGGCGCGTGATCCGGACGGAACTCACAAGAACAGTACCAGCCTCAAGGATGAGGAACCGACCAGATGTTCGCGACCGTTCGGCAAACAGGGCCGGCGGTCCTACGAGAATATCGCGAGCTTGAACACCTTGCGGGCCGCATCATCGACGGCCTCGACGGCTTCGGCAAGGTACTCGAAGCGCTTCAGGAACTCGTCGAGTGTCATGCGGTATTCGTCATTGAGCTTGGTGAGCGGAAATAATCTGCGGAACCTTTCGTCCACAATGCCGGTCTGGTGCGTGTAGAGGTGTCGGATCTGCAGGATCTTTTCGATATCGTCGATCCGCGCTTTGTCGAACACGTTGAGTGCCTTGATCGCTTGGTTTTCTGCGATAAAGCCTTTGACGCTCCCGCGTTGGAGCTTCTTGAGCTTTTCCTTGGCGTACCAACTTATGAACTCTTCCATAGTGGAAGCGTCGAGGACTTCCTTAACAGTTACCGGCGCGTCGGATTTGAGGGCCTCGGGCTTCGCGAGATAGATCTGGTACAAGAGGTCGGACATGAACGTCTCGAACGCGTCCGCGCAGGAGGCGAAGAGGATGCGCATGAGCATCTTGCCTTCCGCATTGTCGGTTGGGACACCCGCACCCTTCGGATAGAGGAGGTGGCTGAGATCGTCGAGGATGCGGAGTACGCTCTCGTAGTGGTCGAGCAGCTTCGCTCGTGCTTCGGTGCACGCCGTGCGATCCTCCGCGAGCGCTTTCCTCAGCTTCTCAATTCCGGGCTCGGCGAGCGGTTTGACGGATGCCCCTTGCTTGGGCGTCGTGTTGCCGCCGGTCCGGATGAAGGCCTTGCCTCCGAACGACACCTCCTTCCCCGACTGCGGGACTTCGATGACGAAGAGCCGCTTGCCGCCGTGGTCGACGTAGTCGTAGCTCACCACTGGTGTTGGTGAGAGGAGGTCGATCGCCTTGCGCGTGATCGGCATGGCGCGGAACTCATCGCTCAGACCGTTGATCGAGATCCCGTTCCCTTGGTCGGCCACGCCGAGGACGATGGCTCCGCCCTTGGTATTCGCGAACGCGCAGATGAGTTGCGCGATGGTCGCGGCGGGCGGCAGCACCGCCTTGTATTCGAGGAACTCGGATTCGGGCTGGCCGATGCGGGCTAGGGTTTCTTGCGCGATGGCCATGGCTTATATCGGGAACCGCCGAATCTCGGTCGTCTTCAAGATGTGCCCGAAAGTGATACGCCGGACACCCGTTGCCGTGTCGACCCAGAGCTCGTGTTCCACGAAGTCGAGCACGTCTTTTTCCGAATCGTAATAGATGATTACAGTGCCATCGTACGCTGGCCTGACGACAATTTGTATCTCCCTGCCGTCGTGTTTGACTCCTGCAAAGATTGATGGCGCAGTATCGTCGATGTCGGTGAGGTCGTAGCCTTTGAGCTTGGAGAGGTGAGCTTTGACGCGGGCTTTGGCCTTCTTGATCAACGATTGCGCTATCAGGAACATGTCTGTCGTCGGCATGGACTGATGGTCGAAGAGTGCGGCCAGGTCCTTGTCTTCGAGCGCTTTCTCCCATTCCTCGACGGACGTGATTCCCATGCTCGCGATGATTTGCTGGGTGACGGGCAAGAGCTGGGCGGCAGAGGCACTTTTCTCGATTACGGCGGCGAGGTCGTCAGCGTTCTTGACGTTGAAGCGGCTGAAGAGCTGCTTGAGCTCGTCAGCGTGTTTTGCGTTCTCGATCATCTCCTCGTCGTCGATGAGCCGGTGCTTCTGCTGGTAGAGCACCGCGAATAGCTTTTCGGCTTTCGCCTTGTGCTGGTGAAACCAGACCAGGAGCGCGGAAAGTGCGGGACGACGCTGGTCCATGGCATTTTGGTCGTTGATGATCTTGCTAACCGCTGCCGTGATTTGACTGACGACGAAGCTCCCATCCTTCTGTGCGAGGTCATCAAAGACGGTGTCGATGGCCGGGTCGAGGAGATGTTCGCGCAGATCGGTCCCGAGGAGTTTGAGGATGTGCAGCAGCGCGGGGTCGATGTCACCAGCGTCGCTGGACAGGTCGGCTTTCTTCTTGAATGTGCCGTTCTGGTTCGGAAAGATGCGTCGTTTCGCGACGACAGCGAGGAATTCCTGATCACTGAGCTTCAGCGTTGCATAGAACTCATTGAGCCACTCGTGGACATCCTTACCCTGCGCGAGTTCGCTATCGAGCTTCTCGATGGTGTCATCCTCCTCGATGAGCCTCGCGACCTCGTCCAGCGTCAGCCGTTTACACTCGGGCCAGATGATGTTGTACCAGGCATCCACATCCGGCTTCGCCGGCAGCCAGTGGGGAACCCATGTGCTGCAGCAGCGCCAAATGCGGCGTCGGATGACAGGATTGGGGTTGCTGGGGAACCAGATATTGTTCGTACCGTCAGAAGCACGGATAGCTTCAACTGTGTCCGCTGCCGTCCGCACGATCTTCTTTTGGAGCAGCGTGGCCTGCATGGGCTTGAGGATCTCAGACGTGTACCATTTCTGATCGGCCCACTCGAAAGCCGGCATTGTTTTCGCGGAAGCGAGCAGATGGAGATGCTCGAATTCGTTTGTCGACGCGTAATCAAGCAGCATCAGGTAGAGCGCGTATGCTCCTTTGACGATGGCGCGGTTCTCGTCGCTCTGGGCGGAGCGCTCGTTTTTCGTGAGGAAGATCCCGTCGCGTGGCTCCGTCGGATTGAAGTTCGGATTGTTGATGATCACCGGAAACGGAAAGGACTCTGTTCCGAGCAACGGGAAATCACAGAACAGCCGCGGCACCTCCGGACGGAGTGGAAGAATCCGCGGGCCGTTTTCCGTGTGTTCGATCGGTATGGCTATGGTGGTGAGGCCGTTCCTGAGCACGGCGATGAAGGAGGTTTCGGTCTCTCCTTTGGCGTCGACGGTGGTCACGGCAAGGATCTGTACTTCGCCGTCGGCTCGTCCCTCGTCCGACTCCTGCAGGCTCACCAGATGACCCCAGTAGTCGACGCTTTCAATCGCCGAGACGAACGCGAGCGTGTAGGGTAGGCAGAGATCGAGGTCGGTCAGTCCCGCTCGGGCGACCTTCTTGCCGGTATCATCGGCGAGCTCGTAACGGAACGACGTATTGAATGCCCCATCGACGTATTTCTTGTACGGCGGGAGATCATCCAAGTCGTCCATCGATTGTTTCGCGGCTTCGACGGAAGCGATGATGTCGGATTCATCGCCGCTGCGATCGAGAGTAAGCTCGAACTGGCGAGGCGTCAGGTCATCTTCTTGCACGACGCCTTTGACTGTGACCGTCTCGGACAAAAGGTGAGTGGTGAGAAATCCTGTGCCAAAACGTCCGGTTGCTGTTGGGCGTCCCGTGCTGTCCTTGGTCCGTTCTTTAGAGGAGACTTGCTCGATCAGAAAGCGGATGTTCTCTGTAGTGAACGCGCCCCCACTGTGGCTGAAGGTAACGTGCGCTTCAGGATCTTCCAGGTCCGAGTCGATGCGTACGCGGACTTTCCCATCGATATTCACGTCCTTGGCGTTCTGAATCAACTCCCAGACCCAACGCCGCGACGTCGTGGGCGACGTCTCCACGCTTGCACGGTGCTTCTCCATGTCCTGATAGATCTTCGTCGCGATGAAGCGCGTGTGCGCCTTATGAGACGAGTCCGAGAATTTCTGTTTATAAGACGCGGGCAAGCCGGAATCCCTCTCGATAGAGTGTACCCGGAATACACGTTGGGTGTGCAATTGGGCCGTCGTCTCGATTTTCACGCAGAAGCCGGAGAAATCATCGCTTCAAGCAGGTTCACACACAAAACAAGCTGCCTGTTCAGCCGCCGCGAGCCGCTCACCACTCAGCCTAGGATCTGCCCCACGAAACGCGCTTACGTCTGCTAACAGATGCTCCGGGTGGGTCGTCCCCCACTCGGAGAAAGCAGCGCTGGCGAATGATCAGTAATGATAGACGCGCTTACGTGTTGGGTCGGCGAGTCGTGTAGGGCGCTGTGATCGAATTAAGACCGTGAAGTCGGTCAGTATGCGTCCTGTCCAATGACGCCCGTCAGTCTAACGCCAGAGCTAACCGCGGGACGGCGTGTCGGCGCGCATCGGGCGAGGATGGCCTTCCAGCCGTTCCGGGCTGCAGCGGCCTCTCGGACGATACCGGCGACCTCGGCGACATCCGCGCGTTCCTCGGAGATGTGTGCTGCGCGGGCGTATTCCTCCGTAATCGCTCGTCGTTCCGCAGGGCTCTTCCCGCGCTGGAGCACACGGGCATAGGCTTCGCACGCATACGCAAAGGTTTCCCGCTTCCTGTAGTCGATGTCGAGCAACCACTCCTTCGTTCGCGTCTCGCGGAGGCCGATGGTGGCGCGCTTGCAGTTGTGAAAGATGTGCGCAGCCTCGTGGACGATAAAGTCGGCGAACGGATCGTCTTCCTCAAAGTACTCCGGCGAGACGAAGCAGGTGGTTTCTTCGCTCAACCCGACCAGGTGACGAGCGTCCTTCCCGAGCAACTCCGCGCCGAACCTTGCGAGGTAAAGGTTCGCAATTGTCCACGCGGATCTGTCGAAGTCGCGTTTGAGCAGGAGCGATTCGATGTTCGCGCTCGTGACGAAGACCACGGATTGCTCGATCGTGGCCAGCACCACGTCCTGTTCGGCCCGTGGAAATAAACCACGCACCATTGGCTCGACCTTTGCGCGCGGAAGCGAGACGGTGTCAGCTTCGGGCAGCGGCGGATGCGCTCGTCCCTCAGCCCGTCGCCTGACCGCGCGAACGAGTGTGCCCCGAAGGTCCTCGTGGGCACGATTCGCGCGCTCCATGAAGCCGCCCGGCCAAGCCGCGTAAATCGGATCGCTCTCGCCGGTTCGGAGGTATCGCTCGATCTCGTCGTTGATGGTGGGTCGGGCTTCTGTCATTTGGATATCGCTGTGCTACACATCATGAGACGCCCGCGAGTATTCATCGGTGCGGTGAAAGCCTCCATTGTGCCCATCTTACCGAGTACTCTGGTGCAGCCCCGGTTTCTCCGTGATCTGGCGGAAGACCCGGAGCAGATTGCCTCCTAGGAACTTCCGGATGCGTTCATCGGAATATCCTTGGCGCACCATGGCTTCCGTGATCATGGGGAGATCGCGAACATCGCGCATCCCGCGGGGTAGAGGCGGGCCGCCATCGAAATCGCTGCCCAGCGCCACGTGGTCCTCGCCGACAAGCCCGATGGCACGGTCGATCACGCCGACCCACTCATCCACGGTCATGCGGATTTCATCGGGGATACCAGCAGGGACCATTGGGAACTGCGGCGCAACTATCCGGTCGAGTTCCGCGATGCTCATTTGCGTGCCGCGCGCCACAATGCTTGCCGTATCCCAAAATGGCTTGCCGGCGTGCTCAGTACGCCACTCGAAGGCTCTTCGGTTGTGAAATTCGTTGCCAAGCTGGAACCCCATCACGCCTCCCTTGGCCGCCAGTTTTTTCAATAGCCAATCCGGCATATTCCTTGGAATATCGTTCACGGCGCGAAGTCCATGGTGAGTTGCAATCACCGGGTCACTGCTCGCATCGATCGCCTGGGAGATGGCTTCATCGGATGCGTGTGACACATTGATCACCATGCCGAGCCGATTCATCTCGTGCACGAAGGCTATGCCCCGTTCATTCAACCCGTGCCACCGGGCGGGTGAGCAGCAGGAATCCGCGTAGTTGCTGGTCCAGTTATGCGCCGAGAGTTGCACGGACCGAAGCCCCAGCCGGTCCATCTGGCGCAGAACGCCCAGGTCGCCATCCAGATCGAAGCTGCCCTCGATATCCAGCACCGCGGCGATCCGGCCGCTGTTGTGAATCCGTTCCACGTCGGCGGCCGTCCGCGCAATGGCGATCGAAGCGTTGTTTCTTTCGATCTGCTCGATCGCGCAATCCAGCATGCGCAGTGCCTGTTTGGTTTCCAGGCGCGCCGGATAGTAGTCCTCCGTGACGAAGATGGAGAAGAAGAGCGCGCCCAGCCCACCCTCCTGCGCGCGCGGCAGATCGAACTGGCCGTCGGCCTTCAAACTCCCGATATCGCCGCCGTGATAGAATTCACGGTCGATCGCGTGGACGTGGCCGTCGAACACCAGGGAACTGGCGTGCAGCGTGCGCGCGCGATCAGCCGTCTGCCCATGCAACCCGAGCGCCGCCGCTAACAGACATGTCGCCAGCATATAATCGTGGGTGCCTGGCCTTCGTCTCATGAGCAGCTCCTATCGTCCCAAACTTGCGGCCGTCGTAACCACCTATTTCAAGTATTCGCATGCGCAACACATCGTGGATCGCTTCCTCGATGGCTACGGCTGGAACGGCGCTCACCATTATCCTCCCATGGACCTGGTGTCGCTTTACGTCGATCAAGTCGGGCAGAACGATCTCAGCCGCGAGCGCGCGCTGCGGCACCCCACGATGAAAATGTACCCCTCGATTGCGGAGACGCTCACACTGGGCGGTTCGAAGCTGGCAGTGGATGGTGTGGTGCTGGTCGCCGAACACGGCAATTACCCGCGTAACGAAAAGGGGCAGACACAATATCCGCGCTATGAATTCTTTCAGGAGATCGTGAAAGTCTTCCGCGCGACCGGCCGTTCCGTCCCCGTGTTCAGCGATAAGCACCTGTCGTGGAACTGGGAGTGGGCCCGCCAGATGTTCGACACGTCCCGGGAACTGCGATTCGCCCTCATGGCCGGTTCGAGCCTGCCGGTCACCTGGCGTATACCGCCAGTCGAGATGCCGCTGGGATCGCGCATCGGCGAAGCCCTTTGCGTCTGCTACGGCGGCGTGGACAGTTACGACTTTCACGGTCTGGAGACAATCCAATGCATGGTTGAACGGAGGAGTGGCGGTGAGAGCGGTGTCAAGTGGATGCAGGCATACCGCGGAGACAAGTTCTGGGATGCGCTGCGCGAAGGCGTCTGGCCCGGGCCCCTATTGGACGCGGCGCTGACCCGGAGCCACACCCTCACGCCCGCCCGCGAGAGCTTCAGCGACGTCCTGCCCACCGATGACGACATGCGTCGCCTCGTGCCGGACCCGGTCGCTTACCGCTACGAACATGCGGATGGCCTCAAGTGCACGCTACTCCTGATGAGCGGCCTCGTTCGTGACTTCAACTTTGCAGCGTACTTGAACGGCTCGCGCGACCCATGGTCCACGCAGATGTACCTGCCCATGCCGGATGGCCGCACCACACTCGCGAGTTTCTTCAGCCCGCTGGTTAACCATATGGAAAAGCTGTTTCTCACCGGCCACCCGCCGTATCCTGTGGAACGCACGCTACTAACTACAGGCCTGACGGCGGCCGGCATCGAGAGCTTGTACCGCGGGCAGCAGCGATTTGAGACGCCGCACCTCGCAATCCACTATCAGCCCCCAAAGGAATCCACCTTCTGGAGAACCTGACCATGCTGAGCCGGCGCACCTTTCTGCAAACCACCGCGGCCCTGGCGGCACCTCCGGCCGCCCCGCCGAAGCGCATCGCGATCGTCGCAACCATCTACCGGTTTCTATCGCACGCACAGCACATGGGCGATCGTTTCCTTGTCGGCTATCCGTACGGCGGCGTCTGGCGCAAGCCTGACATGCGGGTGGTGTCGCTGTACGTCGACCAGAAGCCGGAAGGCGATTTGAGTGCGGCCCGCGCGCGCGAATTCGGGTTCCAAGTATACCCCACCATACCCGAGGCCCTTCGCTGTGGCGGCAAGCACCTCGCAGTAGACGCGGTGCTGCTCATCGCTGAGCACGGCGACTATCCGCGCAATGACAAGGGCCAGATCCTCTATCCGCGCGCCGAGTTCTTCCAGCAGTGTGTCAAGGTCTTCGCAGAGGACCGCAACGCCGTTCCTGTCTACAACGATAAGCACCTTTCCTACAGCTTCGAAAAAGCCAAAGCGATGGTGGACGCCTCGCGCCGGTTGCATTTTCCTATGCTTGCCGGTTCGGCGATTCCCGTGACGTGGCGCTTGCCCTCAATCGATCTTCCGCTCGACTGCGTGATCGAAGACGCCCTCATGGTGGGTGAGGGGGGCTCCGACGCGATGGACTTTCATGCCCTGGAGGGCCTTCAGTGCATGGTGGAACGGCGCCGCGGCGGCGAAACCGGTGTGCGGGCCGTCCAATTAATCCAAGGCGATGCCGTGTGGAAGGCGGGAGAGGCGGGCCGCTATTCGAAAGATCTGCTTGCTGCGGCGCTCTCCCGCAGCGATACTCCCTTGGGACTGACGGTTATTGACGGCCGGACGCAAGACCTGGTTGCCTTGAACGTGTTGCCAAAGCTGGTAAAATCACCCGCCGCCTACTTCATCGAGTACCGTGACGGTCTGAAGGCGACCATGCTGATGCTCGATGGCGCCATCAAGGATTTCAATTTCGCGGCCCGACTGAAAGACTCGCACGAGATTTGGTCCACCCAGTTTCTTCTGACTCCCGAGCCGAACGTGACCTACTCCGCCTGCCTGATGCACAAGGCGGCGCAGATGTTCGAGACGGGGGTAGCTCCCTATCCCGTGGAAAGGACACTTCTCACCAGCGGTATTTTGGAAAGCTGCCTTACGTCAAAGCTCCAGAACAACGCCCCATTGGAAACCCCCCATCTCCGGATAGTCTATCAGGCGCCTCGCGCATCCCAGTTCGCGCAGACTTGAAATCAATCAGATCTGCGGCGTCCTCCCGAAAATGCCGATTCCGTGCTCCCGATACCCTAACTGAAAATGGTAAGCCACTGGTTCGACCAGTGAGACTTGAACAGGTTTGACCGTTCAGGGAGTATGATCCTCCTCAAGTGGCTTGATGACCAACGAGAGGAGGATTGCATGTCGGATCTTTACCAAAGCCTATCCCACTCCAAGTGGGACTGCAAGTACCATGTCGTTTTCGTGCCCAAGCGGCGGCGCAAGGCGCTCTTCGGCCAGACGCGGCGGCAGTTGGGGCCAATTTTTCATGCCTTGGCAAAGCAGAAGGAGTGCCAGATCATCGAGGGGCACCTGATGCCGGACCATGTGCACATGTGCATCGCGATTCCGCCCAAACACCCGGTGGCTTCGGTGATCGGGTTTCTGAAGGGCAACAGTGCCATCGCGGTGGCCCGGCTGTGCGGTAAGGAACGGAACTTTACGGGCGAGCACTTCTGGGCCCGTGGGTACGCCGTTTCCACGGTCGGATTTGAGTTGGGGCAGGTCCGCCAATACATCCGCGAACAAGAAAGCGCGGATGGAATCAGCGGGCAGTTCTGAAACGTCAGCGGAGGCGCGCTTTAGCGCGACGCCTTAAACCCATGACCAACCGCCTTGGAGGCGGTCCAACTCATCAAGCCACCCGCTCTGCGGGGGGTATCTGACTATGCGCGGCTCGTCTACCCGTACATCGAAGCGGAAATGAAGTTGGCCCCACCGATTCCCTTGCAACGCCTATGTAAGCTGGGCCAGGCGAGCCGGGCGGATTCTATCGCTGGCGGCACGCGCCGCCAGCGGTGGACGCAGACCTGGACTTGCGCGACGAGATCCAGCGGATCGCGTTGGAGTGGCCCTGCGATGGGTGGCGCCGCATCCCGGAGGAGTTGCATCGACGGGACTGGCCGGCGAACCACAAGCGGGTACTGCGGATCATGCGGGAAGACAACCTGCTGTGTCTGGCCCGGCGGAAGTTTCTGGTGACCCACGGACTCGAATCACCACCGGCCGGTGTACCCGAACCTGGCGGGCGAGATGGTGCTTACCGGTCTGGACCAACTGTGGGTCGCCGACATCCCTACATTCGCCTGGAGGTGGAGTTCGTATATCTAGCAGCCCGTGTCTAAAGTCCCAAAACACGTTAAAACATGTGGCGCAGAAAATGTTTTGGCCTTACAATCGAACCATGGCGATGGGGACGCGGAAGATGCGAGAGCGGCAAGAGGACTTGTGGTATGGCGGCGAGTTACCCACAGCCCCTGGCCACCCCTTCTACAAGCGTCTCAACGAGGTCCTGGACAACGCCAAGTTCGACCCCTTCTGTGAGACCAACTGCGCGACCTTCTATCACGATAAGCTGGGCCGTCCGTCGCTTCCTCCGGGCCAGTATTTCCGCATTATGATGATTGGTTTCTTCGAAGGGCTGGATAGCGAACGCGGCATCGCGTGGCGTGTGGCCGATTCGCTGACCCTGCGGCAGTTTCTTTCCATCGGCCTCGATGAGAAGACACCGGATCATGTCACCATCTCGCGCACTCGGCGACTGATCGACGCGGAAACCCACCATCGAATCTTCAGTTGGGTGCTGGAACAACTGGCGCAGGCGGGTCTGATCAAAGGCAAAACGATCGGCGTGGATTCCACCACGCTGGAAGCCAACGCGGCCATGAAGTCGATCGTGCGTCGGGACACGGGCGAAAGCTATATGGCTTATTTGAAGCGCCTGGCGGAAGCGGAGGGAATCGACGCAAAAGGCGCGGCAGCATTGCTGCGCATGGATCGGAAACGTAAGAAGAAGACGTCCAATGAAGACTGGAAAAGCCCGCGTGATGACGAAGCAGAGATCACGAAACTGAAAGATGGACGCACGGCATTGGCCTTTAAAGCCGAGAATGCGGTGGACATGGAAACGGGCGCCATTGTGGCGGTCACTACGCATGGCGGAGCCGCGGCCGACACCACGACCATCAAAGAGACCGTGATTGAGGCAGCAGTCGCGGTGGCGGAATTGATTGCGGAAAGAACGCCGGTAGGCGAGTACGAAGTGCATCCGGATGGCGTCCAGGAGGTGGTAGCGGACAGAGGCTATCACAGCAACGAAGTGGTGCTGGGTCTAGTTGAGACAGAAGTGCGAACATACATCGCGGAGCCGGATCGCGGGCCTCGGAACTGGAACGGCAAGGCCGCGGAGAAAGCGGCGGTCTACGGCAACCGGCGACGGATTCAAGGGGATCGCGGCAAGGGTCTGCAGCGGCAACGGGGAGAACGGATCGAGCGAAACTTCGCGCACCAGTTTGACACTGGCGGACTGGACAGGCTATACGTACGAGGCAAAGAAAACGTACACAAGAAATTTCTGATCCAAGCCGCCGCATGTAACCTCGCGCTCCTCATGCGCTCGAAGTATGGGTCTGGCAAGCCCAGAGCCGCTCATGACGGAGTTATTGACGCCATTTTGACGATTCTAGCTGTCATAAAAGCGGTGGCAGACGTTTTCACCGCATGGTTGGCAAATTCCCACGGCGAAGTCCGAGTTCTTTGCCGCTCATATCGCTGCCACCAGCCTTTTTCGGCAGTCGCAAAACCCCTGGTTTAGACACGGGCTGCTAGCGGTGGTGCTGGACGTTTTCTCCCGGCGAGTGATTGGCTGGTCCATGGGGCGCACATTGGAGGATGAGTTGACGCTGGCGGCACTGGGCATGGCCTTGCGCGAGCGCCAGCCACCGCCGGGGCCCGTGACACATCACTCCGACCGTGGTGTACAATATGCTCGACCGACTACACGAATCTATTAAAAGAGCATGAGATCCGAATCAGCATGAGCCGCAAAGGGAACCATACGATAATGCGACCTGCCAATCTTTTATGAAGACGCTGCAGTACGAACAGGCGCATCGCCAGGAGTATCGGGATCTGGCCGAAGCGCGGGCTTCCGTCGGCGTCTTTCTGGAGAAGGCCTATAACCAAAAGCGGCTACACTCGGCACTGGGCTAGCGTGCACCCGTGGAGTTCGAGCAGTCCCTGGCGGGCGCCGCGGAAGCGAGGGCCTCGGCATGAGTGGGGCACACAGCGCGCCCAAGGGCGGGAAAGGCCGGCCGCGCGCGTGCCATGGTACGGCGCAGGTAGTCATCGGAGTCACCATGGCCGCGGGGAAATTGCGGGCTTCCTCACCGGAGAATGGCTTGGACCTGACCCGGGGGGGCGCCCTGCGCCAGCAACGTGCGAGCGACCCAGAGATCCACGATGCGCCAGTCTGGCTGCGGAAATCGTTGTGCAATGCGCCATGTCGCACCCAGCTTTGGTAGATCTGGCGGGCCTGCTTGGTTATGCACGATTTTCACCCAGGGGGCCGCGCACGCAGCTGGAATTTCTGACTAGTAAAGCCGGCGAGCCGGCCCAAATGTCTCCAGTCGGTACTGGCTTGGTCCCCGTCATAGGCCAGCGCCAACTGTCGGCCAATGGCGGTGGCAACCGCAGGTTCCAGTGGAGTGGCACTGACATGCTTGCAGGTGACCGGGGCTGGTCAGCCGCGCCACGCAGGTTCGTGCTCATCGGCTTGCATGTCTGTTCGGACCACCGGATCGGTATGGTCCAGGTCGATCAGAATGTAGCCGGCGTTTCGGTGCGGGTCATAGGGTTGTATGTAAACATCACCGCCCTCGCGGTTGCGCACGCGCAGAAATCTGAGGGTTGCCCGATTCATCAACGGGGCCGCCGTCCACAGCCGTTCGCCGGGGAATGGCCTTTTGGTGACGGCATGAATCAGACGAACCAGATACAATTCGTGGGGCATGGCCGCAACCTGGCGGCGGACAGCATGCCATGTGAGAGCGAGTCCACGATAGAACATGGACCCATTTTGCGATCGAACCAGGTTGCCGTACAATGAATTTTCAGCGACCGGTAGGTAGTGTCTTAACCGATTGTCTCAGCTCAGGGGCCCACCCCAGTCAAGTGTTTGCGGGCTACATCATAAAGGTACAGAAATTTCAGGAACGTGAGGCCAAGATACTTAAACGAAACCCCTTGGCGCGCGATCGTTACGAGTTGGCTAACACTGATAAACGAGGTCTTGGTGCCAGCGTACTCCACCGTCGTACGACTGTTGGAGTTCGATCACGATCAACGACAAAGGTGGATCTCAGTCTGGAATGCCACTAACGTACGCTATTTTGAGGACAGCCGCACCCAGCCGTTACAATTGCTACCGGGCGATGACAACATCAGGCCCCTCGCCGAGCAGCCCCTATTGCTGTTGATGCTTGCCCTCTACGATTCGGGCGGCAATCAACTGCGCACGAATCGCGGCCTCGATCAGACCCTGCTCTACGAGAGCCTGTTGAAGCAATTCATTGAGCGAGAGCATCTAAAGTCGGCCGACTTCCGAAGCCTGGGCTCTGTTCAGCGCACGTCTGAGATCGATGCCGACCTTGAGCGCCTTGGTGCCGCCGCGATTGGATGTTCGACAGGAGGAGCCAGCACATTCGGACGACCCAACTCGATGCGGACCTTGCATTCCGAAGCTCGAACGAACGATGCCCCAAGGCTCGGGCCGCACCCTCCCTCAAGCTGAACTGCTGCTCGGCAGCTTTTTCTTCGTTCACAAGTCCAAGTCAAAGCATAAGGGTGAACATGCACTGTTGAGGGAGGCGAATAAGCTCGGAAAACTTTGGAAAGCAGACGTGGGTTATTCTTGGCAAGCGCCGAAGAACTCAGGGTAGTTTCATGTTCTTGCGTTTCGTCTTTTCGACCCTGGCCGGACAGTTCAACAGCGCCACGTTCGTGGTCCTGGCTTTTTCCGGACGCATGCCGACGCGCCAGATGGTTGTAGTGACGTTTTACGGGATGGGCGATCATGGTGCTAAAAGGGTTTTCCGTTAGAAACCAGGTGCTCGCCTAGAGGTAACTTGCTCCGACGGTTCCGGTCGTTGAAGTGATAGTGGAGTGGTGGCCCCGCACAGGTTCGAACTGTGGACCTTCTGGGTGTAAACCAGACGCTCTAACCAACTGAGCTACAGGGCCGCGCCAACCATCATAGCACTGTCAAACCCGGCCAAGTAAAGCGCGCCGTCCTGGCTCAGAACCCGCTAAAGAAATCTACTCAGTAAATCTTTGCCGTTTCTGGCAGGAAATTTCAACGTGCCGGCGCCACGGCAAGATTGGGGATGACGTAATGTTCCTTTAGCCTGAGTCCGAGGGTGATGACTTGCTTGCCGAGAGAAGTGAAACAGTACTTGTAGGGCTTGCCGATCTTCTTATTGAGTGTAATGGACCCCAAAATCTGCACACAAAAAAGGCCTTTGCTTAGAGCGGGGATGCACCTCGTCCGGCGAAAATCGGTCTGTTTTAACGCCTATTCGCGGCCTGGTCCCTCGCACCCTTCCTTGCTCGAAACCGAACTCAATAGGCAACGACGAGGCGGACTGAGAGGCCGCCGCAGGCAGGGTGGCTGCCCAACAAACCGCGCCGTATTATAATCCGGCTTCAAATCCGATTCCTGAGGAGATCAACACCATGTCGTCCGAAACAGCACCGCGCCGCGGATTCCTGCAGCGCTTGGCCGGATTCGCGGGACTGTCGGCTGCGGCAAGCTCCGCCAGCGCGCAGACTGCCCAGAGCGCGGCCGGCGGTTATGCCTTCCTGCCCCGTTACGCGCGCTCCCAGAATTACCGCTCGCTCAAGCAGTCCAGTTTCGACCGCACCGGCGGCAATGCCGATTCCTGGCCGATCCAACCGGGCGCCACGCGCGAACTGTTCGCTTCCGAAGGTCCCGGCGTGATCACGCATATCTGGTTCACTATCGCGGCGGACAGCTCCCATCACCTGAAGGAAATCGTGATCCGCATATATTGGGACGGCCAGCCTAAGCCCAGCGTGGAGGTGCCGGTGGGCGACTTGTTCGGGTTGAACCTGGGGCAATACTTCGTATATCAATCGGCCTTCCTGAACTGCTCGTCCGTCAAAGCGTTGAATTGTTATTTCGCCATGCCTTTCCGCAGATCGGCGCGCATCACCGCGACCAACGAGAGTGCGCATCACATAGGCGCATTCTATTCGAACATCGATTACCAGATCGTGCCCGCGCTTCCCGACGAGGTGCTTTATTTTCACGCGCAGTACCGGCAGGGCGCGCCGAACCAGCCCACCACCAACGATTGGCGGACCAACAGCGATGCCGACAAGCTGAAGAATCTCGATGGAAAGGACAACTATGTCTTCACCGAGACGCGCGGGCGCGGTCACTTAATGGGCGTGACGCTAGGCGTGCTGCAAAACCAGGATTACTGGATGGGCGAAGGCGACGAGATGATATTTGTGGACAACGAGAGCCACCCGGTGATCACGGGCACCGGGACCGAGGATTACTTCAACGGCGCATGGGACTTTGGAGGCCGCGATAGCGCCGTTCCGTTCGCGCATCTGTACAATGGTGCGCCGCTCATGGTCGATCCGGAGCGCGCCGGCGGCCGGTATTGCCTCTACCGCTGGCACGCGGACAATCCGATCACGTTCAACAAGTACTTGAAGTACACCATCGAACACGGCCACGCCAATCATCGGGCGGATAACTACTTCTCGGTGGCTTATTGGTATCAGGCGGGAGCTTATACCGATTTTCCGCCGCTGCCGCCCGCGGAGAGCCGCATTCCGAGGTTGAAGGCCGTGCCAGGTCCGGGCGCGGCGCAGCCGGCATGATCGCCGAAGCCTGGACTTGAGCGCATCAATGCCCGATCAACTTCGCCAAGCCTGCACCGTACGTATCGAGAGAATGCTGTAGCGCGAAATCGAGGGGATCGGCGGCCCCCGCTATGTCGACCTGCTGTCCGATCTGCTGAAATAGCGGCGGAATTGGAACCTTCGGCACCAGATCGCTGGGGTTTACGACACGGACGACATTGGCAGCAGGCGGGAGTCCGTGAATCGGGGAGAATACCGCCGGCCCCGCAAAAGTCCAGGTAACAGCTTCGGGGTGATACACGCCCATGATCAGCGCGATCGCGGCGCCCAAGCTGTGCCCAGTGATGTAGACTTGGGCGTTTGCCGAACAAGCCGTGTCCCAGCCTTTCTGCAAACTCGCGGAGATCGAGTTCCACACGTCGTCAAAGCCGCGATGCATAAACCAGGATCCGTGCGGCACGGGCTGCGCGATGGCGCAAAAGTTCTCCAGCCACTGGTGCTGCGTTTCCGTGCCGCGAATCGCGATTACGGATGTGTCCCCGCTGCGCGCGACGACGCCCCAATCGCAATTCTCGGAGACGACAACCTTCGCCAGCCCGGACGCAGTGTCTTTATTGATGGTTGACTGGTCCACGGTGACAACGCCCAACTGCTGCCAGCTCGGGGGAAGTTTTAGCGCCTGCCCCCAGGACAACTGATAGGCGGCGGTGTTGAGCGGCAGCAGAACGTCGTGCGCGAAAGCCGCGTCGAAGGCCATGTTAACCATCTTATGTTAAAACAGTACACCACCCCGAATTCAGGAGGGAGCGCACAACCGGCTCCTCCCGGCCGACTCAGTTCGCTTCGATCTTTACGTCGGTCTGCGATATCGATTCGGTGTCGCCTTGGTGGGCCGCGGCGCGCACCTGGTAGACGCCCGGTGGAATAGCTGCCGCCGGAACAGTCATAACGTACGGAATGCGGCCTTGCGCATCGGCGTCAGGCAACTGCATGGGCACTTTCGTCAGGCTCTTGCCATTCTGCAAAAACTCGATTTCCACCGTGGGCTTGGCGGAAATAGAAGGGTCCCGATAGACCACGAAGAACAAGCGCAGATTCGAATTCGCCGCGCGCGGCACGCTGTTATTTAATGTCGGCGTGATGCTGCCACCTTGAAACTGGAACGGCTCGTTCGGATCGAGGCCCTTCACATTGGGTGTGTAAGACCGTACCGCGGCGAGCGAAGAGATGCGCACGCCTTTGCCTGTGGCGCCCACCGTGAATTCGCTGCGTTCGATTCCCATCTTGCCGCTCTCGCGGTCCATAACCGCGGTCTCCAGGCTGTACTTCCCGGGCGGAAGCTCGAGTGGCATCTTCTCCACGAAATTGCCCATCTTCAACTGATCGGCGGTGACATGCTGCAAATCGCGGTCGCGCGTCAACTTGGGACCAGCCACTTCGCCCTTGGCGTCCTTCACCAGCGCGGCCAGCGAAAAGTGCACGTCAAACCCCTTCTGGGATGCATCCGGCTTGGTCTGCAAGACGTGCAGCGGGACCTCCACCAGCACCGAAAGATCCGTGCCATCGCCGCGCGGCTGCTCGAGAAATGCGCCCGCGCGGAATTCGACGTCGTGCGAAACCTGGGCATCCGAGATCGCTTTCAGCAGCGGCAACTCGAAGCTTTCCATGCCGGCCGCGCGCGCCTCGGGCGGCAGGGCGAAGTAACCATTGCGGGCTTGCAGAACCACATTCTTGCGGTCGCTTTCCAGTTTCAGCTTGTGAAAGCTGCCGTCGTAGTTGTCGATGTGCGGGTTGTAGGTCAGCTCGTAGTAGCTGGCAATCTCTTCATTCACGTGGCGCAGCGGTGTGCGCAAGTCGTTGCTCTCGCCCAGCAAAAAACCGCCTGTGGCCTCGGCCAGGTTGCGCAGCGGAAGCTGTACGTTGGCGCGGGAGGATGTCTCGGCATTATCCGACGCGTGTATCTGTTCCTGAGTGGTGGCCCCCTCGCCTAGCGTGTCCTTGCCGGCAGCCATGTTGGCGCCGTTCAACTGGTTGGTGGCACCCGCATTCTGCGCATCGGTCATCACGCCGCGCGTATCCACGGTATAAAAAGTGACGTTGGCACGGTTGGCCATGCTCGTCAGACTGCGGAAAATCGCATCCAGCTCAGGCGTCAAATACATTCCCCAAGTGAAGTAGAGCACGGATTTTCGTCCGGGCATGGACTGCAGCCCCTGCACCAGGGACTCCAACGCATTCAGCGACAGGCGCGCGTCTTGACTGCCCATGGCCGCATCCATGCGCAGCATGCCGAGCATCACCTCTGCGAGCTTGGCCTGCACGGCCGCACCACCGGCCCCGGCGCCGCCCGCGGGCTGCTGGCTCGCAACCTGGTTAGCCGCGGCGAGCGCCGTACTGGGGTTATCGGCGCCGTTGACCGTCTGGCCGGCCAGGTATCTCTTTAGATCGCTCTTGATCTTGTCCGATTCGGGAAGCAGCTTCGCCGAGGAATACCCGCTGGTGGCGTCGTTGATCGCCTTCACGAGCGCGTCCTTGTCACTGGTGAACGGCTGCAGGACCATCAGGCGTGTGTCGATCACGACCACCGAATAAAACACGTTGGCGCCCTGTTCGCCCTTAACCAGGTCGATGGCACCCGTGCGTGCGGTCTTTCGCTGGGTGGGGTCGCCCAGGGCTTCGAAGGCCAGAGTCACCAGGCGTAGTTGGCGCAGGGGATCGAGTTTGGTGGTTGTGCCACCTTGACTGATCGCCTCGGCGCCCTGCACCAGCCGAAAGCTCGACAGTTGCTCCCTGGCGCCGTTATCGGTGACGGCAAGCTCTTCTTGCTTGAGGTCCGTGACAGGCTTTCCTTTCTTGTCGCGGGCAATGAAATCCAGCACCACCTCATCGACGGTCGATTTGACAACGGGCGCTTGCGAGGCGGCGGCAGGCGCGGCGGGCTGTTGTGCGGGGGCGGGCGGCGTGGCGATGACGGCGATCGACACCAAAGCGAGGGAACAGATGCAAATCTTCATAACCGATTATCCGGAACTCCGGCCTTCCTTCTAAGTTTACGGCACCTGGGAACGCTTTGCGCGCTCGCGAATGAAGATACCATGTGATTCATTCTTCCATATGGCCAGAAAGCGTCCCGCCGTTGGCAGCGAACCCGCGGTGAAGAAGATGCCTCCGGTCCGGACAGCGCGCCCGCACCATTTCAGCCCGCCGGATGCGGCCATCTGGGCCTCGATCTTCTGCGCAACTCTGATCGCCTACTGGCCCTCGCTCCGCGGAGGACTGGTTTGGGACGATGCCAGCCACGTGACCAGCCCCGCGCTCGAATCTCTCCACGGTCTCTGGCGCATCTGGTTTGACCTGCACGCGACACAGCAATATTATCCGCTTCTGCACAGCGCCTTCTGGATGGAACACCGCATTTGGGGCGACCGGGTGCTGGGCTACCATCTGACCAACATCTTCCTGCATGCCGCCTCGGCTTGCCTGTTGGTGCTGATCGTACGGCGCCTCTCGCTGCCGGGCGCCTGGCTGGCGGGCCTGGTCTTCGCGCTGCACCCGGTGTGCGTGGAAGCGGTCGCCTGGATCTCGGAACAAAAAAGCACGTTATCCGGAGTGTTCTACCTGGCTGCGGCGCTGGTCTACCTGCGCTTCGCCCGGACCCGTCGCGGGCCGGATTACCTGACGGCGTCGGTCTTGTTCGTTCTGGCGCTCGCCAGCAAGACCGTAACGGCGACGCTGCCGGCGGCGCTGCTGGTCGTGTTCTGGTGGCAGCGAGGGCGCCTCGGCTTCCGGCGGGACGTGCGTCCGCTGCTGCCGTGGTTCGCGTTGGGCGCGGCCGCGGGACTTTTCACCGCCTGGGTGGAACGCACATACATCGGCGCGACGGGCGCTGATTTCACGTTGACGTGGACAGAGCGCTTTCTGTTGGCGGGCCGGGCGATCTGGTTCTATGCGGGCAAAATCGTGTGGCCGGCGAACCTGATTTTTACCTACCCGCGCTGGAAGATCGACGCGGGGCTCTGGTGGCAATATCTGTTCCCGGCCGGAGTGTTGGCAGCCACGATTGGTTTCTGGTTTCTGGCGCGGCGGTGCCGGGGGCCTCTGGCGGTCTTCCTCATCTTCATCGGAACGCTGTTTCCGGTGCTGGGCTTTCTGAATGTTTACCCGTTCATCTTTTCCTACGTGGCGGACCACTTCGCATACCTGGCGAGTCTCGCAATCATCGTCCCCATATGCGCCGCCATCTTGCGACAGGCGGGGCAAGCTCGTAGCGTGCGGGGGCCTCTTAGCGTCCTCCTCTTGCTAACGCTGGCCGTTCTCACCTTCCGCCAGGCCGGGACCTACGCTGACGCGGAGACGCTATACCGGGCCACGCTGGCCCGCAATCCGGCAAGCTGGATGGCGCATACCAACCTGGGAGTCGCGTTGGCGGAAACACCCAGTCGCTTGCCGGAGGCCATCGCCGAATACCAGGCGGCGCTGCTGGTGAAACCCGATGACGCGCAGACCCACGCAAACCTCGGCAACGCTTTGGCGCAGATGCCTGGCCGGCTCCCGGATGCCGTTGGCGAGTTCCGCACGGCGTTGCGGCTGAAACCGAATCTGGTACAAACGCTCAATGACTTCGGCGTGGCGCTGTCGCAGATCCCCGGCCGGCTGCCGGATGCGATTGCCCAGTTCCAGGAGGCATTGCGCCTGAAACCGGACTACGCAGAGGCGCATGGCAATTTAGGCGTCGCGCTGACGCAGATCCCCGGCCGGTTGCCGGATGCCATTGCAGAGTTTCGGACGGCCTTGCGCCTCAAACCGGATTACGCGGACGCCCACAATAACTTGGCCCGCGCGTTGGCCCAGACACCTGCCAGTCTGCAGGATGCCATCGCCGAGTACGAAGCCGCGCTCCGGGCCAACGCCGGCGATGCGGAAACACACTTCAACCTCGGCGTGGCGCTGGCGCAAGTCCCCGGGCGGCTGCCGGACGCCGTCGCCGAGTTCCGGGCCGCATTGCGCCTGAAACCGGATTACCTGGATGCGCACCACAACCTGGGCAACGCGCTGTCGCAGATCCCCGGCCGCCTGCCGGATGCCATTGCCGAATTCCAGGCGGCGCTGCGCATCCAGCCGGATGACGCGGAGGTGCACAGCGATTTAGGTACAGCATTGGCGCAACTGCCTGGCCGATTGCCGGACGCGATTGCCGAGTTCCAGGCCGCGCTGCGCATCCAGCCGGATAACGCCGACGCGAGGGAGAACCTGGCGAACGCGCTGGTGCAAACGCCGGGCCGCGTGCCCGAAGCCATCGTGGAGTACCAAAAAACGCTGCGTCTCAGGCCGGATGACGCGCCAGCCCACAATGGCTTGGGAGTGGCGCTGGCCGAAACGCCTGGGCGGATGCCCGAAGCCATCGCCCAGTTCCAGGCCGCCCTCCGGCTGCATCCGGATTATGCGGAGGCGCGCAACAATCTGATGCGCGCGCTGCAGTGGGGCGGACCTCCAGGTCCGCGCGGGTCCTCCAGGACCCGCCTGAAGTAGGCCGGCGTGGACGCCCGGCCGCAGGACTGGAGTCCTGCCCCACAATCACGGCTGATTGGGGTCGGTGACCTTCCGCAGCCGTCTGAATTCCTCACGCTCGCGCCTGGCGTCTTCCGTACGGCCCAACTTGGCGTAGGCGGAGGCCAGATCGTAATGCGATTCGGGACTGGCGGGCGCCAGGCGCACGGCGGTTTCGAACTCCCGAAGCGCCCCTGCGTTGTCGTCTGCCTCCCGCAGCACTCTACCCAGTTCCACGTGAGTGGCGAAGTCGCCGGGCGCGAACTTCACGGCTTTCTCGGCGTATCCCCGCGCCGCTTGCGGCTGATCGCGTTTCAGGTAAATGCTGGCCAGGCTGACTAGAGCGGGCACATGGTCTGGCTGCAACTCCAGGGTTTTGCCAATCTCCTGCAGCCCGCGCTCGGGGTCCTGCTGCATCAGGAACGCGCCAAACCGGAAGTGGATATTGGGATCTTTAGGGTAGTCCCGTACCACCACTTCGAATTTCCCGACGGCTTCCTTAGAATCCCCTTCCATCACGGCGGCCATCGCATCGCCCAGCTTGAAGACCTTGTCGCGTTCCGATTCGGGCACCTCCGGCGGTGTCCACGGCTCCCGCAATCCGGCGATGCCGGAGGCCACCACGATCTCGGGCGTCGTCTTGCTGTCCCGGGTCAGTTCCAGCAGCTTGGCGATGGCCGTCTCAAACCTCCCTAGCTTCGTAAGTACCAGAGCCAAATGCAACCGCCCGGCGCGGGCAAGTTCGGTGGGTCCCTGAAATCCCAACTGCTGAGCCTTGAACAGGCTTTTGAGAGCCACATCATAATCCCGGAGATGGTACGCGCAAAGTCCAGCCATGATCCAGCCGGGAGATTTATCCGGCTGCAGGGCAGCCAGAAGCTGGAAGTCGGTCGCGCACTCCTTGTATTGGTCCTGGTCGTATTCGATCGAACCGGCTTCCCACAGGCCTTCCGCCCAGTGCGGCCTGAGCTTGAGCGCTTTCCGGTAGAGAGCCAGGGCCTCCACCGTCCTCTTGGTGTCGCGCGCCTCGGTGGCCTGCCGGGACAAGGTTTCGAATGACGGCGGGGCATTTGGACGGGCCGCCGTGGGGTTCGCGGAAGTGGCCTGCATCAGCAAAGCTGCGGCTAGAACGATCATGCGCCTCTTCTGATGTTATAGCAGGCGATTCTTCAGGGGCTATCGTCCACCACCTCGATACCGTTGACGCAGGCGTAGTTGACCACTGGCACGAAGGACAGTTCGATCTTGCCTTGGGCGTCGGGGGAGATGCCGTGGAAGCTCTTGTATAGGGCCTTTTGCCCTCCGCCTGCCGCGCGGTAAATATCGAAATTGCGCAGCAGCGTGCTTCCGTTGCAGTAAACATCGAACATGCGGCTGCCGTCGCCGCCGCCGCCCGGTCTTCCCGGGCCGAACCAGGCCTCCGTAAATAACAGGGTCACGGTGTAGCGGCCCTCTGCCACGGGGATCGCGTACCTGAAGTTGCCGAAGCGTTCGCCCTGAAATATCTCGGGATCGGTGGTGTTGGAGACTGGTTCGGAGCGCGGCACGGCAAAACCGTGCCCGAAGTAACGATCCGCTCCCCACACCTGGCCTCGCTGGTCGGTATAGTTCCGGCCGCGCGCCACAATGCGCACTGGGCGCATCTTGCCCGGGATGCCCGGCACGATCTCCAGGGCATTCAGGAACGGCACGTTATTGGCCAACCCGGCGAACTGCACGTGCAGCACGCCGTCCGCCGCCGGGGAAACGTCCTTGAAAACCTTCTCGTCGGCGGTATTGCTGCCTCCCGCGTCGGATAGCACGTCGAAGGCGCAAAGCACCGGTTTTCCGTTGATCGAAATCTTGAAGACCCGGCTGGATTCACCCCCTCCAGCCATGTTGTTCTCGCCGAACAAGGTCTCGGCAAAGTACAAATGCAGTTCGTAAACGCCGGGCTTCAAGGGAATGTCATAGCTGAAATCGCCTTCGCGCCGATGCTGGAACAAGTCCGGATCGGGCGTCTGAAAAATCGTGTGGCTGGGTGTGGCGAAGACGGAGCCGCCCCGGAAGAACCGGTCGCTGGACCAAACGCTGCCCACCCGGTCGACATGCCGCGCGTCGAGTGAGCCGCACAGTATCCGGATTTCCTCAGATTCCCCGCCTAACGGTATCGATGCAGTTTTCGGCGCGTTGACTGCCTTGGCCGGCGAAGGCGCCCGGAAATCCCAAACGACTATGACGAGCGCCAGTACCGTCAGCACCAAGCCAAAGCGAGATGCCAACCTGAGCGAGGGCGGCGTTGATCGCGGGGCGCTGGCGGCGGGCTCAGTCACCTGCGGGGCTGCTAGAGCCAACTCGGAGGTTCGTGCCAACGGGGGCGCTTCCAGCCCTATTTCCCCGACTTCCTCGAGTTCACCAAGTTCGTGCGGCGCGCCGTTGGTTTCGAGGCGGCCATTCTGCACAAACCGCGGCACGTATTGCCCGGACGGGATCACGATGTGGAACTGCCTGTTAGCCCCCTCGTTTTCGTAATACTGTTTCAGCCTCTTCCGCAGCCGGAAAGCTTCCACGCGGACGATGGAATCCTGTCGGGGATCGAAGCTCGCCGGACGCCCCAGAGCTTCAACCGCAATATTGTATTCCTTGATCTGATCGGCTCTGCCAGCCAAGTAGTTGGTGCAGACATAATCCAGCAGCAGGGCCAGACTGGGCGCCTTCGCGAAGATCCCCGACGCGATAATGGCCTCTAGTTCGGCCTTACAGTTGTCCCGGTCCGGAACAGCCGACATGGGCTCTTCCCTAAGCATTTTGATGGGTTGGCGTTCTCCCCACGAGGTGTTAACCCCACCGTAAACCACGGTGACCGACTGATAGCTTAGCAGTAACACGAGTGAAAATAAAGCGGTTCTTCGGAGTAACTTCACCTTTCGCGTGAGTTAACAGCTTTAGCCTTTACGGAGTCGGTATAGTGCGTTTATATTACAGGAATCTCGTCTCAATGCTTTAGAGAGGTCTCGGACTCGAGCCCACGCAGGTCCGAGTATAAAGTGCAAAACGAAATGGGGAGTAAAAGAGGTCCTATGAAGAACCGCACCGTAATCCTCGTCGGATTGGCGCTGTTGATTTTGTCGGCCACGAACTTGCCGGCGCAATTAACCTCCGCTACGCTGACCGGAGTGGTATCCGACCCGTCCGGCGCCGTTGTGCCGCAGGCCAAGGTCAAACTCGTTAACGAAAAATCTGGCGATACGCGCGAAACCGTAACAAATAACGACGGTTACTATACTTTCGCCGGTATGTCGGTGGGCGACCTCAGCTACAAGTTGACGGTCGAGGCCAAAGGTTTCGTAACTTTTGATGCGCCGGGCATTTCGCTGCTGGGCGGCGAGAAGCGCAACGTCAATGTAACCCTAAAGGTTGGCAACACTACGGACACCGTCGAGGTAATTGGCATGGCCGATTCGATTGTGCCCGTGGACTCCGGCGAGAAGTCGGAAACGTTGACAACTAAAGAGTTACAGAACTATGTGCAAGTCGGCAGCAACGCGGCGGAATACATCAAAATCATGCCGGGGTTCGGCATCTCGAACGGCACCAACAACACCGCCAACTACACCGGCGAGGTCATTGGAATCAACGGCAACGGTGCGGCCGGTAGCCAGAGCCCATTGAACGCCGCATATTCTTATGACGGACTGCCCACCAACTCGCTGGATATCACGGCGGACGGAGCGCACGTTTCCGACCCGGGCTGCAACTGCGACACCCCGGTGAACCCCAACTCCGACATGATTTCCGAATTCAAGGTGATGTCGGGGAATTTCAGCGCGGAGAACCAAAAGGGGCCGATCGTTATCAGCTCGATTGCCAAATCCGGCGGCAGCGAGTTTCACGGTTCCGGGTTCTTCTACGCGCGCGACTATGCGCTGAATGCCAATGACTGGATCTTCAATAAGGACGGCTTGACGAGGCCTCAGGATAAGTATTTTTATCCCGGCGGCACCATCGGCGGCCCGGTGTTGATCCCCGGCACCAATTTCAACAAGAACCGGAACAAATTGTTCTTCTTCACCGGCTTCGAGTACTTCTACCAGGTTCTGAATACCTCCCTGGTGCGCGCCACGGTGCCTCCCGCGAGCGAACTCACGGGCAATTTCTCTCCCGCCTCGATTGCCTCCGAAGGCGCGATTACGGCGTCGGGCGGACCTCCCGGAGCACTCAACACCTTGGGCGCGGCGGCGTTTCCGGGTGGCCAGATCCCGTCGACCATGATCGACCCGAACATGGTGGCGCTGATGAAGCTGTATCCGGCCGTCAATGCCAACCCGGCCGTCACCGGCGGTTATAATTACGTCCAGTCGCCCACCTTCAACCAGAACAACACGCAGTGGATGTCGCGCGTGGACTACAGCATTAGCGACAACACCAAGCTGTTCGTGCGCTACAACCTGCAGCGCGAGACACAGCAGTTCCCTGTAGGCCTGTGGTGGACGCAGGACGATCAGGTTCCGTATCCCACAAATATTCTGGGTAAGAACCGATCCGACTCAATATCCGCCTCGCTGACCCACGTGTTCAGCCCCTCCATGACTAACGAGTTCGTGTTCAGCTACACCTATATCGGATTCCCGAACATTTTCGCCGATCCGAGCAAGGTGAATCGAAGCGACGTAGGCTATAACTACAACACGATTTACAAGAACGGCGTGACCCAAATTCCGTCGTTCGGCGGTTTAGGGTGGGCCAACCAGGAGGCCGCGCTGGTGTTCAATCCGGGCGGATTCGAAGTGGGCGGCCCCACGGCTGGTCTGTATGCGGATAAGTGGATGCCCAACGTCAGCGATACGCTGACCAAGGTCGTCGGAACCCACACGGTCAAAGGCGGGTTCTTCTGGGAGTGGATCCGCAATGCGCAACCCAACAATGCCAACACTAACGGCGATCTGCAGATATGGTCGGGAGGCGGCAGCCCCAGTACCTGGGGAAACGAATACGCCGACTTAATCACCGGCAATCTGTCGTCCGGCTACAACGAATCGTCCTTCAACAACATCAACAACGAGTCCTACAACACGTATGAAGGCTTTCTGCAGGATGACTGGAAGGTAAGCAAGCGGCTGACCTTAAACTACGGTCTGCGCTTCACGCACTTCCAGCCCTGGGTCGACCGGACCGGGAACGGCTTTCCCATCTTTAATCCCGCGGCTTACAGCGCCACGGCCAGTCCCCTGGTATACAGCGGGTGGCAATGGCACGGCATAGACTCAAGCATACCGCTTGGGCGGATTTCCGACGCGCTGCCCTTTTCTACCAGCCGCGTATCGGCGTGGCGTACGATCTGACGGGTTCCGGCAAGACCGTGCTGCGCGGCGGGTGGGGCCGATACTACTACCACTCCGGGCCAATTCACCACCGGCCTGTATGTGGCGGCCGGTGTCGACACAACCACGCTTACAACCCCGAGCTTGGGCATACCGCACTTGTACGCCAAGAACCTGGATAGCATCAATTTCGCGAATGTACCGCTGACTCCCGACGGGGTCAACCCCACGGACGATAAGGAACCGTACACGGACACGTGGAACATCACTCTATCGCAGCGAACGCCGTGGTCCGGCCTGCTCGAGATGGCCTACGTGGGCAATCGTAGCCGCGATCTTCTAAACGACAACTCGGGAGCTGGAACTGACATTAATGCGGTCCCGGTAGGGGCCATGTTGGCGTCGAACAACGGCGGCGCCAACCCGAACAACTTGAATTCAGCAAATTTTGTTCCGTATTCGCAGTACGGTAACGGAACCTTCCTGGCGATCAATAACCTGTATGCGAACTACAACGCGTTGCAGGTAACCTGGGTTCGCTCCAAAGGCCACTACAACCTGAATTTCAATTATGCATACGGCAAGGCCATGGGCATAGTCAACGCCAACGCCGATCCGTTCAACTTAGCCAATAACTACGGTGTGCAACCGAGCAACCGCACGCACATCTTCAACGCCGCCTACTCCATCGAGTTGGGCAGTCACACGACTGACAGGATATTGGGCGGAGTGATTAACGGCTGGCAGCTTTCCGGCATCACCCAAATCGAAAGCGGCGCCAACCTGACCGGGCTCAGTAGCGGCAACGATTTCAATTTTGGCGCTAGCGGCAACGTTCCGGGTACCAGTTACGCCATTAGCAACACGTCGCTGCTGGGGACCCCCAACCTGCAGCTAACGCCGATCGTCACGTGCAACCCGACGGCTAATCTCGCGCCGCATCAGTTCATCAACGGCAACTGCTTCACCGAGCCGACGAATATCGGGCAGAACGGCGGGACTGTGCTGCCGGCGGTCTATGGTCCGTGGTTCTTCAATTCCGATCTGGGATTGTTCAAGAACTTCCAGATCAGCGAGTCGAAGAAGCTGCAATTCCGAATCGACGGCTATAACTTCCTGAACCATCCGTTGTGGTCCTTCTATGGCGGAGAAAATCTGTCGCTCAGCTTCAATAGCGCGGGCAGTCAGACCAGTCCGTTGTTCGGCTACACTACGGACAAGCAGGGCCACCGTATCGTACAACTCGCGATGAAGTTTTATTTCTGATCGCGCTTCAAAGACAGTTTAAGATAAAAAAGAGCGTCTCCTTTCCGGGGGGCGCTCTTTTCGTTAGCATAGGTGATAGTAAGACCGCTCCCGCCGCACGGAGTTCATCACTGCTCCGGATCCCAAATGCAGAAATCCGACATGCGACAAGGCAGCCAAGCGAATCATTCTGCGCCAAGCGCGTCTATCCGGGACAGATCGGCCTTACTCTGGCCGCCACGTAAAAAAAAGCGGAGAAACGCACGTGGAATCGCGCTCAAACGACCAACATAACTTTCTTAGGTTGAAAACCTGATTGTCTCGTTGCGATCCATTTGTGCTAACGCTTCGCGATTTTGGGCCCAATGTAGACGACCTTGATACGCGCCTGTCCCCTTGGCCTCGGCCACTCGACATGAATACGGTATTGGCCCCCGAATTTCACTTTGCCGTGCCACGGGCAGAACAGGTCCTGAGCCGGGTCGGACGGATCAGAAAAAGTCAATTCCCGTGCAAAATCCCGTTTGTTCGTTTCGGACTCGTCAGTGAACAGCGCTTCGTCACCCATGAAGAACGTCTGAAGTAGTTCCAAACCGGCTCGGTCAACGCACCTCCGCGCGTTTCGTCTGTGAGCCTCTGCAGCACGCGCAACAACAGCAGAAACTTCTCTGTTACACCGGAATGAAAAGGTACCGGTGCGAGCTGATCGGCAATTTGGGCCGGCAGGACCACCCTCCTCATCTCAGCAGCTTCTTCGACGGCATGAAGGTGCACCAAGCCGGCATCCCATCCGTGGTGGCTCTGATGGGAGCCGTGCTTTACGAGCCGCAACGAGGCGCCCTCGCCGGTCCGTGCCGCCAGGTGATTCTGATGCTGGACGGTGACATCACGGATCGAAAAACGAGCAAAGTAATTGCCGAAAAGTTGCGACCCATTTCCAACGGTGCAAGTCGTGGAGTTGCCCGTCGGCGCCCAGCCCGACCAGTTGTCGCCAGAGGCAATCCGAGAACTGTTGCAAGAGAGTGTAATGAGCCGCGATATTCTCCCCTGATTCCCTCAAATGGTACGGTTGCGAGTTTTGTCCGTCTGCGCTTGGTTTTCCGCCGCCGGGCCCCAGTGGCGGGAAGCATGGCGGTGGATGGAAACTGGCCACTTTACGGTTAAACAAACTGGACCGGAGCGCCATGACCCGAAGCAGGTTTTTGTTCGCTCGCCCAACGCGGCTTCATTCCCTTTCCTGCCGGTGGCCCGGCGGTTAGGTTAGTACGTTCCGGAGAAGTGAATGACTATCTCTTTCCGTAACCAGTTGGCTTCCCCTGTCTCGCACCTCGGCCTGGGTCCACCGACCGCCACCGAAAGTCAACGGCCTGACCCACATGACCCCGCCGAAATGGTCACCTTGCCACCGCCGATCACGCCAGCAGTTCAACGACCATTACCTCTTCGGTAACATCCTTTAGTGAGGCAACACGCAATAGTTTACTGTCTCTGCGCGTAATAGCGGCGGAGGTGTTCCAACATCTCGCGTTGATTTCGCCGCCGCCGGGCGCGCACCCAACAGGGTGTCAGCGGAATCGCCCTCAAGACCAGCAGAATCCAGCGCACCGCTATAGTCTGCGCTTGCGGAGGGTGGGTGTCAACCGCCTCGCGGTACCGCACGTACCATTGGCGGCACGCCGCCTCAGACAGGCAAAGGTTTCATCCGCGGCAATGATAGCGCCCGTCAGCCGGGTCGCTGGCCTGCAATACGGCGATGAAAATCGCTTTACCCCGCAGCCCGCTTTTCCACCGCGGGCGCGAATGTCAACTCGCCCTGCGCGTCAACATCCACCACCAGCCGCTGGCCGTCACGGACTTCGCCCTTCAAGATCAACCGGCTCAGCGGCGTCTCCACTTTCTTTTGAATCGCGCGCTTCAGGGGACGCGCGCCGTAGTGCGGATCGAACCCCGTACGCACCAGGTTCAGCCGCGCCGCATCCGTGAGCTGCAGCGTGATATGCCGGTCCGCCAGACGCGCCCGCAAGCGCTCCAACTGGATCTCCACAATCTGCTTCAAATGCTCTTCGGCCAGCGCGTGGAACACGATCACCTCGTCCACGCGATTCAGAAACTCCGGCCGGAAATGGCGGCGCATCTCCTCCAGTACCGCCTCTTTCATCCGCTCGTAGCCCGCGCCCGCAAACCCGCCGCGGTATTCCAGGATGCGCGCGCTGCCGATATTCGAAGTCATAATCACAATCGTGTTGCGGAAGTCCACCGTGCGGCCTTGCCCGTCGGTCAGGCGGCCATCGTCGAGCACCTGCAGCAACACGTTGAAGACATCCTGGTGGGCTTTTTCGATCTCGTCGAACAACACGACCGAATAGGGCCGGCGCCGCACGGCTTCGGTAAGCTGGCCGCCTTCATCATAGCCCACGTATCCAGGCGGCGCGCCGATCAGCCGCGCCACGGTGTGCTTCTCCTGATACTCCGACATGTCGATGCGAATCATGGCGCGCTCGTCGTCGAACAGGAACTGCGCGAGCGCCCGTGCTAACTCGGTCTTCCCCACGCCGGTGGGTCCCAGGAAAATGAAGCTGCCGATGGGACGGTTGGGATCCTTCAAGCCGGAGCGCGCGCGAATCACCGCTTCTGCCACCGCGGTGACCGCTTCGTCCTGGCCGATCACGCGCTGATGCAGCTCGTCCTCCAGGTGCAGCAGCTTCTGCATCTCGCCTTCCAGCAGCTTGGTCACGGGCACGCCGGTCCAGCGGCTAACCACCGCGGCGATATCTTCTTCCCCTACCTCTTCCTTGATCAGCGGCGATTGCGCCTGCTTCTTCGAAAACTGCTCCGACTCGGCCTGCAAGCGTTTTTCGAGCTCCGCCAGCTTGCCATATTTCAGCTCGGCCGCGCGATTCAGATCGTAGGCCCGCTCGGCTTTTTCCATCTCGACCTTAGTCTGTTCGATCTGCTCGCGCAGGGCGCGCAAACTGGCCACGGTCTGCTTCTCGGCCTGCCAGCGGGCTTTCAGGGCGTCGCCTTCGGCTTTCAGGTTGCCGAGTTCTTTTTCGAGCTTCTTCAACCGGTCGCGCGAGGCGGCGTCCTTCTCCTTTTTCAGGGCCGAGCGCTCAATTTCCAGCTGCATCGTGCGGCGCAGGATTTCGTCCAGCTCAGCCGGCATGGAATCGATTTCAGTACGCAGCCGGGCCGCGGCTTCATCCACCAGGTCGATGGCTTTATCGGGCAGGAACCGGTCGGTGATGTAGCGATTCGAGAGGATCGCAGCGGCCACCAGCGCGGAGTCCTTAATGCGCACGCCGTGATGCACTTCGTAGCGTTCCTTGAGCCCGCGCAGAATGGAGATGGTATCTTCGACCGAAGGCTGGTCTACCTTCACCGGCTGGAAACGCCGCTCCAGCGCCGCATCCTTTTCGATGTGCTTGCGGTATTCATCGAGCGTGGTGGCGCCGATGCAGTGCAGCTCGCCGCGCGCCAGCATGGGCTTCAGCAGGTTGCCGGCATCCATCGAACCTTCTGCTTTGCCCGCGCCCACTACCGTGTGCAACTCATCGATAAAAAGAATGATGTCGCCGGCGGCATCCTGCACTTCCTTCAGCACGGCCTTCAACCGCTCTTCAAACTCACCGCGGAACTTAGCACCGGCAATCAGCGCGCCCATATCCAGCGACACGATGCGGCGGTTTTTCAGGCCTTCCGGAACGTCGCCGCGCACGATGCGCAGGGCCAGCCCCTCCACGATGGCGGTCTTACCAACGCCCGGTTCGCCGATCAGCACGGGGTTGTTCTTGGTGCGGCGCGACAGGACCTGGATCACGCGGCGGATCTCCTCGTCGCGGCCAATCACGGGGTCGAGCTTGCCTTGTGCGGCCAGCTTGGTGAGATCGCGGCCGTAGCGTTCCAGGGCTTCGTACGTGGCCTCGGGATTCTGCGATGTGACCCGCTGGCTGCCGCGCACTTCGCGCAGCGCCTGCATCAGCCGTTCGCGGGTGGCGCCGTACTCGCGCAGCAGGCGTCCGCTAAAGCCGCTATCGTCGGTCAGCGCGAGCAGCACATGCTCAACTGAAATGTATTCGTCTTTGAGTTTCTTGGCTTCGTCTTCGGCAGCGGTGAGGAGCCGGTTCAGACGGGCGGTAACGAAGATCTGATCGGGCGGCCCGGATGGGCCGGAGATCTTCGGCAGCCGATCGAGTTCCTGCTCGAGCCGCGGTTTTAGCGTGTCGATGTTCACCCCCGCGCGCGAAAGTATGGAGCCGGCCAAGCCGCCCTCCTGCTCGAGCAGGCTGGCAAACAAGTGCTCAACGTCGAGTTGCTGATGGCCGTAGCGGGTGGCCTTGCTCTGCGCCGCCCGCATCGCCTCCTGGAGTTTTTCAGTGAAACGATTGATGTCCATATCTCTATTTTGTTCCCATGTGTCCCCGGGTGGATTAACGCAGCCGCCAGCGCCCGCCGGTGAACTCCGCGCGCTCTTCGTCCCAGGTACCGAACTTGGCTGCCATCTGTCCGCCGTCTACGAACACCGCCGCGCCGGTAATGTACGAAGCCAGGTCGGAGGCGAGGAATGCGCTGGCGTTGGCGACTTCTTCCGGATCGCCGCCGCGTCCCAAGGGTATGTGCCGGAAGTAATCCTTCAAGACCTGGGGATGCGAGAAGTGCCGCTCGGTGAGGCGTGTGCGGATCAGGCCCGGACACACGGCGTTCACGCGAATTCCGTACGGACCCAATTCGTTCGCAGCGGTGTGCAACAGCCCCAGCAGACCCGCTTTGCTGGCGTTGTAGGCGCTGAGCAGCGCTTCGCCATCGTATGAGTTGGTGGAGGCGGTGATCACTATCGCGCCGCGGCGGAGCGGCTTCATGATCGCGGCGGCAGTTTGCAGCGTGAGAAAGACACCCGTCAGATTCACGCCGATGGTGCGCTGCCAGGTCTCATCGCTGGTGGCCCCGAACTCCGCCTCCACCGCAATTCCGGCGTTGGCGATCACAATATCGGGCGCCCCGGTCTGATCGAACGCACGCTCCAGCGATGCGCGGTCGGTGACGTCCACCGCATATCCGGCGCCCCCGATTTGCGCGCCGGCGGCGGCGCCGGCATCCGGGCGCCCCAGGTCGAATATCGCCACGCGCGCACCGCCTTGCACTAGCGCGCGGGCGGTAGCCGAGCCGATGCCGTTCGCGCCACCGGTAACGACGGCGAGCTTGCCGGAGAAATCAAAGCCCATCCCATTGTTATACAGCAGGCCAGCCCGACCACGCGCCCGCACTGGCGCCGCGAGTGACGATGCGTCACAATCTTCTTATGCCCTCACCATCCCGGCGCGCATTCCTGCGTACGACTTTTGGAGCTACCGGCGCGGCGGCCGCTCTTTCCCGTCTTAACGCCGGCGCGTTCACTCCGCCGGATACGCCGGAGTTCAAACTCGGCGTAGCGTCCTATTCGTTGCGAAAGTTTTCGCGCGCCGAGGCCATTCAGATGATCAAGCGCCTGGCCGTGCGGTACGTCAACATCAAGTCGTACCATCTGCCGCTCGATTCCACTCCGGACCAGATCCGGGAAGCGCGCAAAGAGTTCGAAGAGGCGGGCCTGGTGATAGTCGGGGGTGGCAATATCGAATTCCGCAAAGACGACGAGAGCGACATCCGCCACAAATTCGAGTACGCGAAACTTGCCGGCATGCCGCTGATCGTTTGCGCCCCCACGAAGGTCACGTTGCCGAAGCTGGAGAAGTTCGTTCGGGAGTACGACATCCGGATCGCCGTGCATAATCACGGCCCCAAGGACATTTTCCCGGCCCCCCAGGATGCGCTCGAAATCCTCCGCAATATGGACCCGCGCTGCGGTGTCTGTGTCGACGTCGCGCACACGGCGGAGGCGGGCGTAAATCCTCTCGATGCGATCAAAGCGTCTCAATCTCGTCTGCTCGACCTGCACATCAAGGACATGCGCGTATTCGGGGATGTGAGCACGCTTTGCGACGTGGGCGATGGTGTGCTGCCCATACCAGCCATTTTCCGAGAGCTGCAAAAGATGGGCTACACGGGCTGCGTCAATCTCGAATACGAAATCAACGAGAACGATCCCTTTATCGGCATGGCCCGCTCTTACGCCTACATGCGCGGCGTCCTGGCTGGATTGAAGGGATAAACCGGACAGGGATAAGCCGGCGCTTGCGGAGAGGGGCCGTCGGGGAGTATAGTTTCAGTTCCATGCTCCGCACCCTGCTGTTGACAATTCTCATCACGATCGTGGCGCTGCCCCTTTCGTCTCAACCCCAATCGCGGCTCGAAGACCTCCGCGGCAAGACCATCCTGCTGTTCACGCCGCATCCTGACGACGATACTTTTTGCTGCGCCGGGACGCTGGCGCTGCTGGCAAAGGCGGGGAATAACGTCCGTATAGTGATTTACACCAACGATGACAAGGGTTCCTACGATCCCGAAATGACCAGCGAGCGCCTGGCCGGAATCCGCATGCACGAGGAAGAGGAAGCCTGCCGCATCCTTGGCATCCCCAAGGAGAACATCTCGTGGCTGGAGTATCACGACGGCATGCTTGAGTACGCTAATACCCGCGACCTGGTGGAGGAAGTGACCCGCATCATCCGGAAAGTGCGGCCCGACGTGGTGCTCTCGATCGACCCAGGCTCCGAGTACGTCAGATGGCACAAGACCGACCATCGCATGGCCGCCAACAATACCCTCGACGCGATTCGCGCGGCCGAGTGGCATCTCTATTTCCCCAACCAATTGCTGCATGAAGGACTGCAGCCCTGGCTGGTTCCGCAGGAATTCTATTATTACGTGACCGACAAGGACGCCAACTACTGGGTGAACATCGATAGCGTGGTCGAGCAGAAATTAGATGCCGCCATGGCCCACGTCAGCCAGTGGGAGCCGTCCATTCACCACTACCGGCCGGACTGGGACAAGGCCGACCTGGACAAGACCAAAGCGGAATTGCGGAGCCATGCTCAGAAAAAAGACGGGCACTACGTCGAGGCATTCCGCACCACTACGGGATTCAATCAGGAATGAGAACATCCCGCGTCTGCCTGGCACTCGCAGTATCTCTGTTTACTTCGCTTTTGTGCGCTGCCGAATTCCGGCATCCGCTCGATGCGCTTACAGCCGACGAGTACTGGGCGGTCTTCGAGACGTTGAAAGCATCCGGCAAGCTGGACGCCGCCAGCCGGTATGCCGGAGTCAACCTGCATGAGCCGCCCAAAGCGGAAGTGCTGCGCTGGAAGCCGGGCGATGCTTTCCGGCGCGAGGCGCTGGCGATCGTTAAGCAGGGCCGGCGCACTTTTGAAGCCACAGTGGACGTTGCCAACCGCAAGTTGATCTCGTGGAAAGAGATTCAAGGCGTTGAGCCGGTTCTGATCGCCGACGAAAGCGACGGCATCGATGAGCGGGTAAAAGCCGATCCCCAGGTGATCGCGGCCTTGCGCAAACGCGGAATCACCGATCTGGAAACTGTGGGATGCGACGGCAGCTCGCCGGGCTACTTCGGCACTCCCGAAGAGCAGGGACGCCGGCTGCAGCGAGTCATTTGCGCGGAAGGCCGCGGGTCTTCCAATCATAGCGCGCATCCCATTGAAGGTCTGGTGGTCGTGTGGGATTCCGAGGAACAGAAAGTGATCCGGATTATCGACACAGGCGTTGTCCCGGTTCCGCGCGGCAATGCAGATTACGATAGCGACGCAATCCCGCCGCGCGCGATTCCCGGGCCGATTACCGTGCAACAGCCGGTCCCTGGTTTCGAAGTGGAGGGACACCAGGTGAGCTGGCAGAATTGGCAGTTCCACTTCAGCATCGATCCAAAAGTCGGGGTCATGGTGACCAACGTGGGCTACAACGATCACGGCCGGCTGCGCTCCATCCTATACGAAGGCTCGCTTTCGGAGATCTTCGTGCCGTACCAGGATCCGGCTGAAGGTTGGTACCACTGGACGTTTCTCGATGTGGGCGAGGGCAACGTGTGGGGCAGTGTCGCCAGCAGGCTGGAGCCGGGCGCGGACTGCCCGGACCACGCTGTATTCTTCGATTCGGTGATCGCCACTTCTCGCGGCATTCCGCAAAAGTGGCCGCGTACGGCGTGCTTGTTCGAACGCGAGACCGGCGACTTCGCGTGGCGGCACGCTGCCGCGGGCGTGCAACCGGACAGCAGGCGCCGGCGCGACCTGGTGCTGCGGATGATCACCACGTTCGGCAATTACGATTACGCCCTCGATTGGACATTCATGCAGGACGGAACCATCAAGGTGGGCGTGGGCGCGACGGGGAGTATCGAGGTAAAAGCTGTACGCAGCCGGACGGCGGCGGAAGACGCGGATGGCCGGGATCGCCGTTACGGCCACTTTGTCGCGGAAAACACGGTCGGAGTCAACCATGATCACTATTTCTGCTTCCGTTTGGACCTGGACGTCGATGGCGTCGAAAACAGCTTTATCAAAGAAGAGTTGAAAGCTGAGAAGGTGACCGGCGACACTCCGCGCAAGAGCGTTTGGGTGACCGAGGCCAAAATCGCGAAGGTTGAACAAGAAGCGCAGTTACAGATGATGATGGAGCACCCGGCGCTCTGGCGCGTGGTCAATCCGAACGTGAAAGGGCCTCTTGGTTACGCTGTGGGCTACGAGATCGCGCCGGGCCATAACGCCATTTCGCTGATGAGCGACGACGATTATCCGCAGCGCCGCGCGGGCTTCATCAACCATCACTTGTGGGTTACGCCCTATCGCGCGGACGAGCGCTACGCGGCCGGCGACTATCCGACACAAAGCCACGGGGGAGACGGCCTGCCGGCATGGACCAAGGCCAACCGGCCCATAGAGAACACCGATATCGTGGTGTGGTATACGGTGGGTTTCCACCACGTGCCGCGTCCGGAAGACTGGCCCATCATGCCGGCCGCGTGGCACGAGTTTGAATTGCGGCCATTCGATTTCTTCGCGCGCAACCCGGCCGTAGATCTACCGCGCACGCGATAGCATCCCATCAGGGGCTTCGGCGTTAGCGGTCAAGGTGACGTGACGGGAATTGTCAGGCCAGAATCATTTCCATGTAGACATCGGCGCGCGCGTATGGGGAAGGCACGATACGGCTCGGAGGGATAGGCTTGAAGCCGATCGAATGATAGAGGCGGATAGCCGGCGTGAGGATGTGGTTCGTCTCCAGGTAGAGGCGACGTGCACCGGCAGAGCGGGCCGCCTCTACCACGGTCTGGAGCAGCTTGCGGCCGATGCCGCTTCCCTGCCACATCGGAGCAACGGCCATCTTTGCAACCTCGAACTCGCCGGCGCACAAATGAAGGAGGGCACAGCAGCCGATACAACGATCTTCGATGGTCGCCAGGAAGATCCGACCACCCGCAGCCAGGATGCTTGATTGGGGATCGGCGAGGGCCTCCTCGTCCTTCGCTTCCATGGAAAAGTACCGGGTAATCCATTCTTCGTTGAGTTTGCGAAAGCAGGCTTCATCGCCGGGCGCGAACTCACGGATGATGACGTGGCGAGTGGAAGCGCAGCGGTCTTCAGACGGAGACAATTTTCGAATCCTCCTGGTTAGAGTTAGAGTTAGATGAATCGGCCGCTACTTCTACCTTCCGGCCGATCAGCCTGGTGCCAACGGAGATGGGTTTGTGGAAACGCGTCTCCACTCGTGCGGTGACCGCGGGTAAACTCTGATAGTAAAGCGACCAGCCGAGGGCTTCATCCATCAGCGCGAACGTAACACCGCCGTGCAGGATTCCGCTCCAGCCCGCATGTTCAGAAAGAGCCGTATAACGCGCCTGACTCCCTTGTTCTCCATTTGGGCTGAACGGCACCCGCAGCCCCAGCGGGTTGTCCGGGCCGCATACATAACACCTCGAATCCTTGTTCCCCTCGATCGACATCAAGCCCTCCATCCTCCCACGATAAGGCACCTGTAGTAATATGTCTAATATCTGAATGATCTGTATTAAGACGAATTGGATATGAGGCGGGAAATCGAGTTCCGGCACTTACGCTACTTCGTGGCGGTTTCCGAGACCTTGCATTTTGGCAAGGCCGCACAGAAGTTGGAGATGGCGCAGCCGCCGCTAAGCCAGCAGATCAGGGATCTGGAACGTAATCTTGGGCACGCCTTGTTTGACCGCACAACGCGCGGCGTACGGCTGACCAGAGTCGGTCAATTCTTTTTGGAGCGTGTGCGAAATACGCTGGCAAAGATAGACGAAGACGTGGACACGGCACGCCGACTGGGGAGCGGACAGGAAGGCGTTCTCACGATTGGCTTCAGCGGATCCACAATGTTTACGGCCCTACCGAAGGTCATTAGACTTTACCGGAGCATGCATCCCAACGTGGAGTTGCGATTGCGGGAACTCGTGACAGCGGAGCAGCTTCCATCTCTTCTGAATGGAACCCTCGATCTCGGATTTCTGCGCGATGGCGAGGCGCGCGAGGGGCTGACGATTGAAACGATACTGCGCGAGCCCTTCGTTGCGGTGCTGCCCGCACGTCACAAACTGAGAGCGAAGGCCGCTATTTCTCCGCTCGAGTTGAAGGACGAGCCGTTCGTTCTCTTTGCCCGAAAAATGGGCAACCTCGCTTATGACAGGACAGTTGCGTGCTGTGAGGCGGAAGGGTTTCGTCCGAACTTCGTGCAAGATGCACCACAATGGCCCACGGTGCTGCGGTTGGTTGCAGCGGGATTAGGGGTATCTTTGGCTCCTGCCTGTGTTGCGAGTCTTACGACGCCGGGGGTGATTTTCAAAAGGGTACGATCCGAGCGTTGGACCGCGATCGATATCGGGATGAAGGCTAAGCCTGAGAATCCGACGACGGAGGCCTTCCTGACTATTGCGCGCAAGCAGTTTTCCGAGACGGGTAGGTCTGCCGCATCAACCCAGCCCAGGCTAAGCGGGTGGTGAGTTTCCGGCAAGGATGTGTGATGCCGGCTTGCCCTCCGTGTTCAGTTCAATCCGTCGCCCGTTGGTCGGATGCGGCCACGGGCACCGCGCCCGCGAACGACCGCGGCACAGTCTCCGGCTTGCCGCCATACGGAATCCGTACCAGCCGCCCCACCCCGCCATCCACCTCCTGCACGTAAATTCCGTCTTGCGCGGCCGAAATCTTCTGAATCACGGCCTGGCTTTGCGGCAGCACTATTTCCACCTGCGCGCCATTGGGCTGCTCTGCGCTGTCGTCGCGCAAATTCCAGCGAGCCGCGTTGGGAAGTATTTCCCCTCAAATAAGCTGGAATGCGGAAACGGACCGCAGAGAGAGACATCGGGGCACCTCTGTGATAGCGCGCGACCTTTCTCGGAGTTTCCGGTAAATGTCACATTTGTTTCGCCCCCGTGAATCGCGGCGATCAGGTCCATGGCGATGTGCTCAGCGAAAAGTAGTCTGGCAGATGCTTCGGCCGTATGCCACAGTGGCTGGCGTCACCGCCGGCCATGCGTTCGTGCAGACTACCTGGGGGCTACGTGGGAGTCAAATTCGACGACGACGGAGAAAAAGATCCAACTGCTGGACGTTCATAGCTTCAATCGCCCCCAATATCGAGCAGGTGGCTGACCAGCGGCGCCATGCCGTGATAGCGCAGGGGCCGGCTCCGGTCTCCGTTGCGAGCCGTTTGGTGCCGGCTTCCTTGTTACAGAAAGCCTGGGCCACGGCGGTGTTCGGCTGATGCGAACCGGCCGGGCTGACGCCCCATACTTATAGTAAATGCGCGCCGGTGTGTCGAGCATTTTCTCCCAGCGGCGGGCGCGGTATAGCGGCGTGGGGCGCCACAGTCGGTAGATGTCGCGCACCGGCGTGGCGGTCTTCGATCCCGCGCTCCTGGCTCACCTCTTGCAGGATGAGGCTCATCGGGAAAATCGGCGCCAAATCGTCGGGCCCGATGGGCTGGCCCGTGCCGGGATGGAGTGGCGGCGCGGGTGGCCGGGGAAGGTCGGAGATCAGGTTGTACCAAGCCTTCGCGATGCGGCTTTTGTCCAACTGATATTTCACGGTTTCCATGCGATCGAATCAGCATTCTATCGACGTTCAGGCTTCGGCGCATCTCTTGGATTCGCCCACAGCGGACCCTGCACGCTCTGCAGCAGGCGCAGCATCTCTTCTGACGCGGGCCCGTCGTGCGCACGGTTCAGCACGCCGTAACTCTCCAGATCGCCGAATTTCCGGGTGTGACCGCTGAGCTGAGTCCCGTTGAGCGGCCAATAGCACCAATCCAGATCGGTCTCGCGCAGAAACCGAATGAAGTTACGAAACCAAAAGCCTTCCTGCTTGGGATCGGAACTGTCCAGGCAGTGCGGCGCCTGGCAGGTTCCAAACTCGCCGATCCACAGCGGCACGTCGGACTCGCGTCGCAGGAATGCCCATTTCGACTGTACTGCTCTTAAGTATTCGTCATACGAGCGGATGCCTTTCTGACTGAACGGGTAATCGTGGGCTGAGTACACCAACCGATTTGGCACGTCCAGTTTCACGGGCAGACGAGCGATGCCGCGGAGGTCGAGAGCGTAATCGATGCCCTCGACGAAGACGAGCAGATTCGGATTCTCGGCCAGAATCGCGTTGCCGCCACGCTCCGCGGCGGCGTGCCAGTCGCGCGCGGCATCCTGGCCGCCCCAGGTGGCGCCGAAGCGCAGTTCGTTGCGCAGGTCCGCGCCGATCACGGCCGGTTGATCCTTGTAGCGCCGAGCCATGGCGCGCCAGTCCCCCAGCCAGCGTTCTTCCGGATACGCCGGGCTGTGCCAGAGTGCGTTGCCGTCGCCTTCATAACAGCACCAGTCGGCGCGGCTTACGTGATTGTCGAGGATCACGTATAGACCCTCCCGTGCGAGTGCAACGACGGTCAGATCCAGGACCTCCAGCGCACGCTTTCCTTTCAGCGCGGGATTCGCGGCCAGCGCGTAATCCGGGACCATCGGGTTGGTTTCCACGAGTTGGTTCGACCACGGGATGCGCACATTGTTAAAGCCCATAGCCTTCACCTCGTGCGCGATGGCGGCCAGCGGCTGATAGGCCAGGCCTCCGACCGAGAACTCAATGTTATCCGCACCGTACCAATTCACCCCCGCCAGTTTGACGCGGTTGCCCTTCGCATCTACGATCCAATGATGTGCGGTATGGAGTGGCAATTCGACCGCTCCCGCGTTCGCGAGGCTACAGAAGAGCAGCGGTACGATAGATTGGATCACTTATCGATTACCCTCGCCCTCTTCGCGGATATCGCCGCCGTCTTGTTTGCCGATCGCGAGGCCCGCCGCGGTCCCGGCACCTTGCCGATGCGGGAGTCCCCGGCGACGATCAGTTCGCAGGCGCGCAGTGCGGCCTCCTCGAAATCCGGCGCATCGGCCGGGAGGACCTGCCAGCCCGTTACCTTCTTCCCGAATGCCTGAATGGACCGCATGTTCGGAAACTCGCAGCGCAAGCTCTGGTGGTGCTGTTCGGTAGTGGCGAGCCACACCCCGTTGTCCGCAGCCGCGCCGCGCTTGTCGCGTAATATGAGGACGATCTTGTCCGCAACATACACCGCCAGGCACCCGAACATGGGGCGAGTAGCCGGCGACAGCGCCGCAATAGCATCGAGTACGAACTCATACGGGACGGTCCTGCGCTGTTTGAGGGCGAAGAGGGCTTCGTCCATCGGGAGGGAGGACGCAGTGCGACGGCGTCTCGACATCGGACTTAGGATATCTGAATTCGACGTCGTGAGACGATCGATCGGCCAGATCAGGACGATATTTCTCCCAACCGCGTCTTTACGGCCGGCGATCAAGACGGCGTGCAGCGCTGCACCCAACGAAGTCCCCACGACAATTCCTTCCTCACGGGCGCCGCCGGGCGCACGAAAATCTTCCGCATTGGACACGGCTAGAACTTCGTCGTGAACCGACCGGTTCAAAACAGGGGCTTGGCCGCCCGAAGCAAAGCGGTATTAGCTGGCTCGACGGCGATGAATGCGGACACTCGGCTTTTGCCTCTTAAGAACTTCTCCCATGCCGGTAATCGTTCCTCCCGTACCTACGGCGGAAACGAAGTAGTCGACTGTGCCTTTGGTATCTTCCCAGACCACGGCCGTAGTTCTGCTGTGGATCTCCGGGTTCTTAAACTGATCAATGATTGTGCCCGGGATCGCATTTGCCATCTGCCCGGGAGGTGCTTCGCCAGCCGCGCCAGTTCAACCAGGGGCGTCCGGCCTACGGTGGCCATCAGGTTTGAGTAGGTCATGGGCTTCACGCGCGCGGATGGCTCCGATCAACTCCGCAGCGCCTCCACCGGCGAAACGCGCGTGGCACGCCGCGCTGGAATTACACGCGGCCATGGTCACGACCACGAGTACCACGGGGACGGTCGCAAAAATAAGCGGATCGTTCGCGGACACACCGAACCGGAGGCTGGATATCAGATGCGTCACCGGTATGGATGCAGCCAGACCGGCCAGGATCCCGGCGGAGGTCAGCACCAGGCCAGGGCGGAAGGCTAACATGAGGATATCGCGCGGCTGCGCACCGAGAGCGGATCGAATGCCAAATTCCCGAATCCGCTGGTTAACCAGGAAGGCCATCACGCCATAAAATCCGAGTCCCGCGAGAACTGCGCGTGCCGCACGCGGCACCGTCGGCACGCGATTTCAGCAAGACGCTTGCCCGTGAATTGCCAGCATGTTCCCACGTTGCGGCCGCGGCGCTTCACGGTTGGGCTACGTCGATTGGTAGGATGCCCGTGGCGCATCGCGGAAGGGCGAGGCCGCGGGAGCGTTCTCCTTTGACCCGTGTTTTTTCGCGCGAAACTGGAGGCTGCCCATGACAAACATCACCCACGAACAACTCGCCACGCAGGCCCGCGCAGTGGCGCAGTGATCGGCGCCCAGTCTAGGAGGCCGTAGATTTCCGCGCGCAGCGCGAGGAGCTGGCGCGCCGGCGAACGTCCTGCCCGCCTGAAAAGATCTGCGCTTCTGCGCGGGGCGTGGCGGAGTACCTGGTTCAACCGGCGGGATTTGACGCACTTGAAATGGGATAATTTACACACGAGGTTCGATTCCATGCGGACTTTCGTCTCTGGAGTTATTGTGAGTGAATTAATCGACAAGATAGAAGATTTGCTCCGTCCGCCAGCCGCCGTGGTACCGGACGATGCGTCCCCTGAAGCTCCTGCGCCCGTTACAGAGGCATCCTCCGCGGCTCCCTCGGACCGGTCGGCTACGCCGAACCGTACGCTGCTGATCCACGGGTATTCCGCGTCGGGCCTTGAGTTTCAGAAGTGGAAGGCCGCGCTGATCAAGGCGAATATTGATACTGCCACGATCGAGATCGGGAACTACATCTCGTTGAACAACGAGATTACCATCAAGGATCTGGGCGAAGCATTTGATCGCGCTTTACAGCTGACTAAGTGGAGTGCCGGGTCAAAGGACGACTCCTGGACCTTCGATGCAATTGTACACTCGACGGGCATGCTGATCGTGCGGCAGTGGCTGACAAGCGATCCGTTTGGACCGGACGATGCCCGCAGCCGAGTGCGGAGGCTGAAGCATCTGGTGGGGCTGGCGCCCGCGACGTTTGGATCGCCGCAGGGAAAGAAAGGCAGGAGCTGGCTGGGTGCGCTGGTGAAAGGGAATCGCGACCTCGGCCCGGACTTTATGAATGCGGGCGACATGGTGCTGGACGGCCTGGAACTGGGCAGCCGGTACACCTGGGATCTCGCGCTGAACGACATGCTGGGTGCCAGGCCCATGTATGACGAGGGGCCGCAAACGCCCTATGTCGCGGTGTTCATCGGGAATGTTGGTTATAGCGGCGTCGCCGCAGTGGCTAACTCACCGGGCTCGGATGGAACCGTAAGGTGGGCCGGGTGCGCGTTGAATACGCGCATGGTGCAGTTGGATTTTCGGCGGGAACCGAGGTTGCTGGGTGCGGCGGGGAAGCCGGCGCGACTCAAGATTTCGGACTGGGTAACGGGGCGGCTGGCGTGTCCTATCATCGCCGTCGAGGGCAGAAACCATGGCAGCATCCTGTCCGATCCGGAGGAGGCCGCGGTAGCGCTGGTAAGTGATTTTCTGCGCAACGTGAAGACCGATGAGGGGTATCACACCTGGCTGAATGGGGCGCTGGCGTATGGGAAGGATGCCTTGCAGAAGATGGACCGCAATAGCGAATCAGGCGGAACCGGGGGCGCGGGGTGGCAGCAATTCGTTATGCATGTCATCGACGACCATGGCGATGGCGTTGCCGACTACAACGTGCAGTTGTTTGTCGGAGACGATCTTAAACAGTCCGACGACCCCGACTATCCCCCGGTACCTTTGATTGTCGACAACTACAGCGGGGACAGCAGTTACCGGTGCTTCTATGTCCGGCTTTCCGAAGACATGGTGAACGTAGGGGCCGACGGGTATTCGAAGAAGGTCTGGATAGAACTGATTGCTTCGAGTGGCACATCGTACGTGGAGTATGAGGCTTACAACAACCTGAAATCAGAGGACGCTGTCACGGGTGCCACGAGGCTGACGACGCAGACCGGAGCGACGAACGCGGTGAAGCTGGACGTTACGGGGCTCGGGAGCCAGGCGAAGTTGTTTTATCCCTATACGACCACGTTGATCGAGATTGTGCTGGAGCGCGAGCCAACTCCGCTTTTGGGTGTCAGTTCACTGTTTGCATTTTGGCAGAATGATGAGGCGGCCAGCGTGTAAGCGCACTTTTTTTCACCTACTTCAACGGGGCCAGGGCTCGCAGGCGCTCCTTGTTGATCTTGAGGACCACACCGGCGTTTCGATCAGCCACCTCGCTCACCTTATATTCAGCGGCTGTGCCGAGCACTTGCGCGATCTCCGACGCAGTGAGCTTGTAATCGTCGGTAAGCCACTGCGCCATGTTGGCAGTGGCCGCGCGGAAAGCGTCATCGAGCGAACCGGCGAGGCCCATCGCCATAATGTGTGTGCTGGACTCCACGCGGGGACTCATGATGGATTTGTGCGAAACCACGTCCACGGTGAACTCCACATCCATAGACGTTTCCAGGGCGTTGCCGTTCAGTTCGCCATCGCCCTGGGCCGCGTGCCCATCGCCGACATACAGCAGCGCCCCGGGAACACTCACGGGCAGGTAGACGGTGGCACCTTCCACGATCTCGTTGAAGTCCATATTGCCGCCCCAGCGGCCGGAATCGCCGGTACCCGGAGGCGCTTGGGCGGAGCCTGGCGCCACCGCGACGCATCCTAACATCGGCCGGAGAGGCACTGTGTAGTGTGTCAGGTGCTCGCCGGGCTTTTCGGTAGTGGCGACGCCCTGCTCCCGATCCAGATGCCAGCGCACATTTTTGAAGCCGTCCTTCATCTTCACCGCCAGGTCGCTGTCCACACCGCGATCCACTATGCCGTCGTCACTGATGGCCCAGTCGCGATTGAGGCGTAGTCGCGTGAGGTGCACCGCCAGAGTATCTCCGGGGGCCGCGGTCTCGATGTAAAAGGGACCGGTCTCGGGGTTGCCGCCTAGAACGCGCGTCACACCCTTTTCATCAGTGCCGCCGGCGTCTACGGTGGTGGTGTGGATCGTATCACCGGGGGAGACGCTGAGCACCGGCTTGTTCGTGGCCGAGAACTGACGATGAAACGTGGTGGGCGTGAAGTCGTGGCGTTGCGTTGTTCCGCCGCGACGCTCGGGGACCGGCGTGGCTGTGAACTGGTGCGTGGTGGGGTGTTCCTTATCGTCGCCGTCGATGAAAACGATGGTCCCCGAGATGGTGCCGGAGTGGACGGTGGCGGTGAGTTCCTCAGTACCACCACGCTCGTCCTTGGCCAGAAAGTGGAGAGCATCGCCGGTAAGAGTTCCCTCCAGTTTGTCTCCGCCGAAGTCGCCGGTGAGCTTGTCGCCCTGCTGGCGGAGTTCCATCGGAAAGTTGATGGGCGTGCCATAAAAGTCAGCGACGGCGAACCATCGTCCGGTAACGCCGGGGGACTGGGCCAGCAGAAGCGCTGGCGGGACCAGGGCCAGGAGCAGGAAGAATAGGGGCTTCGTCATGATGACTGATTGTAGACGAACGGAAATGCGGAAGGGTAGCGGCCCTTTCGCCCATACCACTGGAACTTTGCACGGGCGGCATCGTATCATGCACTACCGGCTGGATCCCAGTCGGACGTCGCGCGACAAGCCACGGAACCAGCCTATGCCGAGCGCAAGACGCGGGGCTCGAGCGTCAGGCGCCCGTCGCCGATTCGTGCCGGCCATCCGCACGCTGGCAGTCGTGGCGACGGCATGGGCTGGTGCCAGAACTGCCTGCGGCCACTAAGCTGCGCGAAGGACACGTCGTACGGTGTGTCCACTTGCGGCCCCCGAGATCGAAGTTGATGGCCACTGGTATACTACTAATCACACTCGGACTGCGACGGATCGGCCGCAGTCTTGGGCCAGGAGGGATTCAATGAAAACACCGCATAAGACTCTGCCGGTTCTTGTGGGTCTGTGTGGGCTGCTATCGGCGCCCGCCTTTGCAACCGTAACGATTACAGCGTTCACACCGTCGCATGCGTCACCCCAACGAATCGGCAGGACCATTACGTGGACTACCACGGCCACCGACACCAATACCGGTCTACTGGCCTTCCGGTTCAATGTCACGCCTCCCGGCGGCTCGCCGTTGATGGTCTGGGATTTTGACTTGGGCACGCTGAACTCCGGCACATGGACAGCGCCGTCCTTTGTTTGGGTCCCGACTACGCTGAATGGCACCTACACCATCCAGGTGGTCGCCAAAGATTTTACGTCCGGCGAGTCCACTTCGCAGTCCGCCACCTTTCAGATCACCGCGGTGGCCAGCGGCAGTACCCCGGTGGCGCAAAAGACCGCGAATCCGCTGGTGGCGTTGTTCAGCACTGCTTCCTGCGCCGCCGGAAGCCAGATGCGCGTCGCATACCAGGTGCAAGGCAAAGCGAACCAGCCCATATTGACCACCAACTTCGCGGCTTGCCATCCTCCCTACGCCATGACGTTCGAAGTGGGCGGCTTGTACCCGAGCACCGCTTACACCATGTATGCCGAAACCCAGACCGGCAGCAATATCACGAGCGGTCCATCGATCACCTTCACCTCAGGCGCCTTGCCCACCAAGACTGTGCCGTTCCCCAAATTCACGGTAAATACACCCGACACGCCCGACCCGACTTATCCGGTGCTGCTGCATAACTTCGTTACCTTCGGCACGGGCACTATTTATCCCGAAGTGGCGACCGACTTAAACGGTAACATTATCTGGTATTACTACCCGAATGACAAAAGTCACGCCAGCGTCCTTACTCGTCCACTCCCCGGCGGCTACTTCCTTACACTTCAGAGTGATCCGGCCTGGTCGGAAAACGCGATTGCGTTGCAGTTTCTGCGGGAGATCGATCTGGCCGGCAACATCGTACGTGAAACTAACATGGGCGCCATCCAACAGCAATTGGTTGCACTCGGAGCGGTGGACGGCGGGCCGTGCACTACGATTTCGAATCCAACGGTCGGGTCATCCTGCGTCGGCTCTTTCACCCACGATGCTATCCAGACGCTGCCCAACGGCTGGCTCGCTGTCTTAGTGGATTGCGAAAAGATATTTCCTGCCGGGACCCAACCCCAACCGAACGATACGCCCGGTCTGCCGGTCGACATAATCGGCGATATGATCGTCGTGCTGAATGCGAATTGGCAAGTCGTCTGGTATTGGGAGGTGTTCGATCCGAAGGGCGGTGGCAACGGCTATCCCAATTTCCCGATTACGCGCGCCGCGCCCCTGCAGGAGAGTTGCACGGCCAATATGGCGGGCTGCCCGCCCGTGTTCCTGCTCGGCAGCGGCATCTCGAAGTACGCGCACGATTGGCTGCACTCCAACGCTCTCTACTACTGGCCGGCGCCGCAGGACGGCAACACCACGGGCGGGGATTTCATTTTGTCGATGCGGCACCAGGATGCCATCGTCAACATCGATTACAGGGACACCAAGGGCACCGGAGATATCGTGTGGGTCATGGGACCGCCGGATAATTTCACCACTGGAATACCAGTTTTCACTTTTGACAATGTCTGGAACGATGCCTGGCCGTGGTTCTCGCACCAGCACGACGTCGGCATCGAGAACGGCGGCGCCGGACCCTTGACGCTCTTCGATAACGGCAATACCCGGGTCGAAAGCTCAACGATCGGCTTGGGCCCTACCGCCTGCGCGAACGACTCGCCCAACGGCACCAGCGACTGCGACAGCCGCGGCATGGCCTTGACGATTGACTACAATGCCTCGGCCGGTACCGGTACAGTCACGCCGGTTGTGAGCTTCGACCTGGGCGGCTATTCCGACGCCATGGGCAGCGCCCAATTACTCTCCGACGGCAATTATTTCTTTGAAAATCCCATCGTGTTCACCACCAAAAACAGCACTGCAGGGATTAGCCTGGAGATCGCACCTACGAATCCCTCGCCCCAGGTCGGACCTGCGGATTTCCTGATGAACATCGCTGGGCCGCAGCAATACCGCGGCTGGGCAATGCAGAGCATCTATTCGCCCCCAATTACTTAGTTAATCCACTGTCGTAGCTAGGGATTCTCCATTATCCACGCGTTGAAATCGTACGTCTGAGCCTGAAACGCCAGGTACTTGCCATCCGGAGACGGAACAGGCCACGCGGGCCATTGGGCGCGATCGTTATGGCTCAGGACATTCACCTTGCCTGCGGTCGTGACGTGCAACAAGTCGAGCGTGGAGGACGTCACGAAAAAGCCCTCGCCATCCGCCGCCCAGGCTATGTAGTCCGTCTGCCAGTGCGCCGCAACAGGGATTTCATGCCATGCGCCATTCGCTAAGGTCAGTATGTTAATGCCGGCGCCCACCACTGCCAGGCGCGAACCATCCGGCGACACATCCCAGGCCCAGGAAAGCATCCGGGGAGCCCAGCGGTCGGTCTTTCCGAGCAGAGGCCCTTTCCCCCGCACCGGATCCAGCCCGTAGAAGAGCAGCTCGCGTCCCTGCTTCTGGCTCAATACGCAGGACCCGGTTTTTAGGGGACATCGATAGTCGAAGGCTGCCCCGGCCGGCAGCTCGAGCACCTGCACGGGTGACCCGCCACCCACCGGCAGGCGCATCAGGCGCTGGGGCGCGGAATCCGGCTGGGACGCGGAACCTGCGCGGTCGTGGTACAGAATCCAGGATCCATCCGTCGTCCGCAGGACATCGCGTGGCTGATCTCCGGGAAGCTGCACTACCGCTTGGGCCAGGCTTTCGTGCGGACCCTGCTTGAAAACCTCCTCCTTGCCATTTCGATCGGAAGTGAAGAGGATGGCCCGGCTGTCCGGCGTCCAGGAGTCGGGAGTGCTACCGAGGCCGCGATTGTCGAGCGTCAGGCGGCGGGGCTGGCCCAGGTTGCTGCCATGGCTGTCCAGTTCTCCCACATATACGTCAAGCTGGATGCGGCCTTTCAGGAACGCCAGGCGCTTTCCGTCGGCGGTGAGGGTCAGGCAATTCGGATAGAAGTCCGCCCACTGTGCCAGCCGCACAGGCTTGCCGGCGCCTTCGCCTTTGCGAAGATCCACCGGGGCTGCCCAGATGCTGTATCCGAAGCGTGTCAGTTGGGTTCCGCTACGGTCGCTGGCGGGAAAGAAGAGGCGCCCATCCTGCGACCAGCTTAGACAACCCCGGCCGTTCATGCAGTATAGCGAGGTCGCTGGGGGCAAACTCACGCCAGGGACAACTGTGTGCGGCGGCCCTCCGCCGGCCGGCCGGATTTCAATGGCCGCGGTGCGATCAAACTGCCCGCCTTCCATTTTGCTTTCGCGACCCCTCAGGTAGGCGATCCAGTGTCCATCAGGCGACCAGACCGGGCTCAAAGTCTTCTCTCCGTCTTCCGCGGCGAGCAGCTTTCGCGGTGATTCGCCGTTGACGCCGGCGACCCACAGATCCTTTCCCCGCTGCGCGGGATCGCCGTTCTGAAAAGCGATGGACCGTCCGTCCGGCGAGATGGCCGGCCAAAGGCCATTATGCTGGATGAGGCGCGGCGGCGCTTGGCCCATAGTGGCGATCGCCCAAATGTCGTAGCTTCCTGAAGTGCGTACACAGGCGATCAGTCTGCCGCCATCCGGAAACCAGCGCAGCCCGGTAAGGTTACCGATCCACTCCGGCGGCATGCCAATCGGGTGGTTTTCGCCGGAAGCGAACGAACGCACGAACAGTCCGGTCCGATCCAGGAAAGCCAGATACTTGCCGTCCGGGGAAATTGCCGCGCCCACCACCCAGTTCTCGGTAGGATTGGCGGTAAGCTGCCGTAGGACCGGCTGCAGCACATCGCGATCCCACCCGCGGGGCCAATGGTACGCTGCCGCAACCACGCCAAGCAGGGTTAGCAGAGCCAACAGCGCTACCGAGGCAGCCATGCTCCGAAGGAACCGGCGCCGGCGAGGAATGACTAACGGTGGAAGTGCGCCAGCATCCGGCGCGCCGGCCTCTAACCAACGGCTCAGCTCGGCCGTATAAGCGAATACCCTGCCGCGCCCGTTGCCAGGCATCCTGTGGACGGGCAGGCCTCGCTCGCCTTCCCAGCGTCTGACAGTCCGTTCGCCGGAGCGCAGAAATTCCGCTATTTCTTTCCAGGAATCCAGGCGGCGGCTGGATTCGGGAGGGCGGTTGATGGGCTGGGGATAACGTTTCGGTCCCATTGGCCGGAAATGGCCGCTCGTGGCCGCTTAAAACACTTTGCCCGGCGGGGCAACTCTGCTCATTATAAGCGAGGACTTCGCGGCATACCCGTTATAAACGGTGAACCTTGGAGCGGATCTCGGTAATAAGGGTACCGTTACTGCTGCTGGTCTTCCAATGAATTGACGGAGGTAATTCGAATGAAGACGCTACGCGTTATGACGATGGCGGCATTTGTGGCCGGCATGGTTGTACTTACCGTTGCCGGGGCGGCGATCCCGGCGCAGGCCCAAACCCCCACCGCCCTTTATGAATTCCCTGGCGGTACCGGGATTTCAGATTCGCAGGCCTGGGCAACTGCCCAGGGACGCGATGGCAACTTGTACTCCACGTCGGTTTCCGGGGGCACTCTCGGGTACGGCACGTTATTCCAAGCTACGCCCTCGGGAACGGTGAATATCTTTGCCAGCATTGGTTATTTCGTAGTTAGTGGCGCGACGCTGGGCACCGATGGAAGCTTCTATGGCACAAATCAGGATGGCGGCGCCGGCGGTAATTGCGGATTCGCCGGCTGCGGACAGGTGTACAAGGTAACGCCGGCGGGCGTGCAGAGCATACTTCACAGCTTCACGAATGAAGGTGACGGGTCCGATCCCCACTCGGCGCCAATAGAGGACACGAGCGGCACCTTTTATGGGACGACACCCACCGAAGGTAACGGCAGCAACAGTACGGTGTACACGATCACCCCTGGCGGGGAGTTCACCACGATCCATACGTTTACCGGCGCCGACGGCCAGAACGTCACCGCGCCCCTGGTCCAGGGTACCGATGGATATTTCTATGGCGATACCGTTGCCGGAGGAACGAGCAACGTTGGAGTTATTTTCAAAATGACCCCGTCCGGCGCCGTGACCGTGCTCCACAACTTCACCGGCGCCGACGGGAACGCGGCTTACTACGCCCTGATCCAAGCCAGCGACGGCAACTTTTATGGCACTACCTACTCAGGAGGTAGCGACAACAACGGAGTCGTCTTCAAAATCACGCCCGGCGGCACCTATAGCGTTGTGCACAATCTTAGTTACCCCGACGGAGATGGGGAGGGCCCCAGCTCCAGCCTGATACAGGCCTCGAATGGGCTGTTGTACGGCGTGACGGGATCCGTCAACTCCGGAAACTACGGCACCATTTACAGCGTCGATATCACCACCGGGACCTTCACGACCCTCTATAGCTTTACGGGCGGTACGGACGGCGACAATCCGCAGTCCCCTTTGAGACAGCACACCAACGGCCTGCTTTATGGCGCCACGGTGAGCGGGGGCGACCTCAGCCTCTGCGACGGCTACGGCTGCGGGGTCTTCTACAGTCTGAACGTCGGCGCGCCGGCATATGCCGGTCTGGTGTCCACGTCCGGCAAAGAGGGCGCCAAGATCGGCATCCTGGGCCAAGGCTTCAGCGGTTCTTCGGTGGTGAAGTTCGACGGAGTAGCAACGGCTTCCTTCACTCGCCAGGGCGCGACCTTCATCAGCGCCACGGTTCCCGCCGGAGCGCTGACCGGAAAAGTAACCGTGACCACCGGCGCGACCAGGCTGACCAGTAACGTCACGTTTCGCGTCACGCCGACCTTTGCCAGCTTCAGCCCGCCCGACGGCTCTGTGGGTACACCGGTCATGCTGACTGGAACAGGACTCAGTCAGACGACCGAAGTGACATTTGGCGGAGTGGCGGCGACTACCGTTACGGTGAATTCCGACACCCAAGTGACGGCTGACGTGCCGACGGGCGCGGTGACCGGGAAGATTGAAATCAAAACCAAGGGCGGACACGTCGGAACTACGTTGGATTTCACTGTTAACTAGCGGCGTCGGCCGGCGGTCAAGTTCAACCGTATCAGGCAGGGTCAGGGAAGCATTCTGGTCATTTGTGCGCCGCCCTGGCCTGCTCGCCGGCCCCCGATAGCCGTTCCAATTCGGCCAGATCCTTCTTTATCCGCGCGGCATCCTCCGCGAACGGCGCCAGCGTAAGGTAGGCGCGCAGGTGCGCCGCAGCGGCGGCATAATCCTTCTTCCGCGCCAATATCCTCGCCAGCACGCGTTCGAGCGCCGGATATTGGTGTGCCGCATCCAGCTTCTCCCCGACGCGCGCGCTGTTCTCCGCCGCATCGATTTGGCCGAGGTTCAGATTGGCTAGGGCATCGTAGAGATAGACGATCGGGTAGTCCACCGCGTCCAATCTGAGCAGCGCGCCGGCGATCCTGGCCAGGGCGGCCCAGTTTTCCGCCTTGGTCTCCAGTGCGGCCATGCTCAAATATGGGCTGATAAACCTGGCATCCGCGGCGATCGCGCCGGCGAAGGATTTGCGCGCCTGCGCTATGTCGGCGCCCTGCTGCTCGATCCGCCCCATTTCGTACCACGCCGCCGCATACTTGGGATAAATGTCCACGGCCTTCTGGAGTTCCTTGACGGCGTCCGCCGATTTGTTCTTCTGCAAGTCTTCGAAAGCCTTGGCGTATGCCCGGCGGGCCTCCTTGGGAGCCTGAAGACTGGTCAGACTGATAGCCGCACCTTCCACGTCGGCCAACCGGTGCAACACGATAGTGCCGACGTCCGGATCGTCGAGCAAACGCCGCGACCCCAGCGCAATGCTGTCCGAGCGATAGCCCGCCAGCACCGCGCGCAGATCGCAGTTCGAAAGCTGCATGCCAATTGTGGTGTTCTGCTGTGGCTGCTGTGGGCCCATAGCAGCCCGCCGGTCATCCGGGCTCGCGGTGGTCGTTGTACGGGACGAGTCTTCGCTGGCTTCCGGCGTGACTGTGGCTTTCTGGCCGATCTGGAAACTGAAATGCCCTTTTTGATCTGTGTAGCCTTCCGCCCGCGGCGCACCGCCGCAGACGCGCTCGATGGTCACCGCACCCGGGGGCGGCGTGCCGTCGTCCAACAGGACCTTGCCGGTCAAATAAATACCATTCACCGATCCGGTTCCCCAGGCCCTCGACATTATGGCGAAGGTCGGGGGTAGCTGACCTCTGCTCCCATTTCCATCCGCCGCGGGCGGCGGCCCTTGCGCCCAGACGCATTGGGAGGAAAGGGCGAGCGCCGCCGTCAGTCCGGCAAAACTTCGCGTCCGGAGGCTCGTCGGCATCGAAGCACGTCCTTCTCGTTAGTCATTATACTGCTCCTAGTGGGGCAGACCATAGCTGCGGCGTTATGCGGCGCGGCATTCTGCGAATCAGGCGGTAGACACTCTACACAACAGTTGGTAGAATATCTACACAATGAATTGCAAAGAGCCCGCACGCGTGGATCTCCTGAGGCTACCTTCCCGCCCGCAATGCGTCTCGGATCGATCCGATGATCGCAATACCGCACGAGTAACTCCCGCGGCCCCGAACGCGCCCCACTCAGTTATACGCGTGAATCAATTCCACGGTGACGCCCCCGATCGAATCGGTCTCCATGTACCCGTATCGGCCCGAACCCTTCTTGCCCACATCGCCCCAGGCGCCCGATTGCACTACACCGTAACCCAAGCTCTTGTACCGGGCAATGGCGCCATCGAGATCGTCCACGGGCAGGCCCAGATGGTGAATGCCTTCGCCGTGGGCCTTCAGGAAATCGGCATAGCAGTTGGCCGGCTCCTGCGGCGGAATGATCCACTCGAACGTCGGCTGCGTGTACTTGTGCCAGCCGACCTCGAACGGCAACAAAAGGGGCATGCCCTTGTAGCGGGAATCTTCGCGCGGGCTGGCGTGCGCCACCGGCATGGCCGGGAACCCGATCTGCTGCCAATAATCGGAGACCGGCTTGGCCTCGCGGATGACGAACGCAATATGTGAGACCACGGCCGGTGCTCCGGCCGGCGCCGCCCCGCCCGGCCAGCGAACCAGGCCAAGTACGTACTTGCCCCTTGGCGCGGTATCGAAAAACGTGAATACGGCCGGGCCGCGATCGGTCTCCAATTGCATGCTCTGGAGCACTTGCACGCCCGCTCCACCCATCCGCTCGATTTCCCTGGCCATTTCATCCTGGCTCGCCACTTCATAGACGATGGAGAAAATTCCGTTTCCGTGCATCGATAAGAACGCATTGAAGGCACTGTCGCCGCCCTGCGGCTCCAGCATATCCACGGCCAGGCCTCCCAAATGTCCCCAGGCCATGCGCGCGCGCCCGGTGATGGGCCGGGCGCCATACTCGCCTTTGAAAGCGACTTTACCGAAGTCATGCACATCCGAAAGCCCGAGGGTTGTCCAGGCGTGCAGGGGACCATCCATTGTGTCGACCAGCCAAACGACGTGACCGATGCGTTTATAGAAATCCGGCGGCGCACTCGGTGCGAGGGCGGCAACCGAAATCAAAAGAGCAGCCAGACGGGATGTTCTCATCAAGAGTGCGATTGTACCGCCGTGCATGTGGCGCGGGCGGTTGCCAAAAATGGTTGAGCACCGGGAAGGATTATTCGTTTCGCAGTGCGCGCAAGGGGTCCACCCGCGAGGCACGCCGCGCCGGAATATACGCGGCCAGCATGGTAACCACCACCAACACCAGCGCGGCGCCCGTCAGCACGAACGGATCGTGCGGCGACAGGCCGTAAAGTTCGCTGCGAATTACCCGCGTCGCGGCCACGGCCGCGATCAGTCCCGCCACCGATCCCACCAGGACCACCCGCCCGCTCTCCCGCAGAACCATGCGCAGAATATCCACTGGCCTGGCGCCGATGGCCATGCGGATGCCGATCTCGTTGGTGCGGCGCGTCACTATATACGCCATGGCTCCATACACTCCGACGCACGCCAGCGTCAGCGCCAGTCCGCCGAACAAAGAAGCCAGCCGCGCGAAGACCCGTTCCTGCACCAATTCCTCGGCGATGGCTTCCGTCTGCGTCTTGATATCGGTCAGCGGCACGTCCTTGTCCAGCGTCAGCGCTTCCTGGCGGATCGACGCCACCAGGGCCGCCGGCTCCGCCTCCGCGCGCACCTCGAAGGTCATCGCGCTGCGGACGAAGCCCTCTTGCAGGTACGACATGTATGCGGTTGGCGGGGCCTCGTCGCGCAGCCGGTTGTATTTAGCGTCTTTCACTACTCCGACAATCTCGAAATCCCTCGGCCGCTTCTCGTCGCCGAAGCTCAGCATGCGGCCGATGGGGTTGTCGCCATGAAAATACTGGCGCACGAGCTTTTCATTTACCACCGCGACTTTGGGCGCGATTGAGCCATCGCGCGCCTCGATGGTCCGCCCAAAGACAACAGGAATCCCCAGCGTTTCAAAAAAACCCGCGCCCACAACGTTGCGGTAAATTTCTACCCGCTTTCCGCTGGTGTAGCCGGGTATCACCGCGTCGGACGTGGAGACGCCTCCACCCACCAATGCGTGACCGGACAATCCCACCGACCGCACGCCGGCGAGGGACTGGATGCGCCGCTCGAGTTCCTCGTAGTAGCCTGCCAGCCGGGGTCCCTGGTAGCCGTTCAGGCCGGGCAACACAGAGAATTGCAGCAGGCGGTCGCGGCGGAAGCCGAGGTCCGTGCCTTCGAGGTTCCCCAACGTACGCAGGAACAAACCGGCGGTCACCAGCAGGAGCAAGCACAGGGCGATTTGTCCAGCCACCAGTATCCGGCCCGCTACGAATCTGCTGGTCGTGCGCGCGTTTCCACCGCCCTGCTTCAGCGCGGGCCCCAGATCGACGCGCGTCGCGCGCCAGGCCGGCGCCAGGCCGAATAGGACACCCGTGAGCGCCGAGACCGCCAGCGTGAACGCCAGAATGCGCGCGTCAAGGTGCAGCGTGAGCACCAGCGGCGAACGCCCGCTGGAGAGCCAGGCCACCAGCACCGCGCTCGCCCAGCGCGCCAGCAGTACTCCGGCAGCGCCACCCACGAAGGCCAGCAGGGTGCTCTCTGTGAGCAATTGGCGGATCAGCCGGCTGCGCCGCGCGCCCAAGCTCAAGCGCACCGCAATTTCCCGTTGACGCGCGGTGGCCCGCGCCAGCAGCATTCCCGCGGCGTTGGCACAGGCCATTAACAGCACCAGGCCCACCATGGCCATCAGCACGCGCAACGGCCGCGAGAATCTTCTGCGCAACCCGTCCAGGCCCTGGCTCGCCGGCTGCGTCTCCAGTATCGGCGTCTTGGGATCGGCCTGCGCCTTCGGTGTGACACCAATGCGTTGGTTGAAGAGCACCGCCAACTCCGCCTGCGCGCGCGCCGGGGTAACGCCAGGCAGCATTCGCCCGGCCACCACCAGCCACCAGACGCGGGCATCGTGCGTCAGCGGTTCCGGGGGCTTGGCGCCCGGCTCGGCCACCGCGACGGAGTATTCCGGCAGCAAATGCGGATATTGGGAGAGCGGCACAAAAACATCCGGCGAACTGCCGGGTTCGAGACCGAAGAATTCCGAGGGCGCCACGCCGGAGATGGTAAACGCCGTACCATTTACCGCTATGGTTTTGCCGACCGCGGAAGCGTCCCGCCCGAAGCGCCGCTGCCAGAAGCGATGCGACAGCACGGCCACCGGGGGCGCCGCCGCGGCATCGTCCGCCGGCAGGATGGTGCGCCCATGTAAAGCGTAAACACCCAGCCCTTCGAAGTAATTGCCGGATACCATTACGGCTTCGACCGCTTCGGCGCGTCCACCCATGCTGACGTTCACCCGCTCGGTATTGGCGGCGAATGCGAACGTGCGCGAAAAGACGTGGTTGCGATCGCGGAAGTGTTCGTACACCGGATACGGAAACGATTCACTCGAGGATCGCCCGGTACGCTCGTCCTGCATGCTGCTGCCTTCCAAATCCTGCACTACGTCCGGCCAACCCTTGGCCGACCACTTCAGCATGACGAGTTGCCGCGGCTGTTTCACGGGCAGCATCTCGAACATTACCGCGTCCATCAGGCTAAAGATGGCGGTGTTGGCGCCGATACCGAGAGCCAGCGATACGGCCACCACCACCGTGAATCCGGGGCTGGCCAGCAATTGCCGAAGCCCGTAGCGGATATCCGCCGCCAGATCTTGAATAAAATTAACTCTGCGCATGTCGCGGCACTCCTCTTTGATCTGCTCCACGCCTCGCCATTCCCGCAACGCCGCGGCGCGCGCGTCCCGCGGCTGTAAACCCTCGGCGATGAATTCCTGAGTTCTTTGCGCGATGTGATACGCCAGTTCCTCATCCAGATCCTGGTCCGCTTGCCGTCTCCGCAGCAGCGACCGCAACCGCAGGGGAATCGTATATAACCAGTCGAGCGGGCGCATCTTCTCAGGCCTCCTTGAGTCGCACCACGCGCGAAATGGCTGCCGAGAGCCGCTCCCAATCGGCCGACTCACGGTTGAGCTTTCCGCGTCCCAGCCGGGTCAGCGAGTAATACTTGGCCCGGCGATTGTTGTCGCTAGGCTTCCATTCGGCGGCGATCCAGCCTTCCTGCTCCAGTTTATGCAGGGCCGGATAAAGCGATCCGTCGCTCACTTGCAGGACATCGCTCGAAACCTGCTTCAGGCGCTGGCTGATGGACCAGCCATTCAGCGGCTCGAGCGCCAGCAGCTTCAGGATCAGGAGGTCCAGCGTGCCCTGCACCAGGTCGGTCGGTTTGCTCACGGGTCTTTCCCTCGGTTACCGAGATTAGAATACACGATTTCCTCTCGGTAAGCAAGGGGTGTGTCACTGCCTGGCTCAGTTGGCTGCTAAGATCCTCCGCCCGTGCCGGCCTCCTGATTCGCCATGCCGCCGGTGGGCGTGAGTAGTCCGCCGTCGGCCACGATCGCCGCACCCGTGATATAAGAGGCCAAATCGCTGGCCAGGAAGGCGATCACCTGCGCAATCTCCGCGGGCCGTCCCATACGCCCGAACACGGAGACACTGCTACAGGCGTCCAGAACGCGCTCCGGATTGGCGTCGAGCGAGGCCGCCCAGCGCAATAAGGGCGTGTCGATGGCGCCCGGACATACGCAGTTCACGCGGATATTCTGCGGAGCGAAATCCACGGCCATGGATCGCGCCAGCCCCAGCAGCGCATGCTTGCTTGTCACGTACGCGACCGAGTTGCGCTGCGCGCTCATGGACTGCACCGACCCGACCATTACGATCGCGCCGCCGCCGCGCCGGATCATGTGGGGGACCGCAAACTTCGACACCAGGAACGCGCTGCGCAGGTTGGCATTCATCACTTCATCCCAGCCCGCTTCGGTGGTGGTCACGGCCGTACCGTAACGCTGGATGCCGGCAACGCTCGCCAACACATCGATGCCGTTCATGCGCGCGGCCGCCTCCTCCACAGCGGATTCCACCTGCGCGCTGACCGCCAGGTCCACGGGGAAGAATACGGCCGTAGATCCTGCGTTGCGCAACGCCGCCGCGGTTTCCTGTCCACCTCGCTCGTCACGATCGAGAATCGCCACCGTACCGTGACGCACGGCGAATTCGCGCGCAGCCGCCTGGCCGATGCCGGATGCGCCGCCCGTGACCACGATAGCTTTGCCGGTGAAATCCATGTCAGCCCGCCAGCGCCGTTGGCTCATCCATTGGTATATTCTATCGTCCACCGCAGTAGGTCCGGCGGAATTGTGCTCACCTAAGAGCGTGATGTCTTTTCGACTCGATAGCACTCCCGGCAGGTATATGAAAAAGTCTCGCGTAGTCATCGCCTTCGCGCTCTTCAATTTCGGCTCCTCGACGACGGTCGCTTATGCCGCGCCCGCGGAGCCAAACTTCGCGGTGGGCCCGCAATACGATACGACACACGTATACGTCAGGCCGGAAGACTTCGATGGTTTCGTCTCCAGTCTTCTGGCCACGTTCGGCGGCACCACATCCAAGCAGGGCGTAGTTACCGTAACGCCGACGCCGAGCCGCACCGTATCGCAACTGGTGTTGACGCCTTGCGGAACCCTGTCAGTGTTCGGCTTCAAGACACCTGTTCCCTATCCGTTCGGAACGGAACGGACCGGCTACCTGGTGACCGGCCTGGACGCGGCGGTGCGGGCCGCCCAAATGGCCGGCGCGGATGTCCTGGTCAGTCCTTTCAACGATCCAATCGGCCGCGATGCCATTGTCCAGTGGCCCGGCGGCGTGAACATGCAGCTTTACTGGCACACGACCCCGCCGTCCTACGCGGCACTGCGGACCATTCCGGAAAACCGCGCCTACGTCTCTTCGGAAAGAGCGGGCCAATTCGCGCGGAGCTTCATTACGTTCTCACACGGCAAGGTGGTCTCTGACGATCCACGCGCCCCCGGCGTTGAGATTGGACGCGCAGCGGACAGGTACCGCCGAATCCGGATTACTTCGGCCTTCGGCAAGCTTGCAGTGCTCGTCACAGACGGCCACCTCCCTTATCCATACGGCCGGGAGACCACCGGATATGAGGTGTCGAACTTAGCCGATACTCTCGGGAAGGCCAAGACCGCCGGTGTCACAGTTCTCGCCGGCCCTTATGCGGCAGACGGGCGGGAAGCGGCGATGGTGCAATTCCCAGGAGGGTATATTGCCGAAATCCACTCTCCCGTCGCGTCAACCCGGCGCCGCGTGGGCGGCCCGCCGGATCACGTGCCCTAATAGCTCTTCGAGAAGGGGTGTCGCCGGGTACGGATGTCCCTTGTATTGCCTGAAGCCCTCGGCGAAGACGACGCCGGCGCGCTGTCCCATTTGCCGTGTCCAGCGCTCCATGGTCAGCAGGTAATCGTCGATGCCATGCTGCGCCAGCAGCCACTCACGCTGGCTGGCGTGCTCGGCGAGCATGGCTCGCTTGTTCTCGAATTGAGGCCCGATATCCACGTAAAAGTCCGCCATCACCGGTCGATTCTCACGGTCCACGCCGCCGATCGGGTCCATGAAGTAGAGATGCGGAACGGCGCAGAGGGCCGCTACCGGTGATGCTGCAGACGTGGCGTAATTCGGAGCGGACGCGCCGAAGCAGGCATCGCGAACCAGCGCACTCGTGGCTTCGTGATCGCACATGTAATCCACCGGCGGAGCCGTCAACACCACGTCAGGCCGCACCTCGCGAAGCAACTCGGTGACCCGCCTTCGGGACGCATCATCGTTGAAGATGGCCAGATCGCGGAACTCAGCGCAGCGATAGATGGCCCCGATGTGCCGCGCGGCGGCGGCCGCTTCGTTGCGGCGGATGGCCGCGATCGCTTCCGGTGCGCAGTCGCGAGCGCCGCAGTCCCCCGGTGTCATGCTGACAATCACGACCCGGTGTCCGGCAGCAGACAGTTGGGCCAAAGTGCCCGCCGCCAAAATCTCGATATCGTCGGGATGGGCGTGTATGGCCAGAATGGTCTTGTGCATCGGGATGCCCTCCAGTCTAACGCCCGTCTGGCGCACGTGCCCTGTGCGGCAGCGCGGTTGTGCAAGAAAATCCGTCTGGCGAGTGGCATAGTTAGCCCTCACCAGCCACTTTGAAAGTGAGGCAACAGGAGGAGCGAGGAGTGAGCCGCACTTTGCGAATGCTCGGGACTCTGGCGGTACTCGGCATGCTGGCCGCCGGCATTCGCCCGGCAAACGCCGCACAAATCCAACTCAATGGGAACAAACCCTACCTGTGCGTAGCGGTCCAAGGCAGCAGTACGGCAGATGGCACGGCCGTGATCGCCTATTCCTGCTCAGGCGGCCGAATGACCAGTGGAACTGGGTTGAAGGCCAGCTTCAAGGGCTGGGCACGGCAAACGGGAAATCCATGTGCCTCGACGTGAAGGGCGCGCGGAGAACACCGCTGGAACCCTGGTGGACCTGTGGCCCTGCAACGGCGGGTTAAACCAGCAGTGGATAATTGTGTTCGATTTCGGCGTCAAGATCGTATCCGCTCTGCATCTCGCCAACGGCAGTCCCCTGTGCTTGGATAGCTCGGGAGGACCATCGGTTGGCGGGGGCACCCAACTGGTAATCAACGCGTGCAGCAGCGCGGCGAGCCGGAATTGGATCGTGCGCCGCATGCAGTTCGAATTAAGTTCCAACGCCCCCTACATGTGTGCCAACGTCCAAGGAAGCGACACTGCCAATGGCACGCCGTTGATCGCCTACTCTTGCGATGACGCGCCAAATGAACTGTGGAACTTTGAGAACGGCGAGATTCTCGGTCTTGGCACTCAAAGCGGTACCTCCAAGTGCCTTTCGGCCGGCGGGACAGGAGGTATCGGCAGCCCCGTGGAATTATCCACCTGTGACGGCATCTACCAGGGGTGGGAACTCGTTAATGGCGCTAGTTACGGACTGCCTCCGGCTCTTCCGGCTAGCGGCCTGTTACTGAATACTACCAACGCGCTGTGCGGAGACAGCGCTGGGGGCCCGGTCATCGGCGGTACACCGAACTCGTGATGAACAACTGCACCGGCGCGGGGCGCCAGAACTGGATCGTGCGTTAGGTCGCCGCGCGTTCCTTAGGTCAATGGGAGCGAAGGTGCGGGTCCACGCGGTCACCGTGCGGATGCGCGTGCTTCAAGAGGAATGCAGACCGTAAAGCGGCTGCATCGCGCGTCGGTACTTTCCACCCCCACACTGCCGCGATGCAACTTGGCTAGGTCGCAGACCCGGGCCAGGCCGGTGCCGGAACCCGCATGCGTCCGGCCATGCCTGCCTTTGACCGTGCGAAAGCGGTCAAAGATTCGCGGCAGTTCGTGCTCCGGAATGCCAATACCGGTATCGGCAACCGAAGGCTCCACAGACTTTTCCTCAGGACATCCAGCGCTCAAGATGGCGCAGGATCTCCGATTTGGACTGCGCTCCGATGATGCGGTCGACTTCCCGGCCACTGCTGAAGATCAGCAAAGCCGGGATGCTCTGGATTCGGAAGCGCGCCGCAGTTGCGGGATTCTCATCCACGTTGAGCTTGGCGAACCGCATCCGGCCGAAAAGCTCCGCCGCCAGTTGTTCGACCACCGGCGCGACCAGCCGGCAAGGCCCGCACCACGGCGCCCACATGTCGACGAGTACGGGCAGCAGCGACCGTTCCACCTCGTCCGCAAAGTTCGCGTCGGTGATCTCCACTAACGCGGGACGGGTAGCCAGCGGCTTCTTGCAGCGTCCGCAAATCGGCGCGAGCCCGGCTTGGAGCTTTTCCGGCGGCACTCGATTGGTAGCGCCGCAATTGCCGCAACGTAATAACTGGGGTTCACGCATGGCTTGGTTAGACCGATTCTGCACTTGCGAAACCAATCCGGGCGGCCGTTTGGCCGCTGCCCACCTACAGTTATCAGTCATAGCATATCGTGCATGGCAAGCCGCCCTCGTCCGGTCGGACGTCGCATTCAGCCAGCCGACCCGGCGCGCACCCGCATGATCGTCGCATGCCTGGTAAGACGTGATCTTCTGTATGGAATCGCCGTGCCATGCCTCCGGTGAATCCGGTCGTGACATGCTTCGTGCGCGATCGGAAATAGAAAGGGGACTCCATGACCAACCATAAGACTCACAGTTCTGGCTTTTCCCGGCTTCGCATGCATGCCGCCGGTGGTGCATGCCGACATGTCGGCAAGAAGACCATATTTACTTTCAACGCGCCCGTCGAAATTCCGGGGCAGGCTTTCTACGCCCAGGGCGCCGTAGCTGCGGCGAATTGCCTACGGTGCGATGCTGATGTGATTCTCCACTTTCGTGGTTCCGGCGGCGGACCAGGCGCCGCGTCTTTCACCGGCGTCGGAGATACGCGCGGCTTCACCTTGATGTCGTCGGTGACGCCAGTCATCTTGTCGGCGGGTATGCCGATGTGGCTCTCCAATTCCCGCACCGCGTCGCGCGCGATTTCCGGATCGTGCGGCCGAAGGCAATTTCACCTCGATGTCATTAGCCGCACCGCGCACGCCGTCGAATCCGGAGAGTGTCACGACGCCTTCCAGCACCGCGACAGCGATGTCGCGAAGCGATTGATAGCTTCTCGTCATCGTGGAATCCAAAGCGGCCATATGCGTTTGCAGCTTCAGTGCCACGCCGAAAGCGAAACCGGACAGTCGCGCCAAGCATTGCTTCAATCTTTGGATGTGCCGGCCTGCTGGCGGAGTCACGGGCTGCGTCAAGAATTGAAGGTGCTTCGTCTACCGGCTGGCTATCGGGAAGGAAGATCAAGCCACATTGGAAATCGCTGCGTTGGCCGGCATCGTCGATGGTAAATGTGGAGTTGATCAGGCCGCGCGCGGCTCGAAACTGGCCTTCACCGCCCTCGATTATCCAACTCGCCGTGCCGGTCATGATGCCATCCGCGGGTCCGGCAATGATATGCCCCAGACCGACCGTTGAAAAGAGCAGAGCGTGTCCGCTATCCTCCCCGAAAGCGATCCTGCCGCTCTCCACGAACTCATCCGCGCCGGTCATCCGCAGCTCCGACTCAGGAATGCAAGATCACCGTCGGAGGTCTTGAGATCGGTTTCCAGGCCCGACGGCTGGATCGACGTGCGCATCACGCAGCTGGCAGCGCTGCCGGCAGTTCGCAGCACGTCAGAGCGATCGCCGGCGCGCGACGATCGGCTGCGGAAGCGCATGCTGTAGAGGATTTGCCGCATACATGATATCGAAGAGCCTCCGCGCCGTAGGGAACGCGGAGACTCATTAAAACTATATTGGGCAGGATCGCGTCAATGCGCCGGGATGGGCGCCGATGTTCGGGCTGGCAAGGTTCTCCGCCAGGAACGCAGCCGTATGCCCAGCGCCACCAGAACCACCCCGAAGACCAGGGCGTAAGCGCCCACCCAAATTGCGATCACCAATGCGCCAGCGAGGGGAGCAACGATTACCAGAATCCCGAACACCAATGAGGCAAGGCCCCCCAGCACCAGCAGCCACTCACCGGAGATGACCTTGCGCAGGCGGACGGCAGCGACAAGCTCGAAAACACCCGTCAGAATCGCCCACGCCCCAATTACCCAGACCAGCGCCAGTGCTGTAATGGCCGGCCAGGCTACGGTGACGATGCCCGCCGCGATTCCCACGAGCCCCTCGAACAATAGCGCACCCCAGCGCTCATGCGCCTCGACGGCTCGCAGTGCGCCGACGATGTTCACCACGCCGTCGACCAGCGCGTATCCGGCGAACAGGAAGACCAAGGCCGTTAGAGTGATGCCAGGCCACGCAAATGAAATAATCCCAAATAGGATGGCGGCTGCGCCACGAATGACCAGCGACCACCAGTTTCTTGCCAGTGCGAATGTCATAGTCGGTTTCCTCTCTTTTGCTTTTTGTGCCTCTTGAATTCGGTTTCACGCCGCCTTGACTAAGTCGCCGGCCGGCGCGTGTATGGCTGGAGGCGCCTGAATCGGGATCTCCCGGCTCTTATTGCGCTGTTCAGCGCGCCGCGGCCCCGTTATTTCCAGTACGCCATTTCCGAACCTGGCCCACGCTTTCCCGGTATCGGAGCTTTCCGGCAGGGGGAGAGTTCGATAGAACCGCCCGTACTGGCGCTCGGTCAAATGCAGGCCGCTTTTGTTATCCTGGTTCTCCATCCGGCGCTCTCCTTCGAGGACGATAGCGTCGTCCGCGATTTCGAGTTTGGCTTCCGGGGACCAGGTTGGTTTACCGGCCTCGCCGCGGCTCAATGCAAATCCTCCAAATACGCGATCCATCTCTTTTGTCATTCGCCGAATCAGGGAAAACGGCGTCATCCGGAAGAAGTCGCCGGGCGTCAGAACCTACCCGACAGGGTACCCGCGCGCGCAATTCCCGGGCGCTGCTGCTGCTCTTCTGTTTTCGTATCTGGTTTTGCCATCGTTTATCTCCTTTCGGATTCAGCAAGAATCGAGCCACATTCGGCTCGGGTATCGATATGCAGCCCGGATGCCATCGCCCGACGGTGTGAGTACAAGCCCGGAGGGCCTCAGGAATCCGGCGCGCCGTCGTACTGTCGAGATCCGGCGTCCATACATCGTCAGTTACCAGACGGCTTCAGGAGAAATCCACGGTTATCCGGTCGACATAGCGCCAGCCCCAATATTCACCGGGCTCGAACGATTTCATATGGGATGTTGAGTAGGGTGAATGTTGTTTTGGTGGCGTGCTGTGGGCCGCACGTCCCGAGACGACCTCCCCGAGCACGTTTTCGGCCGCCAGTTGGTCGTGGGTATTGGCTGCTTCTGGCACGACTCTTTCCGGGTAGCACCCAGGCCATGCTCCAGCGCCACACCACCGGCTCCGCAGGCGGTCGCCATTCTGCCCATCTGGTTAGACTGTCCGGAGTCAGGCGCGCACGTAGCCATCGATACTGTCTATGCCGTGATACACTGCCCACATCTATGATCGGGAATATGATCGGGAAAATCATATGCGGCCTGATTCTGGTTTGCGGATCTGGGATGGCCGTGGAGCGCGGCGAAGAAGTCCGGCTTTGGCCGGGCGGCGCGCCGGGGTCGGAGGCGGAAACCGCGGCGGAGGTCTTCGAATCGGCGGCCAATTCCAAACTGCCTAAGAAGTTTACCGTGGTGCACTATCCGTCCGTCTACGTTTTCCTGGCGTCGAAGGAAAAGGCCAATGGGGTGGCGGTGGTGGTGGCGCCTGGCGGCGGCCACTCGCAGTTGGTCATCGATAAGGAGGGCTGGGAAATCGCGGATTGGCTCAACCAGAACGGCATTTCCGCTTTCGTGCTGAAGTACCGGCTGGCGCGCGCGCCGGGATCGCACTACACCGTGGATCATGATGCCCTGGCGGATGCCACGCGTGCCGTACGCATGGTGCGCAGCCGCGCCGCGGAATGGGGCGTCGATCCGGCGCGCATCGGCTTTATGGGCTTTTCGGCGGGCGGGGAACTGGCTGCGCTGATGGAGACGCGCTTCGACGCCGGGAATGCGGGCGCCGTCGATCCGGTGGAGCGCGCGGGTTCACGGCCCGATTTTACCGCCGCCATCTATCCCGGATTCAAACCGGGAAGCATCACCGTACCGCCCGATGCTCCGCCGGCCTTCTTGATGTGCACCGATGAGGACCGCGCGCACGTCGTAACTACCGTCAACTTCTATCTGGACCTGGAAAAGCAGCGCATACCGACAGAGATGCACATCTATGCCAGCGGGCCGCACGGCGTAGGGATGCGGCCCTCACGCCTGCCGGTGGCGACTTGGCCGGATCGGCTGCGCGACTGGATGGCGGACCGCAAGCTGCTGAAATAGTAACCGGGAAACAGTCAATACAATGCGCGCGGCTGCGGAATGCCGCCCGCTCTGCCCAGCGACTCCAGGTACCGGCGCGCGCCCGCTGCCATGAAACCCATATCAGTCGGCCCCTGGAATAACAGGAAGCCTTGCTGCTGGTAGCGCTGGGCAATCTCGGGCGTGGCGGCCGGGCGCCCCAGAAACTTGCCGTGGCGCTGTGCGGCTTCCGCAATGCGCGCGATGGCGGCCTCCAGCTTGGGGTCGTTCTGATTTCCGCGCAAACCGAGCGAAAATGAAAGATCGCTGGTGCCGATGAAGAGAACATCTACGCCGGGCGTGGCAGCAATCTCGTCGATGCGTTGCACGGCTCGCGCCTCTTCGATGATGATGATGACCATCACCTGCTCGTCGGCGGAGTCGTGGTAGCCGGCCTCGCCGCCCGGCCACGTGGTGCGCGCCAGCACAGGACCCGAACCGCGCCGTCCGGCGGGCGGATAGCGGCAGGCAGCCGCAGCTTGCGCGGCCAGTTCGGGCGTGCTGGTGAACGGGAACATCACGCCGCTCACACCGGCATCCAGAACGCGCTTGGCCGTCCAGATTTCATTTACCGGCACGCGCGCGAAGGTGAGCGCCGGCAGGCCGCGTGTAGCCAGCACGATGTTGCGCAACGTTTCGAGGGTGATGGGCGAGTGCTCCATCTCGACCCACAGAAAGTCGAAACCAAGCACGGCGGCGTGCGCCGCGACATCCGGACTGGCAACCGTGATGGTGGCCGCCACTACCGGCTGGCCTTCTCGCAAGCGTTTCTTAACGGGGTTTTCCCAAGGCGTATTCATTTTTTCATCAACCAGACTTCGGCAACTTCGCAGCCGCGCCCGTTACCGCCCAGGCCGGCTTCGCCATACCACGATAAATCCAAACTGCCCTGCGCCGTGGCGGCACGCGGGATCTCGAATTCTACCGGGCGAACCGGCTGCGGTTTACGCATGAGCGGATGCACTTCAAGATTCCCCGCCATCAACCGGATCTTGCGCCCCGAACTATCGCCCGCATACACGACGCGGATGCGGTATTGCGCCGCCGGGTCGAGACCGGTGTAGCGCATCTGTAAAGGCTCATCGTAGAACGATTCGGCATACGTCCACCAGGACCTGGGCCAGTGCGGATGATATTCGAGGCTGATGCTGCCGCGCACCAGGTGCGGTTGGCGCGCGGGATCGCCCAGATCGTCATAGAAACCGCCGGGGCCGGGATCGGTCCAATTGAGGATGCGGTCGATTTCCGCGGAATCCGTGCGCGCATCCGCAAAGCGGTTCTCCAGCCATAAGCGGTTGTTCAGCGGCACGTCCAGAGTGTCGAGGGTGGCGCCGCGATCCACGCCAATGGCCTTGTAACGCGGCACGCTGAGTTGCATGCCGATGCTTTGGAACAATGCTTCGGCGAGTTCGAAGATGCGGGCGTGCCAATCGCGCGCGACCGGATGTTCGACGGCGCGGTCCAGAATCTGCGCCGCGGCCTGCGTGTCGCGCGTTTCGCGCAGTTTGCGCAACGCTTCATCTTCGAGCGATGTTTCATACAGCAGGCGGGATCGCGTGTAGGCGTCGTAATAGGCGCGGTACAGCGCTTGTTGGAAACGCCAGTTGCGCAGCACCGGCGGTGGCGCGGCGTGTTCCATAACTTGGAACTGGGCCATCGTTCGCTCGACACCAGTGTTGGAGGCCAGTGGACCGTGCCAATTGCGCTCCAGCGCCAGCAGGCCCTGCGCGAAACTTTCCGCGAAGCCTTCGCCGATGAAGTAGCGGCTGTACTGGCGCAGAATTTCGGTGATGTCCTGGTCCGGGTTCCAGCCGAGCGCGTTCCAAACGAATTTATTCACATCGTCGTTAGAGCCTTCCGAATAGCTGATGAACCCGATGGTCGCCGGCTGAAAGCGACGAAAAATGTCCGCTTCTTCCAGGGGCCGCGGATTGATGCTTTCGCGGCCTGCGGTGAGAGCAAAGGCGGGGTCCCAGTCCGGGACGGGAAACTGGCATTGGATATTATGCGTGATATCCGGATAGTCGCGGATGGGATAACGCGCAGGCACCGCCGCGCGCAGGGCGGCCAGGGAGATGCGGGTCTGCGGTCCGAAGACCACGCCGCTAAGCCAGGCGGGCTGCTGGTTGCGCAGGATGTCGAGGAATTCGTCGAGCCAGGCCTGGTTGAAGCTCTGCGGCGAAACCCACATTTGCGCGCGCGGGTGATAACGATGTAAGACTTCAGTCTGCTTGGCCAACAGGGCCATCAGCGGCTGCGGAGCCGTGTGGCCCGGATCGCCGCCCGGCACGAATACGGCATCGACACGCGGCAGTTGGCGAAACACGTCGCCCCATTCGTGGAGAGCGAACTCGACGGTGGCGGGGTCTGTGTAATCGCGATCCATGGCCGGATACCAGATCCACACATCCAGGCCATAGGCGTCGAGCAGGCGCGAAAGCTCGATCATCATGCGCATGGGCGGCAGTGGGAAGTGCGGGCTATCGGCGGCATCATCGGAGCGCGGCGGGATCAGCTCGATGGCGTTACTGCCGAAGACGGCCAGATCGCGTATGTACTGTTCGAAGACGGGGACGGACCAGGCGTCGTAAGTATTGGATTTCGGCCGGTAGCCGAGTTGGTGGCCGCGCAGCCGGTAGCGCGGCGCACTGGTTTCCGCGAACTGATCGGGGAACTGGATGGAGCCGCGAGAGATGCGCAGCTCGCGGAGCAGCCGGCCGATGCCGAACAATATGCCGCGCGCGTCGTTGCCCGAGAGGGTCACCCCGTGGGCCGTGCTCTGGATAATGTAGCCCTCCGCGGGACCGCTGCCGCGGCGGATCTCAATCCCCGCCGCGCGCTGGCTGCCATCAGCAGCGGAGCCAATCCTCCAGCGTATGCCGGAGCGCTTATCGACTTCTTCGATAAGCAGGGTGATGGCCTTGGTTTCGGGGCCGGTGAGCGCGGGCGGGGCGATGATGGTGGCGTGGGTCAGATCCAGCGCGGCAGCGGGCGCGGCCAGCGCGGCAATTAAGAGAGGAATGGCGAGCCGGTGCACGAATCAATTGGATAGCACAATGCTAGATTGAAATGAGATATGCGAGCTTGTAGCTTTCGCGCGCTGCTGTCCGCAGCCGTTTTGGCGATGTGCGTTTGGGCACAGGACAAAGGCGTCGAGCCGGATTGGGACATCCGTCCCGTACTGAAGGAAATCGCCGCGCATGCGCAACGGATGTTGCCGGTGCTCGATCAAATCGACGCCAAGGAAATGGCCAAAAACGGCGCGCCGGACACCTATATCGCGCAGGTCAACGAGAGCAAAGTGCAGGCCAAAGCGCTGGCCACCGAGGCGGCGGCGCTGGCCAATTCGCCCGAAAAGCTTTCGGCCGACCTGGCTACTTTCTTCCGCATGCAGTCTCTCGAAAAGACGCTGTTGTCGATTGAGGAGGGTGTGCGCAAGTACTGGAATCCCGCGGTGGCGGACCTGCTCAACAGCCAGATGGCCGAGAACGGCGCCAATCGCGACCGGTTCCAGCACTACATTTTGGACCTGGCGGCCGAGCACGAACAGGAGTGTGCCGTGATGGATCACGAAGCGCAGCGCTGCCGCGGCATCCTGGCCAAGCAGCCGAACGCCGCATCTAAGACGGAGAAAAAGTAGCATGCCCTTCACCTGCACGATCTGCAGCGAGGAATCCACGCACATTTGCGTGTGGTGCACCAAAGATACCTGCGCGAATCACCTGTGCGCGAAATGCGGGCGGTGCAGCGACTGTTGTGAGTGCGAGGTGCCGCTGGACGAACCCGTGTACGCGGCGGTGACGGTGCATGAGGCCGCCCTGGCGCGCGAGGCCGCCGCGATGCATGAGCCCGAGCCAACCTATGAGCACCCGCCGGTGGATGAACCGCCGCCCTTGCGCGAGCCGCCGCCGGCTGAAGAACCCCCGCCCGTAGAAGATGTTCCGCCCGTCGACGACCCTGCACGTGTGCCCGACCCAAGCCCCGGGGAACCCGAGGTTGAACCTTGAGCAATCGGGCGCGCGTAGAGAGCGTCGCCGTAGCCTTTGTTGTGCTGGCACTTTTCCCGGCGAGTGCGGCGGCTGCCGAAGCCGTATTCAACATCAAAGATTTCGGCGCAACCGGGCGCAAGTCCGACGACGCGCGCGCCGCGATCCAGCATGCTCTCGATGCAGCCGGTGCGGCGGGCGGCGGCACAGCATATCTGCCTCCAGGCGAATACACGTCCGGTACGCTGCATCTGCGCAGTCACGTGCGCCTGCTTATCGATTCCGGCGCGACGCTCTATGCCTCGCTGGCGAGCAACGCCTTCGACAAACCGGCGCTGCTCTATGGCGAAAATCTGGACAACATCACCATCGAGGGACGCGGCACGGTAGATGGCCAGGCGAGCTACATCTGGGCGCCTAACGGCAATTTCGATGACGCCCTGATTCGTGAAAACATGCTCCTGGCAAAGGCGCTGGGTAAGCCGCTGATGCGCTCCTTTCCCGCTGGTTTTCCCACCGAGCAGATGTATCCGCACCTGGTGCTGCTGCTGCGATCGAAAGACGTACGCATTGCCGGTTTGTCGTTCGTACGTTCGCGCAGTTGGACGATCAACACCTACGCCTGCGAGCGGCTGACGATTGACGGGGTTTACATCCAATCGAGCCTGAAAGAAGCGGTCTGGGCCGACGGCATCGATCCCGACGGATGCAAGGACGTGCACATCTCCAACAGCACCATCGAGACCGGCGACGACGCCATCGTGCTCTGGTCGTCTAATATCTGGGGACCGCCGCTGCCTTGCGAAAACATCACCGTCACCAACTGCCGCTTGTCCTCGGCCTCCAGCGCGCTGAAGTTCTGCGATGGCAATATGAATTGCATTCGCCATGTGACCGTGGACAACAGTGTCATTACCGGATCGAACCGCGGCATCGCGTTCATGATCTTCGATGGTGGATATGTGAGCGACGTGGTGCTCTCGAATCTGACTATCGAGTGCCGCCGGCACGACTGGTTCTGGTGGGGCGATGGCGATCCCATACACTTCGAGGTGAGGCGGCGCAGCGAGGTGGATGGCACGGCGCACCCGGGTGAGCCGCCGGCCGGTTCGATTCGGAATGTGGTGATCCGCAACGTGGTCGCCCGTGGCCAGGGCACTTCGATGATCCACGGTCATCCGGATAGCTGGCTGGACGGCATCATCCTCGACAATATCAGGCTGTTTGTTTCGAACGATCCGGAATCGCCGTTGCAGAAGACGGTGGACGCCATGGCGGTCCGCTGGGCGCGCAACTTGAAGATGAGGGATGTGGAAGTGATCTGGGACAAGCCGGGCTCGGTGAAATGGCAGAGCGCTTTGCGCGTGGAGGATGCGCAGGATCTGGAACTGAATGGCTTCGCCGGCCGGCCTGCACAGTCTGGTGCGCCCGCTGTGCGATTCACGAATGTGGATGGCGCAACGGTGCGCGATTCAAAAGCTTCACCTGGGACGGATATATTTCTCGAAATCGCGGGCGACCGTAGCCGCTCCATTCGGCTGGTGGGAAACGATCTGAGTCCGGCGAAGATTCCGTATCGGACCACCGCCGGCGCGCAGACCGATGCGGTAGGGATTGCACAATGACGCGACGGATTTAGGCGCGCCTACCTGGTGCCGCCGGCTCCTGCATATGCAACCGGATTCGATTGCAACTCAGCCACGATCGCCGCGGGCTCCGACTTACTATCCAGATGGCTAGCGAAGTTGCGCCGGCGGTCGCACCGGCTCATGGTCAGGTAGACCACGGCCATGCCGCTGATAATGATCGGGTGCAGCGCGGCCACGGGCAGGACATACTTCTTCGATCGCAGGAAAGACTCGAACACGCCGCGCACAGTTCCACTGCGCGGCACCGTGCCGGGCACCTGCGCAATCACGAAGCACGAGAAGTCCAGATCGGAATGATGCTTACTGTAACTTACCAGTGACTTGGCGACCTGCTTGGGCGTAGTGATACCCTGGTCCGCGAACAGACTGCGGTGTGTGGCGTGCGGGTAGTAAGTATTGATCACGCCGCGCGAGAAATCCGCACAATTATGAAACAGCAGGTTGAAGCTGCTATGGTTCTTTTCCGCGTTCAGCTTCTCGACGAGACGTTCGTCCTGCGCCTCGGAGGTTTCGATCTCAAAGCTGTAAATTTTCCGGTCATACGCGGCGCCCACCAGTTGGGTCCACTCCCCTTCGGGCGTGGTACCGCCTGGCGCATCAGGCGCCAGTTCCTCCAAATGAGCGCGGCGGTAGTTATCGCGCAGGCTTGCCACCATTTCCGCGTTCACGTATAGGGGAACCTCTTCGGGATCTTCCACGGCGTAAAGGTACGGGATCAGCGGAACGGCAATCCAATCGTAGCCACCCACGCGATGGTACCGGCTGATCACCACACCGGTCTCTCCGGCCGCGCACAACCGCAATTCGGTTGGGGAAGCGGCGCAGACGCGCGACAGATAGACGGCGGCATGGCCGGTGGGATTCATATGGCCAAACGCGCCAAACGGCTCCTCCAGAAACAGAGCAGCGGCCGCATGGGCGGGCCTGAGACCGAAGGACAGGACTGAGAGCAGAATGGCGAGCGCGACTTTATTATTCCGCATCGGCGCGACAAGTATGGGCACGAAGCTCTCCTTTGTGAGCGACGTGACACAATCGGGAATCGTTACGACGGGAATGCGCGATTTCGATCCAACTTGAGCGCGCAGTGCCAACCCCAGTGCGCGCGAGCTTTGGTGTTACGCGTGCGCAGAAACTCAATCTTCGGGTCGCTGTAAGCGTTAGTATATTTCGCACCATTCGTCCACTCTGTAAGTTGATTTTTACGGCGTACTCATGCGTTTGTCATTTTTTCAACGTACTTGCGTGATATTTTTTCCGGTGTAGCTGCATTGCGCACTCGAGGGAAACCAGAGTTCAAGGAGGAGAGCGTATGTTTTCGCACCGTTTCCTGGCGACAGTCAGGCAACATTGCGCGGTTGGCACAAGTGTACTTGCGCTGATCGCAAATATGGGAATGGCGGTACCTGCCGCCGCCCGGCAACCGCCCGCGGCGGTAACGCCAATTCAGCATGTCATCGTGATCATTGGAGAGAACCGAAGCTTCGATCACGTCTATGCGACTTACAAGCCCGTAGGCGAACAGACCGTCTCGAACCTGCTGTCTAAGGGCATAATTACCGCCAGCGGTACGCGCGGTACTAACTGGGCGTTAGCTGCACAAAGTGCCGCGCTCGACAAAACCACATACACCATCAACCTCGTTACGAAGACCCGGTTTGCCAACATTCCGCCTCCCGGCACGGACGGCGCTCCGACGGCAGCCAGCGACACGAGCCCGGCCCCGTTCCTGACGCTGGCGGTGGCCGAGTTAGCCGAGCCGGACCTGTCTGGTAAGTACAACAACTACTTAATCACGGGCGCCACCGGTCTTCCGAACCGCGTAGTCGATACCAGGATCAGCGATCCCTACAATCTTGGTCCGGGTCCGTTTCAGATTACTCCGTCGATTCCGTATGACTCTTACACGGGCAGTCCCGTGCACCGGTTCTACCAGATGTGGCAGGAAACGGACTGTGGCGTGGGACATTCGACCGCCACGAATCCGAGCGGTTGTCTGAATGACCTTTTCCCGTGGGTCGAGGTGACTATCGGAGCGGGTAACAACGGGAGTGCACAAACGCAACCGTTCACGGAAATTTCGACCGGTGAAGGCTCAGACTCGATGGGTTTCTATAACCTGCAGAAGGGCGACGCGCCCTACATGAAATTTCTGGCTGATAACTTCACCCTGAGCGATAACATGCATCAGTCCGTGATGGGTGGCACCGGTGCGAATCATATCATGTTCGGCTACGCCGATGCGCTGTGGTACAGCAATGGCAACGGCAGCATCGCTACGCCGCCTACAGAGCAGATCGAAAATCCAAACCCGCAGCCGGGGACGAATAACTGGTACGATCAGGACGGCTACTCGGGCGGTTCTTACACGAATTGCGCCAACATGGGCCAACCCGGAGTGGCGGCCATCGTCAATTACCTGGAAGCCTTGAGCACCCCGATCAACCCCCGGTGCACGCCGAACGCCTATTACTTGCTGAATAACTACAACCCCGGCTACCTGGGTAACGGTAACCTGGCTACACCAACCTCCCCGTTCATGCTGCCCCCTACTGCACAGCCTCACATCGGTGATGTGCTTTCCGCGGCGGGCCTCTCCTATACGTACTTTGGAGAAGGCTGGAACCTTTACGTAGCGGACCCGGCCGGCACCAATCCGTATGACGCTTACTGCAACATCTGCAACCCGTTCCAGTATGCCAGCGATATCATGACCAATCCCAACCAGGTAGAAGCGCACATCCAGGATACGACGGCCCTGTACGAAGAGATCGACGAGGGTACGCTGCCGGCCGTGTCGATTGTGAAGCCCAGCGGGTTTTTGTGGACGGCCACCCAGCTTCCTCAAAGCTCGATCTGTTCGAAGGCTTCGTGAACCGGATCGTGAATCAGGTGGAGAGCTCTTCGCTCTGGTCGAGCACCGCTATCTTCATCACCTTCGATGAGGGCGGCGGTTACTATGATTCCGGATATATTCAGCCCGTCGACTACTTCGGTGATGGAACACGGATCCCCTTGCTGGTCGTCTCTCCGTACTCGATGGGCGGCAACGTCAACCACAGCTACGCCGATCACGTGTCGATCATCAAGTTCATCGAACGTAACTGGAGCCTGAAGACCATCGGACCGAATACCCGGGACACCTTCCCGAATCCGATTGTGGCGAGCGACCCATACGCTCCGACAAACAGTCCGGCGCTGGACGATCTGTTCGACGCATTCACGTTCCCCGCTGCGGAGAGATGAGGCGCAGGAGTTAGGTAAACTTAGCCGTTTGAATCGGGCTGGGCACTCCAGCCCGGGTTTCTATGATGAACTAATTGGAGAGCCATCTCAAGTGACTCATGCATCGCGATGTATTTTATTTGCGGCACTCAGCGGCGCCGTCTCGATAAGCGCCGTGGTTCAGGCGCAGAGCACCGATACGCGCACGCAGCAGGGTGCCGTCCAGGATTCGGCGTCACACTATTCGCCTGGCGGCTTTACGGGCGATTGGCAGGTATCGTGGCAGGGACGCCTGGGCACCGAACAGTGCATGTTGCATTTGGAGAAGAATTCGGAGAAGATAACAGGAAACTTCCGCAGTGTGCATGGCCTGTCAACCTTGTCCGGTACGGTTAACGAGAGTCACATTACTTTCGACGTCGAGTTCCAGGGGCCGCGTCCGTACACGATCCGCTTTACGGGAAATTTGAAGGACTGCAAGCTCGAAGGCACTTCTCAGGCGCAGGGTATCGGGGGTTCCGGTGCATACTTGGGGCACGCCGGAGAAGTTGTGCAGCCGGAGCACCCGTGGACCGCCAAGCGGCCCACAAACGATTTGAGTCAGAGCCGCGAGTCTGGCGCAGCAGCCCGGGGCGCCGCCAGCGGCCATTGAGCGGGAGACACCAAATACTTCGTGATCAGTAGACGCAAGTTATTGCGGCTAAGCGCCTGCGCGGGTATCTCACAATGGGGCCCGCTTCCGCGAGTTGACGCGCAAGCTTTGCCGCGCGCGGGCATGGAGATGCCTGCCACAAATCCGCCGGCCCCGCCACATACTTCGCGGCGCGAAGTACCGCCCGTCACGCTGGCAAGCTATGTAACTCCTCTAAGTGTCCCACCGGTGATTCGCGCCGCCCCTGGCGCCGCGGTATTACGAATTGAAATGCGCCGCTCCCGCCATCGCGCGCATCGCGACCTCCCGCTTACCACCATCTGGGGATACGAAGGCATGTGGCCGGGCCCCACCTTAGAAGCGCGCAAAGGGCAGCCGCTCTCGGTCGCATGGATCAACCGGCTTCCCACGCGTCACTTTCTGCCGCTTGACTATACGATTCACGGCGGCGGCCACGACGTGCCGGCGGTGCGTACGGTGACGCATGTCCACGGCGCGCGCGTGATGCCGGACAGCGATGGTTATCCGGACGCTTGGGTGACTTCCGACGGCCGCCGTGGGCCGGTGCGTCCCGATAACCCGTGTCACTACCCGAACGATCAGGCAGGCACTACACTCTGGTATCACGATCACGCCATCGGAATTACCCGCCTGAATATTTACGCGGGTCTGGCGGGCTTCTACCTGATCCGCGATCCGGAGGAAGACCAACTGAACTTACCCAGCGGCGCTTACGAAATGCCCCTGATGATTCAGGATCGCAGCTTCGCCGCCGATGGCAGTCTGGTATATCCACCGGCCCCGCAAGGCACGCATCCCGCGTGGATGCAGGAATTTTTCGGCAATGCTATTTGCGTGAACGGACAGGCCACGCCGTACCTGGAAGTCGAGCCGCGCAAGTATCGCTTCCGCCTGGTCAACGCGTCGAACTCCCGTTTCTATCACCTGACCCTGCGCCCCGCGGATGCTTCCGGTAAGCCGGTTGGGCGGCCGGTGGATGCGCCTCCGTTCATTCAGATCGGCAGCGATGGCGGCTTGCTTCCGGCGCCGCTCAGAATGCATTACCTCATCTTCTCGCCTGGTGAGCGCTTCGACTTAGTCATCGACTTTTCGCAGCACCAGGGGGCCAGCCTGGCGTTATTGAATGACGCCCCCGCTCCCTACGCGCGCGGCGGCGAAATAGTGCCTTCGGACGTAATGCTGTTCAAGGTGATGAAGCCGCTTTCCGGCGCGGATACCAGCTCCGTTCCCGACACGCTAGCGCCGTTCTCACCACTCGACACAGCCTTGGCGGTGCGCGAACGCATATTGTCACTCACGGAAATGGACCGGCCGTCGGACGGTTACACGATGATCGGTCTGCTCGATCAAAAACACTGGGACGATCCGATTTCCGAAGATCCGAAGGCCGGTTCCACCGAAATCTGGTCGTTTGCCAATACCACCGGCGACGTGCATCCAATGCATCTACACCTGGTACAGTTTCAGGTGGTCAACCGGCAGCCGTTCGACACCAAGACTTACCTCGAAAGCGGCAAACTGGTGTTCACCAGTATTCCCATGGCGCCGGAATCGAATGAGCGGCCGGCCTGGAAAGACACGGTCAAGGCCTATGCCGGATACGTCACGCGCGTGATCGCGCGTTTCGATCTGCCCGCGGGAGCGCCGGTGCGGCCGGGCGCTGAGTTCCGCTATGTGTGGCATTGCCACGTCCTCGAACATGAGGACAACGAGATGATGCGTTCGTATAAGATTGTCGCGTGACCTTCAGGCCAGCGCCAGATTCGCGCGCGCCGGCAAGGTGAAATCGTCGAACTGCCCTCGCGCCAGGCGGGGGAAGGCGGCGGCGGCGATCATGGCCGCGTTATCCGTGGAAAGCCCGGGTGATGGAAATAGAGCCGGGTAAGCCAGCCGTGCAGCCTGGGCGGCGGCGCGCAAGCCCGAGTTACAAGCCACGCCTCCGGAAACGATCAATGTGCGCGCACCGGTACTCTCGGCGGCGACCGCGGCACGGCGCAGCAATTCTTCGATCACGGTGCGCTGAAAAGAGGCCAGCAGATCGCGCGTGGTTTGCGGGGTAGCGGCGAGCCACTGTTCGATCGATGGGTGCGGCGTGTCGCGCAATAACGCCCGACGCGCACCGATCTCGTCGGCGAGGTCGTGGCTTTCCACCCAGCGCAGCACGGCTGTCTTCAGCCCGCTAAAACTGAAATCGAGCGCATTGCCTTTCATCCGCGCTAGGGTGAAGTGCACCGCACGCGGATTGCCGTAGGGCGCCAGCCGGTCGATCACCGGTCCACCCGGATAGCCAAAGCCGAGCAGCTTGGCCACCTTGTCGAAAGCCTCGCCGGCGGCGTCGTCGCGCGTCTTGCCCAGCAAGCGATAGGCGAAGCCCTCGCGCACTTCAAACAAATGCGTGTGGCCGCCGCTCACCACCAGCGCCAGCGCCGGATATTCGACCGGATGCCCGTTGCGCGCGGACTCCATCAGGACGGAATGAATATGTCCCTCGATGTGGTTGACGCCGATCAGCGGGATCTGGCGGGCGAAGGAGAGCGCCTTGGCATAAGTCAGACCTACCAGGAGCGAGCCAACCAGTCCTGGGCCGGCGGTGACCGCGATGGCGGAAAGGTCGGCCAGCGTGGTTTGGGCGCGAGCCAGAGCTTCGCGCGTTACGGGTACGATGGCACGCAGGTGTTCGCGCGAGGCTAACTCGGGCACGACGCCGCCGTAACGGCCGTGCGTATCCAACTGTGACGCGACCACCGACGAGAGAATGGCAGTGCCATCCTCCACCACCGCGGCGGCAGTTTCATCACAGGAGCTCTCGATGCCCAGAATTCGCATGGCCGATTCTTTCTTTAGCGTAGCGAACCGACTCGCGCGCGCGCAGGGTCAGGCGCATCAGGCAGCGGGCGGTCTCCGCGCAACGCATGGCCGCGTGGGCCACCTCGACGATGCCGTCGCTAGCTGGGTGCGCCGTACCGAGCAGGCCAAGCGAGACATCCGCATGATTCAAAATGAAGGTGAGTTCGTCGTTGAAATCCTTGCCGGCGGCCATGCTGAGAGTGCTGAGCCGGTCAATCTCTCCGGCGAGGGATTTGAGGCGGCGGTTTTGGGAGGCAGTAAGTTCCTTCACACCTGAGCTTAGCCCGGCGATGAAAGGAAAATGGGACGAGCAAACCCCAGAACATTGAAAATGCAGCCAAATAGATATTCGGCCGGGTTGTAACCGTTTGCGTGGCTTGCAAACGATGCTGCAGCGGGGCTGAAGCCCTGTGCCGGCTAAAGCCCGCCCTCCAACACGCGATCGCATTGCGAAGATTCTGCCGAGTCGTAACCGGCAGCCGAGATGCGCGCCGTGTCGCTCACTGCCAGGTCGCCGATGGCGCACGTCACTTTGCCCGTCGCGCCAGTCCGTTGTTGACCGCGGTAATGGTATAGGTAAGATCGGCGCCGGCGTCCACCCTCATGGGCGCCGCATTGGCCAGTTGAAGGTCGGATGCCACCGTACCAATTTTTGGCCGGGCGCCCCATTTCTCGCGGCCTTCGGCTAAGGAACGGTGAAAACCAGGCTGCTTTTGAGCGTGGTCCCTCGGGACGTTATCACCTGCACTACGCCAGTGGTGGCGCCAGCGGGTACGGTCGTGGTGATTTCGGTACTCGAGGCCACGTTGAACGTAGCCGCGACACCGTTAAAAGTGACGCCGGTGGCCCCAGTCAGCTTGTTTCCCAGAATTTTGACGGTCGAGCCGACTTTGCCCGAGGACGGCAATGTTTTCACGAATGGGCCGAGACCGATGGACAAGCTGAAGACGGTACCGCTGCAAGTGGGGCAGGTTGTATAATTGGCGCCGCCCTGTTCAGTCACCCCGTAGAACGTCCCATTGGTATCCTGTATGAGCATCTGACCGTTGTAGGAGTTGTTATTGACCCAGCCGTCGGTGCCGATGAAGCTGTGCTCCGTGGTCAGCGAGCCGCTGGCGGTGAACTGGAAGATCGTGCCGTAATCGCTGGCCCCACCGTTTCCTGTCAGCCCATAGAAGTTCCCGTCGGTGGCCAGCATCAGCGCCAGGGGGTGGTTGCCGTCAGCGCAATCTGCGTTCAAGAGGCAAAAGCTGTAGAGCGTTGTCAGCGCGCCGCCGGGGGTCATGGTAAAGAAGGTGCCGCCGCCGTAGGCCGTGCCGCCGGAGCTGGTTACCCCGTAGAAGTTCCCGTCGGCGCCCTGAACCAGCGCGGCTTTGGGGTATTCGCCGTCAGGGCAACCTGACGTGAGGCAGAAGGTGTAAAGCGTCGTAAAGTGGCCTGCCATGGTGATTTTGAAGATCGTGCCGCTTTGGGTGGCGCCGCCCGACTGCGTGGCGCCGTAGAGGTCTCCGTTCGTGCCCTGCACCAGCGCCGTATATGGCCCCACTCCATCCAGGCAGTCACCTTCCGTGTTCTGGGTTTCGCAAAAATTGTGCAACGTGGTCAGCGCGCCTGCCGGGGTAAGTTTGAAGATCGTTCCCTGGCCGTATGCTCCATCACCCTGCGTTGTCCCATAGAGGTCCCCGTTGCTGGCCTGCACCATCGTCGCGTTGGGATTGTTGCCGCAATTCGTTACTGTACACAAGCTGTAGGTAGTGAAAGCGCCGCTGGGAGTGACTTTGTAGCCCACCCCGGGCGAATTTACTGTCCCGTAGAAATCGCCGTTGCTGGCCAAAGCCAGCGCCGCCCAGTTTCCGGATAGGCCCTCGGTGTAAAAATTAACGAGGATCGTTTCCGTCCCCGTGGTGCTGATTTTGAATACCGTGCCGTCGCTAGCCGCCGGATTTTGGCTCCCGCCGAAGGCCGTGGTCCCATACAAGTATCCGTTGGTGCCCTGCACCAGCCCAGTGGGATAGCTGCCGTCCGGGGGGGTGCCATATATCCCTCCGAAGGTGTGCAGCGAAGTAAAGATTTGAGCCTGCGCCGGAATTGCGATCCCGGCCAACGCAAGAGTGAGCGCGAGGGTCGCGACGATGCGAATTGCTTTTTGCTGCCGAAGGTGCTTCATTTGCTTCATGGAAAGTCTCCTGGGTTCTATAAGTTCTCGAGATGTCCGGGCTTAGGCACGGTCTCGCCGCGCGAGCGGCATGCAAAGACGATAGCGATTCGTATGTCCTCTCCCCTACTGCTGCACGCCCCGGCTGGCGGAGTGCCCGCTCGGCGGTTCAGTTAAGACGGCGCAAGAAGCCGCTAAAAGCTGACACGCGAATTTCGTTTGCAGTTCGCGGCAGTTTTCCCGCCCGATTTACGCCGTCTCTAAATGAGGGTTCAGTCTGGTGCGCAGTACTGAACCGTGCAGTACCCCCTCCCGAGGGCCAGACTGGCGCACACGACTTATGATGAAGTGTGACGGAATCCGGGCAAGGGGAGATCACCCAGCTTCTGGCGCGCTGGGAGCAGGGAGAGTCCGGGGCAGTCGACGCCCTGGCGCCGTTGGTCTACGATCACCTTCACGCCATCGCGGAGGCCTATCTGCGCAAAGAGCGGCCGGACCATACCTTGCAACCCACGGCGGTGGTCAATGAAGTCTTCGTCGACCTGCTGCGCATGCGCCGGTTGTCGCTCAAGGACCGTGCGCACTTCTTCACCTTCGCCGCGCGCCTTACCCGCCGCGTCCTTATCGATTCCGCGCGCAGGGCCAAATCGGAAAAGCGCGGCATGGGGTGGCAGCGCGCGCCGCTGGACGCCGAACTGGCCTGGCTGGGCGGCGAGACCGCCGAGTCGCTGGATCTTTCGCAGGCCCTCAACGATCTGGCCGAATTGGATCCCATTAAGACCCGCATGGTGGAACTGCACTACTTTCTCGGCTGCACCGTGGATGAAACGGCCGATATCCTGGAGATTTCGAGCCGGACCGTGGCGCGCAGCCTGCTTTTTTCGCTGTCCTGGCTGCGCGAACGCTTGGCCTGATATGTTGCGGGTTCTGGAGAACCCGCGCAGGACTGGAGTCCTGCCCCACGATTCATAGGACCTGTTATGAGTCCGGCTGAACGAGAACGCTTTCACGAGGTCGAAGAAATCTTTTACGCCGCGCTGGAACTGCCGCCGGGCGCCGCGCGCGACGCGCTGATCCATGAACAGTGCGGCGCCGATGAGAGCCTGTGCGCTCGAGTCGTTCTCCTGCTCGCGCATTGCGAGCATATCCGGGCCGCCGCGGCCGCGCCCGCGCAACGCTTGCCGCGGTTCGGCGCGTGGCAGGCCGTGAAGCTGCTCGGGCGCGGCGGCATGGGCACCGTCTATCTGGCCGAGCGCGCCGACGGCGCTTTTCAGATGTCGGCGGCCGTCAAGGTCGTCCCGCTGGCGCTGGCCTCCCACGAGATCGAAGAACGCTTCCGCCGCGAGCGCCAGTTCCTGGCCAGCCTGGATCATCCGAAAGTTGCGCGCCTGATCGATGGCGGCGTCACAGAGACCGGCCTGCCCTACCTGGTGATGGAATTCGTCGGCGGGTTGACTATCGACCTCTTCTGCGATGCCCGCGAGCTCGACGCGCGTGGCCGCATCGCCCTGATGCGCCAGGTTCTGGATGCGCTGGCTTACGTGCATGGCCGGCACGTGATTCATCGTGACGTGAAGCCGTCCAACATCCTGGTGGATGACTCAGGCAACGTGAAGCTGCTCGATTTCGGCACCGCGCGCCTGGTGGATGCCACCGCCGAGGCCGCACTCACCAAGACGGGCGTCTTCGCCTTTACGCCGGAGTATGCCAGCCCGGAGCAGATGCGCGGCGAGCCAGTGGCCGTGGCTTCCGATCTCTATTCGTCCGGCGCGCTGCTCTATCGATTGTTGACTGGCCGCTTACCCTATCGGATAGCCGACCCGACGCCGTCTGGCGTGGCCAAAGTCATGGCCCGCGAGCGGCTGGAGCCATCCCGGCTGGACGCGCCGCTGGACGCCATTCTTTCGAAAGCGTTGAGCAAGGAAGCCGCCGGCCGGTACCAGTCCGCCGCGGAGATGGATGCGGACCTGGGGCGCTATCTGGAAGGGCAGCCGGTGCGCGCGCGGAAGCCGCGCAAGATATTTTGGAGGGCAGTGGTGGCCAGTCTGGTCATGGCCGCCGCTGGAATTTTGGGGTGGCGAGTGCTAGGCGTTCCGTCTCACCAGCTCATACCATTTGACGTAGGCGTTCCAAACGCGATGCAGCCGGCACTTTCCAGTGACGGCAAGTGGCTGGCGTTCGCCTCTCCTGGAAAAGGCGGGACGCATCCGGACATCTGGGTTAAACCTATGCCGAACGGCGCGGCCAAACGCGTTACCGAGGGCGACGCCGCGAACGACGAACCTTCGCTCTCGCCCGACGGCCGCTGGCTGGTTTTTCATTCCGCGCGCCCACGCGCCGGAATCTATCTGCAACCGCGGGTAGCGTCCGGGTCCGCCACCTGGTCCGGCGGTGCGGCGCGGTTACTCATGGCGGGTGGGCGGGTCCCGCGCTTTTCACCGGACGGAAAGTGGGTTGCTTATCTGAACGCAAATGAGAGTGGTGGGGACGTTCAGGCGTTCAATACACGCATGCTATACATTGTGCCGGCACAGGGAGGCGAGCCCGTGCGGCTGGCCAGGAACGCATCGTCGTTCCAGGGACTCGCCTGGAGCGCCGACAGCCGAAACGTGCTCTTCCTATCGCTCGACGAGGGCGCTACGCCTCGACTGTGGAGCGCCCCGCTGGATGGCGGACCCGCCGCGCTGGTGCCCGACTTCAGCGAAGCGGTAGATTTGTACGCACGCGCCTGCGCCGTGACGGGAGAACGGTTCCTTTACTCGTATACGGACGTTAAGGAAGAGGCCGCGGCGCTGGGCGAATTCCTGCTCAAGCCGACCCTCCGCGCCAGCCGGTATTCCAGTGCGCGGGCCCATACACAGTTGCTGATTTCCAGCTGCGCCGCATCCGCCGCGGACATGATCCTGGCCGATGGAGCAGACAGCCAGTCGAGCGCCTGGGTACTGCCGATTGACGCGGAGAGCGGAGCCGTACGTGGGCCGCGCACGTCTCTGCGTGAACTGGCGCACGGACAATGTCGCGCGCAATTCACCCCGGATGGCGGGGCGTTCCTCCTTGAGGCGCAAGGTGCGGCGAGCTTCCTGCAGGATTACCGGAGCGGAAGGCGCATGGAGTTCCCGGGAGTACAGATCCTCAGTTCCGACGGTCTCTTTGGCCTGCGACCGAGCACCGCCAGTGCCAGCACGTCCCCAGAGATTTCACGGGTTCTGAATCTAAGAACGGGCGACTCCTGGGGGTCGATGCAGCGCGGCGGGGTGTTCTGGGATCTCTCGCGGGGCGGCCAATGGGCAGTCAGGACCAGCACAGAGGTCCACCGCACGATTGTGGCCTGGGATACGAGAACCTCCGAGCATAGGCCGATCTACTCGCATCCCGGCGCGAACCTGTATTTGGCAAGCTTCTCGAATGACGGGCGCTGGGCAGTCTTCACATCCGAGGAGGGAGCCCAGCCGCCGCACATGTGGGCCGCGCCGTTTCGTGGAGTGCAGAACGTTCCGCTCACCGAGTGGGTAGACCTGGGGGAGGGCGATTACCCGCGCTGGTCTCCGGGCGGCAATCGCATTTACTTCACGCAGGTACATGACGGGTTCGAGTGCATCTTCACGCGCGCGGTGGACCCCGTGACCAAACAGCCAGTGGGTCCGGTGAGTGCGGTACAGCACTTCCATGGCCGGCTGACGCCGCGGGGCATGTTGCCGGGCAGCTTCCGCATTTCGGTGGCGCAAGACAAGATCGCGTTTGCGCTGGGCGAGCAGGTGCACCAGTTGTTGCAGTGGAAGCCATGAGAATCAGCTGCGGATAACCCCGCATCGAGTGCAGCCGGTCAACTGACCACGCGCTTGCGGAAAGTGCGGGCGCCGAAACCGAAGCACAAGGCCAGCGTGGCGGCCAGCGCCGCGAGCACCCAAGGCATAGGCAGCGTGGGCATGGTGTGGCCGTGAATCGGCGGCACCATGGCGTAGCGCAAGCCTTCGGCGGCATAGGTCAGGGGATTGAACAGCGTGATTACCTGGAACCAGCGTATGGTGCTCAGCGCGCTCCAGGGATAGTAAGTACAGCCAGTGAACAGCAGCGGCGTCAGGATGACGGCAAACATCAGGCTGATTTGCTCGGGCTTGACCACGGTGCCGATAACCAGGCCGATGCCCGCTCCGGCAAAACCGGCCAGCACGATCATGCCGATCAGCACGCCGATGCGATCGCCCCGTACCGCATAATGGCTGCCCAGCACCCACCAGGCAGCCGGAAAAATCACGGCGCCGGCGATCATACCGCGCACGGCGCCGAACAGCACCTTTTCGGCAGCCACAAGCCAGACCGGCATGGGGGCCAGCAGGCGGTCGTCGATTTCGCGCGCGAATCCGAGATCCAGCACCAGCGGCAGCGTGATGCCTTGGATGGCGGCCATCAGCTCGGTGAGTCCCACGATGCCGGGCAGCAGCAGGGCCGCGAAGTTTCCGGCCGCGAGTCCTATGCTTGGTAGGATTTTGCAGAAGATGAGGAGGAAGAACATGGGCTGGATGAGGGCCTGCACGAGGAACTGGGGCAGCTCGCGGCGGGTGACCACTAAGTCGCGGCGTAACGTGGCGCCGAACGCATTGGCGGCTAACCAAAGGCGGTTGTGAGGGCGTGGGGTCATTAGCGCAGATGCCTCCCGGTTAAGTAGATGAAAACGTCTTCCAGGCTGGGTTGCTTGACGTGTAGATCGCGTACCTGCGCGCCGGCCAGCAGCGCGACCTGGGTGGCGGGACCGACCAGCGCGGGTGCGTGTTCGGCATAGAGACGATAAGCGACCATGCCGGCCTCGGCGTCGGGATCGGGTAGCGCACCGGCATCCAGCTCATCGACCTTGCTCACGCCAGCCAGCCCACGCAACGCTTCCAAGACGCGCGCGCCGGCGTCTGGCGCGGGCAGGCTCACGCGCAACTCGACGGTGTTGCCGCCAGGGATGAGCTTCTTCAACTCTGCGGAAGTGTCGTTCACCAGGATGCGGCCTTTGTCCATAATGGCGATGCGCCCGCAGAGCTGGTCCGCCTCGTTCATATCGTGGGTAGTGAGCAGGATGGTGAGGCCTTGCGCGTTCAGCGCGCGAATGCGGTCCCACAGGAACAGGCGGGACTGCGGGTCCAGGTTGTTGGTGGGTTCATCGAGGAAGAGCACGTCCGGCGTGTGCATGAGCGCGCGCGCTACCATGAGGCGCTGCGACATGCCGCCGGAGTAGCGGGCCACGCGGTCGTTCTTGCGGTCGCCCAGGCCGAGTTCGTCGAGAAGCGCGTCGGCACGCTGTTCGCGCTCGCGGCGCGGCACGCCGTGATAGGCGGCGTGAAAAGTGAGGATCTCGCGCACGCGCAAGCTGCGGTCGAGGTTGCTTTGCTGCGGGACGACGGCGATGCGCTGCTTGATGCCGATGGGATCGGCAGCCACGTCGAGACCCATGATGGCGGCGGAGCCCGAAGTTGGCAGGACGCTGGTGATGAGCACGCCGATGGTGGTGGTCTTGCCGGCGCCGTTCGGCCCGAGCAGGCCGAAGATTTCGCCCGGGCGGACGCTGAACGTCACGCCATCGACGGCGTTCACACTGGCCTTCGCGTAGCGTTTCACCAGGTCGCAGACTTCGATTGCGGGCCGGTTGTCGGGCATGGGATCTTTGATTGTAACGAAAAGTCGGTAACCACAGATGAACACAGAGGACACAGATAAAAGAGCGCGGCGGTAGCAGCCTGCAGGTGTTCGCTGCCTCTTATCCGTGTTTATCTGTGTTCATCTGTGGTTCCCAATGCCTGTGACACGCGTCCGCCGGACTCGGCCAATCGGCGTTCAGCGGATTCGCGGTCTACGCCCAGCTTAGCCATGACGATGGCTGTCCGGACGCGATTGCCTGCCGCCCCGAGCAGGTCTGTCGCAGCTTCGTAACTCGTCCCTGTCGCCCGGGACACGATACGCCGCGCGCGATCTTCCAGCTTGCGGTTCTTCGGTTGCACGTTCACCATCAGATTTCCATACACATATCCGAGCCGGATGAATACCGCGGTGCTGAGCATATTGAGCACCAGTTTCGTCGCGGTGCCCGCTTTCATGCGTGTGGAACCCGCCAGGATCTCCGGACCCGTGAGCGGTGTGATCGCAATTTCGACCGCGCGCGCCAGTTCCGAAGCGGGCGTGCAACTAATTCCGGCCGTGACTGCGCCTATACGTTTCGCTTCTGCGATGGCGCCCAGCACGTACGGCGTGCGGCCGCTGGCCGCGATGCCCACCAACACATCGCGCGCGGTGAAGCCCCGTGCATGCAGGTCATGCGCGCCGATCGCGGGATCGTCCTCGGTAGTTTCAGTGGCGCGCGCCAGCGCTTGTTCGCCCCCGGCCATGATACCCTGCACTAATTCGGGATCGGCGCTGAAGGTCGGCGGGCATTCGGCGGCATCCAGTACGCCCAGCCGTCCGCTGGTGCCCGCGCCGATATAGAACAGCCGGCCGCCGCGTTCGATGGCTGCGACGATCGCATCAACGGCTCGCGCAATGGCCGGAATTTCGCGCGCTACTGCATCGGCCACCAGGTGGTCCTGCGCGTTGATGATTTCGACGACGCGTTCGGTCGGCAGCGCATCAATGCCCTCCGATGCCGGATTGACCTGTTCGGTCAGCAGATGCGCCAGATCAGCCTTCTTCTCAGGCAACGCCGGCCTTTCGCATCACGGCGCGCGAGGTTTCGAGCCCCATCTTCGCGGCATCTTCCGGGGTCATGTCCTTCGCCCGGCCAAAGACCTCCACACTGAGGGCGTCCTGGTAGCCGATCTGCTGCAGCGCGCGCAGAAATCCCACCAGGTTGATGACGCCTTCGCCGGGCATCAAACGCTGGTTGTCGCGGATCTGATCGGGCGGCAGGTTGGGGGCGTCGTTGAAATGCACGTGGACGATGCGGTCCTTGCCGGCATCGAGGATATCCTGGGTGGTGGCTCCGGCGTGATGCCAGTGCCACACGTCCAACAGCAGACCGACGTTCGGCCCGCATTCGCGGGTGAAGGCCAGCATCTCGGGCATGCGCCAGATGAATTCATATGGCTCCGCGCGGCGCAGGTGCAGGGGACCGATGAATTCGAGCCCCAGGCGGACGTGGGAGCGCGCCAACACGTCGGCGCAAGCGGTGAAGCGTTTCAGATAGAGCGCGCGCAATTCGGCTTTGGGCGTTTTGCTGGAGGGCATGATCCAGGTGACCATGCGCGGGCAACCGATGGCCGCGGAGAATGACGCCTGGTCGCCCAGCTTTTCCAGGTCCGAGCGGAAGGCGGTATCATCCTTGCGGAATTCGACCGGCAGGTTCACGGCAGCCGGCTTCAGGTTCAATTGCTGCAGCAAATCGTTAGTGGCAGGCAGGCCGGCTTTCATGGCCGCGGCAAGGTCCACGTCCACGCCGGGGTAACCGACTTTCGCGGCTAAGCGCGCGAACTCGGGCCAGTGTACGCGCCCGTCGATCAGGACTGAGTTGAGTGATAAGTACACGATTCATTGTGGGGGAAATCCGGGTGTATGCGCAAGGGCGGAACCCGCTCCAGGCGGGTCTGGAGACCCACCGCAGACCTGGAGGTCTGCCCCACAGCGCCCTTGGGGTGCGTCACAATAGGCTTGTGAAGTTTACCGGTCTCTTCCTGTTGACTGCAGTGTGGCTATGCGCCGACGGGCCGCGTGTCGGCGACGTGGAGTTCTACGGATTGCATAAGCTGTCGGACCAGAAGCTGCTGCACGTGCTGCATCTGGCGCCGGGCGATCCGCTGCCTCCCTCGAAAGGCGACCTGGAAGACGAATTGGAGAAGGTGCCCGGTGTGGTGCTGGCGCACGTGGAAGCGGCTTGCTGCGAAGACGGCAAGACCACGCTGTTCATTGGCATCGAAGAAAAGGGCGCGCCGCACCTGGCATTTCATAGCGCGCCGGACGGCGACGCCCTGCTGCCGGGCGACATGGTGGAAGTGTACCGGCAATTTCTGGATGCCGTGCGCGACGCCGCGCATCGCGGCAGCACCGCCGAGGACCTTACCAGCGGCCACTCGCTGATGGCCGATTCGCACGTGCGCCTGCTGCAGTTTCAGTTCGCGGATTTCGCCGGAGCGCACCTGGACCTGGTGCGCAATGTGCTGCGCGGTTCCGACGACGCGGAGCAGCGCGCCATGGCCGCCACCATCATCGGGTACGCGCCGGACAAGAAGGAGGTGCTCAACGATCTGGAAGACGCCATGCAGGATCCCGACGAAGCCGTGCGGGCCAATGCGCTGCGCGCGTTAAACGCCATCGCGGTGCTGGCGCGCCTGCAGCCGGGAGCCGGAATCCGCGTGCCGGCCACCTGGCTGGTGGAGATGTTGAACTCCATCGTGCTGAGCGACCGGACGCGCGCCACCGACGCCCTGGTCAGCCTGACCGAGCAGGACCGCGCCGCGCTCGACCAGGTTCGCGCGCGTGCGCTCGATTCCGTGGTGGAGATGGCGCAATGGAAGAATCTGCGCTACGCGCTGCCGTCGTTCATTCTGGCGGGGCGGCTGGCCGGCATGAACGAGCAGGAGATTCAGAAGGCCTGGACCAGCGGAGACCGGCAGACCGTGATCGCGCTCGCGCTGGGGAGTAAGCCGAAAAAGAAGCCGGGCATGGGACCGGCGAACAAGATTGAATAGCGCTACCGGACCTGCACCCCGACAGTATTTATACTAAAGAGATGGGGTTCCACCTGAAGGTCAACTACAGTCCCAAGGGGGACCAGGCCGTCGCGATCGAAGAGCTGGTGCGCGGCGTACGTGACGGCGAGGCGCACCAGGTATTGCTGGGCGTGACCGGCTCCGGCAAGACCTTCACCATGGCCAAGGTTATCGAAGCAATTGGCCGCCCTTCACTGATCCTGGCGCATAACAAAACGCTAGCCGCGCAGCTCTACCACGAATTCAAATCGTACTTTCCGGAAAACGCGGTGGAGTACTTCGTCAGTTATTACGACTATTACCAGCCGGAAGCCTACATCCCTTCGAGCGACGTTTATATCGAGAAGGAAGCCACCATCAACGACGAACTGGACAAGCTGCGCCTTTCCGCCACGCGCTCGCTGTTCGAGCGCCGCGACTGCGTGATCGTGGCCAGTGTGAGCTGCATCTACGGTCTGGGATCGCCCGAAGCTTACTACGGCATGTTGCTGATGCTAGAGAAGGGGCAGAAGATCTCGCGCAGCCAGATTGTCTCGCGGCTGGTCGATATTCTCTACGACCGCAACGATGCGGACTTCCGCCGGGGCACCTTCCGCGTGCGCGGCGACGTGATCGAGGTTTATCCCACTTACGACGATTACGCCTATCGCATCGAAATGTTCGGCGACGAGATCGAAAGCCTGGCGCAGATCGATCCGCTGCTGGGGCAGGTGCGGCAGACCTATCAGCGATTGCCTGTTTATCCCAAGACGCACTACGTGATGTCCGAGGAGACCAGAAACTCGGCCATGGCCAGCATTGTGACGGAACTCGACTCGTGGCACAAGGAGCTGGAGAAGCAGGGCAAGCTGATCGAGGCGCAGCGCCTGTGGCAGCGCACCATGTTCGACCTGGAGATGATGAAGGAGATCGGCTATTGCCACGGCATCGAGAATTATTCGCGGCATTTTTCCGGACGCCTGCCGGGCGAAGCGCCGCCGACGCTGCTCGATTACCTGCCGCACGATGCGCTGATCCTGATCGATGAAAGCCATCAGACCATCCCGCAATTGCACGGCATGTATCATGGCGACCGGTCGCGCAAGGAAGTGCTGGTGGCGCACGGATTCCGCATGCCCAGCGCGCTAGACAACCGGCCGCTGACGTTTGAAGAGTTCGAGCATCGCATCACCCAGGTGCTGTACGTTTCGGCTACGCCTGGCCCTTACGAGCTAACCAAGGCCGCGGGCGTGGTGGTGGAGCAGATCATTCGGCCCACGGGTCTGCTGGATCCGGAAGTCGAGATACGCCCTGTGAAGGGACAGGTGGACGATTTGCTGGGACAGATCCGGCGGCGCGTGGAGAATAACCAGCGCGTGCTGGTGACTACGCTGACCAAGCGCATGGCGGAAGACCTGGCGGAATATTACTCGGAAGTGGGCGTGCGCTGCCGGTATCTGCATTCGGAAGTGAGCACGCTCGACCGGCTGAAGATTCTGCGCGATCTGCGGCGCGGGGAATTCGATGTGTTGATCGGAATCAACCTGCTGCGGGAAGGGCTGGATCTGCCGGAAGTGTCGCTGGTGGCGATCCTGGATGCGGACAAGGAGGGCTTCCTGCGCTCCAGCGGTTCGCTGATTCAGACCATGGGCCGCGCCGCGCGGCATGTGGAAGGGCGGGCGATTTTGTACGCCGACGTGATGACCGACAGTATGCGCCATGCCATTGACGAGACCACCCGGCGGCGGCGCACGCAGCAGGAGTACAACGAGCGGAACGGCATCACGCCGCAGTCGATCATCAAGCCGGTGGATATGAGTTTGGTGGCTATCGCGGAAGCCGATTATGTTACCGTGCCGCTTGAATCCGACGATGAGATCGAGCGCATGACGAAGGAGCAGCGCGATCATCTCTTGGGCGAGTTGGAGGAGCGCATGCGCGAGGCCGCCCGGAAGTTCGAATTCGAGAAGGCCGCGCAGATTCGGGACCGGCTGAAGGCGCTGCGGGCGAGCGCGACGGAGGGTATCGGCGCGGTGGCAAGTTAGTTGTTCGACGCGCGCATGGCCGGCGACTTCAAAGCGGAATCCAAACCAACCGGTTGATCCATTCGGCGGCCTCGCTAGCGCTCCATATCAGCGCCAATTCCTCGATTGCAACCGAGATGGGAGTCGCCTCTCGAAGCAGGATGACTCCGGGGCTCTGCGCTCCGGCGACGTGGCGGCGGAAATGCAACGGCATAGTGCGGCGGTCCTGGCTCACCAGAATGCGTTGCGAGCCTGCGGCGAGCCGCAAGACATCAGGATCCCCCAACCCTTCGAGTCCGGCAGCGTCCGCCGTCCGGATATCAATTCCTGGCTCGGCTCGCCGCAACCCGCGGATCAGGCGTCCGTCAAGGTCGGCGTCAGCCTGGAACCTGACCCGCATGGCGCGCCCGCCGCAGCTTCGCAATCAATTCTGCATTCGTTCGCCTCGAATGCTGGTGTAGCGATTCGGCAGTGTGCTGTCCTTCAGTGAGGTAGGCGTCAACTTTTGTCTGGTTCCCCAGGTAAAATGCAAGCGCGCCGTGCACTTGTTCAAGGGTCAATGCCGGGTAAGAATCAACCATGCTCTCGGCCGACATTCCTTCTCGGAAGAGGTACACGAGAGAATCCAGAGAAACCCGCGTCTCCCCGACCAGGTATTGGCCGTCGATGAGCCTAACGTATTCCACAGGCATCGGTTGCCTCGAAATCTATGGTCACACGGCGAAACTACCTGGCGCAAGCGGCCTAGTGAGGCTGGAACAGCGAGATGCCGGCTATGCCGGCGGCTCCGGATTGGAGGCATATCGCTACGTTCTCCGCGGTGATGCCGCCCAGGGCCAGGACCGGCATCCGGACCGCGGCGGTGGCGGCGCGCAGGGCATCGAGGCCGAGCGGCGCTCCGTACGAAGCCTTCGACGGTGTAAAGAAGACGGGCCCGAAGACCGCGAAATCGGCTCCTTCTCTTTCCGCGCGCTCGACATCATCGACCGAGTGGCAGGAGACGCCGATCAGGAAGCCGGGCGGCACGATCTTGCGCCATGTGTGCGGCGGGATGGAATCCGCGGGCAGGTGTACGCCTTGCGCGCCGCAGGCCAGGGCGATGTCGGTGCGGCCATTCACCAGAATCGCGGTGCCAAGAGGGTTCGGCAAGCGCAAGGCATAGCGCACGAGTTCCGCCAGTTCGCGTGCGGTCAGATCCTTCTCGCGGATTTGGATACGCTCCACACCCGCGGCGAGGGCGCGGGCGATGACGGCCAACAGCGCCTCGCATTCGCCCAGGGCGTGGCGGTCGGTGATGTAATAACGTAGCATTGCCTACGGTCAGATCGCCTCGTAATAACGCTCGCCGGCGCAGGCTTTGCACAACACACGCCCGTCGCGCAAGACTTCACGCTTGAAATTGATCCCTTCGCCGCATTCGGCGCAGACTACGCGGGCCGCCTTATAGCCCGGGAATTCTTCCGGGCCGAGCTTCACGCGGACCCATTCGGCCGAGAACAGCGCCGCGTCCGCCAGTTCGCGGTAGGCGCGCATCTGCTGCGTGTTTTTGTCGGCGATCTCCGGAAACATTTCTTGCGCGCGCTGTTTGGAATCTTCGAGGGCCACCACGCGCACGGCGCGATCGGCCTCCAGATCGCAGAAGGTGGCGGCAACTTTGCCGAAATCGCGGAACTTGAGTGCGCGCTTACCGAGGCGGCATCCGGTGACGACCGGGATGGCGTCGGTAGCGCAGCGGTCGATTTCGATGAAAGTGACCAACCGCTTGCGGTGTTTACCGAGAGGGTCGTCGAGGGCCAGCAGCTTCAAGCCGTAGAGCGCCATGCGCAGGCCCAGGATCTGTCCGGCGCAGATATGGCCGTGGGCCTGCTCGGCCAGCGCGACGTACTCGTCAAAGGTTTTCAAGGGCATCCCGGCACCTTCAGGGCGTGCGGCGGAAACTCTGCCAGCCACTCCTTATTATCCGCATTATCATGTCGGGATTCGAAGTGGCGGCGTGCAACTGGCCGGGTTCCACACAATAACCAGACGCGATCGCCGAGCAGGCGGGCGGCCTCCATGTTAACAGGTCGATAACTTTGCGCCGAGAACAACTTTGCAGGATGCCACCCCAGGATATTATGCCAGTCGGCACGCAGGCTTTATGGAGGAACATGGTTTCTGTAGTGAGCCATCTAGCCGCAAGGGCGGCGGCGGGTGCAGGGCCGCGACCGGCAACAGCAGCCATGCGGAGGCAGTGGCGCTGGCGACAATGGTTGTCGCGGTGAAGTCTGCAAAAGCGCGGGCGGGTCATGCGCGGCAGAAGGGGCAGCGCGTGGCGCAGACGGCCAGCGGCAGCGCCACGAGCGTGGCGAGCAGTGTAGCGCAGCCGGCGTAGCTCAGGCTGAGCCAGAGAGGAGACGCCGCCATTACTTCCAGGCGCCCAGCAGACGCCGCAGCAGCACCATTTGACCGAGATGGTAGGCGGTGTGATCGGCCACCAGGAGCACTTCGCGCAGAACCGTCTGGCCGGTGCCGTGGGGAATGCGGGCGTGCAGGTTGATTTTGGGATTCTTTACCATGCGCCGGATGGTGGCCAGATCGGCCCGGAAGGCCTTCACGCTTTTGTCCCAGGCGCTGTCGTCGGGGGGCGCGGGCGTGGGTGGCCAATAGCCCGCCGGCCACGGAGGCGACACGTGCTTCGCCTTGCGGGTGAATTCGAGTATGTCCCACTGCGCGAGGCGCATATGCTCGAGAATTTCCCAGGGCGTGTGGGGAAGTCCGCTGGGGCGCACGCCGCGCAGGGCGGACGGCAGACCGGCGACTGCGGCATCGAAGTCGAGATGAGCGCCGCCGCCATCGAGCAGGTAGATGAGGTGTTCCCGCAGGGATTGGTCTTGGGTCATCATTACTATTTTTGGTCAACAGGCCTCAAGAAAACAAGGGCACGACTGGAGCGGGCGGCAAAAAGGGGCGGGCGCGGCAGTGCGCAGAGTGGTGGCCGCAGACTTCAAATGAACTTGCGGCGCAACATATCCAGTGCCATCTGGGTGGCGAACTGGCGGATGCGGGTGCGGTCGCCGATGAACTGGCGGTGCACTACCTGACAGCCGGCGGCGTCGGCGAGACCGACGTAGATGGCGCCGACGGGCGCGGATTCGCCACCGGAGCCGGGTCCGGCGACGCCGGTGATGGCGAGCGCGTAAGTAGAGCCGGCGCGGCGGCGGGCGCCCAGGGCCATGGCTTCGGCGGTCTCTTTGCTGACCGCGCCGCATTGCGCGATGACTTCCTCGGGGACGCCCAGCCACTCGATTTTCATGCGGCTCGAGTAAGTGATGAATCCGCCCAGGAAGTAAGCGGAGCTACCGGGCACCGATGTGATACGCTCGCCCAGCAGGCCGCCGGTGCAGCTTTCGGCTACAGCCAGTGTATTGTGCCGTTCGCGCAGGGCGTCTCCAATGACCTCTTCGAGAGATTGGCCGTTGCGGGAATAGATGCGATCGCCGAGCAGGAGCTCAATGGGGCCGCCGACCTCCGCGAGTAGGACGGCGGTTTCTGCCTCGGTGGCACAGCGTGCCCGCAAGTGAATTTGAATGTCGCCGGCGGCGGCCAGGATGGTGGTTGCCGGGTTAGCGTATTTTTTATAGACGGGCGCAATCAATTGATCGAGATCCGACTCGGGCATGCCCGCCACGCGCAAAACCAGTGTGCTGATGACCTGGCGGGGAACGATGCGGGTCAGGCGCGGCAGGCACTGGCGCGTGAACATGGCCTTCATTTCGTGCGGCGGGCCGGGCAGCAGGATGATGTGCGAGTCGGAGTCGTCGATCCATTGGCCGGGAGCGGTGCCGCGGTCGTTGGGCAGGATGTCGGCGCCTTCAACGATGAATGCCTGGCGCTTGTTGACGTCCACCATTTTGCGCTTGAGTTGGGCGAAGCGCTCGACGAGAACAGCGGTGATTTCGGGGTGATAGACCAGCTTGCGGTCAAGGGCGGCGGCCACGGCGTCGCGGGTGAGGTCGTCTTCGGTGGGGCCGAGTCCACCGCAAAGAACCACGATTTGCGAACGGGAAACGGCGCGGCGTATGCCGTCGGCCAGGCGGTCGAGGTCGTCACCGATGACGGACTTGGTGACCACTTCCACGCCCAGACCGTTGAGCTGATCGGTTAAGAAACAGCGAGTTGGTATCGATGCGCTGGGGCGTCAGTAATTCGGAGCCGACTGCAATGATTTCGGCGATCATCTGAGCCTTAGAACAGGGGACGGCCCTTAATGCCCACGTCGGCGCGATATAGAGCGTTGGTGGTGGCCAGCACCAGGGAGCGCGAAGGGGTGAAAGCCAGTCCCACGATGCCCGGACCGGAGACGAACAAATCTGCCTGACGGTTGGGGTTAATGCGCACGACACCCTTGCGGCCGGCGAGCGAAGCGGCGACGTAGAGGCGGCCTTCCTCGTCGAAGGCCAAGCCCTGGGGCCGGCCCAGGCCGCGATAAAAGACTTCCACCTCACCTTTTTGCGAGACGCGATATACGCAATCGAAGCTGGAGGTAGTGGGGCCGGCGACGTAGAGATAACCGTCGGGGCCGTACGCAAAATGATATGCCGCGATAGAAGGTTCGAGAGTGGCAAAGACGAAAATCTGCCGGGTGGGGCTGATCTTGAAGATGGTTCCCTGGCGGTCGCCGACGTAGAGGCTGCCGTCGGGATCGAAGGCCAGGCCGGTGGCGACGCCCATGCCCTCGACGAAGGTGCTGGTGCTGCCGTTGGGCGTGACCTGGTATACGGAGCCGTCATGGCGGCTGGAGATGTAAAGCAGGCCTTCGCGATCGAACGCCAGGCCGGTGGCATTCATCATTTCTTTGATGAACGGCTTCACGTTGTAGTTCAGGTCGATCTTAAACACGGCCACCGCGACGTTTTGCCCGCGCGATCCGCTGAAGGTGGTGTAGATATTTCCGAACGTATCCACCGCCGGATTGGCGACCGGATGCAGGCTGTCGGCGATGGGAAAGCCGATATCGCAGGCCCATGCTTCGCTCGATTGGTTGCCGCAAGCGACCACCAATTCCCCGGCGGAGGCGCCCTCCGGGACGCGCGCGATGACCAGCGAATCGGAGCCGATGACCACGGGCGCGGCCACGTCTCCGATGGTCACGCGCGGCCGGTCGGCTTTAGCAAAACCTTTGCCCTGGATGTACAACTCGCCGCCGACAATGGCGGCCGGGGGTTTTACCTGCGCGATATGTGGGCCCCCGTCTACCGGTTTCCTGATAGGCATATTTAATAAAGATTGAACCATCCCGCCAAGAATAAGACAAGTGCCGCATAGACGCCGGCCATCAGATCGTCGGCGACGATACCAAGGCCACCGGGCAGGGATTCAAGCTGGCGCGCCGGAACGGGCTTCCAGATATCGAACAGGCGGAAGAGCAGGAAGGCAGCCAGCCACGATTTCCAATTCAGTGTGCGCGCTCCGGCCAGCGCCAACCATTGTCCCACGACCTCGTCCACGACCACGAACTGGGGGTCTTTGACGTTGGCCTGGCGGGCGGTTTCGCCGGCGGCCCAAATGGCGGGCACAGACGCTATGATGGCGAGCCACGCGAACATGCGCGGCGGCCATCCGGTGTAGTGCTCAATCAGGATGGCGATGGCGATGGCCGCGGCGGCGCCGGCTGTTCCAGGGGCTTTGGGTGAGTATCCACAGCCGAACCAGGTGGAGATGGCATTCGCCAGGCTAGCGCGAATCGCCATCGTCATCCTTATCGAGATCGGGCAGTTCTTCGGGGCGTAGGGGCGTGGAAATGACGTACTTGTCGGATGCCCAGTTGCCGAGGTCGATGATGCGGCAGCGCTCGCTGCAAAAGGGGGCTTCGGGGTCGTGGGGTTGGACTTCTTTTTTGCAAATGGGGCACTTCATAGGCTCGCCTGTGGGCTCGCCGGGCTGGCGATAGTCATCTCATCTTCAGTTTAGCGGAGGTGATCGGCGGGACTGCAGCCCGCCCTACTGTTAAACGCCGATTTGGATCAGGCCGGGTGGGGCGATGCTGGCCTCGCTTTCGGGCAGGAGCGTGCCGACCAGGTCATAGTCATGCGCTTCGGTGATGCGCAAGCGGCGCATCTGTCCCGGGCGGGGTTCCGCGCCCTCGAAATCATTGATCAGCGTGGTGCCATCAATTTCGGGCGCTTGGGTAGGCAGGCGGCCTTCCCATAGCAGGTCTGTTTCCGGAGACAGTCCGGAGACGAGCACACTGGCTTCCGATCCCACGAGCTGGCGGTTGCGAGCGCGCGCGATTTTGCGCTGCAGCGCCATCAGGTGCCGTTTGCGGTCGTAGATGGTGCGCGCGTCCACCTTGCCGGCGAGGCCGTAGCTGGCGCTGGTGTCTTCGTCGGAGTAAGAGAACACGCCCAGGCGGTCGAAACGCGCGGCGGTGACGAAACTGCACAGTTCCTCGAAATCCCGATGGGTCTCGCCGGGGAAGCCTACGATGAAGCTGGTGCGGATGGCCACTCCCGGAATCGTGCGGCGGATGCGTTCGATCAGCTTCAGAAAGATGTCGCCGGACGCGCCGCGCTTCATGCGCTTCAATACCGGGGCGCTCGCGTGCTGCAGCGGCATATCGATATACTTGACCAGGGCATCGTGCGCAGCGATGGTGTCCAGTAGTTTTTGGGTGACCTTGTTGGGATAGGCGTACAGGAAGCGGATCCATTTCTGGCGCGGGGTTACGATTTGCGCGAGACGCGCCAGCAGGTGCGCCAGGCCGTCGGGTATGCCCAAGTCTTCGCCGAAGCAGGTGGTGTCCTGGCCGATTAAATTGATCTCGCGCACGCCCTGCTGAAAAAGGCGGGTAGCCTCCGCAATGACGGATTCGAAACGGCGGCTGCGGAATTTACCGCGATACTGCGGGATGACGCAGAAGGTACAGGGATGGTCGCAGCCCTCCGCGATCTTTATGTAGGCGTAGTGACCGGGCGTGGCCAGCACGCGGGGTGTGAGATCGTGATAAAGATACGCGGGCGCCGGCTCCGGGGCGGTTGCATCTGCCCACCCTTCGCAGAGGCTGGCGATGCGATCCAGTTCGTTGGTGCCGATGAGGGCGTCGACTTCGGGGATGTCGCGGCGGATATCGCCGCGATAGCGTTCAACGAGGCACCCGGCCACGATCAGTTTTCGGGCGCGGCCGATTTTCTTGTACTCGGCCATCTCCAGGATAGTGTCGACGGATTCCTGCTTGGCGGGGTCGATGAAGCTGCAGGTGTTGACCACCAATACATCGGCATCGCCAGGATGCGGTGTGAGCTCGTGCCCACGGGACACAAGCTGGCCCATCATGACTTCGCTATCTACCAGATTTTTGGGGCAGCCCAAACTGACAAAGCCGATTTTCAAGGTTTAATTCCGGGACGATATGGTCTTTTTTAGGATAACACGGTCAGCGGCGTGGCCTCTTGGATGGCTACTGGGGCCGGCTCCGCAGAAATTCCCCGATCGCTATCACCAATTTTTCAATGCGCGCATCGGTTTCGCGGGAGCGCTCCGCAATGTCGCGGAACCGCGCATCGGTTTCGCGGAATCGCTCCGCGGTATCGCGGAATCGTTCTTCGGTATCGCGGAATCGTTCATCGGTATCGCGGAATCGTTCTTCGGTCTTGATCTGCGCTTCTGTGAGCAGGACCAGAACATCATCCAGTCTGGCCTGTTTTTCGGCCAGTACTCCCATTAAGTTTTCCAGCCGGGTGACGCGCTGATTTAGGGTTTCCGCCATGGGTTCTGGCCTTTAGAGCCTACTCCTATTTTATCAAACGCCCGGCATTTTCCGGCTAAGACGGTACGGCTCAACTGCGCTCAGTTGTCCCGCCGACCACGGAAGCATTATAGTTGGGATGAACGGTGAATATCCCGAACCTACTGACGATTCTGCGGATTTTCTTCGTACCGCTGCTGGTGGCGGCACTGGTACAGCAGAACGTGGCACTGCATTTCCGCGGAACGGTCATCACCAACGTCTGGCTGGCGCTGGCCATCTTTCTCTGCGCCGCCAGTACAGACCTGCTGGATGGGTACCTGGCGCGGCGCTGGCGGCAGATTACCACCATCGGCACGCTGCTCGATCCGATTGCGGATAAGCTGCTGATCTCTTCCGCGCTGATCGCCCTGGTGCAAGAGCGCGCGGTTCCGGCGTGGATGGTGATTCTGATTGTGGGGCGGGAATTCGCCGTATCGGGATTGCGCGCAATAGCGGCGGCGGAAGGTTACACGATTAAAGCCAGCGATCTGGGCAAGACCAAGATGGTGTCGCAAGTAGCGGCGATTTCGTGCCTCTTACTGAGCACCCGATACCGGGAACTGGTGATGCCCGGTATGGTGCTGATGTGGGGCGTGGTGGTGTTCGCCATGCTATCGGCATTCAGTTACTTTCGGAAATTCTGGCGCAAGATCGACAGCCGGGTGAAGAGGCGGCGGCGGCGCGAGTTGCTGGTCAGTGAGCGGCGCAAGAAAAAGATGGCGCTGCGTCAGAGGGGTTCAGGGGCGGAAGCGGGCGCCAGTTCCGGAGCGGGTGCGGGCTTGGGCGGCGGCGGCAGGATGTGAACTCCTTCGCGAGTCACCTGGATCTCCCGGATCTGACCCTTGGGGCCGAGCGGCCCGGCGGGCTTGCCGTTGACAGTCAACTGTAAGTCTCCGGCATTGCCGGTGCGGATGCGGACGGTTTGATCGGCGGCCACGGTTCTCACGGTATTGGGCGGCAGCACGCCAACCACGACGCATTTACCATCTGCCCACACTTGCACCCACGCTTCTTGATCCGCGGCCAGAGAGATCTGCAAGGCCGCCGCGGGATTGAGGCTCGCGGGCGGGGCGGCTTTCTGCTGCGCCGTGGAGGCTCCCTGCGCCGATGCCGCGGGAGCGCCCTGGGACGCGGCGGCATTTTCCGATGGCGGCGCGGGCTTGGATACTTCGGTGGATACGTCGGTCCGTGTGGCCGTCTCTGGGCTGTGCGCTACAGCCGGCGTAACTGTAGGAGGCTCGGCCGGCTTGGGAGCCGATGCCTGCACCTTCTGAGCGACAGTCACAGGTTGCGTAGACGGGGCCGGCCTGCGGCTCCGTTGCCACCAGGCATACACGGCCGAACAGACCAGCATGACGGCCACCACCAAAGCCAAGGCGGACAAGACTGAAGAGTTGGAGCGACCACCGCCCTCCCATTCGACCATGCGCGGCACCTTAAACACCGGCTGAGGCGCCGCGGAGGCGAAGCCGGGCAGGTCCACGACGGGATTGACGACCTTCTCGACTTCCGCAGCGAGTTCGTCTTCATCCAAGCGCAAAAAGCGGGCATATTGCCGCACAAAGCTCTTCGCGAATACGCCGCCGGGCAGCAGATCGAACTGATCCTTTTCGATGGCTTCCAGCAGGCGGGCGGAGATCTTGGTTTCGCGGGAGATCTGCTCCAGGCTCAATTCGCGGCGCAGACGTTCCCGGCGCAAGGTTTCGCCGACAGAACTCATAACCTCTACGGCCCTGAAGCTATAATACAACAATATACCTGTGAATCCGCTGTTTCAAGCTGCTGTTTTATACGCCGGCCAGGGCGCCCGCGCGTGAAATGATGGCGTGCCTGGTGTGCGGCGGCACAACCTTTCGCACCGTCCTTACGGCGACGGACCGGTTGTACCAGACTACACAACGCGAGTTTCAGATTGTGGCGTGCGAAGGCTGCGGATTGATGCGCCTGGCGCCGCTACCAACCGTTGATGAGCTGTCGCGCTATTACCCGGCACGCTATTGGTACGCGCGGGACGGCAGCGTGGCCGCCCGCCTGGAAGAGCGTTACCGGCGGCTGGTGCTGGGCGATCATGTGCGGTTTGCGGTGCGGGCGCTAAGCGAAGGCGGAGAATGCGGCGTGGTGCTGGACGTAGGCTGCGGAGGCGGCCTGTTTGGGCGCATGTTGCGCGCGCGGGGCATCGTCGCGGTCGGTTTGGATTCGTCGCCCGAAGCCGCGGCCATCGCGTGGCGCACGAATGGCGTGCCGGTGTTTTGCGGCGACCTGGCGCAGGCGCCGCTGGGCGAGGCGGCTTGCGCCGGCATCACTATGTTCCATGTACTCGAACACGTCTACGATCCGCTTGTCTATTTGGCCGCCGCCCGCAGGCTGCTGAAGCCCAACGGGCGGCTGATCGTGCAAGTGCCGAACGCAGGCTGCTGGCAGTTCCGCTGGCTGGGGGCGCGCTGGAACGGGGTGGATGCGCCCCGGCATCTCACCGATTTTCGCGCGCGCGACCTGGAAGCGCTGCTGGCCGCTGCCGGATTCACGGTGGTGCGCCGCAAATATTTTTCCCTGCGGGATAACCCGGCCGGGCTGGCCACCAGTCTCGCGCCGGCACTCGACCCCATGGCGCGGCGCGTGCGCGGTGTGCCGGAAAGCGCAGCCATCAAGCTCGGCAAGGACTTTGCGCATTTCGGCCTCTTGGCGGCCGCCGTTCCTTTCACGCTCCTGGAAGCGGCGTTTCAAGCGGGTTCGACGATCATGATTGAGGCGCGCAAGTCATCGTAATGTCGCGTCGGAACAGATGAGCTACTCCGCCATAGTGGAACGCCTGCCGCGCTGGCTCGGCCGCCACGTGCTGCATTTCGAGTGCGCCATCGAAGATGCCGTGGCGGACTTTGCGGCGCGGCTGCCTGCGGGTGCGCGGGTCTTGGATGCCGGCGCGGGCGAGGCCCGCCACGCGCACTATTTCACGCGCCAGCGCTACTGCGGGGTGGACCTGGGCGTCGGCGACCACACCTGGGACTACGGGCGCCTGGATGCGCTAGCCGATCTGACGCGCTTGCCGTTTCGCGACGGCCGCTTCGATGCCGCCATCAACATCGTGACGTTGGAACACGTGCGCGAGCCGGAGCGCGTCTTAGACGAGATCGCGCGCGCCCTGGCGCCCGGCGCGCCCTTCCTCGCGATTGTGCCGCACGAGTGGGAAGTGCACCAGGCGCCGCACGATTATTTTCGCTACACGCGCCACGGTATGGCTTATCTGTTGGAGCGCGCCGGGATGGTGGAAATCGAGATCCGTCCGGTCGGCGGATACTTCCGGCTGTTGGCCCGCCGTCTGCTGAACGGGCTACAATTCTTTTCAGGGGGCGTCCGCTGGCTGGGTTTCATTCCCGCGGCTGTGTTGCTGGTTCCGCCGGCGCTGGCGATTCCCTATCTGGACTTCCTCGACCGGGACCGCGACTTCACACTGGGATACATATGCACCGCAAAAAAATCGTCCTGAGCGTTCTATGGGTGGCGGCCGGATGGCTGGCGGTGGCCGCGCCGGCGCACGAATTCAGCGGCACGCGCGCCATGGAATATACGCGCAAGGTAGTGGCGTTCGGGCCGCGGCCACCGGGTTCGGCCGCACTGCGCGACTTACGCGCCTACATCGTGGCGCAGTTGAAATTGCGTGGATGCGAAGTTACCCAGGATAGCTTCACGGCGCGCACGCCAGGCGGCCCGGTGGCGATGGTTAACATCATCGCCCGCTTTGCCGGCAGGTCGGGGCGGATGGTGGTGCTGAGCGGACACTACGATACCAAGAAACTCGCCGGCGGGCGATTCGTGGGCGCCGATGACGGCGGCTCATCTACCGCGTTCCTGTTGGAAATGGCGGAAGCATTGCAGGGCATGCCGCACGAGGATGACATCGACCTGGTCTGGTTTGACGGGGAGGAGGCCTTCGGACAATGGTCGGACACGGACAGTCTCTACGGCAGCCGGCACCTGGCCGAGCGCTGGGCAATGGACGGCACGCTGGGCCGGATTAAGGCGCTGATCAACGTGGATATGATCGGCGGCAAGGATTTGCATATTATGAACGAAAGCAATTCCTCGCCCGCGCTGCGCAAATTGATTTGGGGTACGGCGGAACGGTCAGGCTACGGCAAGTACTTCGACAATACTGAAAGTGCCACGGATGACGATCACATGCCGTTTGTGAAGATGGGTGTGAACGCGGTGGATCTGATCGACTTTGACACGTCGAAGAAGACTTACTGGCACACGCCGGAAGATACTCTGGATAAGTTAGCGGTCCATAGTTTCGACGTGTTAGGTGCAGTACTAACTGAGGTGGTTAAGCAGATGGAAGAGGGCGGCTGAGGTCGCGGCCGACACTTCACTCGATTACGATCTTTGGGTGTTCGCCGCGCGTATCGGCATCTTCTATTTCCGTACGGATCAGGCGGGTTTCACCGGGCATCAACGCGATGTAATTGTCACTGTAGATCGCCGGTAAGATGCGATCGCCGCTCTTCTCGCGTACGGCCTTCAGTTTCACCATCAACACCGGCGTCTTTGCCGGATTGTGCACGGTCGTGCTGAGCAGCCACCGGTCAGTTTGACGTTCTGCGTGCGTATCGGCGGTGATCTGCACCTTGGGTAAATCGCGCAGCGCGCGGTAATTGGCTTCCTCGATACCACGCCAGTAGAAATTGTCGGAAAGAGTTTCTCCGCCGCGCGTCAGTGTCAGCCGGATGAAGTGAACGGGAGTCAGGCCCGGCGGATACTCTAAGTGGATCGGCGAAATCACGCTGTCGTCCTTGCTATCTACGGGAACGGCGCGCTCCCACTTCACCGTGCCGTCCATATTCAGCAATTGCGCTGTGGCTGTAAGTCCGTGCGCATCGCCGGCTGAGTAGTTCACCACTTCAATATTATCCGTCAGCGGGTTCCACTGGATGTGCAGCAATTCGCAGGCCTTCTTAGCCCCGAAGTACGCGGCTGTGGGTTCGAGATAATAGTCATAAGTTTGCCAGACAAAAGTGGGCCAGGTGGGATGACTCATCCAGATCAAGAGACCCATGCGGTTCTTACTCTGCGCCTCGAACATGGCGCGATAACCTTCGTAATTCACATACTGCGCCAGGCGCACCCAATCCGCCGCATTGTCGGCGCCGCCGTAACTCGTGTCGATGATGCGACGGAAAGATTCACCACCCTGCGCTCCGTGCAGCGAGAAATCGTGCAGGCCCCACATGCGGCCCTGCGGCCACATGCCGGATTCGGGCATAAAAGCGCGCACGCTATCCATGCTCACGATGTTCGGCATGCCGAGTTCGCTATGCAGCTTGGGCGTGGCGCGCTGGGCGAAATAGAATTTGGGTGGCATGGCGCGATAGGGACCGTGTCCGCTCACGGTATCGTCCGCGGAACTGGGAATGTAGTGTAGTCCGGGATGCAATTCGGCCAGTGTCTGCCGTATGCCCTCATCCAGTGGTTTGGGCGGCTGCCCTTCGTTTCGCCCGCAGTATAAGCCGATGGAAGGATGGCTGCGGATGCGCAGCACCGTGTCGCGCACGTTGCGCATGAACAGATCGTTGTCGTCCGGGTCCGGACCGTCGTACGGATTAGCCAGCCAGAAATCCTGCCACACCACGATGCCGTTCCGGTCGCAGGCATCGTAGAATGCGTCTTCGCCGATCTGCCCCACCCAGTTGCGGATCATGGTGAAGTGCATGTCGCGGTGATAGCGCACCGCCGCTTCGTACTCGCGCGCGCGGTAGCGCAGCATAGACTCGCTAAAGCCCCAGTTGCCGCCCAGCGGCACGAAGCGCCGGCCGTTGATCCAGATCTTCAGGGCGCCGCCTTCGTCGCTGTAAGTGAACTGGCGCACGCCGGCCTGAAAGGTTTTTGTGTCCGAGACACCGTGGCCGGCGGTCTCAAACTGCAGGGTCACCGGGTACAGATTGGGTTCGCCGTATCCATTCGGCCACCACAGTCTGGGATTTGCAAGGTGCAGGGCGTGCTTGACGGTCTGGCTGCCGGACGCCTCCAGGCTCACTGGCTCGTCAAACGCAATGTCGCCGAAGCGGCCGTGGAGGGTGCCTCTTACTGCTTGTGACTCGTGGTTGCGCAGTGTCACTTCCACGCTGACGTCCGCGGTTGCGGCAGGCGATTGAGTCACGGTGCTGTTCACGAACGGATCTTCTAGAGTGACCGGGCCAGTTGCCGTCAGATAGACATTGTTCCAGATGCCGGTATTACGGCCGTGAATGGTCGGAATCCAATCCCAACCGATGGAGGCGTGGTAAGTCGGGTTATCGGCGCCCAGCGCACCGCCGTTCTTGTCCGGGTTGTCGAAGGTTTTCTCCTTGACGCTGCCGGGTGTGGCGTTCTTTTCCACGCGCACGGCCAGCGCGTTCTTGCCCGGACGCACAAGCTTCGTCACATCGAACTGGCCGCGCATGAATCCGCCCTCGATGCGTCCCACTGTCTGGCCATTCAGAAACACATCCGCTTTCCAGTTGATGCCATCGAAGTTGAGCCACATGTGCTTGCCGGGAGCGGCCGGTGGCAGCACAAACTCATCGCGATACCAGAAATCGGCATAGAAGAATGAGTCCGAGATGGCGAATGCGTTATCGCCGAAGTTCGGATCGGGCAGCGCGCCTGCATTGTAGTAACTGGTCAGGACGGTGCCGGGAACCGTAGCGATGAGCCAGTCAGCGTCGCGGAAGCCGGGCTGGGAGAGGGCCGCGCCATCGGCGGTGACCAGCGAATCGCGCTGCACACGCCACGCGCCGCCCGATAATTCGATGCGACCGTCGGCACGGGCGTGGGGCGCGGGCTTTGGCTCGGGCAGGGGTCCGCCTCGGCCGTAGACTTCCATCTCGCTGAGAATGTAGCCCTCGGGCGATGCCGCCTTGCTCAACAGCAGGCGCACGTAACGGCCGCGTGCGGGACTCGCCAGATTCATATCGCCTGTCAGGGGCTGCAGGGGCTGCAGCGTCTTCCAGTTCGTCGCATCGTCCGAGACCTGAAGTGTGCCGTCCGCAGGCGGCCGGATCCAGTCGAGCGCTACGCGATCGAACGTGCACGCCGCGCCCAGGTCCACGTAGACCCACTCTTCGCCCGTCCCGGCGCTCTTCCAGGCGCTGGTGAAGTCGTATGGACCGCCGGCTTCGACGCGGGCGTTTTGATGGTACAGAGTCACTTCGCCGATCAGCCAACTGTTGGCGCTGGGAGCATCCAGTGTCACGCGATAATAAGCGGTTGTGCGTGGGCGCGCCCAGCCCCAGCCGCGGCTTGAATTCGCGCGCCGGACGATTCGGCCCCGCCGCCCGGCCCAGTTCCTGCCAGGTTTGCCCATCGTCCGAGCCGGAGACCACCATCGTCCAGCCGGCCGCGCCCGGACTGTGATACCCGTACGCGCGCATCGATATCCACGCGATCCACTTCGCGCGGAGTGTCGCCGCCCGCTAATTCCAACTGCACCCATCCGCCCGTGCCCTTGAACGTGACGCCGGTAAGCCAGTTATGATCGAGCAACCATTCCCGCTCGTTCTTCTTGAGTTCGCCCTGCTGGCTGGAGGAAACGGACACCCAGCGCGGCAGCTTTGTATCCTTGATGCCGTCTGTGATCAACTGCGCGGTCAGATTGTAGTCGTAACTGCTCGATTGATACGCCGGCCGATGTAATGCCAGGTTGCGATAAGTTTGGTCCGGGCGAGTAAGTGGTGCGAAGTTTTCCCTTGGATCGCCCGGGTACACGCCAACGCCCAGCGTATACTGCTGTGCCTGACTAGCGGACCATGCCATAAAAGCAAGCAATAAGATGCGCAGTATCATGCTGCCTTTCCATCGAGACTCATCAACGCGAAGGCGTAGGCGCCGACGGCGGTAGCTTCGCTGGTCCCCAGGCGCGAGATACCCACTCCGGTGCGCTGCAAGCCGATCGAATTTCACCTGTGCGCGAGCTGCCGGGCACGATCAGCTTCCCTGGTTTCGCCCTTCAGGAACGTCTCCAATTGCGCCGGATCTTCCAGATTGAACGCGCGCTGCGCCAGGCGTGGAAACCGCTGTCCATCGGGCGCTTGATAAGTGCCGTTCATCTCGTCCACGATGGCCGGCAGGAACTGGCGGTGCGCGCCGGCGATGCCGCCGCCGATCACCACCAGGCCGTCCAGCAGCGTGACAGCCTGCGCGATGGCGTCGCCGGCCACCTCTCCCATGCGGCGAAAGGCTTCCTGCGCTGCCGCGCGATTGCCCGCGGCGCGGCCTTCGGCGATTTCGTAAATCACTTTCGGCTCCGGTGCATCCTCGAACGGCAGTCCGGCTTCGGCCGCGTACACCCGCCGCACCGCGCGGATGGATGCGCCTTCCTCGGCGTTGGTGTCGCGCTCCAGCTTGTGGCGCGCCAGCCAGATCTCGCCGGCCACCGAGTTATCGCCTATGAACAACGCGCCATCGCGCACGATGCCGCCGCCGAAGCCGGTGCCCAGCGTGACGCCCGAGCAGGTTGCGATAGCGCTTCGGGCTGCCGGCTTTTTCGAGCAGCCCGTTGACGTAGGGCAGGAATCCGGCGGTGGCCTCGCCGTAAGCGAACAGATCGCCATCGTTGTTGATGAACGTGGGCAGGCCGAATTGATCTTCGAGCATCGGCCCCAGCGCCACGTCGCGGTAAGCCGGCAGATTGCACGGGCTCACGATGATGCCGTTGAAATAATCCGCCGGGGCGGGGAAGGCGAAGCTGATAGCTACCGGCGGCGCGGGCAGTTGCCTCGCGCACCCTGCCGAAGCCGGCGACGATGTTGGCCAGCGAACGGTCCAGGTCGTCCGCGTTGGCGGGCAGCGCGAAGCTTTCGACTACCGGACGGTTGGCCTGCATCGCCGAAAAGACGAAGTTGGTGCCGCCCGCATCCAGCGTCATGACGATGCGATGGTCGTTGATGTATTTGGCTGCATGAGAATCGTAATGCTTGCGCCGGCTGGCGGTTGGCCAGCGCGGTCCAGGTGATATATAGGATGGCGGCCAGCGGCACCAGAAAGCTCAGTTGCACGGAGCTGTGATCGGCCACCAGTCCCATCAGCGGCGGCAGACAGGCGCCGCCCACGATCGCCGTGACCATCAGGCCGGATAGCTCGTTGGTGTGCTCCGGCATGGCCTCCACCGCGATGGCGAAGACCAGCGGGAAGATGTTGGCAAAGCCCAGGCCGGCCACGAAGAAGCTGGCCACCGCCAGCGTCGCGGTCCGGCACGAACAAGCCCAACAGCGCCACCACGGAGACGGCGCAGGTGACCAGGAAGAACTTGCGCGGCGCGATCCAATTCAAGATCACCCCGCCGGAAAAGCGCCCGATGGTGAGCGCGGTGAAGAACAGCCCGGTGCCCAGCAGGCCGACCTTGTTGATATCGATATCGAAGCGTTCCTTGAGGTACAGCGGGATGCCGGCGCTGACGCTCACTTCCGCGCCCACGTAGAAGAAGATCGCCGCCACCATCATCAGGACGTAGCCGTTCGACAGCAGCGCCAGGCAGGAGCGCAGCGTGGCCGCATGATGCTCGCTCTTCTTTTCCTCGACGCGCAGGCCGGCGACCGCCACCACCGCGACCACCAGCGCCACCGCGTAAATGGGGAAGATCACCTTCCAACTGGCGCCGAAATATTTCGCCGCCAGCACCGGGATCATAGGGCCGGACAGCGATCCGATGGCCTTCACGAACTGCGCCAGCGAGAGGTTGCGCGCGTATTTACCTTCGTCGGACACATCCCGCATGATGGGATTGCCGGACACCTGCAGGATGGCCGCGCCCGCGCCCACCAGCAGCACGGTGAGCAGGAAGCGCGCGAAAGAGGTGAGCCCGAAGGCGGCATTCAGCAGCCCGATGAGCGCTACGACCAGGCCCAGCATCAGCACGAACTTCTTGCCGCGCTTATCCTGGAACACGCCCATGGGGATGGAGAGCAGGCCGAACATGACGAATCCCACGAAGGGGATGAGGGATGCCACCGCGTTGCTGAGTTGGAACTCATTCTTGGCGAGGCTGACGAAGGGTCCCACGGCGTCGGCGAAGCCCATGGCCAGGAAGGCCAGGAAAACCGGGAGGGCGCGAAGTCGCATATCGGCTTGGAATCTCCGGGAATACGGAGTATATCGCCGTGCGGGAAGAGGTGCCCGGGTATCTGGAGGTCTGCCCCGCGGTATTCTTCAAACGGAGCGGTCCTCCGCCAACCCACCTGCGCTAAGCTAAGGTTGTGCGACTGCTGGTAGTGGAAGACGAAAAGCGGATCGCGGATTTCCTTTGCAGGGGCCTGCAAGGCGCCGGCTACGCCGTGGATGCCGCCGCCAATGGCGCCACCGCGCTGGAGTTCGTGCATGCCACCGACTACGACCTGGTCATCCTCGATATCATGCTGCCCGATATGGATGGCCTGCAGGTGCTCGAACGCATCCGCTACCGCAAAGCCGGCCCGCCGGTGCTCATCCTCAGCGCGCGCGGAGCGCTCGATGATCGGGTCCGCGGCCTCGAACAGGGCGCCGACGATTACCTGGTCAAGCCCTTCGCCTTCGTCGAGTTGCTCGCCCGCGTGCGCGCTCTCCTGCGCCGCGGCCAACCCGCTCCCGAGCGCCTGCAGGTGGCCGATCTGACGCTCGATTGCATCCGCCGCAAAGTCACCCGCGCCAACGAACCGATCGATCTGGCTCCCAAGGAATTCGGCATTCTCGAGTACATGATGCGTAATAAGGGGCGCCCGCTCAGCCGCACCATGATCGTCGAGCACGTCTGGGACATGGATTACGACGGTCTCACCAACATTGTGGACGTGTATATCCGTCACCTGCGCAGCAAGATCGACGACCGTTTTCAGGTGAAGCTGATCCAGACCGTTCGCGGCATCGGCTATATGATCGAGGCGCCCGACAAGGCCCCCGACAAGGCCTCCGACAAGGGTCCGGAGAAGCCCGCCGAACAGCCCGTGGAGCGGCAGGCGTAGCGTGTCCGGCAAGCGGCATTTCACGCGCGGCTTGCGCTTTCGCCTGACCGCCGGATACGCCCTGCTTTTCGCGCTGCTGTTGCTTGGAACCGCCGCCCTCTTCCGCGAACGGCTGGCTTACACTTTGAACTCCGAAGCGCACGACCTGCTCGAGCAGGAGTGGGCTGCCATGAAGGGCTACCTGCACGTCGAACGGGTTCCCGCGAAGGCACATGCCGCCGAACACGAGTCTTGCCCGCCTTACAAGCCAACCTGGGAATACGACAAGAACGATCCCGATGAAGACTTCGCCGTAGAGCGGTTGCGCCGCGTTTATGTGCTCACCGATGCGAAAGGCTGCGTAATGGAAGTTTCCACCATCTATCAGTCCATCGGGATCGAGCAGCCCAGAGTGATTGAGGCGGCCATCCGCAGCGGTCAGCCGGTGTGGAAAATCCGCACCAGCCCGCATGGCATACCTTATCTGGTCCGAGCCGGCGTGGTCTACGACGAGAAGCATCACAGCCCGTTTTACGTGGCGGTGGGCCGCCCCATGGATGAGGGCGAGAAAATTCTGCAACATTACACCTGGATGTACGCCCTCCTGATCCCCGTCTCGCTCCTCTGCGGGTGCCTGCTGGGGTGGTTTCTAACCGGACGGGTGCTCATGCCGGTGATGGAGGTGGCGCAAACCGCGCAGCGCATCAGCGGATCTAATCTGCGCTTGCGTATCCCCGCACGTGGCGCTAGAGATGAGCTGGACTATCTCATCCTTACCTTTAACCGAATGATCGAACGGTTGGAAAGCTCGTTCCAGCAGATCCGCCAGTTCTCGACCGACGTTTCGCACGAACTGCGCACCCCCATCACGGCCATCCGTGGCCAACTGGAAGTGGCGCTGTTCACCGCCACGACCGTCGAGCAGTACCGCGATGCCACCCTCAATTGCCTGCAGGATATCGAGCGGCTCTCGCAAATCGTGCGTGCGCTGCTGCTGCTGTCGCAGGCCGAGTCCGGCCAACTCGCGCTGCAAAAGACCCGGCTCGATCTCGTCTCGGTGGTGCGCGACATCGTGGAGCAATTCCAGATACCCGCGGAGGGCGCGCATGTGGCGCTTTCCGCCGATCTGCCGCCGGAGTGCACCGCTGAGGTCGACCGCGTGCAGATTGAGCGTATGCTCTCCAACCTGCTGTCGAACGCCCTGAAGTTCACCGGGGCCGGCGGCAGCGTATACGTGGCCTTGCGCAGCTTGCCGGATTCTATCGAAATCGAAGTGGGCGACACCGGCTGCGGCATCCCCGAGGAGCACATCCCCCACATTTTCGAGCGGTTCTACAGGGTACCCGCCCAGGAGAGCTGCACGCACTCCGAGCCCGGGCTGGGCTTGGGTTTGAGTTTCGTGGCCTGGATCGCGAAGGCCCACGGCGGCAGCATTCGCGTCCACAGCGCGCCTGGCAAAGGCACGCGATTTATTGTCTTGCTGCCGCCGGCGGTGGCCGACGTTGAGCCGCTGGAACATATTGCGGAGACGGCCGCAACGGGCCCGCGCTGGGATGAATAAACTTTAATCCGAAGTTTACCCAGACTTCATTCGCTTTTCTTAATCTAAGGAATGTGCGGTTTCTTTCGTGTGCTGTCATCGGTGCGCTGCTGGCCGTCGCCAGCCTGAACCCGTTGTGCAGCCAGGATCCTCCCCCTAGCGTGCAGCCGCCCGCGGACCAGTTCTTTGCCGGCATCGTTACGGCACTGAGCGAAGGAAGCATTACCATCACCCGCAACGTCCTGGGCAAGCCCACGGTCCACACCTTCGCGGTCACGGCGGAGACCGTGGTGGAAGGGGGTAAGCCCAAGCTGAAGTCGAAGGTAACCGTAAAATTCGTGAGCGGAGATAACGGCGACCGCGCGGTAAAGATTATTTTGCGCGGCGCCGTCCCCCCACCCAAGAAGCAGTAAAGTGGGGCAGCACACTTGACTTGCATCCGCGTTGCGGCATAATATATGGCAGTAATACATATGGAAGAGCGATCTATAGACCGCGAATGGAAGAAGGGCAGCGCCGAGTTGCTGCTCCTCTCCCTGGTGGAAGCCGTTCCCCGCCACGGCTACGAAATCAGCAAGCTGATCGAACAGCGCTCCGAGGGTGCGCTCAGTTTCCACGCCGCATCTTTGTACCCGCTGCTATACCGCCTGGAAAAGCGCGGCTGGATCCACGGCCAGTGGGTCGAGAAAAGCGGCCAGCGCCGGCGCCGCTATTACCGGTTGACGGCGCAGGGTCGCAAAGTCCTGGCATCCCAGCGGCAGGGCTGGCGGACATTCGTGGAGGCCATCGGCCGCATCGCGGGAGTCGAAAATGCCTGATTGGAAAGCCGCGATTCGCCAGCAACTGGCGGAGCTGAAGCTGGCGCCCGCGCGCGAAGCCGAGATCGTGGAAGAACTGGCCGCGCATGCCCAGGATCGCTACGCGGAACTCATCAACGGCGGGGCCACCGAAGCGGAAGCCTGCCGTATCGCGCTCGAGGAAGTGAGCGGCCACGAATGGCTCGCGAGGGAACTACGTGCCGTCGAGCGCGCCAACGCACCCGAGCCTGCCGTATTGGGCGCACCGAAGCATAGCGGGCTGCTCGCCGGCCTGCGGCAGGATCTGCGCTACGGCTTCCGGACCCTGCGCAAAAACCCCGGCTTCACCGCCGTGGCGATACTGGCGCTGGCGCTCGGCATCGGGGCCAATACGGCCATTTTCAGCGTAGTGAACGGCGTGCTCCTGCGGCCGCTGGGTTATCCCGATCCGGCCCGTCTGCTGCTGATCTTCGAGGCGACCGCGGAATTCAGCCAGTCGCCGGTCGCCTATCCGAATTACCTGGATTGGCGCGCGAGCCGCGCCTTCACGAATATGGGCGCATACCGCGATGACGATTTCAATTTCACCGGCGCCGGCGAACCCGAACACCTCGCCGGCGAGTACGTCTCGGCCAGCCTCTTTCCGACCCTGGGCGTTGCTCCCCCTATGGGACGAACATTTCTACCTGAAGAAGACCGCCAGGAGGCTGCCTGTGCGGTCATGCTCAGCTACGGGTTTTGGAAAGGGCGGCTGGCCGCCGACCCCAAAATCCTCGGCAAAGCGCTTACACTGAACGCGGTGAGTTGCACCGTGGTAGGCGTCCTGCCGGCCGATTTTCACTTCCGCGACGGAATTCAGGTCTACCTTCCAATCGAGCAATGGAAATCGATTGAGTTACGCAACCGCGAGGTCCACGCCGGCCTGCGGGTCGTAGGCCGCCTGAAACCGGGCGCGAACATGGCAGCCGCCCAGGCGGAGATGTCATCCATCGCCGCTGTGCTTGCCCGCCAATATCCCAAGACGAATGCCGGCCACGGCGCGAAGGTCGTCGGGATGAAAGACGACCTGGTCGGCAACATCCGCGCCACCCTTTTGCTGCTGGCGGGCGCCGTCGGATTCGTGCTCATCATCGCCTGCGCGAACGTCGCCAATTTGCTCCTGGCGCGCTCCACCGCGCGCCAGCGTGAGTTTGCCATACGCGCCGCGCTGGGCGCCGCACGTGGACGCATCGTGCGCCAGTTGTTGACCGAAAGCGTCCTATTGTCGATGGGTGGCGCCGCCGTCGGTTTGCTGCTCGCCCGGTGGGGAACCAGTCTTGTCCTGGCAGCCGCACCCGGCACGCTGCCGCGCTCCTCGGAAATCGGCATCGATTGGCACGTTCTGCTCTTCACCCTGGTGGTGTCGATTGCGACCGGCGTGCTGTTCGGTCTCTCGCCGGCCTGGCTTGGTGCGAATGCGGACCCGCAGGAATCACTAAAAGAAGGCACGCGCGGCGCCGGCGGCGGACGGCATCGCGCAGAGGGAATTTTCGTAACTGTGGAAGTGGGCCTGGCGGTCATCCTGCTGGCCGGCGCCGGCCTGATGATCGAAAGCGTGTGGCGGCTGCTCCAAATCTCTCCCGGGTTCAACACGCACAACGTCCTGACCATGCAGGTGGCGCTATCGCCCAAGGTGATGGCGAACGGGCCGGCCATCCGGATGGCGTACCACCAATTGCTCGGGCGCGTAGCCGCGGTCCCCGGTGCGCAATCGGTCGCCATGGCCTCCCTGGTTCCTTTGAGTGACGACGAGACCGAGATGCCCTTATGGCTCGGCGCCGGACCCCAGCCCGCCCAGGACCAAATGACCTTGAGCATGTTTTACATCGTCACTCCCGATTACCCCAGGGTGATGCAAATCCCCTTGCGGCGCGGGCGGTTCTTCACCGAACAGGATAGCCTGGCGTCCGCTCCCGTAGTGGTGGTCGACGAAGTCTTCGCCAGGCATATCTTCCGTGGCGGCGATCCCGTCGGCGAACAGATCAGTCTCCCCGAACTGGGCGCGGCGCGGATCGTGGGCATCGTGGGACATGTGAAGCATTCGGGACTGGATTCCGACGATACCGCGAAGGTGCGCGATCAGATTTACTTTCCCTTCATGCAGGTGCCGGACAAGTTTATGGCCGGGGGCGCAGTCGGATTGACCCTGCTGATCCGCACGGCGCCCGAACCCTTAAGCCTGCTCTCGGCCGTGCGCGCGCAGGTCGCTGGCCCCACCGAGGATCAGCCTGTTTACGCGATTAACACCATCGAGCAGAACATCTCCGCAACGCTGGCCGAGCGCCGCTTCACCATGTTATTGCTGATCATCTTCGCCGCGACCGCTCTGTTACTGGCCGGGGTCGGAATCTATGGCGTGATGTCGTATGCCGTGACCCGGCGCGCGCGTGAACTAGGTATTCGGCTGGCGCTGGGCGCCACCCACCGCGAGATTTTGGGAATCGTATTGAAGCAAGGTATGCGCCTGGCCGCCATCGGCATGGCCGCCGGACTGGCAGCCGCGCTGGCACTCACGCGCCTGCTGGCCAGCCTGCTCTATGGCGTGCGCCCGGCCGATCCGGCGACAATGGCGGCCGTGGCGCTGCTGCTGGGATCCATCGCGCTGCTAGCGTGCTACATCCCCGCGCGCAGGGCCACCGCCGTCGATCCCGTAGTAGCCCTGCGCTGCGAATAGCATTGTATGGCTTTTAGCCGGCGCGGGGCTTGAGCCCAATGCCACTTAGTTGTCCCAATATTGGGAATGCTGCATAATTGGTGGGGCAGACCTCCAGGTCTGCGCGGGTCCTCCAGGACCCGCCCTTCGCGCTTGGAATCAGCCGTTCCAAACGCGAGCAGGCCGACGTAGACGTCGGCCGCGGGACTGGAGTCCTGCTCCACAATTTATGCAGGTGTCCGGTCGCGCGAAAACTAAGTGGCATTGGGCTTCAGCCCGGCTGCAGCGAACCTTTTGGTGGCGGCTGAGCCGCCTTGCTGGGCATGCATCCTGCCGCTCACCCCGCCAGCCGATTGGGCGCAATCCAGCCCAGCGAAACACCCGTCATCAGCAGCCCAATGCACACGATCAACGCCGCCGACAGCACCGGAATAATGCGAAAGGCCGGGTGCGCCGCGGTCTTCTGGCTGTCGGGCAGAAAATGCTTCGCGTAAAGCACGAGCACCCCGATCCCCATCAACACCACCGCCAGCCCCATGCTGAAAGCCACCAGCAGTAACAGGCCCAACGCCACGCGTCCCAGCGCGATGGCACTGAGCAGCAGCACCAGCGCGGAAGGGCAGGGAACCAGCCCCCCGCTGGCGCCTAACGCAATCAAGCTGCCCATCGTGACTTCGCCTTCCGGCAAGTGGCTATGGCTGTGAGTATGGCCAGGCGCGCCGTGATCATGATCGTGCCCGTGGCTATGATCGTGCCCGTGATCATGATCGTGACTGTGGCCGTGAGCGTGGCCGTGCTCGTGATCCTGCGCATGCCGCAGCCCGCGCGCGCGTTTGTAAAGCATCAAGCCGCCGATCCAGACGATAGAGATGCCCGAGATCGCACCCAGCACCGGAAATATCTTCTCCGGCAGAACGTATTGCGAAAGGAACAGGGTGGTCAGGCCCAGCAGAAACACGCTGATAGTGTGCGTGAACGTGACCATGCCGCCCAGAAAAATCGCATGCTTGAAGGTGCCGCGCGCGCCTACCAGGTACGCCGCCACAATAGTCTTGCCATGGCCCGGAGACATCGCGTGCACGGCTCCCAAGCCGAACGCAACCGCCATTCCGGCAATGATCAGGCCGAGGCCGATATCGCCGCGATGCAGTAATCCCGACAAGAAATCGCCGCGGACCAGATCGGCTGGAGCGAAGACAAAAATAAGCGCCCAGGTGCAAGGTTTCATTACAATGGATCTTTACGAATTCTACGACGATTTTGGATCTATGCGCTGGGTGACTTCCGAGGATGTGCCGCGTTCCGGCGAATTGCGTGTGCCGGCGGGCACCATATTCACGCCGTCGGCGCGTGAGCTGGCGGAAGCGCGGGCCGTCCGCATCATCATACTGCGCGAAGGGCAGGCCGCCCCCGCCACCCCGCCGGAGAAGATCGTAGCGCTGGGCGCGGATCATGGCGGCTTTCGCTTGAAAGAGATGCTGAAGCCGCTGCTGGCGGAACTTGGAATGGAGGTTCGGGATGCCGGCGTGTTCGACGAAAAGCCGGCCGACTATCCCGACATCGCGCAGAAGGTGGCGGAACTGGTGGCGCGCGGCGAAGCCCGGCGCGGGGTCATCATCGACGGCGCGGGCATCGGCTCGTCCATCGCCGCCAATAAAGTTTCGGGCATCCGCGCGGCGCTTTGCTACGATCGCGCGTCGGCGCGCAATAGCCGCGAGCATAACGACTCCAACGTCCTGACGCTGGGCGCGCGCTTGCTGACCACCGGTCAGGCGGAAGAGGTTTTGCGCACTTGGCTGGAGACTCCCTTTGCCGGCGGCAGGCATACGGCGCGCGTGGAGAAGATCGCGCGCATCGAGCGGCAATATGGAAAGGATGGCACCGCAGCGGCGCCGGCGCCGGCTGCCGTCGCCGTAGTCCGGGCGCGCATCGAAGGGCCGATCGCCTCGCTGATCGATCACACCATGTTGCGGCCCGAAGCCACCCGCGCCGATATCGTCAAGCTGTGCGGCGAGGCGCGCCAATACGGCTTTGCCACGGTGTGCATCAATCCTTATTGGGTGCCGCTGGCTGCCAGTGAACTCGCCGGATCGGCGGTGAAGGTTTGCACGGTGGCGGGATTTCCGCTGGGCGCGACATCCACCGAAGCGAAGGTGGCCGAAGCCGCGGCGGCATTGCGTGCGGGCGCGCGCGAAGTCGATATGGTGATCAACGTGGGCGCGCTGCGTTCGGGCGACCTCGATACCGTGAAGCTGGATATACAGGCCGTCGCGCAAGTGTGCCACGATGCCGGCGCGATCGTGAAGGTGATTCTCGAAACCGCGCTGCTGGATGACGCGCAGAAGACTACGGCGTGCGGACTGGCGCAGGCGGCTGGCGCCGACTTCGTGAAGACATCCACGGGTTTCGGTCCGGCGGGCGCCACCGTGCAGGACATCGTGCTGATGCGGCACGCGGTAGGGCCGCGCATGGGCGTGAAGGCCGCCGGCGGCATCCGCACACTGGACGATTTTCGCGCGATGGTCGCCGCGGGCGCCAATCGCGTGGGCGCCAGCGCCAGCGTGAAGATCGTGGAGGCGGCCGAAGCGGCCGAAGCGGCCGAAAGTGGTGGCTCCCAACCACCCAAGGCCCACACATGATCGCCCCCCGCAAGGCTGTCCGCTTCCGCGAGCGATCCGAACTGCTGGATTTCTTACTCGAGGTGTCGACCGTCACCTCCCAAACGCTGGATCTGGACGAACTGCTGGCCAACGTTTCGGAAATCGTCAAGCGCGTGATCCCCGGCGAGCTGTTCGCTATCCTTCTATACAGCGAGAAGCGCCGCGAGCTGCGCATACGCTACGCGGTGGGGCATCGCGAAGAAGTGGTGCAGAACTGGTCGATCCCGTTGGGGCAGGGAATTACGGGAACCGCCGCGCTCACCCGTGAGCCCGTGCTGGCGTCGGACGTGCGCAGCGACCCGCGCTATCTCAACGCCGTGGAAGCGGTGCGCACGGAACTGGCGGTGCCCATGATCGCGCGCCGCAAGCTGGTGGGCGTGATCGACGTGCAGTCCACGCGGCCCAACGCCTATACGGAGCAGGATCGCGCGCTGTTGCGCCTGATCGCGGCGCGCGTGGCCATTTCCATCGACAATGCCCGGCTCTACTGGCGCGTCGAGCGTCAAAACCGCACGCTGAAAGCGCTGGCCTCCATTTCGCAGGAGTTCTCCTCGATCCTGGACGTAAACGAGCTGCTGAACAAGATCGCCAGCACGGTGCGCGGGCTGATCAACTACGATGCGTTCAACATCCTGCTGGTGGACGCCGAGCGCCAATTATTGCGGCATCGTTTCAGCATGCGCTACGACCAGCGCGTGGATCTGGATAACATCCCGCTGGGCAAAGGCATTACCGGCGCGGCTGTGGAACAGCGTGCGCCCGTGCGCGTCGACGACACCATGCAGGACCCGCGCTACATTTCCTCGCATCCCGGGATTCGCTCGGAGGTGGCCATCCCGCTGATGACGCTCGACCGTGTCTCGGGCGTGATGGATCTGGAAAGCGAACGCGTGGGCTTCTTCACCGACGAGCATGTGCGCATGCTGAACCTGCTGGCGCCGCAGATCGCCGCCTCCGTCGAGAACGCCCGGCTGTATGAAGAGCTGGCCATCCGCGAGCGGCGCATGGAGGAAGACATGCAGGCCGCGCGCGAGCTGCAGAGAGTTCTGCTGCCCACCGGCGATCCGGGCCTGGAAGGCCTGGAAGTGGCCGCCGGCCTGCGCCCCGCGCGCGGCATCAGCGGAGACATATACGATTTCTTCGAATCGCAGGATCATCGCGCGGTGCTGGCCTTCGGCGACGTCAGCGGCAAGGGCGCGGCGGCGGCTCTCTACGGCGCGCTGGTCAGCGGATTGTTGCGCACGCTCGCCCCGCGGCGTACCGATCCCCGCCAGCTCATGCGCGCCCTGAACGAAGCGCTGATCGAGCGCAAAGTGGAAGCCCGCTTCGTAACTCTGTTGTTGATGCTGTGGAGCCCGGCGATCCGCCAGTTCGTGATGGCCAACGCCGGCGGTAATCCGCCGCTGGTGTGCCGCAATCGCGAGATCCTCAAGCCCAGGGTGGAGGGTGTGCCGCTCGGTTTACTGGACGAACGCGAATATGAAGAGGTCGTCTTCCAGGCGCACCATGGCGATACCATCGTGCTTTATTCCGACGGGGTGACCGATCATCTCAGTCCGGATGGGCAGGACTACGGCCGTCACCGTTTGTCGCAAGTGGTGCGGCGCGTGTGCGATCACTCCCCAGAGGCCATTGTCGCGGAGATCCTGGCGGATCTGGACCGAGTTCAACACTACGCCATTCGACGACCAGACGCTGCTGGTGATGAAGGTGAAATGATGGGTCATAATTCGTGGGGCAGGACTCCAGTCCTGCGTGGGTCCTCCAGGACCCGCTCCGAGCCACAAACGGACCGGCGTGGACGCCGGCTGCAGGACTGGTGTCCTGCCCCACAATAAGCGCGCATGTTCCACTATTCCAATCAGGATCTCTATTGCGAAAACGTTCCCCTGGCGGACATTGCGCGCGCAGCCGGCACGCCGGCGTACGTGTATTCGAGCGCCGCCATTCTGGAAAATTATCACGCTTACGATGAAGCCCTCGACGACCTGCCGCACACCGTTTGTTACGCGGTGAAGGCTAACTCGTCGCTCGGCATTCTCGCGTTGCTGTCCAAAGCAGGCGCTGGTTTCGATATCGTTTCCGGCGGCGAACTGTATCGTGTCATGCGCGCGGGCGGCGAGCCATCCAGAGTGGTGTTTTCCGGCGTGGGGAAGACTGCCGCCGAAGTAGATTACGCGCTCGAGAGCGGCATCCGCATGTTCAATTGCGAGTCGGAGCCGGAACTGGCCCTGATCGATGCGCTGGCGGCGCGGCGCGGCGTGCAGGCGGCCTTTGCCGTGCGCGTGAATCCCGACGTGGATGCCTCTACCCACCCGTATATTTCGACCGGATTGCGCGAGCACAAGTTCGGCATCGATATCGCGCAAGCCGAATCCGTCTACGAGCGCACGCGCCATTTGCCGAACCTTACGGCCGAAGGCGTGAGCTGCCATATCGGCTCGCAATTGATGGACGTGAACCCCATTCTCGAAGCCATCGGCCGCGTGCTGGCGCTGATCGCGCGGCTGCGGACGGCCGGTTTCGCCATACACCAAATCGACCTCGGCGGCGGCTTGGGGATCGCCTACCAGGTGCACGAACACGCGCCCGAGATTCGCAGCTTCATCGCGCAGGTGCGGGAAAAGCTACAGTGCAGCGGATTGTTAGTGACCATCGAGCCGGGACGCTCCATCGTGGGGCGCGCGGGCGTGCTCTTGACCCGCGTGCTGTACCGGAAGCAAAATGGCAGCAAAGAGTTTGTGGTGGTGGATGCGGCCATGAACGACTTGATTCGTCCCTCGCTTTACCGTTCGCATCACGATATTATTCCGCTGCGCAAGACCGCCCGGCCCGAGATCGTAGCGGACGTGGTGGGGCCGGTTTGCGAAACGGGCGATTTTCTGGCGCGCGATCGCAAGCTGGCCAATGCGGCGCCGGGCGACTACCTGGCGGTGTGCGCGGCGGGGGCTTATGGTTTCGTGCAGGCGTCGAACTACAACTCGCGCACGCGGCCGCCGGAGATCTTAGTGGAAGGCGACCGGTTCCGCACTATCCGCGCGCGCGAGACGTACGCAGACCTCGTGCGCGGAGAGGCCGTGTGAAGCGCGGGCTCGCGTTCATGGCCGTGGCCCTGGCGCCGGCCGCATGCGCGCATGATGTCATCACCACCAAACTGCTTTGGACGCAGGAGATCTCGCGCCTGGTGAACAGGCACTGCGTGAGCTGTCATCGCGACGGCGGCGTGGCCATGTCGCTCGAGACTTATGCAGACGCGCGGCCTTGGGCGAAGGCCATCCGCGATGAGGTGCTGGCGCGGCGCATGCCGCCCTGGGGCGCGGTAAAAGGCGTGGGCGAGTTCCGCGGCGATCCCAGCTTGTCGCAAATCGAGATCGATATGATCGTGAACTGGGTAGAGGGCGGCGCGCCCGAGGGCGACGAGATCTACCTGCCGCCCGCACCGCATTTCAACGGGGCGGCCAAGCAGCAGCCGGCGGGCGGGCGGGAGATCATCGTCACCAGCGCCGCGGGGCTGACGCTTTCAAGGGCGGCCGAATTCGCGGGAGTGCGGCCGGTGCGGCTCGCAGCGGGCGAGTCACTCGAAGTGACTGCGTACTTACCCGACGGTGCGGTTGAGCGGCTTATCTGGATCCGTAACTGGCGGCCGCAGTGGGCACGCACTTACTACTTCCTGCATCCGATGCGGTTGCCGAAGGACACGCGCATATCGGCTTATTCGAGCAAGGCGGCAGAAGCGGCCCTGGTCCTGTCCACCTACTGATCTTCGCAAAAACATAGTGACATCCACGTCCCGCCAGATGGCGGGTCTGGAGACCCGCTGCAGGACTGGAGTCCTGCCCCACGCGAAAGCCGAAACTTCAATAAAAGAGTGTCGATGTTTCGAAGGCTTCCTCGGGCGTGCCCGTATGGCTGCCGTTCATCAGGAAGCTCGGCTCGTATTTTTCGTGAGCGTAAGTGTAAAAGGCGAAGCTCCAGCGATCTTCGCTGCCAGTAAAGCCAAGCCGGCAAAGATGGGTCGGAGTGTCCGGTTCTGTATATGCGTCGATATAGCAGAGCGCCCCGCGAAAGCGAACCTCGACGCGGGTGAACTTGCCGGCGGCGTGTTTGGCGGCGTAATCCAAAATCCGCCGCTCGGTGCGCGCCTTCACGCCCAGTGGGATCGTCTTTCCAGCCATACAGCAGATGATTGTACTTCAGTGCGAACCCGATCCCAAGCCCGCGTTTTCGCTCTTGCCAAACACGTCCGGGTGCAGATAGGTCCCCTGCTCCGCGGCGGGCTTCTCCTCCGTCACCGGAATGCGGTTCGCATTGGCGTAGGCATCGTGACGAATGCCGGTGACTTGCCACGAGACTCTTACCTTCGGCCGGTTGGTTCTAATCGTGAAGCGGCCATGGCTGATCTCCTTAGCGACGATCGCTTGCGCGAATTGGCCGATCACCGTGAGCTGGTAGCGGAAGTCGCCGTTGAGCGCTTCGAAATAGTCAGGCAGAACCACAGTAGCAACGCCGCGCTCATTGGTAGTGACATTCCCGTTGTAAATGTCCATCATGTCCGGACTCTCGACAAACGAGTGCGAGAGATACTTATGCTCCGGATCGAGCGGATGGTCGATCTTGAAAGAGCCGCTGCCTTTGGTCACTTTACCTGTGACATTCAGATTGCCCTTGAAAAAGCCGTTGCCACTGGCATCCACACTGAACACCTCGTTGCTATACGACCCGCCGTAGCCCAGCAGAAGAGTGCCGCCTGAGCCGGTAACAAATTCTCCGCCGGTTCCATTTACCAGCGTGCAGCCGGAACTGTTGCATGTTTGCGTCACGGCGAACAGAGCGGTGCCATTGGCGCCGGCTTGTCCATCGAGTCCGAAGCCGCCAGAGGTGTTATTCAGCCCGAAGACGCCGGCGCCGCCGGAACTGTTCGTCTGGCCCGTCACGCCGATTGCAAAACCCGAAGTGGCGTTGGCGATCCCGAACACGCCGTTCCCATTGGGGCTGTTTGAGGAACCAAAAACGCCATTGGACGGTCCCGAGGTAGCGTTGCTCTGGCCCTGCACGCCGGTGCCACCCGTGGTGGCCAGGTTCAAACCCTGGGTTCCCACACCCGCCGGGCTGCTGGTCTGTCCGTTGACGCCTACCGCGAAGCCGGAGGTAGCGTTATTACTGCCATACACGCCGTTGCCGCTGGTGCTGGAGCTCTGGCCGGACACGCCATTGGCAAAGCCTGAGGTGGCGTTGCTCTGGCCTTGTACGCCGTTGCCACCGGTGGTGGACAGATTCAGACCGTTGACGCCAGTGCCGCCCGGGCTGGAAGTCTGACCGTTCACGCCGACCGCGAAGGTGGACGTGGCGGTATTAATTCCGATCACCCCGTTGCCATTGGTGCTGGCGGTCGTGCCAAACACGCCGTTTCCGCCGTTAGTGGCGTTGCTTTGGCCTTGCACGCCGTTGCCACCGCTGGTGGCTAAGTTCAAACCGTTGACGCCGGTCCCTCCCGGACTGGAAGTCTGTCCATTCACGCCGACGGCGAAGCTCGACGAGGCCGTATTGACCCCGAATACGCCGTTAGCATTCGTCCCAGCCGTCGCGCCGTAGACGCCATTTCCGCCATTGGTGGCGTTGCTTTGGCCTTGCACGCCATTGCCACCGGTGGTGGCCATGTTCACCCCGTTGACGCCGGTCCCGCCGGGGCTGCTCGTCTGCCCGTTCACGCCGACGGCGAAGCTCGTCGTGGCGTTGTTGATCCCGAACACGCCGTTCGCATTGGTGGCGGCGGTCTGGCCCTGCACGCCATTGCCTCCGGTAGTCGCATTGTTCACGCCGAAGACGCCGGCCCCGCCAGGACTAGTGGTGGACCCGTTGACGCCCGCGCCGAATCCCGACGTCGCATTGCTTACGCCACTCACGCCAGTTCCGCCGGTGGCGCCGCTGTTGATACCGGTAACCGCGCTGCCGCTGGGAGCCGTGACGTTCCCCTGCACTCCTACGCCGTTCGGGCTGGCGGAGAACCCCTGGATGCCAAACGCGTAGCCGCTCGTGGCACTATTGGTGGCGAACAAGGCGTTGCCATTAGGGCTGGAGGTTTGGGCGTACACTCCACTGGCCGAGCCGGAAGTGGCTGTGGCCACGCCGCTGACGCCGTAGCCGCTGGTGCTGGCCGTCTGTCCGTTGACGCCGTTGAAGTTTCCCGACGTGGCCGTAACGTTGCCTAGAATAGCCGTCGCCGACGCGTTCTGTACCTCCAATTCTGCGGTTGGAGTGGTAGTGCCCAGCCCAATCTTTTTGGCCGTGGTCTGATAAAGGGCGGAACTGCCGAGCGTGGTACTGTTGGTCCAGTAGGCGAGATGGTCGGCGGTACCCGTGCCGGTGAGATCCGTGGTGGCTTTGGATCCCTGCCGCTCAGTCAGTTGCGTGGTGGCGGAAACGCTACGGCCGGCCGGGGCGCCAGGCGTGCCTGACAATGCGAACGCGGATGCCGGCAGCCCGCCCAGCGTCTCCGCGTCCACCGCTTTCAGCGCGTAGGGCACGCTGGTCATCAACACGCGCGGCCGCTCGGGCTCGCCTTGCGGCTGCACGCCCAGCCAGCGACCCTGCCCGGATGCGAATACTTCCGCCGGTACGCCCTCATTGCGCGTCGCGCCAAGCATGGCCGTGTAGTGACCCGCGGCATCGGCTGCGACGTTCTGTGTCTCCATCCATAACGGCGCGCCACCCTGTTCCTCTTCGTATATGGCAAATGTCACACCGATGACTCCGGTCTGCGGCTGGCCGTTGCCGGCAGTAAGTGTGCCGCTGAACTTTACTAATCGCGGCACAGTAGAAGTAGCTTTGGGCGCTTGCGCGTGTAAGACAGCTGTCAAACATACAGACAACAAGCTTGCATAAGTCAAACTGACAGCACGTTTCATTGAGGGCATCACTTGTACATTGTGCACACACGTACCCCGCATGGCAAGAAGAATCGGCGGGCTGGAATGCGCGAAAAGACCTACAAGTACTGCGGCGCGACAGATCGCCCGGCTTACTCGTAGCGCAGAGCGGCCAGCGGGTCGGTCTTCGCGGCGCGGCGCGCGGGCAGCAGCACAGCCAGCACTGCCACTATCAGCAATAGAGTGGGAACAGCGGTGAATGTAAGGGGATCGGTGGCGCTGATGCCATAGAGCAGACTCGCCGCGAACCGGCTGACTAACAATGACAGGGCGAGGCCGATGGCCACGCCGATTCCCGCCAGCGCCAGCCCTTGCCGGGCCACCAACCGGAGCACCCCGCCGGTGCGCGCGCCCAACGCCATGCGAATACCGATCTCGCGCGTGCGGCGCCGCACCGAGTAGCTCATCACTCCATAGAGCCCCACGGTGGCCAGCGTGAGGCCAACCGCGCCGAAAACTCCGAGTAGCACGGCGCTCAGTCTGGGGATCAACAGAGCCTTGTCGACGTGCTCGTCCATGGTCTCTATGTTGTCGACCGCCAGGTTCGGATCGAGCGCGGCGATCTGCTGGCGCACCGGCCGAATCATGGCGTTCGGATCGCCGGTGGTTTTGACCACCAGGGATATGCCGTAGAAGCTGAAGACATCCTCGGGACGGGCCTCGAGAGAGAGGAATGCAGCCTCGGCGGGCGCCTCGCCCAACGTTCGGGATTTGAAGTTCCTGGCGATGCCGATGACCTGATAGCTGTTCTTCTCCGCCGTGACCCGCCTGCCGATCGCATCGGCGTTGGTGAACAGGCGCTGCGCCGCCTTCTCAGTGAGTATGACGGACGCCGCGTCAGTCTGCCAGTCGAAGTCGCGGCCGCGCAACAAGGGAAGGCCCATGGTCTCGAAGAAACGCGACCCCGCAAAGTATACGTCGATGGCTGCCGGCTTGGCGTCCTTAGCTGCGTCGGGAGTTGTTTCGGCCTGGAAGTCGAAGCTGGTTCCACCGATGCTGAGTGGAATGCTGTCGAGATAGCTCACGGACCGGACGCCGGGCAAAGCCCCTACGTGCGCGCGGAGCTGCGCGAGATACCGGCGCGTTTTCTCCGGAGAGTATTGGCTCAGCTTGGGGTTGGTGGCCATGAGGAGCACGTGATCGGGGCGCATGCCGATATCGATGGAGGAGGCCTTTTGCAGGCTGCGCAGGAACAGTCCCGCGCCGGCCAGCAGAACCAGCGAGAGAGCCACCTGCACCACCACCAGCAGATTGCGCATGCCCAGCCGGCGGAAGCTGCCAAATGCGGTGTTCTGCTGCTTGAGAGCAGTCACCAGATCGGGGCGCGTGGCGCGTAACGCGGGGACCAGACCGAAGATGATTCCGGTCACTACGGCGAGCGCCGCGGTAAACCAGAGCACGCGCGCATCCGGCGCGAAATCGAAACGTATGGGCAAGGGCAGCGGAAGATTGAAGCGCGAGAGGGCCACGGTAGCCGCGGCCGCTAAGGCGAACCCGCCGACCGCGCCGATGAGCGAGAGCACTACGCTTTCGGTCAGCAGTTGGCGAACCAGGCGCGCGCGGCCGGCACCCAACGCCAGGCGTACGCCGATTTCGCGCTGGCGGGCCATGGCGCGCGCCAACATCAGATTCGCGACGTTGGCACACGCAATCAAGAGCACCATGGCCACCAGCACAGCCAGCACGGCCATCAAGCCGATGGCGAAACGGTCCGCGCCGCCGAACAATCCACCGGAATCGGCCAGGCTGATCGGGTCGTGCGGTTTCTCGCCCTTGTGGTATGTATCGTCCAGCCGCCTTTGGACTACATTCAACGCGGCGGCGGCCTGTTTGCGGCTGAAGCCCTGCTTGAGCCGGCCTTCGAGCATCAGCCAGTGAGTGCCGCGCCTGGCAGCCGGGTGGTCTTTGAGCAGATCCGGCATGATCTGGCCGGCCATGGAAAGCGGCACCCAGAAGTCTGCCAGAACAGCGCGGTCAGTGCCGTGGAACCCCGCGGGCATCACGCCGATGACGGTGTAGCTTTGGCCATTGAGCAGGACTTGCCGGCCGATGGCATCCGGCGCAGCCGCGAACCGGCGGCGCCACAGAGCGTTGCCGAGCACGACTACCGGGCTGCTGCCCGCTGCCTGATCCTCGGCGGGCGTGAACCCGCGCCCAATCGCCGGCTGGATGCCGACCACCGAGAAGTAGTTGCCGGCCGCGACCTGGCCCCAGATCCGTTCGGGCTCACCGGCGCCGCCCAGATTCGCCGGAATGAAGGGAAAGTGCGCCGTGAGGCCTTCGAACGGCTGGGCAGCCTCGTCGCGATAGTCGATGTAGTCCGGATATGAGAACGTATTGCCCTGGTTCAAGCTGACCAGGCGGGAGGGCTCCCGCACCGGCAGAGCGCCCAGCAGCAAGCCGTTCACGATGCCGAACACCGTGGCGTTCGCGGCGATGGCCAGTGCCACCGAGACGGTTACGGCGGCGGTGAAGCCGGGATTCTTCAGAAGCGTGCGACCGGCGAAGGTCAGATCCTGCCTGACGGTGCTGAGAAAGTTGGATTGCGGCATAGGGCCTCACTGTCGATACGGCGGCGGGCACCGGAAGGTTCATTCTTTGCGCCCCCCTTTACTTGACGACAGCGGAAGGGCATTATGAACGAGGTTCTAACAGGATTTGGATAGGACCCTGTCTGTCGAGCACCGCCAGGCCCGGCTGGCGGTCGCCGGTAAAATCGCCCACCACTACTTGGATCGGGCCGAGTCCTCCTCCGAAGTAAGCTGGCGGCATCAGGGTCCCGTCGCCATTTCCCAGCAGGATCGCAACCGCGCCCATGAGGTCGCTGGTTACCACCACATCCAACTTACCGCCGCCGATAAAATCACCCACCGCAACGGAGGGTATCTCTCCCAACATGGCCTGGCTGCCTCCTGGCCGGAATGTACCGTCGCCGTTGCCCAGCAGAATCGAGACGCTGCTGGAATTGCGCGAAGTCTCGCCGCCCACGACCACATCCGGTATTCCGTCGCCGTTGAAGTCTCCGGCCGCTATCGACCCCTGGCCGCCGGAAACAGCGTTGGTAATCGGAGGCTGAAACGTGCCGTTGCCGTTGCCCAGCAAAATATAAATGTTGGCGTAGTCGAAAAGCGCGAGATCGAGTTTGCCGTCGCCGTTGAAATCGTTGGCAAGGAATTGGAAGCCGCCGACAGACGACCCAGTGTTGACCGGCGCCTGGAAGGTGCCATCGCCGTTGCCAAGCATCAAATATAAACCTTGGATGGCCCCCAGCGCATTGACAACCAAGTCCAGCTTTCCATCCCCATTAAAATCTCCGGCCGCCAGCCACGATTCGGAGAGCGGCAACGTGTAGGTTGCCCCCGGCTGAAGCGTCCCGTCCTTGTTGCCGAGCAGGATCGATATTATCTGGGGCTTTTGCGAAAAATTGTTGCAAAGCACCGCCAGATCCGATATCCCATCACCGTTGAAGTCGCCTGCGAGCACGAACACTGCAATGCCCGTGACCGTGTAGTTCATCGCGCTCTGAAACGTTCCATCGCCGTTGCCAAGCAGGATCTGGACGGTACCGGCCCCGTCCGCCACCGCCAGGTCCTGGTTTCCGTCGCCATTGAAATCCCCCACAGCCATTTGGTAGGGTTTGACGCCTTTGCCGTTAAACCCCACCGGAAGGACACCGGTGCCCGGCATTCCCCCATGGCCGCTGCCCAGTAGTATCGCAACACTACCGGGACGGTCGACGCCGGTGCCGCAGGTCGCCGCCAGGTCGGGGTTTCCGTCGCCATTAAAATCGCCTGTCGCCAAAGAGCCATTCAGAGGTGCTCCGGCATAGCCAATCGCCGGCGCGAAAGTGCCGTCGCCGTTACCGAGCAGGACGTATATCTCCGAACCGGCCAAGGCCAAGTCTGGATTGCCGTCGCCATTGAAGTCCGCGACCGCCAGGAGCCCGCCGGTTCCTCCGGCTGCATAGAAGACCTGCGGCTGAAAAGAACCGTCGCCATTGCCTGAGAGGACGGAAACGCCGCCGGAAGCCAGATAGCTTACAGCGAGGTCCTGCTTTCCATCGCGATCGAAGTCTTTCACCACAACTTGCAGCGGGTAATATGGGCCGACGGGGTAGCCGGCTGCCGGCTGGAAAGTGCCGTCGCCGTTGCCCAACAGGATCCACACTTCAGCTGCAGTATAGTCCGTTAGCGCCACGTCCTTCTTTCCATCGCCGTTGAAATCGCCCACGACCACAAAACTGGGTTGGGATCCCACGGTAATGCTCACAGGCGGCTGAAACGTGCCATCGCCGTTGCCGAACAAGATCGACAGCCGGGCGGGCTCCTGCGCGGCCACCGCCAAGTCGAGCTTGCCGTCGCCATTGAAGTCGCCCGCGGTCACGGAGAAGAGGTACTCGCCAACGAAGTACTCTATGGGCGGCTGAAAGGTGCCGTCGCCGTTGCCCAGTAGGATCGAAATCCCGCCATAGAGGAATCCCACGGCCAAGTCTGGCTTCCCGTCGCCGTTGAAGTCCGCCACCGCCACAGAGTATGGTTCGCTGCCAATGTTGTACTGTGCACCCTGGCGGAAGGTGCCGTCGCCGCGGCCGAGCGAGATGGATAGGGAGCCCTGCACGGATGAGATAGACACCAGATCAGTCTTGCCGTCGCCATTGAAATCGCCGACTGCAACGCGGGAAGGCACGTCTGCCAGAGGTTGCAGCCGCGGCGCTTCAAACGACAGCCGCGGTTGGGTTGCGGCAAACGCCGCCGTCCCGATCGCCGCAATCACAGCAAGCCTGATGAATCGGTTTTGCAACATGCCCCCCGCACGGATCGCTGAGTTATGAGACCCAGCGGGAATGATACCACTAAGAGACGAGATGAGGTGGGCGGCAACAAAAAAGCCTCCAATTGCTTGGAGGCTTTCTGCTTAGACCGGGCAACTTCCTACTCTCCCACACACTCGCGCGTGCAGTACAATCGGGGCTGAGAGGCTTAACTTCCGTGTTCGGGATGGGAACGGGTGGGTCCCTCTCGCTAAGGTCACCCAGAAGATCGGGATTGAATATTGACGGGCCGGCGCTAGAAGAAACTTTGTGTGAACAGTAAATTTTATGGTCAAGCCGAACGAGCAATTAGTAACGGTCAGCTCAACGTATTACTACGCTTACACACCCGTCCTATCAAACTGGTAGTCTTCCAGTGCTCTTATTACCTTTCGGTTGGGAGATCTCATCTTGGGGAAGGTTTCACGCTTATATGCATTCAGCGTTTATCCTGACCGAACTTCGCTACCCAGCTATGCCCCTGGCGGGACAACTGGAACACAAGAGGTTCGTTCACCCCGGTCCTCTCGTACTAAGGGCAAGCCCCTTCAAATCTCCTACGCCCACCACAGATAGGGACCGAACTGTCTCGCGACGTTCTGAACCCAGCTCACGTACCGCTTTAATAGGCGAACAGCCTAACCCTTGGGAGCTTCTACACCCCCAGGATGCGATGAGCCGACATCGAGGTGCCAAACCGGAGCGTCGATGTGAACTCTTGACTCCGATCAGCCTGTTATCCCCGGCGTACCTTTTATCCGTTGAGCGATGGCCCTTCCATACAGAACCACCGGATCACTAAGGCCTGCTTTCGCATCTGCTCGACTTGTAGGTCTCGCAGTTAACCTGGCTTATGCCTTTGCACTCGTCGGCGGATTTCCAAACCGCCTGAGCCAAGCTTCGCGCGCCTCCGTTACCGTTTAGGAGGCGACCGCCCCAGTCAAACTACCCGCCTTCCACTGTCCTTCACCCGGATAACGGGTGGAAGTTAGAACCACAGAACGATCAGGGTGGTATCTCACCGTTGGCTCCTCCGAGTCCGAGAACCCGGAATCAAAGCCTCCCACCTATGCTGCGCAGATCGCCCCATAGTTCCATGAAAGGGTATAGTAAAGGTGCACGGGGTCTTTCCGTCTAGTGGCGGGCACCCGGCGTCTTCACCGGGACCACAAGTTCGCCGGGCGGCAGGTTAAGACAGTTCTCAGATCGTTACGCCATTCGTGCAGGTCGGAACTTACCCGACAAGGAATTTCGCTACCTTAGGACCGTTATAGTTACGGCCGCCGTTCACCGGGGCTTCAGTTCACAGCTTCGCCTTGCGACTAACCGCTCCCTTTAACCTTCCGGCACCGGGCAGGCGTCAGCCCCTATACGTCGTTTTCGACTTTGCAGAGACCTGTGTTTTTGTTAAACAGTCGCCTGAGACTATTCACTGCGGCCCACGTCTTAGGTGGGCACTCCTTCTCCCGAAGTTACGGAGCTAATGTGCCTAGTTCCTGAACCTACCATCACCCGAGCGCCTTAGAATATTCTTCTCGTCCACCTGTGTCGGTTTGTGGTACGGATACCTAACTCTCCTTAGAGGCTTTTCCTGGCGAACGACCCGGCGGATTTACCTATCCGGATCTCCCTTCACTCACCGTTGAAACCATTGCGCTGCTGAGCTTACGGTTCGCGTCCCCCCTTCGGTCTTTATCGAGCTTCGGTAGTGCAGGAATATTAACCTGCTGTCCATCCGCTACGCCTATCGGCCTCGCGTTAGGATCCGACTAACCCTGAGCGGATTAACCTTTCTCAGGAATCCTCAGACTTACGGCGACCAGGGTTCTCACCTGGTTTCTCGCTACTTATGCTGGCAGAGTCGCTTCCCAACGCTCCAGCCGTGCTTTCGCTCGACCTTCACAGCATTGGGAACGCTCTCCTACCATGCGGAAGGTTCTGGGTTCTGGGTGCTGGGTTCTGGCAAAAACCTCCGCTCGGGGAAGCTTTTGACCAGCACCTAGCACCCAGGACCCAGGACCCTCTCGCATCCATAACTTCGGTACTATGCTTGAGCCCCGTTATATTGTCGGCGCCGAGCGGCTCGACCAGTGAGCTGTTACGCTTTCTTTAAAGGATGGCTGCTTCTAAGCCAACCTCCTGGCTGTCTGAGCCTCTCGACTTCCTTTCCCACTGAGCATAGATTTGGGGACCTTAGTTGATGGTCTGGGCTGTTTCCCTTTCGACAATGAAGCTTAGCCCCCACTGTCTGACTCCCGCGCTACACATTCACGGCATTCGAAGTTTGGTTGGATTCGGTAACCTGGGAAGGCCCCTAGTCCAGTCAGTTCTCTACCACCGCGACGGACCACGCAAGGCTAGCCCTAAAGCTATTTCGGAGAGAACGAGCTATCACGGAATTTGATTAGCCTTTCACCCCTACCCTCAGCTCATCCAAGCTGTTTTCAACCAACACTGGTTCGGACCTCCATCGGCTGTTACACCGACTTCATCCTGGCCAAGGGTAGATCATCCCGCTTCGCGTCCATTCCCAGCGACTGCATCGCCCTGTTCAGACTCGCTTTCGCTGCGGCTCGCTTTCGCTTAACCTTGCCACTGAGAATGACTAGCCAGCTCATTATGCAATAGGCACGATGTCAGGCATTCCGCTTGCGCGGCATAGCCCTCCAACTGCTTGTAGGCGTGTGGTTTCAGGTACTATTTCACTCCCCTCGCAGGGGTTCTTTTCACCTTTCCCTCACGGTACTGGTTCACTATCGGTCGCAAACTGGTATTTAGCCTTACCGGATGGTCCCGGTAGATTCCCGCAGGGTTCCACGTGTCCCGCGGTACTTAGGAGCCACTTGAAAGAGGATTGCATTTTCACCTACGGGGCTGTCACCCTCTATGGCCGGCCTTTCCAGACCGTTCGATTAACGCAATTCCTATCCCTCGTTTA
>CAVWOT010000033.1:0-28187 GCA_963756605.1 Bryobacterales bacterium | reverse complement strand
TGTAGTGCATCAGAAGTTCTTTAACACCATCTTCGGATTGGCGGGCTTCGCAGCTCGGATAGGAGAGTGTCGTTAGACAAATGAGGTGTGTTCGCTTGAGTGAGACCTCGTTGGCCGACGTCGATGTTGGCAGCCCTTCAGGCAGTGGAAGAAGAAATAGTCTTTGGTTTGCTTGAGGTGGGGTCGGCTCTGAACCCGCTCAGGAGGTGGGTGATCCAGCGTCGCGTTCAGGAGCTTGTGGGCCCTCGGCGGCCAGGCGGCGGGCGATGCTGTCCAGGGCGGCGAAGTTCCCGCTCTTTTGGCACAGATCCGCCCGCCCGCAATTTCATCCAGGCCCGCTTGACCTTTTCCAGAATGTCCCTGGCCTTGGCCGTCCAAAGATACGGCTTGGGCTGGCGGTAGTGTTGGTCGATGTATTGCGGATGGCCAGTTGCAACTCGGTGACGCTCGCGCCGCCGGATGCGCTCCACCGTCAGATCGCGAAAGAAGAGTTCGACCATGTTCAGGCAGGAAGAACTGGTGGGGACCCAGTGCACGTGAAAGCGCTGGTGGCGCGCCAGCCACTGATGCACCTCTGGGGCCTGATGAGCCGAGTGGTTGTCCATGATCAGATGGAGTTGTTTGTCGGACGGCGTGCGGCGGTCAATGAGTTTGCGAAACCGAATCCAGTCGCCACGATTGTGGGTGGGCATGCAGACGTCGATGACGCTTCCGTCTGGGGTGTGCATGGCGGCAAACGGAGTAGTGGTGCCATGCCGCTTGTAGACATGGGTCATGGTCCCACAACGCCCCTTTTTCCAGGGTAGGCCCGGCTGGGTGCGATCCAGAGCCTGGATCTGACATTTTTCGTCAACTGCCAGTATGATCGCGTTGTCAAGAGCGTGCAGGTAGAGGCTGACGAGATCTTCCAACTTTTCGGCGAAGTGCCGATCGTTGCTCAACTTGAAGGTCTTCACGCGATGCGGTTTTGAGACCGTACCCCGCCAGATGCGGCCCACCGTGGAAGCGCTGACGGCGGCCACCACCGCCAATGTGCGGGTACTCCAGTGAGTGGCATTGGCGGGCGTCTGGCGGGTGGTCAGAGACACTCTCATCGATCTTGTTCGCCGCAATGAGGCGGGGGCGTCCGGAACGCGGCGCGTCTTTCTCAATCCCTGCGATCCCGCGATCCAGGAACCGCCGTCGCCAGAGACCGGCCGTTTGACGGGTGATGTGCAAAGCCTGGGCGATCTCGACGTCGGCATTGCCGGCGGCCGCCTGCAAGACGATTTGGGCCCGTTGGACCAAGCGGGCCGCCAGGGTTCGGCTACGCGCGAAGCGCTCAAAGTGGTCCTGCTGTTCAGCCGTTAGCCGAACTTTGGGCGCTCTCGGCATACTGCTCTTCAATTCGCGGAGCGCTTCGGGCTGTTCTTAGGCGGTTGCCGTTTCCGCTCGAGGACCAGGAGTTCGGCGTTCAAGACCAACAGTTCCGTCAAGGTCTGCTTGCACTGTCGGCCATGGTCCACGCGTTGGCGAACTGCATCGGCCCACTGTTGGGGAATATGCTCGACGCGTTTTTTTGCCCTGGACCATGAAGGTGAGCGACCAAAGGGGATGACCCTGGCTGTCGGCACAGTGACAGGACGGCTTGCCGCACCGGTGGTGAGTAAGGGCGAGCGAGCCGGGAAGGGCGTCGGGAGGCACTTTGAGACGGGAGAGCAGCTGACGCTTGCTCTGCCGAAGACGGTTGGCGGGAGGGCAGGAGGGAAAGAATCGCATTTGTATCTGCCTGTAATAATACATGCAGAGCAAAAACAAAGCAAGTGATTTCGAACTGAACCCAAGAATCTTTACGAGTGGGGTAGGAGCAGCGCTCCGCGCCTCGGTCAATCCGTATCGGGTCCGGGAGGTGGCTGGAACAACCGCTACGCGGCCAGAAGCGGTGCGTTAACGAACTTCTGACGCACTACACTAGACTAGTGTCATGAGTTAGAAATTCATTGAATAATTAGGAGATCTGCCTCATACTGGTGTTATCGCCTTTTGTGGGAGAGCAGCATGCGAACTGGACGTCCCAAGCAACCGCTCCACGTAGCCCCAAACCTGACGACCGGGCCACGGTCCCCAGTTCCGCCTCACCCGCCGGGTGGCTGGCATGCCCGTGCCCGAATCCTTTCCAACCCAGCGACTCTGGGTAAGGCCTAACAGGAAGTGGCCGAGTTTCATCGCTTTCAGGAGCTCAACGAGGAACTGGGAGCCTCCATCAGAATATCTGCGAGCTGCGTCCCGTCGAGCAGCAGCGCGGCGGCTGGACGGAGCAGGAAAAAAACGGCTGCAATCCATCAGGAGATTGCGCGAGAGGTAAACCGATTCCTCGACCGGGTGTTTGCGCAACGCAGTAAGGACGGCCGTACCGATCTGGAAGCCGTAGAGTCTGGCTTAAGGACAGTTTTCCACGAAGCCGGAGCCGCCGCCTTGCCGAACTGCTTCACTTTGAGGCCCCGGCGCCAGATCAGCGCCAGGTGCCGTGTCGTTGTGGTCACGCCCGATACCAGGAACTCCGTTCCAAACCGGTGCTGACCGTGGTGGGCCTGCACGCGTCTCGCGTCCCTACTGCTGCCTCCCAATGCCGTGCCGGCCAGTTCCCCGGCCGATGTGGAACTGGGCCTGGAGCACACGGAATGCTCTCCCGGAGTGCGTCGCTGGCAGGCCATGGTGGGCCAGGATCCACCCTTCTGTCACGGCCGCGAGCAGATGCGCGTCCTTGCCGAATTGGATGTGACCATCAAATCGGCGGAGCGCACGGCGGAGGCCATTGCGGATAATATGGTGCAAGGCGAGCAGCGGGAAGTTCACAGAGCCGTGCAACTGGACTTGCCTGTCATCATTGGCAAGCCGATTCCCATCCTGTATGTGCATATGGACGGGACGGGACTACCGGTGGTAAAGAAAGAGACGGTGGACCGGCTAGGCAAGGCAGGCGGCCAACCGGCCCATACACGACAGGCCAGGTTCTGACCTCATCCGCGATCCGGATTCCACCACCTACACTGGCGCCATCACTGGCGCCATCGAGACGGCCGAAGAGTTTGGTAAAAGAATCTATTTGGGAGGCCTGGAAGCGCGGCTGGAATCGCAAAAGAAGGTGGTCATAGGGGATGGTGCCGGATGGATCTGGAATCTGGCCGAGCAACGCCTTCCAGGCGCGGTTCAGATTGTCGATCTCTGCTCACGCGCCCCAGCACCTCTTGGGAGTTGGTGCGCAAGCTGCATCCTAATGACCAAGCAAGCCAGAATGCGTGGATGAAGGTTCACCAAAAGCGCCCGCTCGACCAGGCCAAAATCGAGAAGTTAGTGCATGTCCTTCGCGCCATTCGCTCCACCAATCCTGAAGTGCGCGAGACCATCCGCACCGAGGCGGACTACTTCGCGAGGAATGCGGAGCGGATGCCTTACCCGGGTTTCGCCGCCAGCACTTCTCTGTCGGCTCGGGTGTGATCGAGGCCGGATGCAAAACCGTAGTTGGCGTCCGTCTCAAACAATCCGGGATGTTCTGGACCGCGCGGGGAGCGAACGCTATCCTGACCCTGCGATGCTGCCACCTCAACAGCCGGTTTGAGGACTGCTGGGAGGCGCGGCGGCCTAATCTCCACTTCTATCTCGCGCACTCGCCGGGCGGGCGTAGGCTGCGGGCGCCGGTCCCCCCAAACGCATCCGCGCATGTCTTGACATATACTGTCAATTGCGGAGGCCTGATATGCGAATGCGGCGGAAGATCCTGACGGGTTTTTGGGGCGGCACAATACTGTGGCTGGCGGGGTGCGGCGGCTCCCCTCACGCTACCACGGAGAAGTATTGGCTGGTGGCGACTAACATTAAGATCCCCTATTGGCAGAGCGCGAATACTGGGTTGCTGCACGCCGCGCAACTGATGGGCGTGAAGGCCGAAATCGTGGGGCCGGATTCGTTCGATCCCAAGGCAGAACACGAAGCTTTCCAGCGGGTGCTGGCCGAGAAGATCAAACCGGCGGGCATTATGATATCGGCGGCAGATCCGGCCGTAATGCAGCCGGATATTGACGCCGCAATCGGGCAGGGCATCCCGGTGGTGACAATAGATTCCGACGCGCCCGCGAGTAAACGGCTCTCATTTATAGGAACCGATAATTACAAAGCGGGCCTGATGGGTGCGCAGCTTGCCGTGAAGCAGTTGCAGGGCAAAGGCACCGTCGTGATTTTCACCATGCCCGAGCAGGCCAACCTGAAGGACCGTTTGCGCGGCTATCACGACGGCTTGGAGGGCCACCCGGGCATCAAGATCGCGGACACGGTGGACGTGAAGGGAGACGCGCGCATCGCGTTTGACCATACACAGGACCTGGTCGATAAAAAGGGCATAGACAAGATCGACGGATTCATCTGCCTGGAGGCCATTGCGTGTCCGGAAGTGGCCGATGTGCTCGACCGCAACAAGATCAGCGGCAAGGTGGTGATAGCGATGGACGCCGATCAACGCACGCTCGATTGGATTAAGAAAGACCGCATCGCCGGCACCATCGCGCAAAAACCTTTCACCATGGGTTACATAGGCGCGCTAACACTGGATACACTGCATCACTATCCGCCGAATCCTTTGGATAAGGCATGGGCGCAGGATCCGCAATCGCCTGTGGCGACGTTCATCGACACGGGCGAGATGTTGGTGGATAAAAGCAACGTGGATAGCTTCGTGAGCGCCACGGCCCAAAAGTAGGGATGCTGGGTTCTCCAGATCACCGTTCTGTCGATGATTAGACAATGTTAGTTTCGTCCGCTTTATACTTCCACCGAAAGGATTTCCGGGTCGGCATTGTCCTTCTCGAAGTAGAGATGGATGCGATCAATCAACTCCTGCTTACATGCGACGCGGATGCCACGCGGTATAGTTTGCGCCATCTTGCTGAACATGGTTTTCACGATATTCAACCACGAGCCGTGCTTCGGCGTAAAGACGAACGCGAAACGTTGCGGGTGAAGACTAAGGTACGCTTGCGTCTCTTTTGAAATGTGCGCCGAGTGGTTATCAAGCAGCAGGCGAATCCTGGCTTGCGCCGGATACCGGGCATCCAGTTTTCGCAGTAGGCGATGAAATCCACGCTAGCATGACGATCACTGACGATCGCCGTAACCCGGCACCTATGCAAATCCAGGCCAGCCTGTAACGATACGGTCCCCAGCCTTTTGTACTCGTCGCGCATATGACTGGGGTACTGATGCGGCGCAAGCGGGCCGGTCCGGCGTAGTCGGCGCCAGCGGCTGAATGCCGGGTTTCTCATCGTAGGGGATGGTTACCGTAGACGGCTCCTCAGGGTGCCTTCACCAAGCCGGCGTTCACGATTTCCACGCCCTTGTAAACATGCGCAGCCGCGATCATCTTCTTTTCAAACTCCGGATCCCGGCGCTCCACGTAGTAGCTGATCTAGTGCAGCCGGACCTCACTCTGCGTCAGTATCCGATGCAGTCTAGACCGGCTGAGTGTGAGCTAGCTTGGATGGCTAGACTAGCCGGGTGCGCGATGCAACGACCTAAACCTGCTCCACGATTTTCAGAAGGCCTTTGAGAGACGTCTCCGTGGAGTACAGCTTGCCGTGCGGATCGCGCCAGTGGGTTTCCAGTGTGAACGTCTCCTTGTAGCCGTCCTTGAGCAGAGCACGGATCTGTCCCAGGTTGTCGAACTCTCCCTGGCCGACAGCCGTCCATACCACTTTTCCGGCTGAATCGTGCCGGTAGTCGCGAAGATGAACGTGAAAAATACGCGCTGGGTCGAGCCTGCGGTAGCCTCCTGGGAACGGATGCTCGCCTGATTCGGCTGCATTGTTGGGATCCCAGGTCAGGCAGATGTTGTCGTCTTTCACCCGATTGAGGAGTTCCGCCGATTCCGCCGCGTTTGAGACGTAGCCGCCACCGATGTCCTCCACGGCTAGCTCGAACCGGCCTGGTCGAGCGCGTCGTGCCGCTTCTCGCAGCAGTTCGTCGATTCGGTCGCAACTCTTGGTAGAGGGCTTCTCGCCCTTTTCGAGCATGAAAGTGAAAATCCGGATTTTACGGGTTCCGAAAACCGCGGCCCGCTCCATGGCCGAATCCAGCAACTTCCATTGCTCATCCAGCTTGCGGCGGCCTTCAGGCGTATCTGGAGGAAGCGGGATCTTGAAGAAGCCCGTATCCAGGACGGAGATGCGGATGCCCTGTTCGTCGAAAATGGTGCGTGCCTGGCGCACCTTCTCCAGCGGTTGCGCGGTATTATATGGACCCCAAATATTCCGAACCTCGGCCCAGCGAAGGCCGTAGCGGCGCAGAAAGTGGGCGGCGGCGAGAGGATCGTCATCGACCTCGTCGGTGGTGATGCCGAGTTTGAAAGTAGAGAGAGGCAGGGCCGGGAGCCTGCTGGCCAGCGGAGCCAGCACCGTGGCAAATTGACGACGCGTAAGGAACCCCATACAACGAGATTATAGCGGGCGCCTTGATTTTGGACCGCCGGGATTCGGTTTGTCGAGCATGGCGACGCTCCGCTTGGCGCCAAAATCTAAAAGGATATCGGTTGAGGGCAAAACATCCGACCCACATGGAAAAGATGATCTCGCGGCCATCCGGACCCCAAGTCCAACCGCGGATCTCCGTTTCACCGGGTGGCCGCGGGCTGCCGCCCTGGGCGAGGTGCACGGCGTTCCCTGTCGAACCACCTGTGGCCCGGAGATCAGCGCGCAAGTGCGCTGCGCGACGCCTACGGTACATTGGCTCGAGTATGCAGACTGGTGGAACGCCCTGATCAAGGAGCCAGTTCGCGCGGAGAACGGCACGGCGTGTCGGATGTGTCGCCGGTACGGGAGTGGAATGGAACGAAGAAGCGCTGAGCCGCTACGCCGTACGACGCTTCCCGTGCCATCGAGATTCGGTTATTGCACCTTCCACTTTTCCAGGCCGGCCGAGAACCCCGGCTGCATGGTGACTTCCAGGCGCAGCGCGTCCGCCGAGACGGGCGCAAATGTGAGCCTGTCGTATTTGTCTTTTTCGACGCCGGCTGGATCGTTGGCCGCCACGGGCTTCCACTCCTGGCCATCCCTATAGAGGACGCGCCAGGAGGCCGGCACGCGAACCTCTCCGCGCCCTGTATCGTCGAACCAGTAGACGGCCACCTGCGAGACCGTCGACTTCTGCGGGAAGGTGTACTCGATCCACTCGGTCCGGCCTTTCTCCGGCCACCAGTCGAAGTACGAGGCCGGATCGCTGGACGATTCCGGCTCCTCGCCGTCGTTTACGGCTTCGGGGCGCTTCTCGATGCCTTCGGCGCTCAGGCGCTGCCCGTCTTTCGACGCGCTGACTTTGCTTTTCATGGCAAGCGTGGGCCATGGCTTGGGCCGCGCCGCGGACTCCACGTCGGGAAACCAGACCACCATCTCATCGCGCCCGCGGTTCGCCCATGCGTAGTATGGAATCGCCGTGAAGTCCTCGCTCTGGCGCACCACTCGCCCCGCCGCATCATAAGCCAGCGACACTGCACGGCTCTTCACCACTTCCACGCCATTCAGCAGATCGGGCCGGAATTCAGCAGTGAGTGGCTCGCTATCCGGCAACAGCAGATTCCGCACTTTATGATCGGGACTATCCACGGCCTCGGCGGCGAACACGATGGGACCGCGTTCGATGGCAACGCGCCCGCGGTCGGAGCTTACTTGAGAATTGGCCATGACCCGGCGCACGGGCATCGGCAGATTCAGATCGATCGTATCGCCCGCTTTCCACTCGCGGTCGAGCGTCACATAACCTTGCTCCGGATCTTTGTCCAAATCGGTGCGCACCGGTTTCCCGTTGATGCTCAGGCTGGGCACGGCGTCGCGCGCATCGGCGAAACGGTACAGATCGCTGGGGACGGCTTGATCCCTGGCCCAGCCGGGAATACGGACCTTGATGGCGAAGCGGGCGGCCGCGCCGGGGTCCACCGAAATCTTCACGCGTCCGTCCCAAGGATAGCGGGTCTCCTGCACCACCTTCACCGCGCGGCTCCCCATGTGTACATCGGCGGTTCCGCCGGCGAAGAGGTTCACGTAAAGAGTGTCGCCGGCCAGCGCGTACATGTAGCCCGGCACCGAGGCCATGAAGCGCGTAATGTTGCCGGGACAACAGGCCACGCCAAACCACGGGCTGCGTCCGCGCCGGCCATTCGATTCGAGGGGATTTTGATAGAAGAACGACTTCCCATCCAGCGACACGCCGGAGATGAGGCCGTTGTAGAGGGTGCGCTCCATCACGTCGATGTATTTCGCATCGCCGTGCAGCAGGAAGAGCCGTTCGTTCCAGAAGTCGTTGCCCACCGAGGCGCAGGTCTCGTTGTAGGCCGTCAGATTGGGCAGTTCGTAGTTCCCGCCGAAGGCTTCGCCATTGCCGGTCGCGCCGATACCTCCGGTGATGTAGAGTTTCTTCCCCACCACGTTGTCCCAGATGGCATCGATGGCGTGCACGTATCCGGCATCGCCGGTTATGGCGGCCACGTCAGCCATGCCGGAGTACATATAGGTGGCGCGCACGGCGTGGCCCACGGCCTCAGTCTGATCTACCACGCGCAGGTTGGCCTGGTTGTAGGAAGAGCCGCCCGGACCGCGCGCGTCGAGCATGAACTTGGCCAGATCCAGATAGCGCTCGTCTCCGGTGACGCGATACAGCTTCACCAGTCCCATCTCGACAATCTGGTGGCCGGGCCAGATAGTTTTCTTGCCGGGCCCGAAGGTGGCACATAACAGATCGGCGGTGCGCAGCGCAATGTCGAGCAGAGTGCGCTTACCCGTCGCCTGATAATGCGCCACGGCCGCTTCGTAGAGATGGCCCAGGTCGTACAACTCATGGCTCAGCACCTCTTCGTCTTCCCAGCGGTGGGCGCCGGCCCATTTATGCGGGTGATCGGGATCGATGGTGCGCGCGGTATAAAGGTAGCCGTCCGGTTCCTGCGCGGCGGCGATCTTCGCGATCAGGCCGTCGATATATGACTCGAGTGCGGGGTCGGGCTTAACGCTCAAAGTGTATGAGGCGCCTTCGATGACTTTGTAGATGTCCGTGTCGTCGAAGGGATAAGGAGGGATCTTGCGATCCTGGTCGGAAATCTGGCCGCGCAGGGCTTCCGCGGCATGCACGAAGTTGGCCACCCGGCCGGTGTTTTCGCACTGCTGAAACGCGAACGGGATGGTCACCTTGCGGTTGGTCTCGATGCGCGGCGCCCAGAATGCATCGGTCAAATGCACTGCCGTGAAGGGGACGGGCTTGATGGGGTAATCCCTGGCGGCGGTAACGGTGTTGGAAGCGCCTGATTGCGGGCCTGCCAGCAAGGGACAGAGTACCGCCGCCAGAAGCGCTGTCAGCCGGATTCCTGAGGATTTCATGTCTTTCCTTTTTCGTTACGGGCGCCCAAACGCGCCATCCTAAAACATGACTTTAGCTCCCACCTGCCACCTTCGCGGAAGCTGCTGGACAGCGCCTTCCCGAAGGTGGCATCCACCGGGTTGGCGTCAACGTTGGTGAGATTGGGATGGTTGAAAATGTTGTAGAACTCGAAGCGCAATTGCAGATTGATCCGCTCGGTCAGGTGGTTGTCCTTGTAGAAGGCCGCATCCGTTTCGGCGAAGTTTGGTTCGCGAAATTGATTCGACTTCTCGTTGCCTTCCTCGCCGCACTTGGGCCATCGCCCTGGGGCCGCGGGCTGGTCGGCCATATAACGGGTGGTTGGGGTGTTCAACAAGCGCACGGTAACTCTAGGCAGAACCGCGCCGCTGGGATCCCCCTGGATGCTGCCGCTGAACTGGCCGTAACAAAGCTGCATGAACGTGGCTGCCACGAGCAGGCACCAGCAACGGGGGTGGAAGGCGGCACAAATCACCATGAGGCTCCTCCTGTTCGAGTTGGAAAGCGCTTCAATAGTTCGGAACTGGAGATATAATAGTGCGGAGTTGGATTCAAGTCAAGAATAAAATGAAAGCGGTTTCATATCTAATTGCGGGGGCGGTGGCGGCCTTGACGGTGCTCGCTGTGGTGGCTTCCGCGAGCGACGCTACTTCGCGGATCACGTCGGCTCTGCGTAACCACGAGTACGCGCAGGCCGTGGAACTGGCTCGCCAGGCGTTGCGGCAGACGCCGGACGATTTCGCGGTCTTGACGCTCGAAGGGATGGCGCTTTCCTCGCTGGGCAAGGAACACGCGGCGATGAAGAGCTTTCGATCCGCTCTGAAGCTGCGGCCCGATTACCTCCCCGCCCTGGAAGGCGCCGCGCAACTGGCATACAAGTCCGGCAGCGCGGAGGCGATCCCCCTGCTGGACCGCCTGCTGAGCCGGCAGCCGAACGAACAGACCACCCATGCTATGCGGGCGGTGCTGGCGTGGGAACAGCACGACTGCCGGACGGCGGTGCATCACTTCGAGCTGAGCAAAGATGCCATCGCATCGCAGCCGGAAGCGCAGCGCGACTACGGCGCCTGCCTGGTGCGCCTGGAACGGCCTGGCGATGCGATTCCCATTTTCGGCAGGCTGGCGGCCGGCGATCCGACGGACCATCGCGCCATTTACACATTGGCCTCGGCGCAGCTCATGGCCAAGGCTTGGGCGGATGCGCTGGCCACGTTGCAGCCCTTGCTGCAGGGCCACCCGCCCGACCCGCAGGCGCTGGATCTGGCTTCGACGGCCTGGGAAGCTCTGGGGGATACCCCGCGCGCAGTGGCGGCGCTGCACCAGGCGATCGTACTTGAGCCTCGTAATCCGGTCCTATACGTGGACTTCGCGTCGCTGTCGCTGGCGCACAAGTCTTTTCAAGTGGGATTGGACATGCTCGACGCCGGTTTGCGCCAGATGCCGGACGCGGCTCAGCTATATACTGCGCGCGGCGTGCTGCGCGTTCAATTGGCGCAGTACGAGCAGGCCGATGCCGATTTCGCGATGGCGGATCAACTCGATCCGCGGCACTCCTATGGACCGGCGGCCCGGGGCCTCGCGCAGGTGGAGCGCAACGATTTCGACCAGGCCCTCGCGACGGTGCGGGAACAACTCAAGACCAAGCGGGACGATGCGTTTCTGTATTATCTGCTCGCGGAAATCCAAAGTTCGCGCGGGGCGGCAGCCGGCAGCGCGGAATTTCGCGAAGCCATAGAAGCTGCCTCCCGGGCCCTGCAGATCAAGCCCGACTTTACGCTGGCGCGGCATGTGCTGGCGCGTTTGTACACGGACGCGGGGCAAACCAGCAAGGCTATCGAGCAATGCCGCCTGGCTCTGCGCTCCGACCCCGTGGACGCGACCGCGATGTACCGGCTGATCCGGGCACTGCAGAGCAGCGCGCGCGCCGGGAACGCGGACGAAATTGCAGCCTTGCTGAAGCGCTTCAAGGAAACGCGACTGCAATTGCAAAAACAGGAAGCCCAGGAGAGCCGCTACGTGCTGATCGAGGGTGACGTTGCCGGCCGCTAAGGCGCGGCGCCCGGGCAAAGAGCGGCGATTTAGAACGAAATCCGCGCGCCCAACTGGATGGTTCGCGGAAGGAGCGTGGAGGTCGACCTGCCGAATGTCGCGTCGGGCAGGTTGCTGTCGACGGCCGTCAGGTTGACCTTGTTGAGCACGTTTTCGAAATCGAAGCGCAGTTGCAGATTGCCTTGCTCGCCCAGCCACTTGACATGACTGTTTTTTAGCACGCTGGCATCCACTTCGAGCATACCCGGGTTGCGGCAACTGTTGCGCTTCAGGTTACCTTCCGTGCCTGCCATGGGCGCGGTGAAGATACTAACTGGAAACAGGCCGGTGAGGTAGTTCTGTTCACCGTACGAGCCGCTGCAGTAGCCGGCCGGGGCGTCCGGAATGTCATAATTAGTCCCATCGGCGTTATAGTCGCCGCCCGAACCGTACGGGGCGGTGGTGTGTACCCAGAACGGCGTGCCGGACTGGATGGCGGTGATGCTGCTGACGGCCCATCCGGAAGTCAGTGTCTTAGCCCAGCCGCTCCTGGCTCCCGGAATATTATACACTCCGGAGAAGGAGAACCGGTTGCGCACGTCCCAGTTCGCATCGGAGTAGTAACTGTGGTACAGCGCCGGATCGGGTATATCGTAACCGGTGTCGTGATCGAACCGGGTGTTGGCGTTGATATCCGACATGGCGTGAGAGAGCGTATAAGAGGTCTGGAACGTAACGGCGCTGGCCACCGTGCGGCGCAAAGTCAGAATCATCGCATTGTAACTTCCGTTCATGATGTTGCCGACGTAGTTCATGGTTCCGAAATTCGGGTTCGGAAATACCAGCTTGCCGTCATTCGCGATCAGGTTGCCGTCGCTGCGATTGTAATTGATTCCGGCCAGCCCGTTGTAACTCTTCGATCCGGAGTAAGAACCGCCGGCCACGAACTTTCCTGGTAACTGGCGCTCTACTCCAATTACATAGTTGACGGCCAGCGGCGCAGTCATGTTCCGCGCCAGGCCCCAAACACTGACGTTCTCGCCCGGGTAACCTCCCGCGGCGTCTACCGGAGTAATCGGCAAGGCCGGCAGCGGATAGTTAAACGGGTAGGCGGCCGAAGGGGCCAGCGCAAACACCGGCGCGATAGGACAGACGACCGAGATACACGGAGAACCTATGGAGGCGGGTGGATTGGTGCGCATTTCATCGACGGCCTGCCCCAGCGCGACCCAGTCGTGGTAGAGCCCCACTCCGCCACGGATGCTCCAGAGGCCGCGCTTCGACGGATCCCAGGCAATGCCAACGCGCGGGCTCCAGTTGTTCTTCATCGAGTGCGCAAAAACTCCACCCACACTCTGGACCGTGGCGTTCGCTATCTGCTGCGCGATGGTGCTGCCGGAGCCGAGAATAATATTGTCGCTGACTCCGGAATTGGCCGCGGGTCCGGACGGCGTAATGTTGCTGAAGTCGTCCCATCGCAGAGAGAGTGTGAATGAGAGATTCGGTCTGGCCTTCCAGTCGTCCTCCACGAAAAGTCCAAAGGGCGTCTCTTGTCCGTCGAACAGGACCTGGCCCGCCTGGCCGGTCAGCGGATTGATGGCGCCGAACGACTCACTGTACGACTGGTCCTCAGCCAGGTCGAGCAGGTTGTTGAACTGGAAGGAGGGCCGGTTATTAACCGGACTGAAGTTGCCATATTCAACCGCGTGGGTGCCCTGCGTGCCGAACTTTAGCGTATGCGCGCCGCGCACCCAGCTCAACACGTCGCGCCAGTTATAATTGTGCGATCCGTATTGTCCCGGCCCCCACGAACTGGTCAAGCCGAGGCTTTGTCCCGTGACGCTGATCTGCGGCACGTTGTCTGTGCCGCCCTGGCCGTTGGCCCCGCCGACGCTATTGGCGGCGAAGCCCATTTCGTTGAGAATATTTGCGCTGAAGGTGTGGGTCCAGTTGGCCTGTACATACCAGTTCGATTGAATATCGTGGTTCGAAAAACCCACTATATTGGCCGGATGGCCCAGCGTGAAGCTGTCATTGGCGTAGTTGCCGTAAATACGGTCCTTGGTGCCGATGTACTGGTCGCCGCGGAAGCCATACTGCAGCGCGTTATAAGGAGGGCTCAGATTCGAGACGCCGCTATCCAGCACCGGCAGGCTGCAAGGGATATTGGCGGTCGCCGGCGTTCCGCAGGTGCCCGAGGGAAAATACTGCGCAGCGGTCTGGGCCACGCCGCTGGTGGCAACTGCGGTGACACTATTCTGAGTCAGCACCTTTGTTCCGACTGTGTTGGGGAAGTTCTGTTCGGCCCACTGGACGAACTCCGGCGATTGGTAAGTGAGCACGGCGTTCCCCGTGGAAGTTGTAGACCAGAGCGATTCGACTTCGGCGAAGAAGAACGTTTTGTTCTTGACGATGGGGCCGCCAAAGGTGCCAACCACGTCGTTACGCTTGAACGGGTTGTACGACGAAGGCGTGAAAACCGTGCGCGCCAGCAGGTCCTGGTTTGTGAACAGCCAGTCGCCGGTGCCGTGAAACTGGTTGGTGCCCGACTTGGTGGTGACCTGGATCAGGATCGAGCTGCCCAGGTTGTTTTCGGCGTCCCACGAGTTCGACTGCATGGAAACTTCCTGTACGGCGTCGGGTGGCGGCGCGTACACGATATTGCCGTTTTGCACTGGGCTGGTAGCGTCCATGCCATCCACGATCACGCGATTGCCCGTGTAGCTGCGCCCGTTCGCGCTCATGTCGGGCGTCTGCGTGCCAAAGTTGTCGGCGCCGCCTCCGGGTGATTCGCCCGCCGCGTGTGTGCCGGTGCCCACTACGCCGGGAGCAACCGTGAGGACATCCCAAAGGTTCCGGTTAAGTGCCGGCAGTTCTCTGACCGTGGTGGAATTTAGCGTCGCCTGGATACGGCTGTCATCGGTATCGAGCGGCGGCGCCTCGGAGACAACAGTCACGGCCTGCGTCGAAGTGGCCAGAGCCAGCATAATGTTGATGCCTTGCGTCTGGTTGGTGTCCAGCGTGACGCCCTCCTCGGCCGGCCGGAAGCCCGCTGTTTCGATATGAAGCGTATAGCGGCCAGGCGGGAGGCTGCTGAAGCGGTAGTTGCCGGAAGTGCTGGTGGTGGCCGCCGTCTCCACACCGGTGTCCAGATTCCGCAAGGTCACCGCGGCGCCGGGTACGGCAGCCCCGCTCGGGTCGCTGACCACACCCTGGATATTTCCGCTGAATACCGACTGGGCGTACGCGCAGACGCCCGCAATTAGACATACAAACCCTAAAGCCTTGAAAGCCGGGTACTTCATCATGGAAACCCCTTTCCAGGTCGGCTGGGACCTGGCCGTCGTCACATTTTGTTATCAGCGCCACCCCGTCCTAAAGGGACCTTGAAGCCTAGTAGATTTATATCACTCGTTGTATGCCAAGTCAACAGAAAAATGGAAGCGCTTTCATGAGAGAAACGGGCCTTGCCGGAACCCCCAGCCTCCCGGATTGCGCTAAGCTGCGGAGTGGACGAAATGCGGACTCTGGGAATCGTGATTTGGGGGCCGCAGGCGCGTTGGCACAGCCTCCGGCGGATAGCGCTTCCAGCATCGCATCGGCAATTTGGGAACGCCAGTAGAGCAGGCAGCGAGCCTGTCGCGCTCGGCTTTAACGTCCTCGCCGAACGAAGCCCGGATCCTCGCCCTGGAAGCGATTGCGTTGTCCGGACTGGGTCAGGATTGCGCGGCCTTGGCGGCTTATGATCGGGCGGTCGAACTGGCGCCGGATTATCCGGCCGCGCTCGCAGGCGTCGCGCAGCTCGAATACAAGGCTGGCGGCGACCGCGCCAAGCCGCTGCTGGACCGGTTGTTGAAGCGTGCACCGAACAACGCCATCGCGCACGCTATGCCGGCCGTGATCGTCGTGAAAGAGCGGATTGCAATGATCGACGCGGGCATCGCGCAGGCACCGCAGGCCGGGCGGACGCCGACTTCGCCACTGCGGAACGGCTGGACCCGCGCCAGGCGTACGGCTCGTTCGCGCAGGCCTTGTCGCAGGTGTAACCGAGCGACTTCGACCAGGGCCTGGCCAGGGTGCGGGACATCAGGGCGCACAGCCAGGCAGGCCCGGAGTTTAAAGAAGCAACGGAAGCCGCATCCCGCGCGGTCGCGCTGCGGCCGGATTTCGCGCGTGCGCGCGACGTGCTCAGCCGCTCTACCCCCGCAGCCGGCGATACGGACCGCGCAATCGAGGAATGCCGTCTGGCGCTGCGCGCGGACCCGGACGATCCCACCGCGCTCTATCGCTTGATGCGCGCCAGCCGGACCACCGCCGTAGGCTCGTTTATACTGTGAAGGAGCCCATGCATAGCCAGGCCGGTCCGCTCTTTCTGCTTGCGGCGGCGGGTTTCTTTCAGGCGGCATTTGCCCTTCCGGTCAAGCATCTGCGGCAATGGCGCTGGGAACAGATGTGGGTGGCGCAGGCAGTGACAGCCAACCTGCTGTTCCCCCTGTTGTGGGCGGCGTTGGTGCCGGCCGCATTCTGGAGCCAGGCGGCGCACATCCCGCGCTCCCACTGGATTGCGGCGTACGGCTGGGGGCTGATCTGGGGGCTGGGCGGCGCCGCCTGGGGCCTCACCTTGACGCGCCTGGGCATGGCTTTCTCCAACTCCTTCGTCTTTGGCGTCACCACCATGACCGGCGCCTTGCTGCCGCTGGCCGTGAACGGAGTCGAGAGTCCGCCGCGTCCGCCGTTGTTCGCCGCGGGCCTGGCGCTATGCGTGCTGACGACCGTGCTCATCGGCTTCCTGCGCCGCCATGGCAAGCAGGAGCCGCTGCTGCCGATGCCGGCGCCGTTCCGCTCTTACCGCGCGATTTTAGCGCTGGCCCTGTTCGCGGGTTTCTCGTCGGCGGGATACGGACTGGCTTTTACATTCAGCTTCGCCCACATCCGGGCCATGATGGCGGGCGGCATTTCGCAGCTCTCGGCCTCGCTGGTGGTGGTGTTGCCGGTGTATCTGGGAGCGGCTTCCGTGGGCATCCCCTTGGGCGTGCTGGTGGCTGCGCGCGCGCACGGGCTGCCGCTGTTTCTGGGCAGACATGCGATGTGGAACTGGTCGCTGGCCGCGGTGATGGGACTGTGCGCCACGGCCAGCGCGGTGCTCTACGGATTTGCAGGCAGCGGCGCCGGACATCCGTCGCCCAACGTCTCTTTCGGCGTCTTTATCAGCTTTCTGGTGTTAGGCAGCAATGCCCTGGGCCTGTCTACGGGTGAGTTGCGCGGCAGCTCGCTGCGGGTAAGTGCGGGTCTGCTCTGCAGCGCCGGGGGCCTGGTAGCCGGAGCCTGGTTGCTGAACGCCCGGTGAGGTTGCAGTCAGGGGTTGCCAAGGCCCGTGCGGAGTGGCCGGGCGGACAACGTGACTACTTGTGACCTAAATCTTATAACCGTGCCGTTCGGCAACGTTATCCTTATACAGTCTAATCGGTCGCGGATGGAACATTAGGCGGAACGTCCAAACGCGCCCAGGACGGCCGAGAGCGCCCGAAAGAGACGATTCTGATCCACCGATTTGGGCAGAGGAATCGAGAGGACCGGGCGGTTTGTGCGTGGATCAAGCGACACCAAATTCGAAAAGGTTTCGTCAGCGGGAGCGTTTTGCGCCACGGCCGCGAGCGACTCGAGGAATCGCACGCCAGTTTCGATGAGCCCGGCAGCAGCCTGTTCGAATCCGGTGGTTTGAGGCGCTGCCGTCGCGGCGGCAGTAGCCGGTACCGCCGGGGGAGAAGCCGGCGCCGACTGTATGGGGATGGCTTTGGCCGGGGCTTGATCTATCAGTGGCTTTGGCCGCCCCGGTTGATCCGTGAAGATCTCCTTCACTGCCTGCAGGATGCTCTTTCGCCCAAGCGCGGCGAAGCTCACCTCGCCCGTCGGCGAGTCGAAGACTCCGGCGAACAGAGATTTCTTCAGCTTGAGCGTGTCCCACACGCGCTCTTCGATGCTGTCCTTGGTCAGCAGATGCACCACGTGGACCGGATGCGCCTGGCCGAGCCGGTGGACTCGCCCGATCCTCTGTTCGAGCCGGGCGGGATTCCACGGCGGCTCGAAATTGACCACCGCCGAGGCCGCCTGGAGATTCAACCCAACCCCTCCCGCATCCGTCGAAAGGAAAACGCGGCAGCTCCGAATCGCGCCGGAACTTCTCCATGAGCGCGCCGCGATTCCGGGAAGGCACGCTGCCGTGCAGCGACACGAATCCGATTCCCAGCTTTTCCAGTTCCTGGCCGGCCAGGTAAGTCATCCGTTCGTATTCGCTGAAGACCACTACCTTGCGGCCCTCTTCCATCGCCAGTTCACGGACGATCTCGCGAAACTCGGCGAGCTTTGGCGAATGATTCGTTTGCTTGTCGAAAAGAAAGGTGGAGTTGCAGAGCATCCGCATGTTCTGCAGACAGCACAAGATCCGCTTCTGGTCGATCTCCGAGAGCCAGCCCTGCCGTTCCCACTTGCGCATCAGGGCACCCAGGATGTCGTTCTGTTCCCAGTAAGGCTCGGCCTGCTGCGGAGTCAGGGCCACGTGCAGGATCTGGTCGGTGCGTTTGGGCAGATCCTTGAGGACCTCCTGGCGCGTGCGCCGCAGAAGGATCGGCGCCAGTTGATCGTGAATCTTGTCCAGTCCACGGTACCCGATCAATTTGCCGTGTTCGTCCTCCGTCCGGTGCTCGTGCAGGAAGCGGAAAGCGGGACCCAGCCGGCGGCCATCGATGAACTCCACCACGGAGAACAGCTCTTCCAGCTTGTTTTCAAGCGGAGTTCCGGTGAGCACGAAGGCGTAGCGGCTTTTCAATTGTTTGATCGTGCGGGCCGTGGCGGTGGTCCAGTTGCGGATGCGCTGGGCTTCATCGAGAATGATGAGGTCTGGCGCGAGCTCGTGCATGTAGCGCACATCCTTCAGGACCAGTTCGTAGCTGGAGAGGTTGAAGAACTGAGGCGAGGCGTACATTGCGCGCCGCCGGGGGAGCAATCCCTCGATTACCTGCGCCGAAAGTCCGTGAAAACTTTTCGATTTCCGTTTTCCACTGGTACTTTACCGAGGCAGGAGCCACCACCAACACCTTTTGAATGCCCCGGCGGCGGCGCAGAATCTCGGTAGCGGCGAGGGCCTGCACGGTCTTGCCCAGGCCCATGTCATCGGCCAGGACCACCCGGCCCCGGCAGGCAGCGAAGATGGCACCCCGTTCCTGGTAGGGCAGAAGTTTTGTGTTGAGGATTCCATCGAGCGGTCGTCGTCCACGCCGCAGCTTTGCCAGAAGCTCGCGTTCCAGCTCCAGACCCTCGGCGAGTCTCATTCTCCCGGTCGAGGTATTCCAGCACGTCGCTGTAGATAACCGCATCGAGGTCGGCTTGACGGAAAAGCCTCGAGCACGCGATGGAAACGGCGGTAGTGCTCCGGCCGCAGCAGGCCATCCGGATCGAAGTACTCGTTGGCCAACTTTCGCAGAGCAGGCGATGGATCAGCAGGAAGCCGCAACCGAACAGCGATCGTTTCGCCGTACTGCAACGAGATGGAGGCGCGTGTCCGCGCAAATTTGCGGCTTCCGAGAGTCCTGCCATAGCGCTTGCCCAGCCGCAACAGAAGGGCCTCGATGTGCTTGCAAGTTCCCAGAGTGTTAACCGCGAAGTCCGGGCACGAGCAGTAGTTCTCGAACAGACCCGGACCGCGCATGGCAACGCGGTACGTTTTCCCGCTGGCAGATTTGACGCGATAATCGCCGTACGGCTCTCCGCTCGGCCGTTCCAGGACTTTGGCGATGGCAGCGGCCGCCCGTTCCCGCCGTTCGGCAATCTGTTGCTCGATCAACATAACGAGTCAGGATAACAGAGCTCTTTGGGACTGATTTGAGCTATGGCAATCTGAGCGATGGAGGCGCTGTTGGCACGTGATTCGCGAATCAAATTTGCGCCTTTTTCGCGAAAGCCCCAATCTCCACCAATTCCTTCCTGGCGTCGGTTAGATCGGCGTAGTGCAGGTACGAGGATGCCGGGGATATCGCTGTTGCGGCGGAAACCCATCGGCACAGTCATGTGCAGTTTCGACTGATTCAGATCCGACAGATCGTAGAGGCTGCGCGCCGTATGGTGGCTGTATACACCCTCGACTTCCTCATTGCGGTTCAAGTTCGGGCCGGTCTGTCGTTGGAAACAGGCTGAGTCGATAAGCGGACTATGCGTCAGCGAGCCGGGCCACCCCGGTTGACTCGCGCAGCACCAGTTCGGGATCCAGGAAGATGTGCCGCGGGCGGGGCGGAGCGCCGGAAGCGTCGGGGAGCAGCCCGGCAACCACCAGGCGCCCGATTTCCGCGCGCGGGATGTGAATGGTGGTGAGCGAAGGACAACTGAATTCGGACATGGTGATGTTGTCGAAGCCGGTGACGGAGACATCGCCGGGCACCGACAACCCCTGATTCCGCAGCTCGCGGATGGCGCCGATGGCGATCCAGTCGTTGACGCAGAGAATCGCGGTGGGCGCGAAGCCGGAACGCAGCAGCTCCCGCGTGGCCTGGCGGCCGCCCGCGAATCCGTCCTCCACCGGCGTCACCACCACGCTCTCGGCGCCGTGGCGGGCGGTGGTTTCCACAAATTCCAGGCGCCTCTCCTCGGTGGGCCGCAGGAACAACGGCGCGCCCACATAAGCCATGCGCCGATGCCCGAGGGCATGCAGCAGATCGAGGAGCATGCGAATGCCCTTGCGGTGGTCGAACTGGATGGTGGTGAAGCTGCCAGTCACTTCACCGGCGTCGAACAACACCACCGGTATCCGCGCTTCCTGCAGATCTTCCAGGATGGCCGGTTCCATTTCCGGAAACACGCCGAGGCCGGCCACCTTCTGGCCCAGCAGGCGATGCACGCTGGCCTTCAAAAGCTTGACGTCGTGCGAGCTGTTTTCGAGCACGGTTTCGTAGCCGCGCTCGACGGCGTTGGTTTCGATGGCCTGGTAGATGTCGGCAAAGAACGGGTTGTAAAGGTTGGCCATCACCACGCCAAGCACGCGGCTGCGCCCTCCAGCAAGCGTACGCGCGTGCAGGTTCGGCTGGTATTTCAACTCCTCCACGGCGCGCAGGACCTTCATGCGCGTCGAGTTCTTGACGCCCGGATTTCCGTTGAGCACGCGAGAGACCGTGGCGCTGGCGACGCCCGCCCTTTTGGCGACATCCTGCAGGTTCATCTCTGATGTCCTTAGTGCCAACCTCGCTTTGAGTCCGAGAGTTGGGCCTGGGCTCTAAGTCCAGTTCGTCACTGGGCATATCCGTTCGCCTCCGGCCGACACCTAAGTTTACTCCGGAACGACGGGGATGTGAGCCGGGCGCCTGGTCAGCTCTTCAGATCGTGCCGGCTCCACTCCGGTCCGTTGAATCTTTGCCGCACGACTGCTACATACAACACGCCCAAGGCCGCCAACAAACCGGCCAGGGTTTTGCCCGCGAGTTCATTGGGTGGCATGATCAACACCACGCAGATGAATGCCGCAAAAACTACCGCCACCAGGTTCAACGGGCCGCCGAAACGGCCGAGGCTCCAGACGGCGTGGCTGGGCCAGTCCGAACCCTGCTGCCGCGCCCGCCACGCCAGGGCGATCGGAATCGTGTACGCCAAATACAACGCCACCGTGCTCAAGGAAGTCACGATGGGGACGGCCTGGGTCCAGAGCATGGCGGCCATGGATGCAGCCACGATCAACCAGATGGATGGCGCTGGCGTGCCGTGGCGCGGGCTGACCCAGCGCACCTGCTCCGCCAGTGGCGTACCGTGGTCGCGCGCCAGCGAATACAGCGCCCGCGAGGCCGACGTGATGCACGCCAGTCCACAAAACCACATGGCCATCGACGCCAATGCCGCCATGGCATTGCCCGCTTTCGCGCCGAGCGCCTGTTGCAAAATCGCAATCACCGCCGGAATCTGGTTGCCCTGCACGTCCTTGGCCCCCAGCACGCCCGGAATGCTGCGAATGGCGAGCGTCAAGGCCAGTAAAAGCACGTAACCGGCCACGCCCGATACTGCCACGGACAGCACGATGCCCCAGGGCGCCCCCCGCCGCGGATCGCGGGTTTCCTCCGCCATGTGCGCAGAAGCGTCGAAGCCGGTGTAGGTCCACTGCGCCTGCAAGAGTCCCAGCACGAAGGCCCACCAGTAGAGCGAACGTCCGTTGCTGTTTACTGCTTCAAACAGGAACGGCACCGGCTGTTTTGGCGCGAAAAAGAACAGCGCGAGCGCCACGGCGCCCACACCGGCGATATGTACCGTCACGCTGCAATCGTTCAGGATGGCCACCAACCGCACGCCATAGTGATTCAGGACGCCCTGCGTCAGCAGAATGAACGCGAACATGCAAAACAGATTGAGCGGTGTGGAAGGCAGATTCAAGAACGGCAGGATGAATTGTGCGCAACTGTAGTTGATGCCGGCCTGCGCGGCGATCAGTCCCAGAATGTTCAGCCAGGCCACCAGCCAGCCCCAGCCTTTGCCGCCCAGGTCGGCGGCCCAGTGGTAGGTAGCGCCGGCAGTCGGATACGCCGAACACAGTTCAGCCATGCTGGCCGCCACCGTCAGCGTGAAAACAGTGGCCAGGGGCCAGCCCAATGTCATCTCGAGCGGTCCGCCCATCTCGAGGCCGTAGCCGAACAGCGTGACCGCGCCGGTGAGAATCGAAATGATGGAAAACGAGACTGCGAAGTTGGAGAATCCGCCCATACCGCGGAACAGTTCCTGGGCGTATCCGAAGCGGCCGAGATCGGCGCGATCCTGTTCCGGGAAAGACATCGGCGCGGCGCGGCTAGAGCTCCACGTCCCGCTTCAAGTGTTTGCTGATGGCCTGTGTCAACAGTTCTTTCAACGTCTGGCCCGATTCGGTGTGGACGAAGGTGTTCTCCACGATATCCCAATCGAGCTTGTAGCCGCGCGCCCCCAATGTCACCTTGATTTGCCCTGCGGCGGCGTCCGGCACCATCGTGAATTTACCCGGCGGATGCTCGAACGAGATGGTGATCGCGCCGCCGCGCATGCTGGACTCGAAGCCGTAATCGTCACCCGCCAGGACCAGGTCCCCCTGCAATGCGGTCAACGTTTCCTGGGCGTGCTTCTTGAACTCGTGTTCTTCGATCATGCGTTTCCCCCTGTAGTGCCCAACGCGAACGGGAATTCATTCTTTTGCGTATCTTCCACCGTAGCATTCCAATATGCCGCATGGACGCGCGCAGTGGCAAGCTAACGGATTACAACAGCACCACCGGGCGTCCGGGATCGGGGATAATGTGAAATGGACTTGGTGAGGACTACTCCGCAATGACCAAAGAGGAGAAGGAGATCGCCAAAACGGCTGCGGTTACCAGCGTGGGGGCGGGCGTTGGCAGCGCCGGCGGGGCCACGGTAGGCGTTTTGGAACTTGCGGCCCGGGGCATCGCGACCGGGTTTTCCGCCGGCTTGGTGATCGGCATCGGAGCCGCCGCGGGCGCCGGCGTGGCTTACGGCATCTATCGTCTTTTCAAGAAACGCGAGGCGTAAGCTGCGTGGAGCGGCGGGTGTCCTCCTATTGCGTCACTGTGATTGTTGCGGCGCTGCCGTTCCAATAGTAATTGTAGGTCCAGTTCGAATTAAACACGCCGAGAGCGACGTTATAGGTTCAAGCCGGAATGCTGCTGCCGGGCGTCCAGCTATACGAATATGAGAGAGCCTGGCCGGGAGTGAGATTCTGACCGCTCCAGTAAGTGGTCGCTCACCCCGCTGCCGGGCTGACTGAAGATTTGAAGCTCGACAAGCTACCGTGGATGGATTGGCGCTCGCGGAAGATGTGAACGTCATGGAAGAGTTGACCGTGATGGTTGCCGCAGAAGAGTTCCAATTCCATAGGTGCCATGTAGAACTGAACCGGCCGACCTCTATCGTGTAGTTACCCGCCGACGCTGGGTCGAGTGCCAGCGAGTAGCTGTGCGATTGGCCCCTGGCGACGTTCTGCGCCGTGAGATCTTGCGTCGCGGCTGTATTGCCGCTGGGATCGACGACCTGGATCTGCACGATCCCGTTGGTAAGGGAATGCGCCGTGCACGTGACCTTGGCAGTGACCGTGGTGCTGGATCCCTGCGTCACTGGGTTGGGCGACGCACTCGCGGATGACGTGAACGTGGGCGGCGCCAATGGAGTCACGGCGAGCGGTGCGGAGTCAGGGCTGGTGCTTGCAGAATTTTGTGCCGGACACCACCTAGTAATAGGCTGTTCCTCGGGCCGTACTTGGCGATCGAAAAAGACCAGACTGTGGACCGGTTGGGCCCAGGCTGCCAATCTAATCGATCATGGGAAGGTCAGCACATTTTTTGCAACACCGGGGCCGCCGGATTTCGTATTACTCAGTATGGGATCATCATCCGTCTTTCGTAGCCTCCGGTACGCCGTCCGCTCGCTGATGGGAGATAAGGGATTCACCGTCACGGTGGTCCTGACCATCGCGGTTTGTATCGCCGCGAACACGGCCACCTTCACGGTGGTGAACTCGGTATTGTTGCGGCCGCTCCCGGTACCGGATGCGCGCTCCATCCTTCTAATGGCGAATCGTTACCCGAAGGCTGGCGCGGACGACGGGTACAATAGCTCGTCGGGCGATTATTACGACCGCCTTCGCTACGTCCAGGCTTTCTCGGAGCAGGCGCTATTCCTCACCACCGGCCGGACGATCGATATCCAGGGCACGCCGCAACGCGTCACCGGAATGGTGGCGACGCCTTCCCTGTTCCGGCTATTGCGCGTCTCGCCGGTTTACGGCCGGGCCTTTTCCGATGCCGAGGGTGAACCCGGCGCCGACCAGAAGGTCATTCTAAGCGACGGCATGAGCCGGCAGTTGTTCGGGAGCCCAGAGGCGGCACTCGGCCGCGACGTCCGCATGAGCGGGCAACCGTTCACGGTGGTTGGTGTGATGCCGGCGGGTTTCAACTTCATCGATTCGGATGTCCGCCTCTGGGTGCCGGCGGCGTTCACTCCGCGACAGCGGGAGGTACATCACTCCAATTACTGGCAGAGCATTGGACGGCTCAAGCCGGGCGCGACCCTGCAGCAGGCGCAGTCCCAGATGGATGCACTCAACCGCGCTAACCTCGACCGGTTTCCAAATTTCAAGGAATTGTTGGTCAACGCCGGCTTCCACACCGTGGTGGTGCCGTTGGAGGACATGCTGGTGAAGCAGGTCCATCGCCGTCATAAGTATTGTGATGGAGCTTGAGCAAGTTTTCCTGGCTCATGGCCGCCCGTCGCGTTCGCAGATTATTGTACGCAGTGTTGCGCGCGCATTCGAAATCGAAGTTGTTCCGGTCGCTCCAGTGCATGAGGTCGCAAAGCAAATCGCCCAAGGCCTCCTCGTAGTCAGCGCCGGTCACGGCCTCGAAAGCCCTTAATGCCGCCGCCCATTCCGCGCGGTCGCCGTTCATGTTCTCCGGGTCTGGTGGCAGTTTCTTTCTCATGACTGTCCTCGCTTTCGTTGGTTATGGGGTGCAGCTGCTGCTGCACCCCTGCCACGTGGCGAACGCGGGGTAGCAAGCGGAAAGCCCCCTTCGCAGGGACCCGGAACGACATTTTTCTTGCGCCCTATCGCGCAAGAAAAACTTCGTTATGGGTGGAAGGGGGCTTGGAGCGCGCGAGGGCAGCGCCCTTAGCGGCTGGCGCGGCAGCGCGGAAACAGGCGCGTCAGCGATCGAAACCCGAAGGGCGGAGACAGGCCCGCAGCTTTTTCGCGAAGGGCCTGGCTCCGTGCGGAGCAATGAGAGCGCGGCCCCCGGACAGTTCCGGGGGAGACGCCCACGAACCACAAAAAGAAACACGGGGGGAGTTCGAACGAAGCGTCCCAAAACATAATCGCTGGGTTACGTACCATGCGATAATGGCCGTGAGGGGTTAATCTATGCCTTCAACGAAAATATACCGACGCAAGCGGGTGCGTCGATCGCGGCCCGCGCTTACGGCGTCGTTATCGGCGGGGGTCTCGTTTCCGTTCGGGGATTTGTCAGTGCCGGCGTTTCAATTCAGCAGCGCCGCGGCGCTTCCGGTTCCGCAAGCGCAATCGCAACCCGTCATTGATTTTCAACCATCCGATAAGCTCATCGCGGACTGCATCCGGGCGGCCGGCGAACTGATCGCGAGATACCCGAGGGAAACTGGTCTCGCTCTCACGCTCAGCGGCCTGTTCCTGTTGTACCCGAAGGAAACGAGCATGGTTCTCGGCATCGCCGGGCTGTTATATGTGCTCGCCAATGCGAGGCCGCAAGGGAGAGGGTAGGCACGTCCACGGCGCGCGCGGGTGGTGACGAGATCGTGGCCAGGGCCATGGTGCGCATGCTCCGGAAAATCGGCGCGACCTTTCCCGAGGAAACCGCGGCGGAACTCGTTCGCAAAAACCCCCTCATTCTGAAGCGGCTCGCGAAGTTCCTTGTTCAGCAGTGTTTTCGGAACACCGTGATCGAGGACTATCACGCCGGCTACGGCCCCGGCAAAGGACGGTCCAAAACGGCTCGCATCACGCAAGCGGAAATGAAGGCGCTGATGGTCGAGGCCGTGAACAAAACCCATTCGTTTCTGTGGGCGATGTTTCGGGAGGACATCGGGCCGTCACTTCTGGCGGACTTCGGAATGGTTGACCCGGTGGCCTACTGGAACGAGCGGAGTTTGACCCGCAATTCGCGGTGGGGCTCGTCGGCATGATGCGCGTCTTCGCTGCCGGTGCTGCCTCTGCGGAAAACGAGAAAGAACGGCGGAGCGCGAAGGCCGGCACGAAGTCCGTTCAGCGAGGAAAAGGGAACACGGGGGCGGTCCGGAAGAGCAAAGGTTGAACAGAATGCCTAATTCTGTTCAGGTTCCGGAGTCCGGACGGGCTGGCCAGGTGGGAGTTTGCGAGTTGCCCTGGGACGGGTGTGCCCTAAGCGGATGCGCGGGTTTGCGTGTGGACTGCTTTTCGCGTATGTTTATGGGAGCATGGAGACAGGAGCGCCGCCGCAATGACGATTGAAATCCATCGACCCGAACTCGAAGCCCTGATCCAGGAATGGATGAAAAAGGGAGCGTTCCCGACTGTCGAGGATGCTCTGATGCAGGCCTTGAAGTCTTCGCCCCTTCCAATCGAGCGAGAGGCGAACGTGTCGAACGGAAGACCCGGCCGAACGGGGGCCGATCTTGTCGCGGCGATGCAAGCCTCGCCCTACAAAGAGATCGACGTGGAACCGACCCGCGACCGCCTGCCCGTGCGTGATGTTAGGTTCTGATGGCGTGGTTGCTCGATACCAATGTCTTGTCGGAACTGCGTCGGCCAAAGCCGGAACATCGAGTGGTGGCTTTTGTTGATGCTTGTCCGCTTGACCAGCTTCATATTAGCGTCGTAACCCTCGCCGAGATTCGGTTCGGCATCGAGCTTGTTAGCGAACCCAATCGACGGGCCGAGTTGAATGAGTGGCTGACGGAGAAGGTGCGGCCCATGTTTGAAGGGCGGGTTTTGCAGGTGACCGAAGACATCATGCTCAAGTGGCGGCTTCTGGTCGAGGACGGCCGGAAAGCGGGACACACATTCTCTCAGCCGGACCTGATAATCGCAGCGACGGCCATTCACCACGGCATGACGGTTGTCACCCGTGATCGAAGCGACTACGACAAGGCGCGCGTGCCCGTGGTCAACCCCTGGAACACCTGATTTGCTCCGATCCCCGGTGGTGCTGCGCATGTTTGTGAAGAGATGTACAATGCGTCTTCATGCCGCAGATTCCAAGCCGTTTCGTGGACATCGTCCAGCAGCTTAAGGAGAACAAGCAGCCGAGACGGGCGACGGTACGTAGCGTACTCAGGTGGTTCAATGCGGCACGTCGAGGCGCGAATGTTGTCGCTGAAGTCGAAGAAGCCCTCAAACTGGCTGGGCTGAAAACGGAGCCGGTTTTCGCGCAGGCCAGCATTGACGATCCGCTCGTGTTCCTTTTGCAGTCTGCGGCGAACGGGTCGGCGCCTGACGCATCGCCGACGAGCGAGCAGCCTGAAGCGCCGCCCGCCGCGTCCTCTGCGCCGGATGATGGCTCGAAGCCCCCGACGGACGGCAACGGCGCGACGCCTGCCACGTCGCCTGATCTCCTGGAACCCGAGGATGAAACCCCGGTCTCGCCAAAAGCCGACGACCGGCCTGTTTCGAGCCAGCCGCATGACTGGACTCTCTCGACGCTACGGGACAAGCTGGATCGCGGCCAGTTGGAGCTTCAGCCGACATACCAGCGGGAGTATGTCTGGAAATTGCGGCCCGAATTGCCTTCGCGGTTGATCGAATCCCTTCTTCTGGAAATACCGATACCGCCCATTTATTTCGGCAAGATCACAGGTGGACGGCTTGAGGTGATCGACGGCCAGCAGCGGTTGACGACGATGATTAACTTCATGAGCAACTAGTTTCCGCTGCAACGCCTCCAGAGGATGGCAAGCCTGAATGGCAAATCCTTTAAGGAGCTACCGGACGAACATCAGGCGAAGATCCTCGATGCACCGATCAGGAGCGTCGTGATCGACGCCGGCACTAATACTGACTTGCGGTATGAGGTTTTCGAACGGCTGAACCGTGGCTCGATGGTCCTGAATGAGCAGGAACTTCGGAACTGCGTATACCGCGGGCCGTTCAATGACCTGTTGAGGGAACTCGAACTCGACTCCTACTGGAGAAAAACCAGAGGGACCGCGACACCCGAGCCGAGGTTTGTCGAACGGGAAATCATTTG
>CAVWOT010000032.1:0-266501 GCA_963756605.1 Bryobacterales bacterium | reverse complement strand
CGGTAGGCTTTCTCCATCTCCTGGTCCGAGCGGTAAGTCAGGTCGGTGCGCTCCGCATAGGAAACCGCGATGAGATCGGCTTCGTCCCGTACCGCGTCGCGCAACTGGCGGAACATCGGATACTCGTAGCCATCCAGGATGCGCACCGGTCCGCCGGAAAGGTACGACTGGTTATAGCAGGCGAAGAGACGCTCTGGCGCAGCGATCGGTAATGGGCGCAGCAGCAAAGCGTCAATGAGGCGGAACGCGGAAGTGCAGGCGCCGAAAGCCAGGGCCAGCGAGAGTATGGCGGCAGCCGACGTAACTTTTCGTTTCATCAACTGACGCCAGCCGAAGACGGCATCCGCGCGCAGCGAATCGAGCCACGGAATGAGGCGGAAATCGCGGCTCTGTTCACGATGAAGGAGCGCGGGGCCGAACGCTCGGGTGGCTTCGGCAGGATCGCGGCCCTGCCGGGTAGCCTCCCTAATGTGAGAGGCGAATTCTTCGTCGATCTCGCGGCTTATACGATCGCCGCGGATTATGTTTGCGATGCGCGACCAGAGTGACACCGTTGGATCCTCACTCCGCACGCAGCATCGCGGCGGGGTCGATATGCATGGCGTGGAAGACCGCCGGCAACGCGGCCAATAACGCCGCCGCGAAAATCGTCACGGACGGCAGTGCCAGCATTCCGATATCCGTAGGTTTCACCTGGTAGAGCAGTGTCCCGATATAACGCGCCGATGCGAGGCCCAGTATGACACCGGCGACCGCTCCGATCAGCACCATGGCGGAGATTTCTACGGTCACCAGGCGCGCGATGGTGGCGGCGGGCGCGCCGATCGCCATGCGGATGCCGATTTCGCGCCGGCGTTGCAGCACCGAATAATCCAGCACACCGTACAGACCGATGCCCGCCAGCAACAGCGCCACAGCGGCGAAGAAGAGCGCCAGCATGGCCAACAGCCGTTCGCGAACGGTCTGCGCCCGGACCAAATCCGCCTGCGCGCGGATGTTGCTGACGCGGAATTCAGGCCGCGCGCGCGGTACTTCGCGGCGCAGAATAGAGGCGAGCGCCATGGGGTTCGCGCCGGAGGTGCGCACCATAAAGGTCGCGTCGCGTATAGGCTGCAATGCGCCTTTGGCATCGATCCGGTGATTCGGCACATAGACCGAGGGCAGGATGGGCTCCCGCATGCTGCGGTAAGGAGCATCGCGCACTACGCCCACCACCCGGCAGCGAATATCGCCGGTCTTCTCGAAGGACTTTCCAATGGGGTTTTCGCCGTTGAAAAATTGCCTGGCAAATGTCTCGTTGATGATGGCCGCGCCTGGAGTCGTATCGTTTGGGCGAAAGTCTGCTCCGTCGATGAAAGGAATTCTCATCGCGTCTACCCAACCGGGTGAGACGGGCAGAAAGTAGGCCAGCGCGGGTCCAGGCGGCGCACCGTTGACCGAAATGAAGCCGTTCCAACCGCCCCCGCCGAGCAGCGGCCATCCGGCGATCGCGACCGCCTCGACGCCCGGCACGGTGCGCAGGTGATCGGCGACCTGGTCCCAGACGACGGGCGCCTCGGGACGCTGCGCGACGGTATCCAACGCTAGCAACCGGTCCGCGACAAAGCCGGTGGGTCGCCTGGACAGCCGCTCAAATGTGGCGGCGAACAGGCCCGCCAGGAACAAAACCAGAAAGCAAAAGGCGACCTGCCCGGCGATCAGCGCATGCATCATGCGGCGCCGCGTATGCGGGTCGTCCCCACCCTTGAGTGCCGCAGCCGGCTTGACCGCCGAGGCGCGCAACGCGGGCGTCAGGCCGAACAACAGCATCACGCCCAGGGTCAGCGCCAGGCCGAATCCCAGCACCCGCCAGTCCGCCGGGAGATCCAACCGCGCCGGATTGTCCGGCGGATTGATCATGCCAACGACAAACGGCGCCGACCACCCGGCAAATATCGCACCGATGGCGCCCGCGAGCGAAGCCAGGATAGCGCTCTCCACCAGCACCAGTTGCACCAGGCGCCCGCGCCCGGCGCCGATCGAGACGCGCAACGCCATTTCGCGCGCCCGGGAGGCCGCCTGGGCAGTCATCAGGTTAGCGACGTTGGCGCACGCGATCAACAGCACCAGCGCCACCAGCACGCCCAGAGCCACCAGCGACACCCGGTAGTCGCTTTGCAGACCCGAGGCGCCCGCGGCGGCCGGCTCCATCACCAATCGCTGATCCAGAAATTTCTCAATGTCCTGTTTGCTCATGTCGGTGAAGCCCTTGGCACGCTCCTCCTCGAAGGCGCGCGTGCTGGCATCGAGTTTGGCGCGCAGCGGCTCCAGGCCGACACCCGTCTTCAGGCGCACCAGCGTGCGGTGCCACGTCCAGTCGTCATGGACCACTCCGGGATACATCATGGTGGGCACGAACACGTCCGTGACTGTACCGGTCTCCGTCCCGGTGAAGGGCTGCGGTCCGACTCCCACGATCTGGTAGAGGTCGTCGCCCATGCGAAAGGTTCGCCCGATGACGCCCGGGTCCAGGTTGAAGCGGCGTTTCCAATAGTCGTAAGACAGCACCGCATACGGATGGGCGTGCGGCTTCCGATCGTCGTTTTCGCTGAGCAGCCGTCCCAGGGCGGGCCGCAGCCCGAACGTGCCGAACATCCAGCCCGAGACGTATTGCACCTCGGCTTTCTCCATCTCCTGATCCGACTTATAGGTAAGATCCGTACGCTGCGCATACGATATAGCCAACAACTCAGCTCGATCCTTCACCGCCGCGCGCATCAGGCGAAAGTCCGGGTACGCCCAGGCGTCGTAAGTGTAGGGCTTTCCATCGGGACCGATTCCGGCGCGGGAAAGAACGTACAGGCGCTGGGCGTCCGCTACCGGCAACGCGCGCAGCAGCAGGGCGTCAATGAGACGGAATGCCCCGGTGCAGGCGCCGATGGCCAAGCCCAGCGACAGGACGGCCGCGGCGGAGGTGACCTTGTTCTTGATGAGCTGGCGCCAGCCGAAGATGGCATCCGCGCGCAGCGACTCGAGCCAGGGAATGAGCCGGATGTCGCGGCTTTCGTCGCGCTGCTTAAGGGCCGAACCAAATGCCGCGCGCGCTTCGGCGGGATCTCGCCCGTCTTCAATCGCGGCGGCGACGTGCGATTCGAACTCGTCGCCGATTTCGCGGTTCAACCGATCGCCGCGGGTAACATTTATGATGCGTGACCACAATGACATATCTTGTCCTTCTGGGGCGTCCTTATTCCGAACGCAGCATCGCAGCCGGGTCGATGTGCACGGCGCGGAATACCGCCGGCAGCGCGGCCAATAACGCAGCCACCACGATGGTCACGGACGGCGCCGCCAACATTCCTGCATCCGTGGGTTTCACCTGGTAGAGCAATGCCTCGATATAGTGCGCCGATGCCATGCCCAGCGCGATTCCAGCGGCCGCTCCGATCAGCACCATGACGGAGATTTCCATCGTGACCAAACGCGCGATCGTACCGGCCGGCGCACCAATCGCCATGCGGATGCCGATTTCGCGCCGGCGTTGCAGCACCGAATAATCGAGTACGCCATAGAGACCGATGGCCGCCAGCAACAGCGCGACGGCGGCGAAGAAGAGCGCCAGCGTGGCCAACAGCCGTTCGCGCACGGTCTGTGCCCGCACCAAATCGGCCTGCGGCCGGATGTCACTCACGCGGAATTCAGGCCGCACGCGCGGCACCTCCCGGCGCAGAATGGACGCCAGCGCCATGGGGTTCTCACTCGCCGTCCGTACGATGAAGGTGGCCTGACCTTCCGGATTTAGCCCACCCTTTCGATCGACGACGTGCAACGGAACAAAAGCGACCGGCAAGATGGGCTCACGGATATTGCGGTAGGGCGCATCGCCCAGCAGGCCCACGATCTGGAATCGTCCGCCGTCCATATTTCCCGCAAAAGTTCTCACAAACGACTTGCCGACCGGATCCGCACCGTTGAAGAATTGCTTGGCGAAAGTCTCGTTGACCAGGGCCGCGCCCGGCGCGGTGTCATCCGCGCGGAAATCTCTGCCGTCGATGAGAGGAATCTTCATAGCATCTATCCAACCGGGCGAGACCGCCAGAAAATGGGCCAGAACAGGACTCGGGGGAGCGCCGTTGAGGGAAATGAAATTGTTCCACGAATTATTACCATCGAGGAGCGGCCACCCAGCCATGGCAACCGCCTGGACGCCTGGCACGCCGCGCAGGTGTTCAGCCAACTGGTCCCAGACGACCGGGGCCTCGTCACGTTGCGACACCATATCGAGCGTCAGCAGACGTTCCGATGAGAAGCCCATGGGCCGGTGCGATAAGCGTTGAAATGTGGCGGCAAACAGGCCTGTCACGAACAAGACCAAAACGCAGAAAGCCACTTGCGCCCCGATCAGTGTGTGCATCAATCGGCGCCGCGAGTGCGGCTGATCGCCACCTTTCAGAGCAGCGGCCGGCTTCACCGCCGAAGCGCGCAATGCCGGTGTCAGGCCGAGCAGTAGCATGACCAACCCTGTCAATATCACGCCGAAACCGAGTACCCGCCAATCCGCGGGCAGCGCCAAACGTACCGGGTTGTCAGGCGGATTGATCATACCGACAACAAAGGGCGCGGACCACCACGCGAATATCCCGCCGAGCGCGCTGGCCAGGAACGCAAGAATGCCACCCTCCACCAGAACCAGTTGCACCAGCCGCCATCTGCCCGCGCCGATTGAAACGCGCAGTGCCATTTCGCGCGTGCGCGCCATAGCCTGGGCGGTCATCAGGTTGGCGACGTTGACACAGGCAATGAGCAGCACCAGTGCCGCCAATACGCCCAGCGCCAGCAGCGACATGCGGAAGTCATTCTGCAAATTCGAAGCGCCGGCGGCCGCGGGCCGCAGCACCACCGTCTGGGCCAGGAACTTATCGATATCTTGCTTGCGCATGCCGCTGAAACCCTTGGACCGTTCGAGTTCGAAGGCGTGGGAGGTGGCGTCGAGCCTGGCGCGAATCGGCTCGATGGCACCGGGCTTCAGCCGCGCCAAGGTGCGATGCCAGCTCCAGTCATCGCGGGTGGCTCCGGGATGCATCATGGCGGGAATGAAGATGTCGGTCACTGTACCGGTCTCCGTGCCGGTAAAGGGCGGCGGGCCGACGCCGACGATCTGGTAAAGATCGTCGCCCATGCGAAAAGTGCGTCCCACCACTTGCGGATCGCGGGCGAAGCGGCGCGACCAATAATCGTAAGAAAGCACCGCGTACGGATGCGCGCGCGGCTGCACATCGTCGCCTTCGGTGAGCAGACGTCCTGCTGCGGGCCGCAGGCCGAACGAGCCGAACATCCAACCGGAGACATATTGCAGGTTGGCTTTTTCCATCTCCTGATCGGACTTGTAAGTCAGATCCATACGCTGCGCGTAGGAGACCGCAATCAGTTCGGCTCGACCTTTTACGGCCGCGCGCATGAGCCGAAACGACGGGTATGCCCATTCTTCAACCGTGGCGGGCTTGCCGTCGAAATCGATCCAACTGCGAGTCACCGCATACAACTGCCCGGCATGCGCCACGGGCAGAGGCCGGAGGAGCAAGGCATCGATCAGGCGGAACGCGCCGGTGCAGGCGCCCACCGCCAAGGCCAGCGACAGGACGGCCGCGGCGGAGGTGACCTTATTCTTTATGAGCTGCCGCCAGCTAAAGATGGCATCGGCGCGCAGCGATTCGAGCCAGGGAATGACGCGGATGTCGCGACTTTCGTCGCGGCGGGAGAGCGCCGGCCCAAACGCCGCACGAGCTTCGGCGGGATCGCGCCCGTCTGCAATCGCGTCGGCGATGTGCGATTCGAACTCGTCGCCGATTTCGCGGTTCAGCCGCTCACCGCGAGCAACATTTATGATGCGTGACCACCATGACATATTTATCATCCTTATTCCGCGCGCAGCATCTCGACAGGGTCGATGCGCACGGCATGAAATACCGCTGGCAGCGCGGCCAGCACCGCCGCCGCCAGAATCGACGCCGCCGGCAGCGCCAGCATGCCCGGATCGCTGGGCTTCACCTGGTAGAACAGCGCCTCCACAAATCGCGCCAACGCCAGGCCGAGCCCCACGCCGGCCAACGCGCCCACAAGCACTACGGTGAAGATCTCCGCGGTGACCAGCCGCGCAATGCGGGCGGCGGGTGCGCCGATCGCCATGCGGATCCCGATCTCTTTCCGCCGTTGGGTCACCGCATAGTTCAGTACGCCGTACAGTCCAATGCCCGCGAGAACCAGCGCCGCGATGCCAAAGAAAAATGACAGCATGGCCAGTAGCCGTTCGCGCACCATGTGCCAAACCACGAAATCGCTCTGCGTCTCGATGGTGTGCACGCGGATATCGGTGCGAGTTCGGGAGACTTCGCGCCGCAAGACAGGCGCCAGCGCCCGCGGATCACCCCTGGTGCGCACCAGAAAGGTGTTCTCGGTCCGCGCTCCCATCGGCACATATACCGTAGGCCGAATCGGTTCGCGCAGGTCACTGTAAGCGGCGTCGCGCACCCAGCCGACGATTTCCATTGGCGCGGAGACATTGTTACCCGGGCGCACGTCGACCGACCGGCCCACGGGATTTTGGGCGCCGAAATACGTGCGGGCAAACTCCTCATTGACAATTCCCACTCCGGGCAACGGCTGTGCCGAATCCTTGAACCGCGGCGGAACGTCGGTGAGCCGGAAATCGCGTCCGTCGACCATGCCGATGCGCATGGTGGCGAAGAAGCCGGGAGACACTTCCAGGAAATATGGCGGGCGCGCATCCGCGGCGCGACCGGGCAGATGCACTGCCCGTGTCCAGCGGTTCTCGCTCAGTAGCGGCCATCCCGCCAGCGCGGCGGACTCAACGCCGGGCGTCGCGCGCAGGCCATCCGCCACTTGCATCCACGCCTGCAGCGGCTGCTCTTTATGGGCTGCGGCGTCCATCACCAGGACGTTTTGGTGGGAGAATCCCAGCGGCCGGTTTGCGAGGCGTTCGAAGGTGGTGACGAACAGCCCCGCCACGAATAGAACCGCGACGCAAAAGGCCACTTGCGCGGAGAGCAGCATGTGCATGAAGCGGCTGCGCACGCGCGGGTCGCCGCCGCCTTTCAGCGCGCTCATCGGTTTCACGGCCGATGCGCGCAGTGCCGGGGCGAGTCCGAAAAGCAGGGTGACCGTCAACGCCAGACCCGCGCTGAACGCCATTTCCAGCGGGCCGGCATCCAGCACCAGGCGCACCGGATCTCCGGGAACGCGAAGCCTGGACACCACCCACGGCGCCCACCACCTGGCGGATAATGTGCCTACCAAGGAGGCGGCCATCGCCAGCAGGGCGCTTTCCACCAGCACCAGTTGGATCAGGCGCCACTGTCCGGCGCCGATCGCCACGCGCAACGCCATTTCCCGCGCGCGCGCCGCGGCTTGCGCGGTGAGCAGATTACCCACGTTGGCACAGGCGATCAGCAGAACCAAGGCAACCAGTACAGCCAGCACCAGCAATGGATCGCGGTATTGGCGCCGCACGTCCGATGCGCCCGAGGCGGCTGGAAACAGAAGAAGCCTCTCGCTGCGGAATGCGTCTACGACCTGCCTGGGCGTATCGGATTGAAAGTGCTTGATGCTCTCCTCGTGGTCGCGCGTGAGGAGCGCTTGCAACGGCTGCCGCACCTGCTCCGCCGAAAACCCAGGCTTGGGGCGCGCCCAGATGCGAAACCATGACCAGCCGGGGCTGTTGATGGCTTCCCGGTTCATCATGGCTGGAACAAAAACGTCGGTTACCGCGCCGGGCTCCGTTCCAATGAAGCCCTGCGGCGCGACGCCCACGATCTCGATCCGGTTATTTTCCACGCGCAGGGTTTTGCCAAGGACGTGCGGGTCCCGGGCAAAGCGGCGCGTCCAATAGTCGTAGCTCAGGACTGCCACGGCATTCGCTCCGGGAATCCGGTCGTCATCGGGCGTGAGCAGGCGGCCGAGAGCGGGCCGCAGCCCGAAAACTCCAAAGACGTTGCCGGAAACGTACTGCCGGTAGATCTCTGCTTCTTCCGCGCCCGTCGCGGCGTCCGGCTCTTGGCGCGGGCTGTAGGTGTGACCCAACACCAACAGATCCGCACGGTCGGCGACTGCATCGCGGTATTGCTGAAAGGTTGGGTAGTCAAAATCATCCTGATAATCCGGGAGGCCATCGCGGTTGATGTAGGTGGTGGCCAGGAAGAAGAGACGCTCGGAATGCGCGACAGGGAGAGTCCGCAGCAGCAACGCGTCCACGAGGCGGAAAGCAGCAGTTACCGCGCCGATGGCCAGGGCCAGCGAAAGGACCGCCGCGGCGGAGGCGACTTTATTCTTCATCAGCTGCCGCCAGCCGAAGATGGCATCGGCACCCAGCGAATCGAGCCAGGAAATGACCCGGATGTCGCGGCTTTGGTCGCGCCGGAGGAGCGTGGAACCAAACGCCGTGCGCGCTTCGGCGGGATCGCGGCCGTCTGCAATCGCTTCGGCGATGTGCGATTCGAACTCCTCGTCGATGTCGCGGTGCAAGCGTTCGCCGCGAAGAACGTTCACTATCCTCGACCAGATCGACATATCAAAAGCATCCTTATTCCGTGCGCAGCATGTCAGCGGGATCGATGCGCACGGCGTGGAACACCGCCGGCAGCGCGGCCAACATCGCCGCGGCGAGAATCGTCAGCAGGGGCAGCGCCAGTTGTCCCGGATCGCCGGCCTTTACCTGGTAGAGCAACGCTTCGATATATCGCGCCATCCACACACCCAGCGCGCTGCCGGCTACAGCCCCCGCCAGAACCATGGTGAAGATCTCTGCGGTGACCAGCCGCGCGATGTGCGCGGCGCGCGCGCCAATCGCCATGCGAATGCCGATTTCACGCCGGCGCCGCAGCACTGAGTAGTTGAGCACTCCATACAGGCCGACGCCCGCGAGCAGGAGTGCCACCAGCGCGAAAAACTCGGCCAGCATCGCCAGCAGCCGCTCGCGAACCGTCTGCGCTTCCACCAATTCGGATTGCGTACGGATGTTGGTCACCCGGAATTCGGGACGCGCGCGCGGCACTTCGCGGCGCAGCATAGACGCGAGCGCCAGCGGGTTCGCGCTGGCCGTGCGCACCACAAACGTGGCCGAGTTGCGCGGCTCCGTCGCCCCATCCGCGCCGATTGCATAGATCGGGACGTACGCCGTCGGCGTGATCGGCTCGCGCATATTGCGATAACGGGCGTCCCGCACCAGGCCGACCACTTGATACCGGCTGCGCGTACCGTCGCCTTCCACCTTTTCGAACAGCTTGCCTACCGGATCTGCGCCGTCAAAGTAGCGTTTCGCGAAGGCCTGGTTCACTATCGCCGTAGCCATCGCCATGGCCGCGACTGGATCGGTGCGGCGGAAGTCGCGGCCGTCGATCATGGGAATCTTCATCGTGCCTAGCCAGCCAGGTGAGACGCGCAAAAAGTAAGCGAAGTCGGCAGCCGGCTGGGCGCCCCCGATTGAGATCACGCCGTTCTGGCCGTTGCCGCTCAATAGCGGCCATGCGGTGAGGGCTACCGATTCTACGCCCGGCAGGCCGCGCAAATGCTCCATGGCCTGGTCCCAAAACGCCATCGGCTGCATACGCGGCGAGACTGTTTCCACATTAATGAGGCGTTCGGCGGAGAAACCCAGCGGCTGATGAGACAGCCGGCTGAACGTCACGGTGAACAATCCGGCCACAAACAGCACCACAAAACAGAACGCCACCTGCGCAGCGATCAGGACGTGCATCAGATGGCGCCGCGCATGCGGATCGTCGCCGCCCTTTAGCGCACTGGCCGGCTTCACGGCCGAAACGCGTAGAGCCGGCGCCAGTGCGAACAGCAGTACGACGCCAAGCGTCAGCAACAAACCGAATGCCGCCAGCCGCCCATCCGGCGCCAGGGCCAGGCGCGCCGGGTTGTCCGGTGGATTAATCCGGCCGACCACCAAGGGGGCCGACCACCATGCAAACAATCCGCCCGTCGCGGCAGCCACCAGTCCGAGGATGACGCCCTCTACGAGGACCAGTTGCACCAGCCGCCACCGGCCTGCGCCGATAGAGACGCGCAGGGCCATCTCGCGCGCCCGCGCGGTTGCTTGCGCCGTCATCAGGTTCGAAACGTTAGCGCAGGCGATGAGCAACACCAGCGCCACCAGCACACTCAAGGCCGCCAGCGCACTCCGGTAATCGCTTTGCATGCTCGAGACGCCCACGGCGGCCGGCTGCAGTAGTAACGTCTGGTGGAAGAACCGGTCAATGAACCGCTGGGGCATGGCCGTGAACGCCTTGGCCCGCTCCCGGTTGACCGCGCGAAACGTGGCGCGCAATTTTTCAAGCACGGGCTCCGGCCTAACACCATCGTTCAGGCGTACCAGAACGCGGAACCAGCTCCAGTCCGCATGGGTCACGCCGGCATGCATCGCCATGGGGATGAAGATGTCGGTCATGATGCCGGGTTCGGTGCCGGTGAAGCCTTCGGGGCCCACACCGACAATTTCGAAAATGCCCTCATCGCCGCGGAGAGTGCGTCCAATCACTTGCGGATCCTTTCCGAAACGCCGCCGCCAATAGTCGTAAGACAGAACCGCATATGGATGTGCACCCGGCGTGACATCGTCGTTCGCGGTGAGCAGCCGGCCCGCCACGGGCCGCAACCCGAAGGCGGAAAACATCCAGCCGGAGACGTTTTGCCCCCAGGCGTTCTCCGTTTCCTGGTTCGCGCCGTAGGTTATGTCGCCACGGCTGGCGTAAGACACGGCGATCAGTTCGGCCTGACCCTTCACGGCAGCGCGCATTTCGCGGAATACCGGATACTCGTAGCTATCGTCGACGCGGCGCTTGCCATCGAAGTCGAAGCTCTGGCGGAAGAGGCCGTACAGGCGATCGGGTTTGGCCACGGGCAGGGGCCGCAGGAGCACGGCGTCGACGAGCCGGAATGCCGACAGGCAGGCGCCCATACCGAGCGCCAACGACAGGACAGCCGCGCCGGACGTGACTTTGTTGTGCGTGAGCTGACGCCAGCCGAAAACGGCATCGGCACGCAATGATTCGAGCCAGGGCACCAGCCGGATATCGCGGCTTTCGTCGCGCCGTTGGATCGTGGAACCGAACGCCGTGCGCGCTTCGGCGGGATCGCGGCCATCTTCAATCGCGGCGGCGATATGCGATTCGAACTCCTCGTCAATCTGGCGGTTCAAGCTGCCGCTGCGAATTACGTTCACCACTCGCGACCAGATGGACATATCAAGCCGTCCTCAAGACCCTGTTAACGGCGGAAGTCACGGCCTGCCAACGGGACTCTTCGGCGGCCAGCTGCTTCTTGCCGGCGGCGGTCAAATCGTAGATGCGCGCCCGGCGGCCGGTATCCTTAATAATCCACTCGGCGCGAATCCAGCCGGCTTCCTCCATGCGGTGCAGCGCCGGATACAGCGAGCCTTCCTCGGCGCGCAGCACGTCGCCCGACCAGTCCTTGATGGCGGTCATGATGGCGTAACCGTGGAGGCGCGGCCGGCGGGAGAGAATCTTCAGGACCAGCAGATCGAGGGATCCCTGGAGAGCGTCGGTTTTGGGCATAATCAGACTTCTTATTATACAGACGTCTGAGTGCCAGAAAAGTTAGCTTTGGCCTCGTCGTAGTTGGCCGCATTCGGCGCGTCCGGGTGATTGCCGTCCGCTCCGGGACGTAGCTTGGTGATATGCAACTGGTCCATCATTTGTTGATGATCCTGCTGCGCCGTCGTCTGCCGCGAGGGTGGGGCCGTGTCCTGCTCGGGGTGCCAGGATAGCAGTGAACGCCGTGAGTACCAAACCAAGCCATCGATTTTTCACAACATCATTATAATTTGCGATAATTCGCGGCGTTCCAGCGCTACCATTGACTCAAAGAAAGTCACTCGAATGAAGCAACCTATTCTCTTCATCATCGCGATGATACTTGCAGCCGTGTTTGTTCCGGTTCAAGTGACCGCGCAAGTCCCGCGCAGCGTAGAACTGGAAGTCCACGACCTGGATGCGCACCGTTTCCAAGCCATGACCGCGGCCGACCTGCCCGCTCTCGAGCGGTTGCTAGCCGACGATCTGGTTTACACCCACGCCAGCGGTTGGCGCCAGAGTAAGGCCGAGTTTCTGGCATCGCTCCGCACCGGTGAACTGGTTTACCATTCGTTTGCCTCCGAGAGCCAGCAGGCGAAGGTCTACGGAGGCACTATGCTGGTTACGGGCCGCGCTTCCGGTAAGGTCAGGTCGAGAGGCGAGGAACTGAACGTGGAGCTTCTTTACCTCGAGGCCTACGTGAAGCAAGATGGGCGATGGCAACTGGCCGCTTGGGAATCGACCCGCGTTGCGCCGGCGCCGGCCCCATCGCACTGAGCTATGCTGGGCCTATGAAGATTTCTCGCCGTGACTTTCTGGGTACCGCGGCCATCACTACTGCCGCAGCTATTTCCGCGGCCGATGCCATACCCACCCGCATTCTCGGACGCACCGGCGCGCGTGTCTCTATCCTCGCCATGGGTGGAGGCAGCCGGTTCCTGATGTATCAGGACGAGGACAAGGCCCTGGAGGCGTTGAACCGCGCTTTCGACCTGGGCATCACTTACATGGATACAGCCTACAGCTACGGCAACGGGCTCAGCGAGACACGCATCGGCAAGGTCATGCAGACCCGGCGAAAGGGCATCTTCCTGGCCACTAAGATCGAGGCGCGCAAGGGCGACGAGGCGCAGCGCATTGTGGAAGGCGGCCTGAAGCGTATGCAGACGGACCACCTGGACCTGATCCACGTGCATAGCCTGACGGACGAGCGGGACTTGGCCGCGGTGGAAGCGCCAGACGGCGTGCTGAATGTCCTGCTGAAGTTGCGCGATCAGAAAGTGACGCGCTTCATCGGGGTGACCAGCCACACGGACCCGGTGGTGCTGAAGATGGCGCTTGAACGGCACGATTTCGACTGCACCCAAATGGCGCTGAACGCCGCGCGCGCGGGCATGCGTAACGGCAAGGGCGGCATGGTGCCGAATCCGGATCTGAAGACCAGCTTTGAAGACGTGGCGTTGCCGGTGGCGCGCAGCAAAAAGATGGGCGTGATCGCCATGAAAGTTTTCGCACAGGAAGCCCTGGTGGGGCAGGCGCCGCCCGCCAAGCTGCTCTACTATCCGCTCTCGCTGCCCGGGGTGACGCTGGCGGTGGCAGGCATGCCGAAGTTCGAGTTCATCGATCAGAATGTGGCGCTGGCCAAGGCTTTCCAGCCGCTGCCGGCGGAGGAAATGCGGCAACTTTCCGCCAGCCTCGCGGCGCACAATAAGGTGGCGCTCGATCGCTTCTTCAGCACGCACGTGGACGCGTAAGGCGTGGGGCATGCCCGTGGCCTGCAGCGGCCGCCTGCTTCGCTTGGCGAAACTCGACGCGTTTCCCTTCGTCGGTCCGCCAACAAACCGCCGTCTCGAAGTTCGGCAAACTGGGCCAGTACATGGCGAGATCGTTGAACCGGCTTACTGACCGGTCGGATTCTGAAAGCGCAGATTCTGATCCAAGGTGACGAAGACGTCGAAATGCGGAACCGCTGCCTCTATCAGTCGCCCGTTTCAGCGACAGTCCTTACTTCGTCTCCGGGAAACGCCAAGCGAAGTCTCGGATTCACGCATTCGTCAAGGAAGATGCGCATTCCTTCATCTGGTCCCCGGCGAGTTGGATAAAACGTTGAGCTTGGGCTCGTTCCAAAGAACGCACGGTTTCCAGAAGCTCATCCAGCGAAAATCCGGCTGCGAGGTGATCCGTCTACCCAAACCACTGCCTCAAGGCGATGAGGGAGATCCGTGTTCACAAAATCCAAACTACAGCAGGCCGATGCGATATGCAAGTTCCAGGATCGGCGAGCCGTCACTGTCGCCACCCGGCCTGGCAACAGCTTTGACCGCCCTCCAACCGCTAAAATAAAAGCAAGTGTCCCCCCTCGCCGATTTCGACCCCCTGGTGCGCGACTGGTTCCTCCAGCGCTTCGCCGCCGCCACCGAACCGCAAATCCTCGGTTGGCCCGAAATCCGCGCGGGCCACGATATCCTGATCTCCGCGCCCACGGGCTCGGGTAAAACTCTCGCGGCGTTCCTTCTCTGCCTCGGCCGGCTGGTGCGCGCCGCCCGCCTCGGCCCGCTGCCCAATCAAACTGAAGTCGTCTACGTCTCGCCGCTGAAGGCGCTGAGCAACGATATCCACGTCAACCTGGAAGTGCCACTCGCGGAAATCGCCGCCGCCGCGGCCGCGCAGGGCATCGCGCTCGCGCCCATTCGCGCCGCCGTCCGTACCGGCGACACGCCCGCGTGGGAACGCCAGCAGATGGGCAGGGATCGCCCGCATGTGCTGGTCACCACGCCAGAGTCGCTGTTTATCCTGATCACCGCCGAGAAGCCGCGCGACATGCTGCGCACCACCCGCACCATCATCGTGGATGAAATTCACGCAGTGGCCGACGATAAGCGGGGCTCGCATCTCGCACTGACCCTGGCCCGTCTGGATGCGTTGGTCACGGCTTCGGGCGGCGCCAAGCCGCAGCGCATTGGCCTTTCCGCCACCGTGAAGCCCATCGAAGAAGTCGCGCTTTTTCTGAGTGAAACCGCGCATGTCGTGAACGTAGGTCATCGCCGCGATATGGAACTGGCGGTCGAAGTTCCACGCGACGAACTGGGCCCCGTCGCCAGCAACGAGATGTGGGCCGAGATTTACGATCGCGTCGCCGATCTGATCCGCGCGCACCGCACCACGCTAGTCTTCGTCAACACCCGCCGCCTTTCCGAGCGCGTGGCGCATCACCTTCAGGAGCGGCTCGGTGAGCAGGCCGTGCTGCCCCACCATGGCAGCCTGTCGCGGCGTTTGCGCCTGGAAGCGGAAGCTCGTCTCAAGGGTGGTGAGTTGCGCGCAGTGGTGGCCACCGCCTCGCTCGAATTGGGCATCGATATCGGCACCGTCGACCTGGTCTGCCAGATCGGCACGCCGCGTTCTATTGCGGTGGCGTTGCAGCGCATCGGTCGCTCTGGGCACTGGGTGGGCGCGCGTCCCCACGGCCGCCTGTTTGCCACCACGCGCGACGAGTTGATCGAATGCGCCGCGCTGGTGCGCGCCATTCGTTCCGGCGCGCTCGACCGCACCGAGATTCCGCACGCGCCGCTCGATATCCTCGCCCAGCAGATCGTGGCCGCCTGCGCTACCGACGAATGGAGCGAGGACGTCCTGTTTGCCCTGGCGCGCGCAACATATTCTTATCGCGCGCTCGACCGCCGCGATTTCGACGACATCGTCGCCATGTTGAGCGACGGCATCGTCACGGCACGCGGACATGCCGGCGCCTATCTCCATCGCGACCAGGTGAATCATCGCTTGCGCGGCCGCCGCGGCGCGCGCCTGGCAGCGATTACCTCGGGCGGCGCCATTCCCGATAATGCGAATTACCTGGTGGTCGCCGAACCCGAGGGCGTCACCGTTGGAACAGTGGATGAGGACTTCGCCGTCGAGAGCATGTCCGGCGACGTTTTCCTGTTGGGCAACACCTCCTGGCGCATCCGGCGCGTCGAAAACGGCCGCGTCCGCGTGGAAGACGCGCACGGCGCGGCGCCCTCGATTCCATTCTGGAATGGCGAAGCGCCCGGACGCACCGCCGAATTGTCCGCCGAAGTCTCGCGGTTGCGCGCGGATATTCTCGCCGCGCCGGAGCCCGAATGGCTGCTGCGCGAGGCCGGCCTGGATCGGCTCGGCGCGGAACAGTCCATCGCCTACGTGCAATCGGGGGCGCGTGCTCTGGGCGTGCTGCCCGCTTCCGCGCACGTGGTTGCCGAGCGTTTTTTCGACGAAGGCGGTGGCATGCAATTCGTGCTGCACGCTCCCTTCGGCGCGCGAATCAATCGCGCCTGGGGATTGGCCCTGCGCAAGCGCTTCTGCCGCACATTCAATTTCGAGCTGCAAGCCGCCGCCACCGACAACGGCATCGTGCTGTCGCTCGGCGAGCAGCACTCGTTTCCGCTGGATATCGTCTTCGAATTCCTGCGGCCCGAAACGGTCGAAGATGTACTCACGCAAGCGCTGCTGGCCGCTCCCATGTTCACCGCGCGCTGGCGTTGGAATGCTTCGCGCGCGCTGGCCATCTTGCGATTTGCGCACGGCTCCCGCGTGCCCGCGCCCATCCAGCGCATGCGCGCCGACGACCTGCTGGCGGCCACTTTCCCGGACCAGGCGGCCTGTGCGGAAAACCTCACGGGACCGCCGCGTATCCCCGACCATCCGCTGGTGCGCGAGACGATTCGCAACTGCCTCGACGAAGCCATGGATCTGAACGGTCTGATCGCCGTGCTCGAAGGCATCCGCACCGGCGCCGTGCGCACATCCGCCGTAGATACGCCCGAAGCCACGCCGTTTTCGCACGAGATCCTCAACGCCAACCCCTACGCGTTTCTGGACGATGCGCCGCTCGAGGAACGCCGCGCCCGCGCCGTGCAGTTGCGCCGCACCGTGCGCACGGATTTCGTAGAAGGCGCCGGCGCGCTCGATCCGGACGCCATCGTGCAGGTGGCCGCGGAGGCTTGGCCCGTGGTGCGCGACCCCGACGAGTTGCACGAAGCGCTGTTGACGCTGGTCACCGTTCCTCCGGTGCCCGAGTGGGAGCCGTTTTTCGCGCCGCTGATAGAAGCGGGCCGTGCAGCCACACTCACAGTCCACGATCCAATTCCGAGCCGCGACCGTGAGGGAGCGGTTTTTTGGACGCCCGCCGAACGCATTCCTGTCGTGCGCGCCGTCCATCCCGACGCCATCCTCACGCCGCCGATCGCTTTCGCCGGCAGCCGCCCCGAAACCGAAGAAGCCTGCGCCGCCGAGATCCTGCGCGGCTGGTTTGAATCCGGTGGACCGTATCGCGCAACCGAACTCGCCACCAGCCTGGCATTGGCGCGCGCGCTGGTCGATTCCGCGCTCGCCCAACTTGAGGCCGAAGGCCAGATCCTGCGCGGCCGCTTCACTCCCGGCGCAACTACCGACGAACCCGAGTGGTGCCATCGCCGCCTGCTGGCGCGCATCCATCGGCTCACCATCGGCCGTCTGCGGCGCGAGATCGAGCCAGTTACCACCGGCGATTTCGTGCGATTCCTGCACCGCTGGCAGCACATCGCGCCCGGCACGCAACTTCATGGCCCGGATGGCGTGCTGCAGGTCATAAAGCAACTGCAGGGATACGAAATTTCCGCCGCGGCCTGGGAGTCCGAAGTCCTGCCCCGACGCGTGGCACAGTACAACCCTGAATTTCTGGACCAGCTTTGCCTTTCGGGCGAAGTGATGTGGGGCCGTCTCTCGCCGCACCCAGCGTTCGAACATGACGACGATGAGCGGACGCATCGCGTGCGCCCCTCCCGTGTCGCGCCGCTGACGCTGTTCTTGCGGGAAGACGCCGAGTGGCTGCTGGCCGGCCCGCAGCCGGCTCCCGACAGCGCGCTTTCGCACCCCGCCCGCGAAGTTCTGGCGGCTCTCCAGCAGCATGGTGCGTCGTTCTTTCCGGAACTCACGCGCGCCACTGGCCGCCTGGCCAGCGAAGTGGAAGACGGGCTTTGGGAATTGGTCGCCGCCGGCCTGGTCACCGCGGATGGCTTTGAAAATCTGCGCGCACTGGTGGACCCCAAACGCCGCCGCGGCGAAGGACGCGGCCGCCTGGCTCGCCCCCGTCACGCCGCTGGACGTTGGGCGCTGCTCCGCCGCACCGCCGCGCCGCCCGGCGAAATCTCCCCGGCGTCTTTCGCGCGCCAGTTACTGCAGCGCTGGGGCGTGGTCTTCCGCGATCTGGCCAAGCGTGAGACGCTGGCACCCGCCTGGCGCGATCTGCTGGTGGAACTGCGCCGCATGGAAGCGCGCGGTGAAATCCGCGGCGGCCGCTTCGCCGAAGCGTTCTTGGGCGAGCAGTTCGCGCTGCCCGAAGCCCTCGATTTGCTGCGCGCCGTACGCCGCGCCGGCGAATCCGGCGAACTGCCCGATGTTTCGGCAGTGGACCCGCTGCACCTGTCTGGAACCCTATTGCCCGGCCCGCGACGCCCGGCGGAGGAACCGCTGGAAGCCGTCGCCAGTCCCATAGGAGCGTGATGCTTGGAGATTCACAACATCGAATCTTTTCGTTCTTACCGGGAGGGCATGTCCGGCCGCACCATGCGCGTCATCGCCACCTCACAGCGACGGAGCGCTACAAGTTCGCCGAAAATGTTTTGGGCCGGCCCAGCCGCTAATCAGGTTACGGCACGGAGTTGCAGACGGCCGCGATAACTTAGCGGGTTCACGTAACGGCCGCACCAGTCGCGCCGACGCGCCATAATCGAGCACGAAGTGAACCATCGGGCGAATCTACATCGGAAACTAAACCACCAGCCACCAGCCACTAACCACCAGCCACGGCGAGCGAAGCGAGCCTACATGTACATGCCGCCGTTGACATTCAGCACGTGCCCCGTGATATACCCCGCCTCGTCGCTGACCAGAAAACGCACAGCCGCTGCGATTTCCTCAGGCCGGCCCAGCCGCTAATCAGGTTACGTCACGGAGTTGCAGACGGCCGCGATAACTTAGCGGGTTCACGTAACGGCCGCACCAGTCGCGCCGACGCGCCATAATCGAGCACGAAGTGAACCATCGGGCGAATCTACATCGGAAACTAAACCACCAGCCACCAGCCACTAACCACCAGCCACGGCGAGCGAAGCGAGCCTACATGTACATGCCGCCGTTGACATTCAGCACGTGCCCCGTGATGTATCCCGCCTCGTCGCTGACCAGAAAACGCACAGCGGCCGCGATCTCCTCGGGCCGGCCCAGCCGCCGCAATGGCACCTGCGCCAGCAGCTTCTCTTTCAGCTCGTCCGTCAGCACCGCCGTCATATCCGTGTCAATGAATCCCGGTGCCACGGCGTTCACGGTGATCTCCCGCGCCGCCATCTCCTGTGCAATCGCCTTGGTCAGGCCGATGATTCCCGCCTTCGAGGCCACATAATTCGCCTGGCCCGCGTTGCCCGCTTCGCCCACCACCGAAGCAATGTTCACGATGCGCCCATAGCGCTGCTTCATCATAGTGGGTAACACCTGCTGGATCGCGAAAAACGCGCCGTGCAAATTGATCTGCAGTACGCGGTCCCAATCCTCGCGCTTCATGCGCACCGCCAACCCATCGCGCGTCACTCCCGCGTTGTTCACCAACACGTCGATGCGCCCGAATTTTTGCATGGCTTTGCCGAAGCCGTCCCGAATCGAATCGTACGATAACAGGTCCAGATTCACGGTCAGCGCCTGCCCGCTGCAAGCTCGTATTTTTTCCGCCACTTCTTCGTTTTTTTCGATCTCCGGCGAGGCCACCGCGATATCGAAACCGGCGCGGCATAAAGTCAGGGCGATCTCCCGGCCGATCCCCCGGCTGGCCCCCGTGACGAATGCCACTCGATTAAACATGATTACTCCTTTATGGATTTTGCGAGTGAACTTCAATCATAGTAGAAAGTGAGAACCCATGGCCTACGCCGATCTGCGTGAATTCATCGCCGCGCTGGAGAAGAACCAGGAGCTCAAGCGCATTCCGTTCGAAGTGGACCCTATCCTGGAAATCACCGAATTCGCCGATCGCGCGGCGAAGGCCGGCGGCCCCGCGCTGCTGTTCGAGAAGCCTAAGGGTTATCGCATTCCGGTGCTGATCAACAGCTACGCCAGCATGCGCAAAATGCAAATCGCGCTCGAAGTGGACTCGGTCGAGACCGTGGCTCAGCGCATCTCAGAGTACCTGGATATGCGCATGCCCGAAGGCCTGATCGGCAAGTTGAAGATGCTGCCCAAGCTGGCCGAAATGGGATCGTTCTTTCCCAAGACCGTGTCGAAAGGGCCCTGCCAGGAGGTGGTTCGCACGACAGGTTTTTCGCTGCTCGATTACCCGGTGCTGCAGTGCTGGCCAGAGGATGGCGGCCGCTTCATTACGCTACCGCTGGTCTTCTCGCGCAATCCCGATTCCGGCAAGCGCAATTGCGGCATGTACCGCATGCAGATCTACGACCAGCGCACCGCCGGCATGCACTGGCAGACGCACAAGCAGGGCGCCGAGCATTATCGCCGTATGGGCGCTGCCGGAGCGAGACGCATGGACGTCGCCGTCGCGATCGGCGCGGACCCCGCCACCATGTTTTCCGCGATCCTGCCGCTGCCGCCGGATCTGGACGAAATGATGATCGCCGGCTTCCTGCGCGGCAGTCCGGTGGAGATGGTGAGGTGCCAGACTTGCGATCTGGAAGTGCCCGCGCAGGCCGAGATCGTGCTCGAAGGATACGTGGAGTTAGGCGAACTGCGCACCGAAGGGCCCTTCGGCGATCACACCGGATTCTATTCGCTGGCCGATGAGTATCCCGTCTTCCACCTCACCTGCCTTACCCAGCGTAACGATCCGATTTACGCCACCACCATCGTGGGGCCGCCGCCCATGGAGGATTTTTACATGGGTAAAGCCATCGAGCGCATCTTCCTGCCGCTGATGCGCCTGCAATTACCTGAAGTGCGCGACATTTGTATGCCGGCCGAAGGTATCTTTCATAACTTGATCCTGGTGGCGATTCGCAAGTCCTATCCGGGTCACGCGCGCAAGGTGATGTCGGCCATCTGGGGCCTGGGGCAGGCGATGTTCAGTAAGTGCATCGTGGTGGTGGATGAAGATGTTAACGTGCAGGACGTGCGCGAAGTAACCTGGAAGGCGCTGAATAACATCGACCCGCAGCGCGACATACAATTTACAATGGGCCCAATAGACTCACTGGACCATTCCAGCCGTCTGCCGAATTACGGCTCTAAGATGGGCGTGGACGCTACGCGTAAGTGGCCCGAGGAGGGATTTATCAGGCCTTGGCCCGGTGTGATCCGCATGTCTGATGAGGTGAAGCGCCGGGTGGATGAGATGTGGCGGCGCGCAGGGTTGTAGGAGTGCGTTTCAGCTACAATAGAAATGACGATGGTGGAGATCGATCCAATCCGTGTCGAAGTCGAACGGGAGGAGGATGGTCGTATTCTGGCTTCTGTGCCGGACCTCCCGGGCGTGATGGCCTATGGCGCCAGCGAAGAAGAAGCCGTGCGAAAGGTGAAGTCGATCGCTCTTCAGGTGCTGACAGACATGATCGAGAGCGGCGAGGAAGTCCCCGCACCGCTGCGTGTCCTCTTTGCGGCTTGAGCAGGTGGCCGGCGACCAAGGCCAAGAGAGTCTACGCAGCTTTGTTGCGAATCGGCTGGACGCTAGAGAAGCAGGTTGGGTCGCATCGAAAACTGAGACGTGCGGGGTGGTCCAAGTTCACATTCTGCTTTCACGACAGCGAAGAGGTTGGCCCGGCTGCGCGATCCAGAATCCCGAAGGACACGGGGCTTCGCCCTGAAGATCTCTGACTTTGGAATTCAGTCAGCATAGAGCCGGCTGAGGAACCAGGCGCTCAACTCATAGAGTTCGATGGCATCGTGCTCCGAGAGTTCGGAACCGCCATGGCTGGACGGGCGACGGAGATCATTGAGCCTCCAAGCGCGTTTTGTGTCCCAGTCCCGCCAGAGGCGGTGCGCGTTGAGTTGGAGCCACGCTTTCAAGTCCGGGTATCGGGTGCCATTGATCTCAGAGATCATTTCGCCGAGGGTGAGATGCGATCCTTTTTCCAGGTATTTCAGAAACTTGTCCTCCTTGGAACCCGGCGATATTTTCTGCAGGACCACGTTAGCTTTTTCCAGCCGGAAGCGATCAAGGAGTCGCCTTAACTGATCTTCGACAATATCGGCGAACGTGCCAGCTACCCTCCGCCGCACGAGAGCGCCCAGCGGATCGACCCAGAGCGTGCGAATCGCGCCAACCCATTCCTTTTGGCTCTTTTCGTCCAGGGACCGGAATGGGGTCCAATGCCTTGCGACAACGGCGGTCATGAACCGCAGATCCGCGGGGTTTGACTCCGCAACCTTTCGCAGTGTGGCACGAAGGTCGTTTCCTGCCATTTCGCCCAGCATCAGCGCAATGGAGCCCCGCGGGTCCTCCCCGAAAGAAGGGTCGATCCTTTCTTCCTCGCGAAGGCATTTCAATACCTTTTCGGGGGCGACGTCCAAGGGCGACGAAAGGTACAGTTTGACTAACTTGAGCCGAACTCCCCGCGTCGCTGGAGATTCCTCGACGCACATTTCCAACAATCTGACAGCCTTTTCACCGTCGCCGCCCTCTGCATAGCATGCAGCGGCATTCTGGTACAACCGGGATCGCATGTGGGCTTCTACGTCCTTTGTAAAGCCAGTTCCGAGGCCGTGGGCGATGAGCTGCTCAAACTGTTCCGCCGCCCTTACATAGTTCCCGGAGATGAAGTGGCACTTTCCCCAGGCTGCCCGGTACGAACAATCCGCGTAATTCCTGCGATCGTCCTGGCTTCGGGCGTCACAACTCCTCCCGGGTCAAACTATACAAACGTGATTTTACGATATAAGAGCGGAGAAGTTCACTCGATTCGTTATCTCGGTACCGGCCTTCGCTTTCTGATGCAAGAGGCTGGCTACCGCGCCGGATTCCTATTGATTTCGTCACACGCGCTAACGATCAACGCGTGATGGTTCTCATCGATCCGGCCACCTTATGATTCGCGTACGCCGCGATCATTTCCCGCGGGATGAGATCCGTACCAATGCTGAAATGCTCAAGCGAAGCGTTGCGTCTGCGCTCCCCAGAGTTTGTTCGCAGGCACTGGTATCTTCTGGATTCATGACGTCTGCAACAGCGCGTACCAATCGGGGCGGGAGTTGACCTTGCTGCCTTCTTTGCACGCCACGTAAAGCCTCCTCCAGGGCTGGTCATCAATAAGCCGCCATTTGTGGCCGGAACCGGTGGTGTCGGCAGCCACCAGAATCTCGCCCGGATGGATGATGAAACTCTCCCCTCCGCGCGTCACAAACTCCAACCCGCCCGACAGAGTAATCACGTATTGCGTTGTAGGCGCATGGTGCCAATCGAGCGAGGAGTGCGCCGGCGTCTCTTCAAAAAAAGATCGATTCTGCCGCAAGCACTTCGTTGTCGACAATGCTCCCTGAGGTGACATGGGAGTGTCAATCAGATGGACATGTTTGCCGGATGAGTGCCGGGAAAACGCACTTGGCTCCGCCGCTTACCCACAAGGCCGGTCCGGGCAAATTACTCCCGGTACGTCCCGGTCACTTCAACCGTACCGGTAGTGCCCAATCCGTAAAAAAAAGGCCCTCAACTCAACGCCTTGCGTGCCGCAACGGCGCCCTTAAAAAAAGCGCTTGACATACGAAGAACTTACTAGTAAAGTCTTCGTATATGGCAGCAGAGCCGCCCCGGCCCACCGACGCCGAGCTTGAAATCCTGACCGTCCTGTGGAGCATCGGACCCGGCACCGTGCGCGATGTCTATACCGCGATCAACCGGCGGCGGCCCGCGCAATATAGCACCGTGCTGAAGTTCATGCAGATCATGGCCGAAAAGGGACTCGTGCGCCGGAACGCGGCCCAGCGCGCGCACATCTACGAAGCTGCCCGGCCGCGCGAGTGGACCCAGCAGCAGCTCGCCGGGCACTTGCTGGAACGCGCCTTCAGCGGCTCGGCCGAAGCCCTCCTCATCGGGGCGCTCTCGGCACGCAAAGCTTCCAAACAGGAGCTCGCAGCCATGCGCAAGCTCCTGGATCGTTACCGGAAGGAGAATCCATGAGCCTTCTCGAAAGCTGGTTCCAGACGCCGCTCGCCGGTGCGCTGGGCTGGACTCTGCTGCACTCATTGTGGGAAGGGGCCATCGTATCCGCGCTGTTCGCCATGGTCTTGTGGGCGACGCGTTCGCCGCGCATCCGCTACGCTGCGGGGTGCGCCGCCATGGCCATCATGCTGGGCGGATTCGCTCTCACCCTGCTTAACGTTCTGCCGCAAACCGCTTACCGGCCCGGCATACCGCGCCCGCATGCTTTCCCCACGCTGAATTTCGGCACCAGTCTGAACGCCCTGAGCCCGTCAAGTTCGTGGCTGGCCGCCGCGGCACCGTGGCTGGCGTCATTCTGGATCGTGGGTGTGTGGATGATCGGCCTGCGGCAGCTGGCCGGCTGGATACCGGTCCGCCGGCTGCGCCGCCGCGGCGTATGCTGTGCGCCGGAGCGCTGGCAAACCGAACTCGTCCGCTTGCGCGCCCAGTTGCGCGTATCGCACCCGGTCCTGCTGCTGGAGTCCAGCGTGGCGGAAGTGCCCATGGTTCTCGGCCATTTCCGTCCATTGATTCTGATGCCCGTCGGTCTGCTGGCCGGGCTGCCAGTGGAGCAGATCGAAGCGATTCTGCTGCATGAACTGGCGCACATCCGCCGCTGCGACTATCTGGCGAATATCTTGCAGCGGTGCGTCGAAGGTCTCTTGTTCTATCACCCCGCGGTCTGGTGGATCTCCAGCGTGATTCGCGCCGAACGCGAAAACTGTTGTGACGATGTGGTGGTCGCAATGCGCGGAGACGCGCCCGCCTATGCCGCGACGCTCGTAACCTTGGAACAAAATCGTTGGCAGGAAAACAATGGTCCCGGCCGCCGCACCGCCGTGGCCGCAACAGGAGGTAGTTTGATGAAACGTGTACGTCGTTTGCTGTATCCCAAGAGCCCCAGCGGCGCATGGACGCCGTTGTTCGGCGCCCTGATCCTCATGCTGACCGCCGCGGCCGCCGTGGTGGCCTGGCAAGCTGCGCTCGCACCGCCGGAACGCGAAGCCACAACCTACCTGGGGTGGTTGAACCAGGATGTGGTCTACATCATCGCCGACGAGGAGCGCGCCGCTTTCCTGAAACTCACCACCGATGAAGAACGCAAGAAGTTCATCGAGCAGTTTTGGGAGCGGCGCAATCCAACGCCGGGCGCGTCCGAAAACGTATTCAAGGAAGAACATTACCGCCGCATCGCGTTCGCCAATAAGCATTGGGCCATGGCATCCAAACCCGGCTGGCAAACCGATCGGGGACACATGTACATCGTCTATGGACCGCCGGATGAAATCGAATCCCACCTCACGGGAGGAATTGGTTCGCTCCCATTTGAAGATTGGAAATACCGGAACGTCGAGGGCATGGGTCATGCCGGGTATTTCACCTTCATCGACCGGACCGGCCACGGCGACTATCGCCTGGCGCCCGCCAGCGCGATGTGAACCGCCTTCCCATCCCGCTCCCTGACGGTCGCGGCTCAGTACAGCAGTAATAAGACTGGTGCGGAGCCGCGACCGTCAGGGAGCGGTTTTCGCTTCAACGCGATGCCCCGAAGTCCCCGCCCTCTCTCTGCTAAGCTAATGGGTTGCCATGACCGTAGACGAGATCCGCGAGTTGATTAACCTCGCCACCGAAACCGGTATTGACGAGCTCGAAGTCCAGCACGGTGACAGCCGGGTGCGTATTCGCCGCGCCGCCAGCCAGCGCGAGATTGTATTGGCCCAGCCCGCCGCTCCCGTTGCCGCGCCGCTCAGCGCGGAAGCGGCGCCCGCCGCTCATCCCGCACCTGCCAAAGAGCCGGCGGCCGCCCCCGGCGCCGATCCTGGCCTGCAACTGGTCCGCTCTCCCATCGTGGGCACCTTCTACGAATGCTCCGCTCCCGGCTCCCCGCCCTTCGTGCGCGTCGGCGAACGCGTCCAGCCCGGCAAGGTTTTGTGCATCATCGAGTCCATGAAGCTGATGAACGAGATCGAGGCCGAGATCTCCGGCATCATCGAGAGCAAGCTGGTGATGAACGGCCAGCCCGTCGAGTACGGGGAGGCGCTGTTTGCCATCCGGGCCAATTAAGAAAATCCTCATAGCCAACCGCGGTGAAATTGCTCTGCGCATCGTCTGCGCCTGTAAGGAGCTGGGCATCCGCACCGTGGCGGTCTATTCCGAACCCGACCGCCACAGCCTGCACGTGCGCTTCGCCGACGAGGCCGTCTGCATCGGTCCCGCGAAGAGTTCCCGGAGTTATCTGGATATCCCTTCGATCGTCAGCGCCGCCGAGATCACCGGCGCCGAAGCCATCCACCCCGGTTACGGTTTTCTCAGCGAGAACGCCGGCTTCGCCGAAGTGTGCGAAGTCTCCGGACTGAAGTTCATCGGTCCGCGTCCGGACGTGATCCGCCTGATGGGCGTCAAAGAACGCGCGCGCGCCTTTATGCGCGATGCCGGCGTGCCCATCCTGCCCGGCTCGCCCGGCATCCTGAACACCCCGGAAGAAGCCGTGGCCCTGGCCGCCGAGATCGGTTTCCCCGTGATCCTGAAAGCCTCCGCCGGCGGAGGTGGACGCGGCATGCGCATCGTCAACGAAGCCTCCGAACTCGAGCCGCTGTTCAATTCCGCGCAGCAGGAAGCCGGCGCGGCATTCGGCTGCTCCGACGTCTACCTGGAGAAGTACGTTCGAGCGCCGCGCCACATTGAGTTTCAGGTGCTGGCCGACGAGCGCGGCCGCGTGGAAATCCTGGGCGAGCGCGAATGCAGCATCCAGCGGCGCCATCAGAAACTGCTCGAAGAATCCCCCTCACCGGTCATGCGCCCCGAACTGCGCGCTTCCACGGCAGCCAAACTGAAGGAAGCGCTGGCTGGGGCGGGATATACTAATGCCGGTACGGTCGAGTTCCTGATGGATGAAGGCGGCCAGTTGTACTTCATGGAAGTCAACGCGCGCATCCAGGTGGAACACCCTGTCACCGAATTCGTCACCGGCATCGACCTGGTGAAGAGCCAGATTCGGATCGCGGCAGGGGAGCCGCTCGACCAGGTGATCGCCTTGCCGGTTCAGTTGCGCGGCCACGCCATCGAGTGCCGCATCAATGCCGAAAATCCGGTGACGTTCGCCCCATCCCCCGGCCGTATCACCGGCTTCCACGCGCCCGGAGGAATCGGCGTGCGGGTGGACACCATGGCCCACACCGACTGTGTCATCACGCCTTATTACGATTCGCTGGTGGCCAAGCTGATCGCCTATGGCGGCGACCGCGCCGAGGCCATCCACCGCATGCAGCGCGCCCTCGAAATGTTCGTGGTGGAAGGCATCCATACTTCTATTCCGCTCCACCAGCGCATCCTGGCCGATCCGGATTTCCAGGCCGGCCGCTTCGATACCAACTTCATCAAACGCTTTATGCCGCCCGAACGCGGCGCGCATTAGCCGGCCTGTATGCGCCTGCGCACCTCCAAAGACCGCCTCAAAGTCGAGCACAGCATCATCGAAGGCGTCCGCGAAATCCTCGAGCGGGCCCTGGCTGCCACGCCGGCAATCCGTTCCATCATCCCCGGCGTCATCCGCCCAGTGCGCGACGCGCGGGGTCCGGTGAAAATGCACATCACCGTACCGGTACAGAACGGATGGAAGGCCATCGCCCTGAGTTCGGGCGCGCGCCAGGAGCTTTTCATCAGCACAGCGCTTTCGAAAGAGGAGATCGAACGGGCGTTTGAGCAGGCCGGCGCGCAGGTATCGCGCACTTGATTTGGGGCAGGCGGGTCTGGAGACCCGGGCCCAGAGAGCACCCCGACCTGGAGGTCTGCCCCACCTGTCCCTCACCTTTCGATGAATGCCCCTTGTGAACAGAGTTCCTGGGAATTGGCAGACAATCCGGCTTCGACTGCCAGCGTTCTCTCATAAACCGCGTACGAATCGCTGAAGGCGAGCGGCGATGATAGAGCCGGTATCGCCTGCGTGAGCAGTGTCCGCGTGCCGTCGTCGTTTACCAGATACGCTTTTAAGGTCGCCGGCGCTGGTGTTCCTAGGTCGAAATTGACGGTCAGCGTATGTCCGGACAGGCTCAGGCTCAGCCCAATTCCGCAAGCCGGAGCATATCCCACGGTGTTGTTCAAATCCTCCGTGAACCACATCTGTCCGTCAGGGCCGGTGGTGATGAACCCGGCGCGCTGGGCATCCATCGGAAGCTTATACTCGCTCACTACCCCAGTGGTCGTGATGCGTCCAATCCGATTCCCCCCAAACCAGAGCGCGCCGTCGGGGCCCGCCGTGATTCCCTCCGGATAAGTTAGTGAATCCGGCAACGCATATTCCGCAGTGACGGTCCCGGCGGTGGTGATACGCCCAATTTTATTGCTCGTCGTTTCGGTGAACCACAAGGCGCCATCAGGCCCTGCCGCTATCCCATAGGGATTGGCGTCCGCGGTCGGCACCGGATACTCGGTCACAGACCCGGCAGTGGTAATGCGGCCAATTTGGTCGGCGGCAGATTCAGTGAACCAGAGCGCGCCGTCGGGGCCAGCGGCAATCAACTCGGTTCCGCTGCCTGTCGTCGGAGGGCTGTACTGGCTGAAGACGCCCGCGGTGGTAACGCGCCCGATGAGGTCGGTTCCGGTGGTGAACCACAGCGCCCCGTCCGGTCCCGCCGAAATTCCCAGCGGACTGACCAGCGCGCTGGGCACGGTGTATTCCGTGATAGCGCCGGCCGTAGTAATGCTTCCAATGGCGTTGCCCAACGGGTCCGTGAACCACATGTTTCCGTCCGGGCCGTTGACGATAGACAAGGGATTGCTGGAGGGGTTACTGAGCGGATACTCAGTGAATGTCCCGCCAGTGGTGATGCGTCCGATTCCCGGCGAGCCACTGCTACTGTCGATGCAAAACCATAGGGCGCCGTCGGGTCCCAGTATGATGCCCCAGGGGTAGTTAGTCGGGCCCAGACCATACCCTTTGATGTTCAGCCACTGTGCGGGTAACTCCGCAGCCGTAGCGAATATCAGAACCGCCATCGAGACGGCCCTCAGAACCGTACCAATCGGCTTCCTGCCACCGATGGCCGGCGCCAATACGTGTTGCGTTGAAGTATTATTTGTCATACCCGATGCATAGTGCGCCGGGCACGCCAGGCATTTCGCGAAATGTACGGCTGTCACCGAATGTGCTTGCGCGCCGACAGGACGCCGGCGTTCAGCCCCAGTGTACTCAGTCCGCCGAAGAAGCGGGCATGCTCGATCTTTACGCACCGGTCCATCACCACTTCGAGCCCCGCTTCCAGGGCGCGCGCCGCGGCTGCCTCATGGATCACGCGCAGTTGCATCCAGATGACCTTCGCCCCGCAAGCGATCGCATCGTCCACAATGGCGGGCACGGCGGAGGATTCGCGGAAGATATCCACGATTTCGAGCGGCGGCGGAACTTCAGCCAGCGATCCATACGAGCGCCGGCCCAGTATCTCGCGCTCGCGCGGATTCACTGGAAAGATCTGGTAGCCCGCCGCCTTCATATACAGCGCCGCAAAATGGCTCGGCCGGTAAGGATTCGCCGACAAGCCAACCATGGCGATGCGCTTGTACGTTTTCAAAATGCGCAGATGCTGCTGGGTCGTGGTGGCGAAGCGCGTGCCCAGCACGGGCGAGGTGCTGCTGACTTCGCCACTCATGCCGCCTGCGCGGCCTCCAGGGCCTGATCCAGGTCCCAGATAATATCTTCCACGTCTTCGATGCCCACCGAAAGCCGCACCAGGTCTTTGGTAATGCCCGCCGCAAGCTGCTGTTCATCGCTCAACTGCTGATGCGTGGTGGAAGCCGGATGAATCACCAGGCTCTTGGCATCCCCGATGTTGGCCAGGTGCGACAGGAGCTGCACGGAATCGATGAACCGGCGCCCGGCATCCAGACCGCCGTGGATACCGAACGTGAGGATGGATCCGCACCCGAGCGGTAGATATTTCTTCGATAGCCGGTAGTAAGGACTGTCTTCCAGACCCGGATACTTCACCCAGGAAACGTGGCGGCTTTTCGCCAGATGCCGCGCGACCGCCAGGGCGTTGCGGCTGTGCGCGTCCATGCGCAGTTGCAGCGTTTCAATACCGGTAAGAAACAGAAAGGAGTTGAACGGGCTGATGCACGGTCCGAAATCGCGCAGCCCTTCCACGCGCGCTTTAATGATGAACGCCAGCTCGCCGAACGTCTCAGAGAAGCGCAAACCGTGATAGCCGGGACTCGGCTCCGTCAACTGCGGAAAATGGCCGGCGGTCCACGGGAAACGCCCGCTATCTACGATGACGCCGCCGATGGAGTTGCCGTGTCCGCCCAGAAACTTGGTCGCCGAATGCACCACAATATCGGCGCCATGCTCGATCGGCCGGCAGAGAGCGGGCGAGGCCATGGTGTTGTCGATGATCAGCGGGATATGATGCTCGTGCGCGATGGCCGCCACCTTCTCGATATCCAAAATGTTCATGCGCGGATTGGCGATGGTTTCCCCGTACAGCGCGCGGGTTTGCGGCGTGATGGCCCGCCGGAAGTTTTCAGGATCGTCCGGCTCCACGAAAATCGCGTTGAAGCCCAACCGGCGGAAGCTGACATCGAACTGGGTATAGGTGCCGCCGTAAAGCGTGCTGGCGGACACAATATCGTCACCCGGCTGCATCAGGCTGCTGATCGCCAGAAACTGCGCCGCCTGGCCGCTGGCCGTGGCCAGCGCGCCCACGCCGCCTTCGAGCGCCGCCATGCGTTCCTCGAAAACGGCGGTGGTGGGATTCATGATCCGCGTGTATATGTTGCCGAAGCGCTGCAGCGCGAAAAGTTCCGCGGCGTGATTGCTGTCTTCAAAGACGAACGACGTCGTCTGGTAAATGGGCACCGCGCGCGCGCCGGTCGCCGGGTCGGGTTTTTGACCGGCGTGCAAGGAGCGGGTGCTGAAACCCATCTGGCGTTCTGGACTGGATTCGGACATATCTGACTAGTTTAGCGTGGGGCGGGCACTTTGCCTTGGCACCCTGCCCACCCTCTCCTCACAAATGAGTCCAGCCGGTAATTTCTCCCACCAGCGGCGCGGCATACTCTCGAAAAGCAGGCAGCACGTCATGCCCGTCGGGATGGATCCATTCCGCGGGCAGCCGCCGCTCCACGCGCGCCACGGTCTCGAGCGGCGTGAGGAAGGTGCTGCCATCGCGCCGCAGCGCAATCATTACACCGGACTCACCCTCCGCCGCCGCCAGCGCCGCCGCCCGTCCGCAGTCGAAAGCCTCCTGCCTGTCGCGTGCAGTTGCAAACGGACCACAGCAGCGCCCCAATAAGCCCGGCTTCTCGGCGCGCGCCCGAATCCCCAGTTTCTCGCTCAGTAAGTGCGCTAGCGTGTGCCCCAGATTCGACGCCAGTTGCTGTGCCGCGTTGTCCGCCCGATCCACGTCCGCGCCGAACGGCCGGCCGGTATCGTCGAGTTGCCCTTCGCACACCGCCAAGACTACGCGGCCGAGGCGGCCATAAACCTTCTCCACATCCGCCGCCATCCGATCCAGGCTTAGCCGCCGCTCCGGAAAATAAATCAGGTGCGGCGCATCGTCTTCACCGTGCCGCGCCAGCGACGTCGCCGCCACGATCCAGCCAACGTTGCGCCCCAGCGTCTCCAGCACGCACACCGGCGATGGCAGCGAGCGGTTGTCTTCGCCCACGTCCCGCGCGGCGCAAGCGAAGAACCGCGCCGTGGAGACATAACCGGGCGTGTGATCGGTTACACACAAATCGTTATCGATGGTCTTTGGTATTCCGATCACCTGCAGATCGTAGTGCGCGTCGCGCGCGTGACGCTCCACGCGCAGCGCCGTCTCCATGGAGCCGTTCCCGCCGGTATAGAAAAAGGTGTCGACGCCGGCGCGCCGCAGATTCTCGAGCAGATGTTCGTAGTCGCCCTCGGCCAGCGGCATCCGGCTCGATCCCAGCGCAGATCCGGGCGCTTCGGAAATCTGCCGGACCCGTTCGGGATCGAGCGCCCGCAGATCCACCAGATCGCCACGCAGCAGACCTGTCAGTCCGTATCGCGCTCCGAAAAGGTCCTGGCCAAGACGCCGCCGCTCTTCGATGAGTCCCGCGAGGCTGGCATTGATCACAGCCGTGGGGCCTCCGCCATGAGCTACCACTGCCCTGTTGCGCATACTTATGTTGTCTCATTATGTGGCCAAGCTTCACTCAACCGAGACGGGTCTGGAGACCCGCCGCAGACCTGGAGGTCTGCCCCACCGCCTTTCCTGTGCGCTATTTATCCAGGCTGAGCGCGTGCAGTAGTTGCTGGAAACGTGGATCGCCGCGCAAGGGGTCCCAGCGCGGGTCGACTTTGAGCAGGGCTAAAGGCGCTTCGTGTTGCTCGAAGCTCATCTCCAGCAGCGCGAGCGCCTCATTCTTATTGCCCAGCCCCGTTTGGACCAGAGCCAGATATTGGGGCGAAACATGGCGGGTCTGGGCCACACGCGTAAGATCCTCCATCACGCGGAGCGCCCGTTCCCGTTTGCCTGAGACCGCATAGACATGCCCTAAGTCGCCTAGCACGGGGGCAAAGTTTCCAGTCTTAGGCACGCGCTCGAGGATTGCTTCGGCCTCCGCATAACGCCCCAATCCTTCATAACCGCGGGCCATCAGAACAGGCGCCCGATCCAGGCGCGGATCGAGTTCCAGAAGCCTGCGTTCCAAATCGATAGTGTCCTGGTAGCGGCGGCTGCAATAATACACCGTACCGATGTGCACGCCGATATAGAGTGACAGCGGATCCAGTAACTGCGCTCGCCGCAACTCGGCCTCCGCTTCGGAGAACCGGCCCGTAGCCAGCAAATTGATGGCCCACCAATGGTGTGCGTTGGCACTACTGGGATTCGCTTCGAGCGCCGCCCGGTACGCACGCTCGACGGCCGGGAAGTCAGAGGAATCCACCGTGGCAGCCTTGGTCAAGAGCGCCTCCGGCAGGTTGGGATCGATCTCCAGCGCGCGCCGAACTGCTTGTTTGGCTAAGTCCGTCACTGGGGACATGTCCTGATCTTCATTCGCGGCCAGGACCACGTAATCTTCCGCCTCACCGGCATAGGCCAGGGCGAATTTCGGATCCTTTTTTAACGCGGCATCGTAGAGTTGGACGCTCTTCCACAGATTCGGCAGCTTGCGGCTGTTGAACAGGTAGCGCGCTTGCAGATAAAGGTCCAACGCCTCGGGATCGTTGGTCCAGCCCCCGGCAGCGTGAGTGCCGCGAGGTTGCGCGGGTCCCAAGTCCAACGCCGCGGCGATAGCCGTCGAAATCTCGTCTTGTAATTCCAACATCTCCGCGGAGGGCCGGCTGAATTCGCTCGCCCAGATCTGACGCCCAGTGTGGGTGTCATAAATCCTCGCGGACACGCCGATCTTGTTTTCCGCGAACCGCACGCCGCCCCGCAACACGAGATCGACGTGCAGCCGCTCGCCGATGCGGCGTACGTCGCCCGCGGGCTCCTTGATCTGCTGAGCGGAACTGCTCGCCGCTACATTTAGTTTCGCTGTGCGACCCAGTTGACCGGTGATGCGTTCCGCCAGTCCGTCGCTGAAGTAATCCTTTCCCGGCAGGCCACCTTCGTTAATGAACGGCAACACCGCAACAGAGCGGCGCGAATCGCGGGTGCGCCTGCTGAGCGGAACCAGGCCTGCCATGGTGGTGACAGCGGCCAGCACTACCGACAGGCCCAGCAGCCAGGGAAGCCTCCGGCTCCGCGCGGGCACGCCCAACGCCACGGCCTCCGCCGGCGGCGACGTTTCGTATACCGGCACATAACTATCGCGCGGCAAGTGAATGCGGAAGGCATCATCCCGGCCGTCGGTTTCGTAGTAGTCGTGCAGCCTGGCGCGCAGCCGATTGGCCTCCACGTGGACGATGGAATCCATCCTGGGATCATAATCCGGGCCGCGGCCATAAACCGCAAACGCGATGCGGTGTTCGTTGATCTCCACCGTTTCACCGGCGGCCGCTTTCAGGGTGACGAATCGCAGGAAATCGCTCAGCCGGCGGGCGTTCGCGAAATGCGCACTGGCGAGCACCTTCTGCAGGGCGTCTGCCGAGGCTTCGCGATCCGTCATGCATTCAGAATACTGAATTAGAGTGGCAGTTCCGATATATACGAAAGTTATGGTGGGCAGGCACCCTGCCCGCATTATTTCCGCAGCATGGGCTGCAGATATTTCATTACGGTAGCCGCCACCAGCCGGTTGCCGTCCGCCGTGGGATGCAATCCGTCGCGCTGCATACGGCTGGTGCCCGCTACACCATCGAGAAGGAAGGGAATCAAAGCGACTTTATATTTCGCGGCCAGATCGCCGTACACACGTTGGAAAGTGGCGATGTATTCCGGGCCGTAGTTAGGCGGCAGCGTCATTCCGGCAAGTAACACCTGGGCGCCGGAACCCTTCAGTCCGGCGATGATCTGATCCAGGTTCGAGCGCGTAGTGGAGACCGGCAAGCCGCGCAACCCATCGTTGCCTCCGAATTCGACGATGACTACCGCCGGGGTGAGCGCCACCACGGTGTTCAGCCGCTCCTGTGCATCGGTGGTGGTCTCACCGCTGATCCCCGCGTTTACCACGCGGTACCGGTAGCCGCGCCGATCCAGTTCTTGCTGCAAAAAGTCCGGGTAGCTTTTGCCGGTATCGGCGCCGAATCCGGCGGTGAGGCTGTCGCCAAACGCCGCGATCACGGGACGATTGTCAGGCGCGGATGCGGGTTGCGCGGGCGCGGCGGATTCGCGCGCGGCGGCCGGCTCCGGCGCGGGACTAGGAGCATTGCCACATCCGGCCAGTACCACCAAGGCCGCCGCCAGGCTGACGATACGCATCTGAATGCCATAATAAAACGTAGACCGCCAATTCATGATTCAGGTACACCGCCTTACCAAGAGTATCGATACGGGAACGCACCGCGTGGATATTCTGAAAGGCATCGATCTCGAAATTCCGCGCGGGCAGTTCGCCGCCATCATGGGTCCGTCGGGCAGCGGCAAAAGCACTTTGCTGGGCCTGTTGGCCGGCCTGGATACGCCGACCTCAGGCACGATTTCGCTCGACGGGCAGGAGATTACGGGTCTTAAAGAGGACGAACTGGCACTGGTGCGCGGCCGCAAAATCGGTTTTGTATTCCAGTCCTATCATCTCATCCCGACGCTGACCGCCGAGGAGAACGTGCGGCTGCCCATGGAATTGGTCGGCAACGGAAGCGGCGGCGGCCCGACCCGCGCGCGCGAACTGCTGGATCACGTGGGACTGGCCGATCGGCGCGATCATTATCCGGTGCAGCTTTCCGGCGGCGAGCAGCAGCGCGTGGCCCTGGCGCGCGCCTTCATGGTGCGCCCGCCCATCCTGCTGGCTGACGAGCCGACAGGCAACCTGGATTCCGAAAACGGGCGCCTGGTGCTCGAGCTGCTGCTGTCGCTCAACCGTAAAGAAGGCACCACGCTGGTGCTGGTGACGCACGATCAGGAGTTGGCGAACGTGGCCGACCGTCGCATCCTGCTGCGCGATGGCAGGATCGTATGACTAAGCCACGAGCCACCACCCACCAGCCACCAGCCACTCTCAAGATCGCCTGGCGCGACATCCGTTCCTCGCCCGCCAAGTTCCTCTTCGTCATACTGGCCGTCGCCGTGGGTGTCGGCGCGCTGACGGGCGTGCGCTCCTTCAGCCGCGCCTTCCACAACCTGCTGCTGCGCCAGGCCCGCACCCTGATGGCCGGCGACATCTCCCTGCGCGTGTTCGCCCAACCCACCGCACAACAAAGCGCGGCCATCGCCGGCCTGGAACAACGCGGAGTTCGCGATACTTCCGTCACCGAAACCTTGACCATGGCCAACTCCGCTGAAGTGCCGGAGCCCATGCTGGTTTCCATGAAGGCAGTCGATCCGTCAGTGTATCCCTTTTATGGCGAAGTGAAGCTCGACCCGCCCGCTCCTCTGCGCGCCATTCTCGACGACCACGCGGCGGCGGTTTCCGACGACTTGCTTCTCCGCCTGAAGACGCACGTGGGCGCCAACCTGCGCCTCGGCGGTCAGGACTTTCGCATCGCGGCTCGCCTGGTCTCCGAACCCGACCGCTTGACCGGCAGCATCAACGTCGGCCCGCGCGTCATGATCAGCCGCCAGGGCCTCGACCGCACGGGCCTCATCAGCCTGGGCAGCCGCGCTGCGCAGCGTTACCTGTTTGTTTTGCCGCCGGCCGGTCCGGACGTACAGCAGGTGCGAAATATCCTGAAGCGCGCGTTCCCCGAGGGCCTGATCGCCGATTACCGCGAGACCCACCCCATTGTCACGCGCGGCCTGGAGCGCTCCACCACCTTCCTCAGCCTCATCAGCCTGATCGCGCTGATCGTGGGCGCGCTAGGCGTGGCGACGGCGATGCACGCGCACTTGCGGCAGAAGATGGATACCATCGCGGTTCTGAAGTGCCTCGGCGCAAGCTCCGGACAAGTGCTGCGTATCTACCTGGCGCAGACCCTGGCGCTGGGTCTCGCCGGCGGGTTGCTCGGAATCGGTTTCGGCACGCTGGTGCAGCGCGCGTTTCCGATTCTGATCGGGCGCTACTTCCCGGTGCCGCCGCATATGGGCCTCGATCTGGTGCCGGCCGCGCAGGGTCTGGCGATTGGCGTCCTCACCACGCTGCTATTCACTTTGCCCCCGCTGCTCGGCATTCGCGAAATACGTCCCGCCGTGATCTTCCGCCGCGAGATGGCCGAAGCGCGGCCGGACTGGCTGAAGCGCTGGAGCCGCTCGCGCCAGGCCATTGCGACGGCTGCCGCCATCCTGGCCGGCATCGGGCTGATCGCCGCCTGGCTGGCGGGAACCACGCTGCGGGACTCCCTCCGCACCGGCGCATATTTCGCGGGCGGGCTGCTGGCGAGCCTGCTGGTGATCGCCGGGGCGGCCTGGCTCCTTCTGCGCGGCTTGCGTCTGCTGATGAAGGGCGCTGGACGCACGCTGCCCGCGCCATTGCGGCAGGGCATCGCCAACCTCTACCGGCCGGGAAATCACGCGCAAACGGTGCTGGTCACGCTCGGCACCGGCGTGATGTTCACCCTCACGGTTTACCTGGTGCAGCATGCCTTGCTGGCGGAGATGACGCAGAACGCGCCGCCGGGCATGGCGAATGTCTTCCTGCTCGATATACCGGGCGCGCAGCGTGAGGCGCTCACGGAGTTGTTGAAGCGGCAGAAGGGCATCGAAACCGCGCCGGAGATTCTATCGTCGGTGGCCGTGCGGCTCACGTCCGTGAACGGCCAACCCGTCGAGAAGATGGGCTTGAAGGAGTGGGGCCGCCGCTTCCTGCGCACGCGCTCGGTGACCACCGCGCCCGTTCGTCCGCGGGAAACGGAGATCCTGAGCGGCGCGTGGTGGGATGCGCACCCTGCCACGCCTCAGGTTTGTGCATCCGAAGAGGCCGCCCGCATTCTGCATCTCAGGGCCGGTATGCCGCTCGAATGGACCGCCTGGGGACGCACGTTGCACTCAAACCTCGCCTGCATCGAGCGCACCGATTCCGTGCGCATGACCGCGCGCTTCGAATTTATCTTCAGCCCCGGAAGCCTGGATGGATTCCCGGCCATCTACTACGGCAGCGTGCGCATGCGCCCGCGCGATGTACCGGCCATGCAACGCGCGGTGTATGAGAAGATGCCCACCATCACGGTCATCAATATGGCGGACGTGCTCGAAATCGTGCAGCAAGTGGTCGATCAGATCGCACTGGTGGTGCGCTTCGTCTCCGCATTTACCATAATTGCGGGCGCCATTATTCTGGCATCCAGCGTGGCGGGCACGCGCTTCGGACGGGTGCGCGAGGTGGTCATCCTGAAGACCCTGGGCGCCACGCGCCGCCGGGTCGCCGGAATCTTTTCCATGGAGTTTCTGGTGCTGGGCGCGGCGGCCGGACTACTCGGCAGCCTACTGGCTACCGGCTTCGCCGCGCTGGTGGTGAAACGTCTGCTCAACTCGGAGTTTCATTTCGATCCGGCGGCGGATCTGTTCTCGATCGCCCTTACGGCGCTGGTGGCCGTCGCGACGGGGTGGCTGGCCAGCTATCGCATTCTGGGCCAGAAGCCGCTGGAGGTTCTGCGCGATGAGTAGCGGCAGGCGGGCCGTTCTCTCGCATCAATATCTGCTCTCGCTGCCGGAGCGGGTGGTGCGTTCGATGAGCGGCCTGAGCGCCGGCCTGCTGCGCGAGTTGAGCGAAGTGGTGCTGCCGCGCGCGGTGCGCCGCACGCGTCTTTATACAGAGCTGGTCGAAAACACGCTGCGCTTCCTGATCGAAAACGTCGGCCAGGTGGAAGGACAGTATCCGGCGCACGGCAGCCTGGCGGATAATTTCGCCGCGCGGCGATTTGCGGGGAGTGGCGTCGAATTAGTCGGGCTGCTCACCATCGGTGCATCGCCGGTTTGGGTGCTGGCCGCGCTGGCCGATCTTTCGGGCACGGGACGGCAACTGATCCGCGAGATAGCGCAGAGCTTGAAGGAAGAAGGGCTGCTCGCGGCCGGCGCTGATTACGAGACCATTGACCAGTTGCTCGACGGTCTGGAAGGCGCGGCGGGCCGCCTGGCCGGAACCGCCAACACGCCGCCGCTCGATGTAGCGAGCCTGCGCCAGGAATGGTCCGACCTGCGGCGCGCAGCGGCCAAAATGCCCACACCGCGCCTGCCATCCGGTGACGCACTACGGCGAAGCTGGGAGGATTTGAAGCTGACCGCCGCCGCTCAGGGCCGCCCCGTGTTTCAGGTTTCGACGCTGCTGGCCGTTGCCGCGGTGAGCCGCATTCCGGAAAACCTGCTCTGGCTTTCGCGCTGCGCCCAAGGCGCCGCGCGCCGCACCGGTCAGATCTTCGCCGGAGTGCTGTTGAATCATTACAGCGCTACCATGCAGGATATTCGCGCTACGGGCTACGCGGCTTATTGGGTGCGGGAGTTTCGCCCTTACTTGAAAGCCGCCGCGTCGCAATTCTCGCCGCGACGGGTAACATCCACCGAACGACTCATGGGCCGCCACCGGACAGGCTTAGACTTACAGATGTAATAAGCCGTACGTTTCCAATTTACTTGACTAACGCCAGCCTGCCGGAAGCTTGCGCCATGGTATATTCGCTATTACTGGCACATCCTTAGGAGGGTTTGCAATGCGAAAGTTTGCTATAGGTTTTACATTTCTGTCGGCGCTTGCCATGACCGCCATGGCCGCCGAATTCACCGGCTACATTTCCGACTCTGGCTGCGCCGGGAAGCAGGGCGCGAAAGCTGCAGCCGACAGCCATGCGGGCTGTGCAAAGGGCTGCATTAAAAGAGGCGACAAAGCTGTTCTGGTCACCCCGGAAGGCAAGATCTACACGATCGCGAATCAGGACAAGGTAGTTGACCACGCCGGCGAAAAGGTCACGTTAGTGGCCGAAGCCAGCGGCGATGACCTTACCGTCAGCGCAGTAAAGTAAACGGCGGCGGGAAGGGCAGGCTATTGCAGCTTGCCTCTCCCAGCCACCTCCCAAACTTCCTCAACTTCTCCATTGCGGATTCCGTACATCCGCTCGTGCAGGTTTACGGCCACGCAAACGTGGTTCGGAATAATGCGCAGGCGCTCTCCGATTTCAAACTTACGGTCGCACAGTTGCACGTCTACGTAGCCGTGCTCCTCATTCATCTTGTGGAATAACGCAGCCGGCGCTTCCACGACGTGGCCGAAGGTGGATTCGGCGCCGGAGCCTGTCAGACGGTCTGACGAGAAGGTCTTCGATCCACCATCCACAATGATCTGGCCGGGGCGCGCGGTGGAGACGACCGTTACCAGCAGCGCGGCGGCACACTGGTCCGGCGTACAGGCGCCGCTCGCGACCGTGTTCCAGTCGTTGTAGACGTACGTGCCGGGGCGGATCTCGTTGAGGCCGGGCAATTCGTGGGAGCGGAAAAGAGACGGCGTGGAGCCGCCGCTGACGATGCGCACCTCGATGCCTTCGCGGCGGAAATCGGCGAGCATCGATTGAATGAGAGAACCCAACGCCGCCAGAGCCTGCCGGCCATCGGCACCGTCGTCCTTGATGTGGCCGGGATAGAACGCGATGCCTTCAAACGTTAAGCCCGGCAGACTTTTAATGCCGCGCGCCAAGTCGAGCAATTCGCTGCCCGGCGAGACGCCTACGCGTCCCAGGCCCACGTCAGTTTCCGCGAGCACGCCCACGGTCACGCCGGCGGCGTGCGCTGCTTCTGAAAGCTGCTCGGCGGCGTAGAGACTGTCGAGCGATACCGTAACGCGCGCGCGGCGCGCGACCGCCATCAGGCGCTCCAGCTTCGCGCGTCCAATGACGGGATAGGCGACCAGCATATCGGGCGGCGCGGCATCCAGCATGACCTCCGCTTCACCCACTTTAGCTACGGTCAGGCCGGCCGCACCCAAATCCAATTGACGGCGGCCAATGCGGGGGGATTTGTGCGTTTTGGTGTGGGGGCGCAGACGGAGGCCGTGCTGCCGCGTGTAGTCGGCTACACGGCGGAGATTGTGCTCCATCACGTCCAGATCGACGAGGAGGGCGGGGGTATCGATATCGGCTACCCGCATCACTTCTCTTGACGGAAGCGCATGGTAATCTTGTCTTCGGATGGATTGTAGCGCAGTTCCAGGTCCTTCACCTTTTGTTTTTCCATGGGGAAATACAGAAGCCCTGAAACAGGCTTATCGGTTTTTGTTTCGGGCAGTTCCTTGTCCTTCAGCACGGCCAGCATGGGATCTTCCTTCTCGTGGGAACCTGTGCGAGTCTTCTGCTCAGTGCCCTCGGGGGCGCCCGCGTTGCCCGCGCCATCGCCGCCAATCCTGCGCGGCTGCCCGATAGAGCCCGGATAGCCGCCCCAGATGGGTCCCGCGCCGTTGTTCATGGGGGTGGCGCCCGATCCGCCCGTCTGGTGGATGACCATGGCCCCACGCCCGGCGATCTGGCTGGGTGCAAAGGGACCGCTGCGCTCGCCGTCTTTGTCGGTTTTCAATATGAAGTCATCGCGGTTGATGGCGACTTCCTTGCCAAAGCGCGGCGTGACTTCGACGGCTACCACGATAAAGTGTCCGCCCAAATCCGACCCAAGCACTTCCTTCACCGCTTCGGGTTTGGCATACACGGTGGCGGTGATGACCACCGATTCGTTCTCGCCGCGCGTTTCGGCGGGCTTGGTGTTATCATTGCTGCGCGCGGTGCCTTGTGACACCATCCATGCCAGCGCCAGTCCGATTCCGGCGACTCGGATCAGCATAAAGTGCCTCCGCAAGCATTATACCGTGCCCTGCTGCGGCGAGAAGCCCGTCAATGCCCCAAGTGAACTTGGCCCGTCAGATGCGCGTTGCCCTGCAGAGACGTATTCCACCCGGCTGCGACCACACCGTATTGCAATCCTTCCGGAGTCACACTGCCGTAATATTGCGACAGCCACGGGTCGTAGTTATCAGAAGAAGGATAACAGTGCGTATTATTGATGTCCGTGGTCCATTTCACAATCGGCTCACTCGGAAACAGGGTCCATCGACTAAGCCGGTTAGCCGGCGCCCAATTGCCGACTACCCAACGCACCCACGCCGAGAATGTGCCATCCGTGGACCATTCCTTGTATCCGCATCCCACATAAGCACCGCCTTCGCCAAGCCCGCCCACCAGGGGCGCGTACTCTAAGGGGCCCGACTCGTCCGCTATCACCTGTTTGACAGAAGGTACAGCGGCCGCCATGGCTGCATAGATCGCCAAGGTGTTATCGAAACCACTCCATGGCGTTGCCGTACCGGCGTAAGTGTGAACCGAATAGTAATCCAAGCTGCCAGTCAGATTTATGACCCAGTCACACCAGTAGTTGTTTGGATTCGGGCACGTGTAGGGCGTGCCACCCAGGTCGGAGGTGACTGCGCCCGCACCAGTCTTCAGCTTCGTATTCAGAGAGCTGGCCTTTACCGCGGCCGAGATATAAGCAATCAGGGTATCGACTCCGGCTACGCTCAAGAAACAGGAGGTGCCGGTACCGAACGCCAGGGCCGAAACACCGCAGGGCTCATGCAGCACGGATATACCTTCGATGGTTCCGGGGCTGTATTGGGCAGCGCTGTAGCGCGCTGCTATGGTGGCTTCTAAGGGGGCCAGGCAATTCTGGACCTGCGTTTCGGTGAAATTGCCGGCGCCGGAGCTGATTCCGCAAGCCGCGCGTACGTCGGCGGAGATTTCGGGCGCTAACCTGACCTTGACGCCAAGTGCGGACAGCTTCGCAAATAGGGCATCGTAAGTGGCAAGGCTGTTGGTGTACCAGCTGCTGCTCGCACTGCCGATCGAAGGCGAACAAGAACCGCCGCCGTAAGATGCGCACGCCACTGCCCATTGAGATGCGTTGAAAAACGGCCCCAACCAGATATTGATGTCGACGGCGCCCAAACCCGCTCCGAACGGCTTTGGGGCTGTCAGCGAGTACAGGTAACCTAAGATGCCAAAACCGCCGTTGCTTGTGGATGCGTACGCGCCTGTCACATTGTAATAGCAAATGCCCGATGGAGAGGTTCCCCCGCAGGTATTCGGATCGGACGTCATATAAGATCGTCCGGCCGGGACCAGATTGGCGGATACCACCATGCGGGGCTGTGAGAGCCTGGCCACGGATAAGCCGGCCGCCGGAAGAGAGGAGGCTGCGCCTGCGAGCGAGCTTTCGAGTGTGGGTGGGCCGGCCCAAACGCCCGTGGTTCCGCAGCTGGTCGGCGTGTGAATGGTGCACGTCTGCGCCACCAGCTCGGCGCACAATAACGGAATGATCAAGCCTTTTCTCATAGCTACTGCTTAGCCTGGCACGACGGTTCACCGGCTGCGTCGGGAGCCGGCACAAACTTATCGCCGCAAGCCTTCTGTATCTCCTCTTCGGTCGCTTTCAAGGCGTCCTGCGCCTGCTTAGCGCGCGCAGCCGCGGCTATGGCTTCGGCCTGCGCGCGCCAAAACCGGGCGCGCATATCGGCGGTAACCTGCGGCGGTTTGGGCGATTCTTTCGGCGCCGGTGTCTCCGCCAAAGCGGTGGCCGCGACCAATGCCAGCCCGATCAGTTGTGTGTACATAATCCGTTTGTCCACTGCGTGCATGTCGTCGAAGTGACGCCAGGCTTTCCCGACGCACTGTACCCGCCGGCGTCTATGGCGCCATAACTACTGGCCCCGTTTGTTACCATCAATAACCCGGCCGACTCGCGGATCAAACCGCTGTCTGCGGCGCCGGAGAATACGTTATTAATATTTCGCCAAACCAGTACCCCATCACTAGATAAAGCCAAGGTGCTGGCATCCAGGCTGATCTTGTAATTCGTGCCGTCACCTTCGGCATATCCGCCGTCCCAATTGATAAAGGCCATGTTAGTACCCGCGTTGTTTTTCCAGAGCACCGACGCGGTGCCAGAACTCGCCTGGTTGGCGCCGTTTTGAATCACAAGCTGGGTATTCTGGCCCGCGGCGCTATTGTAGACGGCGCCCCCGGTGGCGGTCAGTGTTCCGGAGGCGACCTGCGTCAACGTATAATCGCCGCTTTGCGCAGTCACAGAGCCGGTCCGTCCGAAAACGCTCGTCACCGCTCCACCGCCGCTAGGCGTGGCCGGCGCCCATTGTGAGCCGGTCCACTGTAATACCTGACTGACGGCAGGCGCGGTGTTGGCTACGGGGCGTCCTTGCAGTGCGCTCACGGTAGTCGCTAAGCCGGTGTTGTTTACGTCGCCGGTCAATGTGGGCATCTGGGCAGACGTTAGAGTGCCGGTGATACCGCCCAAATTTGACCACAACAGGTTTCCGGCGCCGTCAGTAGTAGCGGCCTGCCCGGAATTGCCCACTGAATTCCACAGATTCCATAGTTGATTGACTCCGGATGCCGGGGCGCAGATTCCGGTGTCGTGAGCCGCATTAGTATCGGCCACGTGCAGGCATCCGGCCGTGTTACTACCGCTATTGGCGTAGATATTGCCCGTGGCGGTCAGCGCCCCGCCGGAGGTGATATCGCTGGTGGTCGTCAGAGATGTGAGGGCGGCCACCAAGGTGGAGTTGCCGAGCGTGCCGCTGGTCACCGCATCGCTGGGTAAGGCCGCGTCGGGCAAGCTACCGCTGATCTGGGAGTAACTGTAATCGCCGGTGCCGGCAGTCACTGCACCGGTTCGACCAAATACACTGATCACCGCACCACTAATGGTTCCCGGAGCCCACTGAGAACCGGTCCACTCGAGCACCTGGCCGTTCGTTGGGGCGGTGCTCGAAACTGCCTGGCCTTGAATCTTACTCACGGTGTTTGCGCCAAATGCGCCCGTAACATCGCCCGCTAAGACGGCAGCTAGTGCCGTACCGTTGATCGACAAGCCGCCGGCATCCAATGTCCCATAGCCCGATGCGCCATTAGTTACCTTCAAAACGCCTGCGGATTCGCGCGCCAGGCCAGTGTCCGGCGTGCCAGAGAACACATTGTTCAATGGGCGCCAGGTTATCAGACTGTCGCTCGACATACCCAAAGTGCTGGTATCCAGACTGATCTTATAATTGATGCCGTCCCCCTCGGCGAAGCCGCCGTCCCAGTTGATGAACGACATCGTGGCTCCTGCATTGTTTTGCCACAAAACCGAACCGGCGCCGTTCGCAGCCTGACTCGAGCTATTCTTGAAAACCACTTGCGTATTGCCGCTGCCAGCCGGATTGTAGACCGTACCACCCGTAGCCGCGAGTGTGCCACTCGAGATCTGACTCAGATTGTAATCGTTCGCCGCGGCAGTTACTGCGCCCATGCGGCCGAAAACGCTCGGCACTGGCGCCGCAGCCGCAGCCCGTGCATTCGTGAAGTACAGGTTAGTGCCTTCAGTCACCTGCGTGGTCGTATAATCACCGGATTGCGTTGTCACGATACCGGTGCGGCCAAACACCGATGTCACCCCGCCGATACCGCTGCCACCTTCCTGAGACCAGGTGTTTGTGCCGGTGCATCCGAACAGATTCTGACCGGCCGACGCGTCGCTGGCGAAGTATTGCTCCCCCACAGTACAAGTGGATGGCTTATTGGCGCCTATCCCTACCTTTGCCGGCAGTACGTGCGCTGTGCCGCTGAAATCGACCGTACCGGTCACTCCCGCTATGCCGCCTGTACTCAACGATGTTAGATTTCCCGTCGCGCTATCGATCTTCCAACGGCTCACCAGGCTGTTCCATACGGACCCGGAAGCCGAACCCGGTACGGTCCCAAAGACGACGTTGCCACCGTTCGCGGTGCCCGTTCCAGGTCCTCCCGCAATGATCAGATCCTGGCCGGCCACGTTAGTCCCGCTCGCGCCGGAGCTGGAGACTAGTACGCCTGCGGGCGACAAAGTGCTAACCATGCCGTTGCCCAGCCAGATCTGCTGAACCGGGGACGCATCGCTGCCTACCACCATTTCATAAGATCCGTAGACAGTTGCGTACGCGCCAAGAGCGATGGACTTACTCGGCGTGCTGCTTTCCTCCGGGCCGAGGTTGGCATCCGCGGTGGTGTCCACATACGAAGTGGTAGTGTTGTCGTTTATGGCCGCAACATAATACCAATGGCGCGGAGCCTGGTTCGCGGTGATCACGGTACATAGGGTAGTAGGGCAGACGGCGGTCCGGTAGATCCTGCGCGCGGAGGCGGTGAACGGTCCACTGTAAGCGGGCAGGCCGGTAATGGTCACTTCCTGGTGGGCTGAGTCCGTGAGCACCCCCAGGTAACTGTTGTTTGAAAGCGCAGTCTCCTGGCCGTTCAGGACAAACGACACTTTGTACCAGTACCAGCCAACGGAGAGATTCGCCGTGTTGCTGGTGGCGGTAAGAGTTACGCCTGCCATGGTGTTTGGGTAGTACATATCGGCATAGGCGCCCAAGCCGGTCAGATAGTGTCCCGAAGTTACACCAAACATCGCGTTAAACCCAGTCCCGGCGTTGTCGTAGCCGGTGGTGAGCGACCAGAGCGTATTCATCCCCATGCAAGAATTTTCGTATCCAGTTACGTTCCAGGCGCACGAGTCCGTCCCGAAGCCGCTGTTACGATATCCGGTCGTATTGATTCCCACTGAGTCTATGCCGAAGGCTGCGTTGTTATAGCCAGTCGTGTTTTGATACAACGCGCGCAGTCCAAAGGCAAAGTTGTCGTATCCGGTGGTATTATTTCCCAACGCGTTCTCGCCGATGGCCGTGTTGTAACTGCCAGTGGTATTCGCCGCCATCGCCAAACTGCCCACCGCCACGTTCTGACTCCCGGAGGTGTTCGCCGATAGCGCATTCTGGCCGATGGCGATATTTTGATACCCGGTTGAATTAGCCGTCAGGTTGTTGTAGCCGATCCCGATGTTGTTGCTGTTGTTGCCGGAGCCGATGATGCCGGGTCCGATGGTGAGATTACCCTGGGTGCCGCTCCACGGCATCGCGCCGGGCAGCTGCGCGGGCGATACCGTACCAGATATCTGCCCGAAGCCCATAGTTGCCGATCCCCATTTTGAACCATTCCATTGCAACACCTGATTGGCGCCGGGCGCCGTGCCGGCCACCGCGCGACCCTGCAGTCCGGTAACAGTTGCCGCTACGCCCGAGTTGGATATGTCACCTGTGAGCATGGGCATTTGCGCCGCGGCTAAGTGAGCCGAGGGATCCAAGCCGGCGTATCCATTGGCGGTACCCTTGTTACTCGCGTTTTCCGGCGTGAAGCCCAGCGCAGCAGTGACATCGGCGGACGCGGCCACGCTGGGGACGCCAGTACCGGTGGTGATCTTCAAAAGTCCTGTGGCGAGGCCGGCCAGAGACACCCCACTTAGCTGATTCGCATTCACCTGCCCGCCGCCGGTGTAAGCGAGGCTGCCGCTGATTAGAAGTGCATTAGCGTTGGTGCCGGAATTCAGGCCGCCGAAAGAGACATTCGCAACCGCGCCGACCGTGTTTCCGCACGAGAATTGATGCGCGGCTACACTGTAGTTCAAATGGTTGCCGGCGGTATCCGCACACGCCGGCAAACTGGTCCAGGATCCCAGTTGCGGCGCTGTGGTCACTACAGTCTGGTCGGATGCATTGTTGGCGGGCACGCTGGTGCCGTTTATCGCCAGTATAGAAGGCAGATTTACGGTGGGGACCAGCCGGTTTGCATCGAGGGGCGCATATCCATTCGCCACATTTTTGTTGAGCGTGTTTTCGGGTGTGAATCCGAGCGCGTTTGTCACATCGGACGTGGATGCCGTGCCGGGCGCGCCGGTTCCCGTAGTGATTTTCAGGAGTCCTGTGGGCAGGCCCGCCAGACTTACTCCGCCCAATTGGTTCGCATTAATCAGTCCGCCACTAGAGTAACCCAGAGTGCCGCTGATGAGCAGACCGTTGCCGTTGGTGCCACCCGCGACTCCGCTGAATCCGACGCTGCCTACTGAGCTGCCGGTGTTTCCGCATAAGAAGCCATGCGTCGTCGAATTGTAGTTCAGATGGCTCCCCAGAGTATCCGGACAGGAAGGGAGGTTGGTCCACGTGCCTGTCGCCGGGGCGGTAGTGACTACAGTTTGATCCGATGCGCTGTTCGGGGGCATACTCGTGCCGTTGACGGCAGTCAAGGCCGGCAGATTCGCTGCCGGTACGACGGCATTGCTGTTCAGTGGCGCATAACCGCCCGCCGCGCCCTTATTCCCCACACTCTCGGCGATATATCCCAGTTGCCGGACCGATGTCAAACAGGGCGCGGGCCAAACTCCCGCCGATTTTGGACCATACAGACAATACCCGCTGGTGTCGAGATAGTAGTCGCCATTTGTGCCCACGGTATTAGGTGGCGCGCCGGGACCGTACCAGATGGAAGCGCCGGCAGGTATTCCAATGGGCGTTCCCGCGCCACCGACGGTGATTTGCGCGGGCGCCGCCGTGACGAGCAGCGTACACACAAGTACTGACCAAACCATGCGTCTCATATTGCGATGAGTCTCCCGGTGTCTGGTTACACTTACCGTTGATACAACATACCGGTCACTACCGCGCTGCCGGACACGCTGTCCACCGCGAGTGTCGTGGGATCCAGCACGTTGGAATCGCGCTCGTCTCCTACTACCGCCGATTGGCCTGCCTGTAGGACCGCTATAACTCCCGCGCCGGTGGTCTTATTCAATCCTTTGAGGCCGACGAAGACGCAGTCGGCGGCGTTCGCAGTCTTATAGGCCTGGATCAGAACTTTGTTGCAACGCAACGGGAATCCGGAAGGCGCCGACACATTCGCCGTAAGAGCCGTGTTGCTCGCGTTCACAAAACCAAGAGGGATGATTTGCGCCACTGTGATGCGCTCCTTTTTCACTCACAGAATAGCAGCCGGTTTTTTTCAACCTGACGGTAGCAGGCCGGTGGAGGTAGAAACAGGTGGCGCCGCTGGTGCGCTTGGGACTCTGAGTTGAGCGCTATCTTCCCGCCGGATCCGGGCGAAATTTTGGCGATCAGAGCCCAAGGTATTGGTGGATCGTCATTTAGTCGTGTTCATGAGATCGGCGAAGGAGATTAGGGGAAAGACGCACACTTGCGCCACACATCGGCGGTGAGGCAGGCATACAGGTTCCCCAGATTTTTTCCAAGTCGTGTGACTGGGCGGGGCTGAAGCCCCGCGCCGGCTAAAGCCGCCCTCCGCGCCTACTGGACGGAATTCAGATAGGCCACCAGGTCGGACATTTGCTGCGGATTGTTGAAGCGCGGCCACGACATCTTCGCCTGCCGCATGCGCGTGAACATCTGGGGGCCGTGTTTCCATAGCGCCGAGATGATCGTGATTTCCGAATATCCCCGCCCCTGCCCGGGCAGCGGCGGCGCGCCGTGTTCCCCGCCGGCATGGCATGAAGCGCAAACCTTGGCGGCAAAGACCTGTTTGCCGCGTGCCGGATCGCCTTTGGCGTACACGAACTGCCGCATCCATAGATAACTCAGCAACTGGCGCATTTCGTCCTCGGAAAGCTGCGGCACCGGCTGCTTCATCCTGGGCGCATGATTCCACATGTCCACCGCGATCTCGGTCAGGGCCAGATTGTGCAGGCGATCCTCCAGCGCCAGTTTGCCCACATGGCAGGTCACGCATCCTTTGGATTCGAAGATCGCCTGGCCCCCCTCCCCGGTGGTGAACGAGAAACGCGCATCCATGCCGCGCGTCTCGGGCAGGTTGCGCAGATAGGCCAGGATGTCGCTTAATTCCTGCGCGGTGAGTTCCTGCCAGGCGATTTTCCGGTGGGCGAAAGCCTCCCGCATGCTGCCGCTGTGGTCCCACATCTGTTGCACCAGCACCATGGGCTGCCCCAGCGACTCCCACTTGACCACCGGCGGCGCACCCTCCGCATTCGACGCGGTAATGCCGTGGCAATCGGCGCAGTGCCGATCCGCAAACGCCTGTTTACCCCGTGCGGCGTCGCCCGGCTGGTCGAAGAAGCGCGTCGAATACAGATACGCGAACAAGTCAGCCGCGTCCGACGCGCTCAAGGTGGGCCGTTCGATCCCCGCCCCTTCCATGGCTGCCCACATCACCGGCGCATGGTTCCACATGGCACTGGCTAACAGCGCGGGCGTGAATCCGCGATCCACCCGCGCGCTCAGATCCATCCCCATGGTGCCGCCCTTGCCGTTCACACTGTGGCACTGCACGCACCGTTCGTTTTCAAAGAGTTTTGCGCCTCGCTCCGAGTCGCCTGGAATTACGGGCGGCACAGCGGCCGCCGCGCTCCAAACCGTCAAAACGCAAATGCTCAACTCTCGCATCGATTTCTACCCCTCACTAGCACGGAGGCCGCTAAAAGATTCGGCGCAGCGGCGCTGAAGCGCCGCGCCGGCTAAAGCCCGCCCTCCAAAATACAGTCACACTTCGTTCTTTCGGAAACGGTCGATGAGCCGGTCGCAGGCCCGCACCGTCAGCGCCATGAACGTCAGCGTTGGATTCTGGCACGCCGACGATGGATAGCAGGCCCCGTCCATCACGAACAGGTTCCTCACATCGTGCGCCTGGTTGTAGGAATCCAACACTGACTTTTTCGGATCCGCGCCCATGCGCGCCGTGCCCGTTTCATGGATGGCCATGCCGGGCATGGCCAGATCCGCATTCACCTTGATATTCCTCGCGCCGGCCGCCTCCAGCATCTCGGCCGCCGTCGACGCGGCGTCCTCCATCATAGCCTTCTCGTTATCGCCGTGGGTCATCTGGATGCGCAGCGCCGGAATGCCCCAGGCATCCCGCATCTCCGGATCGATCTCGCAATAATTATCGAAGCGGGCCAGCGACTCGCCGAACGCGCCCAAGTCGATGCCATACCTCCCCGCCAGGACGGCTTTCTTGTAGTTCGCGCCGAATCCCTCGGCCCCGAAGTTGAAGCCCGCGCTGGCGCCGCCCTGAAATCCGTAGCCGCGAATGAAGCGCGGATGGCGGGGTCCGTTCGCAATGTTGCGAAAACGAATCACGTAAATGCCATTGGCGCGATGCGGCCCGCTGGCCGGAGTGGGCGTGGCATCGAACCCCGGCAGATCGGCCGCCGCACCCGCGCCCACCGCGTGATCCATCAGGTAATGCCCCAACGCGCCGCTCGAATTGGCCAGCCCCTTGGAATACACGCGCGTGGATGAGTTCAGCAGGATGCGCGTCGATTCCAAAGCCTGCGCGCAGAGAATCACGGTGCGGGCGCGCGCCTGGTACGTCTTATGCGTGAGCCCGTCGATGTAAGTCACACCCGTGGCGCGGTTGGCGCTGTTATCCATATCCACGCTGCGCACCACCGCATTCGTGATCAGCGTGCAATTTCGGGTTTTGAGCGCGTCCGCCACCGTGGTGAACGGGCTGCTGAAGTAGGAGAACGTCACGCAGCCGCGCTCGCAAGGCCCGCAGTAGTGGCAGGCCGCGCGGCCATTGTGATTCTGGGTGAGGATGGCAGTGCGACCTATGGTTACGGTGCGCCCGAACTTCGCCTGCACGCTCTCCCGCAGCCGCACCTCGCCGCAGGTCATCTTCATGGCGGGCAGGAAATGGCTGTCGGGCAGGGTAGGATTCGCTTCCGCGGCGCCGCTGATGCCCACGTAGCGCTCTACGATTTCGTAATACGGCTCCATCTCCCGATACGAAAGCGGCCAGTCCTCGCCATATCCATCATGGCTGGCCGCCTTGAAATCCAGATCGCTCATGCGGTAGCTTTGCCGTCCCCACACCAGCGTGCGGCCGCCCACGATGCGCAGCCGCTGCCAGGTGAACGGCTTGTCCGCCGGCGTACTATACGGATTCTGCAGGTCGTCCACGAACCAGTCGTAGTTGTATTCCATGCACGCGTAGCATTGCTTCTGCACGGGCCGCGTGCGTGCAATTTCCGGCGACATATCGCGATATTTCAGTTTGTAAGCCGGCATGTGCTCGGTAAATTCCTTAGGAGATATGTTGCGCCCCGCCTCCAGCAGCGCGACCTTCAGACCCGCTTCCGACAGCCGTTTGGCCGCCCATCCGCCGGTCGCGCCGGAACCTACCACAATTGCATCGTATTTTTCGGAAACTTGTGCCGATTGCATCGATAAAGGTATTATAGTTCCGCAGAATGAACCGCCGGGATCTTTTTCGTCACACGTTTCTGGGAGCCGCCGCCGCGGCTGCCGCGCGCGTGGCACCGGCGCGCGAATTCGCCCCCGATGCCGATGCGTCGAAAGAGCTGGCGCGCAGCGATTGGAAGCCTCTGTTTCTCGATGCGCACCAGAACGAGACGCTGGTCGCGTTCAGCGATCTGCTCATCCCCGCCACGGATACGCCGGGCGCCAAGGCAGCGTTGGCGAACCGTTTCATCGACGCGGTGCTGGCGGAGGAAACGCACGACACGCAGCGGAGTTTTCTCGAAAGCCTCGCATTTCTGGACGGCGAATCGTTCGCGCGCCACCGCGCGGCATTCGTGTATCTCACGCCGGAGCAGCAGACCGACCTGCTCACCTTCATGGCGTATCCGCATACGCTCGAAACCTGGGACGAGAACGCCCCCGGCAGCTATCGCGGCCATGCGCATTTCAGCAATTTGAAAGACTGGGTTTCGCGGGCATATTACAGTTCGCCGGCGGGCATGCAGGCGTTGGGTTACACGGGTGCGCCCGGAGGTGTCTTCGAGGGGTGCCAGTGAGACGCCGCGGGATTGTCACTTCGTCATGAATATCTCAAACCCGATTTCCGTTTCCTGGATATCTACCGCGTGAAACGCCGCCTGCGCCAGCATCTGTGCGAACTGTTCCTTCGTATAGGCGCTCTTGATGAGCGAGAACCGAAAAATAAGCTTGGTCATGATCTTATCGATCGCGCTCAAGCCCATGGTGTCCACCTGTCGATTAATTGACTCGGGTGAGGCGTACCGCCGCAGGTCGATAATCAGACCGCGGCCTCCGGGCTTCAGCACGCGGCACATTTCCTGCAGCGCGCGCACGGGTTGGCCAAAATTCTTGAAGGCCGCGCGGCACAGAAGGAAATCGAAGGTATCGCCGGCGAAGGGCATGCTGGAAGCATTGCCTTGCCGGAACTCCACGCGGACCGCGGCGGCGGCGGCGCGTTGGCTGGCCATGGCGACGAACGTGTGGCTGATGTCCAGGCCGGCGATTGAATACGGGCCCAGCCTGGCAAGCTCGATCGAGAAATATCCCGGACCCGGCGCGACCTCCAGCACTCGCGCCCCTGGGGGAAGTTGGCCGGCCACCCGCCGTGCGAGCTGGGCAAATTCATCCAGCGACTTGCCGGTGTTGGCCGCATACCACTTCGCGACCATCCCCTCCATGCCTCGATCTTTATGCGGTTTGGGTAATGCGGGGCTCATATAACCCTCATATAACCAGAAACGCACACGGCTCTGGGGAAGTTCGCGGAACAAAAAAGTTCTGGGACCTGTCGATTTCGGCGCGCCTGATTCGATATAAAGGTAGATCGAAGGAAGGCGTAAGGAGCGACGAAAATGACAACCGACGAAACCAGCCAGGCGGGTCTGCAGGAGGCCGTCCTTACATTCGGGCGCGAGCTGAAGTACGCGGTGCGCTCATTGTCGCGCACCAAGGGGCTGGCGCTCACCGTGATTCTCACGCTGGCCCTCGGTATCGGGGCTAATTCGGCCATGTTCAGCGTGGTGCGCGGGGTGCTGCTGCGACCGCTGGCCAACCGCGACGAGAACCGGCTGATCTATATTCACCAAAGCGCGCGCGGCATTGGCGCCGACAACGCCAACTTTTCAGTACCCGAAATGCGTGATCTGTACGGCCACGTCAAATCGGTGAGCGCCTTCGGCGACTTCTCGACCATGCCGTTCAATATGGTCGGGTTGGGCGAGCCGCGGGAGATCCGGGCCGGCGTGGTGGGCGGAACCTATTTCGAAGTGATGGGGCTGTACCCGGTGCTCGGCCGGTTACTGGGCCCGCGCGACGATGGACCGAATGCGGCCGGCGCGGCGGTGCTGACTTACCGATTCTGGGCGACGGCTCTCAAGAAAGATCCCTCCGTGATCGGCAAAACCGTCCGGCTGGACACGCGCACCGCGACCATTGTGGGGGTGGTGGAACCGTCGGTGCCATATCCGGCCGAGACGGAGCTGTTCGCCAATATCGTGACCAGCCCGCACCATTTATCGGCCACCATGGTGACCGGGCGGGTCCACCGCATGACGGAGCTTTTCGCGCGGCTCGCGCCGGGCGCCACTTTGGAATCGGCGCGGGCTGAATTGCGCGTAGTGCACGCAGCCATGATGAAGCAGCACCCCGAAGCCTATCCCAAGAACGCGGATTTCAAGATTGACGCCGTGATGCTGCGCGACCAGATCACCTCGAGCGCTAAGACCGTGCTGTGGGTGCTGCTGGCTGCGGCGGGGCTGGTATTTGTGATCGCGTGCTCCAACGTGGCCAACCTGATTCTGGCGCGCACCGTGCGCCGGGAAGGCGAATTGGCGGTGCGCGCGGCACTCGGCGCCGGATCGGTAGCATTGCGCCGCACCCTGCTGGCCGAGAGCCTCCTATTGGGCGGAGCCGGCGCGGTAGCCGGTCTTCTGATCGCCCGGCCGATGGTGGCCATCCTGGCGCGCTACGCCGCGCGTTTTTCGGTACGCGCGCTGGATCTGACGGTGGATTCGAGCATGCTCTGGGTCAGCGCGGCGTTGGCGCTGGCGGCCGCGTTGCTGCTGGCGTTCGTACCGCGGCTTCCCTCGCCCGACCGGCCCGGCGGATTCGGATTATCCGGCGGCGGCGTGCGCATTACCAGCAGCACCAACCGCCGGCTGCGGATTTTTGCCGTAACCCAGATCGCCGCTTGTTTTGTGCTGCTGGCCGGCGCAGGCATGCTGCTTAAGACCTTGTTGGCGCTCCAGGCCGTACAGACCGGTTTCGACGTACGCCATGTACTGGCGCTGAATGTGCCGGCGAATAAGTACGGAAAAACACCCGAACAAGTGGTGAACTTTTATAAAGAAGCGATAGGCAAGATCGACGCGTTGCCGGGGGTGGATCGAGCGGCGATGGGCGTGGTGGTGCCGTGGCGCGATGCGGGGAACTTCGGTCCGGGCTTCCAGTTCACCGTCGAGGGTCGTGTGCCCGCGCCCGGCGAGGAAGATCCGCATGGACGGCTGCGCATGATTTCGCCGGGGTTCTTCGCGGCGTTGGGAATCCCAATGATTGCCGGCCGCGATTTCAATGACGCGGACCGGCGGAATAGCGAGCCGGTGGTGATCGTCAGCCAGAGCCTGGCGCAACGTATGTTTTCCAGCGGCGATGCGGTTAATCATCACCTGATGTGGACGGATCCGGTGATGAAGTTTGCGAATATCAGCACGGGACCGCGGCGCATCGTGGGTGTGGCGGCCGATGTGGACGACGAAAACGTGGTGCCCGGCCCGGCGCTGACCGTGTATCATCCTTTCGAGCAGCAGGAAATCTGGGGCGGACGGCTGTTCATCCACGCGCATGGCGATCTGTACGCGTTGGTGACGCCGGTCACCCGCATCATCCGGCAGATGTCGCCCGACCAGCCGGTAGAGCGCGCCGCGACGCTGGAAGACATTCGCACCGAAGTGCTGACGCCGGACCGGTTGAACACACTGGTGTTCGGAGGTTTCGCGGCGGTGGCGTTGGCCATCGCGGTGGTGGGCGTGGCGGGCGTGCTGGCATTCTCTGTGAGCCAGCGCACGCGCGAGTTCGGCATCCGCCTGGCGGTGGGCGCGCAGCCGCAGCATCTGGTGCGGGGAGTGATCGCGCAAGGCGCTTTAATAGCGGCCACGGGAGTAGCGGCGGGTGCGGCGGGCGGCTACGCCTTAGCTGGAGTGGCGGGCAGCTACTTTGAAGCCGTGCGCATGCCCGGCGCGATTGTGGTGATAGGAGCGGCGATCACCCTGCTGACCGCTGCGGTGGTGGCTTCGCTGCTGCCGGCGATGCGGGCCGCGCGCGTGGATGTCATTCAGGCGTTGCGCGCGGATTGAGTCAGCGCCGCATTCTGACTCCTGACTTCTGACTCCTGACTTCCATATCCCGAACGGATATCAAGGGCGAAGCCCTTGTCACGCCATCACGCGTGCCAGCCAGGCTTCCGCGATGGGTCTCGCCTTCGACGGAAACCGGTGTCCGCCTTCGAGCATGTGGAATTCCACGTCGGCAGCCCGCAGGCGCAGCCGGTCAGGGTACCGCTCGGTGACCTCCGGTTTGTAAAATTCGTCCTCGCGCCGCGCGATGTGCAAAACGGCCGCCGTAACCGGCTTGTAATTCCCTTCCTCCCAGTTGCGCGGGATGCCGCCGCAAATCCCGATCACGCCGCGGATTTCGGCCGGATGCGTGGCCGCGAAACGGTAATTCATGCCCACCGGCTGCGAGAAACCCGCCAGAATGCGGCGACCGGCTGGGATGCCGTACTCACGCCCAGCATCGTTCAGGACACTCAGCAACATGTCGTGATGGAGGCGCACTGACGAATCCGGGTGCTTGTGGGTGGCCCAGCCGTACCCCACCTCGTTCGAGGCCATGCCGAGATAGAACTGATTGGGGCCCTGAACCGCCACGATCACGTGCCGCGGTCCCATCATGCCCGCCGTCAGGCGCAGCATCACCTCGGGATTGGCACTGAATCCGTGGAGCGTCACGGCCAGTACAGTACGGTCGTCGATGGTCTCCGGCGCGTAGACCAGATAACGGCAATCCAAGCGAGCGGTAAAGCTGCAATGGCGGATGTTTTCAAGGTTCATGGCGGCAGGATGCGGCGTTGCGGTCCTTAATGAAAACTTCAACTTGTTTTCCGCAGATTTGAGGTTATCATAAGCTCTATCGGTCACGAGCGCCTCACGGTCGCCACGTTCGCGCGTTGTGTGAGGCAACTCCAAGGCCAACAAGGGGCAGGACAAAGGTAAGGCAGGTAGGCGGCAGAGATGCCGGAAAGGTCTGCAATGACCGCCGGCGTGCCATTTAGGCGCGGCCGTTGTAGTGTGGCTGAATGGAGGACATCGAGAATGAGCTCACATACGCGTAACATCAGGCAGGTGGTCTTTTTCGTATTCTTCGCAATCTTCGCGCTTTCGGCGCCAATCGCGGCGCAGGACATTCTGGGCGGCATTACGGGCACAGTAAAAGATGCCACGGGCGCCGCGGTACCCGATGCGACCGTGCACGTTCAAAACGTCAACACGAATTTGGAAATTGTCCAGCACACCCAGACCAACGGGTCGTATTCGGCGCCCAACATTCCGGCCGGCGCTTACCGGGTGACGTTCACCAAGGAAGGCTTCGAGACCGAAACGCATACGCAGGTCCTGGTTAACGCCAACCGCACCACCACGGTGGATGGCGACCTGAAGGTGGGCACAGTCGCCACCACGGTGGAAGTGACCGCTACGCCGCTGATGAACCAGGTGGACACGACCAACGGCTACGTGGTCGATCAATTGACCATTGAGGAGACGCCGCTGGGCACCGGCAGTTTCACACAATTGGCCATCCTGAGTCCCGGCGTCCACGCCGATTTCCTGGGCGGCGCCGGCAGCAATGCGGGGCTCGGCAATCAGGCCATCTTCGCCAATGGCCAGCGTGACACCAGCAACAGCTTCTCTCTGAACGGCATCAACACCAACAATCTGTTTAACGGCAATTCCACCAGCCAGGTTGGCGAGAACCGTTTCGTGCTCAACACCGGCGAAAACTTTGGCGCCGGCGGTGAGATCCAGACCAGCACTTCGGTCTACGGCGCCATTGGCCAGGCGCTGCCCACGCCGCCCGTGGAGGCTATCCAGGAAATCAGCGTGAACACGTCCATGTACGATGCCTCGCAAGGCGCCAACAGCGGCGCGCATATCGGAGTGATCACCAAGTCCGGCACGAATGAGATTCACGGCGGAGCGTACGAGTATTTCCAGAACAGCGCCATGAACGCCGCGCCGTTCTTCTACAACGCTTCGCCGGCCATCACGACTAAGGTGCCGTTCCTCGCACGCAATCAGTTCGGCGCGACCGTGGGCGGACCCATCCAAAAAAACAAGCTCTTCTACTTTCTCTCCTACCAGGGCATCCGCATCGCCGACGCCAGCGACGCCACCAAGGACGCCACCGTGCCGTTGGGGCTGACCGATGACCGCAGCGCCCAAGGTATTGTCAACGCCATCCAGAGCAGCTTCGGAACCACCATCACTCCCAGCCAGATCAGTCCGGTGGCGCAAGCCATGCTGACCGCCAAACTGCCCAACGGCCAGTATTTGATCCCCAGCGCGCAGATTACCAACGCGGCCCAGGCCACCGCGCTCGGTTACGACGTCGTGGAGCAGGGTCCCAACGCCAAATCGAACGTGGATCAGGGCATCGCCAATCTCGACTATGTCGTCAGCGACAGGGACCGCCTCTCCGGCAAGTATTACGTGCAGGAGAATCCCACCACGAATCCGTTTGGCGCCGTCGGCTCGCTGATCGGGTTTCCGCAGCAACTGAGTGCCGGAAGCCAGGTTGGCTCCGTCACAAACACGATCATCCTGTCGCCCGCGCTCACCTGGGAGCAGCGCGCCGGCTTCACCCGGCTGCACGCTTATTCCAATACGTCGCAGGCGTTCTCACCGCAGGATTTCGGCATGAACCTGTTGGGTTCGAAGACTTTTCCCCAGTTGGAAATCTCGACCTCAGATCCCACCATATCGAGCGGACTGGAATTCGGCCCCAGCACCAGCTTCGGCAACGCGGGCATGTTTCAGAACCAGTGGGAGCTCGGGACCACACTGAATTGGGTGAAGGGCCGGCATACTCTGTCGTTCGGCGGGTCGTGGGATCATACCCAACTGAACATTGTCAACAACAATACTTCTACAGATATCGTCGACTTCACCAGCTTCACCAGCTTCGTCGAAGGCTCTACTCGCGGCGGCGAAGCGTTCAGCGGCTCGGCGAGCCGCTATTACCGCTCCGATACAGCCGGCGCGTTTGTGAACGATAACTACAAAGTCCGCAGCAATCTTACGGTGACCGTGGGCCTGCGCTGGGATTTCGACGGCCCGCTCTCTGAGAAATACGGTAAGCTCACCGGCTTCAATCCCAGCCTTTACTCGTACGATGCCGCGAGCGATACGATTACCGGCTCGGGCCTTGAGTTCGCCAGCAGTGGAAGCGACACCCTGATGAAGAACCGCCAGTGGGGTTTGGCGCCGCGTGTGGGGATCGCTTGGACTCCGTTACCCAAGCTGACGATCCGCAGCGGCTTCGGCATCTACTATGACCGCGGCGAGTTCTTCAGCTATCTTTCGCCCAGCGCGGGCCAAGGTTTCAACGGCCCCTTCGGCGTTACGCTGGCCCCGCCGTTTGTTGAACCAATTAATGGAAAGCGGGACGCCAGTTTCGCAGATCCCTTTGGAACCGTGGCACCCCCGCCGCCATCCGCCAGCCCTTCGGAGTTCCTCGGCCTGTTGCCCAATCTCTCCCAGACCGAATCGGGAAACTGGCCGTCCGGCAACCTCTTTGGTCCGTTCCTCTCCGGCGGATACGATATCTATAACAAGCTGCCCTACTCGGAGAACTGGACCTTCGACATTCAGTACCAGGCTTCCAACAGCTGGCTTTTCAGCGCCGGCTATATCGGCAATCACGGCGTGCATGAAGTGCTGCCCATCCCCTTCAATCAGCCGCTGATCGCCACGCCGCAAAATCCGGTGAACGGGCAAATTTATTCGTATGGCGGATTGAGTCCGCTGAGCACGTGCAATTATCCCAGCGGGCCGCCCCTGGATCTCGAGCCACTGTGCCCGCCGCCGTATTATGCCGGAAACGCGGAGGTCCGCGTGCCATATATTGGATATGACATGAACTCCGTACTCTACAAAACCGAGGGTATTTCCAACTACAACGCGCTGCAGTTGCAGGCTCGCAAACGTTTGTCGAACGGGCTGCAGTTCACCGCCTCCTACACGTGGTCGCACGCTTTGGACGAGCAGAGCGGATTGGGCCTCTTCTTTACCGGCAACGATCCGCTGAATCCTAAGTCTAGCTATGCCTCCGCGGATTTTGATCAGACTCATGTCTTTCTGATTAATTACAGTTACACCCTGCCCAAGGTGACTTCAAGTCAGTCCTTAGGTTATCTGGTGAACGGATGGACCATAGGCGGACAAACGGTGGCGCAGAGCGGCCAGCCGTACAGTGTCTACGATTACTCCGGGTCGGTCGCCGGTCTGTACTATGGCACCTACGATGAGATTACCAACCCGATTGTTCCCCTGGCGCCGGGCGTTACTGCGAAGCAGGCGCAGTTACAGGGCACCACGGGCGTGAATGCCGGAATGCCGGTTCTGAATTCCAGTGATTTCCTGCCGCAGTTCGTCGCTCCGGGAACCAACGGCGTGCCTCCCTGCGATGCTACCGGATGCGACCTTTACGAATCGCTCTACGGCAACTCGGGACGCAACCTATTCCGCGGTCCCTTCCAGGTTCGCTTCGATATGAGCCTCGCCAAGGAATTCGTCCTGAACGAACGGCTCAAGCTGCGCTTCAATGCCATGGCGTTCAATATCTTTAATCATCCCGATTTCGACACGCCCAACAACGACGTTGTTTTCTTCCCCTATTACTCGGGGCCGCCGGTAATTCCGCCGCAGGGGAGCCTGGGGATGATTCAGCACACCCTCGGCAGTTCGCGCTTCTTGCAGTTGGCGCTGCACCTGTCGTTCTAAATTAGATACTGCGACGAGGCCTGTGGTTAAAGTTCGTCAGATGCGGTCCGATGGCGCCCCGCACGCCGCCACCGCCGATGACAACGCCTGCAGTGGGGTTGGCCCCGTCGTTCGCGTTGGAACTCATGTATCCGTGAAGTCGTGCGGCGCGCTCCTGAATCGTCTGCAACAGTATACCTAGAAGCAAGTGGCGGACGATGACGTCACCTTCGATTGTGTCACCTTCGATTGGGACCAAGCCCATGCCGCGCACTCGCCCGTCATGCCGTCAAGCCAGAGAAAGCGGAGCAGGCCATGCGGAACGACCCGCTGGACATGAACTATGAAGTCATCGACGGTGAAGAGCGTTGGACGGCCCTCTGCCACAACGACAATTTCCGGGTCCTGCTGCTGGTCTGGACCGTGCGGCGCGATGCCTTACGGATCGTCACTGCGCGCGCTGTCGGAAGTCAAGCGCGTGACACTTATTTGCGTGCCAAGGGATTGTTGACATGAAGAAACTCATCGTTCCCAAGTTCGCAACCGAAGCTGAGGAAGCGGCATGGGGGACAACCACATGGATGTCGTTGAGGAGAACCTGCTGGAAGCCGTCCAGGAGGGCACTGCCGGCCGGGGCACAGCGCAACGAGTGCTGCGAGAGTCGCGGGAATTGAAAAGCATCACGATTCGCATGCCTGAGGCCGACGTCAACCGGGCACAGCGGCTGTCGGCCAGGAAAGGCTTGAGTTCCGAAACTTATCTCCAGAGTCTCTTGCATGAAGCCCTCGAACGCGAGGAGGCGGGAGACTCGACGGGTGACAAATACTGAACCCCAAGCTTGCCCCACGGGTTACTCTGGTGGCGGGTCCGAAAATACGATGGCCTGCCGGAATCCGTTCGTCTTGATGGCCGCGTAAATTACACCGACTGTCAACCAAATGCCGCCCGCCACCAGCGCCGGCCGGTGCAGGCTGGTCCAGATCGCGAGGCAAAATACAAAGCCCAACACGGGCGGCAGAAACGCGCCCAGGGTCCGGCGATCGCTGCGCAGAAAGTAATGGATGAACGCCGCCGCATTCACGCCCATGAATCCGATGATGGCCCCGAAATTGAGTAGTTCGGCGCCCAGCTCATAAGTTATGGCGAAAGCGCCGGCCAGGGCCAGCACGCCTACGAACAGCACGTTATTGCGGGGTACGCCGCGCTTGGGCTCGATCGCGCCAAAGAATCCGCGTGGAATAGTGTTGTCGCGGCCCATGCCGTAGAGCAACCGTGCGGCGCCGAGCTGCGATCCCATGCCGGAGCCGATGGTGGCGACCAGCAGCGTGATGTTCACCATGTGGAAGAGCAGCGGGCCGCCGGCGCGGCCGGCCACGTAAGAGAACGCCGTGTCCACGTCGGGATAATGCCGAAAATCGGGCCATATCAATTGTCCGGCATAAACTTCGGCCGAAGCCAGCACGCCGGTGATCAGGCACGTGAGCACTGTAGCCAGCAGGATGTTGCGCCGCGGGTTGTGCGCTTCTTCAGATAGCGTGGAGATCCCGTCGAACCCGATATAAGTAAGTACCGCCACCGAAGTGCCAGTTGAGATTCTGCTGAAGGTGAAGGTGCTCGGATCGTAAAACGGCTGTGTAAAAGAGACGCCATGCTGGTGCATGATGTAGCGTACGGCGGCGATGAAGAAATATAGAACCACCACGCACATCGCCAGTACCAGCACCTCGTTGGTGCGGGCGGTGGCGCGGATGCCGCGCAGGTTCAACAGCGTGAACAGCGTGGCAAAGAATATGGCCCAGACCATGTAGGGAATCTCAGGCACCAGGTTCAGCGCCGCCTTGCTGCACCAGATGGTGCAGATGATGGGATTCAGGATGTAATCCATTGCCAGACTCCACCCCGTGACGAAGCCCAGCCCGGAATGGATCTCGCGGCCCACATAAGTGTACGCCGAACCCGCGCTGGGATATGCGCGCGCCATGCGGCCATAGCTGATGGCGGTGAACAGCATCGCCACCATGGCGATGAGCACGGTAGTGACTACGTGGCCATGCGCCACCTGGCTGACCACGCCGAATGGCGGCATGGGCGCAGTCGGCTGGATGAGGATGATTCCATAGAATACGAGGTCCCACAATCCCAAGGCGCGCTTGAGCCGCGGGCCGGATGGGGGCGCAGATTCCGGACGGGTGGCACTCGACATGAACTCTCGATTGTGACACAACAGAGGTGAGGGTTTGGGAAAGGCTTGAGGCGCCCGCGCGCCTCTGCGGGCTAGCTGGTGAGTACAGGTTGGTTCCATTTCCGGCATTTGCTGCTGCGGCGCATCCGCTACAGAGTCACGCGCGGCGGCGTGCTCTTCACGCTGGCCGTCGTGCTGGTGGGCTTAGCCGCTGTGGCTTCGGCCAACAATCTGCTCTTCCTGATCCTGGCCACCATGCTATCCACGCTGATGGTATCGGGGCTGGTCAGCCGCTTGTGCCTGGCCGGCCTGGAATTGGATTTTCTGGTTCCCGAACACGTCTCGGCGGGCCGCACCATTCCGGCGAAACTCTATGTCCGCAATGTGAAGTTCTGGATGCCGTCGTTTTCCATTCACGTGGTAGGTGTGGAACAGGAAGCCCCGCCGGTGCTGCAAGCGCCCGTATACTTCCCCGTGATCCCGGGCGGCGCCACGCTCGAAGAGACCGTGCAGATCTGCTTCGCCCGCCGCGGCGAATACCGGCAAAACCACTTCGCTTTCCATACGCGCTTTCCGTTTGGATTTCTGGAGAAAACCGCGCGCGTGGTGCTGCGCCGCGAAGTGGTGGTGTATCCGTCAATCGATGCGCAGGCCGGATTCGAGGAACTGCTGGCCGATCTGGCGGGTGAGATCGAAACGCATTACCGCGGCCTGGGCCGCGATTTCTACCGCATCCGTCCTTATGACGCCTTCGAGAGCGCGCGGCATGTGGACTGGAAAGCCACCGCCCACGTCGGCGAGCTGCAGGTGCGGGAGTTCGCGCGCGACCAGGAGCAGACCGTCGAGTTATTTCTCGACCTGGAGACGCCCGAGGGTTTCGCCGAATGGTTCGAGCGTGCAGTGGATTGCTGCGCTTTCCTCGCCTGGCGGCTGGCAGGCAAATCCGTCGGCATTTTTTTTCGCACGCAGGATTTCGATTTCCGCCTGCCCGAGGAAGGCGACATTTATACGATTCTGAAATACCTGGCGGTAGTGAAAAGCAGGCCGGGGAAACCGCCGGATGCGCCCGCCGATGAGAGCAGTTTTCCGATCGTGCTGACCCCGTCGCCGCAGAGGTTCGCAGATCCGGCGTGGGGCGGCGCGCGCCTGATTGGGCCGGAGGCGCTGGCCGTCGCGCCGCCCGAGGCATCCCCTACTTGTCAGCCGTAATCACCGCGGCGAAGAAGCCGTCGCCGGGTTCGCAGCCGGGGATGCGGCGCATGGTTTGCCGTACCTGCGCGGCGGGCACCCGGGCGACGACCTCTTCGTTCTCTTCGCGTTCGAGCGAGCAAGTCGCATAGACCAGCACGCCGCCGGGCTCGAGCGCGCGCCGCCCTTGCTCCAGCAGGGCCACCTGGCGGGCCTGCATGCGAGGCAGATCCGCCGGTTGCAGGCGCCACTTGATTTCGGGATTGTGTGCCAGCGTGCCGGTACCGGAGCAAGGCGCGTCGATCAGGATGCGATCGAAGCGGCGGCGGAAAGGCAGCGGCTGGGTGCCATCCAAAACCACCAGATCGATTTCCAGCGCCTTGAGCGGGTCCAGGCGGCGCAGGTTTATATCGCAGGCGACCGCATGCACACCGGCCGCCAGGGCCTGCGCGGTCTTGTTGCCAGGCGCGGCACACAGGTCCAGAAACATCTGACCGGGCGCCAGGTCGAGCAGCGGCACGATGGATTGCGCACCGATATCCTGCACGCGCGCGGTCACCGGATTCAGGTAGGTCTCCGGCACGCGCAGACCGGCGCGCGCGATGGCGGCCGCGGTCTCGGGACCATAGTGCCGCTCCCATCGTTCGAGCATCCACGCCGGGTGCGAAAGTTCTATCGCGAGGTTGGGCCACGTTACCGGTCGACGATCGACCTTACGCAAGACGGCGTTCGCAAATCCGGCTGCCGAGCGCTTGCGCGCGCGCTTGATCAGTTCCACGCTTTCGGAGACGGCTGCGTGTGCCGGAATACGTTCCAGATAGCGAAGCTGGTAGATCGCCATGCGCAACGCCTGCCGGACGGGATCGTCTAACCGCGCGGCGGGTTTAGCTGAGTAATGTTCGATCAGGTAATCCAACTGCGCGCGATAGCGAAGCACGCCCAGGACGATTTCCGAGGCCAGACCGGCATCGCGCGTATCGAGCGGCGCGGCGCGCGCGGCCAACAGGTCCGCGGCGTACCCTCCGCGCTCTACGTCCGTGAGAATTTGGAAGGCTAAAACGCGCGCAGGAGACACAGCTTGAATGTAACGCGTGTCGGCTGCGCGCGCGGGTAAAGCGGCCTCTCGCTACGGCTGCATATTCGTCAGCAGGTTCAAGGTATTGGTAGCGTCATCGACATAGTAGATGCCGGCCGGCGCCGTAGCCAACCCGAATAGCGCTCCATTTCCGGGCGGCGTTCCGCTGTTATCCAGCAGCCCGGATGCGACCTGATTGCCGTTTGTAGTGGTGGCCACCAGCAGTCCGTTGGTGCCATTCGTTGTGAGAATCTGCTGATTGGCGGGATTGATCGTCAGACCGAGCGGATCGTTCAAGCTGGGGCCCTGCGCCACAGTAGATCCTAGCCCGGCTGTGGTACTGCGATTTACAGCGTTGGTTATGGCGGCGACGCGGTTGTTCAAGCTGTCGGCGACATACAGGGTACCGTTCGCGGCGAGCCCGACTCCCGTCGGACCAATCACCAGCGCGGCCGGGTCGGTCCTTTCAGGGAACCCGGAGCCGATGATAGTTCTGGAAGCCACAAACGGCATGCTGGTAGTCAACGAGCCTAAGTTGATGCGCACCACCGTGCCTTCATTCACCACGTTGCCCATGCCGGCTACCGTGCCGTTGAGCACATTGGTGATGAACAAATCCGCCGTCGAGTTCATGTCCAGCGCGGTCATGTCCCAAGGGCCGTTTATCAGGTTGCCGGAAATCGTTTCCACCACCGTACCCGAGCTATTCAATACGATCAGACAGCCGGCTTGCGCGGTAGCCGAGGTTCCGTCAGTGGTCGGCAGACTGCCCACAATTACCCAGCCCGAGCGCAGAGCTACGAGGGCCGTCGTGAGTCCCACGCCTCCGGGGCAGGGCCCGGGAAGAGTCGCGGGGTTAATCCACGCAAACAGACTAACACCACCATCGGGACCGATATCCACAATAGTCGTGCCGGTACCTTGCCAGTTCATACTGTTGTTAAAGTTACTAACCAGAATGTGACCTTTAATCAGGTTGCCGACGGACACGGGCGCCATGGCCACGCCATAAGGATTCAAGTCACCGTTGGACGGTATGGCGCTGGCGACCGTCACGATCGACAGGCCGTCTGCCTGCAGTGCAGGCGTACCAGTCAGCGACACAGCCAACGCCATCGCGCCTATCCCCAAACTTGTAACATATCGTTTCATTAGAAGCTCCTCCCAGAGCCGGGATTCTCTGAACCCTGCCGCATCGCACGCGCGGCTCCAGTAGATTCAGGCTATCTCGATGTTAGCCATCGCGTGGAACGAAAGACAAGAGAAATACCATGCACTCTTGTAAAATCAAGCTCCGGAATGGAGTCGTCCAGGTGGAAATGACACCATGTTACAAGATATTACCGTTACAACTGTACCTGTAATAACGTTCCGCTGGCGCGCTCTAGCGTGCGGCCGCGAATCTCAGTCCGCCGTCGTGCCGCCATAGAGGGGTTCCCAGCGGGTGCGGCGGCTACGGTATCATGTAGGAATTACCTATGATTGACGCCAGCATTCCCGAAGGGCTCACTTTCGACGACGTGCTGCTGCAGCCGGCGCGCAGTGGTGTACTGCCAGCCGATGCGGACACGCGCACCTGCCTCACACGCAAGATTGCCTTGCACATCCCCATCGTCAGCGCCGCCATGGACACGGTGACCGAGTCCCATCTGGCCATCGCGCTCGCCCAGCAGGGCGGTATCGGCATCATCCACCGCAACATGTCCGTGGAGCGGCAGGCCGAAGAGGTCGACCGCGTGAAACGCAGTGAGAGCGGCATGATCGTAGACCCCATCACCATCGGTCCCGACCGCAAGATTTCCGACGCCCGCGAATTGATGAGCCGCTACCGCATCTCGGGCGTGCCGGTCACGGAAGGTTCGCGGCTGGTGGGCATTCTGACCAATCGCGATCTGCGTTTCGAAACCCGCTCGGATCTGCCCATCCGCGACGTGATGACCAAGGAAAATCTCATCACGGTGCCGGTGGGCACCACGCTCGAAGAGGCCGAAGCCATCCTGCATCAGCACCGCGTGGAAAAGCTGCTGGTTGTGGACGACCAGTACAATCTGAAGGGGCTGATCACGGTCAAGGATATTCAGAAGAAGTTGAAATATCCGACCGCCGCCAAAGACGAGCAGGGCCGCCTGCGGGTGGGCGCGGCCATCGGCGCTACCAACGATTTTCTGGAACGCGCGCAAGAACTGGTGGCGCGCAAGGTGGATGTGCTGGCCATCGACACGGCCCACGGACACACCGAGCGGGTAATGGAGGCGGTGAAAGCCGTGCGGCGCGCGCTGCCCGGCGTGCAACTCATCGCCGGCAATGTGGCTACCTATGAAGGCGCTTGCGAATTGATCTCGCTGGGCGTAGATGGCATCAAGGTGGGCATCGGTCCCGGATCGATCTGCACTACGCGCGTGGTTTCGGGCGCGGGAGTGCCGCAGCTTACCGCGATCTCCGAGTGTTCGCGCGCCACGCGGCAGGCGGGCGTGCCGCTGATCGCCGATGGCGGCATCAAGTTTTCGGGCGACATCACCAAGGCCATCGCCGCGGGCGCAGACGCGGTCATGATCGGCAGCCTGCTGGCCGGCACCGACGAAAGCCCCGGCGAAACCATCCTGTTCCAGGGGCGCACGTTCAAGACCTACCGCGGCATGGGGTCGGCGGGCGCAATCCTGGGCAATGCCGACCGCTATGCGCAGGACCCCAACGGCAAGTTGGTGCCCGAAGGAATCGAGGGCCGCGTGGCCGCCAAAGGACCTCTATCCGATCTGGTGTATCAACTCGTGGGAGGCCTGAAATCCGGCATGGGGTATTGCGGCGCGCCCGACATCCGGTCGCTGCACGAGACTGCGCGCTTCCTGCGCGTCTCTCCGGCGGGCCTGCGCGAGAGCCACGTGCACGACGTGGTGATTACCAAGGAAGCGCCCAACTACCGCATCGAGTAGCGCTCCCGCGCTGGACGCCGGTTCTACTGTTCCTTGCCCTTGTCGGTTTCCTTCTTCGGCTTTTGGGTCGGCTTCGCCGGCGGCTTTTCCTGCTGCGCCGGCCGCGGATTGGCAGGCGGAGCGGGGCGCTCCGGCGGCCTTTGCTCGGGCGCGGCTTGCGGCGGACGCGGCGGTTGCTGCACGGGCGGCCTTTGCTCGGGCGCGGCTTGCGGCGGTCGCGGCACAACGTTTGGTTGCACCGGACGCGGATTGCTCTGCGGGGGCGGTGGCGCAGGCGGCCTTTGCTGCGGAGCGGCTGGCGTTGGTGCAGCTTGTGGCGGACGCGGCACAGCGCTCGGCTGCACCGGCCGCAGATTGCTCGGCGGAGCGGGTGGCGCCGGCGGCGCGGCAGCCGGAGGCCGGGGTGTGGGAGCGTTCGCTCTCGCGGGCGGGGCCGGCGGGGCGCTATGGACCTGAGGCGTCACCGTCCGCGCCGGCGGTGCAACCCGCACGGTGGCGGCCGCGGGTGCGGGCCGCACTGACTGGCGAATTGCCTGCGTGTTCACGGGTCGTCCGAGATTCTGCTGGAGCGCGGATTGCTGGGCCGCAAATGGAACGGGCGGCGGCGGCGGAGTCTTCTTAGCTACCACCTGCATATTCATCGCGCGCGCCGGAGGCTGCGCCGCAGGACGCGTGCCCGCCGAGGGAGTGAGGGCCTGCCTGGCCGGCGCCACAGGAGGCGCCACCGTGAAGTGCGCGGTTTGCACCTGCGCCACTTGCGCCTTTGGAACAAAAATGCCTCCCTGTTTCACGGGCCGCCCGCTAGCAAACGCATTTTGCGGCATGGCAGTCACTGCATTAGGCGCAGCCATATTCGCGAAGTGCTGGTTGACAGTGACATTGGTAACCGTTTTATTCACATATACGGTGTTGTAAACGTTAGTAATGTTCACCGTACTGACTACTACAGTGTTCGATACATTTATACTCCGGAAGTAATTTTGACTTATCTGATAAGAAGGTGCGTAGACCTCGCCGGGCCCCAGCGGCACCCAGCCCACGGCCGGACCGCCTATGGAAAGTGACACGCCAAACCCCCCGCCGCCGAAAAACGCGACTAGCGCCGGCGCATAGACCACTGCCGTTACCGCCGGTCCGCCGGCGACGATGGCCATCGGGCCAGGAACCCAGCCCCAACCTCCATTGAGGTAGGCCCAGCGCCCGTAGTGAGAAGGCGCGAAGCCCCAGGGCGCATCGTCTACCCAAGTCCAGCCCCACGGGTCGATCCACGCCCAATGGCCATCGTGATACGGTGCCCATCCCGCAGCCACCGTGGGATACCATACCGCGCCATATCCAGGCGTGTCCCGCCAATTGCCATAGCTATCCAGTTCCTCGTATCCGATCACGCCGGGCGGCAGGTAACGGGCGGACTGGCTGCGCGCCTCACGGGCGTCGCGTTCTTCGCACCATCCCTCGAATCCGTCCGGCGGCGGCACAGTTCCTACCTCGTAAGCGAGCTGATCGGTGCCCGAAAGCTGCGCGCTATTGCCCGCGCGCAATGTGAAAGCCTGGCCGCCTCCAGTCACTTCCGCTTCGCCGTGGCGCACCATCACCCAGGTAGTCCCGGCATTAGGGTCGGCATTGAACCGATAGTCGCCCTCGCGCAAAATGGTGATGGCGGCGTTGGGAGTATCCACTTCGAAACTGTCGTCATCGCCCAAATGGCGGACGTGTATGAAAAACTCGCCTTGCGAGAAACGGATCTGCGCGAACGTGTCGCCCAGATTGAGAAAGCCAAGACTCGTTTGCGGACCCACGCGCAGAACGGCATTATTCAAATGCAGCTCGGCCTGTCCGTCCGTATCGGCCCACAAGTTATCGCCGGTAGTAAAGGGCCGGTTCACGTCGGCGGGGGCCCAGTCACCCGCGCCTGCGGGTTGGATCGAAACATTTCCTGTAACGTAGTTCAGATCCGCGACGCGCGTAGGTGGGTCATCCTGGGCATGGCATGCCAACACGAACGGACTGGAGAAAGTTGCGGTAAGCAGAAGAGATTTTAGGACTGTCAGGCTTTTTGTAGCTCTGCCGAAAAGCATGGTACTAGACCTCCGTTATCCACTGACGTGAGCATAGCAGATACTGTTGCGGGTGCATAGCCGGATAAAATAACTTTAATCGTGTGGAGCTGGTGTGGGTGGGTGGGTGCTTACAGTTTCGCAGGCTTTCAATATTCGCTATACTTTCGAGCCGGTGGGACGCGCGACCCACGTTATCCGATCTCGACATCACCATCCAAATATACGGCCAAATATGCGGCCTGCTGAAGCTGCCGGAACCCAATGGTTCGTTTACCGCCAGGAACTGGCCCACGAGCATAACTAAAGACGGTACCAAAACGGTACTGATTTCTTATCATTCAAGGGCTCATTTCATATACAATCTTAGCATGCGTGTATTGGGCGCGCTTCTTATCTGTGTCGCGGGCTGCTTTCCGATGTCCCCGGTGGAGTCGCATCTCGACAGGCAACTGAAGTCCTGGCAAAGGCGGCTGGGCATGGATGATTGGCGCCTGACCATCAGACTGGTCAGGCAGAACATGATCGAGAAGAATACCTTGGGCAACGCCGAGTGGGATCCTAAGGACAAGACTGGCACCATCAGCGTGCTGGCGCCGGTGGACTACAATCTGAAGGGTGGCGACCTCAAGCTGGACATGGAATGCACCATCGTGCATGAACTCGTGCACATCCAGGTTGGCCCATTTGATGCACCGAACGAGAATGTGCGCGAAGACGTGGTGAACCGCATCATGACCGCGCTGCTTAACCGCCCCTGCCCCAACTGATACCCCCGTATCCGGCACAGAGTTGGCCAGCGGCTCCGATTCGGCAGCGCTCTGGATCGTCCCAACTGGTCGCGCAGCCACTGCACGGCCGTTCCCGCCACGAACACACCGCCTTCGATGGCGAATTACGGTTGCCCCCCGGTGGAAGCCGCACGGTCCCCAAACGATTACGCGACACGGGAAAGTGTTCGCCTATGTGCATCAAGGCGAAGCATCGGGTGTCGTATGTGTTTTTGTATAGCCCCGCGCGGAAACAGGCCTGGCCCGCTAGGCTCGTGTGACATCCGCCGCGATGGTGAGCCTCCAGATCAGCCAGGTGTCCACGCTGCCGAACAGCAGCTCGCCATCGCGCGCCTTTTCGCGGGCGCGGGGCTCGTTTTCGAGTATCCAGCGGATCTTGCTGCCGGAGAAATACGCGTCGATCACCAGGGCCGCTGCGGCGCGTGATGCCTGCCGCGGTCCCGCGGCGCGCTCCCAAACCGCCGTCGTCTCTCGTTGGCTAGTGATCCCGCCGCCGAGATTTGGGCAGCAGCCACGCCCGCGCGATCCAGCAAAGGCGTGCGGCGTAAAGTTGCGCGTTGCAGATCTCGGTGGCATCCTGCTCCACCCATGCGGCATTATATTTTGTTGCGAGTGTCCGGCCGCCGGAGTAATATGGGGCATTCGCGCCTCATGCGCGCCTTATGGCGGACCCCGTTCTCCAGCCGGTAGCACTTTCCGCGCCCGCGGCGACGCCCGCACGCTGGAGCCTTTCGGTCCGGATTCTGTTCCGCTTCGCCTTCGTGTATCTCGTTTTCTATTGTTGGCCCTATGCCGGAAGATCGAACCTGTTCGATGCGATTCCCAGCTTCGGCCTCGGCGCCGCGAACGAAGATGATGCGTTAGGCCTGACTAAGTTCGCGGAAGCCCCCTGGCGGGCGCTCTGCCCATGGGTCGCCGTTCATGTACTTCACTTACACGGGGACGTGACGAAATATCATCCGACCGGCAGCGGCGACACCACGCTCGATTACGTTCAGGTGTTCTGCTTCGCGACCATCGCCGCCGGTGTGGCGCTGGTCTGGTCGCTGATTGACCGGCGCCGGCCCAACTACCGGACGCTTTACGCTGGCTAGGCTGTTGGTGCGCTTCACTCTCGCTTTTACGATGCTGTCGTACGGTTTCGCGAAGGTGTATCCGCTGCAGTTTGTGCCGCCCTACATGACCACTCTCGCCGAGAACTATGGGGAATGGTCTCCCATGGGTATTCTTTGGATTTTCATGGGGGCATCCACCGCCTACACCAGGTTCGCCGGATTGGCTGAAGTCACCGCTGGCGTGCTTCTGTTGTTTCGCCGGACTACCGCCATCGGCGCGCTGGTAGCCACGTGCGTCATGCTCAACATTGCCATGTTGAACTTCTGCTATGACGTTCCGGTGAAGTTATACTCGGTGCACCTCATCCTGATGTCGCTTTTTCTGCTGATCCCCGACGCCGCGGCCCTGCTCCGTTTCTTTATCCTGCAGAAGCCCGCGCGCCTCGAGGGTCTGTGGCTGCGCCCGTTCGAGCGCCGCCGGCTGCGCATCGCCGCAGTGACTCTGCAGGCGCTGGTAATCGTCTCGGTTCTCTATAACAATATTTGGGGCGGATACCGGAGCCTGAAACAGTATTCGGCCACTTTCCTCAAGCACGCCCCCCTATACGGCGTGTGGAACGCCGATAAGTTCACCGCCGACGGCGCGCAACCCGCGGCGGTGCCGGAAGGCGCGCGTTGGCGGCAACTCGCCGTTCAACAGGCGCGATGGCTGTATCTGAGGAATGCCGAGGGCACCCGGATTTTCTGCCAGACAACTTACGATGAAGCGAAGCACACGGTGAAGTTTAAGTCCGGGCAATCGAAGCAAGAGGGCGACTTCACCTATCAACAGCCTGACAACCAGCACTTAGTCCTGCACGGCAACCTGGACGGTCATCCGATAGTGGCGGAGTTCCATCGATTTGATACTCAGTATCTGCTCACCACGCGCGGGTTTCACTGGATCAACGAGTATCCGTTTAATCGTTGATACAAGCATGGGGGCGGCCAACAGGCCACCAAAGCTGTGGGGCAGACCTCCAGGTCTGCGCGGGTCTTCGAGGACCCGCACTTCGCGTAAGGAAATCGGCGTATCCGAGCACGAACGGGCCGGCGGGTTCCGGGAATAGGTTCATTCCTGCAAGACCCATGTGTCCTTCGAACCGCCGCCCTGCGAGGAATTCACCACCAGAGATCCCTTGCGCAGCGCCACGCGCGTGAGGCCGCCGGGTACGATAGTGACCTTCTCTCCGAACAAAACGTACGGCCGCAGATCCACGTGGCGCGGCTCAATCCGGCCATCCATAAAACAGGGAGCGGCAGACAACATCAGCGTCGGCTGCGCGATGTAGTTCCGGGGTTCAGCCATAATCCTGTCGCGGAATTCATCGCGTTGCTGGCGGGTACTGTGGGGTCCGATGAGCATGCCGTACCCTCCGGACTCACCGACCGCCTTCACCACGTATCGCTCCAGGTTGGCACAAACGTGCTCGCGCGCGGCGCGGTCGGTCATCAGCAGCGTTTCGACGTTATCCACAATGGGATCTTCGCCCAAGTAGTAGCGGATAATTTCCGGAACATAGGAATAGATGGCTTTGTCGTCGGCCACGCCGGTGCCCAGGGCATTGGCGAGTACCACATTGCCCGCGCGGTAGGCATTGAACAGCCCCGCCACCCCCAACGAGGAATCTGCGCGGAAGGCCAGCGGATCGACGAAATCGTCGTCGACGCGGCGGTATATGACGTCCACCCGCTGCAGGCCGGAGGTGGTGCGCATGTAGACCTTATTGTCGTGCACCACCAGATCTCGCCCTTCGACCAGTTCGATGCCCATTTGCCGGGCCAGGAAGGCGTGTTCAAAGTACGCGGAATTGTAAATGCCCGGCGTCAGCAGCACGATCGTGGAACGGCCTTCGGGCGCTAACGATCGCAGCGTGGAGAGAAGCGCCTGGCTGTAATGTTCGATGGGCCGTACGCGGCACTTGCGGTAGAGCGCCGGGAAGATCTGCTTCATCACCTTGCGGCTGGTGAGCATGTACGAGACACCGCTGGGCACTCGCAGGTTGTCTTCCAGAACGACGAACCTGCCATCCGGGAGCCGGACCAGGTCGGTACCCACCACACTGACATAAACATCGCGGGGCACTTTGACGCCATGCATCTGGCGGCGGAAATGCTTGCACGTATAGATGATCTCACCCGGTATGATGCGGTCTTTCAGAATACGCTGCGCATGATAAACGTCGGCCAGAAAAAGGTTGAGAGCGGTGATGCGCTGCGTGAGGCCGCGCTCGATGGTGGCCCATTCCGCGCTGGTAATAATGCGCGGCAGCAGATCGTGCGGGAATATCTGCTCGGTTCCTTCGGCGCGCCCGTACACGGTAAAGGTGATGCCCTGGTTGAAGAACGAGAGGTCGGCTTCCTTCTTCGCGCGCCGCAGTTCTTCGGATGGCAGGTTCAACAGTTGCGTGTATAGATTCTTGTAATGCGGGCGAGCGCGTCCGCGGGTGCGGAACATCTCGTCGTAGGCCGCATCGATCTCGTAACCGGAGAACGGCGCCGGCATCGGGCGGTCGAAAGATTGGGCGGGCATGGACATATTCGCAACGCCGTCTGCGGGTATGGACGAGTATAGCTCTTTCGGGGCGGCGCTGTTCTGATGTCGGGCGGGGCTGAAGCCCCGCGCGGCTCAAGCCTGGCTAAAGCCCGCCCTCCACGATTCTACTGCGGGTAAGGATCGCCGGCATGCGCGACACGAATATTATGGTCGGTAAATATCGTCGGATTCGACGGTAGCTGTACTTTTGGCATGTGGCAACTTACACAGTTCTTATCCGCCACCGGACAAGCCTTCTCAGTCGCGCCGGCCATGGCCGTGCCCGCCTTCACGGCGTGGCAGGCTAAACACGCACGGTCGTAGCTCGAAACATCGCGCACCAGTTCCACATGTGGATCGTGACAAGCCGTGCAGCGTATGCGCTTGTCGTCTCCCAGGAAGCACTGGCTGTTGGCCAAACGGTACGGTTGAAACCGGACATTCTTCTCGCCAAACAGGCGCTCGGTTACGACCGTCTCCCACGTTCGATGGCACTCGCCGCAAAAGTTCGACATCTCTTCGGCCGCCATCTCTCCCAACTTTGGCGGAACCGGCGCCGTCTTACCCGTGGCCATCGCCTGTAGATGCGCATCCGCGCCCACGTGACAATGCTCGCAATCCAGACCTGGTTTCAGCGAAGCAAGCGTCAACTTACCGTTAATCACGGCGCGCGAAGCATGACAGCCGAAACACGCCGTGATCTCATGAACCGAGGTCAGCCGCCCCATGGCGTCGGTCAGATTGTGCGGTTGGATTCTCTCGTCGCCGATAGTGATCGCCAGCCCTGTGGCGTTTTCGTAATAACTTACCAGGCTCTCATAGAAGTGGCCCTGGTATTCCAGCACGAATGTCAGGTTGTTTTCCCCAAAGACATATTGAATCGGCAAACTCAGCGCACCGGAGCCGTCGCTGACTGTGTAAGTGCTCGCCCCGTTCTTGCGTTCGATGTCGTAGCGATATCCGTTCTTCTCAAAAGTCAGTTTAGGATGCTCTTGCAGCAATTTCTGGTCGGGGGGAAGTTGGATGCCGGTCCCCATACCGGTTTTCGGCTGCGACTGCGCCTCCGCGCGATGGCAGGTAGCGCACGTCATAGTGCGGACGTTGCCCGGCGCGCCTTCCGCCATGACCGTCATCACCATGCACAGCGCCTCGGCAATCCATACCGGGCAGGGTCGACGCCGCGCGGTCATCGATTCTCCGGCGGGTGGACCGTGTTCTGAGTTGCGGCTGTCTGAGCAGCCACGCTATCAGTAATTCCAGTCGCCAAGTCCAGCGATACGCGTCTTTCCAGGCGGGCGTCTGCGCGGCGGCCCGCCCGCGAGTATGCGCCCGCCAGAGCTGCGTGATACTGCAAGTTAGCTGGTTCGAGACGCGCCGCGGCTTCCAGCCGGGGGATCGCCGCGCGCAAATCTCCCGTCCCCAGCAAGACTTGGCCATAGGCGTAATCCGACAGCGCATCGGAAGACTTGGCCGCCGCCCTCTTGGCGTATGGTGTTGCGGCGGATAGGTCCTTAGCATTTAACAGCAGCAACGCCAGCATGGCACCCGCGTCAGAATTGTCCGGATTCAGCTCCAACTCGCGCCGGAATTCCGCCATAGCTTCGTCCGGACGAACGTAACTCAAGTAAGTGCCGTATAAGTAGTGCACGCCGGCGAGAGTAGGGTACTGCTTCACTAACTGCTGGAAACCGGCTTCGGCCTGATCGATCTCGCCTAGAATCCAGGAACGCGTGGACGCGCCGGCCTGCGTGACCGCATCCATGCGCTCGGCCGGGACGTCCTTGGGCAGCAAGGGCTGGTGCAGAGCGTTCAGGCCCAGGCCAGAGATCAGCATAGGTTCGTGCGCGCCGCCACGCGCATACCGTTCCAGTTCCCGCTTTCCTGGATCGAAAAGCCCCACCCGGGTCAACAACAGCCCATAATGAAACCGGACCCCGGCCTCGACTTCCGGCGCCAGATCCTTGCCCGCCAGGCCTATCCGCAGATGGTCCAGCGCCACATCGTATTTGCCGGTCTCGAACTCGCATAGACCCAGCAACGACCATGCCAGAGCGCGTTTGTCATCCAACTTCACGAATTCGTGGAAGGCAGTCTCGCAACCGGGATATTGATACGTCGCGTAGGAAAGCGTTCCGAGGAACCACCAGCCCTCCAGCCACGACGCGCGCAGTTGGACCGCCTGCCGATACAGTTCGATGGCTTCGGGGAGCCGATTGGCGCGCCGGGCTGTGCCGGCTTGCGCCGCGACGTCATCGAAGGTGGCGGATTGCCCTACGGCCGCTGCGGTCGATAGCACGGCTAGCAAAAACCGCCGCACGCTGCCCCGTAGAAATGTCAGAGCCCCCTCCAATACGCTGGCTGGGCGGCGCGCCACCTGTCCGGTCGCACTTACCGCCCTTCGTTATATCTTACTCATTTTGGCCAGCGGCGAGAGCGACTACTCGTGGCGCAAGGCCGTCATGGGATCGACCCTGGTGGCGCGCCGCGCGGGGATGTAGCATGCCAGCAACGCAATCCCGAGCAGGCCCAGCCCGACCTCCGTGAAGGTAGCGGGATCGGTCGCGGTCACGCCAAACAGAAACTGGGCGATCACGCGCGTGAGGCAGATCGCCAGCACCGTTCCTATAACCACGCCCAGGCTCGATAGCTTCAGGCCCAGCGTCGTAACCAACCCTAGAATGCTGGCACGCTGCGCGCCCAGCGCCACACGTATGCCAATTTCGTGCGTCCGCTCCGTGACAAAGTAAGACATCGATCCATAAATGCCGATCGCTGCCAGCAGCAAGGCTATCAGCGCGAAGATCTCCAGCAGATGCTCGTAGAATCGCGAATCGCCCATGGACAGTGCGAGAGATTGGTCCATGGTCATGATCCCGGTGACCGGCTGGTCCGGATCCACCTCCGCGACCGCCTGCTTTACAGCCGCCGCCAAGCCGGCCGCGCGGCTCCCCAAGCCGGCGGCAGATCGCACCACGACCACTTGCGCCAAATGGGCCTCGATACTGCCGCCGCGATAATCCGAGCCCTGCTGCAGATGGGAAACATAGACCACTGGGCTCGGCTCTTTCTCTGCCAAATACCATTTCACATCGCCGACCACCCCCACAATCTGCCGCGGTTGTTTTTGATCCATGTCGATGAATCTCAGCCGCAACTGCCGGCCGATGGGATCTTCGTTGGGAAAGTAGCGCCGGGCGAACGCTTCGCTGATCACCGCCGCCCAGGGTGCGCCAGGCTGATCGGAGTTGTTCAAATAGCGGCCCTTCTTCAGCGGAATCCGCAAAGTCTGGAAAAAAGTGGGACTGATTTCGCGAAAGACGGTTCTGGGCATCTTATCCGGCGGTGGCGCCGGGCGCCCCAGCACGGAAAAACTGTACCCGAACCCGAACGGCGTGAACATGCCCGCCGATTCCACGCCGGGGATGGCTGCGACCTTGTCGAGAACCCGGCGGTAGAAAGCCGACACCAGCGGGGTTGCCCGCTCGATGTCTCCGCCCGGCAATCTCTCGACATAAGGCGTACCTTCGGATACCGACAGTTCGAATCTCATAACATTGGCGGGATTGAAGCCGGGATTGACCTGCTGCAAGCGCAGCACGCTGTTGATCATCAAGCCGGCTCCCACCAGCAGCACCATCGCCAAGGCGATCTCAGAGACCGCCAGAATATGCCGCATGCGACGGCCGCCGACGCCCGCGGTGGTCCGGCGCTCACCTTCGCGCAGAGCCAGATTCAGATCGGCGCGGGCCGCGTGAAAGGCGGGCGCCGCGCCCACCAGAACGGCGGTCGCCAGCGAAACCCCACTGTAAACAGCAGCACGCGCATATCGATGGCAATACTGCCGGCATTGGGAAAGTCTCCAGCCAACGCGCGAAACAATTGAATACCGCCGAAGGTCAGCGCAATGCCGAGTGCCCCGCCCGCCAAGCCGAGCAGCCCGCTCTCCACCAGCAGTTGCCGCATCAATCGCCGGCGGCCTGCACCCAGCGATGCACGTACCGCAAATTCCGTCCGGCGGGTTTCGGTGCGCGCTTGCAGCAGATTCGCGGCGTTCACGCACGCAATCAGCAAAACGCAAAAGACCGCCCCCAAGAGGGGGTAGAGATAACGCCCGAACTCCCCGTAGAGCGCGTCATGCAGAGGTACCACGCGGGCGCCCACGCCCTTATTCGTTGCCGGATAGGCTTGGGCGAGCCGGTGCGTGATCATGCCCATTTCGTTCTGCGCCTGTTGTTGGGTGGTCCCCGGCTTCAGGCGGCCCAGGGCGAAAAGCCAATGATCTTTTCGTTCCGAGTAGCGGGCACTCTCGGCATTGATGGGAACCAACAGGTCCAGCGGATCTCCGTAGAACGAGCCAAAGCTGGGCGGCATCACTCCCACCACGGTTGACAAGACGCCGGAGATCTTGAAGGTTTGGCCCAGCACCTTGGGGTCGCCGTGAAACCGCCGCTTCCAGAAAGCGTCGGTGAGGATCACGGTCTGGGTTAAATCCTGCGCTTCGCTGGCCGTGAATATGCGCCCGATTATGGGACTGACGCGCAGCAGGTGAAAGTAATTCGGCGTGACAAACTGCGCTCTGGCCTTTTCCGCTAGTCCCGCCGCGGACATGGGCGTTTCTTCCGTGCCGCTGGTCAAGGCGATATCTTCGAAGACGTGGCTTTGCTTGCGCCAATCGGCCGCGTCCGCGATGGCTGGCTCATTCTCCGCATTCGGCCGTCCCGGTTCGGTTTCCCAGATCCCCATCAGCCGCTCAGGCTGCTGGTAAGGCAGCGGGCGATACAGCACCGTGTTCAGCACGCTGAATATGGTGCTGTTGGCGCCGATGCCCAATGCCAGCGAAAGCACCACCACCGCTAAGAACGCCGGACTCTTGCGCAGCGTGCGCGCCGCATAGCCGGCATCCTGCCAGAGCGTTTCGAACAGAGCAAACGTCCTCATTTCGCGGGTCTCCTCCTTCAGGAGTGTCGGGTTGCCGAAACGGCGGAGCGTGGCATGGTGCGCATCTTCCGCGCTGTAGCCAAGGCTTTGGTGCTTGCGCTCGCGCATGGCCCGATGGAACTCCAGCTCATCATCCAGATCGCGGTCGAACGCGCGGCGGTGGACCAGGGCTTTGATCCGCAGCCGCAGGTTCGTCCACCACGCGCGCATATCACGCCTCCATAATGCGGGCGACGGCGGCCGCCATGCGTTGCCAATGAGCCGCCTCCTCGCTGAGTTGCTTGCGCCCCGCGGCGGTCAACCGATAGTAGCGAGCGCGCCGGTTGTTTTCCGAAATGCCCCATTCGGCCGCCACCAGCCCACGCAGTTCCAGGCGATGCAATGCGGGATAGAGGGCGCCTTCTTCGACGCGCAGTACGTCTTCGGTGGTCTCCTCTATAAATTCCGCGATGGCATAGCCGTGCATGGCGCCGCGTATGAGGGTCTTCAGCACCAGCATGTCGAGCGTATCGCGCAGCAGTTCGCCTGGTCGGGTCGGGGCACGTCCCATAAAGTCCTTATGGGAGGATAACACCACTAGCCGGCGGATGCAAACTCTCTTATCCAGATAGGCAGACGACCGTGATTTGCGTTGCGCCTTTATGGACTAACACGCACGTGTCACGATTTCTCGTGGGCGCGCAGCAACTCTTCCCTCGCAATGCCGGCCTGCATCAGGATCGTGCGCAGGGTGGATGCCTTGATAACCCGTTGGTTTGGCATGCTAAGGCAGTCCGCGCCGCCTTCGGGCCGCGGGCGCCGCAAGGCGATATGTTCAGCTTCGCGCACCAACTCAAAATCCAAGGGCGCGAAATGCCCGACGACTCTCGCTTTAGGAGCATCGACCGGAAACTTGGCCATCAGGCGGAGATCGTTGCCTCCGCTATAAACGCCTGGATCAGAGGTGAGTCATCCGGCAGCAGAACTTGATCGCCAAACGTCTCGATGTGGAATCGGATGGCCGATTTGACATCCGCGAGGGCTTCCTCGTAGCTGTCGCCTTCACCAACCACGACGCCTTTTAACCCGAGGGGATCGGCAACATAGCCGTCGGAGTGCTGCTCCACGCCGAGTATGGCTCGCGCTAGCGTGGATAGTTAGCCGCCAGAATACTATTCGTCGCGCAGCGCAATCATCGGGTCTACCCTGGACGCACGTCGCGCGGGCACAAAGCTGGCCGCGGCGGCGACCAACGCCAACAGTACGCCCGCCGCGAGCAGGGTAGGCGGATCGTACGGCTTCAATCCAAACAGCAGCGAGCCGGCGCTACTTCCCGCAGCCAGCGATACCGCCATGCCGATGGCGATACCGATGGCCAACAGGTGCGCGGATTCACGCATCACCAACGCGACGATCTGCCCGCGTTTCGCGCCCAGCGCCACGCGGATGCCGATCTCGTTGCGGCGCCGGGCGACCAGGTAAGAGATTACGCCGTACAGCCCGATCATCGCCAGCACCGCCGCCAGGATGCCAAAGAATCCCGTGAGCATGGCCATCAGCCGATCGGGCGCGAGTCCGTTGTGTACGTCCTGCTCAAAGTCGCTGAGCTCCGCGATCACGTCGGGGTGCGAGGCGGCCAGCCTGCGCTTGATGGTCGAGCTCAGCGCGGCTGCCGGTATGTTCGAATGGATCAACAGGCCGGTCCACGGACCGGGTGAGGGCAGTTGTGAGGCCGGCTCGAAAGTCATCGGGGGCGTCTTGCCGCGCAAGTCGTTGTATTGCGTGTCCGGGATCACGCCGACGATCTCGTAGAGAGTGGTCGGATAGTCCCCTTCCTGCATCCCGCGGAACGTCTGCCCGATGGGATCGGCGCTGCCCAGCAGCCTGCGCACGAAGGTCTGGTTCACGACCGCGACGCGCGTGGACGCCGCGGTATCGTTGCGGTCGAAGCCGCGGCCGCGCGCGACCGGAATGCCCATGGTGTTGAAATAGCCGGGGCTCACCCAGGTGAACTTCGAGGTGGCTTCGACCGATCCGGCGCGCACGTCGTGCTCCCAACTGGATCCCAGCAACGGGACGTTGGAAGTAGTTGCGGCATCCAGTACTCCCGGCGTGGCGCGCACTTCTTCCAGCAATTCCCTTTTGTATTCCAACCAACGATCGGGTGGCAGATTGGATTGCCAGAATCCCAGGAAGCCGGCGGTAATGCCGCCCACGCGCATGCCCGGATTGAAGGTCATCAGGTTGCGGAAACTGCGCACGAACAGCAGCGCGCCGACCAGCAGCAGCAGCGATACCGAAATTTGCGTGACTACCATGATGCGCTCGAGCGAGAGCCGTTCCCGTCCCGCGGTCATGCCACGGCCGCCGGTTTTCATGGCCTCGGCCGGCTGGGAGTTGCTGGTGCGCAACGCGGGCAGCGCGCCAAAGATAACGCAAGCCAGAATCGCAGCCGCCGCGGCGAAGAGCAGCACGCGCCAGTCGGTCGCCACCTGCAGGTTTACCGTCTCGCCCTCCGGCGTGATGGACCAGATCAGCACGCGGCTCAGTGGTCCGGCCAGCGCGATGCCCAGCGCGCCGCCGGCCAGAGCGAGCAGTCCGCTTTCCGCCAGTAAGTGCCGCAGCAACCGGCCGCGTGAGGCGCCCAGCGCCAGGCGTATCGCGATTTCACGCCCGCGCGCGCTCGACCGCGCCAGCACCAGGTTGGCCAGGTTGGCGCAGGCGATCAGCAGCACCAGTCCGGTGATTCCCAGCAACAGCCAGAGCGATTTATCGTATTGATCGCGCAACTGGCTGACACCGCCCGAGGCCGGATACACAGCCAGCCGGAAATGTTTGTACATCTGGATGGTGCGCGGGTCGCGCCCGGGAGGGACGGTGGCTTCGAAGATGCCCGGACTCGAGACATCCATGGCCGCGGAGGCCCGCTCGATCGTCCCGCCGGGCCTGAGTCGGCCTATCACGGACACTTCGAAAATGTCGCGCCGCAATCCGTCCTTCGGCAGGCAGAACGGCAGGGCGAGATCGAACTTTTCACCTACGGCCATGCCGAAGAACTCCGGCGGTGTTACACCGACAATCTCCAGCAGTTCGTTATCCGCGTACAGCTTGATACCGGATGCGATGTCCCGCCCGCCCAGTTCGCTCTGCCAATATGCGTAGCTGGCCACCGCGGTCGAGGACGGGCAGGCGCCTTCATCCTGCGGCCCCAGCAGCCGCCCGCGGAACGGCGGCACACCCAGCACACGGAAAAAATCGCCGCTCACCTGCATCTCGTCGAAGTGCCGCATCTCACTGCCGCGGCCTACGTAGAGCTGGTTTGCGCTCCACGCGAAGGTTCCTGCGAAGACCTGTTGCTTATCGCGAATCATCTCCCAAAGCGGGCGCGTTAATTCCCCATATTGCTGATTCATGCCCATGCCGTGGTTTCCGCCGGCGATCTTCACTTCGACCAATTCCTTCGGCCGGACAACCGGCAAACTGCGCAGGCGCACCGCATCCAGCAACTGGAAGATCGCCGTATTCGCGCCCATGCCCAGCGCCAGCGACAGGATCGCCACGGCGGCAAATCCAGGCGCCCGGCGCAGCCCGCGCGCGGCGTAGCGCAAATCCTGCCAGGTGCTTTCCAGCCAGTCGATGGTATTCATTCGATAAATCTCCTCACGCACTGCCCCCGGATTGCCGAATTTTCGGCGCGCGGCTGCGGCAGCCTCGGCCGGAGACATGCCGCGCACGATGTTTTCGACTGTCTCGGTTTCCAGATACGCGGCGATCTCACGCCCACGTTCTTCGTCCCACCAATGCCGCCTGATGAACTTTCGCCAGCTCACGCGCGTTCATCCTCAGCCGGGCGCAGCACCCGGTTCACTGCGCGTACTACCAGCTCCCAGCGGCTCATTTCCGCGGTCAACTGCTTGCGCCCCGCGGCGGTGAGCCGGTAATAGCGCGCCTTGCGGTTGTTTTCCGATGTGCCCCAGAACGAGGCGATCCAGCCCCGGTCTTCCAGGCGGTGCAGAGCTGGATAGAGGGAACCGTGTTCCACCAGTAGAACTTCTTCCGAACGGCGCTCGATGGCATAGGCGATGGTGTGGCCGTGGGCGGGTCCCGGCGCCAGCGTCTGGAGTATCAGCATATCCAGTGTGCCCTGCAGAATATCGGTTTGTGCGGCTTTCTTGCGCATGACGGCAGCCTGTTGTTCCGCTCCGGCAGAATCTCTACCGGAAGGGGCCTGCAGTTATATACGCCCCATGACTGGAAAGGTTACTAGGTTTTTCGAATCGTGGCCTGTCACACAATCTCGGCATCGGAAAGACCCGTGGCGGCATCTGGATTGCTCGGCCAAGTCCGATGCTTAAGGCCCCCATCTTCGCGCCGGTGATCCCGCTGCTGCTGGCCAGCGTACGGCTTCTACCCGGTTATGCCGTACTGACCCATGAGGCGGTCATCGATTCCGCCTGGGACAATATCAAAGCGGTGCTGCTGCAGCGCTTTCCGGCGGCCACGCCGGAAGACCTGAAGCAGGCGCATGCATTCGCATACGGCGGCTGCATTATCCAGGACATGGGCTACTATCCTCTCGGCAGCCACTATTTCAGTGACCTGGCACACTACGTTCGCAGCGGCGACTTCGTTATGGCCTTGCTACGAGACGCGCAGGACGTGGATGAGATGGCTTTCGCGCTCGGCGCCCTGGCTCACTATGCCGCCGACAGCAACGGGCATCCCATCGCCGTGAACCGTGCAGTCGCCATCGGCTATCCCAAACTGCGCGCCCGGTTCGGCGACGACATCACTTATGCGGAGAACCCTGCGGCGCATTTGAAGACCGAGTTCGGCTTCGATGTCGTCGAAGTAGCGCAGGGTAACTATGCCGCCGGGAATTATCACGACTTCATTGGGTTCCAGGTCTCCAAAGAGTTGTTGCAGCGTGCCTTTCAGGAGACCTATGCACTGGAATTGAAGAAGCAGTTCACAAGCCTTGACCTCGCATTGGGTACCTATCGGCACACCGTCAGCACGATTCTGCCGGAGGCCGCCAGGGTAGCCTGGGTGCTTAAGAAAAAAGACATCGTGCAAGCGCGCCCCGGCATGACTAAGGAGAAGTTCCTCTACAACATCAGCCGCTCCAGCTATGAGAAGGAGTGGGGCAATAGTTATGCGCGGCCGGGAGTAATCGCGCACATGCTGGCCTTCCTGTTACGAATTGTCCCCAAGGTTGGCCCCTTCAAAAGCATCGCGTTCAGGCCGCCCACCGCGAAGACGGAAACGCTGTTCATGCAGAGCTTCAACCGGACGGTCACTGTTTATCGGGCGCTGCTGGCGGAAGTGGGCGGGGCCCAGTTGCGCCTCGCCAACCTGGATTTCGACACAGGCCGGCCCACCCGTGCGGAAGAATACTCGTTGGCGGACGAGACTTACGCCAAGTTATTGCGTGATCTCGACAAGCAACAATTTCAGGGACTTACTCCGGAGTTACGTACAAACCTGCTGGCATTCTATCAGGATCCGCAGCAGTTAGCAGCCGGTGCGAAGAACGCCACGAATAAGTCTCAAAAGGCGTGGTCCGAGACAGTCGCTGCACTGGATCGCCTGAAGGCGCTTACCACTACCGCACAGACAACCCCTTTAGCTCACTAGACTGGCGATCTCCTCGACTTGCTTCAAATGGTTCCGGTCATGTCCGCCCATGGTTTCCACGATGGTTCCGAGCGTCATATCGCCGCGTTCGGGATGATTGACGAGCCGCGCCAGATCCGCCGCGCTGAACGACCGCACCAGTGCCAGGTTCCATTGCCGCAGCGCTGCGAACGTGGCAAGAGCGGCCGCCAGACTGTAGCCGGCATATCTCTTTGCCCACGCCTCCTGATCAAACGGCTGCATCACATGGCGATCTTCAGCCAGCGTCTGACGCAGCCGGAAAGCGAATGCCACTTCGCAATCGGCCAGATGGCAAACGATCTCCCGCGCGCTCCATTTGCCTGGCGCACGCGGCTGTTCGGCGCGTTCGCTGCCGATGGTGTCCATCAATGCGTGTAGCTTCGCGGGCGTGGCCGCAATCACTCCCACAGGATCGAGTTCGCCTAGTTGGGAAGCATAAGGATTGAGCATATCGATTCTAATCTATCGTATGAAATCTTGGATGAAAGCGTTGTCCTGTTCATCGCGTAGATCGGTTGTGTCGCCCAGGACAGTCCGATAGCGAAATGCCGGGCCAAGAGCGACGGGATGCCCCATCCAGTTCGCCGGGTCCGTCCACAGTATCGGCCGCTCCTCCATGGCCTTCCTGAGATCGTCCAGGTCCCAATGCAGCGCGAAGCCCGGAATCACGGCATCAAACAGGTCGGTGTTCATGGAGTTTTCGAGGGCGGCCCGCAGACTGTACGGTGTTCGATCCAGCCAGACTTTGCCGATCCGGCTGTCTACCGCCGCCGCCAGCAGTAGCCAGATTCCTTTGACGCCGCGGGCAGCCGCGCGTATCGAAGAGGCGTCTACATCATCGCGCGCGGCGAGAAGATCAATCCCACGCAAGATGTCGTGTGCCCGCATGGCCGGCAAGTTACGGCCGACCTGGTCGGCGCGCGAGTTGGTCTGCCAATTCCCCACGTATGGCCGTTCCCCTTCCCCTGGAGAGTTGCGAGGTTCCAGTTCGAGAACCACTCGCCCAGTCTTGGCAATCGTCTCCGCCAACGAGCGATCCGCTACCACCAGCACCGCCGACTTTCGCCCACTGGAGTGCGGAATGTAAAGCTTCCCGCCAATCTCAACACCTGCCTCGCTTTCGAAATTGACCTGCTGGCGAAGCAGATCCGGGCCGTTCGACTCATCGGAGGCCCTCACTTCAGGTGGCGCGCCCTCTGAAGGAATTTTCAGTTTGCGCAGTTCGGCTAGCAGTTCAGCTATGGTTCCCTGCCCCATCTTGGCGCGAAACTCGTCCGAGATGAGCTGATAGAGTTTCCGGCTGCCCGGTTCGTCGTCGACATGACCGCTTGGCGTTACCAGCAGTTCGGCATTGTTATAAAGTTTCACCGCTTGTTCGTGAACATTCCCCTTGCCATCCTTCAGCCAGCGGATCATCCACTCATAGATAGCTTCCCGCGTTTCGAGTGGAGTGCCATGCGGGCCCGGGCCCACAAAGAAGCGCAGCTTATCCGCAGCGCCGTAGAGGCCAAACCACCGGCGGGCCTCGTCATAGACCAGCTCGGCCCCGGCGGGCGTAAAATAGTCGCCTTCGGTCGCCAGGATTAACCAGGGGGTCGGAGCCGACAACTCGATGTAGTCCGCCATATCCAGCCCGCTCGAAAGGAACCGCGGCGGGCTCATCTCCGAATCTGGGTTCGGGCCCGCAAACAACAACCGGTACGAATTGACAAAGCAGGCGGGCGCCACCGCCTTCACCCGCGGGTCCAACGCGCCAATGAACGTAGTCAGTGCCCCGCCTCCCGAACACCCCACGGCCCCTAAACGTTCGGAGTCTACTTCGGGCCGGCTGACCAGATAATCCAGGGCTCGTTTCGCATCCCAAATGAAGTAGCGGGCCACGCTCTCGCCAATCAGAATGTTCTGCGCGCCCGCCTGGATGTGCTCCGGGACTGACCACCCTGCCAAGGGCCGGTCCACTTGCCGATCATAGGTCTGCTCTCTTTCGCCTTGGCCCACGGGATCGAAAGCCAGTATCACGAAACCTTTCAATGCCAGGTTGGCCGCGAGCCGCTGTCCTTCCGGCTTGCCCTCTTGCGTGTGACCCGCCTGTAAAAGCACCCCGGGATAACGGCCGGACTGGCTGGGCAGGTAAAGATCGGCGGTAACATAAAACCCCGGCAAGCTCTCAAAGATGACCTTCTCGATTACATAGTTCTCACCTTGGAGACGGCCGGTAATTCTGGGATTCAGCGGGCCGTTATAGTCGGGCAAACCGCCGATCACGGACAGAAACGTTTGGCGGACCCATTCCTTCCTGCGTTCCGCGTCCGCGACATTGTGGATTTCGGCAATGGCATTTTCCCGCTTCTGCAGTTGCTGCTGGGCGATCTGGTCCATCCACCGCAGCAGGGGATCTGGCGCAGGCTGTTGAGGTGAGAGAGGCGACAGACTGAGAAGAGTCGCGCACAGGAGGCAGATGTTCGAAGATTTCATAGGACCTTACTGCCGGGCTGGTTCGCGCCCCAGTGTCTTAGCCAGATACTCCACGATCATCTTCACCTCGGCGTCGGACGCCTGCGCGCCGCGAGCTACCATGGCCTCGACCACCGCATTCCATTCCGTGCCGCTCATCCGCTGGGTCGTCACTACCTCTGTCGAGTGACAACCGGTCCCGCAAGTCTTCTCGACCAATGCTTGCGCTCCGCCCACCGGCAGCGCCGCCGGCTTGAATCCGCCGACCTTAGGCACCCCGCGTCTTGCAGCGGCGGCGGCGGCCACAGCCTTCGAAACCGAAACCGGCAACGGCCGCCGGTCCACATCGGGCAGCGCGAACGCCACCAGGCTATTGCTCACTCCTCCCGCCAGAAACCCGCCGCCCCCCGCCGCCATCAGCGCCACGTACTGCCGCCGGTCTCTACCCATGTATGTGATCGGGGTGGTGTGCCCACTCGCCTCCAACTTCACTTCCCAAAGCAGCTTCCCTGTCCGCGAATCAAACGCCCGAAACCGCGAATCGTTGGTGGCCCCGATGAACACCAGCCCACCCGCCGTCGCGATGCTGCCGCCCAGGTTCAGCGTCCCCGTATCACGTACCCCGATCGCCTCCAGCGCCTCGATGCTGCCCAACACCGACCGCCACGCAATGTCGCCCGTAGCCAGATTGACTGCGACGAGTTCTCCAAACGGCGGATTCTGGCACGGTATACGCGTCTCCCGATCCCAAAACCGCGCGTACGGGCCGTAGGCCGAGGTCCGCATGTACTCCGTACCCCGCTTCTCCATGTGGCCCCACTGCCCCACGTTCATCACGTTCACGAACAGCAGACCCAGCGACGGGTCCACCGACACCCCGCCCCAATTTCCGCCTCCCAAGGTGCTCGGAAAAAATAACGCGTTTCCTTCCACCGGCAGTGGCGTGTACGGCCCACCAATCTTCATCTGATTCGATTCGAACAACTCTTTACAGAAGCGCGCGTGCTCCGGCGACCGGTCATACATTTCTTCGATGCGAAACGTGTTCTTCGCCAGCGGTGGCGGCTTCAGTGGAAACGGCTGAGTCCTGGCGGTCACTTCACCAGGCACCGTCGATTGGGGCACCGGGCGCTCTTCCATTCCGTAGACCGGCTCCCCTGTTACCCGATTAAACACAAACAACAAACCCATCTTGGTAATCTGCGCCACGGCCGGAATGGTTCCGCCGCGGCGGCCGTGGTGAATGTCAAACAGCGCCGGCGGCGCGGCCAGATCATAATCCCACAGATCATGATGCACCAACTGCCGGTACCACTTCACCGCGCCGGTGCGCCCGTCGAGCGCGACCAGCGAATTGCCGTACAGTCCGTCCCCGATTCGATCCGCACCATAGAAGTCGGAGGTGGGCGCACCCAGGGGCGCATAAACTATCCCACGCTCCACATCAATCGTGAAGAAACCCCACACATTGGTGCCCGATCGATTCTTCCAGCCTCCCGCGGGCCAGGTCTCCGATCCCACTTCGCCTGGCCGTGGCACCGTGTGGAAGGTCCATAGCAGCTTTCCCGTCCTGGCATCCCAACCGCGAATGTCCCCGTACGCGCCCGCACTCGGCGAACCCTCTCCGTTGCTGCAACCCGTGATGACAATGTCGCCAAACACCGCTGGCGGCGACTCCAACGCATACCGCCCGTCCTTCAATCCCCCCAGCACGCCTGGCTTCAAGTCCACGCGGCCTTCGTTTCCGAATCCTGGAGCAGGTTTACCCGTGGTCACATCCAGTGCTAACAAAAAATGGCCGTTGCCGGCGAACACCCGCGAATGCACATTGCGGCCACCCGGCCAATATGCCAATCCCCGAAGAGCCATCGGCGCGGTATCATACTTCCAAAGAAGATCGCCTGTTTCCGGAACCAGCGCGTATACGCCATCGGGTGCCGTGGTATACATCACCCCATCCACAACGATGGGCACCGCCTCCGATCCCGGCTTTCCGGTACGAAGCGTCCACGCGGGTCTCAGTCGTGCGACATTGCCCGTGTGAATTTGCCGCAAGGTGGAAAAGCGCATGGCGCCCGGATCGTTTCCGTAAAATGGCCAATCGGTCTGGGCCAGCCCATTCGCACAGAGCCACAGCAGCACGGCACATCGCGTCACTTCATTACTGTAGCCAATTCTGACCGTCACCGAGCCGTGACCGTCAGGGAGCGGGTTCCCCAGAAGGCGGCGTGGCGGAAGCCATCAACGCAGAACTGGCCAAGCGCGGCTACACCGCCTGCTGGAGAAGGGCGCCGGGTACTTCTACTTCTCTGGCGGCGAAGCCGCTGGCTGGCTGGTCTTGAAGGCCGCGAAGGGCATGTAATGTTCCCGCCACTGATATCACTATGAGATGCGATGAAACATGATGAAGCAATCCGCGACCGCGAGATGCTGCCAACCCGAAGCAATGCGGACCGGCGGCCCTGCCAGTGTGGAGTGTGCCGGATCTGCATTAGCAACGCTCGCTGGGAACGTCTCTATAACGAAAAGTTTGCCGATCCGGCTTACTACAACGGACTGCGGTTCTCGAACAGATCCCCGATAACTGGCTTCTAGCGCACCCGCGATTGGCGTCCCTCTAAAGCGGTGGGGCAGCGTCTGAATCTGCGCCATTTGTGCAATAATCCCGTCATGGCAGTCCCAGCTCTGGCCCTCTCCCCTGACGCTTCCCCAGCGTCTGACACTGACCCGCGCGTAGCCGCCGTCTTGCTCGCCATCGTCGAGCGCTCTTTGCACGCCGCACGCTCCGAGTGGCTCTTCTTCCGCGAACTGCGCGTGGGGACCGCCCGACGGAACGGCAACGTCCAGCGGCTCGATGCCTTCGCCCTGAACTCGCTCCCGCACACCGCTATGAAGCGCGTCTGCTACGAAGTCAAGGCTTCCCGATCGGACTTCCTCGCGGAATTAAAGCACCCGCTCAAGCGCCGCATTGGCATGCGCTATTCCAACGAGTTCTATTTCGTGACTCCGGCCCAACTCGTGGACATTACCGAGATTCCGGCGGAATGCGGGTTGGTGGAAGCGGGGGTCGCCACGGCGGACGAGTGGAAACGGTTGATCCGGCGGCAGGCTGGGTTCTTCAGCTTCGATCCAGACACGCGGCAATACTGCGTGATCACCGTTCCGGCGCCGTGGCGCGATACGCCCGGTCCCACGTGGCAACTGGTCGCCGCCATGCTACGGCATCAACGCCGGGAACTGGAGGAGCGACCTCCCACCCCACCGGCCCAGCAGCGGCTTACGTTTGCGTAGCGCTCAGTACCGCGACGCGCGTCGGTAACTGAGCCGCGCGCGTCAGCAAGCGGCACTTACTCCCACTTACTCGCTGCCCGCGTGATAGTTCGGATACGCCGGCCGTTTCGGCGTGGGCGTGGGATTCTTGGCCAGCATCTCCATCACTACCTGCACCGCCTTTTCCAGTTGCGTATCCGTACCTTGCCGCCACGCCTTGGGGTCCAGGTCCACCTCCACGTCCGGCGCCACACCGTGATTCTCGATCTCCCACTTACCGTCTGGGGAGTAGAAAGCCAGGTTTGGTGTGCCCGTGAAACCCTGGTCTATCAAATCCCCGGGGTTGGTGTAATGGCCTACCAATCCTCCCCACGTTCGCTTACCAACCAGGGGTCCGATGCCCGACTTGCGGAACAGCCAGGGCATGGCGTCTCCGCCCGATCCGGCCATTTCGTTCGTGATCATCACCTTGGGTCCGAAGATCCCCGCAATCGGCGTGGTGATGTCCTGGCCCTCGCGCATCGTCCAAAAACTCAGCAAGGGCCGCCGCAGGTAGTCGATGATATAGTCGGCGATGTCACCTCCCCCATTGAATCGCTCGTCGATGATAGCCGCTTCCTTACCCACCTGCGCGAAGAAGTAACGATTGAAATTCGTGTAACCACCGGAGTAAGTATCCGGTAAGTACACATAGGCTACCCGTCCCCCGGTCAACTGGTCGACCCTGCGCCGGTTGTCTTCGATCCAGGCCAGGTTACGCAGGTCTGTCTCTTCCTCAATGGGAACCGCGGTAACTTCGCGAGATCCCGTGCCATCCGGATTCGGTCCTACCCGCAATACGATCGACTGTCCAGCAGTCTCCTCGAACAAACTATAGATGTTGTCTCCGCCAAGTAACTCCCGCCCGCGCACGGCCAGCAGATATTCGCCCTGAGCCACGTCCACTCCAGGCTGGGTCAGCGGCGCCCGTAGCTTGGGATTCCAACTCTCCCCGTTGTATACGCGTGCGAAGCGGTAACGGCCATTCTCTATCTTGTAATCCGCCCCGAGCAAGCCGCCCTTCACCTTCTTCGCATCGGGCCGGTCTCCTCCGCCCACGAACATGTGGCCAATAGTGATCTCGCCCAGCATCTCCTCAAACAAGTAGTTCAGATCGTCGCGGCTGGTGACACTTTCGAGGTACGGCTCATATCTTTTCTCGATGGCTTGTACGTTTAGACCGTGCAGGCTGGGATCGTACAGAAAATCTCTTTCATCGCGCCACACCTGGTGGTACATATGGCTCCACTCCTTGTGTGGGTCCACGTACACCTCCAGAGCATCCAGCTTCAGCGGGCCGCCTTCCCCAGGTTTGGGAGGCGCGCCGCTCGGCTTCTCCGCCGGCGCGATGACCCATTGCCCCTTTTGCCGGTAGAGCATCTTCTCCCCATTAAAGGACACGTCCACCGAACTGATGCCTTCCAGAATAACTTCGGTTTTCCTGGTTTTCATCTCGAACTTGTGCAGGGTCAGAGCCGGGCCGTTCGGGTCGAATTCAATGGGATCGACCGGCGGGCCTTCTACCAGGAAGAGCACGCCTGCCTTCCCGGCCGCCATACCTGTATAGTTACGCGCGGGAATCGGCAGCGAAACGATACGCTGGCTGATATTGTCGAAGTCGATGGCCACGGTAACCGGCTTCTCCTCCTTGGCCTTGTCTTTGTCTTTATCCTTCTCTTTTTCCTTATCCTTATCTTTGTCCTTATCTTCGATCTTCTCCTCATCGCTCTCGGGCGCCACCGGCGAAGCCACGCCTTTCTTCAGCACCGCCGCGTACACGCTACGAGTCACCGGCCGGCTCAGGCTCGACATATCCAGCCACCCGATGGAGAGAGCGGCATCCGTGCTGGCAGTCAGATACAGATACTTGCCTTCCTTATCGAAATTCGGGTATCGCGCATCGCTCATTCCGTCAGTCACCTGGTGTGTTTTGCCGTCATCGAGCGAATACACAAAAATGGCGTGCAGGTGGCTCCGCAATTGCTTGCTGTAAGCCAGCCACTTACTATCCGGTGACCAGGCTGTATCGATGTTGAACGGTCCCGCAAAAGTGTCCGTGTCAATGCGCACGGGGGTCTTCTTTTCCAGATCCACGTACCACACGTTCAGCCGCTTGTCGGTGTATGCGATCTTCTTGCTGTCCGGAGACCAACTGGGCGAGTAATAGAACGAAGCGGGCTTGCCCAGGTCGATCTTATGAATTTCTCCCGTTCCGCTCTGGTCGCGGTAATTGAGCGCGTATTCGCCGGACTCATCGGAGAAGTAGGCCACCCACTTTCCGTCCGGCGACCACGCCGGGTCGCGCTCGGCCACATCCGGCGTATTCGTCAGATTGCGTATATCGCCTTTCTCCGCGGGCACGGTTACTATCTCTCCCCGCACGCCGAATACGGCGCGAGCACCGCTTGGCGAGATCCCCTCGAACTGGATGCGCCGTGCTTCGATTTTCTGGAAGTGCGGCCTCACTTCCGGTAGATCTCCGGTGACGTGGATGTCCAGTTTCTTTTCCCGGCCCGATTTCAGGTCCACGACCCGAATCGCACCGAACTCTTCCAGTACGATGGCATCCGGCCCGGCGTTCGCGGATTTGAGATCGAGACTGTTGTCGTGCGACACTTGTCTCACCTGCTTGGTCGAAGTATCGTAAGCGAACAGCGAGACCCTGCCGCTGCGATCTGACAGAAAGTAGATGGTCCCGCCGACCCACATCGGATTGAAGTCGTTCGAATTGTCTCTCGGGATTTTATACTCGACGCTGGAATCTGCCAGGTTCACAATCCAGATCGGCTTGGTCTGGCCTCCACGGTAGCGCTTCCAGGCGCGCTGCCACTGCAGGTTGGGGACGTAGGCCAGCCGTGAGCCGTCCGGCGAGTAAGAGCCCTCCTCCGCCGCGGGCAAGGGCACTTCCACCGCCAGCCCCCCGGTCAGTGCCACGGTGAACAGGCGCCGGAACCCGAATGAGTAGCTGTTGCGCGGAGAGCGAAACAGCACCCGTTCGCCATCGCGCGTCCATCCCACGGCTTCGTCGTCTCCAGGATGGTAGGTGAGCCGCCGTGGCACACCGCCGGCCGCCGCTACCACGTACACGTCCCGATTGCCGTCGTATTCGCCGGTGAACGCGATCCATTCTCCATCGGGCGAAAAAATCGGGTCGGTTTCTACCCCCACTCCCGCCGTCAAACGCCGTGCATCGCCTCCGTCCCTGCCCACGATCCACAGATCGCCTGCATAGCTGAATACGATTTGGGTGCGGCTAATCGACGGTTTCCTCAGCAACAGAGGCCCGTTTGTCTGGGCAGCGTAAAGACCTGCGGCAACCAGCAACACAATTACACTTCGGCGTAGAGTCATCATGCCTCGACCTCCTCCAGGATTTCAGTCTTGCAACGTAAGATGCGAGTCAGTATACACCTAACCGGCTCCCGCGGCGCGCGCTCCAATGCGTTCGCAACCGTGCCCCCGGGTCGCGCGTCTATGCTTAAACCATGAGGCGCGCAGGGTGGCCGGCCTTCGCTCTGGTAACCGGCGTGCGCGCGCAGTATCCGCCGGATATGCAGTGGCGGAAGATCGTGACGCCGCATTTTGAAGTTGTCTTTCCGGGCGAGATTGCCGCGGACGCCGAGCGCGCCGCCAACGCGCTCGAGAGCGGTTATTAGCGGCAAACCGGCAACCATTACTTCGAGTCAATTACTGTATCCGCGAGGCTACGACGCGGTGATCTGGCCGAATATAACCAGGCTCTCGGGTAACTATGAAGTGCCGCTGTTCTATCCGGACTTCGCCATCAGCCAGAACCCTCTATATCAAGCGGGTCTCCTCTAATGTCTTCTATGACTACGGCAAAGTAACCGACACGCAGTTCCGCTCGACGGGCCTCGAGACGCTATTCGATGCCAACTTGTTGCACTTCCCCTTCACTTTCCGGTTTGGAGTGCGCTATGCGTATTTGCTGGATTACCGGAGTTCGCGGGTGCAGCCGTTTTTGGCATTCGGCTGGTAAACACTGCGTACGTTTCTCGCCAGGTCAGGGCGCGCTCTTGACAAACTCGATCGTTCCCTTATCGGCATCGATGGTACCGGCCATCTTGTCTCCATTCACGGTGAGTTCGCACTTCTCGAAGGCCGCGGTTCGTCCGGGCTGCGGAGAAGTTTTGATCGTGAGCTTGTTTCCTTTGAGAATTCCGGAGATGGGTATCGGATCGTCTTCGCTAGGCCCCACCCAACCCGTCACCACATCACCGGTGTGCTTGAACGATGCCTTGCCGGTTATCGCGCCTTGAAGTGTGGAAATCGTGACCCGCCAGGTTCCCGTCACATCGGCCGCCGTAACCGGAGCGACCGATAGCGCAAATAACAACATGCTTAACAACTGCGCGCGTCCCATCATCGCCTTCTCCCTGCTGTTAAGAACGCAACCAACAGGGAAAGGTTAACGGGAGTTCCGCACATCGCGCCCTTTATTCGTCGCGCAATGCGTCCATCGGTTGCAATCGCGCCGCTCTCCACGCCGGACCATAGCTGGCAAACAGTGCCACTATCGCCAGCAGCGCGACCGCGGCACCCAGTGTCACTGGATCTCGCGGCGTGATGCCGTAAACCAGCGACGCCGCCGCCTGCCCGGCCCATGTGGCCAACGCCGTGCCTAATGTAAGCCCGATCGCCAGCAGCAGAACGGCTTCCCGCAGCACCAGCGCGATTACCCGCCCGCGGCTCGCCCCCAGCGCGATACGTACTCCAATCTCGTTTCGCCTGCGGGCCACCATATAAGCGATCACACCATACAACCCCAGCACCGCCAGCGTACCAGCCAACAAACCAAAGGCGCCCGCCAACGCCGCCATTAGCCGGTCGCGCATCAGCGATTCTTTGATCTGCGTCGTCAGCACCGTGAACTCCACCGCCAGCCCCGGATGGATTTCCGCGATCGCCCCTTCGGCGGCGTGGTAGAACTCACCAAGCGGCGCACTGGTGCGTAGCACAAAACTTCCATGCGGCGACGGGTCCTCATCCTGATCTTCCGGCACGAATGCAATCGGCCGGAAATCCTCGCGCAGTTCGTAATATTTCGTATTTCGCACCAGCCCTACCACCAGCAACAGCGTGTCCGGCTTGTCCGCCGATTCTTCCCGGCGGAACGACCGGCCCACCGGGTTCGCTCCGTGGAAAATCTTCCGCGCAAACTCCTCGTTCACGATCGCCACCTTCGGCGCTGTCAGATTATCGTGCTCGTCAAAGTCCCGCCCCGCCGCGAACCGCGTCCCCATCGTCCGGAAATAACCCGGACCGGCGCGGTTGAACATGGCATCCACGCGCGGCCCAGCCGAGCCGTCCGCCCATACATTCTGGTCCCAGCCCGAGCCGCTGACTGGGGTCATGTCCACCTGTCCCGCCAGGCTGGCCCCCGTCCGGACACGGAGCTTTTCGAGCGTCTGTCGCCGCACCTCCGTTATCCGCTCTTTTGGAAAATGCGCAGCGCGATAGTCCACGCTGATCGCCACGATGCCCTCCGGACGGAAGCCCGGATCGATGGCCAGCAGCTTTTCGAGGCTGCGCACAAACAGCAGCGCGCCGGCCAGGAGCACCAGCGACATGGCCACCTGCGTCACCACCAGTATCCGGCGTAGGCTGAATCTTTCGCGCCCCGCCGTCATGCCGCGGCCGCTGGCCCGCATGACCGACGCCGGTGACACCTGTGTCGCGCGCAGCGCGGGTGCCAACCCGAACAGCAGGCAGGTCAGCATCGCCATCGCGGCGGTAAAGCCCAACACCCGCCAGTCGAGGCCCAGCCCGACGAACATCCGGTTATCCGGCGTCGTCAGGAACGCGATCAGCCCGCGGCTGAGGAGCACAGCCAGGCCCGCGCCCAGGGCCGCACCGAATAGAGCCAGCAGCAGGCTTTCGGAAAGCAATTGGGTGATCAGCCGGCCGCGCGAGGCGCCCATCGCCTGTCGCACCGCGATCTCGCGCTCGCGCACACTCGCGCGCGCCAGCAACAGATTCGCCAGATTGGCGCAGGCGATCAACAGCACCAGCCCAGTGGTCGCCAGCAGAATCCACAGCGGATCTTCATAACGCCGCCGCAACTGCGAGACGCCCGTCGCCCCTGGCGTTACCGTCAGTTTGTTGGCCAGATATCCCTTGGCCATGTCGGCCCGATAGGCGGGCGGCAGCGTCTCCCGCATGATGGCCGGGGAGGCAGCCTGCAGCTGTGCGTTGGCCCGTTCGATGGTCCAGCCCGGCTTCAGCCGGCCCATGAGCGAGAGCCACCACCCGGTCGGCGTCGGGATTCGTCCTTTGCCCGGCTCGAAGAAAAACGGATCCGCGCAGATGGGCACCGCCACATCGAACCTGTGCCCTATCTCGACCCCGAAGAATCCGGGCGCCGTCACCCCAATCACCGGAAACAGCCTGCCGTCCAGCCTGACACTGCGGTCAGTGACCGCGGGATCGCCGCCAAACTCACTCTGCCAAAACGAGTAGCCGAGCACCGCGCCCGGCGACCCGCAACCGGGCTGATCGTCGCGTGCGCTGAATACTCGTCCTACGATGGCCGGCGCATTCAGGACGTTGAAAAACTCTCCGCTCACGAACAGGCCTTCCGCGTATCGCGCCTTGCCCCCCTGCGCGAGGTTGAATGCTTGTGCGCTCCACGCAATTATTCCTGAAAACGCCTGCTGCTGGCGGCGAACGCAGTCCCATAAGTTGGAAGTGAAATTCGCGCTGCGGGTTGACCACCAACCGCCGCGGTGGGACCCGTTCGCGAAATCGATATAGGCCAGCTCCTGCGGTTTCGCCACCGGCAGCGTACGCAGGCGAATAGCATCGATCAGTTGGAAAATCGCGGCGTTCGCCCCGATCCCCAGGGCCAGCGAGAGCACCGCCACCGCCGTGAAAGTGGGATTCAACCGAAGCTGCCGCAGCCCGTAACGCAGATCTCCCCAATACCGGCCCATCTTGCCTCCCAATCTTTATACTCCGATGGACCGAAATGGTTACTAACGAACGGTGCTGTCTTCGACCGTGTTCAATACCCTTTCTGCTTATCGACCACGTTCACTAGCGGCTTTCCATCCACGAACCGCTGGATATTTTCCTTGATCGTGGCAACCATTCGCTCATAATCGCGATCCGACCGGCCCGCGATGTGCGGCGTAATCACCACGTTTTTGAACTTCCACAGCGGGTGTCCCTTCGGCAGCGGCTCTGGATCGGTCACATCCACCCCCGCGCCCGCCAGGCGCTTACTGTCCAGCGCCTTCACCAGGCCGCCCATATCGTAGATACCGCCGCGGCTCACTGCAATGAAGTACGATTTCGGCTTCATCAACTCGAACTCGGCGGCGCCCATCATCTTATGGCTCTTCTCGGTATGCGGCGTCGAAATGAACACTACGTCGGCTTCCGGGATCACCTCATCCAACTGGTCCGGCTTCACCACTCGTTTCACGAATGGGGAGAAAGGCTTATCTTCCGGGTCCACCCCGATCACGGTCATGCCGAAAGCCCAGGCCCGCGTCGCGATCTGCATCCCAATGCCGCCGAGCCCAATCACCACGGCCGTCTTTCCGTTGAGTTCGATGCCGCCAAAGCGGTTGCCATCCCAATTCTCCTGTTCGTCGGCGGCGATATACTTCCGCAAATCGCGCGACAGCGTCAACAGCATCGCCATCGCGTGGTCGGCAATCTCCGGGCCCTGTACGATCTTGTTGTTGGTCAGCACGATGTTGCTGTCGCGCAAATCGTTGCCGCCGGACATGAACAGCACGTCCTCCACGCCAGCGCTCATCACCTGCACCCATTTCAGTCTCTTGCCCGCGCGCACCTCCGCCGGTGTGATGCGGCCTATAAATGCGTCCGCATCACCGATCTCCTGCATAACATCGCCGTCCGTAACCGGCACGATGTGCGCCTTCGTCGAAACTTTTTGCAGATCCTGCACCAGGTCTTCCGCGCCTCCTGCAATGAGGATCTTTTTTGTTTGCGCCGAAAGCGTGCAGGCGCAGATCAATAGCAATGGGCTCCAACGAATCATCCGATGTTTCTCCTTGAATAAAATGGATTTTACCGCAAGTATCCCGCCCCCCCGCGACCCACCACCCACAACCAGCGAGCGAAGCGAGCCCATCGCCTATAATGAAACCGGAGGTCACCCTATTGGCCAGCACCACGTTGTCGCTCGAACAGGAGAAGAACCCCTGGCTCGCCGCCGAAGCCCGCTTTGACGAGGCCGCCACCCGCCTTAATCTCGACGATGGACTGCGCAAAGTCCTGCGCACTTCCGCTAAGGAAATCACCGTCCACATCCCCGTCCAACTCGACGATGGCCGCCTGGAAGTTTTCACCGGCTACCGTGTCCAGCACTCCATAGCCCGCGGTCCGGGCAAGGGCGGCATCCGTTTCGGCCCCGATGTCACGCTCGACGAAGTGCGCGCGCTAGCCTCCTGGATGACCTGGAAGTGCGCGGTCGTCAACATCCCCTTCGGCGGCGCCAAGGGCGGCGTCATCTGCGACCCCAACCTTCTCTCCTCCAGCGAACTCGAAAAACTCACGCGCCGCTATACCTCCGAGATCATGGAATTCCTCGGCCCCGAGCGCGACGTGCCGGCGCCGGATGTCAATACCAACGATCGCGTTATGGCCTGGATCATGGATACGTATTCCATGCACGCCCGCCACACCGTGACGGCTGTGGTCACCGGCAAGCCCATGGCATTGGGCGGCTCGCGCGGACGTCCGGAAGCCACCGGCCGCGGCTGCCTGATCGTATCGCTCGAGGCTCTCAAGCGCTTCAACAAGCCGCGCACCAATACCACCGTCGTTATTCAGGGATTCGGCAATGTCGGCGGCATGGCGGCCAAGCTGATGTCCCGGGAGGGCTTCAAAATCATCTGCGTCATTGAATACGATGGGGCCGTCTACAATCCCAACGGCCTGGATACGCGCGCGTTGTTCGATCATCGCGCCGAGACCGGATCGGTGCGCGACTTCGCCGGCGGCGAAAGCATCGATCCTGCCGAAGCCATGTTCCTGCCCTGCGATATCCTGCTGCCCGCCGCCCACGAGAACGTCATCACCTCGCAAAATGCCGACAGGTTGCGCTGCCGGATTCTCTGCGAAGGCGCCAATGGGCCCACCACTTCGGTGGCCGACGAGATTCTGGCTGACAAGAAGATCTTCGTCATCCCCGACATTCTGGCCAATGCCGGCGGCGTGACGGTCTCTTATTTCGAATGGGTGCAGGACCGCCAGGGCTTCTTCTGGAACGAGAAACTGGTGAACGAAAGGCTGCAGGAGATCATGGTCGAAAGCTTCGGCGCGGTCGTCGAATACGCCCAGAAACACGGAGTGAACAACCGCACCGCCGCTTACATGCTGGCGCTGGATCGCGTAGCCGAAGCCATCAGGCTGAGAGGCATCTACGCCTAGCCCTTGTGGGGCAGGACTCCAGTCCTGCGGCCGGCGTCCACGCCGGCCACCCAGCCCCCGTGAAAAGCGGGTCTGACTCCATGACCACCGACCCCTCCACCCCGCTGATGCGGCAGTACAACGCCATCAAACAGCAGGTGCCCCACGCCCTCCTCCTCTTTCGCCTCGGCGATTTCTACGAACTCTTCTTCGAAGACGCCATCCTCGCCGCCCGCGAACTCGAAATCACCCTCACCTCCCGCAACAAAGAAAAAGGCGCGCCCATCCCCATGTGCGGCGTCCCCTATCACTCCGCCGAAGGCTACATCGCCCGACTCATCCAGAAAGGCCACCGCGTCGCCATCTGCGACCAGATGGAAGATCCCGCCCTAGCCAAGAAGCTGGTCAAACGCGAAATTACCCGCGTAGTCACGCCCGGCACCGCCACCGATTCGCTCGCGCTGCGCTCCCACGAAAACAATTTCCTCGCGGCCGTCTCCGGCTTCTCCAATAGGGTTGGAGTCGCCCACGTGGATGTCTCCACCGGCGAATTCCGCGTCACCGAAATGGACGCTTCCGAGGTCCACTCCGCCATTGAGCAACTCGGCGCGCGCGAGGTGCTCTACCCCGCCGATCTGCCCCTGCTCTCGGCGGAAGATCAAGGCACCCACTACCTCCGCACTGATCTCGAAGATTGGATCTTCACCTTCGATTACGCCGACCGCACCCTGCGCGATCATTTCCATCTGCTCTCGCTCGATGGCTGCGGCCTCGCCAACCGCCCGGCAGCCGTTTGCGCAGCCGGCGCCATCCTGCATTACCTGCGCGAAACCCAGCGCGCCGCGCTCGAACACCTCGACCGCCCCACCCACTACGATCGCGCCGAAAACATGCTCCTCGACGCGGTCACCGTACGCAATCTCGAACTGGTCGAGCCGCTCTTCGCCGGCGAGCGCTCCGACGCCACCCTCCTGCACGTCCTCGATCAGACTCAGACCGGCATGGGCGGCCGCATGCTGCGCCAGCGCCTGCTGCGTCCCTCGCTCGATCTCGCTGAAATCGAAGGCCGCCTGGATGCCGCGGCCGAGATCCTCCAGCAAACCATCCTGCGCGCCGAGTTGCGTAAGCAACTCGCCGGCATTCTGGATATCGAGCGCCTGCTCGCCAAAATCACCATGGGCATCGCCAACCCGCGCGACGTCCTGGCGCTGGGACGGTCGCTCGAAAAGATCCCCACCCTGAAAGCGACTTTCGAAACCCAGCGCGCTGCCCGTCTGCGCGATCTGCATGACCGCCTCGATGAAGTCACGGAGGTGCGCGACCGCATCCTGCAATCCATCTCCGATGAGCCGCCCATCAACCTCGCCGACGGCGGCACCATCCGCGCCGGCTGCCACGCCGAGCTCGACGAACTCCGCGATCTCAGCCGCAATGGCCGCCAGGTCATCGCCCAAATCGAGTCCCGCGAGCGCGCCCGTACCGGCATTCAATCGCTGAAGGTCCGCTTCAATAACGTCTTCGGTTACTACATCGAAATTTCCAAGGCCAACCAGCACCTGGCCCCCGCCGACTATGAGCGCAAGCAAACCCTGGTCAACGCCGAGCGCTTCACCACCCCCGAGTTGAAGGACTACGAGCGCAAAATCCTGGACGCCGAAGACAAGATCCTCACCCTCGAAAAAGAGTTGTTCGCCGAAGTGCGCAAGTTCGCCGCCGCGCACGCGCAGCGCATCCGCACGACTGCCGCGGCCGTGGCTGAAATCGATGTCACCGCCGCGCTCGCCCAGGTGGCCGCCGAGAACCGCTATGTCCGTCCCACGTTCTCCGAAAACGGCGAAATGCGCGGCGAGATGCAGATTTTGGCCGGACGCCATCCCGTCATCGAGCGCCTCGAACAGCAGGACGCCGGCCGCTTCATCCCCAACGATCTCTATCTCAACTCCAGCGCCGATCTGATCGCCATCATCACCGGCCCCAACATGGGCGGCAAGTCCACCTATCTGCGGCAGGCCGCGCTGATCGCCATCCTGGCGCAAATGGGTTCGTTCGTGCCGGCCGATTCCGCCACGCTGCCCCTCACCGACCGCATCTTCACCCGCATCGGCGCATCCGACAATCTGGCGCGCGGCCGCTCCACCTTCATGGTCGAGATGACGGAAACCGCCGTCATCCTGAATACCGCCACGCCGCGCAGCTTCATCGTGCTCGATGAAATCGGACGAGGCACCGCCACCTACGATGGCCTGGCGCTGGCCTGGGCCGTGGTCGAACACATCCACGCCCGCACGCGCGCTAAGACCCTGTTCGCCACTCACTATCACGAGCTCACCGAACTGGCCGGCCAGCTGGACGGCGTGCGTAACCTCAGCGTCTCGGTCAAGGAAGCCGGCGACCGCATCATTTTCCTGCGCAAGGTCGAGCCCGGCAAGGCCGATCGCAGCTACGGTATCGAAGTCGCGCGCCTGGCCGGTCTGCCCCTCAGCGTGATTACGCGCGCCCAAGAGGTTCTGCGCTTGCACGAGCGCACCGAGCACGTGGTTACCGAAGAACTTTCCCCCGCGCCCGCGCAGCCCGTCCAGATCCAGCTTTTCGAGCCGCTTAATTATGGCATTGCCGAGCGCATCCGCAATTTGCAGATCGACGAACTGCGTCCTATCGAAGCCTTGCGCCTGCTGGCGGAATTGCAGGACGAATTGAGGCGCGCGTGCGTGTAGCCGGCGTGATGAGCGGGACCTCCCTCGATGGCATCGACGTCGCCATTGTCCAGATCGCCGGCCGCCGCATCTCCACCATCGGCTTCCAATCCACGCCGTATTCCGCCGCGGTGCGCCGAGCGATTTTGGCCGTCTCGAATACCACCGCGCACACCCGAGACGTGGCACGGCTCAATGTCCGGCTGGGCGAACTTTATGCGCGCGCCATCCAGCGCGCCTGCCGCCGCTATGGCCCGGTGGATCTGATCGGCTGCCACGGCCAGACCATCTATCACGAGGGAGGCGTCTCGACCACCCAGATCGGCGAAGCCGCGGTCATCGCGGAGCGCATCGGCGTGCCCGTGGTCTCCGATTTCCGCACGCGCGATATCGCCGCCGGAGGCCAGGGTGCCCCGCTGGTGCCCTTCGCGGATGGCCTGTTATTCGGCCGCTCCCGCCGCACGCGCATCGCGCTGAATATCGGGGGCATCGCCAATATCAGTGTGCTGCCGGCAGGCATCGCGTTCGACACCGGCCCCGGCAACATGGTCATCGATGCGCTGGTCGGCGAGTACACCGGCGGCCGGCAAGGCTTCGACCGTGGCGGCCGCATCGCCGCGCAGGCAAACGTCAACCGGCCCCTGCTCGACCGCTTGTTGGCCGATCCGTATTACCGAACGAAGCCACCCAAGAGCGCCGGCCGCGAACAATACGGCGCGGAGTTTGTGGCCCGGCTCACCGGTACCGGCCTGCCCCTCCCCGATCTGATCGCGACTGCCACCGTGCTCACCGCCACTACCATCGCCATGGCCGCCGCGCCCTACGCGCCCGCTGAATTGATCGTTTCCGGAGGCGGTGCCCACAATCCGCAAATCATGGCGCACCTGGCCGGCTTCCTGCCCGGCGTAGCGCTGGCCACTTCGGCCGATTATGGCGTCAACGTGGATGCGAAGGAAGCCATCGCCTTCGCCATCCTGGCGTATCAGACCTGGCACCGCCGACCGTCCAACCTGCCGTCCGCTACCGGGGCACGCCACCCCGTCGTGCTGGGTAAGTTGACGCTGCGTTAGCGAGTTCACACTTGCGCGCGATTGGGTAGACGGAATGATGGCGGTCAGCATAGTATTAAAACTGCTCCAAATCTTCGTAGCGCGCAGTTTGGAGGGCGGGCTTTAGCCGGCGCGGGGCTTCAGCCCCGCCGCAACTTCTCCTTGTGGGGCAGAACCCTGCTGCACCCGTGCTTGCGGCGGCCTCTCAGGCCGTCTCCGGCATTTTTGTTAAGTCTTAATACCAGTAGTTACAAAGTCCCGTCCGTCGCCTGCACCAACCCGGCATGCGGGTTTTGGCCAGCCGGGCAGCTTTCGGAACCGGCACAGCATTGTCAGCACACCGCCCGGAGTGATGCTGAAAATAGTGCCGTGCTCGTCGTACCCGCCATAGATCGTCGTCCCATAGAAATTTCCGTTTTTAGCTTGTATGAGCCCACCCGCGGAGACCGCCCGTCCCGATACTCGCCTTTAGCAAAGGGGAAGCTCTAGAGCGTAGTCAGCGTGTCGCTCGCGGTAATCTTGAAGATCGTGCCAGACTGGTAGGCTCCGCCGATTTCGGGTTCCCGTAAAAATCGCCGAAGTTGTACAACGTGGTCAGCGTGCCGCCCGGAGTGATCTTGAAGACCGTACCGGCGTTGTGGTGGCCTTGCACAAGTTGCCGTCAGCACCCTGGATCAGCGCCGCGGCGGGAAATTCGCCATCCCTGCCGTTGAAGGTGACCAGCGTAGTGAAGGTCTGCGCCGCCGGGCGCAGCGGCCATCGCGCCGCTCAGCAAGAAAACAGCGTATAGTCGGCGGACCATAGTCTCCTGCAACGATTGTATGCAACAATTCTGGAATGCTCAGATTCTTGCTACTGATAGCCATCATCGCTGTAGATCTGGCGGCGCAGAACATGCCGCCCGATGCGGAAAAGCAACTGGCACACGACATCTATAAGCAATTCATTGAGATCAAATCGGGATACACCACCGGCGCCACTACGCCGGTTGCCGAAGCCGCCGCGGCACGCCTGAAAGCGGCGGGCTTTGCGGAATCCGATATGTTCATCGGCGGCGCGATCCCCACCAAAGCCAACCTGGTGGTGCGCTACCACGGCACCGGCGCGCGCAAGCCTATCCTCCTGCTCGCGCATACTGACGTCGTCGAAGCCAAACGCGAAGACTGGAGCATGGACCCGTTCCAGTTCATCGAACGCGATGGCTATTTTTACGGCCGCGGCACCGGCGACGACAAAGCCCAGGCCGCCGTCTGGATTGCCAATCTGATCCGCTACAGACGCGAAGGCTTCCAGCCGGACCGCGACTTGATCGTGGCCCTGACTGCCGACGAGGAAGGCGGCGGCCCATACAACGGTGTCCAATGGCTGCTGAAAAATCATCGGGACAAGATCGATGCGGAATTCGCCCTCAACGAAGGCGGATGGGGCGACATGTCGCATGGCCGGAAGATCGCCAATAACGTGCAGGTCAGCGAGAAATACGTAATCAATTTCAGGCTGGAGGTACGCAATAAGGGCGGCCACAGCTCGCTGCCGGTGCCCGATAACGCCATTTACCATCTGGCCGCCGCGCTCGACCGCCTTGCGAAATTCAGCTTCCCGGTGAAAACCAACGACGTCACGTCCGCGTATTTCGGCGCCATGGCAAAACTGGAAAGCGGCGCAGAAACGAACGATCTCTCGCAAGTGGCACAGGGATCTCCAGATGCTATGGCCCGCGTCGCATCTCTTTCGCCGGCCTGGAACGCCACCCTGCGCACCACTTGCGTAGCCACACAAATCGAAGGCGGCCACGCCCGCAACGCCCTGCCGCAATTGGCGGCCGCCAACGTGAACTGCCGCGTGCTGCCGGACGACTCCGCCGATTACGTGGAGAGCGCCCTTAAGAAGGTCGTGGCCGACGACCAGGTGAACTTCAGCACGGCGGGCGAGGTGGTGAAAGGTCCGGCATCGCCCATGCGGCCCGACTTATTCCAAGCCGTGAGCCGCATCACCGACACCATGTGGCCAGGAGTTCCCACGGTGCCGATCATGGTGATGGGCGCCACCGACGGCTTATACCTGCGCGAGGCCGGCATTCCGACCTACGGCGTACAGGGATTCTTCTTCGACCGTGATGATATTCGCTTTCATGGCCGCGACGAGCGCATGGCGGTCGCGTCGTTCTATCAAGGTCAGCAGTTTCTGTACGAACTGGTGAAGTCGCTGGCGAAGTGAAGCCGGCGGCGGTCAGTTCGAGGTCGCGTTCGCGCCGATCCGGGTGCCGATCACCTCGCCCGATACGATCAATTCCACGCGACGATTCTGCTGCCGGCCCCCGACCGTCTTGTTCGATCCGATGGGACGGGTGTCGCCGAATCCGGCGGCGCTCAGGCTGTCGTCAGCTAGCCCTTGTTCGTTGAGATACGCGACCACTGCCTCGGCGCGCTTTACGGAGAGCTTCTGGTTGAATTCGGGCGTGCCGGTGCTGTCGGTGTGCCCTTCAGCCGCCAGCATCAAGCCGGGATGCGCGACCACGATGCCCGCCAGTTTCGCAAGTTTCTCCCGCGCGGCCGGCCGCAAAGTGTATTTGCCGGTATCGAACAAGACATCCGCCATGGTCACCACCAGGCCGCGATCCGTGTCCTTGGTCTCCAGCACGGCGTTGAGCTGCTGCAGCAGTTGCTCGCGCAGTTGTTGTTTCTCCCGCTCGGCCTGTTGCCGTAAACGGTCGGATTCAGCCGCTTCGCGCCGCGCCTTCTCGGCGGCCGCTTGGGCGGCCTGGGCCGCTGCCGCTGAGCGCGCCTGGTCGGCCTCCGCCTTGGCCCGTTCGACCGCCTCTCTGGCGGCGGCCAACTCGGCTTGCAGGCGTTGCGTATCGGCCGTCGCTTTGGCAGCTTCGGCTTGCGCACGCCGCGCCGCCTCGGCCTTACGATCGGCTTCGGCCTGTTCGCGGCGCTTCTGTTCGTCTTCTGCATGGCGCTTGGCTTCGGCCTCGCGCGCCGCCGCGGCTTCGCGCTCGTTCTGCAGCGCCTCATCAAGCTGGCGTTTGAGCGCGATCACCCGCGCATCTTCCGCCGTCTGCGCCGTCTCCCGTGCGATCATGATGGCCGGTTTCCGCTGCTTGCGCTGCAGATAGCTCTCGGCCTGCTGCAACGTGGTCTGCGCTTTCTGGAATATATCGGCCGCATACTTGTCCGCACCCGACGACTGCGCGATCTGCACCGCGTTGCGCGCCTCGTAGATCTCGATCGGTATCTTCGCGTCCGGCCGCAATTGCAAAACGTTGGCGAGCTTTTGATATTGCCCACGCTGCAACAGCTCGTACTTCGCATCGATCAACTCAATCTTGCCCAGCGTATCGGGCCGCACCTCGTTCTCCATAATGATCACGTCGCTCGGCTGCGTCACCGAGAAGTAAGGCTCCGCCGTTACGATCAATCCGAACACCTGCAGATCCGTAGTCACCTTCAGACTGCTCTTGCCGCCATCGAGCAGAACCTCGCCGAGGTTCTTCGGCCGCCCTTCGGGCGATACGGCCCAAAGCACGTAGGTCAGGTATTCGGCGCCGAACTGGCTGGGAGGTCCCACGTCCTTAAAGGAGGCGTCGATGGCAATGGCGCCCTGCCGGCTGTCCACCTTTGCCTGCCCCTGGGCTTTCGGCATCTGCGCGGTGCCCACAAAGCTGATCTCTGTAGATCCGCTGCGATGCCGGTAATTGATCGCCTTGGTGGAATGCGCCACCACGTTCACGCGGAAAACCGGGGGCGGGATCTCATTAGTCTGCCCCGATGCAGCTGTCGCCAAGAGCGAAGCTAAGACAAATAGGTAAGAAGTCTTCATATCCGACCAGCCCTCTTATCGAATTATGTTACTACGCCGGGACCTACTTCAAGAACTTGCCAATCGACCGCGTCGCCTGCCGGATTCGATGCTCGTTTTCCACCAGGGCGAATCGCACGTATCCTTCACCCAGCGGGCCGAAACCAATGCCCGGCGACACCGCCACCAGCGCTTTCTCCATCAGCAGCTTGGCGAATTCGAGCGAGCCCGCGGCTCGATAGCGTTCCGGTATCGGCGCCCATACGAACATCGAGCCGCGCGGCTTCTCCACGGGCCAACCAGCGCGTTCGAGGCCGCTCACCAGCACGTCGCGCCGCTTCTGATAAACCGCGCAAATCTTGGCCGTCTCCTCCTCGCACTCGCGCAGGGCGATGATGGACGCAATCTGGATGGGCTGAAAAACACCGTAATCCAGGTAGCTCTTGATGCGCGCCAACGCCCCGATCATGCGCGCGTTGCCCAGGCAATAACCCACGCGCCACCCCGCCATGTTATAGCTCTTGGACATGGAGAAGATCTCCACGGCCACCTCTTTGGCGCCTTCCACTTGCAGGATGCTGGGCGGCTTGTAGCCGTCGAAGCCCAGGTCGGCGTAAGCGAAATCGTGCACTACCAGCGTGCCGTGCCGAGCCGCCAGCGCCACGATCTCGCGGAAGAAATCCAACTCCACACAAGTAGTGGTGGGGTTATGCGGAAACGAAATCAGCAGCAGCTTGGGCTTGCGCGTGGAGGTGCGGTACAGGTCTTCCAGGCGATTCAGAAACTCCGCCGGGCTGGGGATGGGGAGCAGGCAGGCGTGGCCCTCCGCCATAATCACGCCGTACTGATGAATGGGGTAAGCCGGATTGGGCGAGACCACGGCATCGCCCGGGCCGACCACGGCAAAGAGCAGGTGCGCCAGGGCGTCCTTGGCGCCGATCGTTACGATGGCTTCCGAATCCGGGTCGAGTTCGACGCCGTATTTGGTCTGATAGCGCCGGACAATCTCTTCGCGCAGCCGCGGGATGCCGCGCGACGCCGAATAGCGGTGGTTGCGCGCGTTGCGGGCAGCTTCCACCATCTTGCTCACCACCACGCGCGGCGTGGCGCCATCGGGATTGCCCATGCCCAGATCAATGACGTCCTGCTGCGACGCGCGCGCTTGCGCCCGCATTTCGTTAATTACGGCGAACACGTAAGGGGGCAGCTTTTGAATGCGGTAGAACTCTTCAGAACTTTCAGCCATTTGTTCTATTTTAGCCGTGGCTGGACGGGTCGCGCTCCGTTGACGGCCGTGGGGCAGACCTCCAGGTCTGCGGCGGGTCTCCAGACCCGCCCACCGTAAATATTGGTATTCTGGCGAGTGCATGCTCACCGAGCATCCCCTGCTGAACGCCGTGACCTTCGCCGCCCTGGGGGTGGCCGTCTTCGCCCTGGCGGCTGCGATTTTGCTGAAATTGACGCCCTTGAAGCTGTGGCGCGAACTGGTCGAGGAGCGGAACCTGGCAGTAGCCATCTTCGCCGGTGCCACGGCTATCGGCATCTGCCTGATCATCGCCGCCGCCATGCACTGAAAACACGCGCAGCCACCAGCCGCACCGGCCATGGTAATTTTTATCTATGGCATTTGAGTCCGATAAAGTCATGTTTGAGATCTACCGGGAGACGCAGTATTCCGGCAAATACCGGGTGGTCTACTTTACCGAACTGCAGGACCACAACAAAGAAGCGGAGATCAATCACGCCCTCAACGGCGAGCATTACTACGACGGCTTTATCAAGAATTACGGCAAGGACGAGGCCAAGCAGATCATCGACGCCTGCCTGGCGCGCCTGAACGGGGGCGAGAAAGTGGAGCCGCTGGACATCGAGCGCGCGCTGGGCGAACACATCGCCTGACGAATCCGGTGCGGATCACTCGTTACCCCAGCCTCTCCGAACCGCAGTTTCTAGGTTGCGTCAGCGCATTCACCGATGCGCTCACCGGCGAACTGAACTCCGCCGCCATGTACCTGCGCAAACTGGAGGGCCAGACCAAGGGCGGAGCTTTCGCCTACGAAATGTCGCTCGATCGCCACCGCTATGGCGCGCTGACCGTGCTCGACCGCTGGAGCGCGCTCGCGGGTGCTTTCGGGCCGCATCTGACACTCAGCCGCCATCCCGCCATCCTCGCCAACGCGGCCGCGCGGGTGCGCACGGCCGAGTCCATCCTGGAGAGCGCCAATCGATTGGTGGACGCGGCCGATCGGTATGGGAGCGATATCGTGGAGGCCTGTTTACTGGCCTTTCAATCGCTGGCCGGCGTCTTCGCCGAGGAGCGCCAGGCGGCTGCCCAATCCGCGCAACTCGGTCCCCTGCTGCCTGAGGAATTCAAAGAGGCCCGCGGCATCTTCCTGCAGGATCTGTCAGCACGTTAGCCAGCTTGTAGGAAAGCCTCGATTTCCTGCAGCTCCGCCTCGCCCAACCGGAACTCCGCGGCGCCGATCACGCCTTCCACCTGCTGCGCCGATCGCATCCCGACGATGGCCGCCGTCACGGCCGGATGCCGCAGCGTCCACGCAATCGCGACTTCGCTGGGCGTGCCGTCATGCCGCTTTCCAATGCCGCGCAGCAACTCGGCCAACTCCAGATTGCGCGTCAGCCGCGGCTCCTGGAAATGCGGCGTGCGGCGGCGCCAATCGTCCTCCGGCATGGCCGCGATCCGGTCGCGCGTCATGGCGCCCGACAACAGGCCCGATTTCATCGGCGAATAAACGATCACGCCGATGCCATGTTGCTGGGTGAATGGCAAAACCTCCGCTTCGATCTCGCGCGCCAGCATGGAATAAGGCGGCTGCAGCGATGTAATCGGCGCGATGGCCTGGGCACGGCGCAGTTGGTCCGCGTTGAAATTCGATACCCCGATCCAACGCACTTTGCCCGCCCGCTGCAGTTCCGCCATAGTGCTCCAGCCTTCCTCGACCTCCTCGTCGGGCTCGGGCCAGTGCATCTGATACAGGTCGATGGTGTCCAACTGGAGACGCCGCAGGCTGGCCTCCACCTCGCGCCGGATGGAGTCCGCCTTCAGGCTCTTGCCGATCTCGCGGCGCTCGTTCCATACGCGCGCGCACTTGGTGAAGACGAAGGGCCGGGGGGAGCGGCCGCGCAACGCACGCCCCACCACTTCCTCGGAATGGCCCAACCCGTACACCGCCGCCGTGTCGATCCAGTTGATCCCGGCATCCAGCGCCCGGTGGATGGCATCAGTGGACTCATGGTCGTCCTGCGGCCCCCAGCCGAACGCCCAACCTCCGCCTCCCATGGCCCAGGCGCCAATGCCGATGGGTGTGATGCGCAAGTCGCTGTTGCCTAATCTCCTGGTCTGCATATTCCGTTATTTTAGTTCTGCCCACGACTACTGAATGGTGACGTAGACCCCGGTCTGCGTTTGCATCCCGCCGACCTGTGCGAACAACACCGCGTCGCCGCTTGCAAGGCTGCTGGGGATCGTCACGTTGAGTTGATACAGTCCCGACGCGGTGAGCCCCGCAAATTGCACCGTGGCCGTGACACCGCCGATGGTGGCGGTCGCGGTATTGGCTAGCGGTTCGGCCGTAGTGACTTGATCGGCGGTGGGCAAGGCAGGCGCCGTGGGTCCGAAGCCGGCGCCGTACATCAGGATGGTTTCACCGGGCTTGGCCGGCGTGGCCCCCGAGAACAGGGTGGTTGCGCCCACATAGCTATAATCGGCATGCTGCGCCGCCACATACTTGCCGTCATCAAAGGTGAAGAACGAAGGCGCGAACTGCTGCTTATAGGCGGTAAAACTGTTGCTCGTCTGCGCGGCGGAGGTCACCTGGACCGTGACGGATCCGGCGGTAGCATCATCGGGAGCCAGCACGTTAATCTGCGAGGGGCTGATATACTCCACGTACGCGGGGATGCTGTCGATCGTGACCGATACGCCGCCGAGCGAGGTTGGCAGCGCCCCATTGACGAAATTGCTGGCGCCCCAGGTCTCGGTGTTCGCCGTGAGGTTCGAGCCGCAGATGGTGACCCAGGTGGCCGGCGCGAATCCGGGCTGGAAACTGCCGGCGTTCAGCACGCTCGTAATGGTCCCCGGCGCAGCCACCATTATGGGGATGGCATCGGTGCCCGGTACGGCCGTGACCTGAATGGTAACCAGGCCGCTGACCGAAGAGGGTAGCGCCGCAGTAATAGTCGTATTGTTCCACGATGAGACTGCGAGCGCCACTTGCGTGCCGGTGCTCACGGGCGTCGCCAGCACCTGGCAACTGGTGCACTGCGAGGTCCCAAAGTCAGTGCCCGTTATCGTGATGTTCGATCCGGAACTGACGATCCGTCCCGGCCCGCAGTTGAGCGGCCCAACGTCGAAAATAGCGGTAACAAGTTTACAACGCGCGGCCGAGAAATAACCCGGCGCTTCGGTAAGGTTGCCGCAGGTGATGCTGCCCAACGACGTGCTGGTGGCCAGGTACTCGCCCGTGCCGTTGACGAAGTCGGTGTAATAGATCGTGTCCAGATCGCCGCCTTGCGTGAACGGGACGCCTCCCCACGAAACTGCCGTCACATCGGTCGCGTAGGAGCCGCTTCCACTTTCAAGCGCGAAGTATATGCCGCCATCGAGCGATAAGTACGCGTTCGCGGCGGCCAACTGCCCCACGCTCACCCACGCGCCCGTGCCGGCCAAAAACGAACGGACGATCTCGCCGGTTTCCTGCGTGTCGCTCGAGACATTCGCAATGCCCACGGCATTGCAGTCGAAAGTCCCCAATGTAGTGTTGATGAAATCGGTCGGATCGACGTGGCAATAGGGGACTACCACGGTGGGAGGAGATTCCGGCAAGCCAAATCCCGCCGATGCACTTGTCAGTGAGACCAGCCCATCGCTGGCGTCGCTAAGCTGTGTGGCGGATTCTAAACTGGGCAAATAGCCGCCGGCATTGCCCACGATAGCCAGCGTGTTGACTCCGCGCAAATCGTCGCCGCGCTGGTTCCAGGTGGCCAGGTTCCAAAGAAAAGCACTGGCCGGGACCAACTCGGCGCTCTGCGTTCCGGCCGGGATCGAGTCGATATAGTTGCCGGCCACCCACGATCCGAAGTTTGGCGACGCGATCAGGATCAGATCCCGCACCTGAATGATAGACGGCGGCATGGCCGTTCCATCGGTTTGGAGCCCAGCCAGATAGGCTCTGGCGATCAGGCCGCCCATGCTGAAGGCCACCACATCGATCTGCGGCACCTGCTGGCCGTTGTCGTAATCGATGGAGTTCAGGTAAGTGCCCAGATAGTAAGCGATCCCTTCAATAGTATCGTTGGGGTCTTCCACGCAGTTATCGAAGAAATAGACCACGGGTACGCCATCGGAAACCAGGTATTGGGCCAAATTTCCAAACGTATCCGCCGAACTCGTGGAGACGGTGCAGGAACCGGTGATGCCGGTTTCCCATCCGTTCACCAGCACCACGGGAGGCCGCGAGTAACCGGACGATGGCACGGTCTGGCGGGGCTTCACCACGACATCCAGCGCCGCTACGCGCTGCTCGCCCGCTGCGCCGGTAGCGGACAGGGTGACCTGATACTCGCCGGGGACTACCTGAGACGGCACGGCCAATAACACCTGGTCACGTGCGTGGTTCGGGCCGATCACCAGTCTGGCGGGCGCCGCGCCGGAGTTCGAGGCGGTCAGGTTCGAGGCCTGCAGCATGAATGCAAGTGTTTCGGGCTCGACGGCCATCTGTACGGTTTCGCCCGCTCGCACTTCGTAGTGCGACTGCCGGACTGCCAGTGGGCGGCCGGCAGCGTGGCAGACTGTGCTCAAGGCGAGCAGCGTGATCGTGGCTGTTACGGTGCTACCCAAGAAATAAAGACGGATGACGGCCCCAAAACGCGCAGCAAAATTGTGGGGCAGGCGTCCACGCCGCAGGACGCTCTGGGCGGGTCTGGAGACCCGCCGCAGGACTGGAGTCCTGCCCCACGCCAACATCTGTTATCGCGCGATACTAGACGGTATGCACCGAAAACTCTGCGCACTGCTCCTCCTGCTGGCTCCGCTCGCCGGCGCCCAATCCGGACATCTCCTGCTGCGGCGGCCCGCGCTTAGCCGCACGCAGATCGTGTTCTCCTACGCCGGCGATCTGTGGAGCGTTCCCCACGATGGCGGCGACGCCAAGCGCCTGACCGCCGGCCAGGGAGTGGAAACCGATCCTATCTTTTCGCCGGATGGATCGCAGATCACCTTCACCGGCGAGTATGACGGCAATGTGGACGTTTTCGTAATGCCGGCCGGGGGCGGCATGCCCAAGCGCCTGACATATCATCCCGGCCAGGACAGCCCCGTAAGTTGGACCCCGGACGGCAAGCGCGTGCTATTCGTCTCCTCGCGTGCGGTGCCCAACGATGGCGCCCGCTTGTACACTTTGCCGGCCGAAGGCGGCGGGCTTCCCGACGAATTGCCGCTGCCGATCGCGATCGAGGCTTCCTATTCCCCCGACGGTTCGCACCTGGCTTATGTACCCCTCTTTCAATGGCAGGAGGCCTGGAAACGCTATCGCGGCGGCCAAACTCTGAAGATCTGGATCGCCAACCTGGCGGATTCCAGCATCGTCAAAATCCCGCGGGAAAACTCCAACGACTTCGATCCCATGTGGATCGGCGACCGCATCTACTTTCTTTCCGACCGGGAAGGTCCTGTCACGTTGTTCTATTACGACACCAAAACCAATAAGGTCAGCCGCGCCGTCGTCAATCATGGGCTGGATTTCAAGTCGGCTTCCGCGGGTCCCGGCGCGATCGTTTATGAACAATTCGGCGAGCTGCATCTGTACGACTTGAAGACCGGGCAAACCAAAGCGGTCCCGGTGACGCTGGCCGGCGATCTGCCGGAGGTGCGGCCGCATTATGTGAACGTCGCCAAGCGATTGCGCAACGCGGATATCTCGCCGAACGGCGCGCGCGCGGTGTTCGAAGCGCGCGGCGAAATCCTGACGGTGCCCGCGGACAAGGGCGATGCGCGCAACCTGACCAATACCACTGCGGTCATGGAGCGCGAACCGGTGTGGTCGCCCGACGGGCAGAGCATCGCCTATTTTTCGGATGAATCCGGCGAATATGCGCTGCACATTCGCAATCAGGACGGCACGGGAGACACCGCCAAAATCCCCCTGGGGGACAAGGCGTTCTACTCTACGGCGCGATGGTCGCCCGACAGCAAGAAAATCGCTTATCTGGATAATCACAACCATCTTTTCTACGTGGACCTGGCGGCCAAGAAACCCGTGCTCGTGGAGACCGACTACTATTACAACGGCGACGGTCTGGCGCCGGCATGGTCGCCGGACAGCCAGTGGCTGACTTACGCAAAGACGTTGAAGAGCCATATGTCGGCGATTTACCTTTACTCGTTGGCCGATGCGAAAGGTACGCAGATCACCGACGGTATGAGCGACGCCGAGAATCCGGTGTTCGACAAAAACGGCAAATATCTGTACTTCACGGCCAGCACCAACGCCGGCCCAGCCATGGAAGAGGACATCCAAAGAGTTGCGCGGCAGGTGACCGCGAGCGTCTATCTGGCCGTGCTCTCGAAGAGCGAGCCATCGCCGCTGGCGCCGGAAAGCGACGACGAGAAGAAGGAAGAGCCTAAGAAGGACGACGCCAAGAAAGACGACGCCAAGAAAGACGATAAAGACAAGAGTGCTGATAAGGTGGTGGTGAAGGTCGATCTCGAAAAAATCGGCCAGCGTATCCTGGCGCTACCGATGCCGCAAGTCCGCTATGAAGCACTGGAGGCGGGCAAGACCGGAGTCGTTTACGCCATCGAACGAGCACCGCGCACACCCGACACGCCGTCCTTGTTTACCGTGCATCGCTTCGATCTGACCAAGCGGAAGGCGGACGTGGTGATCGGCGGCGTCAAGAATTTCCAAGTCTCGTTCACCGGCGAGAAGATGCTCTACCAGCAGGACGACAAATGGACCATCGCCGAGCCGCCACCCATGCCCGACAGCCCCGACGGCGGGCCGGGCAAACCGGGAAACGAGAAGACACTCAAAACGCAGGATCTGGAAGTCAGAGTAGACCCGCCGGCGGAATGGAAACAGATGTTCCATGAGGTCTGGCGCATCGAGCGCGATTACTTTTACGATCCCCACTATCACGGGCTCGATCTGCAAGCCGCGGAGGAGCGCTACGGAGTGTACCTGGACGGACTGGCTTCGCGCGACGACTTGAATTACCTGTTCACGGAGATGCTGGGCAACATGACCGTCGGCCACATGTTCCTGGGCGGCGGCGACCGGCCCGACGTGAAGAAGATTCGCACTGGCCTGCTCGGCGCGGATTATCGGATTGAAAACGGACGCTACCGTTTCGCGCGCGTCTATGACGGCGAGAACTGGAATCCGGATCTGAAAGCGCCGCTCACTCAGCCAGGGGTAAACGTATCCGCGGGCGAGTATCTGCTGGCCGTGAACGGGCGCGAACTGCACGCGCCCGATAACATTTACAGCCTGTTCGAGGAGACCGCCGGAAAGACCACTTTGCTGAAGGTCGGGCCGGATCCGTCGGGAGCGAACGCGCGCGAAGTGAAGGCGGTGCCGGTGGACGATGAATCCAAGTTGCGGCACCTCGCGTGGATGGAGGATAACCGGCGGAAGGTGGATCAAATGACCGGCGGCCGGGTGGCATACATCTACATGCCCGACACGAGCTACGGCGGCTACACCAGCTTCATGCGCTACTTCTTCGCGCAGGTGGGCAAGGACGCGGCGATTATCGATGAACGCTTCAACCACGGCGGCGCGCTGGCCACAGATATTATCGAGTATCTGCAGCGCAAGCCGATGAGCGTGGCCACGGCGCGCTCGGGCGCGGATTTCGTGCAGCCGCAGGGCGCGATTTTCGGACCGAAGGTGATGATCATCAATCAATTCGCGGGCTCGGGCGGAGACGCTATGCCGTGGTACTTCCACCGCGCCGGGGTCGGCAAACTGATTGGCGAGCGCACGTGGGGAGGACTGGTGGGACTCAATGGATATCCGCAACTGATGGACGGCGGTGTGGTGATGGCGCCCAGCGTGGCGATCTGGAATCCGAACGGAACCATGGACGTCGAGAACCAAGGCATAACGCCGGATATCGAGGTGGATCAGGATCCGGCGCTGGTGCGTCAGGGGCACGATCCGCAGTTGGAGAAGGCCATCGAGGTGGTCATGCAGGAACTGCGGGACAATCCTCCGCCGGAGCTCAAGCGGCCGGTGTTTCCGAACTATCAGAAGCCATAATCCCCTGTGGCGCAAGCTTCAGCTTGCCGCGGCGAACTTCAGTTCGCCGGACTGCCGGCTGAAGCCGGCAGCAGCACGCTCTGCGGTAACCCACTCTGGAAGTCATTGAAAAGGCGGGACTGAAGTCCCGCTGCAGGCTGAAGCCCGCGCCACGTCCCAGCGCACGGTTACCGAGACTGCTGACGGCCCGCAGGGCCGCTGGTGCTCTCCAGTAACCCGCTCTGGAAGTCATTGAAAAGGCGGGACTGAAGTCCCGCTGCAGGCTGAAGCCCGCGCCACGTCCCAGCGCACGGTTTCCGAGACTGCTGACGGCCCGCAGGGCCGCTGGTGCTGAAGCGTGCGCCACAAGAACAACAAGCCTGTTGACTACTAATACTTTACATTGTAAAGTAGTCAACATGATGTGGATTTACCGGCGCCTGTTCTCGCATAACTCGATCTGGCGGCGGCCGGCCGATTGGCGCGCGCTGGCGCCGTATCTGGCGATGTCATATCTTTACAAGCGTTCCAACCGCTTCTGGCACTTACTCATTAAGCATCACCTGGTGCATGCTGCCTGGCTGCCATTGGTCGAAGTTACGAGACTCCGCCACCTGGGGCAGACCTCCATGTTTGCAGCAGGTCTGCGGCGAGTCTCCAGACCCGCCCCGCAAACCCTCGACTGCGGTAAGATCTTCTCAAGGTAACGTCCGCGAGGCTTATGGACACCACTTATTCGAAGGCGGTAGCGCTGGCCGTGCCCGTCTTTCTTTTCCTGATCGCGGTGGAATTGATCGCGGACCGCGTCCAGCGCAAGCGTTATTATCACCTGGCGGATGCCATCAACAGTCTCAGTTGCGGGGTAGTCTCGACCGGTGTGCGCGTGTTCTTCGGCTTCCTGGGCATCTACTTCTACGAGAAAGTGCTGCTGCATGTGGCGCCTCTCCATTTGCCCGCGACGCACTGGATTACCTGGGTGTTCGCCTTCGTTCTTTACGACCTCTGCTACTACTGGAGCCATCGCTGGGGACACACCGTGGGGCTATTCTGGGCGTCCCACGTCGTGCATCATCAGAGCGAAGAGTTCAATCTGACCACCGCGCTGCGGCAGCCCGGCACCGGCGCTTTCCTGGGTTGGATCTTCTATCTGCCTATGGCTCTTTGCGGCATACCGGTGGCCGCGATGCTGCTGGTGGGCGTGGCGCAGCTCTTCTACCAGTTCTGGCCGCACACGCAACTGATCGGCCGGATGGGCTTTCTCGACCGGTGGATTCAGACGCCCTCGAACCACCGTGTGCATCATGCGCAGAACGACATCTACCTGGATAAGAATTACGTGGGTGTGTTCCTGATATGGGATCGTCTGTTCGGCAGCTTCCAGGAGGAATTGGCCGAGGAACCGTGCATCTACGGTATCCGCGGGCAATTAAAGAGCTGGAATCCGGTGTGGGCCAACCTGCATTACTACGCGGCCATGGCCAAGGATGCGTGGCACGCGGCATCCTGGTCCGATAAGGTGAAGGTGTGGTTCGCTCCGCCGGGATGGCGGCCGGCGGATGTCGCGTCGCGCTTTCCGAAGCACCCTTACGATCCGCGCGTGGATTTCGTGAAGTACGATCCGCCGCGCAATGTGGCGCTCAGTGCTTACGGCCTGGTGCAGTTTGCGGTTCTGATCGCGGCCAACAGCCAGTTTCTGGCGCTGCTTCCGAAGCAGGCGACAGCCTGGAATATCGCATATTTCCTGTTCATTCTCGGGTCGCTGGTATCGCTCGGCGGCGTGCTGGAGAACCGGCGCGGGTTTCTGATCGCAGAAGGCGCGCGGCTCACCGCGACTGCATTGGTCGTGCTGGTCTCGGGTGCGTGGTTCGGCGGCGTACACGATCCGCGGGTGGTCATTCCGGTTGCGGCGTTTCAAGGCGTGTCTCTGGCATGGCTGTGGTTCGCGGCGCGCGTCCGAGCCAACCGCTCCCTTACGGTCGCGGCACGGTAAGCCGCGGCACTTTCTCTGAGCCGCGCGCGTGAGCAAGCGGCTATGCCTGCTTGGCTGCCAGATCGCCGATGACCGGCAGCACGATCTTCTTCCCCTGGTAGGTCTGGACCAGCATAAAGATCCACAGGACAAAGAAAGCCAGGTCGATCAGGCCGAACAGACTGATCATACTGAAGAAACTCCCGGCCAGAACGACACGGAGCGCAAACCAGACAATGATCACCGCCACATGTAGGAAGATCGACTGGAAGGCGTGAAAGCGAATCAGCTTGTTCTTATTGTAAGGCTCCAGAACCAGGAAGAGGATCCCGGTGATGAGCCCGAGCAGATAGCACAGAGCAGCTGCAGTGTTCTCCGATAGGCCGGCGGCCGATACCGTAGGTACCGGCGTGACTGATGAAGTTGGAGCAGGATCCATCGCCGTGCCGCACTTCGCGCAATAGCGCCCTTCCACGGGCGCACCACAACTTGGACAGAATGCCATATTTCCTCCGTTTTCACCCCTCAAAAATGTTCAGGCGGCGCGTCCCGCGCGCGGGGCGGCTATCGAAAACACCACACCCCCCAAAACTGCGCCGGCCATAATGGCTGCGTTCCCCAGACCCATCATCGTGGCCCCCAAGCCAACCAACGCGCCCATCGCCATGCCGACCAGCGCCACCAAGAGTTTCTTTAACATATATTGCTATGCTCATGGTAACGGTGAATACCGGAATTGTCATCTTTGCGCATGGCTCCAGCGTCAAATCTGCTAACGAAGCGGTGGACGCTGTCGCGAAAGCGGTGGCCAGCGCCGGCGGATTCCAACACATCGAGACGGCCTTTCTGGAAGCCCAGCCCGGTTTGGCCGAGGCGGTTGCGAGCTTGGCCCATTCGGGCGTAACTCGAATCTTGATAGTGCCTTACTTCCTGACGCTGGGAATTCATCTGCAGCGAGATCTGCCTGCGATTGTGGAACAACTCGCCGGCGCAAACCGGGGCGTGGAAATTCAAGTCACGCCGCCGCTGGATGGGCATCCGGCGCTGGTGGACATTCTGCTCGAGCGCATCGGGGCAGCGCTTAACCATTAAAAATAAAAGGCTTATTTAACTTAACAGGCGAACTGCGCATCACACTTGACAATAACACACTAAAGTTTGATAATAAGGTTGTACTAATGAATGTGAGGAGGATTTTAGAAGCATGGGCAAGATTATAGGAATCGATTTGGGAACCACGAACTCTGTGGTGGCGGTTATGGAAGGTGGACAACCGACCGTAATTGCCAATCAGGAAGGCAATCGGACCACGCCGTCCGTTGTGGCATTCACCAAAAGCGGAGAAAGGCTGGTGGGGCAAGTTGCCAAGCGGCAGGCCATCACCAATCCGGAGAACACGGTATTCTCGATCAAGCGCTTTATGGGGCGGCGCTATGACGAAGTCACTGAAGAGATGAAAATGGTCCCCTACAAGGTGGTGCGCGGCGACGCGAATGACGCGCGTGTCGACATCAGCGGGAAGAAATATTCGCCGCCGGAGATTTCGGCGATGATTCTGGGCAAGCTGAAAGAGGCGGCCGAGGCTTACCTGGGCGGCAAGGTGACCCAGGCGGTCATCACGGTGCCGGCTTATTTCAACGACGCGCAGCGGCAAGCCACGAAGGATGCGGGCAAGATTGCCGGCCTGGAAGTGATGCGCATCATCAACGAGCCCACGGCGGCAGCGCTGGCCTACGGCTTGGACAAGAAGAAGAACGAAACCATTGCGGTATACGATTTCGGCGGCGGCACGTTCGATATCTCGATCCTGGAAGTGGGCGAGGGCGTGGTGGAGGTGAAATCCACCAATGGCGATACCCACCTGGGCGGCGACAATATCGACCAGCGCATCATGGACTGGATCATCTCGGAGTTCAAGCGCGAGCAAGGCATCGATCTCTCCAAAGACCAGATGGCGCTGCAGCGGTTGAAGGAAGCTTCTGAGAAGGCCAAGATGGAGTTGTCCACGCTGCTGGAGTCCGAAATCAACCTGCCCTTCATCACGGCGGATGCCACGGGCCCGAAGCACTTGACGATGAAGTTGACGCGGGCGCGTTTTGAGCAGATGGTGGAAGACATCGTGCAGCGCTCGGTGGGGCCGTGCAAGCAGGCGCTGACGGATGCGAATGTGACTCCCAGCCAGATCGATGAAGTAGTCCTGGTGGGCGGGCAGACGCGCATGCCGCGGATTCAGCAGATCGTGCGTGACCTCTTCGGGCGAGAGCCGCACAAGGGCGTGAACCCGGATGAAGTGGTGGCGATAGGTGCGGCGGTGCAGGGCGGCGTGCTGGGCGGCGAAGTCAAGGACGTACTGCTGCTGGACGTGACGCCACTGTCGCTGGGCATCGAAACGTTGGGTGGTGTATTCACCAAGCTGATCGAGCGCAACACCACGATCCCCACCCGCAAGAGCGAAACCTTTTCCACGGCGGCCGATAACCAGCCATCGGTGGAGATCAAGGTGTTCCAGGGCGAGCGCGCCATGGCGCAGCACAACCGGTTACTCGGCGTGTTCCAGCTTGGAAACATTCCGCCTGCGCCGCGCGGCATTCCGCAGATTGAAGTGACCTTCGATATCGACGCCAACGGCATTTTGAACGTGGCGGCCAAGGACAAGGCTACCAACAACGAGCAGAAGATCACCATAACTTCTTCTTCGGGATTGTCGAAGGATGAAGTGGACAAGATGGCCAAGGATGCCGAATCGCATGCGGCGGAGGATCGCCAGCAGCGCGACACGATTGAAACGCGCAACCGGGGCGACGCCATGATCTACAACGTGGAAAAGACGTTGAAGGAGCACCGCTCCAAGATCAGCGACGAAGAGGCGCGGAACATCGAAGCAGCCATCGAAGAGACCCGCAAGGCCATGCAGAACAATGAGCTGGGCCCGATAAACGCGGCCATAGACAAACTGACCGCGGCCAGCCATAAACTGGCGGAGGCCATGTACAAGTCAGCTTCGCAGCCAGGCGCTGGGCCGGGTACCGGAGGCGCTCCGGGCACCGACGGCGGTCCAGGCGCAGACGGCGGCAAAAAGAAAGACGATGTAGTGGACGCTGAGTTTGTAGACGTCGACGACAAAAAGTAAGGGTGCTAGGTCCTGGGTGCTGGGTGCTGGCCTTGCCTACCGCGGCAGGTCGGGATCCAGGACCCAGAACCCAGAACCGAGAACCCGCTTTCCATGGCCAAGAATGATTATTACGAGACACTGAACGTGTCTAAGGGCTCCAGCCAGGATGAGATCAAGAAATCTTATCGCCGGCTGGCGCGCAAATTTCATCCCGATGTAAACCCGGGTGACAAATCCGCCGAGGAACGTTTCAAGCAGGTGCAGGAGGCTTACGACGTTTTAAGCGACACCAAGAAGCGGCAGGTCTACGATCAGTACGGTTTTTATTCGGATAATATTCCGAGCGGGGCGGGCGCCGGTGCGGCCGGAGGAGCCGGGGCGCCGCCCAATATGAACTTCGACAGCTTCGATTTTTCGGATTACTTTCAGAGCGGCGACGAAGGCGGCCGGCGGCGTGCGTCGACCGGCAGCGGGGCCAACACCGGGGGAGGCTTCCGCGACATCTTTTCGCACCTGTTCAACCGCGGCGAGGGGCCGCAAGGCGCGCCCGAGAAGGGCGACGACCTCGAGTATTCGCTCAATATCGATTTCTGGCAGGCTATTAAAGGCACCCAGACGCGGCTCAGCATCACCCGCTACGATACTTGCCCGACCTGCCACGGCACCGGTTCGGCGGGCGGCCAGACGGTGACCTGTCCGGAATGCGATGGCTCGGGATCGGTTTCCCAGATGGCCGGCGCCATGCGCTTCAATTTGACGTGCCCGAAGTGCGGCGGCAGCGGCAAGCTCAAGAACGCGTGCCCCACGTGCCAGGGAGAGGGACGCGTCGCGCACACCGAGACGGTGGAGGTGCGCATTCCCTCCGGCGCGCGCAACGGCTCGCGCCTGCGGGTGCCGGGCAAAGGAAATGCCGGCTCGATGGGCGCTCCCGCCGGCGATCTCTACATCACCACGCGCGTGGAGGAGCATCCTTACTTCCACCGCGAGGGCGATGATATTCACATCCGCGTACCGGTGAGTGTGTGGGAAGCGGGGTTGGGCGCCAAGATCGAAGTTCCCACCATCGACGGCCGCACACTGCTGAAGATTCCGCAGGGCACGCAGAACGGGCAGAAATTCCGCTTGCGCGAAAAAGGCGTCTTTAACGCCCGCACCAATCAGCGGGGCGATCAGATTGTGGAGGCCGCCATTCAGGCGCCTAAGGTTCAGGACGAACGCACCAAAGAGATCCTGCGCGAGCTGGCCGGACTGCATCCGGAAGATCCGCGCGCGGATCTGTGGGCAAAGGTATAGGAGCCGGACAACAAATGGGCAAGGGAAAATCCAAAGGGTCGTACATGATTTCCTCGGTGGCCGAACAGTACGGCATCCACCCGCAGACGCTGCGCCTTTATGAGAGAGAAGGGCTGCTGAAACCTTCCCGCAGCGATGGCAACACACGGCTGTACACCGACGGCGATCTGGAACGTCTGGAAGTGATTCTGCATCTCACGCGGGAGCTGGGCGTCAACTTGGCCGGAGTCGAAATCATCCTGAACATGCGGGAAAAGATGGCGGAGATGCAGACCCAGATTGAAGAGTTCGTGGCTACGCTGAATCGTGAACTGGTGGCCCGGCGCCGGGCTCCGGCCCTAGATAAGCACTCGCTGATTCGCGTAGTCGATTTTGCGAGTCTGTCGCCGGCCGCGCCCGGACGCAAGAGCCGGGGCCAGGCAAGTTAGCCTGAGTGTCAGCCTCAGTTACCGTTATGCGGCGTCCAACGAGAATTCTGTTCCCGTTACGCGAGATTTCACGCGGCGACCTTCCAGACTCACCCGCCCGTAGGAGCTCGTCGAGGTCCTATCGCCGGGTTTTAGGGACCTTTTGCACCAGGCCCTTGGCCTTCAACTTGGACAAGTCGTAGCGTAGCGATGCCAGCGAGTACTTGACTCGTCGCAGCCGAGCGCGTCCAGCGCGGGGGCGTAGATGTCCGCGGTCCAACTTTAGTCCTGGGATGCGTCGCCATTGGCCAGGATCGTGGGTCAACTTCCGGAGTTGACCGCGGTCCACGAAGGTCTCCAGGATGTCTTGCTGCCGTCGTGATAGTTCACTTGGTAGTCGTAGACATGGTTGGTGGCGGGTTCGGTCCGTAGCAGGCGATCGTCGCGCACGTACTGTTTGAGGAAGCCATGACCATAATGGCTGCGGTTCACCGGGGTGGGAAGATCCAGGTCTTCGATCACGATCTGGAGCTTCCCCTTGTATTCCTTGGTGATCTGGCGTCCGAAGATCATAGTGATTTCCTTCGGTTGTCCGATAGTGCGATTCATGTGTAGCGGGCGTTGCTCCAGTTCGTCCACGGCAGCGCGGCGGTGGAAAATGCGGTTGTCGCAATACTCCACCTGCGAGAAGGAAGAGACGATGTTGGCAGCCATATCGTTTTCGCTCTTTGTCGGTGAAGAACGGCGTGAACGCGGCCAGTCAATGATGCTGACATATGCGGACGAACATGCGGCCCCAGTGACGATCGTTCAGGTAGAAGTTGTATTGGTTCACCCAGCGCTGCTTGTACTCCAGAAATGAACTCTCGTCATCTTTGCTGCCATTCGCAATCAGAATAACGCGGGTTCGCGGGCCTTGAGGACGGGCACTACCTGATCCGGTTTGGCTTGCCCAAAATGTGGCTGCACCAACTCATCCCGTCGCTCCCCGTCCGCATCTTCCAGTATCGGCGCTCCCCATTCCGTGGCCCGTTCTTCACCCAGTTCTGGAACTGGTTTCTTTGATCGACACTTTTCAGATGCGTTGTCCGTGCCGCTTGGGCGGCGTTAAGCGACGCTCAGGTTTCCGCGGCCCGAGGCGCGCAGCGCATGCTACCAGTGCGGGAGCGGAAGGCGGGGGCGGCATTGGGCGTGATGTACGCCCCCTCACATGCAATGCGCCACGTCGGCTGGATCAAAGCAGGCAGTAACGGAGAACGTTTCTGATTTGAGCAATCCGTGCCGCTTTCGCCCGGGCCGTTGACACGCCTCGGCGCCACAAACTCGCTGGCCGGGATGAATGAGCAGGAGGCTGGAAGCTGATCGCCTGAAGGGCGATGGGATCAGACTTGGAAGCCGGAGCTAAACCGCTCCGTGCCGTTTGGCGTAACGACGCAGAACAAACAGAACCCCGCAGGCTGAGGCAATGTCGAAGCCGATTATCAAGGGAGCCCCTGGCTCGGCTGTTTCCACCCGTGATCGAACTATCATAAGCTCCGTGCCGGAAGTGGATACGGGCGTGAAGACCGCAAACGGACGCTCCGGATTGTCGACTGCCGCGGCAAGATAAGCTTCCGCGGCCGACCAATAGGTCTTATTGTAAGACTCGAGGTTGGTCAGGGCCGCCGGATCGAAGATACCCCAAACCGCAAATTGGATCTCGCCTTCCGCAATCTGATTCCCCGACACATAAGCCGCCAGCAACTCACTTCCCAGGTAGGCGGCCTCCTCGTATCCGCTGAGACCAGCAACGGAGTTCCACTGCGCGCCGTTCAGATCGTTTCGGCTGGACAGCTCCGCCACCCACATGTTGCCTGGCGTTGCAGTGTCCAGATAATCGTCCGAAATCGCCAATGTCGAAATACCGGCAATCGTGACCTCATAGGGGCCTACCGGCATGTTGTCCATAGTGGCGTTGCCTAGCCGATTGAGCGTTACGGAGGCTGTCTGCGCCAAAGAAATGCCTGAAAACAGCATGGCGCCTGCAGTCAACCCCCCCAACAGTCGAAGCCCAGTTTTCATCTTGCCCTCCGCTTGGACGACTCCAAAGCGCCTCGGTTCCAGCGGTTCCAGCGCCTCCAGTAGTCCTAGTACGAAGTGTAATTATTTGTATTACTTTAGTCAACTGCCCCGAAACGACGAATCGTGATATGTCTAATTAAATCTTATTGTTAAGTGCAATAAATATTTTCGTACTATAAGTACTTGTGGTTTTGTTTGAGCGTTCGGACGGATATGAATTATCCCGAAGCCCGGTCCCCCCTCGCGGATGGGACCACAACTGCGAAATTGTTGGAGGGACCCCATGCAAGGCGATGCTGGGCGGCAAGATTACCGGTCACTCGCCCTATCCTTCGGTGACCGGGAGAGCCGGTGACCATCAGCTTCACGGTGAAGCCCGTGGCGCTGGGAAGCGGGACGCCTTCCGGCAACGTTGTCATCACGGACCTGGAGGGCGACTCATGCACAGGGACGGTGGCAGCCGGAAACTGTTCGATTGCTTTTGCTTTCTCCGGGCTCAAGCTACTGGTGGCCACTTACCTCGGCAACAGCAACTATGACGAAAGCATCACCGCGCAGATTCCGCAGAACGTCGTCGATTTTACGATCGCGGCGTCTCCGGCGACGGAGAAAGTTTCGCAGGGAGGTGAGACCACCTACAGCGTCACCTTGACGCCCTTGAACGGCTTTTCGGGTACGGTGTCCCTGGCCTGCGGCGGAGCGCCGGCGAACACCACATGTACGGTTTCGCCGAATTCTATCGCGCTGAAGCGGATCTTCGTCGAAGAGCACCACGGCCACCATCACAACCACCAGGAGTGCGCCGGCCGGGTCGTACACCCTGACTTTCACGGGGACGTATGGGAATGGAAGTCCGTCTACCGGAGGATTGACGCATAGCGCCAAGGTGAGCCTCGCAGCGCAATAGCGCAGCAACTATGCCGGGGCAGTCACAGGCATTATCAGTTATGTGACTGCCTCCCGGCATGCATGCTGCTCGATCACCATGCAGTATTCATCCCGCATGGCTACGACTGCGAAATTGTTGGAAGGACCCCATCGCCAGATCTCGCTACCATCACCGAAGCCCTTGTGGCGCTGACAATTCACGCCAGCCTGGTCCGCCGAGGTCTGCACGGCGCCCCACTCATGACGCGCCGTCTGGCCATTGAGCACCAGACCCTGGTGAAACTGGCCGCCTTTGCCATTCGGCGCTTGGCATACGAGGCGACCGATACCGGCTTGCTCAGCCTCGAACACGCCACAGGCAGCCGCGCCATGCCTGTGCTGCCGTGCTTCCTGGAAGTTCCGCAAAACGTACGTGACCGCGCCGGCGCTACCGCGCAGCTACGTCAATCGGCTCGAAGCGACCGCGTCGCCGCCTACGCGGGCGGCGTGGATTGAAACTATGCGTACTCCCCGCAGGCCCTATTTATAGGGCTGCGATCGTCTGCAGGCGGTTCGCGGCCGGCGCGCCGACCACGAGGTTTATGCCCCACCTGATCCCCTCGGATCGCGTCGCTACTTGCACCGAGCGGGCCATCGTCACGCAGCCGGCGGATCATCCCAGCAGCACCTTCAACACGCCTTTTTCCGCGGCGCGCGCGAATGCACGCGGAGCTTCCGCCAATGGGAACTGTTCCGCAATCATCTCGTCCACGGGTATCAGGTTACGGTTGAGCAGATCGAGGGCCGGCTCGAACCGTCCGCAGCGCGAGCCCACCAGCGTGATCTCGTTCACGATCACCGGCGCGGTGTCCACCCCCACCTGGCCATGCACCGTAGACTTCAGAATCACCGTGCCGCGCGGTCGCGCCATCTGGACGGCCTGCCGCAACCCTTCGCGCGATCCGGTGGCGTCTACCACCCAGTCATAGGCCATCTCCGGCAAAGCGCCCTCACCGGCTTCGGTGAAAACACCGGCACGACCCGCAATTTGCAGCTTCTCCGGATGGTGCCCGAACTGGTGAACGCGATGGCCGTATGCATTCAACACCAGCGCGACAAGCAGCCCAAGCTTGCCATCGCCCAGCACCGCAATTTCAGCGTTGCAGGGCAGCGCCACCTGGTCCAGAATCTCGCACGCAGCCGCCAGCGGCTCCACGAACACGGCCCGCTCGGTCGGCAGCGCATCGGGCAGCGCGTGCAGATTGCCTTCGGGCAGGGTCAGAAACTCGCCGAACGCCCCGGGATGATTGACAATACCCAGCACCGTGCGTCGCGCACAATGCCGGCCCAGCCCGCGCCGGCACCAGGCGCACCCGCCGCAGGCCAGATTGATCTCTCCCACTACGCGCCGGCCGATCCACACAGACGAATCCGCCTCGATCACTTCGCCCACGAACTCATGGCCGGGCCTGCCGCTGAATCCGTAATAGCCGCGCTGCAATTCCAGATCCGTATTGCAGATTCCGCCGCACAGCAGCCGGATCAGAGCAAATCCCGCGGGCCTCGACGGGAGCGGCTGCTCGCGTACATCCACGCGTCCATTTTCCAGGTGGATGGCCAGCATCGACGCGCCTACGGCTCGACGGCCAGCGAAGCCGCCTTGTCTACGCCGCCGTAACTTGCGGTAATCGCCACGCTCGTATTCCCCGATACCTTGGTCGTCGTTATAGTGAACGCCGGCGACACCATAGCCCCGGCCGGTACAGTCACCGAAGCGGGTAGAGACGCGACGGTGTTTCCACTGGTGAGACAGACCGTGACACCTTCAGCGGGCGCGGGACCATTGAGCGCCACAGTGTTGTTTGTGGTTGACTGCCCCCCGACTACCCGCCTGGGAGACAGCGCCAGCACAGATAACCTCGGCGGAACAAGCGTAAATTTCGCGGTCCCAGTCACGCGGTTCAGGACGGCTGGAATGGTCACTGTAGTGCGGGCTGGCCGAGCCGCCGGCCGCCCATGTCCAAAATCAGTCCTGGCATAAGTCGATAATGCGGCCGTCACAGCCGCATTGTCAAGGACCGGACGCACCTGGCCGGCGCGATCTGTGCCCCCGGAGGAGTGGACAAGAGTGGACATGGCCATCGACACCATCGCGGGCACGGCCAGGATCAGCACGCCGGCGGATATCACGGTGGATGCGTCAGGCTCCATTATTTCGTGGATGAGAGCAACAATCGCATCCGCCGGCTGACGCCGGTGGGATCCGCGGCGCACCTCGATCGCCCGCAGCCCATCGACAATAAAACCCGCCCTGAAGCGGCCTATAAAGGAACGTGCAACCTCCCCACCATCCCCGATGGAATCCCGGAATCGCAGGCTGAATCCCGTCGATCCCGGCGGCGTCTTCACCCGCGCTCACAGGTTCAACCCTTTTTCGTGTATCTGGTGATCGAGAGCATGGCTAAAACTCAGCAGACGGTAGTCAATTGGTCTAACTTGCCCACTAACGCCAGATACTGCAGCGACCCCGTCCACTTACCGTCCTTTTGCTCCGAAGTAATGTTGTGCGTTTGAGGTCCCGAAACGCTAGTACCGTATCGCGGCTGCCAACCTTTGCCGCGGGATTTATCACCAGGAACCCAGGGTCCTTTCAAGTCAAGCCGACTATTTCTACATCGGCCTGGGCGGTGACCGAACTACTACCTGTACGACGCGCAATTTCCCGCCCTGTCCGGGCAGGAAAGATTGTGCTTTATCGTTCCGCTAGAGAAACAAAAGCATGGCTGGCGTTCCAATCGGTGTGTATTCACCGGTAAACGTCAAGGCACCCGTTTGTTGATTGACGCGGAAGCAGGCAATCGCATCGCTCCGTTGATTGCAGGAATAGAGATAGCGGCCGGTCGGGTCAATGGTAAAGCTGCGTGGATAATCCCCGCGCGTCCATTCCTCGCCGCTCAGGATCAATGTACCGTTCGCTGCGATTGAAAACCAGGCAATGCTGTCGTGCAAGCGGTTCGAAACGTACACGAAGCGATGGTCGGGCGAGATGATGACCTCGGACGTGAAGTTTGTGCCGGCAAATTGCCGCGGTAGAGTCGAGAGGGTCTGCTTGGCGGCCAGCGTGCCGGCGCGGTAGTCGAAAACTACCAGCGTGGAAGCCTCCTCAGTCAGGCAATACAGCCAGCGGCCGGACGGATGGAACGCAAAATGACGCGGTCCGTCACCGGACGGCAGCTTCACGAGCGGTGGATCGTGCGGCCTCAGCCTGCCCCTGGCGCTATCGAATTCCCAAACCAGAATCTGGTCAAGTCCCAGGTCCGTGGATAGCACGAAGCGCCCGGAAGGGTCTGCCTGAATCATATGCGCGTGCGGACGGTCGTGCCCGCTGATTGCGAAACTACCCTGCGGTCGAGTGGCCGCATGTAGCGAGCCTGTCTGACCGCTATCGCTCTTCACATCCGTCGCGGATCCCAATTCGCCATTCGCGCGTATAGGAAGCACCGCCACCGTTCCGCCAGCATAGTTCGCTACGAACACATGCTTGCCGGCGGCATGAACGCTCAGATGACACGGTCCGGCTCCTTCGGAGCTTTGCGTATTCAGCAGCGTCAGATTTCCACTGGATTGATCGATGCGGTAGGCGCTCAACGAACCGGATGCGGCGCCTTGATAGGTGGCCGTTTCATTAGCCGAATAGAGATGGGCGCGGGACGGATCAAACGCCAGCCACGATGGGTTGCCGGCATTCTGGAACAGACCCCGGGTTGAGAGGCGGCCCTTCGCCGGATTCATTTCAAGTAGGTAGATCCCCTCGCCGTAGCCTTTACTGCCTTCCGGCCCCTGCGGTGAACTATAGGTCGCAGCATAAGCGAGCGGTAGCTTTCGCGCCGCGCTCTGTGGAGCGGATTGCGCCGCCGACCTTGGAACCGTTCCAAGCAGTGCGGTTCTCTTGAGGAATGCGCGCCGGGTTTGAACGAGTCCGCCGGCCACGGACACGATCGGACGCTCACACGAATTATTATCGATGGTCACGTCTCCTCATCATGCCATGAACCGGGAAGTCGTCAGTCCGACGGCAGCTCCCGTGCATGCTTGGGCGCTCGACGGACAGGGCAACATCTACGGTTCGACGGCTTCTGGCGGCAGGACCGTGCACACTTTCCTACGGGCCACCGGTTGCTTGAGGAACTCCCGTCCCGCGGCGCCCGCCCACAGGTGGCTTCCTCTCCCTCGCTCTTGAATTTCGGCATTTCCGTCAGTCGCTCTCTCGCCTTATTCATCGGATCATTCTCCTCGCGCCCGACGCGCCACGTAGTTGCGCTTTTGCCCGGCATCTCGGCCGTAAGCGGTAATCACCCGGATCTTGTGGCCACGTTCCGTCAGTATGATTGCCAGCAGACGGTTGCGCGCGGATTCTCCGTAATACACGTACCGGGCCGCGCCATCAGCTTCTTGCTCGTAAATCAGGATTGGGTCGCGAGACTTCTCACTCCCGAACGCGGCCCACCACGCGCGCTTCGACCAGCGCTGCTTCGGCGTTCGTCGCCAGCGCTTCCCCCGCCGGCAATGCCCGGAACGCCACGGCCGCCAGCGCGGCCAAACCGGCGGCACAAGCCAGCATCGCGGAGTATCCGAACCTGGCGATCGTCGCTCCCCCGGCGAGCGAGGCCACCAACTGCGCCGCGAACGCGACCAGCATCATCAGCGCGGCCGCGCCGGTGCGCTCCTGCTCCCGCACCCGATCCATCAGCAGCGTGTTGACGCCGGGATCGGTCATCCACTGGCACGCCGTGTAAGTCATGAACACGGCCGCCGCGGCCCAACCCGTTTGGCCCGTGGCCAGTCCGCCCAGCGCCAGGGCGGTCGCCATCAGCATGGCCGCCGTGCCGCTTACCAGCCCCATTTTCCGCAGCACCACGGGCGCCAGCATGAGCGCCAGGACCTGCCCCAATTGCGATCCGGACATGATCAAGCCGATGCGTTCCACCGGCGTGTGCAAGTGGGCGAAGAAGGTGGTGAAGAACGGATTGAACGATCCCGTGGCCAGATTCCAGATCGCCCACACGATCAGAAATCGCACCACAAACCGGTTGCGCGGGTATAGCTTGGCGCCTTCCGCGGGCGCGGGTCCGATGCGCAGGCGCGACGCCGGCCACAGCGCCAGCGATACCAGCGCGCAGCCGGCCAGCATGGCGGGACGCTTGCCTCCCAGCCAGCCGGGAAAATGTCCGCCCAACCAGTTGCCCCCGATGCCCAGCGCGATGGAACTGGCAGTCGAGAAACTGAAGCCGGTGGAGCGCGCTTTTTCGCTGGTCAGCCGCGCGATGGCGGGCGCCAGCGACACCGCGTACAGTGAGAATGCCGCGCCGCTTACGAACGCCAGGCCCAGCAGCGGCGCACGAGTAGCAACCAAGGCACGCGCAATGGAGATCGCGCCCACCGACGCAAATGAGACGAACAATAGCCGGCCCAAACCCCAACGGCGAGCCAGGGCCGCAGCCGGTAGAATCGCCGCCACCATGCCCGCGGTGGATGCGCTGTTCACCTGTCCCACGAAGTCCTCACGGAAGCCGAGGTCCAGCAGGTACAGGTTATACAGCAGCACGTAAATAAACATGCCCAACACGAAAAACGAACTGGCGCCCAGAAACAGCCAGTAACCGCCGCTCAGGCCGCTGGAGCGCAGCCGCCAACGGAAGCCGCTTTGGAATAGCGCGCCAAACGCGCGCGTATGAAACACTGCTCGCCGCGCCAGGAACCGTGTGGTACGGCCGAATCGGACGGCGCGGCGGGCCAGCGTGAGTTGCTCCCGCGGGATGCAGACGGCATCCACCGGCCCGGGCATCTGCGTGGGCACGATCCTCCGCCGGATCACCGCCAGTTTGTCGCGTGTCTTATCGACCAGGGCCAGGTGCAGCCAAAGTTCGTCCTTGTTGGGATGGAATTCGGACTCAAGCGGCGAGAATGCGAATGCGTCGAACCATTCCGCGACTCGCGGGGGCAGTCCGGCGATTTCCTTCTCCGCCACCGGGCCCGGCGCGGAGCCGAACCACGCACACGACAACCGGAATGCGATAGCTTCCAGACGCCGCAATTCGGGCGCATGCAGGTCCCGCCAGCGATTCCAGAATTGAGCGTCGGTCGCATGATTCTCCAGAAACCACGCGATCTCGTAAACGTGACACGCCCGCGCACTTCCCCGCAACACATGCCGCAGCAGATGCAGCGCGGCATAGGCCAGCGCGTCCGCGGTGTCCAGGGCGTGCCCACAGCGCCGCTCCCAGAATTCATCCACGCCGGGGGCGCGCAGCCGTTCCGTGCGGCCGTCCCAGAACTGGTTATGCACTTCGATCGCGAGCGGAATCTCGGGATCGAAATAGCTGCCGCCGCGCCATTCCCATCCGGTTTTGCGGACCAGGGCCGGCAGATGATCAGTGGGGTGAGCGCCCGGTTTTTCGATGGGATCGTAGCCTTGCTCGATCAGCAGATTATAGGCGCGCAGAGCGTCTTCCGGCGGACAGAATAGATCCAGGTCGAACTGCGCGCGCAGGCGCGGGTCCGGAACAAAATGAGGCGATTGTGTGGTGCCTTTCAGGAAGATGTATTCGATGCCCGCTCCGTTTAACCATTCGCCGATTTGAAGCTGTAGGTTGCGCGTGCGATTCAGGCGTTCGGTATTCTCCTGCCGGTTTACCGCGATGCGTTCGCGCACCCAATCGGGCAGGGCATCGCCGGCGATTTCGCCAAAGATGAGGGTCAGTGAGGTGCGGTCACAGAAATCCAGCACTGCCTTCCAATCAAGATCGGGCAGGCTGAGAGCCCGCCGCAGGCAGGGTGCCTGCCCCACTTGCAGAGCTGAAATTACCGCCGCTACCGCGCGCGGGACCCGGGGTGTCACTTAAAAATCGTACCGAATGGCGAACTGCAGTTGCCGGGGGTTCCCCACGCCCAGGATGCCTCCGAAGAGAGGCGCGCTGAAATCGGCGTAGGTCCCCGGCACACCCCAGTTCGGATGATTGAAAATATTGAACGCTTCGGCGCGGAACTCGATCGCGCCGCGCTCGCGCAGCCGAAACCGGCGGTGCAGGGCCATGTCGAACATGTTGATGCCCGGCCCGTTCACGATATTGCGTCCGGCATCGCCAAATGTGTAGGGCGCGGGCGCGGTAAACGCGGCCGTATTGTAGAACTCGTTCGTGGTGCGCTGGCCACGCGGCAAGGTCAAGCTGACGCCGGGTACGATATTCGGCCGGTTGGGCAGCCCGGTGTTGGCCGGGTCGAAAGCGTAGTAGAAGATATTCAACGGCATGCCGTCCTGTAGCGTGACGTCTCCGGTCAACTGCCAATTGCGCAGCACCGGCCCGAAGGCGCGCACGGCCGGCAGACTGAAGACATATCCGCCGGTGATGCGCCGCCCCACATTGAACGACGACAACGCCCGCTCCAGCCGCAAATTGTTTTCGTCCTGCGCGCCCACGCTATCGTAGAAGCCTGGAATCACGGTATCGGCATCGTCAATCGATTTGGACCACACGAAACTGGCCAGCAGCGAGACACGCCCGGTCAGGCGCTTCTCGGCTTTCGCCTGCAGCGCATTGTAGGATGAATTGGCGATGTGCTGACGCTGGATAATTTCGCCCAGGCTGGGCCACGTGCGCAGAGACTGCAGATCACCGGGGCGCGGCGATAGGTCCGCGCCCGTCTCGGTCTGCAGCGGCGTGTTGAACTGGCGGAAGCGCCCGAGGTGCGTGCCCTTGCTTCCCACATACGACAGATCGCCCAAAATGTGTCCGGCGAACTCGTGCTGGAAACCGGCGTTCCATTGCTGTACATAAGGCGTAGGCGCGTGCGGATCAATGCCGAAGTAAGTCGAGAAACCGGTGGAGGCGGTCTGCGAAAATCCGTTGCGTGTGGTCAGAATCGGCGCCTGGGTGCCGTCGGTAACGTTATTCTGCACCAGAATTCCATTGAGCACCAAATCATATATTTCCACGGCGATTTCGGGGCTGTAATAGATGCCATATCCCGCGCGGAAGACGGTTTCGCCCTTTGAAAACGGTAGCTGCGGCAGCCGCCACGCCAGCCCCACGCGCGGGGCGAAGTTGCGGGTGTCGGGGCTCACCGCCTGGCTGACGCGATCGAGGGTGGGCGGCGGCGGATTGGGACCTGGCGCGTACACCAGGTTCAATAAGTTGCCGCGCGTCTCAGTATAGGGCGTGACATATTCGTAACGCAGGCCGAGGTTCAACGTAACCCGCGGGCTCACGCGCCAATCGTCCTGCACAAAGCCGCCAAAACTGTTCTGCCGCAGATACGCCTGCGTGTTGCCCTCGTCGCGGCTGGTGTCTTGCGGGTATCCCAACAGGAAATCGGCCAGTGCATCGCCGGTCGCACCGGGCGTGCCGTTGCTACTCGTAAACGCCCCGGTGTAAGTATACGATCCGCGCGCCAGTTCGTTCTCCTGGTAATTAAGCTGGAAGTGAATCCAGTCGAAGCCGGTTTTGATGGTGTGGGCGCCGCGCGTCCAGGAAACGCTGTCGGAGAAATTCCAAAGGTTGTCGCGTTGGATCTGCGGCAAAGTGGGATCGTCGGTCACCAGCGAATAATCGGCCAACTGGAAGTAGGGCAGCCCGTAGTTCGCCGGATTGCTGGTGAGTCCCTCGACACCGAGTTGCTGGATCACATTGGTCTGGAAGGCGCTCTCGGGCGTGTCGTAAATGCTCATGCGGGTGAAGGAAAAACGCGCTTCGTTGAGCCACGACGCACCGGAGTACGTGTAATTCAAGGCTGCCTGCTGCGCGCGCACATGCTCGTCGGTGGGGCGCAGTGGAAACGATCCCGCCAGGATATTCTGTTCGCCGTTGAAGGTATACCGGCCGGTCAACTGGCTCTGATTGGAAAATTGATGATCGACCCGCGTGGAAAACGCGTCGTTCCGGTTGGTGTTGGGCGTCTCGTCCACGTAATTGTTGCCGTCGCCGTTGTTCAGATTGGGCAGCGGCTCGTACTGCGAAAGAAAGCTGGCGGCGATAGGATCGATGCGGGTGGCCGGAATGGCGTCACCTGGAAACGGCAGGCGCGCGCCGGTCGCATCCACCGTTAGCGGATCGTAGATGATGTCCTGGCCATTGAAGTTTCCCGTCCGCAACTGGGCCGGCGGCACGAGGCTCTGCACCGGACTTCCGATGTTCGAACGGAGGCCTTCGTACGTGGCAAAGAAGAACGTATTCGCCAACGGCACGGGCCCGCCTAGCGAGCCGCCAAATTGATTCTGGCGCACCTCCGGCGCCGCCAGTGTGGGATCGTCGAAGTAGTTGCGCGCGTCGGTAGCCTCATTTTGCAGGTATTCGAAGATGCTGCCATGGAATTGGCGCGTGCCGGAGCGCGTGACTACATCTATGGAGCCGCCGCCGGCTTGCGGAAATTCCGCGGACGCCGACGAGGTCTGCACGCGCAACTCTTCCACGGACTCGAGCGGCGGATAAACGGCGATGGCGAATGTGTTGCGATCGGTATCGTAAGCGCCATCCAGTTCGAAGGCGTTCATGGTGGAGCGGCTGCCGTTGATCGGTGGATTGAAAGCCACTGAGCCGCGCGAGCCTTGCTGCACGTCGTTCACGACATCGTGCGTGAATCCGCCTAGCTGGCGCGGAATAGCGCCCGGCCCGAGCGTTACCAGTGCCACAATATTGCGCGTGTCAAGCGGCAGTTCATCCACCAGGTTGGCGTCGAACAGATATCCCATGGAAGCTTCGCTGGTCTGCACGGGCGACACGGTGGCGGCGGCCGTCACGCTCTCGCGCTCACCACCGACATAAAGTTTCAGGTCCAGCAGCGCCTTCTGGCTCACGGTCAACTGGACGTGTTCCGCGGCCGTGGCGCGGAAGCCCGGCTTGATGGCGGTGACGGTGTATGCTCCGGGCAGCAGAGCCTCGATGGTGTAGGCGCCTTCGGTATTGGTCAGCGTGCTACGGGTGAAGCCGGTGCTCTCCTCGCGCGCGGTGACGGTTACGCCGGGAGCTACGGCGCTCGATTCATCGAACACCGTGCCGAGGATGCTGGCAGACGCTGTCTGGGCCTGCGCGCCAGCGGCAAACATAACGGCCAGTATGGCGAGCGTTAAGGCAGCATAGCCACAACCAAAAGGTCCGGTGCAGCGGCGCTGAAGCGCCGCGCCGGCTAAAGCCCGCCCTCCAAGCTGCGTCATTGTGCAGCTCCATCGCGCACGATCTGCTCGAGCAGTGGCACGGCTTCCTCGTAATGTGCATACCGCAGCTCGCAAGCAGGCAGTTCGGCAATCGAGTCCACCACCGCGTTTCGCCTCGCATCCAGTTCCGGATCGAAACCCGCCATATCGCGCTGCAGGCGCTCCCGGGCCTCTTCGCTTCCGACACGCGCTACGCCGGCGCGCACGCCCGGCCTGCGATCCAGGAAAACGATGTGCTCCACGCGGCATTCCGCAGCGGTGCGAATTGGCAGATCCGCCGTCAGCACTTCAATCGTCGGTTTGCTGTCCAATTGGCGGCCGGCGGTGCGGCCCTGCAACTCCGGAAACAGATTTGTCGCATCCGCGCGAAACCGGAAGTGATGTGTTTCGCCAAGTACTGTCCGGCCGCCGTCCCAGATTACGCTGCTCGAATCGTCTGAGATATAGGTCCAGCCTCGCTGCGCACAGGCGTAAGAAAGCGTGCTCTTACCCATCCCCGACTCGCCATGCAGCAGCACGCCGGCGCCATGCCAGGCAACGCACGCCGCGTGCAACGAAGTGATGTAGTTCAATTCCAACAACACATAAATCAACGAATCCAGAAAGTGCCAACGAAGAAAGACGCGATCGGCGAGAGTCGCGCGTGTGACGCACGAGTAACCAAACCGCTCCCGCCAGTCGATGGCCGCGAAGTTTTCCTGGTCCGAAACCCACAGCAGCAGGTGCCGCTGCCCGCGCAGAATCGGCGCAGGCGGCAGCCCGCTGCCTGCCCCACCGACCAGCACATGCACGCGCAGCGGCGGCCGATCGAACCGACTGGCGTAAACGCCAAAACTCTCGCGCGCGGCATCCAATACTTCGCGCGCATTGCTCGCCACGTCCACAGGAAATCCGTATGGATAATAGCGGGCGCAATGGGGGAAATCCGCCCGATATAGCAGCGGATCGTAAATTTGATTTCCGACAGTCGTTCCAGACATCTATTCGACTAATAACACAGGCGATCAGGTAAGGAACGTAAAAACATGGCCCGGAGATGCGCGGAGAGTGCCGGGAACGGTTATGCTGAGTCTGGATGCGCGCGGCGATCGTACATTATTGGCTGTTGAATTGGCGGGGCGGCGAGAAGGTATTGGAGTCGCTCTGCCGCCTGCTGCCGGATGCCGATATTTTTACACTATTCTACGATCCACGCGCCGTAAGTCCCGAGATCAGGCGGCACAAGATCACGGCGTCTTTCCTCAATTCAGTGCGCCGGCATTACCGCCATCTGCTGCCGCTCATGCCGATGGCGCTCGAACAGTTCGACTTACGATCTTACGACCTGGTGATCAGCAGCGAATCGGGGCCGGCCAAAGGCGTGCTGACATCGTCCTCGGCGCGTCACATTTGTTACTGCCACACTCCTATGCGCTATCTCTGGGACTTATATCCCACTTACATGCGCGAGTGGCTTCCCGCTTGGAAGCGTGCGTTGTTTGGGCCGGTGAGCAACTATCTGCGCCTCTGGGACTATGCCTCGGCAGCGCGAGTGGATGAATTTATCGCCAATAGCGAAAACGTGCGGCGGCGCATCTGGAAGGCCTGGCGGCGGGAAGCGCGCGTGGTGCATCCACCGGTTGCGGTGGAGAGTTTCTACTGGCGCGAGCCGGAAGATTACTACCTGGTGGTTTCGGAACTTGTCGGGTATAAGCGCGTGGATCTGGCCGTGCGCACATTCGCGGATTCGGGACGGCGTCTGCGCGTGGTAGGCGACGGACCGGAGTTTAAGCGGCTGCGGCGCATGGCGACGCCTCACGTCGAGTTTTGCGGGCGTGTTTCGGACGGCGATTTACGCGAGCTGCTGGCCCGCTCGCGCGCGCTCATTGTACCCGGCGAGGAGGATTTCGGGATAGCGACGGTGGAGGCGCTGGCTAGTGGAAAGCCGGTGGTGGCGCTCGGGTGCGGCGGCACTCTGGAGAGCGTTCCGACGGTTGATCCGCTGGGCGGAATCTTTTTCGAACAGCCGGATGAAGCGCAGCTTATCGATGCATTGCGCCGCTTTGAGCAGGTGGAAGCGCAGATCCGGCCGCGGGATCTGCAGGCTTGGGCCGAGCAGTTTTCAGAAGCGCACTTCTTGGCGAATATGCGCGCGATCCTGGGCATGGGACAAGCCTCGCGATTGGCGGAAGCAGTCCCGGCTAGTCCTCCGGGGCGCTCAGCTTGGCGATGACGGATAGATCCTCAAGCGTGGTGGTGTCGCCCTTCACCCCACCGCCCGCGGCAATTTCCTTCAGCAGCCGCCGCATGATCTTGCCGCTGCGCGTCTTGGGCAGGGCATCGCTAAAGCGCACATCGTCCGGCTTGGCCAGCGATCCGATCTCTTTCGCCACCCACTGCCGCAACTCCTCTTTCAATTCCGGGCTGGGCGCAGTCCCCGCCTTCAGCGTGACGAACGCCGCGATGGCCTGGCCTTTCAGATCGTCGAGCCGTGCCACGACCGCGGCTTCGGCGACCTTCGGGTGTGCCACCAGCGCGGACTCCACCTCCATGGTGCTCAGGCGATGCCCGGATACGTTGATCACATCGTCGATGCGGCCCATGATCCAGAAGTAGCCGTCGGCATCCTTGCGTGCGCCATCGCCGGTGAAGTACATGCCCGGGATCTGCGACCAATACTGATCCTGATAGCGCTTCGGATCGCCGTAGATCGTGCGCAGCATGGCCGGCCAAGGCTGCTTCAGCACCAGGAAGCCGCCTCCTCCCGCGGGCACCGGATCGCCCTCGCGCGTGACCACGTCGGCAATCACGCCGGGGAACGGCCGCGTCGCCGATCCCGGCTTCAAAGGCGTGGCGCCGGGCAGGGGCGCAATCATGATCATGCCGGTTTCGGTTTGCCACCAGGTGTCCACGATCGGGCAGCGGTTGTGGCCGATGTGCTCGCGATACCACATCCAAGCTTCCGGATTGATCGGCTCGCCGACCGTTCCCAGCAGGCGCAGGCTCTTCATGGCGTGTTTGTCCGGCCATTCATTACCGAACCGCATAAAGGCGCGGATGGCCGTTGGGGCGGTGTAGAAGACGTTCACCTTGTGCCGGTCGATGATGCTCCAGAAGCGGTCCGGCTCGGGAAAATTGGGTGCGCCTTCGTACATCAGGCTGGTGGCGCCGTTCTGCAGCGGGCCATAAACGATGTAGCTATGGCCGGTGACCCAGCCGATATCCGCGGTGCACCAATAAATGTCGTGGTCCTTCAGATCGAAGACCCATTTCGTGGTGAGGTAGGTCCCCACCGAATAGCCGCCGGTAGTGTGCAGGATGCCCTTCGGTTTTCCGGTAGTGCCGGATGTGTACAGGAGATACAGCGGATGCTCGGCGTCCAGCGGCTCGGCGGGACACTCGTCGGAGGCGGTGGCCATCAATTCGTGCCACCAATGATCGCGTCCGCTGACGATGGTCTGCGGGGTACCGGTTCGCTTGAAGACCACCACGCTGCGGACCGAAGGACAGGATAGCAGTGCTTCGTCGACGGCCGGCTTCAATTTCACCTCCATGCCGCGCCGGTAGGAGCCATCCTGCGTGATCACCATCGACGCCTGCGAATCCGTGATGCGGTCCACCAGGGCGTTTGCAGAAAAGCCACCGAAGATAATGGTGTGCGGCGCGCCGATGCGCGCGCAGGCCAGCATGGCGATGGGCAGTGCGGGACACATTCCCATGTAAATGGCGACGCGGTCGCCTTTCTGCACACCCAGCGATTTCAGCACATTGGCGAATTTGGAGACCTCAATCAGCAATTGCTGATAAGTGAGGGTCACGACTTCGCCGGGCTCGCCTTCCCAGATCAGTGCCGCCTTGTTGCGTCGCGCAGTGGCCACGTGCCGGTCGAGGCAGTTGTAGGAGAGGTTGATCTGGCCGCCCAGGAACCATTTTGCCCAGGGGCAATCCCACTCGAGTACTTGTTCCCACGGTTTGAACCAATGCAGTTCGGCGGCGATGCGCCCCCAGAATTGTGCCGGGTTCTCCGCCGCCTCTTTGTAGAGGCGTTCATATTCGGCGAGGCTCGCGATGTGCGCCTGCGAGCGGAATTCGCTGGGCGGCTCGAATACGCGATTTTCAGTGAGAACGGAATCGATATTGGTCTGGCGCGGACATGCAGGCTTGGCCCTCTCACAGCAGAAGATAGCAGAAAGAGCCGGCACGGTGGCGGACTAAGGTCCCCGGCTCCGGGAGAGGCGGGCGCCAACATTTTGGAAACATGATGAGGATCTGTTCCTATTGTGCTGGGTGGCTTCGGGATCGAAGGAACGTTTGAAAACCTTCGAGTTCCTGACGTGCCTGGAGATATGTCTGATCCACCTTCGCAACGAGAGGAGCGAGTTTGTCCCGCCGCATTAGGGCAACGGAGGCTCCGCGAAACAAGTGCCGAAACGCGAGGAACTCCTTTAGGACCCCAACCAGGTCCGAACTGACCACCGGCGGGCGCGTGTTCGTTGGCGCGGCCATTTGGTTCAATAATTCCCGATGCCATCTGTCTGACGGAGGCATGTGCCCGTCCCACTCGCGCGCGATCAGCTTCAGGATCTTCTCGATCTCGGTGTAGAACGAATGGAGCATTGCGGACGCGGCTGCGGTCTCCATCGCTCCCACCTCCGGGCTAGATGATTCGGCGATCAGTGGCGACATCTATCCCGGACGGTGGCTAGTTCTTCGAGTCCCAGGCCAATCTTGGTAGCGAGGTCAGTCGACACGGACTAACTCTCCGCTGCGGAGAAGATGCCGAACCAAGGGAGTCTCCTCATCGAGATCGAGAAGGTCGACTGGCCTCCCAAGCAAGTCGGACGCTTTGCTGACTGCGGAAAAGTAGGCCCTTGCTGGCAGCCGCGATACGGCCATATCGACGTCTGAATCGGGACGCAGCTCGCCTCTCACGAACGAGCCGAAGACGAAGACCTGTAAGGCACCCATACTGCGGAGCAGGCTGGCTACGGCCCGAAGCGCTTCTTTTCGCTGAGTGTGGTAGGCATGGGCACTCTTGAGTGGCTGGAGCTGGTCACGAATATTAGATCCAACCCTCCGGAACTGACTATACCACTAGCGGCGTAGGTCCGGGCCCGGAGAACGCCCCGGCAGGGTGCCTGCCCCACGACGACGGGCCAGCAACGCGTCCAGAGAGATGCGGCCGGGGCCGAAGATCAGCACGATCAAGAAGGCAATCAGAAAAGTGTAGGGAGCCGCGGCGTAGAATTTATCCGGGTCCGAAAAAATCGAGAAGAGAGCCTCACGATCGCCGACGATGTATGCCACTAACATGTCCGCGGTGAGCAGCAGCGCGAGCAGGCGCGAACCCAGCCCCAGCATGATCAGGATGCCGCCCACAAACTCCAGTCCGGAGATGAAAGGTGCGTTTACACGGGCAGGGGTATGCCCAGACTGGTGAAGAAGTCGGTCACTTTCGCCAGACTGTGCAGCTTCCCCCAACCGGTCTGCATCATCTGGAATCCCCAATACAGGCGGACCAGCAGCAGAAAAGGAGACTGCAGGTTGGAAGACGCGCGACCAGCAGACCGTATATCTTGGTGAGAAATGCCATCAGGATGCGCGACGCGCCTTTCGCGAGGGCCGGCACAGCCAGCCCATCTCGGCCCAGGCGGCAAACCAGGTTTCCACGCGGCGGCGCAAATCCTCGACCGGAAGAGGGCTGTCTTCGAGCGCCGCTTCCATAGCCTTGCCGACCGGCAGACCCTTGGCCAGCGCCGCCAGCAGGCGGAACTCTTCGGCCTCCAGGCGGCGATAGTAAACCATGAAATCGAAGCGATGGACAGCCAGGAAAATGTGCTCGGCCGGCATGCGGTGGATGCGGCGCACCAGCCCGCCGGTCTTGCGTTTGAGGACGGCGTTGCTGGCCGTGCCATGTTCCTCGGATGCAGCATTCACCTTCACGCGCAAATCGTCCACCGGGTAGCGCAGCTCGATCAGCCGGATATATGGCTGGACGCCGATGCGCGAGGCCAGGCCCCAATTCCAGCAGATCCTCCGGGCCGAGCACCTGCTCTTCCTTCTGCATCGAAGGCTTCGATGTGCGCCCACTCGAGGCGGATCATGTCGAGCGCCAGATCCAGCCGGCCGCCCGCGAACGTCCGCGATTGCGGCGCAGCCAGTCCTCCAGGCGCGAACCCAGGTTGCGCAGCGTCCAGGATGCCGACGGCCGGTCTGTCAGGTAAGCCTTCGCCAGCCGTTCGAAGGCGCGCTGGCCGAGCACCGCGCGCAGTCCGGGGAAATCCTCGTACAGCGAATCGAGCAGACGATACCAATAGCTGCGGCTGTAGATCTCCAGGCGCTCGAGCGATGTCAGGCGGTCGTTGGGCTTGATGTAGTCCGACCGGCGCTTCGGGATCGATGCGATCGCCCGCCACCAATGGGCGCATCAGGGCGGCGGCCATACGCTTCTGGAGTGCGAGCAGAGCTCACGGCGCCACCGGCACTGGCGCAAGTTGGGGCGCGGCGATGAACTTTTCGGCTTTGCGCGCCTCGGCATGCACTTCGTCGAACGACGGAATGCGGTCGTCCCATTCGAGCAACGTAGCGGTCGGGCCGACGCGGCGAATGGCATGCTCGTAGAGCTTCCAGACCGGGTCGATCACCGGATGATCGTGCGTGTCCAGAATGTATTTCTGGAACTTGGAATGTCCCGCGATGTGGATCTGCGCCACGCGTTCCGGAGGCACGCTGTTCAGATAGTCGTAAGGATCGAAGCTGTGGTTGCGCGACGAGACATAGATGTTGTTCACGTCCAGCAGAATGCCGCAGTCGGCGCGCTCCACCACTTCGTTGAGAAACTCCCACTCGGTCATTTCCGATTCGTGGAACTCGGCGTAGCTGCTGACGTTCTCGACGGCGATAGGCACCTCCAGATAAGAGCGGGCTTCGCGAATCTTGCGCGCCGTGAGTTTGGCGGCTTCGAAGGTGTACGGCATGGGCAGCAGATCGTGCGTGTAGCGGCCGTCCACGCTGCCCCAGCAGAGATGATCGGTGAGCCAGGGAGTTTTGGTGCGCTTGACCAGGGTCTTCAAGCGGCGCAGGTGATCGCGATTGAGCGGCTCGGCCGAGCCGAAATACATGGACACACCGTGCTGCACGACACGGTATTGTTCGAGTATTTGATCGAGGATGGCCAGCGGACGGCCGCCATCCACCATGTAGTTCTCCGAGATGATTTCGAACCAGCCCACTACCGGCTTCTTCTCCAGGATGTGCTGGTAATGCGGGATGCGGAGACCGACACCGATGCCGTAGTCGGTGAATCCGTTGAATCGATTGGCAGGCACTTGATTTGAAAATTAAATGTGCGGACGCGTGGCACGGGCAATGGCGCGCCTGCGCCACGACTATCGCAACGCCAGACTAGGTGGTCTTCTTGTTGGAGCCGTCGGTGGCGCAGCCGCCCTTACCCTTGCAGGAGTTCTTGCCCTTGCAGCCGTTGTCGCTGGTCTTGCAGCCGCCCTTGCCCTTGCAGGAATTCTGGCCCTTACAGGCATGCTTTTCCTTGGTCGCCTGCCAGATGGTCCCGGAGGACTGTCCGGCCAGCGAGTTACTGGCAGAGAGCCTCTGGCTGCCAGAACCGGAGGAGACGGTGCTTGCGTTTAGGCGTGTCATCGTGCCACCCAGCAGGCCGGTGAACGCCGCGGTCAGTACTAACGAGCTTTTGGAAACTTTCATGATCGTTGTATACCCCTTCCTTTGTCGGTTATTCCCGAAATCCCTCAGAATTTTCGAAAGCCCGCGCGGGCAAAGACAGCAAATCGTAGCTTGCGCGGGTTCTTTAGAGTATACGACAGCGAGATGTGGTGTGGATTTCCCGGGGTGATGGGGCGGCGTCGGTTATGCTGGGAGGGTGAAGGGAATTTCCAGGCGGGCGGCTCTGCGGCTGTTCGGTGCGGTTCCGGGAGTCGCATTAGCGGCAGGCAACTCCCCGGCGCAGTTGAAGGTGGGCGGGGCGCAAATCGCAGTCTCCTTCGAATCGGACCATTTCGACCTGCCGCAAGCGGCGCTGCTCGGCTGGGTGCGCCAGGCAGCCCGCGCGGTGAGCACATATTACGGGAAGTTTCCGGTGCCGCGCGCACGCGTGCGCATCTATTCCGGTGGCGGGCACGAAGTGTCCCATGGCGTCAGCTATGGCGATGAAGGAGCGTGGACGCGCATCACCGTGGGAGTGCACACGACGGCGGCGGATCTGGACAGCGACTGGATGATGACACATGAAATGGTGCATTACGCGTTTCCATCCGTGTCGCGCCGACATCATTGGATCGAAGAAGGCACCGCCACTTATGTGGAGCCGATCGCGCGGGTGCAAATCGGCAACCTGACGGCCGCGCAGGTTTGGAGCGACCTGTTGCGCGACATGCATCAGGGGTTGCCCGAGGAGGGTGACCAGGGCCTGGACAATACCCACACCTGGGGCCGGACATATTGGGGCGGCGCGCTCTACTGCCTGTTGGTCGATATCGGAATCCGGAAGAATACGGCGAACGCCAAGGGACTGCAGGATGCTTTACGCGCCATCAACGGCGCCGGCGGCACCATCGAAACAGACTGGCCGTTGGAGCGTGCGTTGACGATCGGCGACCAGGCCACGGACGGCAAGACCATGACGGATCTGTACCGGAAGATGGGCGGGCAGGCAATGATGGTGGACTTGCCTGATCTATGGAAGCAACTCGGTGTGGCACGGGAGAATGGGCATGTGGTATTCGACGATCGTGCGCCGCTGGCGAGTGCGCGGAAGGCCATTATGCGGGGCAGCGGTTCGAAACCGGAGACGTAACCTTTGCGCGAGTGGCGGCGTCCACGTGTCCGAAGGAGTGTCTATTATGGCCAAGGGATGGCTGGTAAGCGCCTTCGTTTTGTTAATTGCAGCCGCAACGCCGGGCAGCGCCCAAGTCGCGGTCAAGGCGGGTTGGGCGTTCGGCCAGGTGCAGAACGGTGTCTATCATCACAACCGGACCGGCATAGAATTTAGCTTGCCGCCGGATTGGGTGGTCGTCAGCCAGGAACATGCGTCCAGCGGGGCCCAGACCGTTCTTTTGCGAGACACGCTTTCGAATCAGACCGGCTTGGTTTGGCTGAAGGCGCGCACTATCGATGTGGCCAGCATTCCTGCCGTGATGAATCGCCGCCTCGACAGCAAAGTCGCGCAGCGCAATAATTTCCAGGGCTACACATTCCGCGCCGACAGCGTGCGGCAGACTACCATCGGTGGGAAACCGGCTCTCAGCGCGGTCGCCAACTATGTGCAAGCCGGACGGCAGATGGTGGAGTATATAACTTGGATTGATGGCGAGAAAAGCCGCGCGGTTTTCTCGGTTCGCTTGCCGACGTCGGAATTGCCGGGATTCCAAAGCCGGTTTGATGCAATTGTTCAGTCGGCTATGGTGCCTTAGGCATCTGGGTCCGCCGCACAGTTATTTTCCGATACAGAAGGTCGAAAAGATGCGGTTGAGGATATCGTCCGCGGTGGTGGCGCCCGTAATGGCATCGATAGGACGGAGGGCCGCGTAAAGATCGAGCAGCAGCATCTCGTGGGGCACGTTCGCGCTTACCGCTTCGCCGGCCTTTTCCAGATACGCGAGCGATTCGCGCAGTAATTGCGCATGGCGCAGACTGGTGATAAAGCCGGTCTCCAATTCCCCGCCTGCAGCCGGCGCCACAGCCCGGAACACGGCTTCGCGCAGCGCTTCGACTCCTTCGCCAGTCAATGCCGATACCGGGTGCAGCGGCTCAATCGGTTCCGCGCGCCGCGGCAGATCGCACTTGTTACCTACCAGGATCCAGCGGCCCTGCTGGTGTGCGCGTGCCATTAACTCGCGATCCGCATCTTCGACCGGCGCTGACAAATCCAGCACCACGAGCGTCAAATCGGCGTCCGCCATGGCTTGAAAGCTGCGTTCAATGCCCAGCGTCTCCACCAGTCCTTCGCCCTCCCGGATGCCCGCCGTGTCGAACAGCTTCACCGGGATGCCGCGTATGGCGGCTATTTCCGAGATTACATCGCGCGTAGTGCCGGGAATTTCCGTCACGATGGCGCGGTCCTGCTCCAGCAGGCGATTGAAGAGGCTGCTCTTGCCCACGTTGGGACGGCCGACGATGGCCAGCGTGAAGCCTGCGCGCACCAGGCCGCCAAACTCGAAGCTGGCTTCCAGCTTGGACACACCCGCAATTACTGGTTGCAGCCGCCCCAGGATCTGAGATGCGGGCGCCACGCTTACATCGTCATCGGCAAAGTCGATTCCGGCTTCCAGCAGCGCGATCAGTTCGAGAAGCGACTCTTTGAGCGGCGCGACGCGGCGGGATACCGAGCCGCCCGCCTGTTGCGCGGCTATGTGCGCCTGGTAAAGGGTGGTGGAATCGATGAGATCGCGCACGGCCTCCGCCTGCGGCAGGTCGATGCGGCCATTCAGATAGGCGCGCAAGGTGAATTCACCGGGCTCGGCCAGCCGGGCACCCGCATCCATCGCCAGGGCTACCGCATGCCGGAGTACGACCGGCGCACCGTGGCACGAAATTTCGATCATATCCTCGGCCGTGTAGGATCGCGGGCGCGCGAAAAATGTTACGACTACCTGGTCCACGGCCTGGCCGTTAGTATCCAGGAGTTCGGCCAATTGGCATGCCCATGGCTGCCATTGGGGCGGTCCCGCAAAGCGCACCATGCGCTGGGCGATTTCACGTGACTGTGATCCAGAAAGCCGCACCACGCCGAGTCCTCCGCGTCCGGGCGGCGTGGATATGGCGACTATGGTGTCGGCGAGGTTCATCACACAGCAGCATTGCCGCGACCAAAACGACGCTGCAGCGGAGCTGAAGCCCCGCGCCGGCTAAAGCCCGGCCTCCAAAGCAGATTTGGAGCAGCTGTAATGCGAATCGCGCATTATCGCCGGGGTCCGCCACGCGCGCCGCGGCGTTGCGGGCGGTCGCCGCGATCGCGGCCGGATTCGTGCCGTCCTCCGGCGAACGGTCCGTCGCGCCGTACAAAGGCCGGCTGCGGCGGGTCGGGCAGGCTGGCCATGCCCGCTGGATACACTACCACGTGCCGGAAGCCGCCGGATCCGCTCGATTCACTGCGCAATTCGGTTTCGTTCCGCAGCGCCAGGTGAATGACCCGGCGCTCCCGACTGTTCATGGGATTGAAGCGGAAGGGCTGCCCGGTGCGCTTCACCTTCTCGGCCACCGTCGCGGCGCTCAACCGCAATTCCTCGATGCGCAGCAGGCGGTAGTCGTTGGCATCGAACGAAATGCGCGAGTGATCCTCGGATGGCATGCGCAGCGCCTCCATGGTCACGTGCTCCAGCGCCAGCAGCAGCTCCGCGCGATTGGCCAGCAGATATTCGACGTCCGGGCCATTAAATTTCACGACCACGTCGGGAGTCTCGAAATCGTCGCCGGTGGCCTCGCCGTCCGCTATCTCGTAGCCCATGCGAAAACCCGCCACGTCGAGGCACGGACGCAGGAACTGCTCGATGCGGGAGCCTATAGATGATACCGAATACTTGCGCGGAGTCACTCTCTACTTCCTGCCATCCTTCTTTTTTTTCGGCGGCTGCACCGATTGTGCCGCCACCGTGGCCAGCGATGTGCGATTGAAGAACAGTTGCTGCGCTACGCCCACCAGGTTGCTGGTCAAATAGTATAATACCAGCCCGCTCGATAAGTTATAGAACATGAAACCGAAGATGAGCGGCATGAATTGCATCATTTTCTGCTGGCTGGGATCGCCCCCCGTGGTGGTAGGCGTCATCTTCTGCATCACGAACTGGCTGACGACCATGATGATGGGCAGCAGACGGATGGGCAGGGTTTCCGGCTGCGATAGATCGGTCACCCACAGCCAGTTCGCGCCGCGCATCTCTACCGATACCGAGAATACCTTATAAAAGGCGATGAAAAACGGAATCTGCAGCAGCATGGGAACGCAGCCACCCATGGGATTCACGCCATACTTCTTATACAACTCCATGACCTCCTGGTTCTGGTTCGCCTTTTTCGGGTCGCGGAGGCCGATGCCCTTGTACTTGTCGTTGATGGCGGCTATCTGCGGCTGCAGCGCCTGCATCTTTTTCATCGACTTCATGCTGGTGATCTTCAACGGAAACAGCACGAAGTTCAGCGCGATGGTGACCAGAATAATCGCCCAACCATAGTTGTGCACTACGCTGATGGCCACCCAATTCACGGCCAGGAACAGCAACCTGGAGAATATCCCGAGCCAACCGAAGTCCACCACCTGCTCCAGCTTCGGATTGACCGCGCGCAGGATGTCGATATCCTTCGGGCCGACATACAGCGAGAACTGGTTCACCGGGCCGTCACTCACCGCGACACCAGCGAACGGCAGCTGCTTGGATTCGCGGGGTGTGCTCTCGTTATCACTGAAGGTGCTAATCGCCACAGGGGTAGGCTGCGAGTTATCGGTATCGTACTTCACGCGTACGCCGGCCAGCCCACGCTCCGGCAGAAATGCCGCCACGAAATATTTATCTTCGATGCCGGCAAAGGAGAAGTTGCCGGTCACCGTGGCCGGCCCGCCTTTAGCCGCTTTTGCCCCATTCTTCCTCAGCTTGGAATCGGTCAAATCGAAGTACAGCGACTGCTGGTCGCCGGCAGGATTAGTGGCCTCCGTGTCGCCGAAACCGCCGCGCCACTCGATCTCGTGGGGAACCGGCTTGCCGCCGTCGGTCACCTCCGTCGCAACATCCAGCAGGTAGCTGGATTTCCGGAACTGGAAAGATTTGTGCGCCGCCACCTGCCCGTTGGAATAATCGAAGGTCACCGCCAGGCCGTCCGCATCCGCATGCATCTCGTAAAGCGCCTGGTTGAGGTCTACAGCCGGTTTCTGCGCGGGGAAGTAGAGCGACATCGGCCGTTCGGCGTGGGCTGCCGTGTTGACTAGTTCGAGCGGCACGCCGCTGTGCGCCTTGTATTTCTTGAGGAGCCAGCTTTTCACCACGGCGCCCCGGTTGGTGAACGTAATTCGAAACAGATTGGTATCGACCACCTGGGTTTCCTCCGCTTGCGCGGCAAGCGGGGGAACGGCGGGAGCGGACGGCGCAGTCGCGTCAGGCTCCGTTGGCGGTGTGGCGGCGGGCGCGACGGGAGCGGCGGGAGCCGGGCTGGTTGCGGCAGCCGGCGTCTTCTTCACCGGCGGACTGACGGTCTTGTAGAAATACGGCGTCACGAACAGGACTACGCCCATCAGAATGAAGGCGAGCAGGAGCCGGAGCTCCATGGGCAGTTCTTTTTTCGGTTGTATCGGACCGCCGGACATCCCGCCGCTAGTAGGTTCAGCCATGCTGTCTCGTTGTTACCGGACCGGATCGACGCCGCCCGCGTGAAAAGGATGGCACTTTGCCAGCCGCTTGGTTCCCATCCATATGCCGCGCCATACGCCGCGTTTTTCGACGGCCTGCATCATATACTCCGAGCAGGTCGGGTAGAAGCGGCAGGCCGAGGGCAGCAGCGGCGAAAGGTACCGTTTATAGAACCGCAGCGTGGCGATCACGGCGCGCTGCACCGTTGAAAGAGACGAAGAATTTCCCGCTCCAGTTCCGGGAACGGTGCCGCCATCGATTTGCGCCGGGGATTGAAGACTATTGACCACTCGGGACTCAATTGATCGAGATGCAGGCGCACGGCCTCGCGTACACGCCGCCTGATCCGGTTGCGCACCACTGCTTTGCCGAGCGCGCGCGGCGTGGTAAAACCGATGCGCGGTCCATCGGCCTGCGGCTCCTGCACGCAGAACGCAGCGAACAAAGGGCTCGCGAAGCGGGAACCCTGATCGTAGACTCTGCGGAAATCCGTGGATCGCAACAGACGAACACGTTTCGGGAAACCAGGGATGCTTACCTCTCGGAGCTGACCGTGAGTTTATGACGGCCCCGTGCGCGACGCCGCGACACAACGGCGCGTCCGTTCTTGGTTTCCATGCGCGACAGGAATCCGTGGGTTTTGGCGCGCCGGCGATTGTTTGGTTGAAAGGTACGTTTCGGCATCTTATTCCAAGTTAACCAGTATAGCGCGACGGGTGCGTCACGCGTGAGGCTGCCGGACGAAATACGCAATCTTGCAACGCGTAGGTGCCGGGCAGCCTCGCCTTGGGCGAGTCCATGGAAGAGGAAAAGGCACAGGCGAAACAGCCGCCCTTCGCAGACGCCCACGGGGCTGCTTACGCGCATCGCGAGTCGAGCCGCGATTTCTTTGACACCACAAATAGCGGCCGGCCGTAACATGCCGCGCGTTCAAGTCGTGGTCGAAGGGTGCAGCGGTACCAAGATGAATGGTCAGTTTGCCTTCTGACCTTAACCTCGAATTGAGCGCAATCCGGACCTCAGAACTTGGAGACCGAACTGCTACTGCTATTCGTCACCCAAACGTTGGCGCCGTCGAATGCGACGCCTAGCGGATTGCTTCCCGCGGGTACCGTCGCTAAAATTAAGCCGCTAGAAGACAACTCCGTTACATTCCCGCTACCTGCGTTGGCAACCCAAATGTTCGTCCCGTCAAACGCGACTCCCATCGGGTTACTCCCTACAGGGAATGGGCCTGCTATAGTTCCGCTGGCAACCTGGATGCTGTTGACCGTGCCGCTACCTGCGTTAGAAACCCACATTTTCGTTCCATCGAATGCCAAGCCAGCCGGATTCGTACCGACCGTAACCGTTCTTATGGGCGTGCACGAGGTAGTGGGCAGTTCTGTGACGTTGTTGCTGCCCGAATTGGCCACCCAGATGTTCGTTCCATCGAACGCCACGGCTACAGGATCGCTGCCGACCGCGCATGTTTCCAACACGGAACCGTTCCCAGCCGCTAGTTTGCTCACGCTCGCGCTGCCCGAATTCGTGACCCAGATGTAGGTTCCATCGAAAGCGATGCCGTATGGGTGAGAGCCGACTGTAATGGTTGTCACGGCAACGCCGTCGCTGGCCCGTATTTTGGAGACAGTGTTCGCGCCATAATTGGCCACCCATAAGTTGAGACCGTCAAACGCGATGCCTTTCGGCGCCGCTCCGGTCCTATAGGTGTTTAACAATGTGCCGTCGTTGGCGGACAGTTGCGAGACGGTGTTGCTGCCGTTGTTCGTGACCCAAATGTTTAGCCTGTCGAACGCAACACCGGTCGGGCCGCTTCCAACGGCGAAACTATTTTGCGCCTCGTTGGCGCCGTACCAGCGGAGTAGAGCCAAGTCCAGGTAGTTCGGGGAGGCTCCGGGGGGACCCTGCGGCCCAGTTTGCCCGGGCTGACCCGGTTCTCCCTGCGGTCCTTGCTGTCCTGCGGACCCGGCGGGCCCCTGCGGGCCCGGAGGGCCGGTAAGACCTTGTGGTCCGGTGGGCCCCTGCGGGCCGACAGCTCCGAAGCAAACGTAGGATTTGGTTGCCGAATTCGCGCTGTTGGTAACGGTCAGCGACTGGCATCCCTGCGGCTCGGATGGAATTGTCGCCGCGAGTTGCGTGTCCGACCACGAGAAGAGGACCAAGCCGATATTTCCAAGTTTGACTCCTGGCGCTTGGCCGGCGGGACTGAAGTCGGTTCCCGTAATCTCGATCTGATTGCCGGCCGCATTCACGAGCGAACCATAAATAACGGGAGCCGTCGCCGGACCGGTAACCACCAGTGATACCGGTCCGGATACTGTGAGGCCTCCGGCGCTGCCCGTGACCGAAATGCTGTATTTACCGGTGGCGACAGAGGATGCTACGGTCATCGTTATCGTTGACGTTCCAGCCCCTGTAATCGAGGTGGGGTTAAAAGAGACCGTTACACCGGTTGGCTGGCCGGACGCGGCCAGATTAATGGTCTCATCGAAGCCGCTTACGGCGGTGGCAGTAACGGTAAAGGTGCCGGAAATGCCTTGCGGCATAGACACCGCAGGCGGCGCCACCGAAAGCGTGAAACTGGCCGGCGGGATCACCGTAAGGTAGACGGGTGTGGTCTCGATTAGGCCCCCCGAGGTTCCCGTCACGAGAATAGCGTAGTTGCCGAGGGTTGCGGACGAGGCCACGCTGAGCGTCATCGTCGAAGTTCCCGGCCCGGTTATCGTGCCTGGGCTAAAGCCGACGGTAACGCCTGCCGGCTGGCCGGTCGCGGTCAGCGAAATAATCGGATCGAAACCCGCCGTCACGGAACTGGTAATCGTAACGGTTCCAAAGGCACCCTGCGATACCGATAGGGTATTTGGCGAGGCAGAAAGGGTGAAGCCAGCCGGCGCTGTTCCGGCAAGTGCGCTGACGAGAGCAGGGCCATTCGGGCTGCCCCAACCGGTCACCAGATCATAACCAACGGTTGCGGAAAACCCGTTACTGCCGCTGGTGATGTCGTGGAAATCGATGAGATAGTTCGACCCTAAGCCAATGTTGTAGATCGCCGGATTGATGAAGCCAAGCGTCTTGCCCGTCAGCGCGACCGACTGTTGATTGGCGAGGGCCAAGTAACCGGCCCACATCGGAGCCGCAAAGCTGGTGCCGCCCCAGTAGTTGGCGGTGCAAGTCGTTTGGTCGGCGCACACGTAAAATGTCCAATTCGCATTTGCTGCGACGTCCGGGCCGTTGCGGTAGGTCTGGGAACAACTAGAGCAACCCGCGGCGGTAGTCATTTGCCAAGAGGGAATCGGAAACTCCTCCGGCGAAACGCCCCCGCCGCTGTCAAACCAAGCTGTTTCAGAAGTCCAGGCGCCACCGGCGCTGGCCGTTGTTAAGTCCGTCCCGCCGACTGACGTGACGTAAGGATCGTCCGACGGGTACGCAGGGTACCCGTTTGCGGGTGGCCACGCTTGCCAGTCGCCAGCCGCCGTAAACACGTTCTGACCCTGCGCCGCGAACTCCAGGAAGTATGGATCGTTCTGCGTCTTGTCCGCCGGGAACCATACCCACGAAACGCTCAGTTGCGCATTCAGCGGATTGGCCGTGGCCATAGCGTTAAAGAGCGCGCCGTCGGAAGAGCCGATGTACATCACGACACTTGACAGGCCGGGGGCCATGCCAATAGCTTGGGTCATATCGATGGTCTGCTCCGTGTCGTCGCAGCTGTTCGCGTAAATACAGCTCGTGCTGGTCCCGTCCACGGAGAGGAGGGTTATTGGGACGGTGTTCGTTTGACCTATATTGGTGAAATAAGTATCCAAATCCGCCAAATCGGTGCCGAGATACTCCAGCAATCCGAGCGACTGGCCGGCTCCTGTTAATGATCCGCCGTAGTAAGCCGCGCGCATGTCGCTGCCGCAAAAAGACGACGACGGGCACGAGCCGGCAGAGGCACTCGAAATCGGACCTGGATTCTTCCGCAAACCTGGCTGCGGGATCGAATAGTTGTCCAGACCCGCAATGTGCCATAGCGGAAAGGGTAAGTCGGGCGTGGGCTCCCGGTCCGGAGCGAAGAAAGTGCGGTTTTCGGTGGGGTGCTGATAGAGGCCCAAGGTGATGTTAAGAGCTTTCTCGATATTCGCCACCGGCCCCACAACGTCCACGTTCATGCGGTTGGGTGAAATTCCCACGACCTGGAGACTGTGTGTTCTCGCAAAACTGATTGCCGTGTCGTAATCCTCCTGCGTGGGACCAAACATTTCGGTAAATTGACTGACCGTGAGGAACTGGCGGTACGAAGAACTGGCAGGATCGTAGAGATCCTTAAGCAACTTATTTAACGCTGCCTGATTGCGTTGCGGCAGCACAAAGACGATGCGCAAGGACTGCGTGGCGGGGAGGCGGCCAACAGATTTGGCCTGCCCATTTAGCGTAACCGCACGCACATGATAGGTGAGGGGAGCGAGCGGGCGCGCCGGGCAAACAACAGGCGCCAGTGCCGCCATTGCTACGGGTATCAGACAAGCCGTGGAAGATGTCAACCTCATATCGATCGCTCCTCTCAGTTCTTATGCCGCTGCTCACATCTTGGATACAGCGTTGCCACTGACGTTCGCCACCCACATGTTGGCTCCGTCAAACGCCATTCCATAAGGGCCCATTTCCGCAGGAAATGTTTCAAGGACGGTTCCGTCGCTGGCCCGCAGCTTTGTGACGCTGCCGCCGCTATTAGAGACCCAAATGTTGGCGCCGTCAAATGCAAGGCCGTTTGAACCGGATCCCACAGCAAACGTCCCCAGGTTTGTTCCGTCACTGGCCCGCAATTTCGTCACCGTGGCACCCCCTTCATTCGCGGTCCATATATTGGCACCATCGAAGACGATACTCAGGGGCGAGTTTCCGACGGGAAAGCTTGCCAGAACATTACCACTACTCGCCTGGATCTTTGTCACGGTGTTGCTGCCTTGGTTAGCCACCCAAATATTGGCGCCATCGAAGGCCACGCCGGCGGGGGCGCTGCCTACTGGAATACTTCCGAGGGTGGCCCCGTTGCTGGCGCTCAGTTTCGACACGGTATTGCTGCCCGTATTGGTCACCCAGATATTTGCACCGTCAAAAGCCACAAAGAGGGGAAAGTTTCCTACGCTAAACGTGCACGTTCCCACACAGGCGCCGCTGCTGGCTTGCAACTTTGTAACGGTGCCATTGCCCTCGCTGACAACCCAAACATTGGCGCCATCGTAGGTAATTCCTAAGGGGCTCGGTATGGAAAACGTGCCTAAGAGTGCGCCGTCAGAGGCCCTCAGCTTAAAGATCTCGTTGCTCGAGACAGCGGTAGCCCATATGTTCGCGCCATCGAATACGACCCCAGTGGTGGACGTGCCCACGTTGAAACTAGTCACTTGATTTGCGGGAAACCATCGCAATTGGGCGATCGCCAATACATTAGGTCCAGAAGGGCCCTGCGGCCCAGCCGGTCCTGCCTGTGCTGGTGAACCGGCGGGCCCTTGCGGTCCTGGCGGACCCTGCGGTCCCTGCGCTCCGGCCGGCCCGGCGGGTCCGGGCGGACCGATTGGACCTGTGGGTCCCACTGGTCCGTCCGCACCCAAGGTCATATCCAGAATTCCCGTAAGCCCTGCGCTGTTGGTAACGGTCAGCCGGTAGCTGCCCGGCGCAAGGACGCCCGAGAGGTTAGCAGTAACTTGGGTGTTATTATAAACCACGACCAGTAGAGCGACATTGTTGAGGTTCACGCCCGGCAATGAGCCGGACGGGCTGATATTTGTACCGGTGATGTTGATCTGGCTTGCGGAGACGGCCGCGGTGTAGATGACCGGGGTTGAAGATGCGCCACTTGCCCCGATGGCGAAACATCCGAGTGAAAGAAGAGTGAACACCTGTGCGAAGAATCTTGAGTTCATTTTCAGTTTCTCCATTTCTGCATGGCAGGAGCGCGTCTTAGAACCTGGAGACGGTGCCTTGCTTATCGTTCGCCACCCAAATGCTGGCGCCATCGAAAGCCAATCCAAGATAGCCGCCCGACGAATAGCTTGCCACCTGGCTACCTGTGCTGGCGAGCAACTTATACAAAGCGCCTTGCCCCGACACCCAGATATACGTTCCATCAAAAACCATTCCGTAAGCGGTTGTCGGTGCGGGGAACATCCCCAAGACCGTTCCGGTGCTGGCCTGTATCTTGGTGACTAACTGGGGAGTACCTTGGTTCACCACCCACATGTTGATCCCGTCGAAGACTATCCCGGTGGGCGAAACTCCCACGGCAATGGTCTTCAGGATGGTCCCCGTGCTGGCCTGCACCTCGCTGACCGTATTGTCGTTGTAGTTCACTACCCACATGTTGGCTCCGTCGAAAGCGATCCCCTTGGGAAAGTTACCCACAGGGTATGTCGCCACTACCTGCTTGGTGGCCACGCTGACCACGGCGACATTGTTGCTTTGATTATTCGTCACCCACATATTGGCGCCGTCAAAGGCAATAGCAGCGGGTGTCGTGGCGCCGAGGGGTATGGTATTGAGCAAGGCTCCGCTGCTGCCTTGTAATACCGAGACAGTGTTATCAGAACTGTTTGTCACCCACACGTTGGCCCCATCGTAGGCGACGGACCTGGGAGCGTTCCCCACCGGATAGGGGCCCTGCACATTACCCGTGCCGACATTGATCTTGCTGATGGTATTGCTCTTGTTGTTGACCACCCATATACTAGCCCCGTCGAAGGCCATCCCGAATGGATATTGCCCGACAACCACGCTGGCGACCTGGTCGGCGCCATAGTGTAAAAGGCCAATGTCCAATGTCTCGGGTGCCTCAGGTCCGGGCACTCCCGGCGGTCCGGGTTGGCCCGTCTGACCAGGTGTACCCTGAGGGCCGCTGGGCCCAGTAGCCCCTGTCGGACCGGCCGGGCCTGTTGGCCCCTGTATTCCCTGTGGACCGACAGACCCCAGGGCTCCGGGAACACCCAAGGTAACCACCAAGCTGCCCTGTTGCCCCTTGTTATTCGTGACCGTTAAACCATAAGAGCCTTGCAGTCCGCAGGTAAAGTGGGCAGTGATCGAGGTATTGGTAGCGGCGGCCACCGGCAGGTTGACATCGTCAAACGTAACGGTCGGGTTGACTTTGGCGGGTTTAAAGTCCGTTCCTGCGATCGTGATATGGCAAAGGGCGTAGTTCACAACCGTACTGTAGATAATGGGACCGGCCGCGGCTGGCGTCTGCCCCCAAGCCGACAGGCATCCATATGTGGGGATCGCCAACAACATCATCCACCTCCGGCACAAATATCTGCGCATCGCGTTCCCTCCTTATGACTTAGACTGTTGAAACGAGAAATGCTGCCGATTAAGCAGGCATCTACCTGCTAAGCAACAGCGCATATAGTCCGATGGTGGCCCGGGCGCGATTCGTCTGGTTATCGGCTATTAATCAAAACGCCAAACGAGTCGCATATAGTTATAACCTTAATGGGTATTTCTGTCAATCAAAAAATCGCAAATCAGTAATTATGTTATATGAACATTGCTTGAAGGCGTAATTACTCAGAGATAGTGCTGCACTCAACCGGTTACGAAACTCGCGTCCCGGCAGGACGCGTGGCAGGTGCGCGCGTGAAACGCCGGCGCAGCAGTCAGCAGGAGTGGAAACGAATCCGGACCGCCGATGCATGGTACTGCTTCTCTGGTGGGTTCGGGGGGGCCGCTGTTGTCTTTATGCTTGGAAAAGGCCGTAAGTTCGATCCGGCCTATGCCCCAGTCGAGAGAATATTGTTCGTGTGCGGTCGTTGGGCAAAGGGGGTAGTATTTCTGAGTTACCCCTTAGTTAGGCTGTTCAACGCGCCGGCTGAGCCTACCAAGCAGGTACTCTATCAGCCTAAGCAGACGCTGCCGGGCCGGGCGAACCACGTCACCTCCAGCGCTATGGTCTTTTATACCAGCGCTCGCGCGATCGAGCGAGAACTGAATTCGATCGTGACGAAGAACCAGATTCTTGGATACGCGGTTGCGCACGAGATCGGTCACTTGCTTCTCGCGTCGGATGCGCACTCTCTGTTCGGCATAATGAAAGAGAATTACGGCCATCAGGACTACATCGCCATGGGACAAGCGCACCTGGCGTTTACAACAGAGGAGTCACGCCTGCTTCGAGTCCGGGTTCTATCCGGGGCGGCGTGGTAAAACCGATGCGCGGTCCATCGGCCTGCGGCTCCTGCACGCAGAACGCAGCGAACAAAGGGCTCGCGAAGCGGGAACCCTGATCGTAGACTCTGCGGAAATCCGTGGATCCCAACAGACGAACACGTTTCGGGAAACCAGGGATGCTTACCTCTCGGAGCTGACCGTGAGTTTGTGACGGCCCCGTGCGCGGCGCCGCGACACAACGGCGCGTCCGTTCTTGGTTTCCATGCGCGACAGGAATCCGTGGGTTTTGGCGCGCCGGCGATTGTTTGGTTGAAAGGTACGTTTCGGCATCTTATTCCAAGTTAACCAGTATAGCGCGACCGCCAGCCTCCATGCTGGTCGATAGTGGTTTGAGGTTTAGGTGGTGGGGAGCAGCGACCCGGACCATTACGGCGACGCTGAGTTCCATTGGTGGGGTCACGTGGAAGAGCTTGGATAGTCGACCGCGCGAGTGGAGTTGGCTTCGATTTTGATTGATTTTGTTGAAAACAAAGGGCTGGGTGGGTTCGTACGGTAATTTTTGTTCTTCGTCGCGCCTTCCTGGCGACGGGGTAGGGCCAACGGGATCACTCGATGCAAGGATAGCAGCGCGGGCAGCAATGCGTTGGTGATCGTGTGGGTGCGGGTGTTTGTTATGAGGGTGGGGGCGGGATTGCCCGCCGTGTGACTGGGAATTGCGGAGGCGCGGCCGAGCGGGCACCGTGTTATGGCGCTCTGTTGTGCACATCAGCTGGTCAGGCATTTATCAAGTTGATGTGAGCCGGGCTTAATGAGACTAATCCAGCACGGGTACCAGAAACTCACACGAGCCGCCCGGGGCTCATGGCCCTTGCTGTCTTTTCTGACTTTTCTTCTTTTTCTTTTTTTTCTCTTTTTCCGCCAGTGGATCGCGCCGAATCAGGTTCGCAAACTCGTCCTCAAAGGCGTTGAGCGCCTTTAGGACATCTCGGGTGCGCTGTTGCATTTCGAGCGACCCGGCCACGCCCTTAAGGCTTGGAGACGGCTTATATATCACCGAATGCTCAACCTCCCAGAAGAGTGCCGTGAGCATCGGCACAATCTGGAATTCGGCACGAATCCTGTCGCTTGCCCTGCAGTAACCAAAGTATTTCAAAGCAAGAGGTTCGTCGTTTTCATTGTCGCCGCGGACTGGGTTCTGCCGTCCACGATGGGAACCGTTCGCGTAACTTCCGGTCGGCTTCCGCCAAACGGCTGTGGGGAAATGCAAGAACGCGAACGCCCGCCAAATCGTTCAGCCTGAGTAGCGAATATAGTCCGGGCCGCCCACTATCGAAGGTCGCGCCCTCCTGACGTCTGCGGAGGGAGTTCAGCGCGCTCTCGCATTCCTTGACCCGTGATGTGACCACTAGCCTTTCATACTTGTGCAACCGGAGAGAAAGCGGAACCAGACAGTGCTTAACTTCAGCTTCAAGTTCGTCTACAACGCGGCGAATGTCGGGAACTAAATCAAAATACTCTTCGCGCAGTCGATCCTCGACTGTACGCTCCGGCCTAGCCAAGGACACATTCCAACTCGTGCCTGACCGCTTCGGAGGGAGGTCGGTTGAAGTAGAATCGCCATTCTGGTCCGTCGGTGTCTTCCCGAATGTATTTCCGCATCTGGTCCTCGCTGTGATCTTGAACAAATTCGACGCTGAAGGCCTTTTTGGTCTTTCGGTTTATATACATCTGGCGGTCGAAGCTGTACGCATAACCCGCCTCGTCGAGAATCTCCGTTTTTGATCCTGTCAGTCTCGGCATTGGGACGGCCTCTTCTTTGCCTGGATTGTACCCAATCTACTGCGCTTTAGTTGGCCCCCGGGGACGGTACCGGGTCGATAGTGGTTTGAGGTTTACGTGGTGGGGAGCAGCGACTTGGACCATTAGGGCGGCGCTGGGTTCTATCGGTGGCGGTCACGTGGAAGAGCTTGGATAGTTCGACCGCGCGAGTGGAGTTGGCTTCGATTTTGATTGATTTTGTTGAAAACAAAGGGCTGGGTGGGTTCGTACGGTCATTTTCATTCTTCGTCGCGCCTTCCTGGCGACGGGGTAGGGCCAACGGGATCACTCGATGCAAGGATAGCAACGCGGGCGGCAATGTGTTGGTGATCATGCGGGTGGGGGTGTTTGTTATGAGGGTGGGGGCGGGATTGCCCGCCGTGTGACCGGGAATCGCGGAGGCGCGGCCGGGAGGGCACCGTGTTATGGCCCTCTGATGGCGTTTAAACGAAGCCGCCCGGCTGCAGATTTGATCTTCGGGTCAGGTGGCTCCCGGGTGGCGACTGGGCCCGCCGGGGCTTCCGGAGCGCGCCGGCTGGAGACAGCTATTAGCGTGGATGGCATGGCGACGCTCTCCCCAAAACCGTCTCCGGCCCAATTGGCGGCGGTTCAGGAGGCCGCTGCGGAAAATATCCGCGGCCAACGAATCGCTGGTGGCGCACGGCTGCGTAGCCATATCGTTCAGCAGTTCCGGTCGTAGAGATGACGCGGTCGGTCTCCGCGTCGGTTTCTCCCTTTCACGAGGGCCGAATAGTTACCGATCATCATACCTGATACTCTGATAATATATAAGCGGATCCGCGCGCACGGCGTTTGAAAGCGCCAAACCGATCGACGGCATTTACGTATGCCCTGTGTTCGTAACGAGGTCACGGAAAAACGCCGAAATCGTGCACAGCATTCTGACTCGTGCCGACTTTCCGCAAGCCCAAGGGGGTGAAGATGGAAGACAAGCTCGGCTTAGTGATGACTGGTGGAGGCGCACGCGGCGCCTATCAAGCCGGCGTTCTGAAACGCATTGGCGAGATTAAACGAGTTCAGACTAACGGTAATCCCTTTCGTATAATAGGTGGCACATCCGCCGGAGCCATTAATGGTTGCGGCCTTGCCGTGGGTAGCAACGATTTTGCCCTGGCAACCAAGGTCGTCGCACAGCTATGGTCTGGCATCAGACCTTCCGATGTCTTTTCCTGTGATGTCTTATCGCAGACCCGTAATTCTCTTACCTGGATATTGGACCTATCCTTTGGAGGGATTTTTGGCGGAGGTCACGCCCGCTCTCTATTAGACGCGACTCCCTTGGGGCATTTTCTCAGAAAACACTTAGATTGCGATCGAATCCACGAGAATATCAAGCGCGGGCATCTCTTTGCCTTGGCCATTTCGGCGACTAACTACAACTCAGGGAAAAGTTATCTCTTTATTCAGGGCAAGAAAGGCCACCCAATGTGGAACAGAAGCCGGCGGGTGACACTTGCGACAAAGATTACCGTCGAGCATATTTGCGCGTCGGCCGCTATTCCATTGGTGTTCAGTCCGGTACGGCTTCAAATACCGCAGGGAACGGCGTTTTTCGGAGATGGTTGCGTGCGTCTTCAACAGCCTCTCAGCCCAGTCATACGCCTGGGGGCAAAGAAACTTCTGGCGATCAGTGTTCGCGGCGAAAGTCTCGAGCATCTAGAAGAAACCACCGATCAGAGAGATCCTTCGCTGGCGCATGTCCTGGGTATTCTTTTTAATGTTATGTTCTTGGATCATCTGGCTACCGACATCGAGCACCTCGAGCGCCTGAATCAGTTGCTCCACAGCGGGACGATCAGCCAGTCTGGTATTGAGGGCTGTGAAAGGATGCACCCCTTGGCAACTATTCACATCGCGCCATCCGTCGACTTATCGGAGGTGGCACGGGACCATCAGCGAGACATGCCTTATCTGATCCAGTACTTTATCAACAGTCTAGGACGAGACGTGGCTTCAAGTGCCGATCTAATGAGTTATTTGCTATTCACATCGCCGTACACCACGGCTCTTGTTGAGATTGGTTACAGTGACGCCGCTCGGCGAATCGACGAGATCGAGGATCTGCTTTATTCTTCCCAGGGGGAAACCGATTAGTCGGAAGCGTGGACGGCGCGATCGGCATACTGGTCAAGTCCTTACCGCGGGAAGAAACGCCGAGCAGAAGGTCTGGTGGTTCGACGTGGCGCCTGGTGGTGCAGACCAACGACACCCCGAATCGGTCTTCCATCAGCGTGGCGGTCCCTTTCTGGCGATTAATAACGGCCCTTCCGTCCAACAATCGGATAGATTCCGGGAAACGCCGTTCCCTGAAATTCGGCGATGTCGCCCGATTGGCGCTTCGCGCGGCCTGGTGCCCGTCGCCGCGGCCGCCGGCGTGCGGATGGGCGACGCGAGAGGCGACGAGAGAGCGGAATGCGCTTTTTCCGTCCACTGGACGTGATCCGGACTTGCACAGGAGTAATCTCCCAGAAACGCCGAGAATCGGACGACATCGCCTCTTAGTAATCGGGCACTTCAAGTTGGAGGCCCTCGATCATCTGATAATGTTTTCGATTGCGGGTGGCCAGGGTGAGCGCCTTCTCCATTGCCGTCGCCGCGATAAGCGAATCGAAAACGTGAAGGCCATGTGATTTTGCATAAGTCTTCAGGAGCCGGTAGGCTCCCGTTCCGATGCTGTCGCTAAGCGGTACGACTGGGCAGAGCGACAAGAAACTGTCAATCGTCGCGAGGTCCCGTTTGTCTCGAGCGCCGACGATGAGTTCCATCGCGGTCACTTGTGAAAGCGCCCACGGATCCGCGAGACGATCAACGTACTTAATTGCGCCCGCGTTACCTCGTGAGACGTCGATCAGGATATTACTGTCGATAAGAACGGCATATGATCATTAGTGCCCGGCTGAAATCAGCCGTGAAGTTCGCGGCGAAGGCGATTTATGTATTCGACACTGTCGGCCATGTCTTCACGATCTTTCCAGATGCCGGCGAAGGGCGAATCGCCAATGAAGCGCAACCTCCCTGAAGGCGTTTCTACTGGCACGTACACTTCAACAACCGTGCCCTCCTTGATCGAGACGTCGTGGAGAGGCCTGAAGACGCCATTCTCGTATTTCGCGGGGATGGTCATTGGTTTTGTTCCCAGTATACTCCGTTACGACCCCATGTTCCAGGCGTTTCTTGATTGCAGGAAATTGAGACCGTTAGCCGTCGAGCATGTGCGCGGTTTAGGAGCTAATCTTTGCGCAGCGTGCTGGCTTCGACAACGGTCTTGCATTTTCGGGGTTGGGCGGGTAGGTCTTGTGAGACAACGGCGCCGGACAATGATCACTTGCATCCATGCTCATTCGGATCTATCCATGCCGCGATCCACAGAATAGTGTGCGGCAAGTAGAATCTCCTGGTGGTCCATCAACCAATTTAGAGGGTTTCCGCTTGCGCCTCAAGGGGGCGAATTCGCTGTCAAAACCCGACACGACGCTCCAGCGAGCGGAATCGCTGGTCCGCTCGCAGATTGTCCCATACATAGCTGACTTCCAGTTTGATGAGACCCGGTGCGCGCTGCCGATAGCTTCTTTCCAGCCACTCGAACGCCCGATCCCGGTCCCCGGCTCCTGCGTAATATCCCGCGAACATGAGTGGAGAGACATAGCTATGTTTTGAGAATTCTTCCAGTCTCGCCAAGGCCGCTTCAGCTTGCCGCCTGTTTCCGGACGCAGCCCAAGCGTGAGCGACGCCCGCCAGATATTGCGCTTCATACGTGTCCCTCGCCTGTTCATAAGCCGCAATCGCTTCGGGCCACTTCCCTTGCAGTTCATAACCACGCGCGACGTAAAGATACGCGCCGGTGAAAGCCGGATCCATCTCCAGAACGCGCTTGCTTTGCGCGAGTGTCTTGTCTCCCTCGTGAGAATCGCAGTAGAGCCACGCCAGGTGCATGGAGCCCAGAATATCGAGCGGAGCGATATCCAGGGCGCGCCTATTTTCTTCAAGGGCCTCGGCGAAACGCTTCCGCGTTTGCAAGGTGTGCGAATACCCCAGGTGACTCATGGAGTCATTGGGATTCAGCTCGATTGCCCGGCGGAACTCCCGTTCCGACCCAGCCCAATCCCAGTCGTACCAAAGCTTGATTCTGGCAAGAGCGCCATGCGCCTCCGCAAGGTTCGGATCGAGTACGAGCGCCTGTGCGACCGCCGCGCGCGCCTGTGGCGCCATCCTGGCAGGGTCTGCGGAACCGATGTCCGCGCCTAGAGATGCGTAGCAACCCGCCAGCGCCGCCCATGCTGCGGCATTGCCCGGCTCTTTTCCGGCCGCCTGACGGAAATAGCCGATGGCTTTCTCCGCTGCCGCAGCGTTCCTCCTGTTCCAAAGGAACCGGCCTTTCAACAAAGCATCGTAGGCCTCCGGATTGGCCGGGCGCCGTTTGGCGAGCCGGGCGTCCTCTGCCGGCGTGAGATTCGCCTTCACCCGGTCGGCGACGCTCCTGGCCACCTGGCTTTCTAATCCGATGATGTCGGTCATCTCGCGTTCGTAGCTGGCCGCCCATAGGTGACGATCCTGGCGTGCATTCAGAAGCTGAGCCGTGATGCGCACGCGATTACCCGAACGCACCACCGAACCCTCGACGACCACGTCCACATTCAGTTCGGCCGCAATCTGGGGCAAGCTTTTCCTGGTGTGCTTAAACTGCATCACCGATGTTCGCGAAATCACGCGCAGCGCATGGATCTGCGCCAGATCCGTAATCAACTCGTCGGTGATTCCATCGGCGAAGTATTCCTGATTGGGATCGCCTGAGAGATTATCGAGTGGGAGCACGGCAATGGATCGCATCCGGGCCGTCTCGCCCTCGTGCCACCAGCGGGTCCAGGCGATTACAGCCAGAACCAGCAGGACGGCCAGCACGGCGCCGCCCAGTTTGACCTGGAGGCCGTAACCGAAAGCGCCCCGCGGCGGTTCCACCGTTGCTGGACCAATGGCTTCCTGTATGCCCTCTTGGGGGGCCGAATCCGTCGCCATTCGCTCCGGCGCCAGCTTTTCGACTGGCGCAATGAAGCGGTACCCGCGCTTGGGCAAGGTTTCGACGAACCGCGGCGCCGCCGCCGAATCCCCCAGGACGTCGCGAACCTTGGTGATCGCTTTGTTCAGAGCCGTGTCGAAATCGCCGAAGGTGTCGGATTGCCAGAGGGTCTGGCGCAACTCCTCGCGCGTTACCAGCTCGCCTGGCCGCTCCAGGAGGGACACCAGCACGCATAAGGGCTGTTCCTGAATGCGGACTTTCCCGCCGGACTTCCGCAATTCACGGGTTCGCAGGTCGAGTTCGAATACTCCGAAACGGATCGTCGGCGAATCGCCCGGCCTCTCCACGTGTTCTTTCCGCGCCGCGCTCGGCAATGCGGGCGTCTGCTTCTTTCTGCTCAGCCTATTATACGGGAACCCGCGTTTCGCTACGAAAGGGGACCGGGTGTCGCCGAAGCCTTGCGCCAATCCTGCCTGGCACGGCCATCCGGGCGCTGGCAGGCGGGGAATCTGCGGGCATAAACCTCTTGCCCCCAACGCATTACCGGGGAAGGTAGATTCCATGCGGGAAGCATGGCGAGTCGCGATCACAAACGCGATGATCGACCTGGGCAGCTAGCCAAGAAAGGCACAAGCCGCTCAGAAAAGGAAACTCACGTATGAAACTCGTAACACATCTAGAAGCCGTTCTATTGGTTTTGGGATCCGTTTTGGCGGTTCCGGCTCACGCACAAGCGGGTTGCTCCAATTCCAGCCTCTCTGGCGACTACTCGATTACCATCACAGGGGCGATCTTAGCGGGACCCGTCACCGGCCCAGTCAATGGGGTGAATCTGACGCACTTTGACGGCATGGGGGGCCTGACTTCAGTGGATCACGTCATCATCAATGGCGCACTAGGAGGGCCAGGTGTCGATTGGAGAGCCGGGGTGGGTACCTATTCCCTGAATCCGAATTGCACGGGCCAGGCTTCGTTTACCTATCCCGATGGTCAGACACCCGGGCTTACCTACTTTTTCGTGTTGACAAAGCTCAACCAGCAAATGGACATCGCCGTGAGCACCCCGGGGTTCAACATAACCGCCGTGGCCACGAAAGAGCAATAGGAAACCCGCCTTCCACGCGGAGGGACGCCCCAAGCAATGGACAAGCATGCCTCATTGGATGTAATCCGGGGCTCCCCTCCGCAGGAACAGTGCTCCAGAAGCAGACAAAGCTAGAAGGGGGAAACTTAGTGTAATCCGGCAATGGTCTGCCCTGGAGAAAACCCACGACTTTTAAAAACGGAGGAAAACCGATAAGTCGGCTTGTTGTCCGGGCATCGATGGATCAAGCACCGGCGGCGATCGATCCCGTGAAACGCTACGACTCAATCGGAAGTGCCCCGGCGCATAATTTGGTCCGCGTGGATGATTTTCGGGCCGGGGCACTTCCGATTGGGGCGTTTGGACGAAGCCGCTGGCGTTTGCGGCGGACGCCGCCCCCTATGGGTATTGAATCGATCTTGGGAGTTTGCGGACGGGCGGTTTGCCACCGCTCCGGGTGCAGAGTCGGTTATGCGGGGGCCAGAACGGCCGCAGGTTGAGGGCTGCGCCGTTGCAGGGTACCGATTTTGCTTGGCATGGCCGGTATCGCCGGCTGTTGACGCAGGCGTGGACCGCGTGTGCCGAAGAACGCGACTGCTTCGAGACTGAACACCGCTTACGAAGTGTCAACGAGATGTTTCCCCCCAACAGACCTGCGGCGGATCTGTTGAGCCGTGAGCTTCTCGATGAGCACCATGCCGCCGCACAGAGGACAGCGCCAAGTTGGAGCCGCCTTTGCCTCGCTATTTCCGTGCGTCTCGGAGAATGGTTGCGGGCTGACCTTTAGCAACTGCTGACAGAGGGGCAGAAGCTGGTTCCGGCGCCGGTTCGCCAGGAAGCCGGAAAAGCGGATCCGAACGAAGCCGCGAGGTAGGACATGCAGCATGAATCGACGCAGAAATTCTTCGGCGGTTACGGTCATCTTGCGTTGCTTGCTGCCGTGAGCGTAATCTTTCCAGCGGAAGGTGACTTTGCCGTCAGCCACATCCAGAATCCGATGGTTGGAGATGGCGACCCATCATCCTCAACTGGAATTCCGCACAGTTCACCCAAACAAAACCAAATCGGCTATTTTGAGGTTTCGCGTGAACGATGCTCCTCTTTGCCAGTCATTCATATCATGATAATCGGGGACGCATGGGCGCCGTCGCTGCCGCCGGGACTTTTCGGGCCGGGGCGCTTCCGGTTCTTGTAGCCGTGCCGGTACTTAAGTATGGCCTTCTCGCCAGCTTCCGCTGCGCGTCCTGCACTCGGCCCCCGAAATCTTCAGGAGCATCGAGTGCGCCGTGAGCGTAGCGCTTGGGGGAGGGCGCAATTGAGGCAACTACAGGCTTGCGCCGAAGGCCAGCAGACGTCCCTCACAATCCTTCACTACAAACTCACGCGCCTGCGATGGCATGTTGGCGAGTCCGTGCGTGAATTCCACGCCTCGAGCCGTATACTCTGCGTAAAGTGCGTCCGCATCTTCGATCAAAAGGTACGCGTCGAGCAGTTCGTCCGAATATTTGTTGGGCTTGGCTGTAGGAGGCTCTGCACAGCGGAAATGAATCGCGTGCTGGTCGCGCGCAACGATCGCGAAAACCGGCGGATCCAGCCACGTGCCCAACCTCTTGAAGCCAAGCTTATCTTCATAATAGGCAAGCGCGCTGAGAATGTTCATCGTGAAGAACCGAGGCGCGATCTGGCGGATCGTCCGCCAAGTCTACTACAGAATGACGGGCTGTTGGTTCGCTCGCCTCGTTCTCCTCAGCATCGCCAGATCGGCTGTTAGCGGCCACCAGAATTCAAGCGCATGTCCGGCCTGTATTTCCTTGACTCGAAAAAGGACATCTGGTCTGGTGCAAGTTGGCTGGTCGTGACTGGCGTATGCTGGGAACAGAGCACTCGCCATGACCGACGAAACCCAGGTTCGAAGACTCGTTTCTTTGGTTAGGATGTAGCGTGGATCGCAGAGGCCAGGTCGAATTACCGAAGCGACCCCTGCAAACGATTCATATGCTCGTTGCACCTGGTTGCTAATGGAGAGTTCCATGCGATTACTGAGCTTCTGTAGCGTTGTTTTCCCTCTCGCCGCCACAGCCTGCGCATTGTGTTTGGCCGGTTCTCTGGCGGCCAATCCCGCCCAATCCACTATGAATTCACCTGCGGGCAGAGCGGCGTGTGCTAGCGACAATACCGGCCTGACGCTGCCGCCCGGCTTCTGTGCCACTATCTTCGCCGATGGCATCGGTCACGTCCGTCATCTGGTGGTCGCTTCGAACGGCGTAGTCTACGTCAACACCTGGTCCGGCAGCTACTTTCCTCCAAACCAGCCGCTGCCCGCAGGTGGCTTTCTGGTCGCCTTGCAGGACAAAACCGGGTCGGGAAAGGCAGACGTAATTGAACGCTTCGGCGAGACCCCCGCGACCGGGGGCGCGGGCGGCACAGGTATCGCCCTCTACGACGGATCGATCTACGCCGAGATTAACGACCGGATTGTGCGCTACCCCCTGCCGACCGGTTCACTCGTGCCGCCGGGTCCACCCACCACAGTGGTTTCGGGCTTGCCTCTCGGCGGCGACCATCCCATGCATCCGTTCATCATCACCGCCGACGGTTCTCTCTATGTGGATGTGGCAACCGCGACCAACGCCTGCCAGGTCCAGAACCGCACCCTCAAATCTCCGGGCGTGAACCCCTGCACGGAGCTTGAGTCCCGCGGAGGCGTATGGCGTTACGATGCGAAGAAAACCGGCCAGAAGTTCTCGGCCGCCGAGCGCTACGCCACCGGGATTCGCAACGCCGAGGGCTTCGCGATCGACCCCGCGGCCAACCGCATCTATATTACCCAGCATGGCCGGGACCAGATCCATGCCAACTGGCCCGATCTGTACAAGCCGGACCAGGAGGCGACTCTTCCCTCCGAGGAGGTCATGCTTTTGAAGCCAGGCGGCGACTACGGCTGGCCGGAGTGCTATTACGACCCGTTCCAGAAAAAACTGATGCTGGCGCCCGAGTACGGAGGCGACGGCCACACCGTCGGCGTCTGCGCCAGCAAGATCGGTCCGGTGGCCGCCTTCCCTGCGCACTGGGGGCCAAACGGCATGGTCTTCTATGACCAGAAGCAATTTCCGGCCCATTACCGCGGTGGCGTTTTCATCGCCTTTCACGGATCGTGGGACCGCGCGCCTTATCCGCAGGGAGGCTACAACGTCGTCTTCCAGTCGCTGGCCAAGGGCCGTGCAGCCGCAAGCTGCGAGATCTTCGCGGATGGTTTTGCCGGCCCCGTCAAGGCCCCCGACGAAGCCCTGCACCGTCCCTCTGGCGTGGCCGTCGGACCGGACGGGTCGCTGTTCGCCTCCGACGATACCACCGGGCGAATCTATAAAATCTCCTATATCGGTGGAGTTGCTGCGAAGGGCGCGGCGGCGAACATCACTCCTTGCCCAAGCCTGACCGCGCCGGCCGGCGAGATCGTTCAAGCGGCAGCCAAACCGCCGGAAGGCACCCATCCTGACGCCGGCGCAGCCCTCAATCTTCCCGTCCCACCCGGAGCCACGCCGGAGATGATTGCGCTCGGCGATCGCCTCTATCACAGCACGAGCTGCACGGGCTGCCATGGCGCGCGCGGGGCAGGCACTCCGTTAGGACCCGACCTTACCAAAAACAAATGGTTATGGGGCGACGGCAGTTGGACGGGGATCGCGAAGACCATCACCGAGGGCGTATCGATGCCCAAGCAATATCGCAGCGCGATGCCCGCGATGGGTGGCGCCCAACTCACCCCCGACCAGATATCAGCCGTGGCCGCCTATGTGTGGGCACTCAATCAGCACCGATAGGCGCTGGTTGCGTCGGAACGGGCCAAAGGCTGATCATGCCCCATAGCCGTCAGCTTTGCTTCGAAGTCGTCTCTTCCACGACACGTTTTTGCTGCGATACAAAACTGTCTCTTAGGGAGAGCGAACTGGGCCCCCGCAAGGAGTCTGAGCCACACCTCGTAACGTCCTGAAACTTGCGATCTCGAGCGTTCAAGTCGAATGCCGAAGCCCTCCGAAGTTGCACCTATTCACTTCGTCTCAGTTTCCAGCTTCGATATCCTTCGCCCAAATCAACCTCGCACGAGGGAGCGCTGCCCGTGCTTGATGGCAGCGCCAAGCTAAGCGCAGCTTGACGCCGCGCGGCGTGCTCAGTCATGACGGCCAACTCCAGCCATAGCGGTGCCTACTCTATAGGTGCGCGGATGGGGTCTGTGACACCAGCATCGCCGTTGCACAACGTACAACAAAAGGGGTTGAAGCGTTGCACACTGAAAGTTATTCACGATGCGACTCTTAGGGCCGAATCCGCAGTCGAAGGTGATGCATTTCGATTATGTTCCACTACCGGTCTTTGCTGCTGTCTTTTGCGGATTGAGACTGTCTAAGATGTCGTAGGTTGTCGCATACTGCCGCAGATAGTCGTGGAGTCGCAGATGGACGCGCTTTGTCGAGGCCCCGTAGCTTTCTGCAAAATCGGAATCGGTGCCGACATGTGATTCGAAACGTCCGACCGCAAGTGCAGCGGTTCGAGCCAGAAGCCCGATTTGATGTTTATGGGGTGGAGGCCAGGGATTCTGCGACCAGCCGCTCCAGCCTTCGCTTGCGACTCCCAATCCATTTCGCGTAATACGTTTCGGTGACCTTCACGCTCGCGTGCCCAAGCAAACGCGAAACGTCTTCGAGTTGCATGCCCCGAAGCAGGGCGCGGACCGCGAACGTGTCTCGGAGCCGATGCGGACGGCAATCTGCGATTCCGGCACGCTCCCCGATATTCCGCATTCTTTCGTAGACGGCCTGCGCGAGCGGTGTGGGATCACTTCGAGCGCCGTACCAGAATGGCCCCTTCATCGAAAGCCACTTGCACTCATCGATCCGTTTCTTCATTTCGTCCGTGATGTACGCTTCCAGGAGCTTCGGCTTTTGGGAGCGCTTCTGTTTCTGCGGCTGATATGTGTAAATCCACAGACTGTCTCCCTTCGAAAGCGCACGGGGATCGAAGCCAACAGCATCGCCCGCGCGTAATCCGGTTGAAAGCATCAGCTCCAGAAGGAGCCGGAACGTGCCAGCCTGCTTTGCGTAGCCATGCGTTCCTCCGTCCAGTTGCGAAGCATGATCGAGGATCGTCGCGATTTCGTCATCAGTGTAGGTTCCTTCTGGTCGTAGACCGCCTTCACCGTCGTAACCTTATCGACGAGCCCCTCTTTGATCCACCCCCGTCGAAATGCGGCCCGGAGAAAACACCTGATCTTCGCGAAGGTCGTGGCCTTCGTCGTCATCCGCATCGGCTTCGGCAAACCGGCGGTTTTGAACGTCTCCAGATGATCCACTGTCATTTCGCGGATGTGGATGATGTTCCGCGCCTCAAGAAAACGCTGAAGTCTCTCGAGCGCGAGCCGGTGCTGATTGAGGGTACGCGCATCGAGGTCCTGCTCGCGCGTCGCGAGATATTTCTCGATGCATTCCGAGAGCGGTGGCCCACTCGCGAAGTCCGTCTGGACTTGCGCCATCAGCGATACCCGCACCGCTTCCGCCCGCTTCAAGTCGTAGAACTGCGTGCTTGACGAGGAACAATGTCGCCGGTCGGCCCGCGACCATGAATCCAGATTGGGCAATCACAATCCATCCAGAAACGGCGCTTGCTGCGTGGGACACGGCTCTTGTGGATGGGGCAACTCTGGAGGTGTCGCTTGTACAAAACGAGGCTTTTTATGGCCTGAGACACCCCTAAGTGTACAAGTACCCGTACACTGTGTCCAACTCGCTTCTGCAAACTGTTGATTCTTAATTGCATGGCTCCCCGGCATGGATTCGAACCACGATTCACGGCTCCAAAGGCCGCTGTCCTACCGTTAGACGACCGGGGATTACTGCGAAAATGCGCGGTACCTTTAGTGTATCCTCTCCCCCACGGACCTGCAAGGTTGGGCTTCCAGCGCTTTACACCGGCCGCCCGCCTCGCATAAAATCGCATAATAATAATATAGGTAAACAGCACACTTGGAGGTGTGGATGCCTGCGCGATCTTTCCTGCTGGGGCTTGCTGCGTGCGTTCTGGCCAGCGCCGCCACCATTCCCTCTGAACCCACTTTCTACAGAGACGTCCTGCCCGTGATGGAGAATCGCTGTCAGGAATGCCACCGGCCAGGCGAAGCGGCGCCCATGTCGTTCCTGACCTACAAAGAGGCGCGCCCCTGGGCCAAGGCTATTCGGGAAGCCGTTATCACCCGCAAAATGCCGCCTTGGCCCGCCGATCCACATTTCGGCAAGTTCAGCAACGACCGCTCGCTCTCCCGCGAAGAGATCGACATGCTGGTAGCGTGGGCCGACCGCGGCGCCCGCGAGGGCGATCCGGCCGAAGCTCCCAAGCCCGCCCAATTCGTGGACGGCTGGGGCATCCACAAACCCGACATGGTCTTCGAGATGCCCAATGAGTTCCCGGTCCCCGCCTCCGGCACGATCGATTACCAGTACATCGTGATCCCGTCCGGCTTCACCCAGGACAGATGGGTGCAGGAGGTGGAAGCCCGTCCGGGCAATCGCCGACTGGTGCATCACATCATCGCCTTCATCCGGCCGCCGGGGTCCAAGTGGCTGCAAGACGCCCAACCCGGCATACCCTTTGTCCCGGTCAAAGAAGATAAAGAAAAACGGAAGCAGAAACGAGACGATGACAATAGCGGCCCGCCCGAGTTGCTGGTGGGTTTCGCCCCCGGACTGCCACCCGGTATCCTACGTCCCGGACAAGCCAAACTGGTCAAGGCCGGGTCGGATTTTGTTTTCCAGATGCACTACACAGCCAACGGCCAGGCAGGCAAGGACCGCAGCCGCATCGGCATGGTCTTCGCCAAGGAACCGCCGCAGGAGCGCGTTTACACCGTGGCGGCCTCGAATGACAAGTTCGAGATTCCGGCCGGCGACGCCAACTACGAGGTCGAGTCCGATGTCACTTTGCAGGAACCGGCTAAGCTGGTGGATCTGATGCCGCACATGCATCTGCGCGGAAAAGATTTCGTCTACACGGCTTTCTATCCGACAGGCGAATCGGAGGTGCTGTTGCGCGTGCCGAAGTACGATTTCAGTTGGCAGCTTTTCTATTACCTGGCCGACCAGAAGGTGCTGCCGGCCGGTACCCGCCTGCACTGCGTGGCGCATTTCGATAACTCTCCCAACAACCCGTCCAACCCCGACGCGACCCAGGCCGTGCGCTGGGGCGATCAGAGCTGGGAGGAGATGATGATCGGCTGGTTCGATGTCGCCATGGCCCCGGACAAGAATCCAATGGACCTCTTCAAAGAGAAGAAGCACAAACAGAGCAGCGACTAGTCCTGAGGACTGGAAAGCCAATGCGGTCCAGTTAGCAGCCAACCTGCCCCATCGAAGAAGCCGTGGGGCAGACCTCCAGATCTGCGGCGAGTCTCCAGGCCCGCCCTGCAGAGTCATGGAGCACTTCCCGGCGGCCGTGGCTTAGTAAGTCAAAGGCACGCAGGCCCCGCCGGGCGCCCACTACTCTATAATTCAAAGAGGTGCGAAAGCGGATCCTATACGGCGGCGGCCTCGTCCTGCTGGCGATCTTAGTGGCGCTGGTAGTTTGGCAAGGCTCCTTCAATTTCGGCAAACACGGGCCGGCCGATCCGCAACAGACATTCATTTTCTGGGCAATCTCCAGCCTGATCTTCGTACTCATGGTCACGCTGGGCTTCATGCTGGTGCGCACCATTGTGAAGCTGTATGTCGACCGGCGCAGCGGCCGCGAAGGCTCCCGCATTCAGACCAAGCTGGTGCTTGGCGCACTGGCCCTCAGCATTACCCCGGCTCTTTTTCTGGTGCTGTTCAGCTATGAGGTGCTGAACAGGAACCTGGATAAATGGTTCAGCCAGCCGGCGGATGCCTCGAACAAGATCTTCCTTCAGATCTCCGGGACCCTGGAAAACGAACTCCGCGACGAAGCCGACTTACAGGCCGCCCTGCTTGCCGCGCAGCCCGAAACTCGCCTGCTGCTGGAGCAGGGAGTGAAGACGCCCGGCTTCCTCCAGCGATTCGCCAAGGATCAGGATCTGGCTTCGGCCGCCATCATTCCCGTCACCGGAGACGCGCCCCTCGATTCGATCGGACCGTTTCCCATCCATCCTTCCCGCGACAAACAGACCGTGATCGCACACCAGGCCATCGAAATTGACGGCGCCCTGAAGGGCACCGTGGAACTGGCTGCCCGCGTGCCGATCGACATCACCGAAAAGCAGCGCGAAATCGACAAATCGGCCGGCGCGCTCAAGGAGCTAGCCCTCCAAAAACGCAACGTACGCACTTTTTATCTAATGTTCATGGCCATGATCACGCTCTTCGTGCTTTTCGTGGCCACTTGGATTGCGCTGTTTCTCTCGAAGCAAATCAGCGTGCCCATCTCGGCGCTGCTGTATGCCGCGGGCGAGGTGAGTAAGGGCAACCTGCGGTATCGCGTGGAGGTGCACGCCAGCGACGAACTCGCCAGCCTGGTGCGCGGCTTCAACGAGATGACCAAGGAACTCGAGGCCAACAGCCGCGAACTCGACGCTCGCCGCCGCTTCACGGAAGCCATCCTGGAAAGCATCCCTACCGGGGTCATTTCCATCGGCGCCAACGGCCACATCCGGCGCGTGAACCGGGCACTGGCCCACATGTTTCCCTCCGCGCAGGTGGCCACCGCCTCGCGGCTGGAGGACCTGTTCTCGCGCGAAGACACGGCCGAGATCAAATACCTGATGAAACGTGCGCGGCGCACCGGCCTGGCCTCCCGCCAACTGGAGATGCAGACGGAACGCCAGACCACGCACCTGGCGGTGACCGTCTCGGCGCTCGAGGAGAAGCTGACGTCGGGCTACGTCATCGTGCTGGAAGATACCAGCGAATTGCTGCGCGCCCAAAAAGCCGCCGCCTGGCACGAAGTGGCGCGGCGCGTGGCGCACGAGATCAAGAATCCGCTCACTCCCATGGCGCTTTCGGCCGAGCGCATGATCCGCCAGTTGGATCGCCTGCAGATCCCTACGGAAAACAGCCGCATCCTCAATGAATGCGCCAGCACCATTTCGCGGTCGGTGGAATCGGTGAAGACGCTGGTGGACGAGTTTTCGCAGTTCGCACGTTTCCCCGCCGCGCAGCCCATCCGCAGCGATCTGAACGAAGTGGTGGAGAGCGCCTTGGCAGTGTTCCACGGCCGCCTGGATGGCATCGATATTCGCGTACAACTCGCGGGCGACTTGCCCCCCGTCAATATCGACAAAGACCAGTTCCAACGCGTAGTGGTGAACCTGGTGGATAACGCGGCGGAAGCCATGCAGGATTCGCTGCTGAAACGGCTGCTCATCACCACGCAGGCGGGCGCGGCGGAGACTGTCGAGCTGATCATTTCCGATACCGGTTGCGGAGTCTCGGCTGAGGAGAAAGAGAAACTGTTCCTGCCCTATTTCTCGACCAAAGGACGCGGCACCGGCTTAGGGCTGGCGATTGTCAATCACATCCTCTCCGACCATGGCGCGCAGATCCGCGTGGAGGACAATCAACCTGCGGGTGCGCGCTTCACCATCGAGATCCCCGCGCTGCTGGATTCGGAAAATGGTGAGTCTGCGCCGAGGCCGGCCGTGGTCGGCGCATGAAACCGGTTCACATCCTGATTGTGGATGACGAGCCGGACATCCGGCAATCGCTAAGCGGCGTACTGGAAGACGAAGGCTACACCGCGCATGCCGTGGAAAGCGGCGAGGCGTGCCTCGATGCGCTCGGGCGGCAACCCTGCGAACTGGTGCTGCTGGACATCTGGCTGCCGGGCATGGACGGCCTGGAAGCGTTGACCCGCATTCAGGAGATGCCGCTGCCCGAGCGCCCCGTGGTGGTGATGATTTCGGGGCACGGCAACATCGAGACCGCCGTAAAAGCCACCAAGCTGGGTGCCTTCGATTTTCTGGAGAAGCCTCTGACCATCCAGAAGATCTCGGTGGTGGCCAAGAACGCGCTGGAACACCGCCGCCTGCAGATCGAGAACAGCCGGCTGAGGGAAGACACCGAATCGCGCTACCGCATCATCGGCGAGAGCGTACCGATGAAGGCGTTGCGCCACGAGATGGGACTCATGGCCGGCACCAACGGCCGCGTGCTTATTTATGGCGAGAGCGGCACCGGCAAAGAGTTGGTGGCGCACGCGCTGCACGCCATGAGCCCGCGCGCGGGCGAGCCTTTTGTGGAGGTGAACTGCGCGGCCATTCCCGAAGAGCTGATCGAAAGCGAGCTGTTCGGGCATATCAAGGGCAGCTTCACCAGCGCGCACGAAACCAAGATCGGAAAATTTCAGAAGGCCGATGGCGGCACGATCTTCCTCGATGAAGTGGGCGATATGAGTCTGCGTACACAAGCCAAGGTGCTGCGCGCGCTGGAGGAGCAGCGCTTCGAGCCGGTCGGCGCGGGTGCATCGGTGCAGGTGGATGTGCGCGTGGTGGCGGCCACTAATAAGAATCTGGACGAGGAGATTGAGCGGGGCAACTTCCGCGAGGACCTCTTCTATCGCCTGAACGTGATCCCTTTCCACGTCCCGCCGCTGCGTGACCGGCGCGAAGACATTCCGCTGCTGGCCGCGTATTTCCTGCGCGAGTTCACCACGGCTTATGGCCGTAAGCCGAAAGAGCTGACGCCCGAGGCGTACCGCATCCTGCAGGATTACCACTGGCCGGGCAATGTGCGCGAACTGCGCAACCTGATCGAGCGGATCGTGATTCTGAATCCGCAGGTGCGGGTGGATGCGCGGCATATTCCGCTGAACGTCACGCGCCGCCCGGCCGAACGGCCCATGGATCGCTTCGGCAGCCTGGCGGAAGTGCGCGAAGCCGTCGAGCGCGAGTATATTCTGAAGAAGTTAGAAGAGACTAACGGCAATGTTACCCGCACAGCGGAGTTACTTGGACTGGAGCGGAGTAACTTGTATCGTAAGATGAAGACACTGGGGATTGGACCTAAGGAATAAGTCGAGGCCAGGGAGCCTGGAGCCTTCCGTCAAGCTGAGGCTACGAGGTTACGTCGTGTGGCCCAGATCGTATCCAATAGGATAGGTCGATCCGGGTGAATGAAGCGTAGGAAGTCCTGCCAGGCAACGTATAATGGCTTATGCATAGCGGCCAATTCGACACTTTCAACAAACAATCGGGCGATTCTGGCCTTCGCGAAGTCCGGGTACTGTGAGGCCACCTCGCCAACGAATTCGGCACAGCCATCCACTATGTGTTGGCGATACTCACGCGGAAACTCCTTCTTAAGAAAGCCCATCAACACGCTGTCAAGCGGAACGTGAAGCAACTGATCGAGCATCTCAGCTACTGTAGCGTTTGGCAACCTGGCCCATGCTACATATACTTTCAGAAATACGTTAAGGGGCTTTTGGGCTCGCCCCCCACGACAGTCCCTCATTCTGGTTCGTTGGGGCTGAGGCGGAGTAACCTATACGCTGAGCTTCGCCAGATCGCCGGGCTCGCCGCAGCGGTAACCCTGCAATCGCGGATCGATGGAGCGCAGCAGGCCCGTGAGTACGCCGCCCGCCCCAACCTCGACGAATTGCGTGACTCCCTGCGCCGCGAGATACCGGATCGACTCAGCCCAACGGACCGGGTTGGGCACCTGCTCATACAAGCTCAGCCGCGCTTCCGCGCCGCTGCGCACTTCCCGCGCCTGCCAGTTATTCACCAGCGGATACTGCAGATCGGCGAAGGCGGTCGCGTTCAAGTCCGCCGCCAAGCGCTCCTGCGCGGGCTTCATAAGCGCGCAGTGAAACGGAGCGCTGACCTGCAACAGCATGGCGCGGCGCGCGCCGGCAGCCTTGGCCAGTTCTATGGCGCGATTCACGGCCGCGGCATGCCCGGCGATGACCACTTGATCGGGTGCGTTCAGATTGGCCGCGCTGACCACTTCTCCCTGCGCGGCGCTTGCCAGGATTCCGTCCAGCGCCGCCTCGGGCAGGCGCAGCAGTGCGGCCATCGCACCCACGCCCGGCGGCACGGCTTCCTGCATGTAACGACCCCGACGCCGGACCAGGCGCACGGCATCGGCGAAACGCAGGCTGCCGGCGGCCACCAGCGCCGAATATTCTCCCAGGCTGTGTCCGGCCACGTAATTCGGCGCGATTCCACGTTCCGCCAGCACCCGAAAGGCGGCCGTCGAGACGGTGAGCAGCGCGGGCTGGGTATTCTCGGTCAGCTTGAGCGCGTCGTCCGGCCCCTCGAAACACATGGCTGAGAGCGGGAAGCCCAGCGCGTCGTCAGCCTCTTCGAAGACGTCGCGTGCGACTCTGTACTGCGCGGATAAGTCTTTGCCCATTCCCGCGTATTGGGATCCCTGTCCCGGGAAAAGGAAGGCGATCATCGGTCTCAAATGGGGTCTCAAATGGGGTCTCAAATGGGGTGTCAAATGGCGATTATAACCGCCCGGTTCCAAGCGATCTGGAAGAAATCCTACACTGGGCGTCTCGATTTGCATGAAACTTCTTTGGTTCCAACAGCGTCGTAGGGAAAGTGGCGGCCCGAGGCCGCCGTCAATACGCGATAATAAACGAAGGGCCTTCGCCACATCTGTACATTTTGCATGCAACCTAGAGGAGAACTTCAGACGTGAAACTAATTTGCCGTTACCTTCCCATTCTCTCCCTTCCGTTACTTTGGGTACCGTTAGCGAGCGCGCAGAGCTCTGTCGATTTTATGTTGGGTTTCGGAACCGCGCATGACAGCGCCAGTTCAAGCGGCCTTGACAATTCCGCTCTCAGCCAATGCTCGCCGATTGGCAGTACCAGCATTACGACCGGGGGTACCTGCGTGGCCACCCCCAGTCTTAGTGGCTTCTTTCTGGGCTTCGGCGGGGATGTGATCATCTGGAAAAACTTAGGCTTTGGAGCGGAAGTCAGCTTCCAGCCGGCGAAGACGCAATACATCACCATCCCCGACTATGGCCCGCTGGACTACCGGCAGACGTTCTACGATGTGAATGCCGTTTACGAGCCGGTGCATACCAAGCGCGTCTCGCTGGACTTGCAGGGCGGGATCGGCGGCGCAAAGACAGGCTTTTCTATCACGGAAAGCAGTTGTGTGGGGAGCGCTTGTGTCAACCAAGCCGAGCCGATTGTAAACTCGAACCACTTTCAAATCCACGCGGGCGTGGGCGTGTCACTTTTTGTAACCGAACACATCTTCATCCGTCCGCAGTTCGACATCCACTACGTGCCCAACTTCACTAATCAGCCGGGGTTTGGAAGCAATGTGGTGACGGCCGGAATGGTGTGGGTAGGTTACAACTTCGGCTCCCGCTAAGGGCGGCCCAAGCTGCTTACATCCGTACTTCCGCGGTTAGCGCGCGATTCAGGCGCACGACATTCTTCATCAACTGCAAGCCGCAGTTTCCTTCGGAAGTCAGGATCGATTCCGGATGAAACTGCACGGCTTCCACGGGCAGCGTGCGATGCCGCAATCCCATGATGACGCCGTCTTCGGATTCAGCGGTCACCTCAAGACACGCCGGGAAGGCATCGCGCACGGCGAACAGCGAATGATAGCGGCCTACCTGGAAACGTTCCGGCAGTCCTTCAAAAACCCCCACGCCGGAATGTCTCACCCACGACGGCTTGCCATGCATGGGGTAATCCAGCACGCCCAGAGCGCCGCCAAACGCCTCCACTACGCCCTGTAATCCGAGGCACACGCCGAACACCGGAACGCCGCGCCGTACCGCTTCTTTCACCAGATCGGGTACGCCGAAATCGGCCGGCCGGCCGGGTCCCGGTGAAATCAAAATCAGGTGCGGCGCAATTTTCGCAATCATCTCGGGCGGAAATCCGGCGCGATAGGTGACCACTTCGGCGCCGGTTTGCCGCGCGTAGTTCGCCAACGTTTGGATAAAGCAATCGTCGTTATCTACCAGCAGCAGACGCGCGCCGCTTCCCACGCTTTCCTCGACCGACACCGGCGCGGCGGCCTCGCCGGCGCCCAGAGTGCGGAAAAAGCCGGTGGCCTTCAGGTGGCACTCGCGATCTTCCATCTCCGGCGACGAATCATAAAGTAAGGTCGCACCGGCCGGATAGCGGGCCATCCCGTCGCGCAGGTAAGTAGTACGGATCAGGATGCCGGTATTCATGTCGCCATTCAGCGTGATCATGCCGATGGCGCCGCCGTACCAGCCGCGGGCATCCTTCTCCAGGCATTCGATGGCCTGCGCCGCGGCTTTCTTCGGCGCGCCAATCAGCGTTACGGCCCACATGTGGCTGAGGAACGCATCCAGCGAATCGAAGCCTTCCTTTAGAAAACCTTCCACGTGATCCACGGTGTGGAACAAACCGGCGTACGATTCGATCAGGCGGCGGCCCACCACTTTCACCGATCCCGGCTCGCACACGCGCGATTTGTCGTTGCGGTCCACATCCGTGCACATGGTGAGCTCGGACTCTTCTTTGGTGGACTTCAGCAATTCGCGAATATTCTCCGCATCGCGCATGGGATCGCCCGTGCGCCGCGCGGTGCCCGCGATGGGACACGTTTCCACGCGCTGGCCTTCCACCCGCACGAACATCTCGGGCGACGCGCCGATCAACTGCTCCTCACCCAACTGCAGCAGAAACTCGTAGGGGCTAGGGCTGGCGCGCTGCACGCGCTCGAATAATTCCGAGGCTTTGCCCGAGTAGGGCGTGCTGAAAGTCTGCCGCAGTACGACTTCGTAATAATCTCCGCGGTGCATGCCCTCGCGCACGGTTTCCACGCGGGCCATGTATTCCTCAGGCGTGTGGTCGGAGACGATGGGACCGGGCTCGCGCGCGGGCGGCGGTTGCACCGGTTCGGCAGTGCGTTCGAGACCCACGGTCGACAGGCCCGCGCGCTCGAAGTCATACTGATACCGCTCGATCTGTTCCTTCTTGCGGTCCATCAGGTAGAGGTCGTCGCAAAGGAACAGATGCAAATCCTTATGGCCATCCCGCGGCAGTTTCTTTTCGATGGGATCGAACTGGAACAGCAGGTCGTAGCCGAACGCTCCCGCCAGCGCCAGGCGGCAATCCTCTTCGTCCCGGAACTCCGCGATCAAGGCGCGCAGAATCGAAAACGTGGATGGCTGTTTGCTGCGCTCTTCTTCAGGGAACAGCGCCGGCAACGGCTTCAAGCGGCCGCATAACGCGCCTTCGACGCATGCGAACGACTCCCAATGCGGATGATGTTCGAGCACCGGCAGCAAAATCTGATTCAGAATTTCGCCGCGAATACTCAAGGGGTGGAATTCGACTTTACGGTCATACGAAACAATTTCAAGCGGCGGGCGGCTGGATGCAATATCCCAGCGCGAATAACGTCCCGGATATTCGTATCCGGAAGAGAGATAAAGGCCGCGATGCGTGTCCAGGTCGTGCAAGATATGTTTCAGGCCGCGCCGGTACGGGGTCTTGCTGGCTGTGCGAATAACGGCGATCCCATGAGGAGTTGTGAAGCTCGATTCACGCATGTCGTCACCCTATGCGAGACTATTAGGCCAGAATAGCATGGGAGAGAGGCGGCGGTTCGGCCGCCCTCTGCAGCGCGCGCAATTCGCCATGCTAATCTGTCATACATCGCGATGCAGCGCAGACAACTTCTGAAAACCGGCGCCGCTTTATTGGCGGGCGCCGCCATGGCCCGGCCGCAATCGAGCCCGCCGCCCAAGGCGAAGATCACCAGCTCGGTGATGCTGTGGACGTTGAAAGGCGCGCTCGAGGAGAAGCTGGAGGCGGCCGCGCGCGCTGGGCTGCAATCGGTCGAGCTGATCGACGAATACGCGCACTGGTCGGACGCCGATATCGCGCGCGTGACGAAGATCGCCCGCGCATTCGGGTTGGGTATCGACACGCTGCTGAGCTCGCCGGACTGGGTTAAGCGGCCCGTGTCGATGGTCGATCCCGCGCATCGCGAAGCGTTCCTGGCAGATGTGCGCAACGCCATCGGTTTTGCGCAGAAGCTGGAGGTCCCCCAGCTAATCTTGATGAGCGGTAATGCGATCCCGGGCCGCATGCACGAAGAGCAATACGCCAGCCTGTTGGAGGGCGCCAAGCGCGCCGGAGACCTGGCGGCGGAGGCCAAGCTCACCATGATCGTGGAACCGCTCAATTCGCTGATCAACCACAAGGGCTTCTTCCTGACGACTTGCACGGAAGGACTCAAGCTGATCCGCGAGGTGGATAATCCGCACGTGCGTCTGCTGTTCGATTTGTACCATGAGCAGGTGCAGCAGGGAAACGTGATCCGCACGTTGACCGAAGCCGCTCCCGATGTGGCGGTTTTCCACGTAGCCGATAATCCGGGCCGCAACGATCCTGGCACCGGTGAAATGAACTACCCGAACATCTACAAGGCAATCCAGAAGACCGGCTACGGCGGTTACTTGACCATGGAATACCTGCCGCTGGGGGACCAGGTGGCGAGCCTGACCAAAGCGGTCGACGGCTTCCGCCTGGCACTGGCGGGCTGAACTGTAAACCTGCGCGCGGCGTCCTCTAAGTATCGTCAGTATCTTCGGGATTGCTATCCTGCGATGTTGAGCGACCAAATCAAGCTCCTTTTTCGCGTCTTCTGGCAGCCGGCCGCAGCCATCAGCGCGATCCTCGATCAGGGCAGCCTGTTATTCGCCAGCGTGGCTGTGCTGGCCGTCTCGTTCTTTTACCGATCCGGCCTGCGCATCAGCTTCTATATGCCACTGTTGATACTGGCGGTATTCTACACGCCCGGCGTGTTGCTGCTCAGCGGACTGCTGGCGCGCCTGGGAGGCGGCATGGGCAGCGTTTTCCAGCGGGACTATGCGCCGCTGCTGACCTCGACCGCCATGGCGTGGGCCGCCGCCGGCCTTCCACTGGTGCTGGTTGGGTGGATGCTCTCTTTGCCAGCCTTTCTGTTGCTGGCAGCGGCCGCGCAGCTTTACTTTTTTGTGCTGATGTTTTTCGTGGTGCGCACGGTCTTCGGAACTGAAAATGGAATCGCCGTAGCCGTAGTGTGCCTGTCCTGGATTCCAGTCGTGGCGGCGGTCTTCCTATGGGGTCCGTTGCGCTTTGTGCTGGGATGGCTGGCATCGCCGTTCTTTCTGTTTTTCGCGTATTACTATCTCGCGAGCGAGGTCGGTAATCTCGGCGCCGGCCTGCGCAGCGGCCAGACCTTTCGCCGCATGCTGAACGCGGCGGCGTTGAACCCGCACGATGCCGAAGCGCAGTATCAACTCGGGCTGATTTATCAGCAGCGCCGCCAATACACGGAAGCCATCGAACGGTTCAAGAAAGCCGTGGCCATCGATCCCGGAGAGATCGACGCGCATTTCCAACTGGGGCGCATCGCCCGCCAGCAGGGCCGGCTAAAAGAAGCGCTGGAGCGTTTCCAGGTGGTGGTGGACGCGAACGACAAACACAGCCAGAGCGAAATCCTGCGGGAACTGGGAGCGATATACCTGGCGGCGCGGCAAAATGAGGATGCGCGCGGGTTTCTGGCAGAATATCTCGAACGCCGGCCGTATGATCCCGAGGGCCTCTATTATCTCGGAGAGGCACTCGAGGGCCTGGGCCGGGCAGGCGAAGCGCACGATGCTTATGCGCGGTCGGCGGAAGCCGTCAGCACGGCGCCGCGCTACCGCCGGCGATTCATTGCCAAATGGAGCCGCCTGGCGCAGAAACAGATTCGCAAGCTACCTTCCCCAGAAGCGCGGGCTTAGCCTCCGGAGTGACCGCCGCGGCTGACGTGCGGTTGCACAAGACCATGGAACCTATGACTCTCTAATCGCCCAACTCCAGCCAGTTTCTCCACAGCAGGCCCGCCGCGAAGGTGAACCGCGCGGACCGCTCGCAGGGAAGTGTTGCAAAGAACGGCGGCCGAGCTTTGGAGCGTCAGGAGATGCGCAAAAGCCGACCAACCCCGTCCCAGTGCAGAGGACCAAAACACCGTGCTCCTGGACTGAACGAGCGACCAGGGTCAACGCACCGGCGCAACACGATTGCCCGCCGCCGCTTCGGATTTCCAGGCATCGCACCCGTGCCGTTGGCAGTTACCTGCTGGCCCATTAGGAATCAGCCTGGCACGCAAGCTGTTCAGGCTCAAGGCGTCCGCAGACGCCCGGTTACTTCTGGCCCACATTGCGCATAGTGTCGGATATTCCAGCTATAGATCGCCTCGGCTTGGGCTTTTGTGGCACAATGCGCAAGAATGGCGTCATAGATGCCGCCGCCTACGATGCCCAAAGCGGCTGATGCTACCAGCGCATCGGCATATTCATTGCCGGTGAGCGCAACGATGGAAAGCCGGTCGCGTATGCTGCCAATGAACAGCATGGCCTGCTCGCCGCTGATACGGTGCTTGCCCGGCATGCGGGTGAGCGTGGCGTAGACCTCGGCCAAGCTGTGTGCCCCGCAGCAGCCCGTGGATTTATCGAATTGGATGAACAGCGCCAGACTATCCTGATGCTGGACATGATCCCCATAGAACACCGGCACCAGCACCGACGTGTCGAAGAAACCCTTCATTCGCTCTTGCCGAGGTTAGCCAGGTCGCGCTCCTCGCGGATCTGCTGAAGCATATCATCCGTGGCGGGAGCGGGCAGGGGCTGCCCGGTGCGAAATACCCAGACGCCGTGCTCCTTCGTCAGCGGCCCAGTCCCGCGGACCGGGCGCAGCGTGATCTGTTCGCCGGCGCTCTCCATTTCGAGGGCGTCGCCAGCTTCCAGGTGCAGCTCTTCGCGCAGCGGTTTTGGGATAACGACCCTTCCAGCTTTATCCATGATAAGGCGCGTGTTCATTCTGGTATCATATACTGGGTTGACCCATCGATCAATACCATTATACCCGAGGCTTCAATTCCCGCCGGTCAACAAAGGCAAGCCCATAGGCGTTCGGCTTTGTACGGTTGCTAACGTTCACGTAGAATTAAGCCGGAACAATCCCACGCTCTTCGTCTTTCTGATCGACCAATCCGGCTCAATGGCGGATGGCATCCCCGACTCCGACCAACCGGACCGAAAGAAAGCTGATGCACTGGCGCTTGCAATCAATCGCCTCCTCCAGAATCTTGTAATCCGGTGCGGCAAGGAGGAAGGCGTCAGGGACTACTTCAGCGTATGGGTCATTGGCTACAGCAGCAAAATCGGACCAGCGTTCAGCGGGCCGCTTGCCGGCCGCGATACGGTCCCCATCAGCGATGTCGGCAACATGCCGGCCAGTGTGGAGCAGAAAGTAAAGAAAACCGACGACGGCGCCGGCGGCATTCTGGAGCAGAGCATCCGGCTCCCGAGGATGGTACCCGCCTTACGAAACGGGAATTAGCCCTGCAGGCCGACGAGGAGAAGCGGCTGCGCGACATCGATGCCGTCCTGCAAACCGCCCTCGAACAGGCTACCGGTCGCAGACGGACCGCGACCGCTGAAGAAGGCGCAGAAAAGCGCAAGCTCGCGGAGACGATCGGCGGCGAGATCTCCGGCCTTTCGCACGCGCTATCGGCCCTGCCCGATCGGGAGCGTCAAGAACTGGCACGTCTAGACTCGGAAATTGGGGGAAGAGTAAAGGCACTCGCATCGCAGATCCAGGAGATGACCGGCCGCCTGGATGTGGAGCTTGCGGCGGCGCTTGCGGAGTATCAGTATCAGGTGGTGAACAGCCATCTCCACACAATCAGGCTTTCAGACTCGAAAATACTTTTGCTTACCGCACAGAACAAGCTTCGCCTCGCAGAGGCTGGCTTTTTCACGGCTGGTGATATCGGTACACGTGAATGTAAGGTGCAGGGAATAGGCCCAAAGAAATGGGCGGCGCTGGAGGGTTGGCGAAGAGAGCTTGAGGGCCAGATTCGAATGCAGGAAGCTCCGAAAATATTGCTGCCACACATGAGGGCTGCCATCGAAGGACGTTATGGAGCACAGATCAAGCGGCTCCAGCAGAATCTCGGCCAGGAGCACGCAAACCTGCGGGTTGCCCGACAAGATACCACAACGCGAATCGCTGACCAAAAGCGAACCCTCGAACAGCGCAAGGCCACCGCAGAGAGTAACCTCCGACAACAGGCTTCCGCAATCGAGAAGAAATTTAGCGATCAACGCCGGCAAATCGCCACCGACGAGGGAGCTGCCCGCACACAGCATCGAAAGGCCGTCGAGGCCTGCCGAAACGAGTTCCGCGTCGCCGCTGCCCGGCTGGTTGAAGAGCGAAATCAAATAAAGAACGACTACAAAGTCAGCCTCGATCAGTTCAACAAGGAGATTGAAGCTGCTGCAAAAGCGCGTCCGCGAGATCGCCTGGCGGCGCGATCAGGCAGAGCGGCGGTATCTGGCGTGTAGCTCGCTTCGTTTTCGTCAATATTCAGAACGCGTGTTATGGAGGCCATGAGCCAACTATGCCATGGAGATTCAGGAAGGTTGTTCGCGCTGGGCCGATGCGGGGTTAGATTTCGCGATCGGGCCTCGGATGTAGCTTTGGCTTTCCCAGCTTCCGGACCGGCGTCGCTGCTCATAGGAAGCGGTACTATTCAATTGGCATTCCGGGAACCGGCCTGTACTTCTTTAAATACCTGCGCGGATCGCAGTCGGCCAATACGCCAAGGTTACCGCCGACTAGACCACCACCTCCGGGGGCAACAGAACTCAGCACCCGACAACTCCGAACACGCCGAGATCGGTTTCCGGTCCTGCGATTCCGCCGCAGACGAACGAGCCTTGGTGGAGGCAGAACAACTTGCCTCGATTCCGTGAACGCATTAGAGCCGCACTTCCGAAATTGGCGCGCGAACTGGCGCCTCGAACTTTTATGAGCCTGCCGGACTATAAGCCGGTTTCTGTACCCTTGCGGGCGGCAGCCATTCATCTGGGCCGGACATTACTGCCCGGCTCTAGCGACCTACCCGAGAGTTCATAGGAACGGGCCGCTCCTCCTCTCCTATTTGGTCTTGCTCCGCGTGGGGTTTGCCCTGCCGGCCGGATTACTCCGTCCGCGGTGCGCTCTTACCGCACCATTTCACCCTTACCCAAAACCGGATGCTTGCGCATCCGGCCCGGGCGGTATGTTTTCTGTTGCACTTTCCGTAAAGATTTCGTTGCCAAAATCCTTCCCGGCCGTTAGCCGGCACGTTGCCCTGTGGAGACCGGACTTTCCTCCCGTTCACACGGGCGGCTGCCCATCCGGCAGGCTCCGTACCATTATGTCATTTTTTGTGTGAGGGAACATCCATTGCGTTGGTTAACCGCAGCAAAATGTTGTATATGTGGAAAGAACTACCGTGTATCCTAAATAGGTGCGGCTGGTCATCCTGCCGTTGCAATAGGGGTCTCGTACACAAGCTCGAAAACGTTACCGTTGAGGAGGTGCTCATGATTAAGCAACTGGCGGCAATAGGCGCGATTGGTTTGTTTTCTACGTGCCTATTCGCGCAGGGTTTGAACTCAAACCAAACTAAGGATCAGTGGGAAGAAATCAATTTCGAATTCAATTCTTCGGTTCTGTCGGACGGATATCCCAGTCTTTTGCGGCTGGCCGAATTGTTGAGCCAGCATCGCGACTATCACGTGAAGCTGGTCGGAAATACCGACTACGTGGGTTCCGCGCGCTACAACGACCGTCTGGCCATGCGGCGCGCCGAAGAAGTCAAAAATTTTCTGGTGAAATACGGAGCCACGGCTGACCAGGTCACCACAACCGGCGACGGGAAGAAAGATCCGGAGGTCAATAATAAGACCAAGGAAGGCCGTTTCATGAATCGTCGTGTGGTGATGACGGTGACCGACGGCCAAGGAAAGACCGTGGCGTTCGGCGGCGTTTCCGATATTATGCCCATCTTGCAGCAGTTGCTGCAAAAGCAGGAGGAGTGCTGCAACAACATCCTGAAGCGGCTCGACAAACTGGATGATATTCTGGCGGCGTTACGCGACCTGAAGGGCGAGAACGACCGCTTGAAGGGCCAAGTGGCGGAACTCGAGGGCCAGGAGAAAGCGCTCGAAGCCGAGGTCAATGGCTTGCCGAAGCCGCTGTCGAAGGAAGAGACTACCGACATCGCGAACACGGCCGGTACGAACGCCGTGAACGAAGCGCAGGCGCGCAATAAGAAGTTCTCGTTATTGGGCCTGGATATCGGTCCGACGCTGGGCAACCGGCCCACCGGCGATGTCACGGTGCACGGCAGCGGCCAGTTCTTCTCGCCATTTGGCGGTGACGGTTCGCATGCGGTGCAGGCGCAAGGCGAGTACATCCGTTATCCCGGAGACCAGGAGGGCCAATTCGATATCGGTCTGGTCAACCGTTGGGATCACTTGCAGGCCGGCATATTCTCCAGCTTCAAGTACATCCGGTTGAACGAATACGCCAATGGCGGCAGCATGGCGCAGGGCGATCTTCTGGTGGATTACATCTTCAGCCGCGGCCGCATCGGTTTCTTCGGCACCGAAGGTTTCAAAAATACCGGTGCCCTTGGCGAGACGGCGCTGGGCCTGTCGTCCTACATGGAGACCTACGCGCGCCCCATGAATCAGATTGGTCTCGATGCACAAGTAGGCGCCTGGGGCGACGCATGGATACAAGGCAACTTCGGTTATATACACAGCCACATGCCCGGCGAGCCGGGCCGGCCCGGCGGCGAGATTAAACTCGTGCAGCCTTTGAGCCGGGAATTCGCCTTCACTGTCGGGGCAGGTTTGAATCCCACCATGCTGACAGCGAAAAATACCGGCGAATTCACGGTGGGCCTGCAATTCGGCAACTTCATGCGGCCGAAGGAATACACGACCTTTACACATCCGGTCCCCATGGATGTGCCGCGCATCCGTTATGAGTTGCTGACTCGCCAGGTCGGCCACAGCGCTCCCATAGCCAATGCTGGTCCGGCGCAAATAGGCGTGCCGCCCGGCACCATAACTTTGAACGGCAGCGGCTCGTACAGTCCGGACCACGACGCTCTCAACTATTCTTGGGTTCAGGTGTCGGGTCCGACGATCACCATTAGCAACGCGAATGGAGCTATCGCGACGTTCGTGGCCGCGGGTTCCACCAGCTATGGCTTCACTCTGACCGTTACCGACCAGGTGACCGGTCTCACGGGCAGTGCGAACACCACCGTGACCACGCAGAGGGCTCTGCAAATAGTAAGGTTCACGGCCACTCCGAGTTCGATCGCCGCGGGCCAGTCTTCCACCCTCGCGTGGAATGTGCCCAACGCGACTTCGGTCAGCATCTCGGGCGTGGGCTCCGGTCTCAATCCGGCCGGCACCGCCTCGGTGTCACCGACTACGACCACCACTTATACTCTGACCGCTACCGGCTCGTCCGGCCAGACGGTCACCGCCAGCGTAACCGTCACCGTCGGCGCCTCGAAGCCGGCGATTATACGGTTCGCGGCATCGCCGACTAACATCATCAAGGGGCAGTCCTCACTGCTTTCCTGGACTACAACGGGAGCTTCCACTGTCAGCATCAACAACGGCGTCGGCGGCGTAGCCACCAACGGCAGCGTCAACGTCACGCCGTCCGCCACCACCACTTACACGCTAACCGCCACGGGCGCGGATGGAGTCACTTCCGTGAGCGCTGCAGTCACTGTTACCGTGGGCGGTGCGGCGGTTCCGAACGTAATCAGCTTTACGGCTTCGCCGACCGTCATCTCGTCGGGCGGCCAGTCGTCGCTCTGTTGGAATGTTTCCAACGCCACGTCCATCACCATCACGCCTGGACCGGGTACGGTAAACGGAGCCAGTGGCTGCGTGACTGTGACACCGACCACTACCACCACTTACACTCTGACAGCTACTAACGCGGCAGGCCCCATTCAGGCCAACGTGACCGTGAGTGTCGGAGCCGTTCAGATTACCTCGTTCACGGCGAATCCGCTGTTCTCGCCGGCTTCCGGAGGGCCCGTAACGCTGTCCTGGATGACCCAGAACGCGACGTCTATTATCATCACCGGGACGGGCATTCCAGCGGGGACTCAGCCGCTGAATGGCAGTGTAACCGTGTATCCGATCAGCGATTCGGTCTTCACGTTGACTGCTTATGGACCGGGTGGGCCTGTTAACTCCACCATCAATGTAACTGTGAGATAGCTGGACACCAGCACGTAGTTCATCGCCGGGCGGCTAACTGCCGCCCGGTTTTTTGTTTCTATGGACGAGACTTCAGAGTGGCCTGGCAGCCATAAACATCCTGATTCCGTTTGACTGGATGCCTGCGGCGAGAACTATTTTGTATTCTGCGACCGTTTCCCGGAATGTCAAAACGCTGGCGGGCTGGCAATCAACACGAACGGTGGGTCTGTCCTAGACTGCTGTTTGAGGAAAGCAAATTTGACGCATCGATGGGTATCGCGAACTCCCAGGTCCCTCCACATTCTCTCTAGAGAGGCGCGGTTCGATTCATCGAAGGCGACGAGGAGGGCCGCATGAATTGAACTAACCCTGTGGCGCTGCTGTTACCAACAAACGATTGCACATCCCTCTATTCGGCCTGACGTTTGTGTTAGCCTAAAACCGTGAGCGCTACCGTCGACAGCCTCGTTGGATTGACTGCTCCGCGCGCTTTGAGTGCTCTTCTGTCCACCCTTCCTGAGGTCGACGTTTTGCAGCTCGCCGTGTGCCGTCCCTACCCACCACTACAGGCCCGGCGCGAGCTTACGGCAGCAGAGCAGACAGTGTTTGACCGCGCTCTTGCCCTGAGGCTGCAGACGGGGATTTCGTTCTGGGACGCTGCGCTGCTGCAACTGCCAGCGCTGCCGGAGGCCGTCGGGTTGCTCGACGAGGCCACAGTGCATGTGTCCTTCCGCGGAAAGGAGCGCGCTATGACAAGGGCATCAGTGATTTCAGGCGACCTTGAGCGCGCATGCTCTGAGTTCTCAGAGGGTCAGGCGGGTAGCTTGACGCTACTCTCGGAAGTGATTTGCCGCGACGGCTCACGCCGTCATCTGCCGATGATCGATTTCCACGCTTTCAAGTCCAATCCGAATCAGAGGATTGTCGAGGCGGTAGCGGAACGCCTTTTTCCTGGCGGTGCGCTCATCCTAGATTCAGGCGAGTCTTACCACGGCTACGGTACCCAACTGCTATCGGATATAGATTTCAGGCGTTTTCTCGCCGGTGCGCTGCTATTTTCACCGATCGTTGATCGTGCGTATGTCGCGCACCAGTTCATGGAGGGCCGCTGCGCCCTCCGGCTCACCGCTGGCGGCGGTAAGGCCCGGGTGCCGACGGTGGTAGCGATGCTGCCGGAGCGATAGCCGTGCCTGAGGCCGTTCCTGCTAGAGGCCAAGTCGAGGTCTGGAAGGCCCTTCTATGTCCAGCGCGATTGCGTGCGACGGACGTGGAGGGAGAGCGAGAGTTCGATGCCCGGTCACCATTTGAGAACGACTTCGACCGGGTTGTTCTAAGCTCGTCATTTCGTAGGCTCCGAAACAAGGCTCAAGTGTTTTCGCTAGAGCCCCATGATTTCGTTCGGACGCGCTTGACGCATTCCGTCGAGGTTGCGACGGTTGGCCGCTCCCTCGGTGAAGGCTCCGCGCGGCTCATCAGCCAAGACGTTGGCTTTACGTCTGAAACCGAGCGGTTTAAATTCGAGCGGGATGTGGGCACGATCGTCGCAACAGCTTGTCTACTCCACGATATCGGCAACCCGCCGTTTGGTCACTCCGGCGAACACGCTATCGGGAAGTGGTTCGAGGACAACATCGGCGAGGATGGACTGAAATTGCTGATGGGAGACGACCAGGAGAAGGCGGACCTTCTAGAATTCGAAGGAAACGCGCAATCTTTTCGAATCGCCACCCGACTTCAGTGGACAGGACGCGACTTTGGAATGAACCTGACCGCGGCTACGCTCTCAACGCTAATTAAGTATCCCTGTGCATCGTCTGACGCGGTTCGGCACGAGAAGCGCGACTACAAACCGGTAAAGAAATTCGGGTACTTTAAGGCGGACGCATATGCCTTCAAGCAAGTTCGCGAGTTCACCAAGCTCGAAGGACATAGACGGCATCCCCTGACGTACCTCATGGAGGCGGCCGACGATATAGCTTACGTCACCGGCGATATCGAAGATGTCCTGAAGAAAGGGTTTGTCGATTACGCTACTATTCGCGACGCGCTGGTGGATGGTGCGGAAACTGAAGATACGAAGAAGTGCGTTGCAGACTACCTAGAAAAGCCATTCAGTACCGACTTCGCCGGCTGCGAGCCAAAAGAGCGGCAGCAACTGAGTGTTCAGCGCTTCTGCCAAATGGCAGTCCGGCTAATGACTAAGTCCGCTATTCAGTCATTCCACGACAACTTCAGTTCTATCATGAACGGATCATTCGCTGAGGACCTCGCCGGCACCATGTCAATGAGCGACCTTTGCAAGACGCTTCGGGGCATCATGGAGCGGCACGTGTACCCCAGCGTCGAGATTGCACACCGAGAGCAAACTGCCCGGAGCGTCATCTCTGGTCTCCTCAGCACGATCATGGACGTGATCCGCAATTCGAAGCAAAGCGCCTTGGCTACATCCACATATCGGGAGGCTCGGCGCCATGCTACAGACACAGAAAGCCTCGGTGATAGTTTTCGGCTAGGCGATGCCTACCGGCTCGCTCTACGAGCAACGGACTATATATCGGGTATGACGGACGGATTCGCGCTCACTCAGTACCAGCGGATCTTCGGCATGCGCGCAACCCCTTGACGCGCACCTGCGTGTCACTCCTTGCCCTCCATCGTTGTAGTGTTGAAGGTGAGAGACTGACCTCTCCGCAGGCTGTTATGCCACATCATCCCGGATCCATAGATGATGTGCGTCGGAGTGCGCGGAAAACTGAGCGAAGCGCTCAACCTGGACTTGGGTTGACCCAGGTTCGATTCGTCGAAGGCAATGCGGAAGACCGCATGAACTTAACTAGCCCTGGAGAGCCGCCGTCGCTAACAAGGAATTGGACCTTGCCGGCGCGCCGAACGGTGCGTCTACCGCACCGAGTCCTCCACCTCTCTCAACCAATCCGGCCGCTTCAAAACCTCCCGCGGCTTGCTTCCATCCGGCGGCCCGATGATCCCGTCCCGCTGCATCATATCCAGGATCCGCGCCGCGCGGCCGTAGCCTAACCGCAGCCGGCGCTGCAAGGTGGATGTGGATGCCTTGCCCATCTCCAGCACGATGCGCACCGCATCTTCGTACATGGGGTCCTGTCCGCCCGGCGCGGCCTCTTCGCCCTCCGGTTCCGCGTCCTCCGATGGCGCCACCAGGAACGACTGATCGTATTCCGGCGTGGCCTGCTCTTTCCAAAAGTCAACGACCCGGTTGATCTCCGTCTCGGTCACGAACGCGCCGTGCACCCGGATCAGCCGCGACGAACCCGGCGGCAAGAACAGCATATCGCCCTTGCCCAACAGGTGCTCGGCGCCCATCACGTCCAGCACTGTGCGCGAGTCCACCCGCGTAGCCACGCGGAAACTGATGCGCGATGGAAAATTCGCCTTGATCAGCCCTGTGATTACGTCCACGCTGGGCCGCTGCGTCGCCAGCACCAGGTGCATCCCCACCGCGCGCGCCATCTGCGCCAGGCGCGTCACGCTCTCCTCCACGTTGCGGCCTTCCAACATCATCAGGTCCGCCAACTCATCGATCAGAATCAAAATGTATGGCAGCGGCCTCAAATCTTCCGCCGTGGGTTCATCCTCTTCGAACAGGTTGCGCGGCTCCTCCTGCTTCTTGCGGATCTTCTTGTTGAACTGGTCGATGTTGCGCACGCCGAATTCGGCGAGCAGACGCAGCCGCCGATCCATCTCCAGCACGGCGTTGCGCAGCGCGTTGGTGGCTTTCTTCGGGTCGGTGATCACCGGCGTGAGCAGATGCGGAATGCCCTCATACATGCCCAATTCCACGCGCTTGGGATCCACCATGATCATGCGCACTTCATCGGGCGTCGATTTGTACAGAATCGACATCACCATGGAGTTGATCATTACGCTCTTGCCGGAGCCCGTCGATCCCGCAATCAGCAGGTGCGGCATGGATTCGAGCGACGCCACCTTGATCCGCCCGTTGATGTCTTTGCCCATCGAAATCGTCAGCCGCGATTGGGCCTGCGCGAATTCGTCCGACTCCAGCACCTGCCGCAGCGCGATCACCTCGCGCTTGGTGTTCGGCACCTCGATGCCTACCGTCGGCTTGCCCGGAATGCGCTCGATCAAGATCGATTCCGCCTGCAACCCCAGGCATAGATCCTCGGTCAGCGTCGTAATGCGGCTGTATTTGATCCCCGCCTCAGGCTTGAATTCGAAGGTCGTCACCACCGGGCCGGGGTTGATCTGCACTACGGACCCCAGCACGTTGAACTCTTCGAACTTCGACTTGATCCGTACCGCGATATCTTTCAGCTCCTGCTCGTCGTACGGACTGCGCCCCTGCCCTTCGTGCAGCAGTTCGGTCGAAGGCAGCCGGTAGGCCAGCGGTCCAGCCACGTGCGTGGGGGCCACCTGGGCCGGGATCTCCCATGGCGGCGCATCCGCAGCCGCCGCCGGCGGTTCCTCCAGCGAGCAGATCGGAATCTCCGCTGGCGCTTGCGGCGCTTCAGGAGCCGCCACCTCCGCCGGCGGATCGAATGACTCGATGGGCGGCGCTTCCACCGGCTGTGTCCCCCGCGACCGGCGCCGCTTCTCGGCCTTCTGTGCGGCGCGCAATTGAGCTTTCGCCGCCCGGCGCTGCCGCCGTTCTGCGCGCCACAACTTCCAAGCCTCCGCCAGAGCGCTCAGGAATCGCAGCGGCCCGGCAAACCAGACCGCCAGCTTCGACATGGTGAAAGTCGAAACCAGGTACACGGAAACGATCAGCGTAGTGATGGTCAGCAGAATCGCGCCGGTGGTATTCAGCGCGTGCATCAGGTAATGCGCCAGCAGCATGCCCAGCAGTCCGCCAATGGGAATCGTGCCGCTGAACAGCGTCAGGCGCGGCGCGAAGGAAACCGCCGCCGTCAGGCTCAGCAGCAGCAGCACCGTGCCGCTGAGTCTTGATGGCTCCCGCCTCCGACTTCGTCCGATCGAATCCATTTCCACGCCAGCCCAAACAACAGCAGCGGGAACACAAACGCGCCGATGCCGAAGCCCTGCAGCAGCAGGTCGGCAAACCAGGCGCCGGGATAACCGATCAGGTTGTGCGGCCGTGTGGCCGCCGCCGTATTCAGAGAGGGATCCTGGACGTGGTACGACGCCAGGCTGAGCAGCAATACCAAGCCCAGCGATAGGAGCAGCAGTCCTATCAGTTCATTGATGCGCTTCTGCGGAGTTGGAGATAAGAGCTTCATCCCGCTGGCCGGCGGAAGAAAGCCAGAGCAAGCACCATTATGCCAAAAATGATGCGATAAAACACGAAGAACCACAAACTGCGGCGGCGCAGGAAGCGCAGGAACAGGGCGATGACCAACATCCCCACGAGCGCGCTCACCGTAATCCCAACCGCCAGGGCCGTTTCCATGGTGGGATCAAAGGCTTTGTGCTTGATCAGGTCGTAGACCGCCTTGGCCGCCGCGGCCCCAATGGCGGGCGTCGAGAGCAGGAAAGAATAGCGCGCGGCCGCCTCCCGATTTATGTTGCGGAACAAGCCGGCCGTGATGGTAATGCCGCTGCGCGAAACGCCGGGCACCACCGCCAGCGCCTGTGCCACCCCGATCGTCGCGGCATCCACAAAGTTGATTCCGGAAATATCGCGCGTCTTGCGCCCCATCCATTCGGCGATCCCCATCAGGATTCCGATCCCCACCATCATGCGTGCCGATCACCATGGGGTTGCGCCAGGCGCCTTCGGCCTGCTTGTTAAAAAGCAGCCCCGCGATTCCCACCGGAATCGAGCCGACCGCCAGCAGCCACAGCAGGCCGCTGTTGCGCTCGAGTTCCTCATCGCGGCCCCAGCGGATGCCGAATCCATGCGCGATGATCTGCACCCAATCCCGCGCAAAGTAGATCACCACCGCCAGCAGCGTGCCGATATGCAGCGCGATATCGAATGTCAGGCTTTCGGTCTGCCAGCCCAGCAGCCAGGACGTCAGATACAAATGCGCGGTACTGCTGACGGGCAGGAATTCCGTCAGGCCCTGCACAATTGCCAGCACGATCACTTGATAGATGGGCATGATAGGACAAAATGGAATGGTACCTGATTTTTATGCCCAACACCAAAATAGTCGCTACGCTGGGTCCTGCCAGCGATTCCCCCGACGCTATCCGGCAGCTGCTGCTGGCCGGTGTGGATGTGTTCCGCCTCAACGCATCGCACAGTACGCAGGCCGAGCATGCCGCGCGCATCACGGCCATTCGCCAAGTCACCGCCGAATCCGGCATCCCCGCCGCCATCCTCCTCGACCTGCAAGGGCCGAAGATCCGCTTGGGGAGCTTCGCGGGCGGCAGCGCTACACTCGTGGCGGGCGGCGTGTTCACGATCACCCCGGAGCCCATCCTGGGGAATTCCGAACGCGCTTCCACCACCTATCCCAACCTCGCCGCCGACGTCAAACGGGGCGACCGCATCCTGCTGGCCGATGGCGCGATCGAACTGCGCGTGCTCGATGCGAGCGGCATGGACGTGCGCACCGAGGTAGTCTGCGGCGGCGAAATCGGCGACCATAAGGGCCTCAATCTGCCCGGTATCGCCGTGAGCCTGCCTTCGCTCACCGAGAAGGATCTGGCGGACCTGCACTTCGGCGTGCAACAGGGCATCGACCTGGTCGCGCTTTCCTTCGTGCGCACCGCCGCCGATGTCCACAACCTTCGCGAATGGCTGCGCAGTATGCATACCGGCCCATTGCCGGTGGTCGCCAAGATCGAGAAGCCGCAAGCCTGGGAGAACATCGATGCGATCCTGGATGCAGCCGACGGCGTCATGGTGGCGCGCGGCGACCTGGGGGTCGAACTGGCGCTCGAAACCGTACCCCGCATTCAGAAGTCCACCATCCTGCGCGCGCGCCAGCATGGCAAGTTCGTCATCACCGCTACCCAGATGCTCGAATCCATGATCGAGAATCCTACGCCCACCCGCGCCGAGGTCAGTGATGTGGCCAACGCCATCTACGATGGCACCGATGCGGTCATGCTCTCCGCCGAGACGTCCGTCGGCAAGTACCCGGTGGAAGCCGTAAAGTTCATGGCGCGCATCGCTACCGAAACCGAGAATTCCATCCGCTCGCAGGGTTACCAGAAATTGCCTGCCGCGGCGCACCTCACTTACGCGGAGATTCTGGCCGACGCCGCCTATCACGCGGCGCGGGCCGCGCATGTGGCGGCTATCGTGGTGTTCACGGCCACCGGATCGAGCGCGCGGCTGGTTTCCCGCTATCGCCCGCCCGTGCGCATCTACGCCATGACGCCGCGCGAAAACGTGGGCCGCCAGTTGATGGTGAATTACGGTGTTGAGCCGGTCGAAGCGCCTCACGTAGCCTCCACCGACGAGATGCTGGCGCAGATGGACCGCGTCCTCACCGAGCGCGCCTGTGTTAAAGCCGGCGACACGGTCGTGTTTCTCGCCGGCCAACCGGTGGGCCGGCCGGGTACCACCAACCTGATGAAGCTGCACCGCATTGGCGATGCGTAAGCGTCGACCACCGGACGGCTCAGCCGCTTGCCAAAGCCTCGCGATCGCGCCATAGTGAATCGAAATAGGGTAATTATGGAAATCGAAGTTCTCCGCTCTCCAGTCCGCTTCCTGCGCCAGATGCTTGGGGCGTTGCCCCACGAGCGCGCGCTTGGCGAATACGAGGCCTGGTGGAAAGCCGAAGGACAACACATTTCCGACGCGACCGACCGCGCCGGAACGCCCTGGCTGCGCATGTTCGACCGCAGCGGCCGCCGCGTGGACGAGGTCCTGTACGCTCCCGAATACTGGCGCGAGCTGCGCTACGGATACAAAGCCGGCGTGGTGTGGCGCGCCTTCGAAGAGCAGTCGCTGGCGATGAGTGCGCTGCTCGATTACATCACCTGTTTCTACGATCCGGGTTTAACTTGCCCCTACGTCATCTCGCTGGCCACCGCCGTGGCGCTCGACCAGCACGGCAGCGAGGCGTTGAAAGCACGATTTTTGCCGCTCCTGCTACGCCGGGACGACACAGTCTGGCAGGGCGCCACCTGGATGACCGAGATCAAGGGCGGCTCCGATCTGGGCGCGAACGTCGAGACGGTGGCGCGCGCCGATGGCGATCGCTGGCTGCTCACGGGTGACAAATACTTCGCGAGCAACGCCGGCGCCGATCTGGCAGTTGTCGCCGCGCGGCCGGAAGGCGCGCCGCAAGGTGTGCGCGGCCTGGCTCTGTTCCTGCTGCCGAAGCGCCGCGAAGATGGCGAACTGAACTACACCGTCCGACGCCTGAAGGATAAAGTGGCCACCCGCTCCGTACCCACGGGCGAAATCGAATTGCGCGCGAGCGAAGCCTGGCTGCTGGGGAAACCGGAGAGCGGCGTGCATTTAATCTTGGAGGTGCTGAACCTCTCGCGCGCCACCAATGCGCTGGGCAGCGTGGCCATCGCGCAGCGGGCCCTGGCGGAATCGGCGGATTTCGCGGGGCAGCGCATCGCTTTCGGCCGGCCCGTCCTCGATCATCCGCTGATGCGCAAACAATTCGACGAACGCATCGAGACGTTGCAGGACGGTTTCGCATTGGGCTGGGAAAGCATCCTGCGCCTGAACGAAGTCTGGCGCCAGAAGCCGCCTTATTCGGACCGTTATCATCTGTTCCGCCTGGTCGCGCACCTGGCGAAATACTGGACCTCGGACATCGCACCGGAAATCACGCGTTGGGCCATGGAGGTGCATGGCGCGCTGGGCGTGCTGGCTGAGTTTCCGGTGGAGCGCTGGTTTCGCGAGGCCATGGTGCTGACGATTTGGGAAGGAACCAGCCATCGCCAGATTCTGGATGGGTTGGAGGTGATGGAGCGGAAAGGCGCGCATCGTCTCTTATTCGAACATCTGCGCGATGCGGCCGATCCCGCCGATCTGGCGGAAATGCGCCGCCGCATCGAGGCGCACCTGGCGCTGCCGCAGACCCAACGCGAGGCGGTAGCTGAAGAGATTTTCCGGGAACTGGCGATGTTCACCGCGCGCACGGTGCGGTATGCGGCTGTGCCGGCCGGCGTGTAGGCGGGCCGGGGATCATTATGGAGCTGCCGGCACGGCCAGCACGGCGCCCGACAGCGGCCACTCGTAGATAGTTTTCAGGCCGAGCGTACTCACCGCCGGCCGGTCCATGGAGCCGATTACGTAATAGCCGGCGCCCGGCCGCAGCGATCCGCGCTCGACGGGACGCATCCACAAAAGACGCTTCTCGTCGCGGTAGAAGTTCAGGCTGGGCTCCAGTTGCCAGGAAGCGCCCACGCTAACCGAATCCGGCGCCGGATGGCTTTGGGCGCGCGCCAGGCGATCCGCGATCCGCCGGGTGTCTGCGTCGTATCTCCAGGTGAGGAAGCTCCTGACTCCCGCTTCGAGCGTAAATCGCAAAACCAGCGCGACTCCGAATCCGTACAGCAGCAGCGCGGGGATCCGGCTGATCCTGGCCGGCGCCAGTTCGCTGCCAGCCAAGCCCGCCATCGAAAGCGGCACCAGCACGAGGAAATAGATCCCGGTGCGATCGATGGGGTAGGGAACGTCCAGCAGCATGTGGGAGAGGACCAGGATGATCGCTGAACCGGCGCCCGTGCCGGCGGTGAACAATAACAGCACATCGCCGCGGCGAAATCCCACGATGGCGCCTGTGATCAGAGTGAGCGGCGCCACGACGAACGCGACCGCGTCGGAACTCAGGTGCATGAAGTGGCTGGTGCGCGGGAAGCCCTCGAAGGGCAGAGAACCGCCGGGAAGCAGGGAACTGCCGTAAAGCAGCGATGCGGACGCGAGGCTTTTCAGGCTGTCCGGTATGCTGGAGGCGCCCACATAGAAATTGCCTGAAGTCGCGACATCCAGGGGCATCGTCAGAAACAGTAAGAAACCGATCGCGGCGAATGGAGCGAGAAAATAGGCGTAGACGGGGTTCGGCGCCGGTTTCTGCCGGCCTGACGCGGCTTTCCGCCGTTTCTTTTTGGAGTGTGTCGAAGCAACGGCTGGAGTGGGAACAGCAGCGCTGTGCCGTAGCCTGAACACGGCGAGGCACACCAGCGCAACTACAGGCACGGCAAACACCAGGTTGGCTGCAATCGAGAGCGCCAGGGCAATGCCCGCCCGCACCAAAACCGCGCGCGGCTGAACGTTGCCGCCGTCCTTCGCTTGCGCATACCAGATCAGCGCGGTCAGCGCGTATATGAACAAGGCCAGCGCCATGCCGTAGCCCCGCGCGGCCACCAGGAAGTCGACCACGAACGGATTCAGGGTGAGCAGCCCGACAGCCAGCCAGGACACTGCGGCGGTGCGAAACATCCGCATACCGATTTGGTATACGACCCAAAAGTAGAGGCCCGCCGCAGCCAGCGCAGGCAGGCGCATGGACCACTCCGACAAACCAAACATCGCGACCGATAGCCGCATCAGCAGCGTGCTCAGAAAATGATGGTTGGCATCGAAGTAATGAAATATGCGGCTGAACGGCGCTGCGATATAAAGCTGGTAGGTGAGCGCCTCATCGTGCACGATGGATTGAGTGATCGCGCGATAAAGACACACCAGCCACAATGCCGCCAGGTAGCATTCGAAAACCCGATTGCGGCGGAACAGAAGGTTACCGCGTCGCACCTCGTCTCGCTTTCTTCTGAGCCTTCGGCGCGGGCTTTGCGATCGCTATGGCGGTTGACTCCGGTACGCGGAGGCTTACAAATACGGTCACCACCAGGGCCGGCCAAACCTGTATCAAAAGGCGCGGCAACGAGGTTTGTAACTGCCACGCCAGATCGTTCGAAGTCACTATGAACATCGCAAAATAGCCCAGCAGAAGCGCGCCGGCGATGCTCCCGCAAAATGCCGCCTCGCGCCGGCGCTCGCGATCGAAGCGCAGGACCGCCGCCAGCACCAGCAGCGGGAAGATCGGATGATACCAGCCCGCGCCCATTCCGGCCAGTTCGCGGCCGAAGGCAGCGATCACCGTACCGTAGCGGCTCACATTCGCGATGCGATGACCGGCTCCCGGGAGGCTGGTGGACAACAGCGATGCGTTACCCCTGGCCAGGAACGCCTTGAAAAATACGTCCAGCGCCGCGGCCGGCAATGCACCGAGCGCTGCCGCCAGCGCGGCCCGCCGCTTGAACACGGCCATGGCTGCCAAAAACACGACCAGAAACAGCAAACCTTCGTCCTTCGTCCAGGCCGCGCATCCGGCGAAAATGCCCGCCAGGATGGGACGCTCCGCCACGGCGAATACCAGTGCCGCTGCGATGTAACAAGCCAACGGCACATCCGCATATTGAGCGGGCACCTCATGCAACAGGGAGGGAGTAGCGGCGAGTGTCAGCGCCGCCCATAATCCCAATGTTGGTCCGCGCACCGCTGCAATGCCGCCCGCGGCCAGCGCGATCAAGGCCAGGAAGAACGTGTAGGATGCCGCCGCGGACACCGCCGTATCGAAAGTCCGGCTGAATGCCCAGCACCGCCCGATCGCCGAAGAGAGCAGGAGCGGATATTCGGGATGGGCAACGGTACCGAGCACCGGCGACCACGCGCGATGCGCCAACCCATCGCCCGAGGCGATGAATCGTCCACGCAGGTTCCAGATCGCCCAGGCATCCCAATCGCCGTTGGGATTGGCTTCCCAGCCGCCCCACATAGCCACCGTCGCCAGACCGAGCACGAAAAGCAAACTGGCCGCGGCCAGCGGAAAAAGCACCCCGTGCGGCGCGTTCGCGGCCGGCGCGAACAGCGGAATCCGGCGGCGAAAAAGCTCGTATCCGGTCCAGAGCAAGACAGCCAGTTCGACTAGCATGGCGGCCGGCGCCGATTCGATCAGGATACCGAACAAGAAAAAGATGCACGCACTCAGACCGATGCCGCCGGCCGCACCGGCGCCCAGGATGATGGCGATCCGCGCCCAGAGCGGCTGCACCTTCGGCAAATCCGCAAAGCGGCAAATCAGCCCGCAGCCCAGCAGGATCGCCTCGACCATCCAGACCAGGCCCGGCATTTAATGCGCCTCTGGGGAATCGTTGTTCGGGGAATGGCCGTTCCCGGAATCGCCCTTCCGGAAAAGAACTACGCCATTGCCGAAATCCTGCTGCAGCTTCAATCCGTGGGCTTGTCCGAACGCCGCGAAATCGGCCGGGCGCGTGAAATTGCCGAGCACCCACGGGTGGGCCACGCCTCGTTCGAGGAGCCGCGGCGCCAGCGCATATTGCGCTCCCAGAAACATCGCCCAGTCGGTGACGCCCGGTGCGAGGTCGGTCAGGTATCCAAGTTCGGCGTTATCGGGAACGGACGGAACGAACGGCGCAAACCGGGTCGACTGCGCGGCGATCAGGTATGGATCGCGATACTGCTGCTGATAAGCGGACTCCGCCCCGTACGACTCCCATGCGCCCCACACGCATAGCAGCGGCAAGATCACGGCACCGGCCATGACGGCAGGCGGGTAGTGCGGCGAGGCGTGCGCCATGGCTAAACAATCTACCACACGCCGCTTTATCCGAAGGGCTGTTCGATCGACGGGCTCTGCGGCGACAACAACTCCGCGCCTGATTCCGTGATGTGCATATCGTCTTCCAGCCGCACGCCGAATTCCCCGCGGATGTAAATGCCCGGCTCATCGCTGAAGGTCATATTGGCCGCCAGCGGCAGGGCGTCGCCCCGTACCAGGTATGGCCATTCATGGCCATCCATGCCTAGTCCGTGGCCCACGCGATGCGTGAAGTACTTGTAGCCCGGACCGTAGCCCGCATCCACGATGACCTTGCGCGCGGCGGCGTCTACGGCCTCGCATGGCAGTCCCGGACGCGCCGTAGCCAGCGCCGCGCTTTGCGCGCGATGCACAATCTCGAAAACCTGCTTCATCTTGTCCGTGGCCTTCCCCAACACAAATGTGCGGCTGATGTCGGACTGGTATCCTTCCACGGTGCACCCGTCGTCGATCAGCACGATGGAGCCTTCGCGGATGTTTTGCGGCTGGCGCGAGCCGTGCGGCAGCGCGGTGTACTCACCAACCTGCACGCTGGCGAAGCCCGGAAAGCCGAGGGCCTGGTAGGCGGAACCGATCAGTTCGCCGAACTGGCGGGCGGTCATGCCGTCGCGCAACGATTTCCAGGCGGCTTCGTAAGCCTGCATGGTCACGCGCGAAGCAAGCCGCAGCAGCGCCATTTCGGCCGCGCTTTTGATCATGCGGCAGCCGGAAGTAACCGGCGTCGCGCTGGTCACGGTAGCCGCGGGAGCCGCTTTCGCGAGGCTGTTGGCGAAGACGAAAGGCGTGGTCTCCTCTATGCCGATCTTGCCCGTAGCCAAGCCGGCTTCTTTCAAGCCGAAGGCCGCCAGGGTGTACGGGCTTTCATCTTCCTGCCAGATGTAGACGTGCGCGTGTTCCACCGGCCCGGCGGCGATCTGCTCCCGCGCGCGATCCTCCTCAAAACCCGGGCAAACGAAGAACGCGTCGCCCCGGGCGGGAATGATCATCATGAAGAGACGCTCGCTATTCCCCCAACGCGCGCCGCTGAAGTAATTCAGCGACGTGCCGCCAGCCAGACAAATGGCGTCGATTTTGTTTTCCGCCATCAATTGCTGCGCGCGGGCGATGCGCGTGCGGCGTTCGGCGGTCGTGATCGGCTGCGCTTCGGCGTGGCGGTTCTTAAGCTGCGCGATTGGCGAATCGGCCGGCGCGGCGGACAAAGCGGCAGGCGCGAGTCCCGCGGTGAGGAGAAAAGATCGGCGTGTAGCCATCTTTGTAGTTTAGCGTCTCCGGCGAACTCACTTCTTCCCGCTGAGGGATTGAAACTGCGCCGCGGAGATGTGCGCATCTCCATCCACCGTGAACCACAGATGGCCTTCCGCGCCGCTAACGAACTGCACGCCGTGCAGCGTGACAGCGGCCGCGATTTCCGCGGGCAGCGTGGATTTGAGATCCAGCCCCTTGCGGATGGACGACTCCACGCTGCGGGCAATCTTCTCCTTCACGGCCGTTCCCAGAGAGCCGGACTGCAATACCTCGCCCAGCGAACCGTCGGCGTCGATCCTCTGCACCTCCGATGCCATGGCCACGCCGTCCGCTGCCACCGATGGCGTGAGCTTCACCACCACGGTAGCGTTCCCGCCCACCAGACGCTTGGCGGCGTTTTTACCCAGAGCCTTGATGCAGGCCCATCGCTCGTAGTGCACACGCGCAGTCAAGATCGCGGCGGGCGAGGCCGGCACGATCGTGGCATTTTCGACCGAAAGCCGCTCACCGCAACGATCGGAGCGGTTCAGTTCAGACGCCAGCACTGCGCTCAGGTTAGCTTCGAAATCGCTGAGATCGGCCGTCAATGCGACCTTGAACGAGCCTTGCGGCGCGCGCGAAACGGCGCCCCACGCCGTGATCCGCACCGGCTGGCCTTTGATGTCCAGGGTGGTCTTGACCGGCGGAATCTTCAGTTCGAGTTCTTCCGTTCTGGCCGGACGAACCCAGATCAGCGTGGCGCACAGCAGACCGCATACCCGTATATAAGAGCGCATCCACTCGAGTGGACGCGCGTTCCGGCTGCGGAGTTACACGCCGCGCGGGGCGGACTACGAGCGGGATTTGTGCGAAGCCTTCGCGCTCTTTACGGGCTCCTTCAACAGCGTGTCCAGCATCTCGCGGATGTTCTTTTCCTGCTCTTTGAAGAAGTCGTCGCCGCCGTCGTGTTGCGCGCGGATCACGCGGTTGCGGTCGATGAAGATCAGATCGGGAACGTAATTCGGCTTGGCCATGGAGGCCTGCTCGTACTCCAGCACCGGGTCGCGATCCGACGATCCCACTGGAAAAGTGGGCCGGAACTGTGCGATAAACCCGGGCACCAGTTGCGCTGCCTCGGGATTAAACGCCGCCGCCAGGATTTGCACACCGCGGGACGCGTACTCGTTTTGAATGGCGCTCAGGACTTGCGTGGTGTGCTGGCAATGTGGGCAAGTGGTGGAGATAAACGCCAGCAATACCACCTTGCCCGCGTATTGACTCAACAGGGTGGTTTGGCCGTTCGGCATCTTGATGGCAAACTCGCCCGCCGGCCGCGGCACCTGTTGCGCGTATGCCACCAGACCAGTCAGAAGAAGGGCGAATGCCGTAACTGAGCGCGGAAGTCGCATATCGCCAGTTTACCCCAAAAAAGAATCCTGTTGCACGACTTGAGCGGGGCAGGCCCGCACTCCGATCGAGGCGTCTTAAGATAGCTAGATGGCCAGCCCGTTCCGTTACTACCTGCGCGTACGCTACGGGGAATGCGATGCCCAGAAGGTGGTCTTCAATTCACGCTATTCCGAATACGTGGACGTCGCCACCAGCGAGTTTCTGCGTGCGCTCGGTTTCAGCCAGATTTTCATCGTGGGAGCCCTGGACTTCCAGGTCGTAAAGCAGACCGTCGAATGGAAAGCCGCGGCGCGTTACGACCAGGTGCTGGAGCTGTCGATGGAAGCCGTGCACTTAGGCAACACCTCATTCACATTGGCCGCCGAGTTTCGAGTAGCCGGCGAGAGCCTGGTAATCGCCACAGCGCAGACGGTCTATGTGCTTGTAGAGGTGGACACGCTGCGCAAAACGCCGCTACCTGCCGATCTGCGTGGCGCCCTCGCACGCGGTGCGCCCGATGGTGTCACGGACCACGCAGGATACTTCTCGCGCGAAATTGAGCGAGGCTGAAACCTACAGGTGATGGCGCTTGAGCCAGCGCTTGAAATCCGGCAAAAACTCCGGGAACAGGTTGCCGAATCCCGTGCCCGCCGCGCTCGACCCCCAGTTGATGGCCGTGGCATTCAGGTTCCGGCTGGCCTTGGGGTAGTAGGCGTTCGAAAGGCCGACGCTCAAAGCCGAGCCCGAGAAATTCGCCCAATTCACCGTGCTGGCGCCCGCATTAGTCCGCGTCACCACGGCCCGGCTGATCGCGTATCCCACGCGCGCCCAAAAACCGTACTGCTCGCCGCGCCGCCGGTATTTGGTGTCCTCATGCAGTGCCGAGGCCATTACGAAATCAACGAAGAAATTCTGCGTGACGTTATCGGCAGTCGCCGCGCCAAAGCGCTTCACCAACGCAAGGCTGCCGACGCCATACTTGGGATCCGTATTGGTGGCCTGCGATGCGGCGGCCGTGGGCAAGCTGGCCAGAATCGTAAATGGCGTGAAGGTTTCCTGCACGAAAAAATTCCATTTTTGCTGGATGGTGACGGGTCCGCTTACCGCGGCTGGATCCGGCGCCGTCTGCGCCGCACTTTTCAAGCTGGCGGATCCGCTGGCCGCCGCGGCCTCTGCTGGGGTCTGTGCCACGACAGGGCATGATCCGCACACGACAGCGCAGACCACGGCAACGTAGCGAAGGCGACTCACTCTTATAGGATGCGCCAATTATGGTCCCGTATGCATTTATGTGAGATTTCGCCCACGCAAGGCGGCGTGCGCCGCATTAAAACCGCACATTCCGTGCACTGCGCCACCGGGCGGTGTGGATGAGGAGCAGAGATATACGCCGGCCAGCGGCGTACGATAGAACATCCGCGTCGGCCGCAGCACGAGTTGCCGAAGGTCGTGCGCGCCGCCGGTGATATCGCCGCCGATCAAGTTGGCGTTATGCCGCTCCAGGTCCGCCGGCGTCATGATGTGGCGCGCCAGCACACAGCCGCGGAAACCGGGTGCGAATCGTTCCACCTGGGATTCGATCGGTTCGGTCATGTCCGCTGTGCACGCGTGCGGCACGTGGCAATAGGCCCAGGCCGTATGCCGGCCGGAAGGCGCGCGGCTCGGATCGAACAGGCTGGGCTGCGCCAGCAGCACGAAAGGACGTTGGCTTGGCATGCGACCGGTCATGCTACGCTCGGAGGCGGCGATTTCATCGAGCGATCCACCCACGTGCACCGTGGCCGCGCGGGCGCATTCGGACGCCTTCCACGGGATCGGCGCGCGCAAGGCCCAGTCGATTTTGAAAACGCCCGGACCGTAGCGGTATGCTTCCAGCTTGCGGCGGAAGCGGTCCGGCAAGCGATCTCCGGCGATGGCCAAAAACTGGCGCGGGGTGACATCACACAGGATCAATGAAGCATCGCCTAGTTCATCGAGCGACTGAATGCGGCTGTTGGTAACGACGCGTCCACCGAGCGATTCGAAGTACGACGCCAGCGCGTTGGCGATGGCCTGCGAGCCGCCCCTGGGAATGGGCCAGCCGACGGCATGCCCCACCACCGCCAATAGCCATCCGAACCCGGCCGATGCGAACGCTTCGAGCGGCAGCACCGCGTGCGCGGCAAGGCCTGCAAATAGAGCGCGGGTCGCTTCGCCGCGAAACAGCGCGCGGGCCAAGGGCGCCGCCGGCCAAAGCGCCAGAGATCCGAAACGCGCCATCAGCCAAGGATGCGCCGGCACGCGTAGCATCGGCGCCTGGATCATTGGAAGCAGTTCACGCCAATGGTGCACCAGAGGCGCAAGTGCGCGGCGATACACTGCGCCGTCCCGACCCAAGCGCGCGCTGGTTTCATCCAGAGACATGGCCATGACGGCGGCCGATCCGTCGTCCAGAGGATGCGCCAGCGCGAGCGGCGGCTGAATCCATTCGAGGCCGTGCGCCGCCAGCGGGAAAGCGGCAAATGCCGGCGAACTGGCAGCCCAGGGGTGCACGGCAGAACACACATCATGCACGAATCCGGGCAACGTCAGCTCCGCCGATCGGGCGCCGCCGCCGATGGTGGGCTCGGCCTCGAACACGGTGGTATCGAGGCCGGCCTGGGCCAGAATGATGGCCGCAGTCACGCCGTTCGGACCGGAACCGATGACGCACGCGGAATTGTTATGGCGCGGCATTTGTGTTTGCTGCGGGCCGCCCCTCTAGAGGCGGGAAATACGTGCCGACCAACCTCCGCGACCACCAATTACCCGTGGCAGTGCGCTCAGCCGGACTCGTGAAATGGTACTCGTAAAATAACGCCCGCACATAGTGCGGCGGCTGGTCCGGAAATGGATTCGTGCGCAACAGCGAAAGCACCGCGCGATCGCCCTCCAGCAGCTTTTGCATGAACGGTTCGAACCAGGGCTGCTCCTCGTAAGAAGATAGGGCCGCGAACCACATCAGCCAATCGAGCCGGAGGTGATAGGGAGCAATCTGCGGCGGCATCCGGTCCACGGCGCCGGGCTTGCCCTTGAACTCGTACGCGCGCCATTTCGTGTCGTCGCTGAGCGCCGTTTCGCCGGTGCCTTCCACGATCACCTCGTAGCGTGGCCGCGTGACGGATCCGAATGCGCCGTAGGTGCCAACCAAGTGAAACCGATTGTAGACCGTATTCATCACCTGCGCCGGCGACATCATATTAAGAATTGGTTGGATGCTCAAAATCGCGACCAGGATACCCACGCCGACGGTGACGGCCCGGTGCGCCCATGCCGGTTGTTGGACGATGTGCGTCCGCATGTGCGAGATCCGCGCGAGGATCCGGTCGTCAAAAGTGCTGACCGCCAGCACCATGGTTAGTGCATTCAGCCAGGAAAGATTGCCACCCGCGAATATGAGCGATTGGAACGCAATGGTGATGGCGCCCGCCATGGCCGCGATCGGCTGCGGGAGAAAGTATGCGAAGGGCACCACCAACTCAGAGAAATGGTTGAACAGCACGCCGCCGGTGTGGAACCAGCCGGGCGCCCAATGAAAGAACCAGCTCAGCGGGCCGGGCATGGGTTGCGTCTCATAGTAATAGTTGAGGCAGGTGAGATCGCGCCAGCAGGGGTCGCCGCGCATCTTAATGAGGCCCGCGCCGAACATCAGCCGGAATAGCAGCCAGCGCAGCAGCCATATGCCGATGGTCTGCGGCGCTACGCGGCGGCTGCCGAGAAAGATCGCGTAGAAAGTCGCCTCCAGCAGGATAGACTCCCAGCCGAAGGCGTAAAAGATCTGGCCCACATTGACGAAGGAAATGTAGAGCACCCACAGCATGGCCCAGACGAGCATCGAGAACCATGTACTGAAGCGGTCCGCAATTCCGGCCAGCGCGCCGCATGCGAGCAGCACGCCGAGCCACGCGGCAATGGTAAACGCAATGTCATTCGCGGCGAAGAAGAACAAGCTGGGCGATTGACTGAAGGCGACCGCTTTGGTGAAGAGAGGCACGGGCTGCAGTCCATGCTCGCCCAGCAAGGGCTTGAATTCGAACGCGGCATTCAGGAAAGCGATGAGGAGGATCAGGGCCAGGCCTCTTTGGTAGAGCAGCCGGGTGAGGAAGAAAGTCTCGGAGCCGATCCAACGCATGGTGCGTGTCCGATGGTAGCGCCGGGGTCTGGCGGGCGTCAATTTTGTGGATCGGTGCGTCGCTTTCAGGGATTAGAGGAACGGCAATTGCGAGTGTTATTTGAGGGCTGGATTGTCGGCCATCGGCCTTGACGGCTGCGGCTGTGTGGGCGAGCGGCCGGATGGGACTCAGCGAAGGGGAAGGTATCGCACCTGGCCTTCCCACTCCCCCTCGTGGCTGTATTCGGATACTAGTAGAATATCCCGATAACAACCGCGAGGGGAACCGAGCGGCTCACCTCCAGCACGCCGGGCATGTAATTGCCGCTGGCCGTGCGGCCATACGCGTACGCCGTGAGGGTGCTGACGTCATGTGTAATCAAGACGCGATCCTCAGCCGCTGCCCGGGCCAACAAAGACGGATCGTCCACTCCAGTCAGGCCGACGTCCTGCACTCTGAGAATGTCAAGGTCGGGCTTCCGGCGCAATAACCCGCGGACGATGTCGTTGTTCAGATTCTCATCGGCGAGCCTGCGCATGAGCGGCCATCATGAGGCTACGTCCGGTTCGGCCGTCGACCCAGCAACCGCTCGCGAACGCCATCGGGCCTCCAACGGGTCTCGTTTTGCTGCCGCACTTCCTCCGACTCGCGTTGACGCCGGCGAAGGTACTCTTCCATTTCCGCAGCGTGGCGCAGGCCGTAGCCGATCAGATGGTAAATGTCCGCCAACGGTATGGCGGGATACTGCTGAGCGATTTCTTCCGGTGTTGCGCCCTCGTTGATTCCGCTATCGCGCCGCCAGCATTGTCTCGTTCATCTGCATCGCCGCCCTCAGCCCGCTCTCCGCGTGAGAATCCCCCGGATACTGATCGAGCGCCACCTGGAACGCCTTTTGCGCCACCGAAGACTTATTGTTTTTCAGCGCTGCCTCTCCCAGGGCCTCTGCTACCGGTCGCGGATAGAAGGGCGGTTCCGTGTAAGTCAACCTCCGTTCGGCTTTCGATGCGGCTTCCAGCAGTTTCAGACCCTTCCCGATTTGCCCTTGGGCCACCGCCAGTTGCCCCGCTAGCTCGCGGCGGGCCACCTGCAATTCAGCCGGCTCCGGGCGTTTGACCTTGCTTCGAAATTCAGCCATCGAGAGTTCGAACCCGCGCGATTCTTCGGCCGCACTGGCGATCTTGCCCTGGTTCGCATAGGCCACCGCACGCGCCCAGTGCCGCCACGCCTGCTGCCGCGGCCTGTTCACCACCGGAAGCACGGAATCGTCAAGAATGGCATCCCACTTCTGAAACTGAACCTGAGTGCGCAACATGGCGAACCAACCCTGCGCGTAAGCGCCGGCGAGCAGGTCGGCTTGGGCTGCCTGGATGGGGTTCTCATGGTAGCCAAGTAGTTCTCTGGCGGCCTCTACGGCGTCGTCATAACGGCCTTCGAAGGAATAAGCCGTGGCCAGATAATGCACGTTGTGGCCATGGTGCGCGTTGCCATACAACTTGTCGATCTGCATCCACATGCGTTCGTTGATGGCAGCATCGTTGAACGACTTGGCGGCGTCCGCCCAGCGGCCGGTTTGCGAATAGATGTGCCCTGGCATGTGCAAGGCGTGCGGAATGTTGGTTACCAGTTGGGTGTATTTCTCGCAGCTTGGCCAGGCTTCTTTTGCAAAACTGGAACCTTCGAATCCGTGGATCACGTAGTGGTGCACACCCGGATGGTCGGGCGCTGTCACCAGCAGTCTGCGCAGGATCGCCACCGCCTCGGTCGTGCCCGGCGCCAGCGGCTTCTTATCCCGCGCCGAGAACCCTCGCATGATCATCAGCGCCAGGTCCAGTTGCGCCTCCACTTCGTCGGGATACTTCGCGAGAAGTGCGCGCAAGCCTTTCACGAAGGCCTCCTCGGGGTCGCCTTTCTCGTCGGGATTACGGCGCGCGGCGATGGCCGCGACATACAGCTTTTCGAGGTCCGTGCCGGTCGTCTGGCTGAGCTCCACAGCCTTTCGCGCGGCCGCCTGGGCGCGCAGCAGGGACGGCGGCGCCTGTTTGCCCTGAATTTTGGTGAGTAGGTCAATTTGAAAACGAGGCCGCCAGTCGCCGGCCGCCACCATGGCGATACCCCACTGCGGCATCGGTGCTTTCGGGTCGAGAGCGGCCGCCTGGAGGAATGAGCGCTCCGCCTCACGCGCCCAAAACGAATGCATTTGGGCCAGGCCCTGATCGAAGAATGCCTGGGCTTCCGGACTGGACGTCGTGATCGTGAGGTGGACAGTGCCCATGCCCGGCAGCAGTTTCGCCGGCAACGTGGGGGCTATGGCGCTGGGAGGCGGCGCGCAGTTATCGCTACGTTTCGGAATCTCCGCCGCCCCCAAAGATGCCAATGCGATGAGTGCAGTAAGCGCAAGCTTCATTCGGGCTTCTCCAATTCGTGCTTCAACAACTGTTCGAGTTGATCCAGCCGCCAGGTGGAACCAGCCACAGTCGCGGCGAGGCGGCCATTGCGATCAACGATGGAAGTAGTAGAATTATGACCGATAGACCCCTCGTCCGTCCAGTAGACCTCGCCGAGCGAGGCGGCGATTCGGCTCACATCTCCTGTCAAAAAATGCCATCCGGGGCTCTTCGCACCCCATCGTTTGGCATATTCCGCAAGGATGATCGGCGTGTCGAAATCGGGGTCGACAGTCACCGAAAGGAACACCAGGTCCGCGCCCATGCGATCGGCGAAGCGTCGTTGCAGAGTAGCGAAGTTGGCTGCCAGACGGGGACAAACGTCGGGCAGGGGGCAGCGTGTGTAGAGAAAGTTGATGGCTACCACCTTGCCATGCAGGTCCGCGAGGCGGACGGATTTGCCGGTTTCGCTGGTGAGCGAGAAATCGGGGACTGGATCGCCGATCTTGATGGTTTCTTTCGGTGGCGCGATGAGTGCGTCGGGCCCGCCCATTTTGCGGATGTTGCGGGCCAGGGATCCCCGCTTCGTGACCGTCAAATCGAACTGGATGCGCACGCCGGGATAAAGGGCGTTGAGTTGTTGGGTATTCTCGACGCGGAACGTCATGGCCATGGCGCCCATGTAATTTTCGATGGGTCGATGGGATACCAGCATGGTGCTGGCGCTCCGATCGACGGCGATCACGATACCATCGACGCGCCAGGTTTTCGCAACACCGGCGGCGGAAATCGTTAATGCGAGAAGGACCCCGGGTATTCTCAAGCTCTTTTTATTCTGCCCGAAACACGCGCTGCCGGGCGGATCGAGAGCTGGCCAGTCAGTTTCTGCGAAAATCTCGTTGGTGCAGAGCCGGTAGAGTTTGACACCAAAGGTTCCCCCATAACGAAGGCGATCAAACCCTGTTTGGAAAGAGCCGTCGATTTTTTCGTCGCAAAGGCCCGAGGTCCGACCTTCATCTCGAATGACGTAGTCCCCCGGTCGCGTCCGTTAATCACAACATAGGCACCAGCGGGCTCGGAGCAAGCAAGCGTATAGCATGCCCGCCATCAATCGCGTAAGCGCCAGCGCGGCAATCACCCCTCCCGCCATACCCATCGCCGCCGGCCGCACACCTTGCCGCAAAACTAATCCCACCATCTCCCGCGCGGCGCTCCCAAAGCCGCGCGAATTCCGAGTTCGGGGACGCGGCGGGTCACCACATAAGACATCACGCCGTAAATCCCGACCGCGGCCAGCAGCATGGCCGTGGCCGCGAAGATCATTAGCACCAGCATCGTGAAGCGGCGCTGGCCGAGCAATTCCGAAAATAGTCTGCTCCATCTTGCGGACCTCGTAGATAAGCTGATCCTCCGTGGGACCCGCGACCGTGCGCGCTCCGCGGCAACCAGGCTGAGGGGTTCGGGCGCGGTGCGCGAAACCAGCGTCAGTCCCGCCACGGCTTGGTTAAGAAACTTGTAGGGCGCTTGCAGGAAGGGAAAGTAAAGCTGGTCGCGTATCTTCGCGCTATCGTCAGCATCCAGTCCCCAATACTTCACGTGCTGACTACGCCGACGATCCGGACCGGGCCACCACACTCAGGCTGATCGGCCGGCCCAGCGGGTCCTGGCCTGGAGAGATGTGCCCTGCCAGCAGGTCGTCGATCACCACCACCGCGGGTGACGCCAAACTGTCCCGATCGGTAAGGAACCGGCCGCGTTGCAACGGGATTTGCGTCACCCTGAGGTAATCGGAAGTGACGATGGAACACATCGTTGACGACACTTCGTCCTGCGGAGGGTGCGGTCCGGCGCCGGGCCAGAAGCCGATTTCGCTGTCGCTTTCGCCAAGTGGGATTATGGACGTAATGGCGCCGATCTATCCCCTGGTATGGCGACCACACGCTCGAGCGGTGGCTCTGCCCGGATAAGGAAACGGGCGCCCAGTCCCGTTGTTTAGGCGCTCAAGGCAAACATTTGCGGCTGCCGCGTTACGAGCTGGGGCGCACGGAAGGGCTGAAAGCGGTACCCCACACCAAAGATGGTTTCGATGTGCGTGCCGCTGTGGTTGCCCAGCTTCTTGCGCAGCCGGCGGATATGCACGTCCAGCGTGCGCGTGCGGATCTGGTTGCCGTAGCCCCACACGCGCAGCAGCAGCGTCTCGCGGGTGACCAACTCGCCCGCATTCTGAATCAGCAATGCCAGCAGGTCGTATTCTTTGCGGGTTAGTACTAACGGCTTGGTGTCCAGCAGCGCTTTCTTACGCCCGAAGTCCAGGTCCAGGTGCTGGTCATGGTAGCGTTGCTCATGCGTCATGGTAATCTGAAACGGTTCCATCCGAAAGATCTCCTTTTTGGCGTATCGCCTATACCGATGTTACGAGTAGCGGCAGCCGTGGTGGTTTGGTTTTTGTAAAATTCTTGCAAAAGGTGTGAACTGAAGATTTAAAGCGGGACGCAGCGGTCGATCCTGCCGATGGGATAGCAATACAATTATCGAGGCGAAGGCCATCAGAGCGCGGCCACGTAGTGATTATTCGGATCTAATCGCGTGACTACATCGTCCTGGTCGCCTTGTGCTACCGCATCAGAAAAGGCCAGTGCGAGACTGGATGCAGCCTATAGTGTATGGCGGCAAAATAGACTATCGCACTAAAGGTCACGAGCACAATCCCCGCGATTGTTAATACCTTGACCCACGGAAACCGATGGCCTTCTCGCTTCAGTACCAAAAGGTATCCGGCGAAGAGGCCGACGTAGAACAACAAGCACATGGGTAGCGCAAACAGCAGCATATTAACCGCGTCGGGGGTAGGGGTGACGATGGCGGCGACGATGAAGATACCCAGGATTGCATAACGGCTGTGCTTTACAAGGAATGCCGGCCTGACGACGCGAAGTAACGTCAGGACGAAAATCGCAATAGGCATTTCGAACGTGAGTGCCACCCCGAGCGTCACGTTAACGAATAGGTCGAAGTACTCGTTGATGGACACCGTCGGATCTACATAGTTTCCTGCACCGATGCCTAATAGAAATGTGAGGGCAAAACGGAAGGCCACGAAATATGCGAATGTGCCGCCCAGGATGAACAAGCCCGCGGTGCAAAGCACGAATGGCACCGCATAACGGCGCTCGCGCCTATAAAGTCCGGGAGAGATAAAAGCCCAAATTTGATAGACCACCCAAGGTGCGGCGATAAAGAGGGCACACAGAAAGGGCAGCTTAACCCAGATGACGTTGAATTGCTCCATCGGGGTGATGGCTTTAAGGGTGGGCGGCTTGATACCCAGGCGCGTCAAGGCTTCGACGGCTGGGGCGGCGATGAGGCGCCAAAGCTGATTGACGAAGGTCAAGCTGATGGCGCCCGCGATGAGCAATCCCAAAACCATCTTTAGGATGCGGGAACGCAGCTCCTCAAGGTGATCAAGGAAAGACATACGTAGCATGCCCTCTTCGCCGTCGCCGGGGAACTCCGGGGGTTGCGGCGGAGGTGGCGTGCGCCCCCCTCCGTCTCGGCCAGCGGAAATGGTGGTGACGGCTGTGGGTGGAAGCTCAACTGTCCCTGTTGGTGTCATTATGTCGAAAGACTACCGCTTAACGAGATTTCCGCAACCACTAATGGCCGCATGCTACGCTTTACGTGAAATAACACCGATGCCCGCTTCATGGACACATCCCGTCGGCCTAGCGGGCTCCTCGGTGGTGTAGACCCTGCTAACCGTAAAATCCCGGCTTTCCGAGCTGGATGAAGCGAACAGGTCGGCGCCGACGCTGGCACCACTTGAGGAATAATCGTAATTGCCGTTATCGTACCGATGACCGCTGTCGCTTTTCTGGGATCTGGCTTGCAGCTCCAGGTTTTGCAATTCACGATCGAAAGCGGCTTTCATCTCACTTCGGACACGGCGAAAATGGCTGATCGCCGTTCCCAACATTCTGCCCAATTCGGCCAGTTTCTTCGGGCCGAACAGCACTAAGGCGATCACGAAGATTACTGCCATCTCCGGTAAACCTACGGGACCCATCTCGCTCCTTTCTCCTTATGAACTCCCTCGTCACGGCGCAAGAGGCCCGTCACCTGAACACCTAACGGCTCTGGCGGGAAAATCATGAGCCTCGCCCATCCTCGGTAGGCGTGCGAGTTTCTTCAGGGTTGACAGCTTTGAATGAGTCCTTGAAGTTTCGGATGCCTTCGGCGAGGCCTTTGCCCAGAGCCGGCAACTTCTGCGGACCGAAGAATATTAGCGCGATAGCCAGAATCACCAGTAGGTGCCTGGGTTGGAGCAGATCTTCAATCATAAATGTGAGCCTCCTATCCGTTCTCTACTTACAAAAGCGGCGGCGCGGCCTGCGGTCAGGCCGCGCCCCATCCTCCACGACAATTTGTGCCTTGCACTGAGCTGCATCGGCTGCGTACGCCGCAACGCCCCGATTTCTGATGCAATGCGGACAACAGTATTAACGCTATAGCAGCTAGCGGACGGCGGCATCCGCCGCGACAGCCATAGATTGCAGTACGTCGAGAAACTGCTGGCTTTGACCGATGAAGAGCCCATCTGCGGTGAAGCTGTTAATCGTTGCCACGGCGCCCCCAAATTTATCGGTCAGCGGACGAATGATTGAAACATTGGGGAGGCCGGGCTTGAATTCGCAAGGGACGGGGAAGATCAGACTGGGCTGGATCGAAGGATTCAGCGGCCTGAAAAAGTTAGGAAATGTCAGGCCGGATATGGAGTCCGTAAATGGCGCCACAGGCGCTTGCACTCCGTTGCCCGAAAAATCAACCCATTCCAAAAAGTGAGCGATCTCGTCGCCACCGATGCCCAGAGTGACCGAAAGCACTTCGGGATCCTGAACTTTTTGGCTCATGGCTGCGTACAGACTCGACCCGCCTTGCTCGATGTACCCGAAGTGAAAGCCTGCTACATTCGCGATGGCCTGAATATGATCGTTACCGGGAAAGTTGGGATTAGGGGTGCCGTTGTAATCGGCATCGCTTCTGGGAATCGCGGTAACGCCACTGAGAGTGATTGCCTGCGGAAATATGCCGCCAAGGTCCGGATTGGTTGCGCTCCGGTAGCGAACGTACCAGCTGGTATCGACGTTAAGTTGCATCAGGTTGGTGAGGCGCAGCTTTCCGGACGATCCGTTAGCTGTGCTTCCCGGCAAGGTTTCGAACTGGGTGAAATCGACCGGCGCGGCTCCTCTGGACACGAGATAGGCATTGAGGAACGTGGCGTGGCTCACTTCATCCAGCGTGTTGCTGCTGATATATTGCGGACCATCAGAATCGAGGTTTGACAAGGCTACCTGATAGGGGTTCAAGTTTTCGTTCGGGTTTACCTCAATGGGTAACAATTTGCCGATGCCACCCAGTTCCGCGTACTGCGTCCAAAGGTCCGATTCGATCAATTCCGCTGCCGCCAAAAATTGGAGAATGGCGACGTCGCCACTGGAAAGCCTGGAAGACTGTCCGAACATCGGACGGCCGGCGGCCAGAACTCCTGCGCCGATCGCGGCAGCTCCTAGTCCTTTCTTCATGAAGGAGCGTCGGTTTGTCGCGCTCAGCGTTCTCTCTAGTCCGTTTGTCATTTATTGCTAACTGCCTCCTATAGCGATGCTAACAACCCGTGGGTGATCTGTTGTTCTTAATGTGTAAAGGTTTTGTACATTCGTCCATCTGTGGAGCAGCGCTTCCGATCAAACGAATCATCGATGCACACATCAGTGGTCAGGCGGTTGCGACGATGCTCGGATGACATTTGCTAGGTTCCGCTTGCATAAGCTTTCAAGTTTCCGGGTCAACATAACTCACGCGGCGTTCATAGCGCGATAAGCTGCGACGAGGGCTTGACGAACCCGAAACAACCTTCCCTTGATAGTGTTCTCTTTCAGTCCTGTCATTTGAGACAGCTCGGCTATAGAGAAACCCTCGACCTCTTTCGCAATAAGCAGCCAACGGCCGCTTTCCGGGACATCTGCCAGCAGCTTGTTTATGAAGTCTCTTTGCATGGCAGTTCGATCGGGTGTAGGACGCCAGTCGGCAATCTCGATACGTGGTGCTTGCGTGTCGTCGAGCGAATCGCCTGAGTAAGTCGTTGTGGGGCGTTTCTTCCGCAGGAAGTCGTAACATTCATTTACAGCAATGCGGTAAATCCACGCATAAAGAGAGCTGCGACCTGCAAATCCATGGATGGAGGAAAACACTTGGGCAAAGACTTCCTGTGCGACGTCATTTGCATCGTCGCGATTGCCCAGTATGCCATAGGAGACGCGATAGATCTTGCATGCGAAGCGCTCGACGATTTCACGAAAAGCCGTCTCATCGCGAGCCTGCAGTCGCGCTACCAGCTCAGCGTCATTAGGTTTGTACTGTTTAGACGGCGCTTCGTTTGGCCAGACGCAAAAGGCGTTGGTATTTGCGGTCTCAGACGTGGTTGCGTACATATTTGCCGCCTTCACTCCTCACACCATAGCGGGCACAAAAGGAACTGCGCGAGGCCCTTTGGCACTCGAGGTCGGAATCAGTGGCTGGATTGGCATGTCCTATTGGCAACGCCCGTCATTTGAACATGTCGGGTGTATTTCAACCTGCCTTATGCACAATATCTGATCCGGCGAACGTGGCGTGAGGGGGACGGCCGTTTGGGGACCCTGAGAATCCTGCGTTAAAACAGGTGGAGTAGCGAAGGTGACGCTTCGCAAACTCATTCTCAGGAGTCACCCAAAAGGTGAATAACAATCGAAAGCATAACAATCAAACAACCGGCAGGCAAGGGGCGGAAGCGGCTCGCGCAGAACCCTTGAGAATCGGGGGTGCCACGCCTTTTGACTTCTCGGCCCGGAATCTGACTGCCTATGGTGGTTTATTGCCGGTGGCGACCATGTTGGAAAAGCTTGGCTTTCAGCAACTGGTGGAGGAGACGCTCACCATCAAGCGACTCACCCGCGCGATGCCGGTGTGGCAGTTTGTGCTGGCCATGGTGCTGGCGTTGTACGTGGGATTTTCGCGACTGAATCACCTGCGTTTTCTGGAGCGCGAGCCCATGCTGACCGGGATTCTGAAAGTATGGCGTCTGCCGCCGCAATGCACTTTTTGGCGGTTTCTGGCCTCGCTGCATCTGAGCGTGGCCGGACAGATCCTGCGCATCCAACAGATTATGCGGCAGCGCGTGTGGGAAGCCGCGCATGTGGAACTGAAGACCATCACCTTGGACACCGACACCACCGTGCACACCGTGTTCGGCCACCAAATGGGCGGGCGCAAGAGTTACAACCCGAAGAACCGGGGCAAGAAAAGCTTTCAGCCCATCCTGACTTTCCTGGCCGAGACGCGCGAATACGTGGGGGGCGAGTTGCGCAATGGAGATCGACCCACCGGCAAACAGATCGCTCGCCACCTGGAAAGTGTATTCGCAGCGCTGCCGCCGCCGGTGCAGACCATCTATGCGCGCGCCGATTCCGGGTTTTACTGCAACGAAGCGGTGGAGGCGTATGAGAAAGCCGGGGCGCGGTACATCGTCTCGGCGCGCAAGACCTCGCGGCTGATCGACGAACTGAAGGGGGCGCTCTGGACCGGGTCGCCGAAGACCGATGCCGACGCCCAGTGCGAATTTCGTTATCAGCCGGAGGGCTGGAGCCGAGCGCATCGATTCATCGCTCTGCGCTACATCAAGAAGAAGCCGTCGCCCGCGGCGGAGAAGCCAGAACAATATCAGCTATTCGACACCGCGGAGTACAGCTACCGCGTCTTCGTCACCGATATGAGCGACGGCATCGCCGTGCTGGCGTGGTTCTACAGCCAGCGGGCAGGCGCGGAGAACCTCATTAAAGAAGCCAATAACGACGCGGGGCTGACGGACCATCCGTCGGGGCGGTGGCCGATGAACTGCATCTACTTTCAACTCGCCATGGTGGCTTACAACCTTAATTGTTGGCTGATGCTTTTCAATCGAGAAGAGGAGGCCAAGGTCGAGCAACTCGGCCATATCACCCTGGCCACGGCTCGGTTGCGATTCCTGTTTCTGGCAGCGCGCATCTGGCGCCACGCGGGAACCGTAGGTGTCAGCTACAGCGATCACTATCCGGAGCAGCCCTTATTCCAGCGACTGATGGCGCGACTGCGGGCGGTGACGGCCAACACAGAGGGGTTTGCGCCGGTGATCGCGTTGGCCCTCCGCTGCTGAAGGGCGCGCATAGAATTCTATGCACACGCGGCCCCACTGAAACAACGACTTGCAAGTGGAGGAAATCGGCCCGGCACACAACACGTCGAGGAAAAAACAAAGATCGCGTTCGCTACGCCGTCAGGTCAGGTGCTCAGGCATGCTCCCCAGGGTAGCTCTGTGCATAAGTCAGGTTTCACCGCACTTCTTTTAAGTACGCGATGATCGCACTCCGCTCGGTGGCGCTCTCCACATGGAAGGCCATGTCAGTTTCCGGAACGAACTTGTCCGGACCGGCCAGCCATTTGTCGAGCGAGTCGGCGTCCCAGGTAATGTGAGAACTCTTCAGCGCGTCCGAGTAATTAAACGACGCCACAGATCCTGCGGCCCTGCCGTAAACGCCTCCCAGCCGCGGCCCCTCCTTATCGTGATCCAGCGAATGACAACCTGAACAGCGCTTCTCGAAAAGGCTTTTGCCGTCGCTAGTCTGCGTGCGCGCGGTAACCACCACAACGGCGGATGCGGCGCCCAACATCAGTAACAATCGTTTCATTGGAGTCAGTTCCCCGCCGCCAGCGGCGAATCCACCACTGCCAGGCTGTGCTCGCGTGCCACATACTGCACGTTCGTAATACCGAGCACACTCCGCAGCCGCCCGGTGGGTACTTTCATTGGACCAGCCGCCGGCGCGGTTCCGGGCGCCGGTTGCGGAAACGCCGTCGACATCGCCGTATGGAACGTCACGTTGCCCTCCACCTTCTGCAACACTTGATGGATATGGCCGTTCAAAACCGTCACCGACCCGAAGCGTTTCAGATACGTGAGCGCCTGCGCGCTGTCTTCGGTGCCCCAGCCCCAATCGGGATAGACCGACCACAGCGGGATATGCGCGAACACCACAATTGGCGTGCTGCTGGAGCGCGCCTTGAGGTCAGCTTCCAGCCATTGGAGCTGATCGGCGCCCAGTTTTCCGAGGTGTTCCAGTCCAACCACGTTCACCAGTCCGACAAAGTGCACGCCTTTTTGATCGAAGCTATACCAGCCGTTGCCCTTCGTGCCTTTGCCGTAGCGTTCCAGATACTGCTTGCCGTCATCCACCGACGTGTCATGCTCGCCGGGCACATAGAAAATCTGGCTGGTCTTGGCGGACTTCAGCAACTGGTCCATGGTGTCGAATTCCCCGGGCTTGGACGTGTGGCTGAGGTCGCCCGTGTGAATGATGAACTCAGGCGTCCGCGGCAACGCGTTGATCTTATCTACGGCGGCCTGCAGGGTGCCAGCCACGTCCGGATTCGCCGGCTTGTTGAATCCGATGTGGCTGTCGCTGATTTGCACGAAAGTCATCTCGTCTTTGGCCTCGCCGGCGGGGGCCGGCTTCCCGAATGCGCGCGAGGTGAGAACGCCGCTGCCAACGGTCCATACTACGCCCGTTCCCGCCCAGGCCATGCATTCGAGGAATCCCCTGCGGTTGATTCCGTCGTCGTTGTGGTCGTGAATAATGAATTTGGACATTTTGCTCTCCACACCCATGTACTACGGTGACGCACCGATTATTCCCGACCGTCCCGTTTGCAGGTGTAAATTGGCCGCGGGAATAAATTGCCGCTGCCGGCAGTATGCATGGATATGAAGAAGATTTTCCTAACGCGTCCGCACTACGCCATTGCTTGCGCCGGCGTACTTGCCGCCGCGTCGGCCTTCATCCATCCCTTTGGACTGAAGACCAATTCGGCCCGGCCGTTGCTCTCCGGCGCCGATGTCGATCCCGCCGTGGTGCGCATCCTGGAAAAGTCCTGTCAGAATTGCCACTCTGAGCGAACCGAATGGCCCTGGTATAGCTATGTTGCCCCCATGTCCTGGCTGATCGAGAAGGATGTGCACGAGGCCCGCAGCCATCTGAACCTATCCCGCTGGGGCGAGTATGACGCCCAGAAGCAACATGACCTCCTGGCAGAGTTCGCCGCCGTCGTGCGAAGCCGCAGAATGCCGCTCTCCCGCTATACTCTCTTGCATCCTGGGGACAAACCGTCTCCGGACGAATTCGAGCGGATTTATCAATGGACGCGTGCCGAACGGCGGCGTCTGATGTCGTTGGCCTCGGCTCATAGTGACGCTCCCGCAGATGCAGGCGTTGCCCGGTAATGTGCGAGGCACTGCGGCATGCTTTATATCACAAATGATTTGGGTGTGGCTACTTCAGAACGACGGCCAAGTACTCATAATTCAACCAGTTAAGGCCCATCAGCCTGTCTTCGGCTATTGCTTAAGCCGGGGTTATCGGAATAACCCCTGTTTTTGGAATCAGTTCGGCCGCTTGGAGTCTGCCAGTTTGGCTTGGAATCGGAGGATGGTTTTTGAAAGTTTATCGAGGCGATTGAGCAGCGTTCTCAACTTGCGATATTGCTGTGCCGCTGCCCTGTACAGCGGAGCCGCTTCCGGCGAGAGTTTGACATTGACCGTTTTGCCGTTCGCTTTGTAGGTAAGTTCGAAGTACGGGCCGTGGCGCTTGGTGGCGTCGGAGGCGCAGGCGCACTGGGCTTTGCCGCACTTCATCATTCGCTTCAGAACCGTACCTTTGCAGAAATATTCGATCTGCTCCAGGCCTCGTCTGAGTTCCAGAAAGCGTTGCGTGTGGCGCTCCAGGGAGGCATTTCGTGCAACGGGACGGAAGCCGCTTTTCGAAACAGAAACACGTGACATTGTTCTTACGGTTATATTACCGTAAGAAGATGGCGACTGCAACCTGTTTCCTTGCTGATACCAGACTGGCGTTTGTTGAGTTCTCCCTGCTGGAGTCCTGGCTGGCATCCTCCAGCGCCCTCCAACTCCCTCTCCACCAGATCGAGTCCCAACAGCAGGCTAAAGGCCGCGAGGTCCAACGCCTGCTCCTCCAAGCCCATTTGCAGCATCGCGGCAACGGAGATGTGGGACCAGCCCTGTACCTCCAACAGCAGGACGGCGCAGTGCTCTTCTCCCACCGCCGACTGGGCGCCCGCTCGCTGACCACCGTCTTTGGAACCGTCGAACTGGTCCGCATGGGCTATTCGCGCCCCGGCGTGCCCGGCATCTTTCCCCTGGATCGGGCGCTGACTCTGCCCGGACGCTCGTTCTCTTACGAACTCCAGCGGCGCCTGGTCAAGGCGGCCGTGCAGAACCCTTTCCTGGATTCGGTCCAGACTATCGCCGACCTGACCGGCGTTTCCGTCTCCAAGCGCAGTCTGGAGCAGATCCTGCCGGACGCGGCTCAAGACTTTGACGCTTTTTACCGGCAGCGTCCCCCCGAACCTGCTACAGGCACCATTCTAGTGGCAGCCGTCGACTAGCGATCAAGGTCAATGGCTGGAGCTGACGTCCGACAATCGAGCTGATTCGCGCTGAAAACCTGATCAGCGACGAGACCTACGAACGGATGGGGGCGTCAGCCTGTGACGGACACGTGGATGCGGAAGTGGCTCTCCGTATTGCCGACCTCGTCGACCGCAGACTTGCGACCATGCAGCCCGGAGAACGAATTCTGGGCGACTTATCCGTTACGTCCAATCCGAAAAACATTGTGACCTTCGCATCCCACACACAACCAGAAGAGATTAGCGTGGTTGACCTCTACTCTGCGAGCTACGACTGGCTAGTCACGTTCCGGATTTCTGCAGGCAATCAGGTGGGTTCAAAGTCTTGTAGGCGCGCACAGGATATCGGCGGTGGATCACAGATGGACACGTCCCTTCGCGAGGGTCCGGTCCAGCTTATCCAGCAGCGCCGGCCCCGTTTCTTGGAGCCGCACTGAGCTACTCCGCTGAAAGATGCAAGCGATTGTGCTTGTCTTCCGGAATTCGAATAGTCGGTGTGCTCACCTGGCGCCTCTACTCGTACCTGAGCGCTTCGACCGGATCCAGTTGCGCCGCCTTATACGCCGGCCAAATGCCGAAGAACAGTCCTACGCTCACCGAAACGACGATGCCCAATATCGCCGCCCATGCCGGCACCTGCGCCGGCAGCGAGGTGAACACCAGCCGGCTGACCAGCGCGATCAACCAGCCGAACATAATCCCTGCAATGCCGCCCATGCTCGTCAGCACCGCCGCCTCCAGTAAAAACTGCAGCACGATATCGCGTCGCCGCGCGCCGATGGCCTTGCGTACGCCGATCTCCTGGGTCCGCTCCGTCACAGACACCAGCATGATATTCATTACTCCAATACCGCCCACCAACAGGCCGATCGAACTCAGCACCGCCATCACCAGGAACGTGATCGCCGTAATCTGCCGGAAATCGGCCACCATCTGGTCCGCGGTCGAAAGCGCGAAGTTATCCGGCTTGTCGTAGGGCACGCGCCGGTCGATGCGCAGAATGGTGCGCACCTCGTCCAGCGTCTTGGGGAGCTGGCCGTCTTTGGCGGTCACCACAATGGCGTTCTCCCGCGCATTCGGGTACATTTTCTGCATCATCCAGTACGGAATCAGAACGCGCGTATCCTGATCGCCGAAAAAAGACGCCGCGGGACGGACCATCGTGCCGATTACCTGCAACTCGTGCCCGTCCACGGTCACCGTTTTCCCAATGGGATCCAGATTCGCATACAACCCCTTTTCTATGTCCTCGCCGATGACTGCCACAGGCGCCCGACGCCGGCTCTCTTCTTCCGTGAAGAAGCGCCCCAGGTGCATGTCCACCTGCCCACCGCGTGCGTAGGCCTCCTCCACGCCCATCACGTTGACGTCATACATGTCGTTCGCTTTGTAGTGCGCGTTCAGGATCTCATCCGGTCCGAAAAGCATCGGCGACACACTCTCGACAGACGGGCAGCGCTCGGCTATATGCATCGCGTTCTGCCAGGTCAGATCCTTGCGCGTGCGCTCCTCGGGACTCAGGCGATGCGTCCGCGGCCCGACCGGAAATTTGAACACGATGATCGAATTCGGTCCGAAGCTGCGCAGCACCGCGGTGATGGAGCTGTCGAATCCGGTCATGATCGCGCCCACGCCGATAATCGTGCCGGTGCCGATGATCACTCCCAGCACCGTCAGAAACGCGCGCAGCTTGTGCGACCGGATGGTCTGGAGCGCCAGCATGAATCCGTTGTAGAATGCCAGCCGCGTCATCGATTACTTCTCCACTCGCAGGGCTTCAATCGGGTCCAACCGCGCCGCCCGCCGCGCCGGATAGATGCCGAAGAACAGCCCCACCATACCCGAGAGACCCACACCTAGAAAAATGGAAGTCCACGGCAGCGCCATGGGTACGGATGTCACGTTGCGCACCAGCACCGCGATGGCCCAGGCGATCACCACGCCGGCGAAGCCACCGGTCGCCGCCAGGAAGGCTGACTCCACCAGGAACTGGTTCATGATATCGCGCCGCCGCGCGCCCAGCGACTTGCGAATCCCGATCTCATGCGTGCGCTCGGTCACCACCGCCAGCATGATGTTCATGATGACGATGCCACCCACCACCATGAAGACGGATACGATGCCCACCGCCATCGCGGCAATTGCCGACGTTAGCTGTTCCCAAAGGGTCACGAAAGCTTCCGACGCGAAGATTGAAAAGTTATCGTCCTGGCCTGGCCGCAGATGCCTGTAGGCACGCAACAGCGTGCGCGTCTCGTCCTGCGCCTCCGCCAGATGCGCCTGGTCCATGGCCTTGGCAATCAGCCGTATGCCCGATCGCGCGCCGTATGTCTTGAAGTAGCTGTCCACCGGGATCATCACGAAATTGTCCTGCGAGTTGCCGAACACGCTGCCCAATTCCTTGGCGACGCCCACCACCTGGTACGGCGTACCCTCCACCTCGATGGTCTTGCCGACGGGGTCCATTGTAGGGTAGAAACGGTTTCGGATGTCGCTCCCGATGAAGATCACAGATGCGTGACGCCGCGCCTCCTCCGGAGTGATCCCGCGCCCGATGTCCACCTGCACATTGTTAATGGCCGGAATATTGTCGGTCACTCCCTCCACATCCACATCCTCCATGGAATCGCCTTTGTAGGAAACGCGGGTACGCTTCGAAACCATGATTCCGATGTCCTTCAGCAGCGTGGCCTGGCTCTTGACGAACTCGTATTCGTCGCGCTGGATCTCCGGGTTGCGCTTCATCATTTCGTAAAACTTCTTGGGATCCCATGGGCCGAACCACGCCATACGCACGATACGGAACCCGTCTGCGCCCATATTCGAGACCTTGTCGGATATGTATACATTCATACCGTGGATGAGCGCCGTTACGGCGATAAGCGTGGTGCTGGCCAGAATGATTCCGAGCAGTGTGAGGAAACTCCGCAGCTTGTTCTTGTGCAGAGAGCCAAAGGCGATGCGCGTTGCCTCCCAAAAGGAGGCGCTGGGACGGAACTTTCGGGTGTGGCTCACTGGGCCTCTATTAAAGGACGGCTGGACGGCTCTCTTTGTTCCTGACGAACCAGTTGCCCGAAAGTTAACGGCCGGGCGTGTTAAAATGAAGTCGTATCTCAATCGCGGACTCAACCGATTGGCCGCAAGTCCTGCAAATGGGGGCGCAACGGATTCGACGGGATTGAATCGTGATGGGGAGGCGTGCCGGGTTCCGAGCTCCCGTAAAACGATCGGAAAAACAGAACTGCCAACAATCAGTTCGCATACGCCGCCTAATTAATTAGGTAGCCGCTCCAGCCGCTGAGCCCGCGCGGCGGTGAGTGAGCGTCATTTTGCGGGATAGGCTGAAGTGCTTCGGTCCGGAGCATCAGGCCGAGATCAACCGGACTAGGCGGCCGCTACTCTTGCCGGTTCTGAGGCGGGCTCCGAAAATTTTGAACCGTGCTACGCACGTAGGTCTCTTCATGGCGGGCTTTCTCGGACGCGGGTTCAACTCCCGCCGCCTCCACCACTATGTTCCCTGTATTTTCAATGAGATCGCATCACTACCCGGCATGGGGGCTGATTTGCGGGAAAATTCGGGTATGCTCAGGCTCATCACGAAGCACATTGCCGCCTGGCGGCCAATGTCGAACAGCGTGCAGATGTGGGGATGGTTCAGCGATAAGACCCGGAATATCGGCCGACTGCCGCAGCAGGACTTTGAAGGCCACAGTGCGGTGCAGGGCGCGTGTCCTTGGCGCGATATGCTTCGCCCATGCCGCCGGCGCCCAAATGGGTCTCGAGCACGTAGGGTCCCAACTCCAGACCGGGCGCGATCTGCTGCTCATTCTGGCTTGGTGAGGCAAAGATCCCCGCAGCCTGCCGCATCACCGGCTCGTCCGGGAAAACAGCCGCCAGGCAGGTTTGCGGCGAGCAGCGATTCGACTTCATGCCGAAGCTCTTCATCGCCATTTGAGAAGGGGAGTTTCATCCAAGCGGTGTTCGAATTGTACACCAGTGGCGAAGACGGAATGGGTGCGGGCGGTAGGTGTTCCGTGCCGCACCGCGCACGGCCCGCGAATCACGTCCGTTACGATGACAGCGCGAGGTTGACAGTGCCGGTGTGGAACTACTGCACGGATTCTCCGAGGCGCGAAGATAGACCGCTGTGAAGACGTCCGCGGCGGCTTGAAGCCGGTTTACTGCGCGACGTTGCTCACGGCAATTGCGGGGTTAAGCCGGGCCAATTCCTGCCGGTAAAGCGGGTTGTGCGGATACTGCTGGGCCAAACCCGACAAAAGTTCGCGGGCGCGCTTTGGATTGCTGTCGCGCAACGCCACCACCGCCAGCATCAAGCGCGCGAAGGGCGCCAGGTAGTGGCCCTTCTCGGCGGCCAGCGTCAGTTTTTCGATCCCGATCCCGCGATCTGTTTGCGCGCCCGTCAGGCGCAGGACCCACCGCACCGGCGCCCCCTTGATGCTGAGCATGTAATTCTCCACGCCGACCGCGATCCAAGCATCATAGAGGTCCGGATCTTTGGCCAGCAACTTCTCCGCCATCACGCGGCCGGCTTTCATCTCCTTCAGGGACGCAACGTAGCGTCTTGCAATCAGGGCCAGGTAATCGGAGTGTAGTCCGATGCGCAATACCGAGGCAAACTGCGAGTTTTCGTCGTCGGGCTTGCGCTCAGAAAGTTGGCGGCTGGCTTCCAGTGCGTTTTCGAATCTTTCCTTCAGCCCGAGATCGGGCTCGAGCTTCTGATCGGTGATCCAGTGCTGGTCGTGAACGAAGAACTCCGACTGAAGCACGTGCAGGCGGTCGAGTTCCTCGAATAGGAAAGCGGCAGCATCGGAGACCGGACCCATGGGATCGCTAGCGTGCAAACGCTCCCACTCTTTAAATGTGGCGTGGGCTTCCTCGAACTGGAGGTTATACATTTGACTGTATCCGTTTTCCAGCGTGACCTCGGCGTGGCCCGCCGATGCGGCCGCCGACAGCAGGGATATGAGAACCACAGTGCGATGGATCATCAGATTAAATAAGGCATACACGGCGCGCGAGACCACAGACTCGGTCCGTGCCGCGATGCTGTAATGAATTCCCTTTCGAGCGTCGTCTCGACCGACTGGTCCGCGCACATCGAGTATTGGGTTCGCCGGATGGCACCTGACCAGTTATCGGGCCATGCAAAAATCCGACCGGCGCGGGCTATATACGCCAACGAGAATATCCCCACCCTCCGCGGCCGAGCAGAAGGAACAGTCGAAGAACAACCAACAGTACCGACATTTCCCACTTTCTTTTCACTCCAGTGCAGTGCAGGTCGGGGACCATAGCTCAATACATGGGAGCACAGGGATAAACCCGAGGCTTCCGCAGGTTGTTATGTGCAAGTCCTGCATCGATCCGGCAAGAAGTGCGGGACGCGCCGTTCCGGCCCCAGTTCGAAGATGGCGAAATGCAAATGCGGGGCATCCCTGCGCAAGCACGGTCTTGCCGAATGCCCCCCACGCCTTACAGGGCGGTGAGGGCGATGTTGCGGTTGGGCGCGTCCTTGTTACGTCATCCTGGACGTTTTCAGTCGCTACGTCGCCGGCTGGATGGTGGCTCTCCGGTGCGGGGAGCCGCGTTACCTGCCTTCCCGATTGAGCGACGGATTCCGGATTGCCTTGCACTGGACCGCGCCTGGTGAGCGACCGTAGACGCTTCGACTTTTTACAGCGGCGCGACGCCCTGCCCACCATGCTCTCTTTGACCGCCAAATGTTGCGGCTTTGATTCTTGCAGGCGGTCACTCACTTCAACGAAAATACGCGAGTACTCGGCGCTTTTCAAACAGGGTCAACGCCTCCCTGACGGCTGCGCGCCTTTTCTCTTCAGCCTCTGCCAGTTTACGTCGTGCTTCAAATAGAGGATCGATATTTGCTTGTAACTGGTTAGCGTATCGGATAAAGTCCGCATAGAGAAGCCCGGGCCACCGCAGCGGGCTTCTCGTTTCAAATCAGAAATGCGCGGTGGGGAGGAACGTTCAAAACAGGGAAACTACGCTACAATAGGCCGCACAACGGAGGGTCAAGTTCAGCATGGTCTGTGCCGAGAAGGAACGCCTGAGAGGCGAATACTCCGCTGCCGTCAAAAACCTCGGCGCAGCATTGAAGAAACTGGGAACCGAAACCGGCGAGGAACTACTCAAGGCCGTTGCGGCCTCGAAAATAGCGCCGGCCAATTGCACCAAAGCGCGTCGCGCACTCGCGAATCACAAAGCCCAGCACGGCTGCTAATTCTTGGATGCTTTCGCGTCGTTAAGCGGCCCATGGTTGGCAGGGTGTCCGTCAGCAGGAAAATCGGCAAGTTGTTCGGCGGTATCCAGTAGTTCACGCTCCGCTCAATCCCGCCCTGAATCATCGGTTCGCTGGAAACAATCAGGTGTTGAATGCGTAAACCGGAAAAAAGTGGGCCTGCGCAAGCCAGCCTACGTCGGCGACCTCGCTCGCCGAACCGAGACCGCGCACGCGGTGCTGGAGGGCGCCGAACTAACCCTGGAACACGGCCCGATCACCGAGGTTGCGCCGCTACCGGTACAAGCGCCGAACTCGCGGTTAAATTTCGGCCAAATTGTCGTTTTGACAATCGGCGGCGATACGTAACCGACAGCGCAGATCTGGAACCCGAGCGATGGTGGCCCCCCAAATTCCGGCGTCAATCCGACGTGAAGGAACCACTACGGCGACGCGATGACAGCGCCTCAGCGGCTGACGCTGGTGCCGTGCGTGAGTAAGCCTCGCGCGATCACGCCACCCGCATCGGCAAGCGGTGCCTCTTCCAGGCACGCTTAGCCAGCAGCCGCATGCTCCTTTTGGCGGACCCGCTCCAACTCCCACTTGAGTCGCTGCAATGCGGCAGCGGCCTCATCGGCTCGAATCGCTGGCTGACTGTCGTCGCCGTGGCAGGCGTGCATCAAGACGCAGATGTCTTGGAGTTTTTCCTCGATCAGGGTGAGATCATGGCGGAGCAGAGTCTGCTGCTCGCTTGTGAGAGGGTGTCGATCAACTGAAGTGGACATGTTGAGAGAATTCTACACGATTTGGCAATCGTTCTCTACCCAATCTGGGCCACCCAATGTGGGTCACTGGAATGGTCGCGCGAGCGTTCCGGGCGCCCACTACGAGTGGTCTGGCGCTGCGACACCAGCGGGCGCATGGGGATGCGCGCCGCGCGGAAAGCGCGGCGAAGCTTGGCCAAATCGGGCGTATATACTATCGCGTTCGGACCTCTGCGCCATGTGGAATCTTTGGGAGATGTCTTCGCCCATGACGAGCTTTTTTCACTGCATCGTAGATGCCCGTCGATTCGAAGGGCAGCCTCGGCGGCACGTCCATAGGGCGCGTGTGCAGGGTTCGTGATAGCGATGTGCAAGGCGTCCATGCCCAGATGATCGACGTCGATGCGGGTTGCGTTGCCGGTCCAGAGAACGATGCGACCGTCGGCGTAGCTCAACTGGATGCCGGGCAGGATCATTCCCTGCTGCGCCAGTTTGTTCGGATACTGCACGTCCGCCGAGAGAAAGAGATCAATCGCCGTGCTGCTGGCCGAAAGCTTTTGTGAGATCCTCCGGCGAAAATCGTAAGTCGGCCGCCGCCGCAATTCGCAGCGGAGCCGGGGGCCCGGCGCAACCTGCTGTGAGTAAGGCGGCAAGCGCGAGCGTGCTTGTTCCAATTAACGATACTGTCTCTAATAAATAACGCAGCTTGTCGGGCGGCCCCGCGGCCTGGGGCTGCCCTCTCAGGCCACCAACCGTGTGACTATCCGGGCATGCTCCGGTAGCCCCGGTCCGGAATGCACCGCAGTAAGGACTCTAACGTGCTAGGACCAACCCATGAAATCCGTTGTAGCCGTCTTTCGTTTATCTGAGAAAGCATACTCCGCCGTGGTAGCCTTGCGGCGCGCCGGATTCCGGCAGGACCAGATTAATCTGCTCTATCCGGGCTCGCCGGAAGAGCAAATCCACAGCATTCCCACAAACGAAACCGAACAACCCGGCGTCGGCGGGACAATCGGCAGTATGATGGGCGGGGCGTTGGGCGTTGCCGGCGGTCTGGAGTTAGGTATCGCCGCAACGGCACTCCTGCCCGGGGTTGGACCGGTGTTCGCACTTGGCTTGGCGGGCGCGGCGCTGCTCGGAGCGGGCGGCGCGGTGGGCGGAGCCGCCTTGGGCAGCGCGGCGGATGAGCAGAGTGACGCAGGCATCCCCTCCGATGAAGTCTTCTTCTACGAAGATGCTTTGCGGCAAGGGCGCTCCGTGGTCGTGGTCTTTGCGGGCGATCATGCCGAAGAGCACCGCGCGCACCAGGTACTGGGGGATGCCGGCGCGGAGAGCCTGGATGCCGCGCGCAAGGTTTTGTGGCTGGGATTGCGCGACGCCGAAAGCGAACATTACGTCGCCTTGGGCTACAACTTCGAGCAGGATGAGGACGTGTATCGCGCCGGCTTCGAGTCTGCCTTGCGACGGGAATGCCGCGGCAGATCGGTAGACGAAGAAGCCGACTGCCTCAAGTGGTGGTATCCGGATTTCTGGGATTCCGAACCGTTCCGGCGCGGATTTGAACGCGGCCGGAAACGCTGGAAGCGGCTGACTTGTGACGCACCCTTCAGCGCGCTGCCGTCGGCTTCAGCCGATGGCTCCAAGAACTGAGGTTCGCCGCTGGTCGCGATAGGGATGCCGGTTGCCCAACACTCCCCGCACAGACCCGTGCTGGCGCTGCTCACACACGGTTCCAGACCGTGCTCACAGATGACCCACGTCGAGCAGTCGGCCGCCGATGCATCGTGTCAGAGGCACGGCCGCCGGAGCAGCGGGCGTGTCACGCGCGGCATACCACTCGCACGCCCGTAGCCAGTCGCTTGGAGGGTCACCGCTTCAAGGATGGAAGAACATGTGGGGCCGCCGATCGCGGCGCATCTCGATGCGCGCATTCGCGGTCGCGGCGACCGACAACGGTCTGATGCCAGGAACTGAACAGACGCGCCATAGCACAACCCACCGGCGCGGTGCCATCAACGGTCGCTGTTCCCGGGCCAGATACCGACTTATCGTTATTGATCTTCGCCGAGCCGCGGTAATACGGCTGGCGAACCTCGCCTAAAGTCGCGTGGGCGATGGCTCGGAATTGCACCGGAGGTCCGTCCAACACATTTAGATATTCAGGGCACTTAGCAGCACCGGCATGAGGTCGCGAAGAGCAAAAGCCTTGACGTAATATCCCAAGTGGGTGTCGTCCGCCACCGGGCGACAAGTCTGATCAGCGGACCTACGCCGCTCCCACGCAGCTCGATTTCATCACGCGGCGCTGGTGACCGGGGGCGGCCAAACGACCTGGGATGGTCAGGTTGGTCGCTCTACTCCACGGCGGGCAGGTTGCGGCGGGCAGGGTCAGCATGAGTGGTCCCTTGATTGCGCTAGAGCACCAGTAACCTTTAGCGGCGAAAGAGAGATCATGCCGGAACAACAACTCATCTCATCCACCATTTCGAGGAGATCCAAATGACCCAATCCCAAGCGACCAAAAGCATCATCGACACTCATCGACACATTTTCGGTCCGAAGCTGCGTCAGAAATTCGTTGAGAATATAGGCTTTGATGACTCGAAGCCGTTGCCGCAGGCCAACGCTGTCGAGATGTTTTTCTATCGCGAGTCGGTTGACGTTGATTATTCGATCGTCCTGCGTGAACCGCTATGGCGGCGAGGTGGAGACGTTCGCCCAGCACATCATTAAAGCAAACACCATCGACACGCTCAAATTCCGAGTCCTTCGAACTTCGAGATAGATTCCCTGAGGACGTTGCTTGTATGGCCAACGCTCATGCTCTTGAAGAGAATACGCGTGATGTCATTGATCCGCTGATTTCCAACAAAGAAGCATGCGCCATCAGCATTTCGACCAGCTACGGAAGCGGTCCAGATCAGATCTTTCTCGACTCACCCAAAGCCGAGTGGCTATGGTCGTACGCGCAGGACAAGGATGTTCTCGTTCATATTCATCCGCCCCTGGTATCGATAGGCGCTGCTTCAATGCAGCAGTACAGGCTTATCGAAGCCGTAGGCCGGCCATTTGATACGGCGCTGACGGCAGCTCGCATGATCTATAGCGGCGTCTTCGATAAATACCCAAAGCTCAAGGTTCTTTTCGTTCACATGGGCGGAGCCCTCGCCCCCGTGGTTTGCAGACTCGATTGGAACTGGGATTTGAACTACAAAGGCATCCAGGCCCCCCAATACACAGGTGGATAAAAACCTTCGTAAGCCTTTGGAGTATTTCAAGTCGAATATTTATGTGGATACCATGGGTCCAAGCGCGATCTGCCTCAAGGCCATGATCGAAATGTGCGGCGTTGACCACGTACTATTTGGAACCGATTTCGGGCCAGTTCCAATCAACCCAAAGGTGCACATAGATCTTGTAAACGACACGATCATTGACGCTATAGATCGCGAGAAGATTTTCTCAACGAATACACTTGCCTTGCTCCGTTTGGCTGAAAGTGCACCTCGCCTCCTCCCCCGAGTTGCTTAGCAGCCTTTATGCAGGGGATTGTCCGGTTCTGGGAAGTTTCGCCGGATGGGTACCGCGAAACGCGCCTGGCTCCGCGAATCCCAGCATGGCGGCGCTTCGCGCAAACTGGTGCCCGCCGCCAATCCGGTGGCAGCCGCCCGTTGTCCGTCACCGCGACCGCGGGCGTGCGGATGGCCGACACGATCGGCGACGAGAGAGCGGAATGCGCGTTTTTCCATCCACTGGGCATTACCCGGACATATCGGGATCAATGCTACTGAACGGGCCGTGGCGGGCCGTCCATCATCGCTCCGGGTTCCAGGTCTCTGCTTCCCTCGTCACGTCATCACCAACCGGAGGATCTACCAATAACGGCACCGTGTTTAAGATTGACTCGAGCGGCAACCACACCGTGCTCTACAGCTTTAAGGGCATTCCTGGTGGCGGTGATGGCTCGCGACCGGAGGCCGGCGTCACTCTGGATGCGGCCGGTAACCTTTATGGCACGACCTACTTGGGAGGTGCGGGTTTCACAGGTCTTGGCACGGTCTACGAGGTGGATGCCAATGGGAATGAAACGGTGCTTCACGCATTCACGGGAGGTGCTGACGGCGCCTTTCCGAGCGGCGGCGTGATTCGCGATGAAGCCGGCAATCTGTACGGCACTGCGGTGGGAGGAGGGGCCGACGGATTCGGCGTTGTCTTCATGGTGGATGCCGAGGGCAACGAGACGCCGCTGTATGCATTCACGGGCGTCGCGGATGGCGGGTATCCGATGGGTTGGCGTGATTCGCGATTCGCAAGGAAACCTCTACGGAGCCGGCACTGAAGGTGGTTCGGAGGATAAAGGAGTCGTCTACAAAATAGCGCCTGATGGCGTCGAAAACGTGCTCTACAACTTCACTTCTGTTTCCGGGCCCGTGTCTGCTCGCGATGCCGCTGGTGATCTCTACGGGACTTCCGCGGACGGCTATGGCGGGGGGGCCGTCTTTAAAATTGATCCCGGGGGAAATCTAACGGTTCTCTACAGCTTTACTAGCGGGGTGAAGCAACAGGTACCCTTTCTCGCCAGTCTGGCGCTCGGTCCCGCGGGCAATCTCTTCGGAACCACACAATCCGGCGGGAGCCATAACTCCGGATTAGTGTTCGAACTCGAAGAAGCCGCCCCGAATTAATCCGGCAGGCAAGGCGAACTGCACCGTCAGCATCGTGTTTAAGCCGCAGACCACTGGCGCGAAGAAGGGCGCTAGCGCCGAAAATCGGCGACCTCACCACATAGTCGAACACGAACGCCCATAGCGCGACCTCCAGGATATGCCCGGCGAGCACGAGCAACGTTGTGCCAGTTACGAATGTCAAATTCACCCAGAGCCGCACTCCGAGCCGGGCACGTTGCAGATCGCGGCGCATTTCAATGATGATGGTATGGAGCACGAGGCCATGAATGACCATCGTGCCTAACGTCGCCGCGAGTCCGACGAGCAAGGAACTCAGTATCCCCATCCGGTTCGAATGTATCATCTCGCCCGCTGCGCAGTGCAGAAGCGCGCGGCTTGCGCATCATGCTTACTTATTCGGAAGTTCGATCTGAAGTCGGAGTAATTTAAAGAGGTCGTCAGTCCTTACGTACCTGTACCTCCGTTGCCCAGCCCAGCGCCGCGACCATACGCCGACGGGAACCCTAACCGTGTCATGGTTTGTGATAGGCTCGACCACGATGACCAGTGACGAACTGCGAAGACTCGTGAAAGAGCGGAGTGTGGAGTTCACGGAGAAGCCAACGCAGAGTGGCACTCGCTTCGATTGTAGGGGTGGCGAAACGTTCAATGTCTTCCGCACCGGCAAGATTTCGTTCCAACGAAAACAGGATACTCCGCTCGCATCAGAAGTACGTAGGCTCTATGAAGGCGGATCAGCCATCGCAACCGGACAGCAATCTGCTGAAGCTCCGCAGTCGGTTCCCGCTGCCGGTGGTCCCGCAGTTCGTCCCGTGTTTATCGTCTACGGACACGATCTGTCTGCACGCGATCAGCTCCAAGAGCTAATTCTCCACCGCATGGGGCTTGAGCCCATTATTCTCGGCAACCTCGCGGCCGCAGGGGACACGATTATTGAAAAGTTGGAGAGATATCTCGGAGATCACGGCAACGTTGGGTTTGCTTGCGTTTTGCTCACGCCTGACGATGAGGGGTACAAAGCTGGTAAGCCGGAGAAAAGAAATACCGCGCTCGACAGAACCTTGTCTTGGAGCTTGGGATGGTCCTCGCCAGACTTGGCCGCAGGCGCGCAGCCATTTTTGCACAAGCAGTCCATCGAACCGCCAAGTGACATTGCCGGGTTGCTCTACATTCCGTTTACGGACCGTGCTGAGGAAGTGAAGGATCGCCTCTTTACCGAACTGCGGGAAGATGGATACAATCCGGATGCCGCAGCTCTCAATTAAGGTTAAGCTTTGAGTCATTGAGGGAAAGTGGCCGGGCGGCGGACAGGGTCCGATTTGCGCCTTCTCAATGGAACCGCGACTACACGATAATCATCCAAAGGACCACAGGCCCGAACTTGAGGCAGCCGCCAAGCAGGCATCCCGCAAACTCCTCGAGGGGGTGATCGCCGCGCCGGACCGCCGGAAGTTCGCGGTACGGCAGGCGTCCCTATGCACCGCACATAATCTGACACAGTTTGGGGGATGCCCGGAGAATGCGTAAATCGAAAAAGTGCCTCACCCAAAGCCGGCGTCCGTCGGTGGCCTCGAGTTGCCGCCCGAGATCGCGCACGCTGCGGTGGAAGGCGCCGAAACTCACCTTGGAGCTCGGCCGGATCACCCAAGGTTGCGCCGCACCGGTACGAGCGCCGAGCACTGTCGGCGTCGGTGCGACCGGATTGGGGCTTGAACAACGGGTCCTACTCCACCAGGCGGCGCAGGCGGAGTAATCGATCGTCCCACTGCTTCGAAATCGCATCGAGATAGCGGCGGGCCTGGTCCAGCGAGCGGTGCTCCAGTTGCCAGACGCTCTCGCGGCCGGTTCGCTTGTGATGCACCAAGCCCGATCGCTCCATCACGCGCAAGTGCTTCGATACTGCTTGCCGGGTGATGCGCGATCCTTTCGTGAGGCCGGCGATGGACATCGGTCCGCGATCCAAGAGACGGGCGACGATGTGCAGACGCGTCTCATCGCCTAAAGCCGCGAAGAGGCCGGCTTGGGGCGGTTTGCGGTTAGGCATGGGCCAGGTACTTCGCGATCAGCATCATTTGGATTTCCCATCCCGCCTCGTTGCCGGCAAAAGCGTTGGCGCGCCGGTCGAGCGGAATCTGATCGAAGCCCGATTCGGTGACCTTAAGCAGAGTGCCTTCCGCATCCGCCTCCAGCCGGAACTCGACCAGCGTGGTAGGTTCGGCGGAACGATCGACGCCTGGCTCGATGGCATGCGGATGCCAGCGGAAAGAGAGCACGCGCTCAGGTTCCAGCTTCTCGACGGTGATTTCGAAGGGCACGCCGGCGTGTTGTTGCTGCGCTTTGGCGACTTCCGGATCCATGGTGGTGCCCACGATGACGCCGTTCAACCGGGCTCCCGGCGCGAATGCTCGATCGAACTTTACGCCGAACCAGGCGGCAAACTCGGCCGGGTCCGCCAGCGCCTGCCAGACACGTTCTCGCGGGGCGCGTAGAAAAACCTGCTTTTCGATTTGATCGGTGCTCATGCAACCTCCAGGTTGCATATTATCGCGGGACCAGAACGAAATGCAACCATGAGGTTGCTTATCGATGTGGCTCGTCTTTCGTTAATCAAGTCGCGATCGCGTCGCCCATTCCCGCGCTGGCGGTCGCGGCGACCGACAACGGGCGGCTGGTGTCACGTCAAAAGCTCTCATTTTCGGCACGTTCTGTTTTCGCCCGCTGTTGGCCAGAAAACAGCGCCCTGGCGAGCAAGTCACGATAGCGTTTAGAGCAACTACACAGAATGCTTACCAGCCGGCAAGCCCGCAAGCTGCAGGCCCTGCGAAAGACGCACGGTGCCGGCCCGGCCGTCCGCGATCGGCGAACCGCAGCCCGTGCGGCGCCATGCCGCGGAAGCGCGAGAGAGACATCCTTCAATCCCAACCCTTTTCGCTGGTCACTGGCGCTGCCGCGCGGCCTTCTCGAGTTCAACCAGTTGCGCCCGCACGAGGGGCGCGTCCTTAGCGGACGGCGCCAATTCCAAGAAAGTCCGCAGGTACTTCTCCGACTCGCTGTATTCGTCCTTCTCCATCAGAATGATACCCAGTACATAGCTCAGCCGCGGAACCTGATGGTCCTTGTCAACCCGCATCCCCTCACGCGCGGCGCGTTCGGCCTCCTCCATTCGGTTCAGCCTGGCGTTGGCCAGCGCGTTGAGCAGGTAGGCAGCCGGGAAGTCCTCCGGATCGAGTTGTATCCATGCGCGAGAGTACTGCGCGCACTCCACCCAATCCCCTCGCCGGTCGGCCAGCGCAGTCAGGCCCGCATACGGCTTGACGTACTTCGGATCGCTCCGCTGCGCCGCCTTCCATGCGTCCCTGGCGCCAGCCGCGTCATTCCGGTTCTGCCGCGCCCGACCGAGCTCATACCAAGCAATTGCGTACGTCGGGTAGGTGTTGACGGCCTTGGTGAATTCGCCGGCCGCAACGTCCCATTGGTGTTCTCGCATGGCTGCCAGACCCTTCTCAAACGCCTTCCGGGCATTCGCGGGAGCCTCCAAAGTGGTTGCACTTACGGTGAGAGCGCTGGCACGTGACAGCGGACGCAGAATGAGCGTGCCAACGCGAGCATCGGCCAGACTGCTCTTAACGGCCATGCTGACGCGATCCGACCGAAACCCCGCAAGGACGGCCTGCAACTCGCAGTTCCTGAGCGCGCTGGTAACCGGAAGGGTGTACCGGGACACTGGCAAGGTGGGCCTGTTCAGCTCCGCCGCTTGGGCAGCCGGCTGAGTAGCATCCCCCTCGGTCTTGTCGCGGTCCTCCGCATCGACCTTGAAACCGAAGCTGCCTCTCTCGTCGGTCCAGGCTTCGAAAGTTACCCGGCCGTCGCAGACCCGCTCGATACGCACCGGATCGGGCGGCGCCGACCCATCATCCAGCGTTACCCGGCCCGAGAAGAACACCACCAGTTCGGCTCCACTGTTTGCGTCCGGGATGGGGTTCTGGCCACCCAAGGTCTGGCCCCAGGCACCAGTGGTGGCGGCCCACATCAATAAAGCGCCTATGCATATTTGGGAATCCACAAATGCCTCCAGCGCAATTGACTTGATTATAGCGGTTGTGGGCCACCGCCGGATGCCGGCTTGGGTGAGGTACTTTTTCGATTTCCGCATTCTCCAGGCACCCCCCAAACTGTGTCACATATGTGCGGCGCCGACGCCGCCGCGCTCGCTATAGGCCGCATCAAGCGGCCGGATGGCCGGTGGTGTGTCGTGGAATGGGCCCGAGCGACGCGGGCTCACGGGCGGACTACGATGGCTCAGCAGACTCAAAGCAGTCTGCGGGTCTTAAGGCGCACAGTCAATCCTCGCTGTTCGCGCTCGATTGAAAGCGTGTACTGTCGATCCGGCATTTGAAGCATCTCGCGGATCTGGGACAGAGTAAGATCCGCGTCGCGCTTGCCATCAATTGCGATGAGCGTATCCCCTGGCTTGATATCCACCTCCGCGGCTGGCGAACGATCGGCGATTCCCTGCACCTTGAAACGATGGAAGTCGGGTGGAGCGGTCACCAGCCTGAGTCCGCTTGCGTCACCGCCCAATTCACGATCGACTGGAATCTCCGGCGCCAGAAATATGCGGCTGCGCGAATAATCGTATGCCACGCAGAAGCGCTCCAGTACGCCGGTTCCAATGATTCCGTCGACCTGGGGATTGTCCAGAACTCCGGCGCCATTCAGCGCGAAAACCGCAATCGGATGTTTGAAAGTGAACGGGCCGATTCGAAGAAATGCAATTCGCCCCGCCTTCATCTCTATCTTGCCGCCGACCGCCTCTACTGGCGGCAGATCGATGCGGTCGCCGGTCTGCAGAAGCTCGGGATGCCGGCCGATGAAGGGCTTGCTGAGAAGAACCATCGTGTTGGCGGCGCCGCTGTCCAAAATAAAGGTACCGGAGGTGCTTCCGCCATCCGGCAAGCCAATCTCCGCGCGCACAAGCGGGACATTGCCACCAATGACGACCGGCACCTCGACCGATTCGGGAGAGGGGAAAAAGTCAGGCGCGTCAATAAAGCGTACGCGTTTTGCCTGGTAGTCGACCTCCACCACTCGCGGAGCAAAGGCGCCTACACTGAGGATGCCTTCGGTCGCATGGCCTGCTTGGACCGCAATGTAATCGACCGCGAGGACAGCAATGTTCCGATTCTTCAGCTCGATGGGCCCAATGTCCATCATTACGCCCGACGCGACCGGCATCGTCTCATCACTGCCACGGCCCGGCCCCGCGGCTTGGATTGAAGACGCCGTCAAGAGCCGCAGCAGACGCGCGACAGAAGGGGAGACGATCGAATCGGAAGCACCCGTATCCAACACCATCGGCACGGGGTTTGAACCGTTGATCCGCGCTTCGACGTATACCAATCCATTTACAGATTCAAAAGCCATGGAGCGATCGTTGGCACAGCCCCATCGACACCAGAAAAATGAAAGCAACAGCGTAGTTATAATCTGTTTTGGGATTTCCACAGTTATCCTTCTTTCCTAAGCGCTTTCCCAAGCGAAGCCGCTCTGCGCTTGGCGTCCTGGCCTGCACCGCTCGCATTATCTCCGAAGATCCGCTCGACAGGCATTCCGAACAGTTTGGCGATGGCAAGCGCCAACGGAAGACTGGGATCGTAGCGCCCCGACTCGATGGCATGGATCGTCTGGCGCGATACATCCAGCCGGTCGCCGAGTTCCACCTTAGTCCAGCCGCGCGCCGATCGGAGTTCTTCGACGCGGTTTTTCATTGGCGCATGAACCTCTTAACGCCAAACCAGACAAGCATGGCGAAAGACATTCCGGGCCATATCCACCACATGGATAAGCGTGGAAATCCGGCCAGTTCAAAGAAGCCGTAGGCCAGCGTCCAAATACCCGTGGCGGCGGCCGCAACAGCGAAGTACTCCACGACCGTCCTGCGCATGTATTCGTCGATACGCAGGACATGCCGAACCACGCTCATCGCCATGACCACTATGCCCGCGCACGGCGCCACCAGCAGGAGTATGCGCGTGGCAGGATCCGTCGCGGCTCGAGCGTGAGGAATGCAGATCGACACGGCCAGCAAGTAGAATGTGAGAGCTGCTCCGTACTCGACCAGGTAGCGCCGGTTCCAACGCGTCAAGACTCCGCCAGTGTTGTTCATAATCGCTCCTGCGTAAAGGTTCCTTTACGTTTGTATCATGGATACACGGCCGGCGTCAAGTTTCCTTTACGCTGACTGGCTGATGGTTGTGTCGCCGATCGCACGCCGGCGGTCGCGGCGGCGGACAACGGCGGTTGGCGCCGGGACCGGTCGCCGGCATCAGGATGCGCGAAGTGCCAGCCAAGCTCCTCGGCTGCGGGCCGCGCCGGTCCGACGTGGCGATGCTCACGAAGCACCGCCGGGTGGCCACAGAACGGGCCATCGGTTGGGGCAGTACGTACCGAAGGCCCATCGAAACATGAGCCGCCACTCGCGCTGAAACCCGCAACCCCCCACGGCCCGTTGTCGTTTCAATGGGCGCCGGAGTGGTTCGGTTGCCGCTTTAAGACGATTGGCGTCGCAGTGCAGACTCTGCACTCCAATGAACGGATTTTGCACGCGTGTCAAGCTGCCGCGCCGCGCAGGCGGTGAGCCACTCTTCTGGGATGCGCGTTCAATTTCAATGATGACAAGCGCCGAATCACATCACGCCCGAGCGGGCGACGCTGGACGCGTGCGAGCAGTAGGCCGCGCGTGAGACGCACGCTGCCCGCGCCGACCGTGCATCGTCCACGATGCAGTATGGGCTATCCGCCACGACGTGGCCAGCATGGGCGCCGCACGTCGGACCGGCGCGGCCTGCAGCCTAGGCGCATGACTGGCGCTGCGCGCATCCTGATGCCGGCGACCGGTTCCGGCGCAAGCCTCCCGTTGTCCGTCGCCGCGGCCTAAGCGGTGGATGGCCGACGGATTCGGCGACCAGACGATGTTCGAGACCAGGGCCTTCATCCGCGCTAATCGTTCTTGATGGCGGCGTGCCGGGATCGTTATTTTCATTGCCGGGCGGTGAATTCCAGCCTTCGTAATCCTGTTTTGTTGGGCCGTGCTTCTTTACCGCCTTCGCTGGTGGCAATTTCACTGGTGCCCTTTTTAGTGGAGGCCTGCTTCGGGGCGTTCGTCGTGCCGAGGTCAAGCTTAAAGCGCGGCCCACTGCCGGGAACTTTGGTCTTGAGCGGGTGGCGAGCAGATAGACTGGGGCGATGGACGAATGAGCGGCGCCTCCGCCTTCATACCTGTTTCGAAGGCATTTATCTTTGGTGTCTAACCTGCTTATCAGAAGCAGAACGCAGAATAGGAGATTGGAGTATGGCAGCATCAGGCACAACAGTAATAACCTTAATCATTGCTTTCGTGGTGGTTGTGGTTGCTGGTATCGCAGTGTTACTGCTCCTTCGAAAGCGCCGGACTGAAAAACTGCGCGCTCGGTTCGGTGGCGAGGAATATAGTCACGCTATGCAAGAAGGGGGTAACCGGCGGCACGCGGAGGCCGGGCTCGAAAAGCGCACCGAGCGCGTCAACGCTTTCCACCTCCGCCCGCTCACGCCAAGCGATCGTGGGCGCTTCGTGGAATCCTGGCGCAGAGTCCAGGCACGGTTCGTGGATGGCCCCGCCGGTGCGGTAACGGAAGCCGACCAGTTGCTTGGCGATGTGATGTTTGCGCGGGGCTATCCGGTAAGTGACTTTGAACAGCGCGCGGCAGATATCTCAGTAGACCATCCACTGGTTCTGAAAAGCTATCGAACAGCTCACGAGATCGCGCATCGGCAAGCGCTGGGGCAGGCCAACACTGAAGACTTGCGCCAAGCAATGGTTCATTATCGGACCCTTTTTGAGGAGCTAGTCAACGAGCCAGAGATACCCGTTGCGAAGGCTGCCTCATGAACTCGGATTTACGAAGAAAAAGAAGGCCGTTGCAAAGGGAGGCAATTCTATGAACACTGTATATAAGACGGAAGACGACCAGAAATATGCGGGACTCACGACGGCGGATTTGGCTGGCGCCGGCGAGCGAACAGCTTTGAAGAAAGAGCTTGAGCTGCCGCCGCCGACAACGGAACTGCGGCAAAAGGCTGCATCAGCCCGCGGTGATAGCAGCGTTTCAGTTGCCGGAGGCGCACCCACGGCCCCCGATGACCAGGCGACGCCACTCTTTTCGCCCAACGAAGCGAAGGATTTTCGCGCTCGCTGGGATACTATCCAAGCTGGCTTTGTCGATGAGCCGCGGGGAGCGGTGGAGGGGGCGGACAGTCTGGTTGCAGGGACGATGAAGCGCCTGGCGGAAATATTTGCGGATGAACGCGCGAAACTGGAGGGCCAGTGGGATCGGGGCGACGGTATATCGACCGAGGACCTCCGGCTTGCGCTACGTCGTTATCGGTCGTTTTTCGGCCGCCTTCTCTCGTTATAGGCGGTACCGGCTGGGCACAACCGACGCTTTTGAGAGTCCGCCCCCAGTTCGGCATCCGCCCGGACCTAGGCTTGGTAGACCTATTGATGCCCTTTCGGAACGAAATCGAGCAATTAGTGTTGAAGTGAGTTTGGAAGTCATCCGGGGACGCTGAGGCATATACGAGAAGCGTCCCCGGCATCTTGTTTTCTGATCATGGTAGCGGTTATCTACGTCGTCCTCCACCACTGAACCCGCCGGCGCGCATGCCACTCGACCGGAATCCGCCGCTGCCGAAACTGCGGCCCGTGCCTCCCGCTGAAGATCGTGGCGCTGAATAGGAACGGTTCGCCGCTGTATGGGACGGTGTGCTGCGGAAGCCCGAAGTCGAACCGCTGCGATAACCCGAAGTCGAACTGCTGCGAAAGCCCGAAGCCGGCGCACTCCGGAAGCTCGAAGTTTGTCTGCTGCGGAAAGCCGAGCCACCAAATCCGGAACCTGACCTGCCCAGCGATGCCGTCCGCCCCATGGAAGACGCCCCTTGGGACATGCTGTGTCCGCCGAATCCACCTGCTTCCCAACGAGGCCCGCCCAGTGCAGCCGAGTGACCGGCCCAGCCATGACTGCCGAACGATGCGGCGGGGCCGTAATGTCCGGCGTGGGCCCAACCTCCGCCAGCAGTGATGCCTCCTACGAAGTGCGAATGGAATCCATAATGCACGCAGAAGTCCGGGTTGACGAACACGCCGTGCGCAAACCAGCGCGGATACCAGCCCCAGGCAGCCCATCCGCTCCAGCCGGCGAAATACACGTTCATGGCGACGGCGGGTTCAAATGCCAGTCCGCAGCCGGAATAAACCAGCACCGGATATGCGCCCCACGCCGGCACGCCCCAAACACAGACGGGATCGTAGACCGGCACGTACAGAATGTTGGGATCGGCGGCCTGGATTTCAATCACGCTGGCAGCGTCTTGCACTTCGATGCTAACCGTCCACTGACTGGTCGTGTTCAGTTTGCCGGCCTCTCGCGCTCTTTCCCGCATCCGCTGGATGGCATCCATCACGCCGGCTTGCTGCGCCTGAAAGGCCTGGCCCAATTCGGTCATCCAAGCGGCATTGCCGTTCAGCCTGGCGACTACCCGGGGGAAGGGAAGCAGAGCTTCTACGCTGGCGTCCCAGTTCTGCTGCCGGGCGGCATCGATCAGTGCGACGCCGGTGAGCGCGCGGTTCTGATTCAGCCAGAGCTTTGCCGCGATCACTTGTTGGGGGAAGGTGCAGGCTACCAACACCTGGCTGAGCAACGCATCCGGATAGAGCGCCACAGGCGTTACCAGGTTGTCGAGCTGCTGAGCCGACCAGGTGGCATTCTGCATGGCAGCGGGCTGGGTTGCGGCAACGGCAGCCGGTTCCCCTGCCGTGGATTGCCCGATGTTGGCGGCTGCCGGTTCTCCTGCGGCCACTTGGGTTGCGGCCGCCGGTTGGCCCAAAAGCAGAGGGCCGAGTTTGGTTCTGTTCGCGTAAGTTACACAGCCGGCGGCCAAACCCGCGGCCGCCACGATTGCCAGATTCTTCGTTGTCATTGTAGTTTCTCCTTTGCGTTTTTGAAATTGACAGACTGCTGTTAGTGCGAAGCCGTGCGCAGCGTCGCGTTGATGGTGACCGCGCCGCCGGTGATCTGGATGTCCCGCTGCCACACCGCATGGCCCTGCCGCAACGCCAGTTTGTGGACTCCCGCCGCCAACTGCAGGGTGGTCGGCGCATTGCCCACGAACATTCCATCCACTTCGATATCCGCGCCGGGTGCGTTGGCGTTCACCGTCAAGGTGGCCGATCCGCCCGGGGCTTCCATCGCGGCCGGCACAGGCGCTGTGTTCAGCATGGAAACGTTGCTTACCACTACGGGATTCGTCGCCGCATTCACTCCAGGCGGCAGCCCGCCGTTCATCACCGGCGCGCCGTTGGCCTGGCGCAGCATCATGGCGGGAGCTTGCGGCAGCGCGCGCGTCATCAAGGGTGTGCTGGCAGCCACGGCCGCGGCCACATAGACACTGTCGTCGGAGAACACGTCATAGATGCGTCCCTTGTTAATCTCCACATCGTGGCCTTTGATGAACGGCGCGGCCGGCCAGAAAACTACCGCCAAGATGCCCACAGCGGCGCCGTTATCCTTGCCACGGTTCTTCTCCGGTGTGTAGCGCACATTGAGCCAGTTGCCATCGACCATTTGCACGCGTTCTATGGAGAAGTCCAGGTAACCGGCGCGGCCCAAGTGGCGGCGGTGTTCGACCTTGGTGATATTGCCGGTGGCGCGCGCGCCGTTGCCAACCACGATAGCGTCGCCTACGCGGACTTCCTGGGTGACCGCGAAGTCGACCACCTGGCCGAGCTCGGAGGTTTCCGAGGAGAGGTTTTCTTCCAGGCGGAGGCGGATCTTGGTACCATCCGGGATCATGACTTGGGCCATGGCCATGGAGGCGGTAAACAGGGCAGCGAGTACTGCGGTGAGTTTCATCGTTGTAATTTCCTTTGGTGGAGCGTTCATCGCTCTCAGCCTTAACGCGACAGGACGCGAAAAACGGGATCAAGAATTCCTTGGAAAGCGATGCCAGCCTAAATCCGTTCCCCGAAAACGAGCCTGCCCATGTATAATCCGGTCATAAAAGCCGTGAGGACCGGGAGCGGGACGTGACACCGGAACGTTGGCAGCAAGTTAAGGCTATTTTCCAATCGGCCCTCGAGCAACAGCCGGGCGAACGCAGCCAATTTCTTGTGGAGGCCTGCGCGGGAGACACCGCACTGCACGAGGAAGTGAGCGGGTTGCTCGCTGCCCTCGACGATACACACAGTATCTTGGACCAGCCGCCGCTGGCGCTGGCTTGGCAATGGATCCCGGCAGCTGGCGCTGCCCCCCTGGCTGACCCCCTGGTGGGGCGCCGCATGGGATCTTACCGCCTGGTGCGGCTCATCGGCCGGGGCGGCATGGGAGCCGTCTACGAGGCGGAACGCTGCGATGAGCAGTATCAGCAGCGGGTGGCCGTCAAGCTGGTGCGGCCGGAAATGAACGTGGCGGAACTGCTGCCCCGATTCCGGCGCGAGCGGCAGGTGCTGGCAAATCTCGACCATCCGGCCATTGCCCGGCTGCTCGACGGGGGCATAACCCAGGACGGGCTGCCATATCTGGTCATGGAGTATGTGGAAGGCGTGCGCATTGACGCATATTGCGCGTCTCACGGCCTGCCGACTCGCGAGCGGCTGGACCTGTTTCGCAAGGTGTGCGAGGCTGTCACGTACGCGCATCGGAAGTTGATTGTGCACCGCGACCTCAAGCCTGGGAACATTCTCGCTACCGCGGAAGGTCAACCGAAGCTGCTCGATTTTGGTATTGCCAAACTGCTGCGGGATGCGGATGCGCGGGATCTTACCCTCACCGGGCAACGCGCCATGACTCCGGAGTACGCCAGTCCCGAGCAGATACGCGGTGAAGAGATCGGGCCGGCCAGCGATGTCTATGCGCTGGGCGTGCTACTTTACGAACTGCTGACCGGCCACTATCCGTATGGCTCCAGCACGGGATCGGCCGCGGATCTCGAGCGCGCCGTTTGCCACGAGGAGCCGCCCAAGCCCAGCGCCGCCGTAGCTCTGGCCGACAATCCCGCAGAGGCTACGAGCGATCGCGCCGCAGGGGAAACCAGCGCACAACGGCTGCGCCACGATCTATCCGGCGATCTGGACAACATCGTGTTGATGGCCATGTGCAAGGAGCCCTCCCGCAGATATCTTTCCGTGGAGGATTTCTCGGCCGACATCCTCCGGCATCTCGAAGGGAAGCCGGTGATCGCGCGTCCGCGCACGTTGCGCTATCGCGCTGCAAAGCTCATTAAGCGCCGCCGGACGGAGGCCATCGCGGTTGTGTTGCTGGTGTTGACGCTGGCGGGCGGGATACTCGCTGGGAGGTGGTTCGGCGCGGTGCGTACGCCGGCGCGTCCCGCCATCGCGGTGCTGGGCTTCAAGGATTTGGGGGGTCGGGCGGAGCCATGGCTTTCCACGGCGCTCGCGGAGATGCTGACCAACACGCTGGCCGCGGGTGAAAAGCTGCGCGCCATCCCCGGCGAAGAAATCGCCCGCATGAAAAAAGATCTGGCCCTGCCGGATGCCTCCGCCTACGGCAAGGCGACCCTGGCCCGGATTCGCCGATACCTGGGCGCCGATGACGTGGTCCTGGGCTCCTACCTGGTGCAACCCGCGGACGGCCAAATCCGCCTCGATTTGAATCTGCAAGACGCGGCGCGCGGCGGTATGACGACTTCCATTTCTGAGACAGGGAACCGGGCGAACTTATCGGCCCTGGTGACGCGCGTAGGCGCCGGCCTGCGCGCCCGGCTCGGCATCGAGGCGGTTTCGCCGCGCGAAGCTGCAGCGGTGAGCGCGGCACAGCCGTCGAATCCCGAAGCATTGAAATACTATGCCGAGGGATTGGAAAAATTGCGCCAGGCGGATAACCTGGCGGCGCGGCATCTGTTGGCCAAGGCGGTCGCCGCCAATCCGGACTTCCCTTTGGCACACACGGAACTGGCGGCAGCTTGGTCCGGTTTGGGTTTCGACGCCCAAGCGCAGGCGGAGGCGCGGAAGGCTTTCGAACTCTCGGGCGGTCTCTCGCGCGAGGATCGTCTTTCGGTGGAGGGCCGTTACCGGGAATTGATGCATGAATGGCCCAGGGCAATCGAGATTTACCACGCGCTCTGGGATTTCTTTCCGGATAACCTGAACTATGGATTGCGGCTGGCTAGCGCGCAGATTTCCACGGGCAAAGCTAAGGAGGCGCTGGCTACCGTGGGCCAGCTTCGCAAGCTGCCGCCTCCGGCAGGCGACGATCCGCACATCGACCTGGCAGAGGCCAACGCGGCCACCTCGCTGAGCGACTTCCAAGGCGAGCAGGCGGCTGCCGCCAGGGCCGCTCTGAAGGCGCAAGCCGAGGGCGCGCAACTGCTGCTGGCGCGCGCGCGCATTTTGCAGGGCGGGGCCATGGCGAGCCTCGGCGAAAGGCAAAAAGCCGCCGCCTTTCTAGACGAAGCCCGCCAACTGTACCAGCGCAGCGGAGACAAGGCCGGCGTGGCTGCCGCGCTCAACAACCTGGGCAACATTCCGTACGGCCTGGGTGACTTTGAGAAGGCCCGGCAGTGCTACCAGGGCGCACTAAGCATTTATCGTGAGATCGGCGATAGACGGCATTCGGTCAGCGCTCTCAATAATCTCGCCAGTGCCGTTGCGGACCAGGGAGATCTCGCCGCATCGCGGAAGATGCGCGAGGAATCGCTGGCCATCGCCCGTGAGATCGGCAACCGCATGGCGGAGGCCGTCATTCTGGGTAACATCGGGAATCTGTTTTACTTCGAGGGGGACCTGCCAGGCGCTCGCACCAAATATGAGGAATCGATTGCACTCCGGCAACAGTTGGGAGCGGTGAGCTCCGGCCCCATCAATCTGAACAATTTGGGCATGGTGCTGCGCAGGCTGGGTGAGCTGCGGGAAGCTGCGAAGCAATACGAGGAGTCGGCGGGGATTTGCAGGACCCTGAATAACCAGGAACAACTCATGTATGCCCTCATTGGGTTGGGGCAAGTTCTCTACGATGAAGGGAACTTGCCGCTGTCGCGGAAAAACGAAGAGGAGGCCATGGGCCTGGCGAAGCAGTTCGGCGAAAAGACCAGTGCCGCCAAAGTCAACATCGTATTGGCCGCTCTTTCAACAGAAGAAGGCGATCCAGCCGCGGCCGGGAAGCTGGCACGGGATGCCGCGGTAATGCTTCGGGATGCCAAACAAAATGACGACTCTGCTTCGGCTTACACTGTGCTGGCAGAGGCGCTGCTGGCGGAGCAGAAGCCGCAGGATGCCTTGGCGGCGATTGAAGAAGGCCGATCACTTTTGATTAGTTCGGGTGACCCCGCGGTGCGGCTGAGTGCGGCGATCTCGGCCGCGCGTGTGCGTGCCGCGGTTGGAAAACCGGAGGAGGCGGAGCGGATTCTCAATACTAGTCTGGCTGAGGCTGCTAAGTATCGTATGACAGGAATGCAACTTGAGGCGGGATTGGCTCTTGCTGAAATTGGCATACACGGCGGCCGAAGTGTCGCTAGCCGGGCGCGGCTCGCGCAGATCGAACGTCGGGCGCAGCAGGCTGGCTTTGGGCTGATTGCGCGGGAGGCGGGGGCCTTACGGCTATCCGGAACGCCCCAGACACTTGGCCTGAATCCGCCATCCTAAAAAACCGGGAGCGCATGAGGCGCTCCCGGCCCGCTGCCACGGTTTAGAAACTCTGTTTAGTGCGCAACCGTCCGCAGACTCGCGTTGATGGTCACCGCACCGCCGGTGATTTGTATGTCCCGCTGCCACACCGCATGACCCTGCCGCAGCACCAGTTTGTGGACTCCGGTGGCCAGTTGCAGGGTAGTCGGTGCGTTGCCTACAAACATTCCGTCCACTTCGATATCCGCGCCTGGTGCGTTGGCGTTCACCGTCAAGGTGGCGGATCCGCCCGGCGCATCCACCGCGGCCGGGACGGGCGCCGTGTTCAGCATGGAAACGTTGCTCACCACTACCGGATTCGCCGCCGCATTCACTCCCGGCGGCAGCCCGCCGTTCATCACCGGCGCGCCGTTGGCTTGGCGCAGCATCATGGCGGGAGCTTGCGGCAGCGCGCGCGTCATCAACGGCGTGCTGGCGGCCACGGCCGCCGCCACATAGACACTGTCGTCGGAGAACACGTCATAGATGCGTCCCTTGTTGATCTCCACATCGTGGCCTTTGATCAGCAGGCCCAGCGGGGCGGCCGGCCAGAAGACCACCGCCAGGATCCCGGTGGTTACGCCGGCGGCGGCGCCGTCACCCTTGCCGTGGTTCTTTTCCGGGGTATAGCGGACGTTGAGCCAGTTGCCGTCGACCAGTTGCACGCGCTCGATGGAGAAGTCCAGGTAACCGGCGCGTCCCATGCTGCGGCGGTGTTCGACCTTGATGATATTGCCGGTGGCGCGCGCGCCGTTGGCAATCACGATGGCGTCGCCCACGCGGACCTCCTGGGTGACGGCAAAGTCGACCACCTGGCCGAGGTCCGCGGTGGCCGAGGAGAGGTTCTCTTCGAGGCGGAGGCGGATCTTGGTGCCGTCCGGGATCATGACTTGAGCCATGGCCATGGAGGCCGTAAACAGGGCAGCGCACGCAGCAGTGAATTTCATCGTCGTAATCTCCTTTTGTGGAGCGTTGACCGCTCACACCCATTAACGCGACACGGCGCGGAAAACGGGATCAAGAATTCTCGAAGAGTTGCACGGCGGTGATCTGAACGGCCGGCTCTGCGGAATGAATCGAGGTATACTCCTGCTGAGGCCGTTCATGGCGTCGGATCAAGTCACGCAATTGCTGCTGGAGCTTCGCGGGGGCAACCGGGCAGTGGTGGATGAGCTAACGCCCCTGGTTTATCAGGAGCTGAAACGCATCGCCGGCGGGCAGCTTCGGAATGAACGCCCCGGCCATACGCTCCAGCCGACGGCCTTAGTCCACGAAGCCTACCTGAAGCTGGTGGATCAGCGCGGAGTCGCTTGGCAGAACCGCGCGCATTTCTTTGGTGTGGCCGCGCAGTTGATGCGCCGCATTCTTCTGGACTATGCCAAGCAGCGGGTGCGCCACAAACGCGGCGGCGGGATGCATCACACCACGCTCGACGAAGGTCTGGTGGTGAGCAGCGACCGCGCCTCGGATCTGGTGGTAATCGACGAAGCGCTCACCCGGCTGGAGCAGCTGGATCCGCAGCAAGCCAAGGTGGTTGAGATGCGCTTTTTCGGCGGCCTCTCGGTGGCGGAAACCGCGGAAGCGATGGGCATCTCGGCGCCCACGGTCAAGCGCGAGTGGGCCATGGCGAAGGCTTGGCTCTATCGGGAACTGGCTTCAGCGTGATCGGCGAGAGGCGCGGCCATGGATACCGAACGATGGCGGAAATGTAAGGAGATCTTCCAGGCTGCGCTCGATCTTCCGCCTGGTGAGCGCGCGCCGTACGTCCACGCTGCTTGCGGCGACGACGAGGGACTCGGCCGGGAGGTGCTCTCCTTGCTCGACTCCGCACAGCAGTCGAGCAGCTTCCTTTCGGAAGTCGCCGGCGATTACGTGCCGGGGGCCCTTCAGGAAATATTGCCTGCAGCGCCCATCGGCCGCCACATCGGTCCCTACCAGATCGTGCGCGAGATCGGAGCCGGTGGTATGGGTGTGGTCTACCAGGCCGAGGACAGCCGCCTCCACCGCTTTGTGGCCCTCAAACTCTTACCGGAATCCGTGGCCGACAGTCCCGTCGCGCTTGCCCGCTTTCAGCGCGAGGCGCAAGCTGCTTCCGCCCTCAATCATCCCAATATCTGCACGATATACGACATCGGCGAATTTGAGGGCGAGACCTTCATCGCCATGGAATACCTGGAAGGTCAGAGCTTGCGCCACCGGATCGCCGGACGGCCGATGGAACTGCTGCCGCTGTTGGGGCTGGCCATTGAGATCGCGGACGCCATGGAAGCCGCCCACGCAGCTGGCATCATCCACCGGGATATCAAGCCGGCAAACATTTTCGTCACCTCGCGCGGACACGCCAAAGTCCTGGATTTCGGCTTGGCCAAGGTCATGCCGGGCAAAGCCGGCCGGCGCGCCAGCACCCGTCCGACCGATACTCTGGACGCCGCTCCCGCGTCGTTGACAAGTCCCGGCTTGATTGTGGGAACTCTCGGCTATATGTCTCCCGAGCAGGCCACCTCCGAGGAACTGGACGGGCGCTCGGACCTGTTCAGTTTCGGGGCAGTGCTCTACGAGATGGCCACCGGGCAGGCCGCCTTCTCCGGCGGCTCCAACGCCGCCATGATTGCCGCGCTGCTCAAGGACACGCCCCGGCCGGCTCACAAGCTCAACCCGGCAGTGCCGCCGGCACTCGAACGGATCATCTCCAAGGCGCTCGAAAAGAAGGTGGACCAGCGCTATCAGCACGCCTTCGACCTGCGCGCGGACCTCGAAACGCTCCGGACGGCTGCCGGGACGGGTAAGGCGACGCTGCGCCTGCGTGCGCGAACCAAGCAATTGGCGGCGGGGTTGGTGGTGTCGTTGGTCCTCGTTGCCGGCGCCATCCAACTGCGTGGGCGGGTCACCAAGCTGAAGGACAAAGATACGGTGGTGTTGGCAGAGTTCGCCAATACCACAGGAGATCCCGTGTTTGACGGCACGCTTCGGCAGGGGCTCTCCGCGCAACTGGAGCAGTCGCCCTTCCTTAATTTGCTTTCCGACGAGCGCGTCACGCAAACACTGGCACTGATGGCCGAGCCTAAGAATGCCGCGCTTACGGCTGAACGCGCTCGCCAGGTTTGCCAGCGTACGGCGAGCGCCGCTACCATCGACGGTTCCATCTCCCGGTTGGGAAACCAGTATGTGTTGGGTTTGCGCGCGCTAAACTGCCGGAGCGGGGATGTGCTGGCGCAGGAACAAGTGACCGCGAACAGCAAGGAGCAAGTGTTAAAGGCCCTGGGCGAGGCGGCTGCCCGGCTACGTGCCCGGCTGGGCGAATCGCTGGCCTCCGTCGCGCGTTATGATGCGCCGCCCGAGAACGTCACCACGGGCTCGCTCGAAGCGCTGCAAGCTTACAGCTTGGGCTATCGCGCGCTGATCGTGGAAAGCGACACCGCCGCCGCCATCCCGCTCCTGGAGCGGGCCATCAGCCTCGACCCGGATTTTGCCATGGCCTACGCCCGGCTGGGGGTCAACTATAGCAATGTGGGCGAGACCGAGCGGGCGGCCAAAAACATCAGCAAAGCCTATGAACTGCGGGGCCGAGTGAGCGAGCGCGAGAAGTTCTATATTATTTCGCATTACGCCATGTTCGTCACCGGGAACCAGGAATCGGCTCGGCGGACCTTGGAAGCCTGGGCGTCAACCTACCCGCGTGATGCCACTCCGCGGAGTAATCTGCGCAGCGTCTACGGCTCTTTCGGGCTCTATGACAAGGGCCTCGCAGAAGCGCGGGAGAGCCTGAGTCTTAATCCTGGGAGTGCCTTGGCCTACGGCAATCTCGCCCGAGCGTACCTGAGTCTGAACCGTTTAGAGGAAGCCAAGGCCACCATCGCGAAGGCACAGGCTCTCAACCTCAAAGCTCCCATCCTGCGCTTCGTCCTTGTCGATATTGCGTTCTTAAGCCATGACCCGGCCGGGATGGACCGGGAGGCCGCCTTGCTGGAGGCCGAGCCGGGGTACGAAGATGGCATCCTGTATTTCGAATCCGACACTGCAGCCTACGCAGGGCAATTTGCCAGGGCGCGAGAGCTTACGCGCCGTGCAGCGGACGCCGCCATGCGCGCCGATGAAAAAGAGACTGCGGCACTCTACCAAGTGGAAGCTGCGGTCCGTGACGTTTTGGTAGGTGACTTGGCACTTGCCAAGCGCGCGGCGCGCGGCCTGTCGCGCACCGACAGTAAAGATGCCGAAGCCATTTCGGCCATTACACTGGCCCTGGCCGGCGACTCCGTCGAAGCCGCGCGGCGCGCCGGCGACCTGGCACGCCGCTTTCCCCAGGATACCATCGTGCAGCGTGACTACTTGCCCCTGATCCGGGCATCGGCGGCCCTGGCGGGCGGGTCCCGGAACCCGGCTCGGGCGATTGCGGAGTTGGGGGCCGCCGCGCCAGACGAACTGGGTGACATTGCCACGGACATTAACTTCGTCCTCTGTTCGGTATACCTGAGGGGCCAGGCATTCCTATCGGCGCACCAGGGCGCCGCCGCGGCCGGCGAGTTCCGGAGGGTTCTGGATCACTCCGGTGTGGTCCTGAACTTCGTGGTCGGCGCGCTGGCACACCTCGGCCTCGGCCGAGCCTATGCCCTTACCGGCGACACCGTCCAGGCGCGCAAGGCGTATCAGGATTTTCTGACTCTTTGGAGAGATGCCGATCCCCAGATTCCCATCCTCCAGCAGGCCAGGGCGGAGTTCGCCGGCCTCCGGTAATCCAAGGCGGACTGCCATCTTGCAGAAATAGACAGCTCGCCAGGACCGCGGAAAACCTATCCGTGAGCGACGGAACGTTTAATGAATTCTGGACTCCAGCGAATCGCCTCCGACCGGAATCTGTGGATGGCCCAATCTTTGTGTGCTATGTTGCCCTCATTTTTGTTTTTGCAGCTGTATACTATCTGCTCTTCAAGAACAACCGCCACGTGTTTGCGTTCAACGCCGACATTCTTCGCGCGCAGTCGGTCAGCGCACGAGAGGCCTCCTACGGCGAGCTGAAACAATTGGAAGGGGAACTGTCCAACCTCCGGCAACTGCAAGCTGAACTTAGCATCGTGCATACGGGACCGATCAAAAGGGAAGGAATTCGGCGGCCTTTTCCTCACCGCGACGATCGAAGGTCCCAAGGCGCGCTGGAGCGTCGTATGGCCGAAGGCTCGGGGCACGTTCCCGGGCCCCAGTGAAGCCCCACCAACTAATCTGCGAATCACCTCGCTAGACGGTACGCACCAGAGTGAGATCGTGGGGCACGGAGGGGAAGTTGCCTCCCACGACATTCTTCCAGCGTGCCGCATTAGACGCCGAAACGGAGGTAGATGAGCAGACGAGAACAGTCGTAGAGGAGGGTGAGAGCATCCTGGACGTCGCCAGCACCCTGTACGAGCCCGTGCGGCGTCTTCGGGTGGCATTATCGTTCGAGGCATCACAGCCTGATAGCATTTTCGAATAAACAGTTCTACCAGGGCAATCTGGACATCTTTCCGTCCGCTTACCACGACCGGAGTGACCTCGGCGTCAAGTTTCACTCGGTTGAAGGTGGTGTGTTCGAGAACAGTCGTAATGCCCGCGAGGCCGCCGTAGTGGTCGATGCGATTCTGAAGCATATGGAAAAGTCGCCGGATGAATCGCTGGGTGTTGTGGCATTGAACTTCGAGCAGGGCGAACCTATCGAGGAGTTGTTGGATCAGCGCCTGAGGCTTGAACCTTTTGCACTCGCATACCAGGAAAAGATGAACGGTGGGTCAGAACCATTCTTCATCAAAAACTTAGAGAATGTTCAGGGAGATGAGCGCGACGTCATCTTCATTTCGACAACGTACGGGCCGGACACGAGGGGTAACCAATATCAGCGATTTGGCCCGATCAACGGTTCTAATGGCCACAGGAGACTAAATGTACTCTTTACGAGGGCAAAGAAGCGGACGGAAGTATTCAGCTCCCTCGATCCGGATAAGATCCAAGCCGGCCCCGGCAGCGCTTGGGGGCTCCGCGCGTTGAAACAGTATCTCATTTTTGCGCGCTCCTGCGTTCTGGATACTGCGGATGATGGCGGGGAACAGCCAAGTAACGACTTTGAGCGTTCTGTCGGGGCGGTTCTGAAAGACATGGGGTTTGATGTGGTTCCTCAGGTGGGTGTCGCCGGATTCTTCATCGATTTGGCTGTCAAGCACCCGAGAAAGGCTGGCAGCTACCTCCTGGGTGTCGAGTGCGACGGTGCAGCGTATCATTCCGGGCGGTCGGCGCGTGACCGGGATCGACTGCGCGAGGCCATATTGGTAAATCTTGGCTGGCAAGTCCATCGAATCTGGTCAACTGATTGGTTCAAGAACCGTGTTGCTGAACGCGAACGGCTCCTTAAGCATCTAGACGAGATACTGGCAGCTGATCCGGACTACCGGAGGGGACGCACAGAATAGGCAAGCATAAAGGCATTAGCTTAGGTCGAACCCTTCCTGGTCCGGGCGACGAAACTCAACGGGCGTTCGCGACTAACCCAGCGATAATGGTTTCTAGGAGATGAACGGGTGGAATTGATGTTCAGGCATTAGATGCTGTAGATAAAAAGTGTGGTGCCGTCCAAAGCGCAGGGACGCCGGCGCGGACAGCCTATACCGCCACCATGAGCTTGATCCCGTCATTCGGCGCATTCACAAGGTCCTGCTTTGTGCCCAGGTAACGCTCGGTCGTTTGGACACTCGCGTGGCCCAGGAGTAACTGGATCTGCTCCAACTCCCCACCGGCGGCACGACATAATTTCGCTGTCGTTCTCCTCAGGTCATGGGGCGCGATACCCGGTACACCGGCAGCCGCGGCGTACGGCCGCAAGCAATTGCCACACAACTTTTTCCGACAGCCGATCGCCATGCAACTCGTCTCCGCGGTGCACAGGCCGGAACACGTGGCCGTCGGTTACGTCGGCGCGCGCCGTCCACGCATCGATGGCCACCTTTACCCACGTCGGCATTGGCAGGGTACGAACGCGTTTGTGTTTGCTGACCAAATCCAGGATTACCCACCGCCCGTCGCGCTGCTGTACGTGGGCCATCGTGAGCGCCGCCACTTCGGACCGTCGCAGCCCGCAACCCAGCAACACGGCGATGATGGCGCGGTCGCGCAGGCCCTTCAGCGTGGTGATATCCGGCGTGTTCAGCAACGCCTGGGCCTGCTTCTGGGACAGCCAGTTTCCCATGCGCACGCCCATGGATTTGGCGCTCTTCACGCGCTGGATGCCGGCGGCCCATTCCGGCGCCAGCAGGCCGTTGTCGGTCGCCTCCACCGCCAGCTTGCGGATCGCCGACATGCGCACGATTATTGACGACGACCCCAGCTTGCGCTCTTCCGGAGATACGCGCCAGGCGGAAACCGTGGCCTTGGTGAAGCCGGGACGTGGCTCGGCGTCGTACCACCTGAAGAATTCATCCAGGGCCATGTTGTACACCCGCTTCGTGATCGGCGATGAAACAGAATCGAGTACCAGGTTCTTCATCCGCCGCCACTCGTTCGCTTTGTCAACTACGGTTAACGCACTCATTCTAAACCCCTTTAATGGGCAATATCGGTAGCCATGAAGACATTACCTCTGGACGTTGGGGACAGCCAAGCAGAAGGACCTCGACGTAGGCACCAAGTGCGGGCACGTCGTCCGTACTAGGAACCTCGATCCCGGCCAGCGCACTCGCGGTAGCTCCGGACCACTCAGCCTATCTCGGCGGCTCTCAAGGAATCTTTCCGCATGGATCCGACCGGATCGATCCTGCTCTCGTGGATGACCGACGCGCCGGTGAACCCGCAGGCAATGGTGTTGGGTCCGGATGGCAGCCTCTACGTCGCGGGAACGCTGTTTCTCACTGGGGATGGCCTGCACTCAACGCGGTTTGTGCACGCGCCTACCGGAATCCCTCCATCAGCCAAATCTGGCTGATCCTGCGCGAAAGCTGTGCCCACAGCACCTGACGGCCGTCGGGGCTCACCGCCAAGCCCCGCACGTAGTTCATCGGCGGGGGAATGGGTGACAGCACTTGTTCCACGCGGTGCTTGGCGAAGCGGTAGAGTTTCAGCGCGGCGGATGTACCGCCTGTTCCTGGATCGAAAAAATAGATTCCGGCAGAAGTTCCGCTCCAGTAGCGATAGCGAAGTACTGGCCGCAGTTCGGGTATCTCGGTCTCCTGGCCTCCATTCGCCGGCATGCTCCAAATCCCGGCGCGTTCGCGATCCTTGGTGTAATACAGAAACCGGCCATCCGGCGACGGGAAGCATTCGAAGCCACCGTTTTGTGTAACCTGCACTGGCGTACCACCCGAGGAGGGCGCCTTCCATATCTGCCACGATTCGGAGCGGTTGGTTCTGAATCTGAAGTAGATCCACTGCCCATCCGGCGAGCATTCGGGCAACGCTGCATTGGAAACCAATTGGCGAGGGGTGCCTCCGTCGGCATTCATGACAAAGACCCCGGAGCTTACCTTCAAGTCGTGATCGAACGCGATTTGTTTGCCATCGGGCGACCAGCGCGGGCTGCCCGATTGCGGGCCGTCGTAGAACGTGACTGGAACCGGATTGCTGCCATCGCTCATCGCCACCCAGATCTGAGACTTTCCGCTGCGTGTCGAGGCGAACGCGATCCGCGTGCCATCCGGGGAAAACGATGGGTCCGTGTCGAAGCCGGCGGAGGCGATCAGCTTTTGGGGACTCTTCTTGCCCGCAGTGTCGAGTTTCAGGATCTCCGACGTTCCGGGGAACTTTTGGGCGAAGGCCAAGCGATCGCCCCGCCCGGCGACACTAATGTTGAAGGGCGAGGCGGCCGCAATTCCGGAAAGGCGTACGGCATCGCCGCCGCTCCGGCTGACACGGAAGATTGCCCGGTCAAGCACGTCAGCCGTGGTGAAGAAGATACTTTGCCCGTCGGCGGACCAAGCCAGACTATCCATGTTGCGGCTGGCAGGGATGCGGCGCTCCTGGCCTGGCCTCTCCAGAAGAAAGAGGTCTCCAGCCGCACCGACACTCCGGATGAATGCGAGCGTCTTGCCGTCCCGAGAAAACGCCGGCGCAATATCGAGGTAATCGTCGGGTGGAGAGGTCAGCCGTTGCCGCGCGCTCCCATTCAGCGGAACGGACCACAGGGCGCTGGTTCCCGCACGCACCTGGTCAGTCACGATCAAGGCCTTTCCGTCGGGGCGCCAGGTCAGCCCGCGTTCCGATCTCACCGGCTCGGAAACGTTCCCCACGAGCCGTTCCGCTCCTCCCAGTGCGCCCATGATGAACACTCCCACATGATCGGGGTATTCCCGGCGAAACGCGATTTCGAGCCCGTCGGGAGACCAGGCCGGGTCCAAATTCCCCGATTCCGTTGCCGGCAGACGGAGCGGTGGGCCGCCACCGATCAGCTTGAGATACAGGTCCGGCTTGCCATTGCCGGTTTCGCGCGCGTACACAATCTGCTTTCCGTCCGGAGAAAAGGCGGGCCAAAGTTCCACCCCATCCATCCCCGTCAGAGGAATGGCCGGGCGCGGCGTGACGACCGCTGCGGCTGGCGTCTTGAGGCGCAATCCGTAAAATCCGGCGCCCACCGCGAGTACGATTGCGGCTGCCACAGCCGGATACCGCCATCTGCGACGCGCCCGCCTGGTCGCGGCGCCGGCAAAGGGCCGCTCCAGTTGCTCCATCAGATCCCGTGCCGGAGGACGCGCCGCGGGATCCTGCGCCAGCATCGAGAGGATCAAGTTGTCGAGCCAGACGGGGATGGCTGGATTAGTGGCCGATGGCGGCGCAGGTTTTCGCGTATGGATGGCATACGCCGTCTCCCAGGCGTACTCCGACTCGAACGCATGGCACCCGCCGGCGAGTTCGTACAGCACCAGCCCCAACGAAAACACATCGCTCGCGCCGGTGACGGGTTCGCCCCGCAGTTGCTCGGGTGACATATAGCGCAACGTGCCGCCAGGCATCTGCGTGCTGGAGAAGGTTCTGGAACCCGCGGGCGACGACGGTCGATACGCCAGGCCGAAGTCCAGCACCTTGACGAAGCCATCCGGCCGCAGCATGAGGTTCTCCGGTTTGATATCGCGATGGACGATTCCCGCTTCGTGGGCGGCCGCCAGGGCGGAGGCCACCTGCCGCACGGACGCCACGGCCTGCGCGAGCGGAACTGCGGCCCCACGGAAATGGCTGAGCGGCCTTCCCTCGACCATTTCCATGGCAATCGCTAGGCTCGAAGGCGTCTGGATAATTTCGTGGACCGTCAGGATGTTCGGGTGGTTCAGCGCGGAGGCAGCCTTGGCCTCGCGGACGAACCGTTTCACCGCGGCCGGATCCCCGATTTCCCGGGGAAGGAGGAACTTCAGTGCCACCGGGCCAGGTCCAGATCGCGCGCGGCATACACCTCGCCCATCCCGCCGCGGCCCACCAACTCGCCAACCAGGTAGTGGCCGATCTGTGTGCCCGTGTGGCAGACGGCTTCCAATGCCGGTTCGGGAGCCTCCGGCTCCGCCGGAGACTCCATCAGCTCGAACACGCGCCGCACCACTTCCGGATCGGCGCTTTCCGATTCCACAAACGGCCGCTGCTCACCGGGCGGGAGTGAGCGCGCCGCATCGAAGATGCGCCACGCCGCCTGCCACTGATCGTGATTCATGGCCGGCGGCCGGCGCCCCACTCTTCCTGAAGCCAGCGCTGCGCGAAGCTCCAGCAGTTGGAAACGGTTCCCCGCGAGCAGCCCAGCCGGCGGGCAATCTCGTCGCCGGTGAGGCCTTCGAACACCTTCATCTCCACGACGGCGCGGAGCCTGGAATCGATCGCCGCCAGTCGCGATAGCCCGTCCTCCACATCCTGGAGAGCATCGCCCCGGGTGTCGGCGGGAAGGGCGTCATCGGAAATTTCCACATGCTGGGCGCGCCGGTACAGGGGCCGGGCGTGATGGATCAGCAGCCGCTTCATCATGTGGCCGGCAATGCCCAGAAAGGCGGATCGCTCGTCCGCGGAATCCGAGAGCGGCCCAAGAGACCGGACCTTCACCATCTCCAGATAAAGCTCGTTGACCAGAGCAGTGGGCTGCCAGGTATGTTCGGCACGCTCCCCCCGCATTTTAGCCGCAGCCAGGCGGCGTAGCTCCGGGTAGAACACGTCGGCCAACTCATCCCCCGCTTCCCGGTCACCCCGCCGGAAAGCGCGCATGAGCTGGCTGATGGAGTTGTAGGCGGACGTAGACACAAGTCCAATCGCGCGTTCGCAAGATTCTATCACAAGGTATTGTACAAATCGCCTGCCTCCTCGCCCATTATCTCGCGAGGGGACGTTTTAGACGCGACCCCAGATTCAAACCCAACACAAAGGAGAGTACAGCAATGAAAGCTAGTTTTTTCGCGGGGGTCGCATTAACGCTCGGACTAGGGGCGGTAGGCACGCCGTCTGTCCAAGCGCAAACCGAGACCATCCTGTATAATTTCCCGTCTGGCACACAACCCCGCAGTACGCTGGCGATGGACCAGCAGGGCAACCTTTATGGCACCACCTACGGTCCCGCCGCCGGAACCGTATTCAAGCTCGACAGTATGGGCAACGAGAACACACTGTACACCTTCACGGCGGCGCCCGATGGGGCGGGTCCCTACGCGGGCGTCGTGATGGACTCGAAAGGCAACCTCTATGGCACTACCATCGGTGGCGGCAGTTCGACGAATTGCCAGGGCGGCTGCGGAGCCGTTTTTAAGCTCGATAGTATGGGCAACGAAACCATATTGCACAGCTTCACCGGCGCGCCCGGTGATGGGGCAAATCCCTACGCGGGCCTGGTGATGGACGCGGCGGGCAACCTCTATGGCACCACCGTCTATGGCGGCGCTTCGACGAATTGCCAGGGCGGCTGCGGAACCGTGTTTAAGCTGGATAGCTCCGGCAACGAGACCATACTGCACAGCTTCGCGGGCATGCCCATGGATGGGGCAGCTCCCTACGGGACACTGGTAATGGACGCATCGGGCAATCTTTACGGCACGACCATCTTCGGCGGCGCTGAAATAGATTGCTTGATCCCAAATACCACGACGGCAGCCGGCTGCGGAACGGTGTTTAAGGTGGACAGTTCCAGCAATGAGACCGTACTGCATAGCTTCATGCCCGTAAGTGCCGATGGCGCGAATCCTCGGGGGGGCGTGATAATAGATGCGTCCGGTAACCTTTACGGTACCACCATTTCCAGCGGCCCCGTCGGCTCCGGCAGTCCTTACGGCCTTTCAACCGTGTTCAAGCTGAATCCCTCCAGTGTGGAGACCATACTGTATCGCTTCGGGAACTCGCCCAACGACGGAAGTCAACCCTACGACAGCTTGGTGATGGACGCGTCGGGCAACCTCTACGGCACGACCGCATACGGCGGCCTGCCTATTGGCGTCGGTGCCTATGGGACCGTGTTCAAGGTGAGTCCTTCCGGCAACGAGACGGTGGAATACCGCTTCGCGGGCGGGCCCGGCGATGGGGAGCAGCCCTATGGAGGGCTGGTCATGGATGCCGCGGGCAACCTCTACGGCACCACTTTCTTCGGTGGCGCTTCGATCAACGGCGGCATCGTATTCAAGTTCACCCCAGGCTCCTCCACGCAAACCATGACGACTCTGGTTTCCTCTCAGAATCCCGTCACCGCTGGTGAAGGCGTCAATCTTACGGCCACCGTGACCTCCTCGCTGGGAGTGCCGGAGGGCAGCGTTACTTTCTCCACTGCCTCGACGGTCCTGGGCACGCAAGCACTGAGTGGCGCCTCGGCGATCCTTTTGATCGAGGACTCGTCTGTGCTGGGCGCCGGCACAACCATCATTACGGCTCAATTCACGCCATTAGCCGGTTCCGGCTTCCTGCCGAGTTCGGGAACGCTCAGCCAAACCGTCAACGGTGTCGCGTTAACGAACGGCAACAACACGTTCAACGGAAACCAGACTGTGAATGGCGCTTTATCGGCAACCAGTCTGTCCGGCAACGGCTCTGGGTTGACGAACCTGAATCCCGCCAACCTCAGCGCCGGTACGGCCGGCATCAATATCACCGGCAACGCGTCCACCGCAACCACAGCCCTGACGGCGAATAGCGCAACTACCGCGGCCACCGCCGGCACGGCAGGCGTCCTCGCAGCCACTCCGACGCAGTGCGCCAGCGGCACGTTCGCCACGGGCATCGCGGCCAACGGCAACGCCAACTGTGCACCAGTGACCAGCGGCGCCGCTGCAACCCAGATCCTGTTCGCCAGCGCCGGACTCCCGGTGTTGAGTGGCGGATTCATGGGCATATCCGCGCCAAGCCTTATCGAGGCAAGCGTGGAGCAGATCGTAGCGATTAGTGGCCACATCACTGGGGTGCAGTGCTATTCGCAACTGGCGCCCAAGGGCGGCAGTGAAACCTTTACTCTGAGGCAAAATGGGGCGAGCACCGCGGCTGTCTGCACGATTGCCGCTGGCTCGACGGCCGGATCGGTAACTGGCCTCAATCTCTCCTTAGCGGCCGGTAACCTGCTCGACCTTAAAATCGGCGGTACGACTACTTTAGGGGCGGCGACAGTAGCCGTGGCAGTCGGACCGTAGGGGTGCCTATTTGGGGAAGCGTCGAAATGTCGCGCCCCCCGGTATGTCGCTAGCGTTGATCGGAAGTGCCGAGGCGAGAAATGGCTCGGTACGTGCGGCGCCGAGGCACTTTCGATTACGCGACTTCACGAGCCTCCTCGCCGACCCCGCGCACCGTATCCTCTCGACTAGTCCTGCGTGACTGGCTTGCCATTTTGAAGTGAATCAACACTGGCCCAATAAGTGATAGGGCAGGAAGCCGAAGGTGGGGTTGACAGGCTGAGCACGCCGCGAATGGCTCTCCAAAACGAAAGGTCTGGCCTCACGGAGGCCTCGTTATGCGGCCTTGAACGAAGCCGCCCGCGCGGCGGACGCTACGCGTGCTCACGTTCCAACGGGCGGGTTGGACAGGAGTATTGTCGGGTCATAGGAGGTCCCTATGACTCGTTTACGAAAAATGATGCGGGAGGAACTCCAGCGTCGCAATTACTCTCAGAGTACAACAACCACCTACATCCGCACCGTCGAGGATTTCGCACATTACTTCAAGCGTCGGCCGGACGAGCTGGGCCCGGAGCACATCCGCGAGTATCAGGCACAGCTCTTCAGCAAACGAAAACTGGCCCCCAACACGGTGACGCAACGGTTGGCGGCCTTGCGCTTCTTCTTTGTGAAAACCCTGCATAAGCCGGGGAGTGCGGACGAAACTCCGTATCCAAAGAAGGTGCTGCGTCTCCCGGCTATCTTGAGTCAAGCGGAAGTCGCTAGACGCATCGACGCGGCGCACACCCCTTTCCACCGTATTGTGCGCATGACGCTCTACGCCACCGGCGTCCGCCGGGCGGCGTGGGCACACCTGCAGGTCAGCGACATGGATAGCCAGCGCAGGGTGATCCATGTCCAAGGCGGCAAGGGCCGCAAAGATAGAGAGGTCATGCTCAGCCCCAAACTACGGGAGGCCTTGCGGGAGCACGGGCGTGGCCTCAGGCGCCAGCCCGCCGAATGGCTATTTCCCGGCAATCGCTGGCATACTGCTAGTCATCCGATCGACACCCAGGTGGCGTGGCAAGCGGGCCAGGCCGCTGCCCAGCGGGCCGGTATCCAAAAGGAAATTCACCCGCACACTTGGCGGCATTGCTTCGCCACGCACTGGCGCGAAGCCGGGGCAGATTTGCGCACCATGCAAATCCTGTTGGGGCATCGCGATCTGGAAGAGACCACCATCTACTTACACCTCTCCCAGCGCCATCTCAACGCCACCGCCAGTCCCCTGGATGCGCTCCCGTTGTCCCCGACGCTGAAGAAAGACGCCCACGCATAAAGGGACCGGCCGCCGCTGGAGGTGGCCGATCGGGTCCGTGCGGCGGGAGAGAAATTCATCGAGCACAGCCGGAAGTGGCTGACTGGGGCGCATATTAAGGTATTGCGCGCCATTGCGCACTGCCGCACAGCCGCGCGCGGTGGCCATCTCGATGAGTGCTCCCGCGGCGGTCATCGCGCCATCTCATACAACGCGTGCCGCCATCGGCATTGCCCTAAATGTCAGGCTAACGCGCGCGACAAGTGGCGCGCCGCACGCAGCCGGGAGCGGCTTCCCACGTCGTACGTGCACGTAGTCTTTACGCGGCCGCACGAACTGGCGCCCCTGGCCTTACAAAACAAGCAGGTGGTCTACGGCCTGCTGTTCCGAACCAGCGCCGCGACGCTTTTGGAAATCGCTCGTGATCCCAAACATCTCGGCGCGGAAATCGGCTTCTTCCGTGTGCTACCCACCTGGAATCAGAAATTGGAACATCCCCCGCACGTCCATTGTGTAGTCCCGGCCGGCGGATGGTCTCCCGATCACACGCGCTGGATAAAACCCCGTTACCCCTTCTTCCTTCCAGTCCAAGTACTGGGCCGGGTTTTCCGTGGCAAGTTCGGGGCCGCTCTCCGCCGCGCGTGCGCGGGCGGCCAACTCGGCTTTCATGGAAATCTCACGTTTCTCGCGCAACCCCAGGCGTTCTCCGCCTGGCTCCGCCAACTATTTCGCCACGATTGGGTAGTCTACGCGAAGCGTCCCTTGGGCGGCCCAGCGCATGTACTTCGCTACCTCGGCAGCTATACGCACCGGGTCGCCATATCCAACCATCGACTGGTCTCCTTCGCGGATGAAAAGCTCCCCTTCCGTTGGAGGGACTCCGCACATAAAAACAAGAAGCGCCGGATGACTTTGCCAGTGGAAGAGTTCCTGCGCCGCTTCCTGTTACACCTGCTTCCCCAGGGCTTTGTGCGCATCCGGCACTGCGGCTTTCTGGCCACCCGGCAGCGCACCGTCCTGTGGCCGATCGGCTGCCGCTCTCTTGGCGCGGCTACCTCCTATGACAGTCCCAGCACCGCGAAGGCCGATGCCACCCCCGCCCTGTGGACCTGCCCTCAATGCGGCGGGCCTAGGCACGTCGTCGAGCGCCTCACGGCTGCCCAGATCCAACTCCGAACTCCCTCCGGTCGCGGTCCTTAACATCGCATGCAGATGCCACATCTGGGAACATGCCCATGCCGCAGCGCGTTCAGTCGCGCTGCGCCTCGTCACTCGAACCATACCCACCTCACCCTTGCACATGCCCGGCACTCACCGTGATCCGCCTATTGGAATCTCCGCAAACCAACGAAGAAATCACCACTCTGCCGCTTGCGATGTCAGAAACCATACGCACCAGACGCCGCCAATCCCAAATCCGATTCAAATCCCATAGGGCCCGCGTCCGCCGCAAACGCGGGCGGCTTCCTTCAAGTCGCTGTATCGAAAGCGAACCGGCGCGGGCACATCAAACCACTCGCGATGCACATCTCGCGCCGGTTCACTTCCGATACAGCACTAGGACTTGTCGGGACTAATTCCACGCTCCATCGCCTGCCAAACGCCAGACTGGGGGTTGGGTCCGATTGGCGAACGCAGCGGACCCCTTAGCCTAAATACAGCTGTTGTCCGGAGGTTCAGATAAGACTCGCCAGTCAGTCGGATTCGCCTCCGCGTTGCACCAAATTGGAACTCGTCGTACAGGGCATCGGCTTCGATCTGGGCGCCGGTCAGAGCCGAATGATTGTCATCCAACTTTTGCCCCGCGACGAAGTCCCAGATAACCCAGCTCCCTCTGTTTTTGTTGTGGTCAAAGTAAACCAGTCGTTCATCCGCGACCACCCGGGGCAGGCACAGAACGATACCGTATTTGCCGCCGCCCCTGTGATCATAGTGGTTAGAGTCTACGGCCATATTTCAAAGCAAGTCTTGCAGACTGCTGCTCGCTGCGCAAATGCCGACCTGTCGAAATGACTGAAATCACGCAAACGGGTAATTCGTTATTGGGTTCACAAAGATTTTGCGACCATTAAATAAAGCACCATTAACGCGAAACTCGTGGAAAAAAAGAGTAATTTCGACCGACCACAATTTAAAAAACTTGGACCATCCTGTAACGATTGAGGTTCTAGACAATTGCTCTTCCTGATTGCCGGCGAGTACCGCAAAAACCGCCGCGAATACCGTAAATACAAGTGAAACCCAGATCCAGCGGTGAGCCGCAATACCGCCGAAATTTTGTGCAAGGAGGTAACCCGTTAGCAGGAGAAACACCACTGCGCCCATATTCAAGAAATGGGATGCCCGGGCTTGTAAGAAAATAGCGACCTTAGCCTCGGGATCTGTTTTGAGCTTCGGCATAG